>NZ_JAALAA010000005.1 GCF_011045035.1 Nocardioides turkmenicus
TCCTCCGTCCAAGACCTGCTCGCCACCGACCCCGCCTATTGGCGGACCGGGCAGAAGAAAGACCTCCTCGAACGGCTCGAGAAGCTGCAGGCCCAACAGGCCGCGTTGAAGCTCCGAGTGCTCGCGTCGGCCGGTGATATCGCCGAGGAGACCGGGGCCAAGGACGCCTCGGGGTGGCTGCGGACAGAGTTGCTGGTCGACAAGGCGGTCGCGCGTTCGCAGGTCAAGCTGGCGGCTGGGATCGCGAAGTACGACCTCGTCGCCGATGGCCTGGCTGAAGGTGTGGTGTCGCAGGACAAGGCCAGGGTGATCACCAAGGCGCTCGATGCGATCGAGGCCGATCCCGCCGCTAGTGGCGAGGACCTGGTTTTGGCGGAGAAGCTGCTGGTCGACTACGCCACCCGGCTGACCGCGAACGAGCTCAAGATCGTCGGGAGACGGATCCTGGTCGAGATCGACCCCGAGCGGTTCGAACAGGCCGAGGCCAAAGCCTTGCAGCGGGAGGAGGAGCGGGCGCAGCGGCGCACCTTCTTCCAATCCCGGGACAACGGCGACGGCACCATCGACATCCACGCCCGGGTCTCCCGCGCCATCGGGGTCCGGCTCCGCACCATCCTGGACTCGCTCGCGCAGCCGCGGAAGCTCTCGGCTGAAGACAAGGGCGTCAAGGCCCCGTATGACCGGTTGCTGGGCCAGGCGTTCGCCCGGGTGGTCGAGACCTACGACGTCGACCAGTTGCCCCGCCACGGCGGTTATGGCACGACGGTGTTCATCACCATGACCCTGGACCAGTTGCGTGCCGACCTCGGCACCGCAGCCCTCGGGTTCGACGGGGAGCAGATCACCGCCGCCGAAGCCCGCCGGATGGCCTGCAACGCCGACCTCGTCCCGGTTGTCCTCGGAACGGACTCCGAGATCCTCGACTTCGGTCGCACGGCCCGGTTGGCGCATCCGATCCAGCACCGAGCACTGCGGTTACGTGACAAGTGCTGCCAGGCCGAGGACTGTGATGCCCCCGCAGCCTGGACCGAGGCGCATCATCTGAAACCGTGGTCTGAAGGCGGAAGGACCGACCTGGTGAACATGGTGCTGTTGTGTTCGCGTGACCATCGTCGGATCCACGACCCCAACTACGGCTACGAGCGGCTCCCGGATGGTCGGATCCGGTTCATCCGGCGTACCTGAGGTACTGAGGGCATTGGCTCGTCCCTTGTGAAGGATTCACAAGGTGTCATCGTCTAGTAAAAGCCCGAGGAGACACGTCTGCCTGCCCGGAGCACTGGCCCGGGTCCCCAAGCCCGTGCCCAACCCGGATTCTGCTGCGCCATACTGCCGCCGCCGACCCGATAGCCAGCCAAATCTTCTCGGCGGAGCCCGGTGTCCAGGATCGCCGAAGGCGGCCGGCGAAGCCGGCGGGCCGGAGGCCCGTCCTTGACTCCGGGGTTCGTCGAGAACACCCTCCGTAACGGGTCGGCGGCCACCAGCCATCGAGATCGAGCACCACGACACCCGACCCACAGCCCACCTGCTTGACTGCCACCATGACCGACACCCAGACCCCGAGTACGCCGATCAGCATGCTCTGGGAGTCGGCAGACCCACACGCCGCCCTGACCGAACGCTTCCGCTTCACCTCAACATCCGACGCGAACGCCTGGCTACGAGACACCCTGGCCGAGCACTGGGGACTGAGGGTCGAAGCCTGCGAACGGCTGGTGATCAGCGACGCCAACTGCCTGGCGTGGATCACCGTCGACGACGGCCGGATGATGATCGCGAAGTGGTCGATGGAGCCGCGGCTGTTCGGGCGGTTGGCAGCGATCGCGAGGCTCACCGGCTGGCTGGGGGAGCGGGGGATACCTGTCTCGATGCCGCATCCGGCTCGGGACGGCAGGGTCCAGGTGGAGGTCGACGGGTTCTCGATCGGGCTTCAGCGGGTGATCGACGGCGAACTGCTCGACATCGCTGACGCAGCGCAGGTGGAGGCTGCGGGGGAGATGCTCGCACGGATGCACACGGAGATGGCGAGCTATCCGGAGCAGATCCCCACGGACGAGCCGCCGGCGCCGGGGACCCAGCTGGTCGGCAACGACTTCCGGTCGGCCAACATCCTCTGGGTGGACGGCGGGATCGTGGCGGTCCTGGATCTGGAGGAGGCGACGTACCGCAGGCGGGTGGACGACCTCGCGCAGGCGGCGGTCCTCCTCGGGACGCGCTACCACGACTGGCGCCCGACGCCGGTCGAGGTGCGGGCGGCGTTCGTCGCGGCGTACGAGCGGGTTCTTCCTCTGGAGGAGGACGAGGCCGGTGCGCTCGACGACATCGTCGAGGCGCACCTTGCCCACATCCCGTGGCCGGCGTGATCGGTCAGTCGCCGACGGCGTCGATGCCGCGCTGGACGATCAGGGGGTCGGGGGTGCCGACGATCTCGGGGTCCTTGTCGTCGTAGTCGTGGTTGGCGAGGAAGTAGCGCATCGCGTTGAGGCGGGCGCGCTTCTTGTCGTTGGACTTGATGGTGGTCCAGGGTGCCCAGTCGGTGTCGGTGCGGCGGAACATCTCCTCCTTGGCGGCGGTGTAGGAGTCCCACTTGTCCAGCGACTGCACGTCGATCGGGGAGAGCTTCCACTGCCGCACCGGGTCGATCTGGCGGATGATGAAGCGGGTCCGCTGCTCGGAGCGGGCGACCGAGAACCAGAACTTCGTGAGCGTGATGCCCGAGTCGACGAGCATCTGCTCGAAGAGCGGCACCTGGTGCATGAACTGCTCGTACTGGTCGTCGGTGGCGAAGCCCATGACGCGCTCGACGCCGGCGCGGTTGTACCAGGACCGGTCGAACAGGACCATCTCACCGGCGGTGGGCAGATGCTGGACGTAGCGCTGGAAGAACCACTGCTGCGACTCCCGGTCTGACGGCTTCGACAGGGCCACGGTGCGGGCGTAGCGGGGGTTGAGGTGCTCCATGAACCGCTTGATCGTGCCACCCTTGCCGGCGGCGTCCCGGCCCTCGAAGATCAGCACGTGCTTGCCGCCCACGCGGTCGTTCCAGCGCTGGAACTTCAGCAGCTCGACCTGGAGGAGGTACTTCTGCTCGTCGTAGACCTCGCGGGCGATCCGCTCGGAGTAGGGATAGTTCTCCCGCCAGGTGTCGACGGCCTTGCCGGCCGGGTCCAGGAGCACCGGATCGTCATCGTGGTCCTCGCCGATGGTGTGGCCTTCGGTGATCAGGTTGTCGATGTACTCACGGAATCCCTGGGACATGGCTCGAACCTAAAGATCTGAGGTGAACGCCAGGTTGCGCAGCAAGCCATCCGGACCGTCGGCCGCGGTTCGTGGGGTCGGCCGGGTGCGCCGTACCCTTGGTAGACGATGAACCCCCGGACCGTCTATCTGGACCACGCCGCCACCACTCCCATGGCCTCGGCGGCGATCGAGGCGATGACCGCGGAGCTGGCACTGGTCGGCAACGCGAGCTCGCTGCACGCATCGGGCCGCCGCGCCCGCCGGGTGCTCGAGGAGTCCCGGGAACGGATCGCGGCCGCGCTCGGCTCCCGGCCGGGCGAGGTCGTCTTCACCTCCGGCGGCACCGAGGCCGACAACCTGGCCCTCAAGGGCGCCTTCTGGG
The DNA here is from genome assembly GCF_011045035.1 of Nocardioides turkmenicus. GTDB lineage: Bacteria > Actinomycetota > Actinomycetes > Propionibacteriales > Nocardioidaceae > Nocardioides > Nocardioides turkmenicus. Next base: position 3,623 of record NZ_JAALAA010000005.1, read on the forward strand.
CGCGCCGTGGCCAGGACCCCGCCCGCACCCGGATCCTGACGACCACCGTCGAGCACCACGCCGTGCTCGACCCGCTGCAGTGGCTGGAGACGACCGAGGGCGCCCACGTCGAGCTCGTCCCGTGCGACGAGACCGGCCGGGTCGACCTCGCCGCGATGAAGGAGGCCATCGAGCGCGACCCCGCCTCGGTCGCGGTGATCTCGGTGATGTGGGCCAACAACGAGGTCGGCACGCTGCAGCCCGTGACGGAGGTCGCCGAGATGGCCGCCGCCCACGGCATCCCGGTCCACACCGACGCCGTCCAGGCGGTCGGCGCGGTGCCGGTCGACTTCGCGACCAGCGGCGTCGACGCGCTCTCCCTGACCGGCCACAAGCTCGGCGGCCCGGTGGGCGCCGGTGCGCTGGTCGTGCGCCGCGAGCTCGAGCTGACCGCGCTCGTCCACGGTGGCGGCCAGGAGCGAGACGTACGCAGCGGCACCCACGCGACCGCGGCCATCGCCGGCTTCGCTGCGGCCGTCGAGCTCGCGGTCAAGGAGCAGGAGGCGTACGCGACCAGGGTCGGCGCGCTGCGCGACCGGCTGGTCGAGCAGGTGCTGGCGGCGGTGCCGGACTCCCACCTCAACGGTCCGCCGCTGCAGCCGCTGGGTCGCCACCGGCTGCCCAACAACGCCCAGATCGCCTTCCCGGGATGCGAGGGCGACTCGCTGCTGATGCTGCTCGACGCCGCCGGGGTCGAGTGCTCGACCGGTGCGGCCTGCTCGGCCGGCGTACCTCAGGCCTCTCACGTGCTCCTCGCCATGGGCCAGTCCGACGAGCAGGCGCGCTCCTCGCTGCGCTTCTCGCTCGGCCACACCACGACGGACGAGGACGTGGACCGGCTCGTCGCGGCGATCGGTCCGGCCGTCGAGCGCGGCCGCGCGGCAGGACTCCAGCGATGAGAGTAGTAGCCGCCATGTCCGGGGGCGTGGACTCCGCCGTCGCCGCCGCGCGCGCCAAGGAGGCCGGCCACGACGTCACCGGCGTCCACCTGGCGCTCTCCCGCAACCCGGCGTCCTACCGCTCCGGCGCGCGCGGGTGCTGCACGATCGAGGACGCCAACGACGCCCGCCGTGCCGCCGACGTGATCGGCATCCCGTTCTACGTCTGGGACCTCTCCGACCGCTTCCACGAGGACGTGGTCGAGGACTTCATGTCGGAGTACGCCGAGGGCCGCACCCCCAACCCGTGCCTGCGCTGCAACGAGAAGATCAAGTTCGCCGCTGTGCTCGACCGGGCGCTCGCGCTCGGCTTCGACGCGGTCGCGACCGGCCACTACGCGACGCTCCGTGAGGACGCCGACGGGCTGGTCGAGCTGCACCGTGCCGTCGACGGTGGCAAGGACCAGTCCTACGTGCTCGGCGTCCTCGACCAGGACCAGCTGCGCCACTCGCTGTTCCCGCTCGGCGACACCCCGAAGCCGCAGGTACGCGAGGAGGCGGCCCGCCGGGGCCTGCTCGTCGCCGACAAGCCCGACTCCCACGACATCTGCTTCGTCGCCGACGGCGACAACGCCGGCTGGCTCCGCGAGAAGCTGGGTGACCGCGCCCCCAACGAGTCCGGGCCGATCGTCGACGAGTCCGGTGAGGTGCTGGGCGAGCACCAGGGGACGTACGCCTACACGATCGGGCAGCGCAAGGGCCTCCGCCTCGGCAAGCCCGCGCCCGACGGCAAGCCTCGGTTCGTGCTCGACATCGAGCCGGTCTCCGGCACCGTCACCGTGGGACCTCGTGAGCACCTCGCCGTCGACGGTCTCTCCGGGATCCGGCCGCGCTGGGCCGGGCGGGCGCCCGAGGGCGTCCTGGAGGGCACCGTCCAGCTGCGCGCCCACGGCGACGAGCACCGCGCGCGGGTGACCGTGACCGGCGACGACGTCGAGATCGAGCTGCTCGACCCCGCCTACGGCATCGCGCCGGGCCAGGCCGCGGTGATCTACGACGGCACCCGTGTCGTCGGGTCGGCCACGATCTCCTCGACCCGTCGGGCGGCTCTCACGTGAGGGCGACCGGAGTCGGGTCGCTGCCGGGCGAGGACTACGCAGAGGCCTGCCGCATCGTGCTCGGCGAGCTCCAGGATCTCCCGCACCTGCCCGAGCTGCCCGCACGCGGCGCGATCGCGAACATGACCGGCCGGGCGCTGGCCGTCCTCGACGGCCTCGACGCCGACCTGCAGCCGGCGGGCTGGCGGCTGACCGGCACCTCCGGTTCTGCCGGCGTCGACCATCGCCGCGCCCGCAGCCTGCTCGCCCAGGACCTCGACACCGTCGAGGAGCTGGTCCAGGACTCTCCGCTCACCTCCGGCGGCGGCGCGTTCAAGATCCAGGTCGCCGGACCGTGGACCCTGGCCGCCACCGTCGAGCGCCCGCGCGGCGACAAGCTGCTCGCCGACCACGGAGCCCGGCGCGATCTCGCGCAGGCGCTGGCCGAGGGCGTACGCACCCACGTCCGAGACGTACGCCGCCGCCTCCCCGGCGCGGACACCCTGGTCGTCCAGGTCGACGAGCCAGCGCTGAGCGCCGTGCTCAACGCCCAGGTGCCGACCGCCTCGGGCTTCGGCAAGCACCGCAGCATCGACCTCCCCGAGGCCTCCCAGTCGCTGGAGTGGGTGCTCGGCGCGATCGCCGACGAGGGTGCGATCCCGTGGGTGCACTCGTGCGCGCCCGGGACACCGCTCGGCCTGCTCCGCAAGGCCGGCGCGAAGGGGATCAGCGTCGACCTGACCCAGCTCGCCGCTGCCGACCACGACGACCTGGCCACGGCCCTGGAAGCCGGCGACACGGTCGCGCTGGGCGTGGTTCCCTCGGTCGATCCGGCCGGCACCACGCCCACCGACAAGACGGTCACCGAGACCGTGGAACGCTGGCTCGACATGCTCGGGCTCGATGCGGCGTACGACCTCGTGCTGACGCCCGCGTGCGGTCTCGCCGGTGCCGACTGGCGCTGGGCCCGCACCGTCCTGCGCATCCTCACCGAAAGCGCCCGTCACCTGGCGTAGATTCCCTCCATGCGACGACGGGGGATGGCACTGTTGGCGGCGGCTCTTCTGCTCGCCGGCTGCGGGAGCAGCGCGACCGAGGCGGATGACGGGTCCGGCGACAAGGCCAGCGACAAGCCCGAGCCGGCGCCGTCGGTGAGCATCGACCCGGCCGACCTGAAGCCCGGCAACCGGCCCGCGACCCCGGAGGCGCTGGCGGCGATCACGCTCCAGCACGTACGCATCGTGCCGGAGGCCTTCGACGGCGGCGACCTCTACTTCGAGCAGGATGAGGTAGGCACCGTGCTCGTGTGGGGAGCCGACCACACGCTCGAGGTCAAGGCCGGCCCGGTCGACGACGACCTGCTCTCGACCTGGTGCCACGACGGGATGTCGGGCTGTGCGGAGGTGAAGGGCGACACCGGCACCGCCACCGTCGCGTGGGACCTGGCCACCGACGACGGCACTCCCGGCCAGCTGATGGTCTCCCACAAGGCCGGGGGAGAGGAGCGCCGGGCGGCCTACGTCGGCGAGAAGATCACCGAGGACCCGCGCAAGCTCGATCTGGAGGTGAGCGTGGACGACCTCGTCGCCCTCGTCACCGACCCGCGGCTCGGCACGAAGACGACCACGGAGATGACGAAGGCGCAGGTCGACGGCTTCCCCTCCGAGGGCGCCAACGGCGCCGGCGAGGTCCCGCTGACCGCCGGCGCGATCGCGGCGGGGCTGCTCGAGACCAAGGCGTACGCCGACATCGACTCGTTCGAGAAGGCCGACGTCGCTGACTACGGCAAGGGCGCCTTCGGCGTCGTCGGCACCCGACCCGACGGCAGCACCGTCACCGCGATCCACGCCCCGAACCTGCCCGCCGAAGCGCGGAAGTGCGCGAAGACGCTCACCTGCTCCAAGGGCGACACCGACGGCTACGACGGCTGGACCGAGGGCTCGGCAGAGACCGTCCGCTGCCACGAGGCGCAGGGGGACAGTCACGCCTTCTGCGCGGTCGTACGTCAGCAGGCGCCGGCGCCGTTCCCCGGCGACGACCTCGACCCGGTCCTCTCCGCCCTCGAGGCCGGGCTGGAGGCACTGTGGCCGACCGTTCCGGCTGAGACCGCGCGCCGGGGTGAGTCGCTGCTCTGACCGCCCTCAGCGTCCGGCGACCCGCTGGCCCTCGTAGGCCTGGGCTCGCTGGCTCGGCGGAGCGAACGACTCCGGTGGACGGGGCTGGCGGTGGGTGGGCTGCTGCGGAGCCGCGTGCTGCGGTTCCCGATGCTGCGGTGCTGCGTGCTGGGGCACCGCGTGCTGGGGCACCGGTTGACGGCGGCTGGGCTGTCGCGGGCCGGGCTGACGCCGGATCGACTGTTGGTCCTCGGGGAGCCGGCGGGGGAGCGGCGTCTCGTGCTGGGGCTGAGGTTGCCGACGGGGCTGGGGCTGCTGGCGAGCGTGGGCCGAGTAGGGATCCGACGCGTGCCGCGGGTCCGCGGGATAGCGCGGCGGCGCCTGGGCGTAGCCGGGCTCGTCCCATTCCTGGTCGCGCTTGCGGCGTCCGGCGAGCATGGCGACCGCGGCACCCACGAGGCCGAGGACGATCATCGCGGCGACGATGATCCAGGTGAGCGGACCGACCCCGCTCTCCTCGGTCGGCGTGGCCGTCTTGACGGTGCTCGTCGCCGCCGGTGCGCAGCTGCTCTCGGCGCACTCGCCGTCGCTGGGCGTGCCGGTGACGACGAACCTGATCCCGCGGTTCACCGACCCCTGGAAGGTCAAGGTGTGCTTGCCGAGGCCGATGTCCTTGGGCAGTCGGCCGGACCACTTGGCGACGCCGTGGCCGTTGGCCTTCACGCTGGTGGAGAGGACCAGCGGGGTCGAGTAGACGACGACCCTGATGCCGGTCTCGTTGGGCTTGAAACCGGAGGCCTGGGCGTGGATCACCTCGTCGGCGTCGACGGAGACGTCGTCGAGACCGGTGAGGGTCAGGCCCCTGGTCGTCGGCGGCTCCTCGGGCGCGGTCCACGGCTTCTTGGGGGCCTTGCCCTTCGGCTTGTCGCCGTCGCCACCGGCCTCTTCGCCGGAGTCGCCGCCCGCGGGCCGGCCCGAGGACGTACCGCCGCCGGAGCCCGATCCCGAGCCCGCGCCGGAGCCCGAGCCGTCCGAGGACCCGGTGTCGTCCGAGGGCTCCTCCGGGGTCGGCGAGCTGCTGGGCTCGGAGAGCGCCTCGAAGTCGAAGGGCACGCCCACCGCCCGGGAGTCGGAGGAGTCGTAGACGTCGTGCCCTTCGGCCCGCATCGTCATGATCTGGTAGTCCGTGCCGGGGTCGAGCCGGGCAACCTGCGCGGCGTCGAGGGTGAACTCGTAGGTCCAGTCATCAGGGTCGGCGGGATCGATCACGACCGACTTGATGAAGGTGTTCCTCGTGCCCGACCCGCGGTAGCCGACCGGGTTGAGCGCGATCTCGATGCCGGGATCCCGGCCGGTGTAGTCGGTGCCGTGGACGCGGAGCACCACGCCGTCCTTCGACTGCTCGACGATCGACACCTCGACCTCGGCGTCGGAGAAGACGCTCCCCAGACCGAGGGCGTACGTCGCACTGACCGGGGCCAGCAGAAGCGCGAGCGCCGTCAACAGCGTCACCACGAGCCGAGAAAACACCGCAGACCTCACAAGGCGGTCACTTGGGGGCAAGGTGTCGGCCCGCCTCTCCCGACGCGGGTGGAAGGTAGCCTGCTTTACCTGCGATCGTGAGACGCGTCACCCAGGTGTTGATCGGTTGCGTCGATATTGAGGGCGTTGAGAGTCGTTTGGGCTGGTGAAACGCCGAAAACGCCCGGGAGGGTATGCGGGCGCAAAATGTCGGCGGGACCGGGCAAGATGGTGCCTGTGAACGATGACGTGACCGCGGCGGGCCCTGAGCAGAAGAACGAGCACCAGGAGCTCGCCGAGCAGATCGAGGATGCTCGCTACCGCTACTTCGTGCTCGACGACCCGACGCTCTCCGACGCCGACTACGACCAGAAGTGGCGACGGATCAACGAGCTCGAGGAGCAGTTCCCCGAGCTGCGCACGCCCGACTCGCCGACCCAGAAGGTCGGCGGCACGTTCTCGACGGAGTTCACCGCGGTCGACCACCTGCAGCGGATGGAGTCGCTCGACAACGTCTTCTCGTTCGAGGAGCTCGCCGGCTGGCACGCCCGGATCGCCAAGGACGGGGCCGGCCAGGCCGAGCTGCTGTGCGAGCTCAAGGTCGACGGTCTCGCGATCAACCTGCTCTACGAGAAGGGCCGCCTGGTCCGGGCGCTGACCCGTGGCGACGGCCGCACCGGTGAGGACGTCACTCCGAACGTACGCACCATCAAGTCGATCCCGCACCGGCTCACCGGCACCGACGATTTCCCGGTGCCCGACCTGGTCGAGGTGCGGGGCGAGGTCTTCTTGTCCATCGAGGCCTTCGACAAGCTCAACGCCTCCCTGGTCGACGCGGGCAAGCCGATGTTCGCCAACCCGCGCAACTCCGCCGCGGGGTCGCTGCGCCAGAAGGACCCGCGGGTGACCGCGACCCGCGAGCTCGGCATGGTCTGCCACGGCATCGGGGCCCGGGAGGGCTTCCAGCCGGTCGCCCAGTCGCATGCGTACGACGCCCTCAAGGCGTGGGGCCTGCCCACCTCCAACCGGGTCAAGGTGCTCAAGACGCTCGAGGAGGTCGAGGAGTTCATCAACTACTTCGGCGAGCACCGCCACGACGTCACCGAGCACGAGATCGACGGTGTCGTCATCAAGGTCGACGACATCTCGCTGCAGCGCCGGCTCGGCTCCACCAGCCGCGCGCCGCGCTGGGCGATCGCCTACAAGTACCCGCCCGAGGAGGTCAACGCCAAGCTGCTCGCCATCGACGTCGGCGTCGGCCGCACCGGCCGGGTCACCCCCTTCGGTGTCATGGAGCCCACCAAGGTCGCGGGCTCGACCGTCGAGCGCGCGACGCTGCACAACGCCCACGAGGTCAAGCGCAAGGACGTACGTCCCGGCGACACGATCATCCTCCGCAAGGCCGGCGACGTGATCCCCGAGATCCTCGGCCCGGTGCTGCCGCTGCGACCCGAGGGACTGCCCGAGTGGGTGATGCCGACCGAGTGTCCCGCGTGCGGAACGACGCTCGCCGAGCAGAAGGAGGGCGACAAGGACCTGCGTTGTCCCAACCACCGCGGCTGTCCGGCGCAGGTGCGCGAGCGGGTCTTCTTCGCCGCCGGACGCGGCGCCTTCGACATCGAGGGGATGGGCTACGAGGCGGCCGACGCGCTGCTCGCCAACGACGTGATCACCAACGAGGGCGACATCTTCGACCTCGACGAGGCCAAGCTCGCGACCACCACGTTCTTCACCCGCACGGCGAAGAAGGCGGAGAAGGAGGCCGGGGCGGGCGAGCGCGTGCTCAACGCCAACGCCCTCGGCCTGCTCGCCAACCTCCAGGAGCGCAAGCGGGTCCCGCTGTGGCGGGTGCTGGTCGCGCTCTCCATCCGCCACGTCGGCCCGTCCGCGGCCCGCGCGCTGGCCACCGAGTTCGGCTCGCTCGACGCCATCTGGGCGGCGTCCCAGGAGGAGCTCGCCGCCACCGAGGGCGTCGGCGGGATCATCGCCGAGGCGATCGTCGAGTGGCGCCAGGTCGACTGGCACCAGGAGATCGTCGACAAGTGGCGCGCGGCCGGGGTGTCCCTCGCCGACGAGCGCGACGAGTCGGTGGCCCGCACGCTCGAGGGCCTGACCGTCGTCGTCACCGGGTCGCTGGAGGACTTCTCCCGCGACGGCGCCAAGGAGGCGATCATCAGCCGGGGCGGCAAGGCGGCCGGCTCGGTCTCCAAGAAGACCGACTACGTCGTGGTCGGCGACAACGCCGGTTCCAAGGCCGCCAAGGCCGAGGAGCTGGGCCTGCCGATCCTGGACGAGGCGGCGTTCAAGATCCTGCTGGAGAGCGGCCCGACTGGACTCGGCTAGAAAATACCCTCCAATAGTGTGGCGTCGTGCTCGACGCCCTTCCCCCCGCTTCTCACGGTCGCCGCGGTCGTCCTGGTCCCGGCGACCGTGCTGCTGTTCACGATCCGCACGCCGCGAACCGGCTCGCTCTCCTGGGACGTACGCGGTCTGGTGGCGTGGGCGCTCACCATCGACGTCGGCCTGCTGTATCTGACGTACGTCGGCCCACGCAGGCCGACCGACAAGCCGTCCCGGGGTGGCGGACCGAACAAGGTGCAGTAGGCGATCGCTCGACCCGATCTGCTCACCTGGGGCGTTACCGACGTGAGAGTTGGGGCCGGTGACACCTAGGATGTGCGCATGCCAGAAATCACCCGCGACGAGGTCGCGCACCTGGCCGACCTCGCCCGCATCGACCTCAGCGACGCCGAGCTCGATCACCTTGCCCCGCAGCTGCAGGTGATCCTCGAGTCCGTCGCCTCGATCCAGGGGCTTGCCGGCGACGACGTGCCTGCCACCTCCCACCCGCTCCCGCTCACCAACGTCTTCCGTGAGGACGTCGTCGTGCCCGGCCTGACGCCAGAGCAGGCGCTCTCCGGGGCGCCTGCCGTCGAGGAGCAGCGATTCTCGGTGCCGCGGATTCTGGGGGACGAGCAGTGAGCGATCTGATCCTGAAGACGGCCGCGGAGCTGGCCGACGCGCTCGCCGCCGGCGAGACCACCTCGGTCGAGCTGACCCAGGCCCACCTCGACCGCATCGCGGCGGTCGACGGCGACGTCCACGCCTTCCTGCACATCGACGCCGAGGGTGCGCTGTCCCAGGCCGCCGCCTCCGACGCGCGCCGTGCCAACGGCGATGCGCTGCATGCTCTCGACGGCGTACCGATCGCGGTCAAGGACGTGCTGACCACCATCGGTCTGCCGACGACCTGCGGCTCCAAGATCCTCGAGGGCTGGATCCCGCCCTACGACGCGACCGTGGTCAAGAAGATCAAGAACGCCGGTCTGCCGATCCTGGGCAAGACCAACATGGACGAGTTCGCGATGGGCTCCTCGACCGAGCACTCGGCCTACGGCCCCACGAAGAACCCGTGGAAGCTCGACCGGATCCCCGGCGGCTCCGGCGGTGGCTCGGCCGCCGCCGTCGCCGCCTTCGAGGCGCCGCTCGCACTCGGCACCGACACCGGTGGCTCGATCCGCCAGCCGGGTGCCGTCACCGGCACCGTCGGTGTGAAGCCGACCTACGGCTCCGTGTCCCGCTACGGCCTGGTCGCCCTGGCCAACTCGCTCGACCAGGTCGGTCCGGTGACCCGCACCGTCCTCGACTCGGCGCTCCTGCACGAGCTCATCGGTGGTCACGACCCGCTCGACTCCACCTCCACCACGGCTCCGGTCACCGGGCTCGTCGACGCCGCCCGTGCGGGCGCGACCGGCGACCTGAAGGGTCTCAAGGTCGGCGTCATCAAGGAGCTCGCGGGCGAGGGCTGGGCCCCGGACGTGATGCGCAAGTTCAACGAGTCGGTCGACCTGCTCACCAAGCTCGGTGCCGACGTCGTCGAGGTCTCGACCCCGAGCTTCGAGCACGCGATGGCGGCCTACTACCTGATCCTGCCGGCGGAGTGCTCCTCCAACCTGGCCAAGTTCGACGCCATGCGTTACGGCCTGCGGGTCACCCCCGACGGCGACCCGAGCGCCGAGGACGTCATGAAGGCCTCGCGCGACGCCGGTTTCGGCGACGAGGTCAAGCGCCGGATCATCCTCGGCACCTACGCGCTGAGCAGTGGCTACTACGACGCCTACTACGGTCAGGCGCAGAAGATCCGCACCCTGATCATCGAGGACTTCAACAAGGCCTTCGAGCAGGTCGACGTGCTGGTCTCGCCGACGTCGCCGTCCACCGCGTTCCCGCTGGGTGCCAAGCTCGACGACCCGCTGGCCATGTACATGCAGGACCTGGCCACCATCCCGGCCAACCTGGCCGGCACGCCCGGCATCTCCATCCCGGCCGGGGTCTCCGACGTGGACGGGCTGCCCGTCGGCGTACAGCTCCTGGCGCCGGTCCTGGAGGACGCCCGTCTCTACCGCGTCGGTGCCGCCCTCGAGGGCGCCATCGGTCCGGTGCTCTCGATCGACAAGCTGGAGGTGGCCCGATGACCGAGACACTCGTTCCGTTCGACGAGGTGCTGGAGCGCTACGACCCGGCGATGGGCCTCGAGGTTCACGTCGAGCTCAACACCAACACCAAGATGTTCTGCGGCTGCCCGGCGACGTTCGGCGGCGAGCCCAACTCGCAGGTGTGCCCGACCTGCCTCGGCCTGCCCGGCTCGATGCCGGTCGTGAACGCCAAGGCGGTGGAGTCGGCGATCCGGATCGGCCTGGCGCTCAACGGCAAGATCGCGGAGTGGTGCCGGTTCGCCCGGAAGAACTACTTCTACCCGGACATGCCGAAGAACTTCCAGACCTCGCAGTACGACGAGCCGATCGTCTACGACGGCTACCTCGACGTCGAGGTCGAGGGGGAGACCTTCCGGGTCGAGATCGAGCGCGCCCACATGGAGGAGGACACCGGCAAGACCACCCACATCGGTGGCTCGACCGGACGCATCCACGGCGCCGACTACTCGCTGGTCGACTACAACCGCGCCGGCATCCCCTTGATCGAGATCGTCACGCGCCCGATCCTCGGCACCGGTGCCAAGGCGCCGCTGGTGGCGAAGGCCTACGTCGCCGCGCTGCGCGAGATCCTGCTGGGTCTGGGTGTCTCGGACGTACGCATGGACCAGGGCTCGATGCGCTGCGACGTGAACCTGTCGCTGTCCCCGAAGGGCGCCGACAAGCTCGGCACCCGCACCGAGACGAAGAACGTGAACTCGCTGCGCTCGGTCGAGCGGGCCGTACGCTTCGAGATGTCGCGCCACGCCGCGATCCTCGACGCGGGGGAGGCGATCTTCCAGGAGACCCGCCACTTCCACGAGGACACCGGCACCACCTCGGCCGGCCGGCCGAAGTCGGACGCCGACGACTACCGCTACTTCCCGGAGCCCGACCTGGTCCCGGTCGCGCCGAGCCGCGAGTGGGTCGAGGAGCTGCGCGGCACGCTTCCCGAGCCGCCCGCCGAGAAGCGGGCCCGGCTGCAGGCCGAGTGGGGCTACTCCGACCTGGAGATGCGGGACGTGTGGGCCGCCGGCGCGCTGACGCTGATCGAGGCGACCGTCGCCGAGGGCGCCTCCGCCCAGGCCGCCCGCAAGTGGTGGATGGCCGAGCTCTCCCGGGCCGCCAACGACCGCGGCGTCGAGCTGGCCGAGGTCGGGGTCACCCCGGCCCAGGTCGCCGAGGTGCAGAAGCTGGTCGACGGCGGCTCGCTGACCGACAAGCTCGCCCGCCAGGTCTTCGAGGGCCTGCTCGCCGGTGAGGGCTCGGTCGCCGAGATCGTCGACGCCCGCGGCCTCGCCGTGGTCTCCGACGACGGCGCCCTCGGCGAGGCCGTCGACGAGGCCATCGCCGCCCAGCCCGCGGTCGCGGACAAGATCCGCGGCGGCAACCAGGCCGCGGCCGGTGCGCTCATCGGTGCGGTCATGAAGGCGACCGGTGGCAAGGCCGACGCCAAGCGTGTCCGCGAGCTGATCCTGGAGAAGCTCGCCTGACGTAGCGACTGTGTTGGTCTCGACACGCTCGGCCGCAGGCGGCCTCCCGGCTCGACCAGCGTTCGCTGGTCGAGCCGCCGGAGCCGCTAGGCGAAGGCGTGTCGAGACCAACACATTCCTGTTCCTGCCACACTGATCCGGTGACCGAACCCTTCCGCATCGCCCTGCTCATCGACGCCGACAACGCGCCCGCCGCGAAGATCGACGCGATCCTGAACGACCTGGCCGAGTACGGCGAGGTGACGATCCGCCGGGCGTACGGGAACTGGACGAAGTCCGAGCTCAAGGGGTGGATCGAGGAGCTGCACGACGCGGCCATCCGGCCGATGCAGCAGTTCGACCTGACCGCCCACAAGAACGCCTCCGACATGGCGCTCGCGATCGACGCCGTCGAGCTGCTGCACGCGGCGATCCCGGATGCGTTCGCGCTGGTCTCCTCCGACTCCGACTTCACCCCGCTGGTGCACTACCTGCGGGAGAAGGGGCGCGCGGTCTACGGCTACGGCCGCGAGAAGACGCCTGCGCCGTTCAAGAGCGCGTGCACCCGGTTCACCGTGGTCGAGAAGCTCGGCGACTCCGAGGAGGAAGCCGACACCGAGGCCGGCGCCGCCCTCGCCCGCAAGCCGTCCTCGGCGACCACCGGCCCGGCGCTCAAGCGCAACGCCCGGCTGATCCAGCTGCTGCGCAACTCCATCGCCGCGGCCGCCGACGACGACGGCTGGGCCCTGGTCGGCACGGTCGTCTCCCGCATCCGTAACCAGTCCTCGGAGGACCCGCGCAACTACGGCTACGCCACCTGGACCAAGCTCATCAAGGCGATCGACCTCTTCGAGCTCAAGGACGAGGGCACCTCGGCGATCGCGGTCAGCGACAAGCGCACCAAGAAGTGACGTACGGCTAGGGTGCGTCCGCGGTGCGGTCCTGGTCGTCTGCCTTCTTGGGCTTCGGCCGGGTGCAGTCGATCCCCCGGGGGACGGAGCCGTTGAGATGCTCGAGTGCGGCCTTGAAGTCGCGGCAGCGCTCGGCGTCCTCCTCCTTGTCGTAGGGATAGCCGATCGCTGCGTTGACCTTGCCCATCTCCAGGGCGTCTGCGAGCGGGTTGATGTCGCGGGCGACGGTCCAGTACCACCGCGAGATCGGCGCGCTGTGGTCCAGCGAGCGGGCCAGCTCGGGGCGGCGGCGCAGGTCGATCCCGAAGTACGCGCCGGCGTCGGTGTAGTTGGCTTCGCCGGTCAGCTGGATGTAGCCGCGGCCGGCGTACTTCCGTTTGTCGTGCGGTCCCTTGGCATCGTGGTGGAAGGAGCTCTCGTTGGCGAGGGTGGTCAGATAGGCCGCCTGCCGGTAGGGGGTCGTGATCCGGGCGTCGGACATGGCGCGGTTGAGCGTCGGCAGCCCGGTCTCGACGGTCTTCTTGTTCCCGACCTTGTCGCCGAACATGGCGACCAGATCGGCGTACGTGACCGAGGTCCGAGCCGGTGCCGCGACGGCTGTCGTGGCCGGGCAGAGGGAAAGAAGGGTGGCCGAGATCGATACTGCGACAAGGCCGAGAATCCTGTGGCGCATGGGGACAGAGTGACTGCTCGACGTCGATCCGGCAAGCAGGGCGTACGCGTCATAAGATGGCCCCCTCTCAATCAACACACGCCGTGGTGGGGGAAGCCGGTCGAATCCCGGCGCTGACCCGCAACCGTAGGCCCAGGACACCGAGGTGGCCTGAGCGAGCCGGAGCACCCGCCGACGGACGCGTACTGACCTGACGCTGTCGTGGAAAGCAGCGGGTCGGCCCAGGGCCTTCCCGACGAGCAGCGTGGAAGGAACCATGAAGAAGACCGTCCTCGGTGGCATCGCCGCCGCCCTCGCCCTCACTTCGCTCGCCGGCTGCGGCGAGAAGGCCGTCGAGGAGGGGGAGAAGCCCACCTACGACGCCAAGGTGTCCACCTCGGTGGCCGACTGGCTCGTCGCCCAGGCGCCGAAGGGCGTGGCCCACAACGCGCAGTACGGCACCGACGACTTCGGGCTCAGCGCCGACATCGGGATCGCCCTGGCCGAGGTCGGCGGCTACGACGAGGAGATCGCCACGATCGCCGCCGCCGTGATGAAGAACAAGAAGGCCTACACCTCGCCCGGGTTCGGCACCGCAATCTCGGCGGGGGCGACCGCGAAGGCGCTCGTCCTGCAGCAGAACGTCGACGCCTCCGACCCCGGTCTGCTGAAGCAGCTCGAGGACACCGTCGCCGACAACGGCCGCATCGCCGACCAGCTCGACCCGAAGAACAAGAAGGCGGCCGACTACTCCAACACCATCGGACAGTCGTACGCCGTGTGGGCGCTGAGCAACGCCGAGAGCAAGGAGGCCGCGGGCGCGGCGGAGTTCCTGGCCGGGCAGCAGTGCGAGGAGGGCTGGTTCCGAGTCACCTTCACCGCTGACCCCGCGGCCGCCGACCAGACCTGCGACGGCGACCCGAAGGCGACCCCGGACGCCGACGCCACCGCGTTCGCGCTGATCGCGCTGTCCTCGGTCTCCTCCCCGGAGGCGGAGAAGGCGGTCAAGGCCGGCGTCGAGTGGCTGAAGGAGACCCAGGCCGAGGACGGCTCGTTCAAGGCGGCCACCGGCAACGTCGCCAACTCCAACACCACCGGCCTGGCCGGCTGGGCGTTCGGGCGCGCCGGGGAGACCGACGCCGCCGAGAAGGCGGCGTCCTGGGTCGCCGAGCACGTCGTGACCTGCGGCGACGACGCCGGTGCGGTGGCCTACGACGACGCCGCGTTGACCGAGGGCAACACCAAGGGGCTGACCAAGGAGTCCGAGGGGATGTACCGCCTCGCGGCCGCTCAGGCGCTGCCGTCGCTGGTCTTCCTGCCCAAGGACGCGACCGCGAAGAGCTCGTGCTGATCCTTCGGGCGCTGCTGGTGGCCCCGGCGATCCTCGCCGGGGTCATCGCGCTCGTCGTCACCCCGGCCTCCGCGTCGTCCGCCGCGGTGGCATGCGACGGCGTGACCGTCGTCGTCGAGCCCAACGCGCTGGGCGGCGCCCCCGAGGTCGCCTGCGTCCAGCCCGAGGAGGGCGACACCGGCGCCGACCTGTTCGAGAAGGCGGGCCACCCGCTCACCTACGTGACCTCGATGCCCAGCGTGGTCTGCCGCGTCGATGGCCGGCCGAAGGAGGCCGGCTGTGCCCAGATGCCGCCCGCCGATGCGTACTGGTCGCTGTGGATCACCGACGAATCCGGGGCATGGAGCTATGCCTCCAGAAATGTTACCGAAATCAGCGTGACCTCCGGGCAGGGTGTTGCGTTCACGTGGATAGACGACGATGTCGTTACCGCTCCGGCGACGGTGCTTGGGGATGCTGTGGGGGCGCCCTCCAGCCCGTCGCCGGAGTTGTCTCCGGACGACTCGGCTTCTCGACCGTCGTCCGAGCCCGAGCCGCTGCCCGTCTGGGTCGCTCCGGTTGCCATCCTCGCCCTCTTCTCCGCCGCCGGTGCGGTGTGGTGGCGTCGGCGATGAGCACCTTGGTCCGTGAGGCAGCCGTCGCGCGCCTTCCCCGTGACCTGCACCCTGTCGCCTGGTGGGTGTGGGCGATCGGGCTGGCTGCGTACGCCTCCTTCACCACCAACCCGCTGCTGCTCCTGCTCCTGGTGGGGGTGGCGGCGGTCGTGGTCGCCGCCCGGCGGGGTGAGCAACCGTGGGCGAGGGCGTTCCGGCTGTACGTCGGGCTCGCGCTGTTCATCGTCGCGACCCGGGTGCTCTTCCGGGTGCTCCTGGGCGCCGTGCCGGGGCACGTGCTCGTCGACCTGCCCGAGATCCCGCTGCCCGAGTGGGTGCTCGGGATCCGGCTGCTCGGGCCGCTCACCCGCGAGGCCCTGCTGGCCGGCCTCTACGACGGGATGCGGCTCGGCGTGATCGTCATCTGCGTCGGGGCGGCCAACGCGCTGGCCAACCCGAAGCGGCTGCTGCGGTCGCTCCCGCCCGCGCTCTACGAGATCGGGACCGCGGTCGTGGTCGCCGTGACCGTGCTGCCCCAGCTCGCCGAGTCGGTCCAGCGGGTGCGCGCGGCGCAGCGACTCCGAGCCGGTGCGACCGGGAGGGTCAAGCGGCTGCGCCGCTTCCTGGTCCCGGTGCTCGAGGACGCGCTGGAGCGTTCGATGGCGCTCGCGGCCGGCATGGACACGCGTGGCTACGGACGTACGGCCGGGGTTCCGGTCGCCACCCGGCGGGTCACCTCGGCGCTCATGCTGGTCTCGCTCGTCGGGCTCTGCGCCGGCGTGTACGCGGTGCTCGACGGGACCACCCCCGGCTGGCTGGCGGCCAGCATGCTGGTGCTCGGCGTCGGAGCCGCGGCCGTCGGGCTCAGGCTGGCCGGCCGCCGGGTGACCCGGACCGTCTACCGGCCCGACCGGTGGCGCTGGCCGGAGGTGGTGGTGGCGCTGAGCGGTGTGCTGGTCGCGGCCGCGGGCTGGTGGGTCGCCCGCGACCAGGTCCCGGTGGCGTTTCCCGGTGTCAGCGCCGCTCCCGAGGTCACCCTGACCGCCCTGGCGGGCGTGCTCGTCGGGCTGGTCCCGGCCGTCGCCGCGCCCGTTCCTTCATCATCGCTCGTCCCGGAGGAGGCAGTCGCATGATCGAGCTGCGAGGGATCACGTTCACCCCGCCTGACTCCTCCGAGCACGTGCTCAAGGACGTCGACCTCACCGTCGAGGAGGGCGAGCTGCTGCTCGTCTCCGGCCCGACCGGCTCCGGCAAGTCGACGCTGCTCGGCGTCCTCGCCGGCCTGGTGCCGCGCTTCTCCGGCGGGGTTCTGGAAGGCGACCTGATGCTGGACGGCGCCTCGATCGTCCGTACGCCGCCGCGCGAGCGTGCCGGGATCATCGGTTACGTCGGCCAGGACCCGGTGGCCGGCTTCGTCACAGACACGGTCGAGGAGGAGCTGGCCTACGGCATGGAGCAGCTCGGGCTCCCGCCGGCGACCATGCGGCGCCGGGTCGAGGAGACCCTCGACCTGCTCGGCATCGCCGAGCTGCGGCAGCGGTCGCTGCGTACGCTCTCGGGCGGGCAGCAGCAGCGCGTCGCGATCGGCTCGGTCCTCACCACCCACCCGCGGGTCGTGGTGCTCGACGAGCCCACCTCCGCCCTCGACCCGACCGCCGCCGAGGACGTGCTCGCCACCATCACCCGGCTCGTCCACGACCTCGGCACCTCCGTCGTCCTCGCCGAGCACCGCCTCGAGCGCGTCGTCCCCTTCGCCGACCGGATCGCCCTTCTCGTCGGCGACGGCTCCGTCGCCGTCGGCGACCCCGGCGACGTCCTCGAGGACTCGCCCGTCGTACCGCCCCTCGTCGAGCTCGGGCGTGAGCTCGGCTGGTCGCCGCTGCCGTTGACGGTGCGGGATGCGAGGCGGAAGGCGCGGGCGTTGGGATACCCGGTTAACCGGGTATCCCTGAACCTCTCTGGCAATGCAACGCCAGAGAGGTGCAGGAAAAGCCTGAGAAGTTCCGGCCTCACCGTCACCCGAGGACGTACACCGGTCCTGCACGACGTCTCGATCGACCTGCCCGCGGGGCGGGTGACAGCGCTGATGGGGCGCAACGGCTCGGGCAAGTCGACGCTGCTGTGGACGCTGCAGGGGACCCAGAAGCGGCTGGCCGGGTCGGTGGACGTCGGCGGCAAGGATCCGGCGATCCTCGACCCCGAGGAGCGCCGCACCCTCGTCGGGCTGCTGCCGCAGACCGCGGCGGACCTGCTCTACCTGGAGACGGTGGCCGAGGAGTGCGACGCGGGCGGACCGCGGACGCGCGAGATCCTCGACAGCCTCGTCCCGGGCATCCCCGACGACCAGCACCCGCGCGACCTCTCCGAGGGGCAGCGCCTCGCCCTGGCACTGGCGCTGATCCTGAGCGCCGACCCGCCGATCGTGCTCCTCGACGAGCCCACCCGCGGCCTCGACTACGCGGCGAAGCACGCGCTCGCTGCGATCCTCCGCGACCTCACCGACGCGGGCAAGGCGGTCCTGGTGGCGACCCACGACGTCGAGTTCGTCGCCGAGGCCGCCGACGACGTGGTGGTGCTCGCCGACGGCGAGGTGGTCTCCGCGGGCGACGTACGCAGCGTCACCGCCGAGTCGCCGGCCTTCGCGCCCCAGGTGAGCAAGGTCTTCGGGCCGGGCTGGCTGAGCGTGCGCGAGGTCGTCGAGGCGGTGGGCGAGGGATGATCAGGTTCTCGCCCCGCACCGCTCTTCTGCTCGCGATCATCTCCGTGGCCGGGCTGATGATGTTCGCCTGGCCGCTGCTGCTCCACGGCTACGAGCGGGTGCAGCCGCCGTTCATCTTCCTCGCGCTGCTGCCGCTGATGCTGGTGGTGCTGCTGAGCGAGCTCGCCGCGGGCGGCATCGACACCCGGATGATCGCGCTCCTCGGCGTGCTCAGCGCGATCGAGGCCGTCCTGCGCGCGGTCTCCGCCGGCACCGGCGGGGTGGAGCTGGTCTTCTTCATGCTCATCCTCGGCGGCCGGGTCTTCGGCCCTGCCTTCGGGTTCGTGCTCGGCTGCACCAGCCTGTTCGTCGCGGCGCTGGTCACCGCCGGCGTCGGGCCGTGGCTGCCCTACCAGATGCTCGGCGCCGCCTGGGTCGCCATGGGCGCCGGGCTCCTGCCACGCGCCACCGGGCGCACAGAGATCGCCTTGCTCGCTGCGTACGGAATCTTCGCCTCGTACGTCTACGGGCTCCTGCTCAACCTGCAGGGCTGGCCGCTGCTCACCGGGGTCACCGTGCCCGGGGCGAGCGGCAACCTCTCCTACGAGCCCGGTGCCGCGTTCGGCGAGAACCTGGCGACGTTCCTGCGCTACACCCTGGTCACCTCGACCAGCAGCTGGGACACCATGCGCGCGATCACCACCGCGATCGCGGTCGCCCTCCTCGGGCCGGCAGTCCTCGCCACCCTCCGCCGAGCCGCTCGCCGAGCCATGATCACCCCCGCCGAGCCGTCACTCCGGTCGGCCGAGTAGTCGCTCCTGTCGGCCGAGATCTGGCCGGCGCCGCACGTGTAACACGTCGTTCGTAGGACTATCCGGTCGTTCCGAAAGGGCGAGTAGTTCCACGAACGACGTGTTACAGCCCGCTGCAGCCGCACCCGCCGACGCCTCGGCCGACGCACGTGACGTCTCGGCCGACGCGCATGACGTCTCGGCCGACCGGAGTGACGTCTCGGCGCCGGTCAGGCGCGCTGGTGCTCGGAGACCCGGGCAAGGAATCCGAGCAGCAGCTGATGGACGCGGTCGGGCTGCTCCATCTGTACGAAGTGGGTGCCGTCGAGCTCGACGAAGGTGCCGTTCTTGAGGTCGGAGGCGACCCGCGACATGTGGCGCGCCCCGGCGATGAGGTCGCGGGTGCCCGCGACCAGCACGACCGGCACCTTGATGCGGCGCGGGGAGACCGAGCGGCGCTGGGAGGTGCGCAGCGCGAGGTGGAAGTACCACTCGACCGGGGTGGTCAGGAACTCGGCCAGCGCGGCCGCGGCGAGCTCGGGGTCGGGGACCTTCCCGATCAGCCCGGCCTTCGAGAACATCTCGATCGCCCGCGGCCCGAGCTCGAGGCGGGTCGCCACGGGGGTGATGAGGGAGCCGGTGCGGCGCAGCACCTTCGCGGCGGTGCGGGTCACGAGCGCGGCGGCCGGGGCGGGCAGCGGCAGCGGCCCGAGCATCGACTTGAAGGTGTCGCCGGGCACCCCGGCGACCCCGAAGATGCCGGAGACCCGCTCGGGGTGGTCCGCGGCCAGCTCAAAGGCGGTGTTGACGCCGATCGACCAGCCCATCACGACCGGCCGCGAGAGCGCGAAGGCGTCCATCACCGACAACGCGTCCTCGGCGAAGTGTCGCGAGGTGGTCTGCTCCAGGTCCTTGGGTCGCGCCGAGCCGGAGGTGCCGCGGTGCTGCCAGGAGACGACGCGTACGCCGCACGAGGTGTGCAGCAGCGCCGGCCAGTTCCACGGGCCGGTGCCGAGACCGTTGCACAGCAGCACGGTCGGCCCGTCGATCACGCCCTCAGGGTCGTTGGTCCAGGCGCGGATCAGGGTGCCGTCGTCGGAGAGCACGTCACGGAACGCGACCGTCGACTCGGCCATCGCCCGCGGAACACTCATGCAGACATTCTCTCCGATGCGAGCAGCTGGAGGTAGTGCTGGACGTCTTCACGCTCGGCACGCCGGAGCAGGAGCGCCTCCTCGGCGGCCTTCGCGTTGTGGCGGGCGACGAGCTGGGAGGCGACCGGCCAGGCGAGCAGCAGCTGGATCGGTCGCAGGAACGGGCCCACCATCCGCCCCGCGGTGCGAGCGGCGAAGAGGGCGGCGACCTGGGCGACGGCAGTGGTGTGTGCGGGGGCGATGACGGTCGACAACGGAGCAACTCCAGAGACAGGCGGGGGACCGGATGGAGGAAGTGCGGGGGAGTTGTCACCAAACTGTAGTGACCCGAACATTCGGAGTCAGTGACGATCCGATGTCGCTTGTGTGAAACGCCCCACTACGTCGTGCGACGAGGCGCGTACGTCACGCCGGGGTCGACTCCGCCGGCACGTGATGATCGGGCTTGCCAGTGCGCGTCGCCCCTGCTGAGGCGACCACGACACAGGCGATGGCCAGCCACTGCAGGACCGAGAGACCCTCGTGCAGGACCAGGATCGCGGCCAGCGCACCGGCAGCCGGCTCCAGCGACATCAGGATCGCGTAGAGCCCCGGCTTGATCGAACGCAGGGCAACAAGATCGAGCGAGTAGGGGATCACCGACGACATCAGGCCCACCATCAGCCCCACCAGCCACACGTGTGGAGACCCCAGCCCGTCGGCGTACGCCATCGCCGCAGGGGTCAGCGCCGCCGCCGCGACGGTGGAGGCCAGCGCGAGCCCGTCAAGCCCCTCCCAGCGGGCGCCGGTCGCCTTCGACAGCACGATGTACGCTGCCCAGCAGGCCCCCGCGAGCAACGCGAACAGCACGCCCACGAGCGAGATCCGGCCGGGCTCGAGACCGAGCAGGATCACTCCGGCCGCCGCCAGTGCGACCCAGACCAGGTCGCGGGCACGCCGCGAGGTGACCAGGGCGATCGTGAGCGGGCCGATGAACTCGATCGTGACCGCGATCCCGATCGGGAGCCGGGCGAAGGCCTGGTAGATCGCCCAGTTCATCAGCCCGAGCGAGGCTCCGAACGCGACCACGACCAGCCAGTCGCGCCGCGACAGCCCCCGGACCCGAGGCCGGGTGATCGCCAGCAGGATCAGCGCGGACATCGATAGCCGCAGCCACACCATGGCCGTCGGCGTGACCTCGTCGAAGAGCGACTTCGCGAAGGTCGCGCCGACCTGCACCGACGCGATCCCGATCAGGACCAGGACGACCGGGTGGGCAAGCCTCGCCCGGAAAGAGGAAGCATGCACCACCCGGTCAGTCTAGGCCAGGTAAAGACCGGCTACTCGGCCGAGTCCGTCTGCGAGATGTTGGACAGGTTGGCGGCCTTGTTGGCCTCCTCCGCGAGCCGCTCGGAGCCGCGCGGAGGGTCGTGCGGCACCATCGGGTGCTCCACGTGGTCCAGCTCGTAGATCTCCGGCGGGATCGGCGTCGGGACGGTGGCGGTGATCTTCGACCCGTCCGGCCGTACGCCGCCGTGCGGCTCCTCGTCCAGGTGAGTGCCGATCCGCGGCCCCTGGTCGGCGAGAGGCACGATGACCGGCGAGCCCTTCGACACCACGAACTCCTCTCCGCGGACGCTGATCGGGATGTCGAACTCCTCGCCCGGGGTGTCGACGACCGTGAAGACGATCTGGTCACGGGTGACCGCGACCTGCATCCGGGTCGAGTGCCACTGCACCCGGAAGATCAGCGAGCCCCACGAGTCCGGGAGACGCGGGTCGAAGGAGAGCCTGCCGTCGTAGTCGCGCATCCCGCCGAAGCCGAAGGCGAGCCCGCCCCACACGCCGCCGGTCGAGGCGATGTGCATCCCGTCGACGGTGTTGCCGTGCATGTTGTGCAGATCGACGTAGAGCGCGTCGTAGAAGTAGCGCAGCGCGTCGTCGTGGTAGCCGACCTCGGCCGCCATGATCGACTGCACGACCGCCGACAGCGTCGAGTCTCCGGTGGTGATCGGGTCGTAGTACTCGAAGTCGGCGCGCTTCTCCTCGGCGGTGAACCGGTTGCCCTGCTGGAAGAGGGCGAGCACGACGTCGGTCTGCTTGAGCACCTGGAACCGGTAGATCACCAGCGGGTGGTAGTGCAGCAGCAGCGGACGTACCTCGTCGGGGGTGTTGGGCAGGTCCCACACCTCGCGGTCGAGGAAGTTGTCGTCCTGCGGGTGGATCCCCAGACCCTCGTCGTAGGGGATGTGCATGGCCGCGGCGCAGCGACCCCACTCCACGACCTCGTCGGGGGAGAGGTCGAGCCGGCCGATGACCTGCGCGTACTCGCGCGGGTACTCCGTCCGGAGCATCTCGATCGTCTCGACGGCCTTCTCCAGGTTGTAGCGGGCCATCACGTTGGTGAACAGGTTGTTGTTGACCACCGTGGTGTACTCGTCCGGCCCGGTCACGCCGTGGATGTGGAACGACGGCTCGCCGTTGTGGCGCCAGAAGCCGAGGTCGGCCCACATCCGCGCGGTCTCGACCAGGATGTCGACGCCCTCACGGATCAGGTAACCGGTGTCGCCGGTCGCGTAGACGTACTTCATCAGCGCGAAGGCGATGTCGGCGTCGATGTGAACCTGCGCGGTGCCGGCCGCGTAGTAGGCCGAGGCCTCCTGGCCGTTGATGGTGCGCCATGCGAACAGCGCGCCCTTCGCCGCCATCTCCAGCGCCCGCTGCCGGGCCGCCGGGAGCATCACCGAGCGGGCGTGCATGACGTTGCGGGCGACCTCGGGCTGGGTGTAGCAGAGGAACGGGACGACGTAGCACTCCGTGTCCCAGAAATAGTGTCCCTCGTAGCCGGAGCCGGTGACGCCCTTCGCGGGCACGCCGAGCCCGTCGGTGCGGGCGGTCGCCTGCGCCAGGGAGAACAGGTTGAACCGGATCGCCTGCTGGGCTGCCGCGATGTCCTCGTCGTCCTCGGCCGCCGCGGCGGTGATCTCGACGTCGGCTGCCGACCAGAACTCGTCGTACCAGTTGCGCTGGTCGCGCTCGAAGTGACCGATGCCCAGCCGGATCGCCCGGTCGAGCGTACGTCCGCAGCGGTCCGCCAGCTCGCGCACCGGCACCCCGCGGGAGGTGTGGTACGCCACCGTCTTCTGCATCCGCAGCGTGCTGCCCTCGGTGGCGTCGACCCGGAAGACGGTCTTGGCCAGGTCGTCCTCGGCGCGGACCACGGTCTCGACCGGGTCCGGGGTGTCGATCTGGTGGGCGGCGCTGACGGCGATCGTCATCCCGGAGTTGGCGCACCGGTAGCCGAGGGTCATCTGGTCCTCGTCGGCGACCGACATCTGCGGGATGAGGACACGGGTGTCGAACGCGGAGGCCTTGCGCGGGTCCATGCCCTCGCCGAGCGCCGCCGCCGGCACGTGGTACTCGTCCTTGCCGTCCTGCCGGTTGAGCAGCTGGGACGAGATCACGATCGGCGCCGTGCCGCTCAGCATCGTGATCTCCAGGGTCTGGATCGAGAGGTGACGCTGGGTCATCGACACCATCCGGGTCGACTTGATCGCGACCCGCTTGCCCGACGGCGTACGCCACACCAGGTGTCGCCGCAGCACACCCTCGCGGAAGTCGAGCACCCGCTCGTACTCCTCCAGGTCGGAGGTGCCGAAGGTCAGCGGCTCGTCGTCGACGTAGATCTTCATGATCTTGGCGTCGGGGGCGTTGACGATCGTCTGGCCGGTCTTCGCGAAGCCGTAGGCGTTCTCGGCGTGACGGATCGGCCAGGTCTCGTGGAACCCGTTGATGAAGGTGCCGTGCGCATAGGTCGGGCGCCCCTCCTCAGGGGTGCCGCGCATGCCGAG
Organism: Nocardioides turkmenicus; assembly: GCF_011045035.1. Lineage (GTDB taxonomy): Bacteria > Actinomycetota > Actinomycetes > Propionibacteriales > Nocardioidaceae > Nocardioides > Nocardioides turkmenicus. The sequence continues at coordinate 27,196 of NZ_JAALAA010000005.1, forward strand.
ATAGCCGTTGGCGACGCTGAAGATCGTCTCGGTCAGGCCGAGATCGTCGGGGGAGTAGCTGGTCTCCACCAGCCGCCACGGGTCGATGGGGTAACGGGCCCGGTCCAAGGGGTTCGGGCCGACGTTGGTCTTCACTGCTGTGCTCCTCGAGCAGGTGGTTCAGGACTGTGTCCGTCAGGGATGAGTTCAGCAAGGTCCGATACGACGAGGCTGGCGCCGGCGGCCGTGAGGGTGTCGTGGCCCGCACCACGATCCACCCCGACGACGAGCGCGAATTCTCCTGCCTTGCCGGCGCGCACCCCGGAGACCGCGTCCTCGAGAACGACGGCCTCGTCCGGGGTGGCTCCGAGGACCTTACCGGCGTAGACGAAGGTGTCCGGCGCCGGCTTGCCGGGTAGGCCCTGCTCATCTGCGACGGCTCCCGACACGACGGTCTCGAAGCGGTCCAGCAGCCCCGCCGCCTTCAGCACGGTCGGAGCGTTGACCGACGACGACACCACGCCGAGCCGGACATCGAGCGTAGCGAGGTAGTCCAAGAACCTCACCGAGCCGGGGTAGGCCTCCACGCCGTCCCGCTCGAGCACCAGGTTGAAGGCGTTGTTCTTCCGGTTGCCGAGACCGCAGACGGTCTCCAGCTCCGGCGCATCGTCCGGGGTGCCCTCGGGAAGCCGGATGCCCCGGGAGGCGAGGAAGTCACGCACGCCGTCGTAGCGCGGCTTGCCGTCGACGTACGCGAAGTAGTCCTGGTCGGTGTAGGCCGGCGCCCCCGGTGTCTTCTCCTGGAGATAGGCGTTGAACATCTCCTCCCACGCGCGCATGTGCACGACCGCGGTCGGCGTGATCACGCCGTCGAGGTCGAAGAGGATCGCGGTGAACTGCTCCCAGGAAACAGGTCTGGTCATGACTTCAGGCTAGGGGCTGGGCCGCCCAGGCCGAAGAATCCGCGCCCGGGGGATACCGCAGACGTGGGTCGTTTTCCGGTGCGTTCTTTCGCTGAAATCTCCTGGTCACAGACGTCGAGCGGGTGGATGCTGGAAGACATGGGTACGCAGCTGCTTGTCGGGACCCGGAAGGGTCTGTGGATAGGGCGCTCTGACGACGCCCGGCAGGACTGGGACTTCACCGGTCCGCACCATGACATGGAGGAGATCTACTCCGCCATGATCGAGCCCGGGACCGGGCGGATCCTTGCCGGATGCTCCTCGCTGTGGCTGGGTGCGCTGGTGCGCACCTCCGCCGACGGCGGCGAGACCTGGACCGAGACCTCGATGTCGTTCCCCGAGGACGTCGACGCGTCGCTCGCGCGCGTCTGGCAGCTCCAGCCGGGGCTGCCGGAGGGCACGATCTGGGCCGGCGTCGAACCCGGCGCGATCTTCCGCTCCCGCGACGGTGGCGCATCGTTCGAGCTCGTCCGCGGCCTGTGGGACCACCCCCACCGCACCGAGTGGAACGAGGGCTTCGGCGGGCAGGCCTTCCACACGATCCTGCCGCACCCCACCGACCCGGACTCGGCGACCGCGGCCATCTCCACCGGCGGCGTCTACCAGACGCGTGACGGCGGGGAGACCTGGGAGGCGCGCAACAACGGCATCATCGCCGTCTTCCTGCCCGAGGGGCAGCAGTACCCCGAGTTCGGCCAGTGCGTCCACAAGGTCGCCCGCCACGCCTCCCGCCCCGAGCGGCTCTACCTGCAGAACCACGGCGGCGTCTACCGCTCCGACGACGAGGGCGAGTCCTGGAAGTCGATCGCAGACGGGCTGCCCACCGACTTCGGCTTCGCGATGGTCGTCCACCCGCAGGAGCCGGACACGATCTTCACCTTCCCGATCGGGGCCGGCGAGTCCCGCTACCCACCGGAGGCCAAGCCGATCGTGTGGCGCTCGCGCGACGCCGGCGACCACTGGGAGCCGCTCGACAAGGGCCTGCCCGACCACTTCTACGTCGGCGTCATGCGCGACGCGATGTGCGCCGACGACCACGAGGTGGCCGGTGTCTACTTCGGCGCCCGCAACGGCTCCGTCTGGGCCTCCGCCGACGCCGGTGAGACCTGGCGCGAGATCCTCCGCGACATCCCCGACGTGATGGTGGTCCGAGCGGCCAAGGTCTGAATCAGTCCGTCACGGGGTCGTGGACCGCGAACCCGAGGAGTGCGGCGACCTTACGCATTCGGACGAGTGCCGCTCTACACCCGCTCAAAGATCGATGGCGCCGTTGACCTCATCGAGCTCGGCCGAGAGTGCGGCGGCACTGCGATCCGAGAGGTGCCTGTGCGGTCGCTTCGGGGGAGTCGCCAGTCCGGCGTTGACCAGCGCCTCCACCGGGTTGTCCAACCACTGGACCTCGGGCACGAGGCGAAGCACCGCGCGACCCCCGTTGGTTACCCGGAACGACTCGCCGTCCTCGATGACGGCTCGAGTCACCGCGGAGATCCGCTGGTTCAACTCGGTCATCGTGATCGTCTTCATGGGCTAGATCTAGCATGTAGACGCTAGATTCTGGTTCGGAAAAGTGGTCGATCTGGGCTCATCGTCAAGCGCTGAATCAGCCCAGATCGACCACTTCTGGAATCACTATGCCGGCCCTGCCTCCGGCCGCCGTACGGAGCTCCTTGACCGTTGGGGTGTGATCACCCCCTCCGCCTGGCACCGGCGTTCCGCTGACACACGATCCGTCCACCGCGTGGCGTTGTGTTAGAGGACGTACGCCAACGGGTCTAGCCTTCTGGCATGCCCACTCTTCGCTCCGCAACCTCGACCTCGGGCCGCAACATGGCGGGTGCCCGCGCGCTCTGGCGCGCGACCGGCATGACTGATGACGACTTCGGCAAGCCGATCATCGCGATCGCCAACTCGTTCACCGAGTTCGTACCCGGCCACGTCCATCTCCGTGACCTCGGCAAGATCGTCGCCGAGAAGATCCAGGAGGCCGGGGGAGTGGCCAAGGAGTTCAACACGATCGCCGTCGACGACGGCATCGCGATGGGCCACGCCGGGATGCTCTACTCACTGCCGAGCCGCGAGCTGATCGCGGACGCGGTGGAATACATGGTCGAGGCGCACCGCGCCGACGCGATCGTGTGCATCTCCAACTGCGACAAGATCACCCCCGGCATGCTGCTGGCCAGCCTGCGCCTCAACATCCCGGTCGTCTTCGTCTCCGGCGGACCGATGGAGGCCGGCAAGACGACCGCCATCGAGGGCATCGTCCACGACAAGCTCGACCTGGTCGACGCGATGGTGCTCTCGGTCAACGAGGCGGTCAGCGTCGAGCTGCTCGACACGGTCGAGCGCTCGGCCTGTCCGACCTGCGGCTCGTGCTCGGGCATGTTCACCGCCAACTCGATGAACTGCCTCACCGAGGCCATCGGCCTGAGCCTGCCCGGCAACGGGTCGACCCTGGCCACCCACGCGAAGCGCCGCGCGCTGTTCGAGCAGGCGGGACGTACGATCGTCGAGCTGTGCCGCCGCTACTACGAGGAGGGCGACGAGTCCGTCCTGCCGCGGAACATCGCCAGCCGCAGCGCCTTCGAGAACGCGGTCGCGCTCGACGTCGCCATGGGCGGCTCGACCAACACGGTGCTGCACCTGCTCGCCGCGGCCCGCGAGGCCGAGCTCGACTTCAACGTGCACGACATCGACGCGATCTCGCGGCGGGTGCCGTGCCTGAGCAAGGTCGCCCCCAACAGCCCGAAGTACCACATGGAGGACGTCCACCGCGCCGGCGGCATCCCCGCCCTGCTCGGTGAGCTGCGCCGCGGCGGCGCGCTCAACGAGGACGTCCACACCATCCACTCCGCCTCCGTCGACGAGTGGCTGGACACCTGGGACATCCGCGCCGAGAACCCCAGCCAGGAGGCGCTCGACCTGTTCCTGGCGGCGCCCGGCGGGGTGCGTACGACCGAGGCGTTCTCCACCGAGAACCTCTGGGCCAGCCTCGACACCGACGCCGCCGAGGGCTGCATCCGCGACTTCGAGCACGCCTACTCCGCCGACGGCGGTCTCGCGATCCTGTCGGGCAACATCGCGCCCGACGGCTGCGTCGTGAAGACCGCCGGCGTGCCCGAGGAGTGCCTCACCTTCACCGGCACCGCGATCGTCTTCGAGTCCCAGGACGCCGCGGTCGAGGGCATCCTCTCCAAGAAGGTCGAGGCCGGTCACGTGGTGGTGATCCGCTACGAGGGCCCGAAGGGCGGGCCGGGCATGCAGGAGATGCTCTACCCGACCTCGTTCCTCAAGGGCCGCGGCCTGGGCCAGAAGTGCGCCCTGATCACCGACGGCCGCTTCTCCGGCGGCACCAGCGGTCTCTCCATCGGCCACGTCTCCCCGGAGGCGGCCGGAGGCGGCCTGATCGCGCTCGTCGAGGACGGCGACCAGATCTCCATCGACATCCCGAACCGCTCGATCTCCCTCGACGTGGACGACATCGTCCTCGGCGAGCGTCGCGCGGCGCAGGAGAAGCGCGAGAAGCCCTACACCCCGGCCAACCGCGACCGGAAGGTCTCCGCGGCCCTGCGGGCGTACGCCTCGATGGCCACCTCGGCCTCCGACGGCGCCTACCGCAACGTGCCCGAGTAACCGGCGATGGGAAAGGTTCACGCGCGCGTCGAAGGACGCCTGCGGGAGTTCGTCGATCGTCAGGTCGTCTTCTTCGTGGCCACCGCGCCACTCTCCGGTGAGGGTCACGTCAACCTGTCGCCCCGGGGCATCCCGGGCACCTTCGGGATGATCGACGAGCTCACCTTCGCGTGGCTCGACGGCACCGGGAGCGGCAGCGAGACGATCGCGCACGTACGGGAGAACGGCCGGATCACGGTGATGTTCTGCGCCTTCGACGGGGCGCCGAACATCGTCCGCTTCCACGGTCGCGGCCGGGTCGTGACCCGCTACGACGAGGAGTACGCCGACCTGGCCGGTCGCTTCACCGACCTCCCCGGCGCCCGCGCGGTCGTCGTCGTGGACATCGAGCGGGTCTCCGACTCGTGCGGCTTCGCGGTCCCGCTGATGTCGTACGTCGGTGAGCGCGACCTGCTCGGGCCGTACTTCGAGCGCAAGGGGGTCGAGGGCTCGGCCGCCTACCGGCGTACCAAGAACCTGACCAGCCTCGACGGGCTGCCCGCCTTCGACTTCGACCCGGCACCCGAATAGCCCGCACCGGCTTCTGTCGAAACGGGCCGTGGCCGTTCGTGGCATGGGTGAGGGGCCGACACGGCGGCCCACCGGATGCGGGAGTGGTCATGTCGGGTCAGAGGTCGGATCAGAAGTCTTGGAAGCGGAATCTGCTGGTCTTCCTGGGCGGCCAGACGGTGTCGTCGTTGGGCTCGATGATCGTCGCGTACGCGGTGATGTGGCACCTCACCGTCGAGACCGGGTCGGCCGCCGTGCTGACCCTGAGCGTCGCGGCCGGGATGCTGCCGCAGGCGGTGGTGTCGGTCTTCGGCGGCGTCTGGGCCGACCGGCACTCGCGCAAGCTGCTGATCATCGGGGCCGACTCGACGATCGCGGCGGCCACCCTGGTCCTCGCGCTGCTGATGCTGAGCGGGGCCGGCGACCTGTGGATGATCTTCCTGGCGATGGCGGTCCGCTCGGCGCTGGCCGGGGTGCAGGCGCCCGCGGTCAACGCGATGCTGCCGCAGATCGTCCCGGCCGAGCACCTGATGCGGGTCAACGGCGTCCAGCAGACGATCCAGTCGGGGATGATGCTGTTCGCGCCGGCGGTCGCCGCCGCGGTCTACGCGAGCACCGGCATCGTCACCGTCTTCTTCATCGACGTGGTGACGGCCGTGATCGGCGTACTGCTGCTCCTGCTGGTGCCGGTGGCCCGGACGGTCCGCTCGACGGGCTCGTCGGAGCCTGTCAGCTACCTCGGTGACCTCGTCGCCGGCGTCCGGTACGTCCGGGGGAACGCCTCGGTCCGCTGGGTGATGGGCCTCGTGGCCGTCGTGATGTTCATGGCCGGCGCGCCGGCTCACCTCACGCCGCTGATGATCACGCGCAGCTTCGGCGACGAGGTCTGGATGCTGAGCGTCAACGAGCTGTTCTGGAGCGTCGGCATGGTCGTCGGCGGCGCGGCGATGGCCGTCTTCGGACCGAAGGTGAAGCGCCGTGTGCGGCTGATGGTGGCGGCCTCGGTCGGCGTCGGACTGCTCGTGGTCGGGCTGGGTGTCTCGACGGACTTCTGGGTGTTCTCGGTCGCCGGTCTGGTGATCTGCATCCTCTTCCAGATGCTGCTGGTGCCCGCCGCGACGGTCCTGCAGGAGCAGGTCGAGGACTCGATGCGCGGCCGGGTGTTCGGGTTCTACGGGATCGTGATGTCGGTGGCGATGCCGGTCTCGATGATCGTCTTCGGGCCGCTGGCCGACCGGTTCGCGGTGGAGTCGGTGATGATCCTCGCCGGGGTGCTGCTCCTCGGCTGCCTGGCCGGGATGCTCGCCCTCGGTGGCGCCCGGCGCTCGCTCGCGACGGTCGGCGAGAATGAGGACCGTGCTGAACTTCTCGTATCCGGTGGGTGACGTCGTCGAGGGCTGGGAGCCCCGGCCCTGGCCCGAGCCGGTGGCTCTCGAGGGACGCTACGTCCGGGTCGCGCCGCTCTCGTCGGCGCAGTACTCGGACCTGTACGCTGCGGTCTGCGGCCCCGACGACGCCGACCTGTGGACGTACCGTCCGATCGCGATGCCGACGACCCTGCAGGACCTGTGGATGCATCTGGCGGGCTTGGTCGACGCGGACGACGTGGTGCCGTTCGCGTTCGTCCCGAAGGAGGGTGAGCGAGAGGGCCGCGCGAGCGGCGTCGCGGGCTACCACGCGATCCACCCGAGCAACGGGAGCATCGAGGTCGGCGGAGTGCTCTTCGGGCCCGCCATGGCCCGGACCCGGGCGGCGACCGAGGCGATCCACCTGCTCATGCGGCACGCCTTCGACACCCTGGGCTACCGGCGGTTCGAGTGGAAGCTCGACGCGCTCAACGAGCCGTCGCGACGGGCCGCGGAGCGGCTGGGGTTCAGCTACGAGGGCCGGTTCCGCAACCACATGGTCGTCAAGGGCCGCAACCGCGACACCGACTGGTTCTCGGTCACGGCGGAGGAGTGGCCCAACGTGCGGGACGCGCACGAGCGCTGGCTCGACCCCACGAACTTCGACGAGCAGGGCCGCCAGCTCAGCCGGCTCCGGTGCGAGTAGGGGATGCGTACGCACGATTGCGTACGACGCACCCGCTCCTGAGCCGATGTGCCGGCGGCTCGCGCGCAGCACTCTGGAGGGCATAGGCAAGCCCGACAGATTGGACACGAGCGATGAGCATCAACGAGACGGTGGCCACGGTGGTGGCCGACGACCACTGGGGTCCGTGGCGCGAGAGCGGACCGTGGCAGGACGGGGGAGGGCCGCCGGCGTTCTGGCCGATCTTCCCGATCCTGTGGTTCCTGGTGATCGCGGCGATCATCACCGCGGTCGTCCTCTACAACCGCAAGCGGATGGCCGAGGGGCCACGACGCGCGGGCGAGGCACGGTTGGCGGAGAGGTACGCCGCGGGCGAGATCGACGAGAACGAGTACCGCGCTCGTCGTGACGTCCTGCGCGAGAAGCCGAGCCGCGTCAAGGACGCCTGACACCCGCGCTGGTCCGTGGCAGTGTGGCTGCCATGGACCAGCGCATCAGCTTCATCACCGTGGCCGTCGCCGACGTGGCGGCGAGCCGGTCGTTCTACGTCGACGGCCTCGGTTGGACCCCTGAGATGGAGGCCGACGGAGTGGTCATGATCCGCGTCGGCGAGCACGTCATCCTCTCGCTGTGGGACCGGAGCGAGTTCGAGGAGGAGGTCGGCAGGATCGCCGTCGCCGACGGCGTCGCGCCGTTCACCCTCGCCCACAACGTTGCCACCCGCGCGGAGGTCGACGAGGTGCTGGGGCTCGCCGGGTCGCTCGGGCGGGAGGTCTCGGCGGCCGCGGAACGGGAGTGGGGCGGCTACACCGGCTACTTCGCAGACCCCGACGGCGTCCGCTGGGAGATCGCCTACAACCCCGGCCCGGTGGGGCAGACGGTGCTGCCGGGCTGACTCTTCAGCCGGCGAAGCCGGGCAGGTGCTCCTCGAGGATCTCCCGGAACGGCGCCTCGGCGTTGAGCTGCGCCAGCACGCCGAGCCCACCCAGCCAGACCCGGTGGATGAGCAGGTAGGACGGCGGCAGGTTGAGCTTCAGCCCGACCGTGTAGGCGGGGTCCTTGGGGTCGTTGATCCGCTTGAACTCCTCCCGCATCCACTCCCGGGTGAACCGGAAGCGCTCCTGCAGCGCGGGAGTCACGAACGGCGCCAGGTAGTCGAGCACGTGCTGCGGCTCGACCTTGATGCCTTCCCGGATGAAGCCCTCGTGGCGCAGGCCCGCGACCAGCGCTTCGGCATCTCCGGTCGCCGCGATCCGGATCAGCCGGCCCATCGGCTCCGGGAAGCCCCGGTCCGGGAGCCGCGCGGCGAGGCCGAAGTCGAGCACCGCCAGCCGGCCACCGGGCAGGACCCGGAAGTTGCCCGGATGGGGGTCGGCGTGGAGCATCCCGGTCAGCCCCGGTGCGGAGAACCAGAACCGTGCCAGCAGCTCACCGTAGTGGTCGCGCTCCTCGGCGGTGCCCTCGGCGATCACCTTCGCGATCGAGCCCTCCGACTCCACCCACTCGGTGACGAGCACCGACGGTCCCACCGCGACGACATCGGGGACGTCGATCAGGGGATGGTCCGCATACGCCTCGGCGAAGACGTGCTGGGCCTCGGCCTCCTTCGGGTAGTCGAGCTCCTCGACGACCCGCTCCTGCAGCTCGGCGACCAGCGCCTTGACGTCCATCCCGGGCACGACCGCGTTGCCGATCGCCGCGACCCGGCCGATCTGGCGCAGGTCGGCGCGCAGCGCCTCGTCGGCGCCCGGGTACTGCACCTTCACCGCGACCTCACGGCCGTCGGCCCACCGGCCGCGATGCACCTGCCCGATCGAGGCCGAGGCCGCCGGCTCCTCGGACAGCTCGACCAGCTGCGAGGCCCAGTCGGCGCCGAGGTCGCGGGCCAGCAGGCCGCGTACGATCCCGGTCGGCATCGGGGGAGCGGAGTCCTGGAGCCGAGTGAGCTGGGCGCGGTAGTGGGCCGCCTGCGACTCCGGCAGCGCCGCCTCCATCACCGAGAGCATCTGCCCGAACTTCATCGCGCCGCCCTTGAGCTCGCCCAGGGTGCGGAACAGCTGATCGGCCGTACGCTGGTGGACGTCGGCCAGCACCGCCTCGGCGGGACGGCCCCCGATCCGCTTCCCGAGCCCGAGCGCCTTGCGCCCGGCGTACCCCATCGGCAGCGCGGCCAGCTTGGCCGTCCGTGTCGCCGCTCGCCGCGGTAGACCCTTCGACGACCCGTCCGCTTCGCTCATGCCGCAATTGTGCCGGTCGGCTGCAACTTGTGCCCCGCGAAGTAGCCTTCCCGCATGACCGCTGAGCAGACGATCGTGACCCCGCTCGACCCCGCCGGGGACGACCCGTTCGGTTGGCTGGAGGAGGTCGAGGGCGTCGACGCGCTGGCCTGGGTGCGAGCGCGCAACGACGAGGCGCACGCGAGCGTCGGCTCCGACCCGGTGTTCGCCAAGATCGAGGCTCAGATCCTCGAGGTGCTCGACTCCGACGACCGGGTGCCCGAGGTCTCGCGGCTCGGGGAGCACCTCTACAACTTCTGGCGCGACGCCGACCACGAGCGCGGCATCTGGCGACGCACGACGCCGGAGTCCTACCGCACCGACGACCCCGAGTGGGAGATCCTGCTCGACCTCGACGCGCTCGCCGCCGAGGAGGGCGAGAGCTGGGTGTGGCACGGCGCCTCGGTGCTCCGGCCCGAGCCCGGCGAGCCCTGGCGCAAGGTGCTCGTCGACCTGTCCCCGGGCGGCTCGGACGCCGACGTCACCCGGGAGTTCGACCTCGTCGAGAAGGCGTTCGTGAGCCCGGCCGACGGTGGCTTCACCCGTGCCGTCGAGCAGGGCGGCGCCAAGGGCGCCCTCTCCTGGTGCGGCCCCGACGCGGTCTACGTCTTCACCGACTTCGGCCCCGGCTCGCTGACCCCGAGCGGCTACCCGCGGATCGTGAAGCTGTGGCGCCGCGGCACCCCGTTCGAGGACGCGACGGTGGTCTACGAGGGCACCGCCGAGGACATGTACATCTCCGCGCGCCGCATCCACACCCCCGGCTTCGAGCGCGACCTGGTCAGCCGTTCGATCGCGTTCTACAAGTCCGAGACGTACGTCGCCACCGACCCCGGCACGCCCGAGCAGACGCTCACCAAGCTCGACATCCCCGACTCGGCCGAGGCGGGGTTCCACCGGGAGTGGCTGCTCGTCGAGCTCCGCGACGAGTGGACCGTCGGCGAGCGGACGTACGCCGCCGGCTCGCTGCTCGCGACCGACGCGGACCGGTTCCTGGCCGGCGCGCGGGACCTCACCGTGCTCTTCGAACCCACCCCGAAGACCTCGCTGGCCGGGGCGACCTGGACCCGCAACCACCTCGTCCTCAACGTGTTCGAGGACGTCAAGAACCGGTTGCACGTCCTGACCCCACCGGCGTCGGCGTCCGGGGAGTGGGTGCGCTCGGAGTTCCCGGAGACCGACCCGGTGGCCGCGGTCGGCACCCGTGCCGTCGACGCGGTCGAGTCCGACGAGGTCTGGGTGGTCACCAGCGGCTACCTGACCCCGACGACGTACGGCCTGACCACCATCGGCGCCGAGACCGTCGAACCGCTCAAGTCGGCGCCGGCCTGGTTCGACACGGACGGGCTCCGTGCGGAGCAGCGCTTCGCGACCTCGGCCGACGGCACCCGGATCCCCTACTTCATCGTCGGTTCCGAAGCCGCCCTCGACGGCAGCGGTGGCCCGGCGCCGACCCTGCTCTACGGCTACGGCGGCTTCGAGGTCCCGATGACCCCGGGCTACTCCGCCGGCGTCGGGCGCGCCTGGCTCAACGAGGGCGGCGTCTACGCCGTGGCGAACATCCGCGGTGGAGGGGAGTACGGCCCGGCCTGGCACCAGGCGGCACTGAAGGAGAACCGGCACCGGGCCTACGAGGACTTCGCCGCCGTCGCCCGCCACCTCGCCGAGACCGGTGTGACCAACGCGAGCCACCTCGGGATCCAGGGCGGCTCCAACGGCGGGCTGCTGACCGGCAACATGCTCACGCTCTACCCGGAGCTGTTCGGCGCTGTGGTGATCCAGGTGCCGCTGCTGGACATGAAGCGCTACTCCCACCTGCTCGCCGGGGCGTCGTGGATGGCGGAGTACGGCGACCCGGACGTGCCGGAGGAGTGGGAGTACATCCGGACGTTCTCGCCCTACCACCTGCTCGACGGGTCGAAGACCTATCCGCCGGTCCTGCTCACCACCTCCACCAAGGACGACCGCGTCCACCCCGGCCACGCCCGCAAGATGGCCGCGCTGCTGGCCGCGACCGGCAAGGACGTCACCTACTACGAGAACATCGAGGGCGGCCACGGCGGCGCGGCCAACAACGCGCAGTCTGCCCACCTCTCCGCCTTCGCCTGGACCTTCCTGCGCGAGCGGCTCGGCCTGGGCTGAGCGGACGGGTCACGACGCCGGCTCGGTGACCTCCAGGACCACGACGGGCGTCTGGTGGGAGCGCCGGGCCGCGAAGTCGTCGAGGTCGCCCCAGCCGTCGTCGGCCTCCGCGAGCAGCGTCCAGAGGCGCTCGCACTCGGCCCCGGTGGCCTCGCGGGCGCGCACCCGTCGCGGGCCGTCGACGGTCTCGGCGAGGGCCTCGGGCCGGGCCTTCAGGTTGAGCCACCACGCGGGCGCCGGGTCGGCCCAGCCGTTCATCGCCAGCGTGACGTACGTCGACCCGTCGGGGACGTAGGGACAGGCTAGCGATCCGCGCGGGCCCGCCGCCTCGGTGAGAACCCTGAGATCCCCGATCGAACGACTGACAGATACTGGGACGGTGATCTCAAATCATGGGACGCGCGGTAGGGTGTGGTGACACGGCGCGACACATGGGGTTAACGTGTGGGCATGCTGCACAGCATTCTCGTACTTATCAGGCGCGTCGCCTAGGAGCCACTGGCCCCAGACGACGCGTCTCCCTCCGTTGCCCGCCGGGCCGGAGGGTTTTTTGTTGCACAAGCAACCCCACGAGATCCCATGAGTAGAAGCTCCGAGGAGTAGGACGGCGGACATGAGCGAGCAGATGACAGGCGCCCAGAGCCTGATCAAGTCGCTGGAAGCAGCGGGGGCCGAGAACATCTTCGGCATTCCGGGAGGAGCGATCCTTCCGGCGTACGACCCGCTGATGGACTCGAAGATCCGCCACATCCTCGTACGCCACGAGCAAGGTGCCGGCCACGCCGCCCAGGGCTACGCCGCGGCGACCGGCAAGGTCGGCGTCTGCATGGCGACCTCCGGCCCAGGGGCGACCAACCTGGTCACCCCGCTCGCCGACGCCAACATGGACTCCGTGCCGATGGTCGCCATCACCGGCCAGGTCGGCGCGGCGATGATCGGCACCGACGCCTTCCAAGAGGCGGACATCCGCGGCATCACGATGCCGGTCACCAAGCACAGCTTCCTCATCACCGACCCGGCGGAGATCCCGCTCCGGGTCGCTGAGGCCTTCCACCTGGCGTCCTCCGGACGTCCGGGTCCGGTCCTCGTCGACGTCACCAAGTCGGCGTTGCAGGCCACCACCACCTACCGGTGGCCGACCGAGCTCCACCTGCCGGGCTACCGCCCGGTGACCAGGCCGCACGCCAAGCAGATCCGCGAGGCGGCGCGCCTGATGCTGGAGGCCAAGAAGCCTGTCCTGTACGTCGGTGGCGGGACGATCCGCTCCGGTGCCCACGGCGAGCTGCTGCAGCTGGCCACGCTCACCGGGATCCCGGTCGTGACCACGCTGATGGCGCGCGGGGCCTTCCCCGACTCCCACCCGCAGCACCTCGGGATGCCGGGCATGCACGGCACCGTCGCCGCCAACGCGGGTCTGCAGAAGTCCGACCTGCTGATCAGCCTCGGTGCCCGCTTCGACGACCGAGTGACCGGCAACCTGGACTCCTTCGCTCCCAACGCCAAGGTCATCCACGCCGACATCGACCCGGCCGAGATCGGCAAGAACCGCTACGCCGACGTCCCGATCGTGGGCGACGTGCGCGAGGTCCTCGCCGACCTGATCACGGTGCTCACCGCCGAGAAGGAAGCCGGCAAGGAGGGCGACTACGAGGGCTGGGTCGCCTTCGTGGCCGGGATCAAGAAGGCGTACCCGCTCGGTTACGACATCCCCGCCGAGGGCCTCTCGCCGCAGTACGTCATCGAGCGTCTCGGCAAGATCTCCGGCGAGGAGACGATCTTCACCGCCGGCGTCGGCCAGCACCAGATGTGGGCCGCGCAGTTCATCGGCTACGAGCACCCCAACACCTGGATCAACTCCGGCGGGCTCGGCACGATGGGCTACTCCGTCCCGGCCGCGATGGGCGCCAAGGTCGGCTGCCCGGACTCCACCGTGTGGTCGATCGACGGCGACGGCTGCTTCCAGATGACCAACCAGGAGCTGGCCACCTGCGCGATCGAGGGCATCCCGATCAAGGTCGCGATCATCAACAACGACAACCTCGGTATGGTGCGCCAGTGGCAGACCCTCTTCTACGAGGAGCGCTACTCCAACACCAACCTGCAGTCCCACGGCCAGCCCAAGCGCATCCCCGACTTCCCGAAGCTGGCCGAGGCCATGGGCTGCGTCGGCCTGGCCTGCGACTCCGCCGACGACGTCGACGCGACCATCGAGAAGGCCATGGAGATCAACGACATGCCCGTCGTGGTCGACTTCCGTGTCAACAAGGACGCCATGGTGTGGCCGATGGTTCCGGCCGGCGCCTCGAATGACGAGATCCAGTACGCGCGCGACCTCGCGCCCGAGTTCGACGAGGACGACCTCTGATGAGCATCCAGCCCGTGAAGACCGGTGGCAAGCACACGCTGAGCGTCCTGGTCGAGAACAAGCCCGGCGTCCTGGCCCGCGTGGCCGCGCTCTTCTCGCGCCGCGGCTTCAACATCGAATCCCTCGCGGTGGGACCGACCGAGCACGACGAGGTCTCCCGCATGACGGTCGTGGTCAATCTCGAGAACACCCCCCTCGAGCAGGTCACCAAGCAGCTCAACAAGCTGGTCGAGGTGATCAAGATCGTCGAGCTCGAGCCTGAGTCGCGCGTCCAGCGCGCCCTCATGCTGGTCAAGATCTCCGCCACCACGGAGACCCGCAGCCAGGTGCTCGACACCATCCAGCTCTTCCGGGCCAAGGTCGTCGACGTGTCCACGGACTCCGTCATCGTCCAGCTCGCCGGCAACACCGGCAAGCTCAACGACTTCCTCCGGGTCATCGAGCCCTTCGGCATCCGTGAGCTCTCCCAGTCCGGCATGGTCGGCATGGGCCGCGGCTCCCGGTCGATCTCCGAGCGCAGCCTGCGATCCGTGGCTGTGCCCGCTCCGCCTTCCGCGGTCTGAACCCCTATCAACAACAACTGAAGGAGAAGCCCTCGTGGCTGAGATTTTCTACGACGACGACGCCGACCTCGCGCTGATCCAGGCGAAGAAGGTCGCCGTCATCGGCTACGGCAGCCAGGGCCACGCCCACGCGCTCAACCTGCGTGACTCCGGTGTGGACGTGCGCATCGGCCTGCAGCCCGGCTCGAAGTCGACCCCCAAGGCCGAGGAGGAGGGCTTCAAGGTCCTCAGCCCTGCCGACGCCGCCGCCGAGGCCGACGTGATCGTCATCCTCGCCCCCGACCAGCACCAGCGCGGTCTCTACAACGACCAGCTCGCGCCCCACGTGACCGCCGGCAAGACCCTCGTCTTCGGCCACGGCTTCAACGTGCGCTTCGGTTACATCAAGGCGCCCGAGGGTGTCGACGTGATCCTGGTGGCCCCGAAGGCTCCGGGCCACACCGTCCGTCGTGAGTACGTCGCCGGCCGCGGCATCCCGGACATCATCGCCGTCGAGCAGGACGCCTCCGGCTCCGCCTGGGACCTCGCGAAGTCCTACGCCAAGGGCATCGGCGGCACTCGCGCCGGCGTCATCAAGACGACCTTCACCGAGGAGACCGAGACCGACCTCTTCGGCGAGCAGGCCGTGCTCTGCGGCGGCGTGTCCCACCTGGTCCAGGCCGGGTTCGAGACGCTGACCGAGGCCGGCTACCAGCCCGAGATCGCCTACTTCGAGGTGCTCCACGAGCTCAAGCTCATCGTCGACCTGATGTGGGAGGGCGGCATCGCCAAGCAGCGCTGGTCGATCTCCGACACCGCCGAGTACGGCGACTACGTCTCCGGCCCGCGCGTCATCGGCCCGCAGGTCAAGGAGACCATGAAGCAGGTGCTCGCCGAGATCCAGGACGGCTCCTTCGCCAGCCGCTTCATCGCCGACCAGGACAACGGTGCGGTCGAGTTCCAGAAGCTGCGCGAGGAGGAGGCCGGTCACCCGATCGAGGCCACCGGCAAGGCTCTGCGCGCCCACTTCTCGTGGAGCCAGACCGACGACGACTACACCGAGGGTTCGGCCGCCCGCTGACCCAAGTGCCGAGTCGGCGCAACTGTCCCGCAAAACCGACCCGAGTCGGCGCGTCTGTCCCAGAGCATTGGGACAGACGCGCCGACTCGGCGGTTTTGGGTGGGACAGTTGCGCCGACTCGGCGGGTTACTTGACCTCGGACCTGAGGACGAGGCGGAGGCCGACGAGCGTGGGGATGATCAGCCAGATCAGGCCGGCGACTCCCAGCTGCGCCCACATCTTGTCGGTCATCTCGGTGTAGAGGTTCATCGTGGCCCAGTTGAGGTCGAACCACGTGGCGTGCTCGGCCCACCAGGTGTTGGTGGAGGCGAGTGCCGAGGAGACGGTCGGGAGCACGAGCGCATAGACGAAGTAGGCCACGATGGCCGCGGGGGAGTTGCGGAAGAGCATCCCCAGCATGAAGCCCATGAACATCCCGATCTCGCTGGCCAAGGTCACCCGGGCGAGCTCGGCGAAGGAGAGGTTCCACACGGGGTCGAGGTCCATGACGGTCGCGACGCCGAGGTAGCCCACGGCACCCACGAGTGCTGCGACCGCGATGGCGGCCACTCCGACCAGGGCGGTGACCACGGCTTTCGCACCGATCACGCGACCGCGTCCGGGCACCAGGGTGAAGGTCGTCAACGCGCTGCGAGCGCTCCATTCACTCGTGACGGCGAGCACCGCGATCATCGGCAGGATCACCGACATCGGGATGCCCCAGGCGCTGGCGAAGCCCTCGTAGTCGAGGTTGTCGGCGTCGACGAAGATGATCGTTGCCGCGGTCGCGGCCAGGGAGAGCACGACCAGGCTGGCCATCAGCCAGAACCCCGAGCGGGTGTCGAACATCTTGCGCAGCTCGATGCCGGCGATCCGGCCGAACGGGATCGGGGCGGGCACGGGCCGCTCGCGGCGGCGTACCGCAGCCGGGCCGGCAGGCTCCGGAGCGATGGTCGTGGTCGTCATGCTGCTTCCCTTTCCGGGGTCTGGAGGTGGTCACGCTGGGTCTCGGCGGTGAGCTGGAGGAACATCTCCTCCAGGCCGGCGCCGTCGGCGGCGCGGAGCTCGGTCAGCACCAGCCCGGCGTCGAAGGCGATCTGGCCGACGGTGGCGAGGTCGGCGTCGCTGCGGACGGCGCCCTCGGTGGTGATCTCGGCGGTGTACCCGGCCCGCTGCAGCGCCCGGCCGAGTGAGGTGGGGTCACCGGTACGGGCGTACGTCTCGCCGCTGGCGAGCAGCTCCTGCTTGGTGCCCTGCGCCACGATGTGGCCGTTGCCGATGACCACGATGTCGTCGGCGATGACCTCGATCTCGTGCAGCAGGTGCGAGGAGAGCAGCACGGTGCCGCCGTCGTCGGCGAAGCCGCGCAGCAGGTCCCGCATCCAGCGGATGCCGGCCGGGTCGAGGCCGTTCGCGGGCTCGTCGAGGATCAGCACCTCCGGGTCGCCGATCAGGGCCGTCGCGATCCCGAGCCGCTGCCGCATCCCGAGGGAGTAGTTGCGTACCCGGCGGCCGGCCTCCTCCTCGGTCAGGCTGACCCGCTCGAGGGTCTCGGCGACGCGCGACTTCGGCAGGCCCATGGTGCGTGCCGCGAGGGTGAGGATCTCGCGGCCGGTGCGGCCGCCGTGCTGGGCGGAGGCGTCGAGGAGCACACCGACCTCGCGGCCGGGGTTGGGCAGCTGGGAGAAGTGGCGGCCGAGGAGGTGTGCACTGCCGGAGGACGGATCGGTGAGTCCGACCAGGATGCGCATGGTCGTGGACTTACCGGCGCCGTTGGGGCCGAGGAAGCCGGTCACCCGGCCAGGCTCGGCGGTGAAGGTCACGTCGTCGACGGCCGTGAACCCGCCGTACCTCTTGGAGAGGGCATCGATCTGGATCATGCTCCGAGCCTCGCGCCATGGCGTCCCCGCGCGCGTCGGGCAGATCCCTGGACGACCCCTGGCCGGTTCCTGGGCCTACCCCTGATCTCCCCTGAGACCGTCTCGGGGCTGATCGGTCCGTTGCGGAATGTTTCGTACCGAACCAAACGTTCCCGTGACATGCGTATTGATGTCTGGTCCGACGTTGTCTGCCCGTGGTGCTACATCGGCAAGCGCCACCTCGAGGAGGCCCTGGAGCGCTTCGAGCACAGCGACGAGGTCGAGATCGTCTACCACTCCTTCGAGCTCGACCCGACCGCTCCCGAGGTTCCGGTGGAGACCACGGTCGAGGCGCTGGCGAAGAAGTTCGGCACCTCTGTGGACCAGGCCCGCGAGCTGATGAAGCGGGCCAACGTGCCCGCCGCCGAGGCCGGGCTGGAGTTCCGCCACGAGGACACCCCGCACGCGCGCACCATCGATGCCCACCGGCTGCTCCACCTCGCCAAGGCCGAGGGCAAGCAGGCCGCGCTCAAGGAGGAGCTGCTCGCGACGTACTTCACCCGCGGTGAGTCGATGGGCGACCACGCCGTCCTGAAGCAGGCCGCTGTGAATGTCGGCCTCGACGCCGGCCGCGTGGACGAGGTGCTCGCGAGCGAGGAGTTCGCGGGCGACGTCCAGGCCGACATCGATCAGGCGCGCGACTACGGCGCCACCGGGGTGCCGTTCTATGTCGTCGAGGGGAAGTACGGCGTCTCCGGCGCCCAGCCGACCGAGCTGTTCAGCCAGCTGCTGGAGAAGGTGCACGCCGAGACCAAGCCTGCGCTCACGCTCGTCGGCGACGGCGACGCCTGCGGTCCCGACGGCTGCGCCATCTGACCGCCGCGCCAGTGGCGGGGCTCAGCGCTTGGTGGCGATCAGCACGCTGGTGTCAGGCGCGACCATGACCTCGACGGTCGTGAAGCGCTCGTCGGTGAGCCAGGACTCGCGCAGGCTGTCGACGCGGCCGTAGACGATCGGCGGCCACAGGTCGGTGGGGATGAGGTCGTCGATGACGACGATCCCGCCCTCCTCGACCAGGTCGGCGAGCTGGTCGGGGGAGACCCCGCCGGGGGTCTCGGCGTCGAGGAAGAGCAACGCGAACGGCGCGCGGTCGCGGAGGATGGCCCAGTCGGCGGCGATCACCTCGACCTGCTCGTCGTCCGCGAAGATCTCCGCCGCCTCCTTGGCGAGGTGCTCGTCGAGCTCGGCGGAGACGATCTTGGCGGCCCCGCCGCGTACGCCGCTGCGCAGCCAGGCGGTGCCGACACCGCACCCGGTGCCGAACTCGGCCATGGTGCCGCTGCGGGTGGCCGCCAGGGTCGCCAGCAGCCGTCCGGTCTCGTTGCGGCAGAACGACACGTAGCCCGCACGACGGGAGACGTCGAAGGCGCGGGTCACGATGTCTGGCAGCTCTGGAGGTGCGCTCACAGGTCCAGTCTTCCGGATAGCCGGAGGACTTGCCCGCATCTGTGTCTCGGATGTCGGACCTTTGGTCCAGATTCGATGACGGAGCGGCCATCTCGGGTTACCGTCAGTTCACCATGCGGAGCATTTTTCTCGTACTCGAGTGCCGCGACGGGGCCCGGCGGTAACGACCGCAGGAGAAGCCACCTCGTCGCGGTGGCTTCCGTCTTCTGAAGACCCCGGCTTCTCTCTCCCACACCCCTGTGATTCCCCGATGTGTGAAGGAAGAAGCCATGTACGCGATGTACCCCGAGAGCCCTGCTGAGTACAACCAGTGGAGCCGCGAGTGGGGCCCGGCCAGCCACAACCCCGACAACCCGCACAGCGTCGAGAACACCATCGCCGCGGTGCAGCAGGCGCTCGACCTGCGGGACAACGGCGGCCAGCGTCCCGACGACAACTAGTCTCGCCGTATGTCTACGACCAACCTCGCAGTGATCCCCGGCGACGGCATCGGGCCGGAGGTGACCGCCGAGGCGCTGAAGGTGCTCGAGGTCGCTTCTCCGGTGAAGTTCGAGCAGACCCGCTACGACCTCGGCGCCGAGCGCTATCTCGCCACCGGTGAGGTGCTTCCCGAGTCGGTTCTCGCCGAGATCAAGGAGCAGGACGCCATCCTGCTCGGTGCGGTCGGCGGCAAGCCCAACGACCCGAACCTGCCTCCCGGCATCCTCGAGCGCGGGCTGCTGCTCAAGCTCCGATTCGAGCTCGACCACTACGTCAACCTCCGCCCGAGCCGGCTCTTCCCGGGCGCGACCTCCCCGCTGGCGGCCGCCGTGCTGGACAAGGGCGAGATCGACTTCGTCGTCGTGCGCGAGGGCACCGAGGGCCTCTACACCGGCAACGGTGGCGCCATGCGGGTCGGAACCCCGCACGAGGTCGCCACCGAGACCTCGGTCAACACCGCCTACGGCGTGGAGCGAGTCGTACGCGACGCGTTCGCCCGCGCTCAGGCTCGACCGCGCAAGAAGCTGACCCTGGTCCACAAGACCAACGTGCTCGTCAACGCCGGCTCGCTGTGGTGGCGGATCACCCAGCAGGTCGCCGAGGAGTTCCCCGACGTCACCGTGGACTACCTCCACATCGACGCGGTGATGATCTTCCTCGCCACCGACCCGAGCCGCTTCGACGTGATCGTCACCGACAACATCTTCGGCGACATCATCACCGACCTCGCCGCTGCCATCACCGGCGGCATCGGCCTGGCCGCCTCCGGCAACATCAACTCGTCCCGCGAGTTCCCCTCGATGTTCGAGCCCGTCCACGGCTCCGCCCCCGACATCGCCGGCCAGCAGAAGGCTGACCCCACTGCGGCCATCCTGTCCGGGGCCCTCCTGCTCGAGCACCTCGGCCACCCCGAGGCCGCCGCCGCCATCGACGCCGCCGTGCTCGCCGATCTGGCCGAGCGTGGCTCGGAGCCGCGTACGACCTCCGAGGTCGGCGACGCGATCGCCGCCCGCGTAACCAGCTAGACGCTCACCCTCGAAGGGCCGGGCGCAGAATCTGCTGCGCCCGGCCCTTCGTCTGTCCACAACACTCACCCGCCCGCATAGCACAGCGATCGCAGAACAGGACTAATCTCATGGTCATGGAGATCAGCACCACATTGTCGACCCAACCGGCCACCGACAAGCAGCTCGCGGAGGTCCTGGCGAACCCAGGCTTCGGCAACCATTTCACCGACCACATGCTCACCGTTGAGTGGACTCCCGAACAGGGCTGGCACAACGGTCGCATCGAGGCGTACGCACCGATCAGCCTGGACCCGTCGGCAGCCGTGCTGCACTACGCCCAGGAGATCTTCGAGGGGATGAAGGCCTACCGTCACGGCGACGGCTCGATCTGGGCCTTCCGCCCTGAGGCCAACGCCGCCCGGATGGCCCGCTCCAGCGAGCGGCTCGCGCTGCCCGTCCTCGAGATCGAGGACTTCGTGCAGACCGTCTTCGACCTCGTCAAGGTCGACCAGCGCTGGGTGCCCGAGGCGTCCGAGACCGACGAGAAGAGCCTCTACCTGCGGCCCTTCATGTTCGCCTCGGAGGCGTTCCTCGGTGTGCGTCCGGCCCAGCACGTGACCTACATGGTCATCGCCTCGCCCGCCGGCTCCTACTTCAAGGGCGGCGTCAAGCCCGTCCGGATCTGGCTCACCGAGGAATACACCCGCGCCGGCCGCGGTGGCATGGGCGCGGCCAAGACCGGCGGCAACTACGCCTCCTCTCTGGTCGCCCAGGCCGAGGCGTCGGCCAACGGCTGCGACCAGGTGGTCTTCCTGGATGCGCAGGAGGGGAAGTACGTCGAGGAGCTCGGCGGCATGAACCTCTACTTCGTCCACGCCGACGGCCGGATCGTCACCCCCGAGACCGGCACCATCCTCGAGGGCATCACCCGGTCCTCGATCATCGAGCTCGCCGGCAAGCTCGGCTACACCGTCGAGGAGCGCAAGTTCGCCATCGACGAGTGGAAGTCGGGCGTCGAGTCCGGCGAGATCACCGAGGTCTTCGCCTGCGGCACCGCCGCCGTCGTCACCCCGGTCGGTGAGCTCGTCTACAACGGCGGCTCCATCGCCTCCGCCGGCGGCGAGGTCTGGAAGACCATCCGCAAGCAGCTCGTCGACATCCAGTTCGGCCGGGCCGAGGACACCTTCGGCTGGATGCGCAAGATCGTCTGACTCGCGAGGCGTCAGGTCGGCAGGCCGAAGCGTCACTCAGGTCGGCCGAGGTGGCACCGAGGTGCCACCTCGGCCGACGTACGTGACGTCTCGGCCTGCGGGGCCGACGCCTCGGCCGGATGTCGGCTGCGGCGGATAAGGTTTGTCGCGTGACGACAGCCCCACGCCGCTCGCCGGCGAGCCAGCGGGAGACCGTTGGCGACTACGACCTGATCTCCCTGCTGGGGCAGGGCGGGATGGGGCGGGTCCACCTGGCCAGCCACCGCACGAGCGGTGAGCGGGTGGCGCTGAAGGTGCTGCGTACGCAGTTCGTCGGCGACGAGGAAGGCCGCCAGCGGCTCGCGCGCGAAGTCTCGTCGCTGCAGCGGGTGCGGAGCCGGTGGGTGGCCGGCGTGGTCGGCGCCGACCCGTGGGGCCAGGTGCCGTGGCTGGCGACCAGGTACGTCCCGGGCCCGACGCTGCACGACAAGATCGTCAACGAGGGCCCGCTCTCGCGTGAGGACGTCGAGCAGCTGGCCAGCGACCTGGCCGAGGGCATCGCCGACTGCCACGCCGTCGGCGTCCTCCACCGCGACATCAAGCCGGCCAACATCATCGTCGAGGGGCGCACCCCGATCCTGATCGACTTCGGGCTCGCCCGCGTCGCCGACGACCCGAGGATCACGGTGACCGGGCTGCTGATCGGCACGCCCGGCTACCTGCCGCCCGAGATCGCGGTCGGCGACCCGGCGACCCCGGCCTCGGACGTGCACTCGTGGGCCTCCGTGGTGGCGTACGCAGCGACCGGCCGTCCGCCCTTCGGCGAGGGCAACCCGATGAAGCTGATGGACCGCGCCCGGCGCGGCGAGCACGACCTGGAGGGAGTGCCGCAGCCGCTGCGCGGGCTGCTCGGCCAGGCGCTCTCGCCCGACCCCGCCGACCGTCCGACTCTGGACGAGATCCGCGAGTGGCTGCGTACGCCGCGCCGGCCGTTCGTGCACAAGCCGGTCGAGCAGCTCTCGCTGAGCGACCGGGCAGAGCGGGAGAAGGCCACCACGCCGGTCACCCCGGTCGCCCTGCCGGTGAGCCGGCGACACGACCCCCGCCTGGAGAAGCCCCGGCGCGCCGCCATCTGGCTGGGCCTGCTGGCCTTCACCGTCGGCGTCATCGCGGCTTTCCCGAGCGGCGGCTTCCTGGCCGTGCTCGGTGCCGCCTGGCTGATCCGCGCCGGCACCCTCGCGGCCGGCGACCTGCGGCGTTGGCGCTGGTACCGAGGCCGCAAGTGGCACGACGCGCCACGCCTTCTCATCGGCGCGCCCTGGCGGCTGGTCCGCGCACTGCCGAAGACGTTCGTCGTCGGGGTGTGGGGCTTCGGGTTCGTGGTGGCCGCGGTGCTGATCGGCTACGCCCTGCAGCTCTCCCTCGAAGCCACCCTGACCTTCGCCGGGCTGGCGTTCGTGACCGCGCTGTGGACCGGGTCGGGGCGCGACCGGCTGCGTGACCCGGTCACCAGGGTGGTCCACCGGACCTCGGCGCGATGGGTTCCGTGGATCCTCGCGTTCGCCGTGGTGGTCACGCTCGCGCTCTTCCCGATCCAGTCGCTCTCCGAGGAGGGCTCGCAGTTCTCCGGTGGCGACGAGCCGTGGTGGGTGGAGCTCCTCGGCTGGTGAGACGCCCGTCCCACGGACGGAGATTTCGTGGCAGTATCAGGCGTATGACGAACCACGTCATCATCATTCGCTAGCGCGTCGAGCCCTGCCCGACGCGCCACCCTCTCGTTCCCGAGAGGGTTTTTTGTTGCCCAGCCCAGCCCAGCCCAGATTCAGCCAGCCCGAGGACACAGCGCCATGGAATTCCACGTCTACGACACCACCCTGCGCGACGGCGCGCAGCAGGAGGGCCTCAATCTCAGCGTCGCCGACAAGCTCGCGATCGCGCGACACCTCGACGGGCTGGGCGTCGGGTTCATCGAGGGCGGCTGGCCCGGGGCGAACCCCAAGGACACCGAGTTCTTCCGCCGAGCGGTCGATGAGCTCGACCTCAAGCATGCCCGGCTGGCCGCCTTCGGGTCGACCCGCCGAGCCGGGGTGAAGGCGGCCGACGACCCCCAGGTGGCCGCCCTCCGCGACTCGGGCGCCGGCGTCGTCACCCTGGTCGCCAAGTCCCACGACCGCCACGTCGAGCTGGCGCTGCGCACCACGCTCGCGGAGAACCTCGCGATGATCCGCGACACCGTCTCCCACCTGCGCGAGGAGGGCCAGCAGGTCTTCCTCGACGCCGAGCACTTCTTCGACGGCTACCGGGCCAACCGCGACTACGCGCTGGAGGTCCTCAGGACCGCCTACGAGGCGGGTGCCGAGGTGGTCGCGCTGTGCGACACCAACGGCGGGATGCTCCCGACCTGGGTGGCCGACGTCGTCCACGACGTCCGCGAGCACACCCAGGGAGCGGTGGGGATCCACTGTCACAACGACACCGGGTGTGCCGTCGCCAACTCGCTGGCCGCCGTGGACGCCGGCGCGATGCACGTGCAGGGCTGCATCAACGGCTACGGGGAGCGTACGGGCAACGCCGACCTGGTCTCCGTCGTCGCCAACCTCCAGCTCAAGCTCGGCCGGGAGGTGCTGCCGACCGGGCTGCTGGGCGAGGCCACCCGGGTCGCCCACGCGGTCGCCGAGGTGACCAATGTGCCACCCGCGGGCCGGCAGCCCTATGTCGGTGCCTCCGCGTTCGCCCACAAGGCCGGTCTGCACGCCTCCGCGATCAAGGTGGACCCCGACCTCTACCAGCACATGGACCCGGCCGGCGTCGGCAACGACATGCGGCTGCTGGTCTCCGACATGGCCGGCCGAGCGTCGATCGAGCTCAAGGGCCGCGAGCTGGGCTACGACCTCTCCGACGACCGTGACCTGGTGACCCGGGTGACCGACCGGGTGAAGGCGCTCGAGGAGCAGGGCTACACCTTCGAGGCGGCCGATGCCTCCTTCGAGCTGCTTCTCATCGAGGAGGTGGAGGGTGCCCGCCCCTCCTACTTCGACGTCGAGTCCTGGCGGGTCATCTCCGAGGCTCGCGGTGGCGGGTCAGAGGCCGCCTCGACCACCGAGGCGATCGTGAAGATCCATGCCGACGGCGTACGTCATGTCGAGACGGGAGAGGGCAACGGCCCGGTCAACGCGCTGGACCAGGCGCTGCGGGCCGCGATCACGCGTGCCTTCCCGGTGGTCGCCGACTTCGACCTGATCGACTTCAAGGTGCGGATCTTCGACCAGGGGCACGGCACCGACGCGAAGACGCGGGTGCTGATCGAGACCTCCGACGGCTCGACGTCGTGGACGACGGTCGGGGTCGGGGCCAACGTGATCGAGGCGTCCTGGGAGGCGCTCGTCGACGGGCTGACCTTCGGTCTTCGCCGGCATGTGAGCGAGCCCACACCGTCGGAGGCCGTCGTCGCGGAATGAATCTCCGGAAGGACGACGTTGGACGGTTCAACATTGAACTTTCCGCGTCTTTCGAGGAGAACCCGTGTCCGACACCCGCATCGCCGTACTCGTTGGCAGCCTGCGTGCCGAGTCCACCAACCGTAAGCTCGCCGAGAAGCTCGCCGCCGAGGCGCCCGAGGGCGTGACCCTGGAGATCGTCGACGGCCTGGGCGAGCTGCCGTTCTTCAACGAGGACCTCGAGGCCGAGCCGGGCGAGGCCGTCACCCAGCTGCGCAAGACGATCACCGAGGCCGACCGCGTGCTGATCGTCACCCCGGAGTACAACGCCACCATCCCGGGTGTGCTCAAGAACGCGATCGACTGGCTCTCCCGTCCGTACGCCGCGGGCGCCATCAAGGACAAGATCGTCTCCGTCGTCGGGATCACCCCGACCCCCTACGGCGGCAAGTGGGCGCACGCCGACGCCGCTCGCTCCATCGGCATCGCGGGCGGGGTCGTCGTCGAGGACGCGATCGTCTCGCAGCCTGCGCACGAGGTCGACGTGTTCGCCGATGCCGAGGTCCAGGCGCGCTTCTCCGCTGCCGTCGAGAAGCTCGCGGGCTTCCAGCCCGCTGCCGTCTGATCCCCATCCTGACGGCACCACGAGGTCAGGTCTCTCCGGGGGGAGAGACCTGACCTTCGTCATTTATCGCGTGCGCGTTCGCGCATTCGGCCGTACGTTGCGGGCATGAGTGGACCCGTGAAGCAGCTTCGGTTGGTGGTCGAGGCGAAGGACTACGAGGAGGCGGTGGCCTTCTACCGCGACACCCTGGGCCTTCCCGAGCAGGCCGCCTACTCCGGCCCGGGTGAGGCGCAGGTGATGATCCTCGAGGCCGGCCGGGCCACGCTCGAGCTCGCCAACTCCGCCCAGCACGCCTACATCGACGAGGTCGAGGTCGGGCGCCCGGCCGCCGGGCACGTACGGGTGGCGTTCGAGGTCGAGGACTCCGCCGGAGTCACCTCCCGGCTCGTGGACGGTGGCGCGACGCTGGTGGCGCCGCCGACCCGCACCCCGTGGGAGTCGCTCAACGCGCGCCTCGACGGCCCCGCCGACCTGCACCTGAGCCTCTTCCAGGAGCTCGGCGAGCCCGTGCTCGCGCCGGACTACCCGATCACCACCGAGCGGCTCCTGCTGCGTCCCCTCGACGTCGAGCGGGACCTGGAGGATCTGCACGCCTATCTGTCGCGGGAGGACGTGTGCCGCTACATCCCGCCGGTGCCGAAAGACCGCGACGCGCTGCGCGAGTCTTATGCGGCGTGGAAGCGGCCGTCGGTGCTGCGCCGGGAGGGTGAGGTGCTCTGCCTCGGCGTCGAACACCGGGACAGTGGCCGGCTGATCGGCGACATCGTGCTCTTCTGGCACAGCAAGGAACAGCGGGCGGGCGAGATCGGGTACGCCTTCAACCCCGACTTCCACGGTCAGGGCTTCGCCACCGAGACCGCTCGTGCGCTGCTGGGCCTGGCCTTCGACGGGCTCGGCCTGCACCGGGTGGTCGCCCGGATCGACGAGCGCAACACCGCCTCGGCGCGGGTGGTCGAGCGGCTCGGGATGCGCAAGGAGGCGGTCGAGCGTGAGGCCGAGTGGTTCAAGGGGGAGTGGACGACATTGGTGCACTACGCGATGCTCGAGGACGAGTGGCGTTAGCCTGCAGGGGTGGCCGAGCTTCATGATCTGACCGCCCTGGAGCAGGGAGAGCTGCTGCATCGCTGCGAGGTCTCCCCGGGAGAGCTCGCCGAGCACTATCTCGACAGGATCGCCAGGCTCGACGATGTCGGCGCCTTCGTCACCGTGGCCGAGGAGCGGATCTCGACGTGTGCTCGTGAGCTCGCGGTCAAGCCTGTCGGCGCCTCACCGCTGTGGGGCGTACCCACCGCTATCAAGGACCTCAACCTCACCCGCGGCGTACGCACCACCTTCGGGTCGGCCGCCTTCGCCGACTTCGTCCCGGACGTCTCCGACAACGTGACGCTCTCGATCGAGGCGGCCGGGATGATCTCGCTCGGGAAGACCAACACCCCCGAGTTCGGGTCGCCCTGCTACACCGAGCCGGACGTGGCGCCGCCCGCCGTCACCCCCTGGGACCGTACGCGGATCGCCGGTGGCTCCTCCGGAGGTGCTGCCGCTGCGGTGGCCGCCGGGCTCGTGCCGGTCGCGCAGGGATCCGACGGTGGCGGCTCGATCCGGATCCCGGCCTCGTGCTGCGGCCTGGTCGGCCTGAAGCCGACCCGCGCGCGGATCTCCCCGTCGCCGATGTACGGCGACGCGGCCGGGCTCGCCACCGCCGGCCCGATCGCCCGGACGGTGCGGGACGCGGCCGCCTTCCTCGACGTGCTCGCGGGGCGGCGTACGGGTGATCCGTTCTGGGCTCCCGAGGAGCCGCTCCCGTTCCTGGACGCCTGTGAGCGCCCGCCCGGGCGGCTGCGTATCGCCCGGTTCATCGAGCCGCTGATCGCCCCGGCCACGGTCGACCCCGAGTGCGTCACCGCCTGGGAGAACGCCTCGTCCTTGTTGGAGTCGCTCGGTCACGAGATCATCGACATCCCGCGGCCGCTGCCGGTCGAGGCGGTCGCGATCTTCGAGACGGTCTGGGCCGTCGGGACCGCGATGGCGGTCGTGAACCTCGCCCCCGAGCAGCGCTCGCAGATCCGGCCGCTGACCCGCTGGCTCACCGAGCGGGGTGAGGCGGTCAGTGGCCCGGAGTTCGGGCTGGCGATCGCGGAGCTGCGCCGCTTCGCGGCGGTGGCGCTGGAGGCGCTGGCGCCCTATGACGCCGTGCTCACCCCGACCCTCGCCACCCCGCCGCCGAAGGTCGGCGAGATCCGCGACGACGCCGACCCCGCCGCCGACTTCGAGGCCCAGAAGGAGTTCACCCCCTGGACCTCCGCCTGGAACGTCACCGGCATGCCCGCCATCTCGCTGCCCCTCCACTGGACCCCGGCCGGCCTTCCGGTCGGCGTCATGCTCGCCGCCCGCCCCGCCGAGGAGTCCCTCCTGCTCTCCCTCGCCGCCCAGATCGAGGACGCCGCCCTCTGGGACCACCGCCTCCCGCCCGGCTGGTAACCCCTCGCCGAAACCGCAGAAATGAAGAGCCGAATCTGTAGTTGTGGGTGACGAGAGTCGAGTTTCGTCACCCACAACTACAGATTCGGCCGACAGAACTACCGATTCGGCTGGAGGAGCGTCAGTCGCCGAGACCGCGGGCCTTGAGGGCGTCGCCGGTCTCGTGGGCCCGGGCGACGACGCGGATGACGAAAGGGGTGAGGTAGGCCCTGGGGGAGCGGCCGAGGCCGCGGGCGCGGGCGGCGTCGCGGGTCTCCTGGGCGATGGTGAGGGTGCCGGGGAGCGCTTGGATCGCCATCGAGATCGTGAGGGCGACGCGCTCCGGGTCGACGCCGACGCGACGCAGCGGGCGGATCCAGCGGACCACGGCGTCGAGCGTCTCGGTGGTCGGCGTGGTGACGGTCAGGGTGAGTGCCAGCAGGGCCAACGAGACCAGGTCGAGCAGGGACTCCACAGCCCGAGGCAACGTGAACAGCCACCACTGCAGGAGGGCGACCACCACGGCGATGACGAGTACGACACGGAGCGCCCGCGCGGTGGCGGCCAGGTCGAGCCGGCCGATGAGGGCGAGGACGACGGCGACCCCGAGGAAGCCGACCGCGAGGAGCGGTCCGCGCAGCACCACGATCGCGATGCTGAGGACGGCCAGGCCGAGCAGCTTGGCGCCGACGGGCAGCCGGTGGAGCACGGTGTCGCCCGGGCGGTAGAGCCCGATCGTCATGCTCATCCCTCGCTCACCGTCCTCACGTAGTGCTTGACCGCGGCGTCGGCGTCGCCGTCGAAGCAGACCCGGCCGTCCTCGACGACGAGGACGCGGTCGCAGCGGCGTACGAGGTCGAGGTCGTGGGTGACCAGGACGAGCTGCTGGGGCAGCGAGAAGAGCAGGTCGCCGACCATCCGGGTGTTGCGCAGGTCGAGCAGCGTGGTCGGCTCGTCGGCGACCAGCACCTCGGGCTCAATCGCGAGCACCCCGGCCAGAGCGAGCAGCTGACGCTGGCCGCCAGACAGAGCATGCACGCTCACCTCGGCGCGCTCGGCGAGCCCGAAGCGGGCTAGCGTCTCGAGGGCGACCTGCTTGCGGCGTACGCGGTCCTTCACGGTCCTGCGCAGCGACAGCTCGACGTCCTCGACACAGGTCGGCATCACCAGCTGGGCGGCGGGGTCGGTGAAGGTGAACCCGACCCGGCGCCGCACCTCGGCACCACGACGAGCCACGTCGAGGCCGTCGACGGTGACGGTCCCGGCGCTCGGCAGCACCAGTCCGTTGACGAGACGGGCGAGGGTCGACTTGCCCGAGCCGTTGCTGCCGATGATCCCGATGCGCTGCTCGGTCAGCGAGAGCGTGGTCGGCTGCAGGATGGTGCGTGAGCCGCCGAGGTCCGGGGACTCGACCCGGACCTCGGCGGCCTCGAAGCGGATCTCAGGCACGTCGGGCGAGCAGCTTCGGGAAGGCGCGGTGGACCTGCGAGGCGACGACCGCGGCGACGGCGGCCTTGATGAAGTCGCCGATCCAGTAGGGGGCGTCGAACGCCGCCGCCTCGGGCAGGCCGACGCGGAGCACGATGGCCATCCCGATGATCCCGCCGACATGGTTGATCACGACGCCGACGACACACGCGGCGAAGACCAGGAGCGGGTTGGTGCGGCGGGTGCGCAGGACGTACTTCACGATCAGGCCGACCGCGAGCACCATGATCGGGAAGGACCACAGGTAGCCGCCGGTCACCCCGACGAAGACTCCGGGGCCGGCGGCGTGACCGGCGAAGACGGGCAGGCCGGCGACGCCGAGGATGAGGTAGAGCACGACTGCGGCGGTGCCGCGCAGCGGGCCCAGCAGGGCGCCGGTCAGCAGCAGCGCGAAGCCCTGCAGCGTCAGGGGCACTCCGGCGCCGCCCATCGGGATGGCGGCGAGGTAGGAGCAGACCGCGATCAGGGCGGCGAACGCAGCGATCAGCGCGAGGTCGGTGGTGTCGAGACGCGACGACTTGGCTGCGGGGGTCTCGTCGGTGCTTGTGGGGGACTCGGTCATACTCGCTCCTGCGTACTCAGACCTGAACCTTGGTCAGGTGAACGGTGTTCAGGTTAAGGTCGACGTACGTCTTCGTCCACTTCGTCCCACCACCCGGCCCCTGGGGAGCAACATGCGATACCGCCGTGAGGACGTCGTCGCCCGCGCGCTGCAGGTCCTCGACGACTACGGCCTCGCCGACCTGACCATGCGCCGCCTCGGCACCGAGCTCGGCGTACGTCCCAGCGCGCTCTACCACCACTTCGCCAACAAGCAGTCCCTGCTGGCCGCGGTGGCCGACGAGATCCTGCTGCGCGGCCGGCACGAGCAGGCAGGGGCCTGGGACGTACGCGTCACCGGGATCTGCACCGACCTGCGCGACTCGCTGCTCGCCTACCGCGACGGTGCCGAGGTGGTCGCGACCGTGTGGGCCTTCGGGCTCGGCGCGACCCAGCCCTACGACGACCTCGTCGCGGCGCTGAGCGACGGCGGCCTCGGCGACCTGGCCCCGACCGCCGCCCGCACCCTGCTCCACTTCATCTACGGCCATGCCGTCGACGAGCAGACTCATCTCCAGGCGGCCGCCGCGGGCGCGATCGAGGACGACGTACGCGACACCGACGACTTCGTCACCGGCCTCGGCCTGATCGCCGCCGGCATCTCGATGGCCAAGGCCGTCCGCGAGGCCTCGGCCGACCGCTGACCCGTCACGACTCAGTCGTGCTGGGCGAACCAGTCGTCGAGGAGCGGCCAGGTGGTCTCCCGGGCGGCACGACCGGTGAGCAGGCCGAGATGGCCGCCGGGGACGATCTCGAAGCGGAGCTCGTCCGCGCCGGTGAGCAGGTCGACCAGCGGCCGGACGGAGGCGACCGGACCGATGCCGTCGTTGGCGCCCGCGACGACGAGGGTGGGCTGCTTGACGTCGCGCAGGTAGACGCTGTGTCCGTCGCCGAGGTCGATCTGCCCGCTGAAGAGCGCGTTGGTGCGGAAGAAGTGGTGGTAGAGCTGCCCGAACGTACGCCCCGGGTAGGCGATGATGTTGTCGGTGAACCGGTCGACCGCCTCGAGCTGGGCGAGGAACTCACGGTCGGCCAGGTTGGACAGCTTCCCCACCGGCTTGGTGAACATCTTGTCGACCGAGGAGAGCTGGAAAGCCCACCTGACCAGCGGCTTCGGGGCGCCGCCGAAGGCCTGGTAGGCCGTGGTCACCAGGTTGCCCGGCGGCAGGTTGAGCAGCGGCCGCAGCGGCGCGATCAGCGGCACCTGACGTACGTCGCAGGGCGAGCCGAGCACCGCGAGCGAGGCGATCGGGAGGTCGGGGGCGTCGGCGGCGGTGAGCATCGTGAAGATCCCGCCAAGGGACCAGCCGACCACGTGCACCGGCCGCCCGCCGGCATGCTCGGAGACCGACCGGATCGCCTCGGGCACGACATGAGCGATCCAGTGCTCGATGCCGAGGCTGCGGTCGGCGAAGTTCACCTCGCCGTACTCGACCAGATAGGTCGGCCGGTTCGTCTCCACCAGGTGCTCGACGACCGAGCAGCCGCGCCGCAGGTCGTAGCAGATCGCCGGCGCCGCCAGTGGCGTCACCAGCAGCACCGGGTCGCCCTGGGGAGTCTCGCCCGCCACCGGGCGGTAGTGGTAGAGCTCGCGCCGGGTGCCGTCGTCGATCAACGTACGCGGCATCGGCCGGATGTCGGCGAGCCCGCCGTAGAGCAGCGAGTGCGCGACGTTCCCCGCCGCGGCGCCGACCCTGGTGGCGATCGAGGCGGCAGCGTGTCGAGGGCGGGGAAGGATGGCCATTGCCGGACTAACGTATCCCGCCGATCGAGGTCACGGCGGCAGCAGCGCCCACCGCGTGTGACGTCCGTTACGCGGTCGGTGCTCGGTCGCCCAGGTCGAGGGTCCACGTCTGCCCGACGAGGTCGTGGCCGAAACTGTGATGCCTCTCCTCGTCGATGAGGATGAAGCCGTACGCCTCGTAGATCCGCCGCGCGGAGGTCAGGATGTCGTTGGTCCATAGCGTCACCTGGTCGTATCCGGCGGTTCGGGCGAAGCCGAGGCACTCTTCGACGAGACGCGAGCCCACTCCGAGACCGCGGGCCGCGGCGGTGACGAGCAGGATCCGCAGCTTGGCGACGCCGGGCCGCTCGCCCGCGACGAGAAGGATGCAGCCAGCCCGGCGGCCGTTGACCTCGGCGATCCAGGCCGCCTCGGTCGCGGCGTCGTGGTCGCTCGCGAAGTCGGCGACTATCCGGGCGACCAGCGCCTCGAACTCGGTGCTCCAGCCGAACTGCTCGGCGTAGATCTCGCCGTGGGTCATGACCATCCAACCCAGGTCTCCGGGATGGTCTGCCCGGCGAACCAGAACCTGCACGCCTCGATCTTCGGACGTCATCGTTCCTCCTGCTGACACGACTGTTTCAGTACGAGT
The DNA here is from genome assembly GCF_011045035.1 of Nocardioides turkmenicus. Taxonomy (GTDB): domain Bacteria; phylum Actinomycetota; class Actinomycetes; order Propionibacteriales; family Nocardioidaceae; genus Nocardioides; species Nocardioides turkmenicus. The sequence goes on from NZ_JAALAA010000005.1 coordinate 59,720, forward strand.
TATGGTAGGTCCGTGACCGCGAAGGAGCCAACACCGTCCGCCCGCAAGACGGAGCTGCTCGAGGCGGCGTACGCCTACGCCCTCCAGCACGGGCTCGCCGACCTGTCGCTACGGCCGGTGGCCGCCGCCATCGGGTCGAGCCCTCGCGTGCTGATGTTCTTGTTCGGCAACAAGGACGGACTGGTCAAGGCGCTGCTGGCCCGGGCACGGGTCGACGAGCTGGCGATGATCGAGCCCCTGCAGTCCTCGGCCACAGGGCTGCCCGATGCGGTCTCCCAAGTCTGGACCTGGCTCGCCGCCGAGGAGCACCGGCCGCTCCTGCGGCTGTGGGCGGAGGCGTACGCCCGCTCCCTGGTCGAGCCGGACGGAGCCTGGGCTGGATTCGCCGAGTCGACAGTGAACGACTGGCTTGCGGTCTTCGCCGCCTGTCAGCCCGAACCTGAACGGACCACCGACCGTGGACTGACCCTCCGCACTCTCGCCCTCGCGACCCTGCGCGGCGCACTGCTCGACCTGCTCGCCACAGGCGACGCCGAGCGGGTCGCGGCCGCGGTCGAGCTACAAGTCGCCGCCCTCGGAAGTCCAGTCGAGTCCTGAGAGCAGCCGCTCACACTCGGCGATCAGGCGCTCGCGCAGCGGAGCGGCGCGCTCGGCGAAGTCACGCTGGGCGGCGGCGTACTCCTGCTTGCCGGCGGCCGTCTCGATGTGGATCGGATCGAGGCCGAGCTCGGCGAGGTCGTGGGGTGGCCGGCATGTCCATCGTGCGGATCTCCCAGGCGAGCTCGAAGCAGTCGGCGACGAGGTCGGAGGAGACCAGCGGGGAGAGCCGGAAGGCGTGCTTGTAGAGGTCCATAGACGTTCGAAGGCTGGAGGCATCCTCGCGCGATGTCGGGCAGGATGCTCGCTATGTATCCCGAGGGCCTTGACATGGTGGACATCCGGTTGTGGCGTGCCGACGCAGTGGTGCTCTTCGACTGGCTGGCTTCGGTGGACCTCAATCAGGTTCCGATCACTCATCCTGCTCAGAAGCAGGCGCTGATGGATCTGTTCACTCGTTTGGAGACCGAGACGGACATTCCTGGTGTGACTCAGGAGGACATCGACGCGGCATCGGCTGATGTTGCGCGCGACATGGGCTGGTAAGTCATGCGGGCGATGTCGTCAGCAGGCGCTCACACTCTTTGATCAGGTGTTCGCGGATCGGCATGGCTCGTTCAGGGGACTCGCGCTGTCGTTCGGCGTACTCGCGCTTTCCGCTGGGTGTCTCGATCTTGACCGGGGTCCAGCCCTCGTCGAGATCACTCAAATCATACGGAGCGGCTCGCATGTCGAGAGCCCGTATGTCCCAAGCCAGTTCGAACGCGTCGGCCAAGAGGTCGGAGCAGATGAGTGGCATCAACCTGGCCCCAACCTTGCCGTAGAGGTCTATGGTCACCTGCCGGTTGCAGGCATGCCCGGCATGTGGCGGGCTCAGTCGTTCGACAGTCCTTTGGCCGCGACCAGTGGCAGCCATGCTGGCGTAGCGAAAGCGGTCCATCGGAAACGATCTGCGGTACTGACAGTCGGCCTGCAGTCATCGTCGTTGGGGACGTCACTGAGGCTGCCGTAGGTCATGGTGCCGTGTGGTTGGGAAGGGTCGGGGCACGTCCACATCTGATCCGGCTGCGTGTTGATCGAGAAGGCGAGGCCGGCAGCCAAGTAGATACCGACAGCACCAAGGACGAGCCGTTTCATGAAGCGGATGGTAGTTCAGCGATGAGGCGCTCGCATTCGTCGATCAGCGCCGCCCGGATGGGTGCCGCTCGCTCTGCCAATTGCCGTTGGAGGTCGGCGTACTCGCGCTTCCCTTCCGCTGTCTCGATCTTGACTGGAGTCCATCCCTCGTCAAGATCACTCAAGTCATACGGAGCAGCTTGCATGTCGAGCGCTCGTATGTCCCACGCCAACTCGAACGCATCCGCCAAGAGGTCGGAGCAGATGAGTGGCATCAACCTGACCCCAACCTTGCCGTAGAGATCCATGTTGCCGTGCAGGCACCCCGGCTGCTCGAAGGCCGCCCGGTCGTCCGAGCGCGGGGACAGAGTGTTGAGCGGGAGCGCCGGGGGAGTGAAGAAGCGGTACGCGTCGAAGTGGCTGCACGCGATGCGGTGGGACTCGACCACGCGGTCGGTGCCCGCAGTCCCCAACCGCAACGGCCAGTCGGCGTGGCGGACCTGCTCCGGGGTCAGCTGGTAGACCATCGCCCACTCGTGGAGGCCGAAGCAGCCGAAGTGGGCGTCTCGCCCCGCGGTGGCCCGGAGCAGCTTCAGGAGCGTCTCGACGAGCAGACGCTTGTCGGCGAGGAAGTCGGTCGAGACGGTGCCGTTCGAATAGCCGCGCAGATCCGCGTACTCCGGGGCGTCCGACAGCGTCACGCCGAACCCCGGGTGCCAGCGCAGCAGCTGCGCGGGACGGTAGGAGTAGTAGGTGAAGAGAAAGTCGTTGACCGGGTGCTTGATCCGGGCGCCCCGGCGGGCGAGATGCGGCTCGACATAGGGTGCCAGGCGCGCGCGGTGGGCGTCCGCGCGAGCGGTCCACTCCGAACGCGACAGCACCTCCACGACGTACAAGCCTACGAAGGCGGCGCATCGTGAAGTGAATCGTGGCGACGGGTCCGGATAGGCTCAGCCTGTGCGCATCGCCAGATTCACGACCAAGGGTGGCGAGCCCCAGTTCGGCGTCGTCATGGGGGACCTCGACGGCTACGGCCAGCTCAGCGAGGACGCGACCGTGGTCGCCCTCCAGGGCGACCCGCTGTTCTCGGGCATCAACCTCACCGACCAGGTCCACAAGTTCGACGACGTCAAGCTGCTCGCGCCGGTGATCCCGCGCAGCAAGGTGGTCGCGGTCGCCCGCAACTACGCCAAGCACGCCGCCGAGCTGGGCAACGAGGTGCCGGAGGAGCCGCTCTTCTTCATCAAGCCCAACACCGCGGTCTGCGGGCCGGACGACGCGATCCAGCGCCCCGCGGGGGTCGAGGACCTCCACTTCGAGGGTGAGCTCGCGATCGTGATCGGCCGGATCTGCCGCGATGTCCCGGAGGAGAAGGTGAAGGACGTCATCTACGGGATGACGGTCGCCAACGACGTGACCGCCCGCGACGTCCAGCGCCGGACGAAGCACTTCTCCCAGGCGAAGGGCTACGACACCTTCTGCCCGCTCGGACCCTGGATCGAGACCGACGTCGAGCTCGAGCAGCTCGCCGCCGGCGTACGCATCCAGACATTCCTCAACGGTGACGTCGTCCAGGACGGGTCCACGAAGGACCTCGTCCACGACATCCCGAAGCTGATCGCCCACACCACCAGCGTCATGACGCTGCTGCCGGGCGATGTGATCCTCACCGGCACCCCCGAGGGTGTCGGCCCTATGGAGCCCGGCGACGAGATCGAGATCTTCGTCGAAGGGCTCGGAGCTCTGACGAACAAGGTGGCACAGCGTTGAACAACACACTCGAGCCCAAGGACTACCGGGTCCGGATGGCGCCCTCGCCGACGGGGTCGCCCCACGTCGGCCTGGTCCGGACGGCCCTGTTCAACTGGGCCTTCGCCCGCCACCACGGCGGCACCTTCGTCTTCCGCATCGAGGACACCGACAAGGCCCGCAACACGCAGGAGTCCTACGACGGGCTCATCGACCTGATGCGCTGGCTCGGCCTCGACTGGGACGAGGGCGTCGAGGTCGGCGGCCCGTACGGCCCCTACCGCCAGTCGGAGCGCTCGGAGATCTACGCCGACGCGCTCGGCCGCCTGCGGGCCTCCTCCTACGTCTACGAGTGCTACTGCACCGGCGAGGAGACCACCGCCCGCTACGAGGAGCGGCTGGCCGCCTACAAGGCCGCCAAGGCCGCCGGCGAGAAGGGCGAGGCGCCCGCTCAGGGTTACGACAACCACTGCCGCAACCTGAGCGAGGACCAGATCAAGGCGTACGAGGCGGAGGGCCGCTCCTCGGTGCCGCGGTTCCGCATGCCCGACGGCTCGATCACCTTCAACGACCTCGTCCGCGGCGAGGTGACCTTCGAGACCAAGCACGTCCCCGACTACGCGCTCGCGCGCGCCAACGGCGACCCGCTCTACACGCTCACCGCGCCGGTCGACGACGCCACCATGAACATCACCCACGTGTTCCGTGGCGAGGACCTGCTCTCCTCGACGCCTCGTCAGATCGCACTCTTCGACGCGTTCGTCGAGATCGGCTTGGCCGAGCGTGCGCCTGAGTACGGTCACCTGCCGTACGTGATGGGCCAGGGCAACAAGAAGCTCTCCAAGCGCGACCCGGAGGCGCACGCGCTGAAGTACCGCGAGGAGGGGTTCCTGCCCGAGGGGCTGCTCAACTACGTGGCGCTGCTCGGCTGGGCGATCGCGGCCGACCGCGACATCTTCACCATGGAGGAGATGGTGGAGGCGTTCGAGATCTCCGACGTGGTCAAGAACCCGGCCCGCTTCGACATCAAGAAGGCCGAGGCGATCAACGCCTCCCACATGCGGCTGCTGCCGGTCGAGGAGATCACCCACCGGGTGATTCCCTACCTCAAGGCCGACGGCGTCATCGGCGACCCGGTGCACGACGCCGACGCGCAGATGCTGGAGGCGGCGATGCCGCTGGTGGCCGAGCGGATCAACAAGCTCGGCGAGGCCTCCGACATGCTGCGGTTCCTCTTCGTCCCGGAGGCCGAGTTCACCCTCGACGAGGAGGACGCCGCCAAGCTGCTCGACGAGGAGGGCCTGGGCGTCGTCCGGGCTTCGTACGACGCTCTCTCGGGTCTCTCGACGTGGTCGACGGCCGAGATCCAGGACGCGCTGACCGCGGCCCTGATCGACGGTCTCGGCCTCAAGCCACGCAAGGCGTACGGCCCGGTGCGGGTCGCGGTGACGGGCAAGCGGATCAGCCCGCCGCTGTTCGAATCCATCGAGCTGCTCGGCCGGGAGCGTACGCTGGGGCGCCTGAAGGCGGTTCTCGGGAGGAGCTGAACGTGGCAGGACGGGCAGGATGAGCACGGTCATGGAGCCGCCCTCGGGACTGGCGTACTACCAGGTGCAGCGCAGCGGGCGCAGCGGCTGGGGGCGACCGCTGGTCGGACTCATCCTGATCGGACTGTGCGTCTTCTTCGTCTCGCCGGCGGTGGTGCTGGCCGGTTTCGAGCTCTTCTTCACGCTCGCCGGCGACGAGGTCGAGACCGGAATGGCCCGTGTGGCCGACGTGGAAAACGTCACCCCGGAGTCGCTGGCGTTCCTGCTGCTGTCTCTGGCTGGGGCGATCCCGGCAGCGATGCTGCTGTGCTGGGGGCTGCACGGGCTGCGGCCCGGGTGGCTGGCCTCGGTCGAGCGCCGGATCCGCTGGCCGTGGCTGCTGCAGTGCCTCGGGATCGCGGCGGTCACGATGGTGGTCACCATCATCATCGCCTCCCGGCTGCCGATCCCGGGCGACGACCTCGGGCCGAGCACGCTCAACCCCTACACGAGCACGATGCGCGACTTCGTGCTTGTGATCGTGCTGCTCACCCCGCTGCAGGCGGCGGGGGAGGAATACCTCTTCCGTGGCTACATCTTCCAGACCTTCGGGTCCCTCTTCGGCGGGATGGCCTGGGCGCGGACCGTGTCGGTGACGATCACCGCGCTGCTCTTCGCCTTCGCCCACGGGTCCCAGGACCTGCCGCTGTTCCTGGACCGGTTCGCCTTCGGGATCGTCGCCGGCATCTGTGTGATCGCCACCGGCGGCATCGAGGCCGGCATCGCGCTGCACGTCCTCAACAACTTCGTCAGCCTCGGCATGGCGGTCGCCTTCGGCGACATCTCGACCGTGCTCAACACCACCGAGGGCTCGTGGTGGCGGATCCCGGTCACCCTCGTCCAGTCGGGCGTCTTCCTCGCCCTGACCGTGTGGGCGGCGCGATCAGCGGGCCTCTCGACCACGACGAAGAGCCCGTGAGTCGCACAGTGGGCGTGCCGATTTCGTCGCCGGGGGACCTCGCCGGTAATGTTTCCTCTCGGTTCGAGGGAGAAATCCCGAGGGCCGGATCGTTCTTGTGAGGCTTAGTCCTGCAAGACGATGGGCTATGGTGTAATTGGCAACACGACTGGTTCTGGTCCAGTTATTCTAGGTTCGAGTCCTAGTAGCCCAGCGGATCCTCTCCGGAGGATTTGGGAGTCACCGAAGCGGTTCGCTAAGGTTTCACCCGCTGCAAGCCCCCGTCGTCTAGCGGCCTAGGACGTCGCCCTCTCACGGCGGTAACGCCGGTTCAAATCCGGTCGGGGGTACAACGCAGGAAGGGCCCCGAGTCACTGACTCGGGGCCCTTCGTCATTTCTCTTGCTGTGCGGTGCAACGCTTCGGGATCGTGCGGCCAGGTAGGGGTGAACCCACCGCACCAGGGAGGACTCGATGGACGATCGTGAGCTCGATCGGTTGCTGGACGCAGCCGCGCCGCAGCTCAGCGACGGTGAGGCTGCGCTGGCCCAGGAGCTGGCAACGAGCGTCGCGCACGGCGCGGGGCTCAGTGACCGGGCGTGGCCCCGACGGAGGCGGCCACGGCGTCCGTACGTGATCGGCGGTGTCGCGATCGGGGCCCTGGCGCTCAGTGCTGCGATGACTCAGGACGCGTGGATGATGGGCGTGCCGCCGCACATGACGATCGAGCCGGGCGGACAACGTCTGTACGAGCCGATCGAGTTCGTCGTGACCACGGGTGACGGTCAGCGGAGTACGTGCCAGCTCTTCCTCGAGTTCCGTGACCTCGACGAGGGCGAGATGGAGGAGCTCGGCCGGTTTGTACGACGGAAGGACTGGAGTGCGTGGACCGACGATCTCCGCGATGCGGCAACGGACGATTCGCCGGGCCTCGAGGACCAGTTCGGCGCCGAGCTTCGGGGCGTCGTTCCCGAGTTGGGGGAGCCGGCCGATGACGGGCCACGCCTGACCGGATTCGGCACCAGCTGTGAGGCCGGCGAGTGACCGCGCGGCAGGCGGCGCCTGACCCAGTCACCGACAGCGTCATGGTGAGTGAAGTCGACGACTGGCTGGTCTCGATCGCGCCGACGCTCCTGGCCTACTTCGTACGTCGGGTGGTTTCCGCGGAGGACGCGGCCGACCTCCTGGGCGAGACGCTGTTGCAGCTCTGGCGGCGCGCGGACGCGCTGCTGGATGACCCGCACGACGCTCGGATGTACGCGTTCGGGGTTGCCCGCAATGTGCTGCGCGGGCATCGACGTACCAACCAGCGGCGGTCCGCGCTTGCCGGCCGACTGAGAAGCGAGCTGTCGTCGGTCGACGAGGTCGCGCACCCGGCCGACGAGCGCGTGATGGATCTACGCGCGGCGCTCGACCGGCTCAAACCGATCGACCAGGAGATCCTGCGCCTCGTGCACTGGGACGGCCTCAGCCTGGTCGAGACGGCGACCGTGATCGGCATGCGAGAGGCGACCGTGCGCAGTCGCTATCACCGGGTGCGTGCACGGTTGCGGCAGCAGCTCGAATGACGCCTCGATTGAGTGAATCGGCGGTCGTTCGGGTAGTGTTTTCTCTCGTCAGCGGGACCGGATCGGTCCTGATGGCAGGTGCAAGCCCCCGTCGTCTAGCGGCCTAGGACGTCGCCCTCTCACGGCGGTAACGCCGGTTCAAATCCGGTCGGGGGTACAAGTACCGAAGCGGTCCCTCTCAGCAAGCGCTGGGAGGGACCGCTTTCGCGTTGTGGGCTCGCTCGCGCTCGGCTTCGGTCCCGATCGGGTCGTCGACGACCAAGGGAAGCTCGCCGTCGGGGATCAGGGTGTGATGATCGTTGGTGTAGAAGCGGACCTCGTGGCCGTCGGGGTCGTGGGTGCCCGGCAGGATCCAGCCGATGGTGGCGAAGTGGACGCCGGCGTTCTCCTCGCCGAACCCGGCGAGACGATCGGCCAGCTCCTCGAGATCCGCCTTGTTGCGTACGCCGATCGAGAAGTAGTCGAAGCCGCTCGCCCGGACGGCGAGATCCGGGTTGAGGACGAATCCGATCAGCGGGCCGCCGTTCGGATGGCGCATGGTGATGCCGGTCGTGCGACCGCGCTTGGTGAACTCGATCAGCGTGACGTAGCCGAGCCGGGACGCGTACCAGGAGCGCGAGCGCTCGAGGTCGCCGACCGGCAGCTTCACATGGTGCACCCCGTCCAGGGCGGGAGCGTCGGTGGCGATCATGAAACACCTCCCTTTCGATGCAGTCATACTGCAATCATGCAGTTATGCTGCATCTCATGACCACGCCTGTCAAGGGACTTCGTGCTGCGAAGGTGGCCGAGACCCAGGAGCGCATCCTCGACGCCGCGCGAACGCTGTTCGTACGCGACGGCTACCACGCCACCGCCCTGACGGCGGTCGCCGACCGGGCCAGGGTCGGGCACCGCACCGTCTATGTCCGGTTCGGCACCAAGGCGGCTCTGCTGCGGAGCGTCGTCGATGTGGCCGTCGGGGGAGATGCCGAGCAGCGGACCGTCGGTGAACGCGAGTGGTTCCAGGCGGCGCTCACAGAGCCGGCTCTTGTGGACCGTGTCGAGGTGCTCGTCGGTGGGATCGCCGACCTGATGGAGCGGGCCGGTGATCTGTTCGAGGTCGTCCTGCAAGCGCAGGCCTCCGAGCCGGAGCTGGCCGAGGCCTTCCAGGCGGGCCGCGCCGACACCCGAGAGCTCCTGCGGCGGTTCGTCCGGACCGCCCGGGCCGACGGTCTGCTCGCGGAGGTGGCCGACCCGGTGTGGCAGGAGGAGACGGTGGCCCTCGCCTGTCAGGCGGAGACCTACCTGCTGCTGCGGCGTACGACGGGGTGGGGGTCGGGGGACTATCGCGGTTGGCTGCGGCGCACGTTGACGGAGGTGCTCGCTCCCGCCTGATCCTCGGGACGTAGATCTCGACCCGCTCGATCTCTTCGCGTTCGGCCGGCGCAAGCGCCGTCCGAGGCTCAGAGGTCCAGCTGCATCCAGGCGACGTCGTGCCAGGCGTCGAGCTTCCAGCCGATGCGGCGATAGACGCCGACGTCGGTGAACCCGAAGGAGCGGTGGAGGCCGATGCTCGCATCGTTGGGGAGCGCGATCCCGGCCAGCGCCCGGCGATAGCCACGCTCGCGGAGGAGCGGCAGGAGGGCGGCGTACAGGGCTCTTCCGGCGCCGCTGCGGCGGCGGCCGGTCTCGAGGTAGATCGACACGTCGCACGCCCAGCGGTAGGCGGCCCGGGTGCGGTGGCTGGTGGCGTACGCGTAACCGGCGACGCCGCCGTCGGTCTCCAGCACGAGCCAGGCGTGCTCGGCTTGGGCGGCCTTGATGCGTTCGGCCATCTCCTCGGCCGACGGCGGCTCGGTCTCGAAGGAGATGACGGTGTCGCGGACGTACGGCTCGTAGATGGCGGCGCAGGCCGCGGCGTCGTCGGGTGTGGCGTCTCGGATCGTCCAGGCAGGAGGCATGTCTCCTATAGTAGTCGCGTGGCTGATGATAGTGACATGTTCGGTGATGCCCTGGCGGCCAACATCAGGTCGGCGCGGGAATCGGTCGGGATGACCGTTGCGGGCCTCGCGGAGGCATCCGGCGTCTCGCGGGCGATGATCTCGAAGATCGAGCGGGGCGAGGCGCAGCCGACGGCGGTGCTGCTGACCCGCCTCTCCGGCGCGCTGGAGCTGACGCTGTCGGAGCTGATCGCTCGAGCCGAGGGCGACATGGTGCGGGTGGCCCGACGCTCCGAGCAGCCCGAGTGGAGGGATCCCGAGACCGGCTACGTACGCCGCGCCGTCTCGCCGCCGGCGCGCGGGATCCTGGAGCTGGTCGAGGTCGAGTTCCCGCCGGGTGCGTCGGTGGCGGCGCCCGCCGCGGCGTACTCCTTCAAGGAGCAGCAGATCTGGGTCCTCTCGGGCCATCTGCGTTTCATCGAGGGCGACCTCGTTCACGAGCTCGACGCGGGGGACTGCCTGCAGCTGGGTCCGCCTTCCGACTGCGTCTTCGTCAACCCGACCGACGAGCCCTGCCGCTACCTGGTCGTGCTCGGCAAACGGCGCGGGTGAGTCGGAGCATCACGCTCAGGCAGGCGCGCACAGGCCGTTGTCGGCGGCGTCCTTCTCCTGCTGCTCGGGGGTCACGGACTCGGTCGGGGACACCTCCGGTGACACGCTGACCTCGCGGTTTCCGGACGTGGCGGAGCCCTTGGGCGAGCTGGTGGGCGTGGGCGCCGGGCTGCTCGTCGGGCCGCGGAGCGGGCGGTCCTCGAGCATCCGCTGCCACAGCTCGTCGGCCTCCGGAAGGATCTGCAGGCGGCCCCAGCTGGGATCGCCTTCGGGGAAGGCCCGGTTGGGCACGGTCTCGAACTCGATGCTGCTCGGGTCGACGTCGCGCATCTGGCCGGCCAGGTCGGCGAGGCCCGCGACGGAGCCGATGTCGGTGGTGATCGACTTGGACAGCTCGGTGGCGAACGTGGCCAGCCGGCGCGGCCGGGTGAGGGTGCCGGCGGAGAGGACCTTGGTGGCGAGAGCGGTGAGGAAGTACTGCTGTCGCCGCATCCGGCCCAGGTCGGCGTTGGGGGTGGAGGAGCGGTTGCGTACGTAGTCGAGCGCCTGCTTCCCGCGCAGGTTGTGGGTGCCGGCGGGCAGGAAGATGTTGTGCTCCTCGTCGTTGATCTCCTCGGGGATGCAGATCGTGACGCCGCCGACGGCGTCGACCATGCCACGGAACCCGGCGAAGTCGAGGGCGAGATAGTGGTCGATCGGGATGCCGGTGAGCAGCTCGGTCTGGCGGGCGGTGCAGATCGGGCCGCCGAGGGAGTAGGCCTGGTTCCACATCACGCCGCGTGCCTCGGGGATCGTGGTGCCGTCCGGCGCGGTGCACTCCGGCCGGTCGACGAGCGCGTCGCGGGGGATCGAGACCCCGTAGGCCGACTTCCGGTCGGCGGCGACGTGCAGCAGGATCGTGCTGTCGGACCCGCCGGCGCCGCCCTCGCCGTCGATCGAGCAGCCCTTGCAGTCGCGCCCGTCGGTGCCGAGGATCAAGATGTTGAGCGGCTGCCTGGGCCCGTCGTCCTCGTCCTCCGGCTCGTCGACGAGGTGAGGGATGTCGCCACCCGAGCCGAGGTTGCGGTTGAGGTGGCCGTAGAACGCCCAGGTGCCGATCCCTGTGCCGACCGCCAGAAACAGCATCGTGACCACGACGGTGAGCACGACCGTACGTGTGCCCGACCTGGTTTCCGACCTCATCACCCTCCCTCGCCCGTCCGTGAGCAGACCGTCTGCATGTGCAGCCCACACAGGTTGTACGCGCCAGTGAGCCGAGAGGTTGCTTCTTCAGGTAACGGCAATGTGAAACCATGAGGAAGGCGCTGTCCGAAAACCGCGCGTAATTTCGTTCCTGACACGGCAACATTGAGGGCATGGATGGGACGACGAGCGTGAACGGACTCGACTTCGAATCGTGCTACCGCGCCGTTCGGTCGCGCGACCGACGCTTCGACGGCGTCTTCTACACGGCGGTGGCCTCGACCGGGATCTACTGCCGTCCCTCGTGCCCGGCCCGCACCCCGGCGCTGACCAATGTCTCCTTCCACCGGACCGCGGCGGCGGCCCAGGCGGCGGGCTACCGCGCCTGCAAGCGCTGCCGTCCCGACGCCACCCCGGGCAGCCCGGAGTGGGACGTGGCCGCGACCCTGGCCGGTCGGGCGATGCGGCTGATCGCCGACGGCGTCGTCGACCGTGAAGGCGTCGAGGGGCTGGCCCGCCGGGTCGGCTACTCGCCGCGCCACCTGACCCGGCTGCTGACCACCGAGCTCGGTGCCGGCCCGCTCGCGCTGGCCCGTGCACGCCGCGCGCAGACCGCCCGGACGCTGGTCGAGACCACCGAGCTCGGCTTCGCCGACATCGCCTTCGCGGCGGGCTTCTCGAGCGTACGCCAGTTCAACGACACCGTCCGCGAGGTCTACGCGGCCTCGCCGACCGAGCTCCGCGGACGCCGCGGCTCCCGGCGCCGGGCCGACGGGACGATCGCGCTGCGGCTCGCCGTCCGCACCCCGTTCGCCGGTCGCGCCCTGCACGCCTTCCTGCGCGACCACCTGGTGCCGGGTGTCGAGGTCGCCGGAGTCGAGGACGGGCGGCTGTGGTTCGCGCGGACGCTCGACCTGCCCAACGGGCCGGGTACGCTGCGCCTCGAGCTCGCCGACATCCCTGAGGGCGAGACCGGCTTCGTCCACGCGACCTTCAAGCTCGCCGACCTGCGCGACACCACCGCGGCCGTCGAGCGGGCCCGGCGCCTGCTCGACGCCGACTGCGACCCGCGCGCTGTCGGCGACGTGTTCGCCGGCGACCCGGTGATCGGCCCGCTGGCGCTGGCGCTCCCGGGGCTTCGGGTGCCCGGCACCGTCGACGGGGGCGAGCTGGCGCTGCGTACGATCGTGGGGCAGCAGGTCTCGGTCGCCGGGGCACGCACGGTACTGGCCGGGATCGTCGCCGAGCACGGTCGCCCGATCGCGACCGAGATCGAAGGATTGACTCATCTGTTCCCGTCCGCCGAGGCCCTTGCCGCTGCCGACCCCGCCGGCATGCCGATGCCGCGCTCGCGCGGTCGGGCGGTCACCGGTCTGGCCGCGGCCCTCGCCTCCGGCGAGCTCCAGCTGGACCGCGGCACCGACCGCGACGTCGTGCACGAGCAGCTGCTCGGCCTGCCCGGCGTCGGCCCCTGGACCGCCGACTACATCGCGCTGCGCGCGCTCGGTCATCCCGATGTCTTCCTGCCGACCGATGTCGGCATCCGGCGAGCGCTGGACGTGCTCGGCGCACCGGTGGCGGATGCCACCGCGTGGCGGCCGTGGCGCTCGTACGCCCTGCTCTACCTGTGGACTTCACTGACTGCCTTGGAGGAACTCTGATGTGGACCATCATCGACTCGCCCGTCGGCGAGCTCCGGCTGGTCGCGCTCGACGGCGCGATCACCGCGATCGACTTCATGCCCGCGCTGTACGCGGAGGGCCGGCCGCGAGGGGAGCGCTCCGACTCGGACCCGCTGCTGCTGGAGTGCGCGCGTCAGCTCGCCGAGTACTTCGCCGGGGACCGGGTCGTCTTCGACCTCCCGCTGGCTCCCGTGGGGACACCGTTCCAGGTGAGGGTGTGGGAGCAGCTGCAGCAGATCGAGTACGGCACCACCTGCTCCTACGGCCAGATCGCCGGGCGTCTCGAGATGACCGGTCATGGTGCCCGTGCCGTCGGGCTCGCCAACGGGAAGAACCCGATCCCGATCGTCATCCCGTGCCACCGCGTCGTCGGCGCGGACGGCTCGCTGACCGGCTACGCCGGCGGCCTGGACCGGAAGACGAAGCTGCTGGGCCTGGAGAGCGGTGCCCTCTTCTGATGGCGAGACTGCAGAAGTGGCGGCCGACTCGTCAGCTGTGGCGTACGTCGCTGGCTGTCTGTGCGCTCGCCGGCGTGCTCGCCGTGCTCGCTGGGTGTGGTGAGGAGACCGCCGGCCCGGCAGGGGCCGGATCGCCTGCCGAGCCGGTGATGCCGGCGACGACCGGTGAGAGCGTCCGAAGTGTCGAGGAGAACCAGCTGCTGGTCAACGGCGACGTGACCTGCGACCAGGACGTGTCGAGCGACGAGGCGAAGGACACGGTCGAACGTGTCGGTGGGCTGCAGCAGCCGACCTGGTCGGTGCGGTTCGCGGAGAGCACCGCCGCGGGTGTGGTCGTGCTGGTCGCCGGAGACCTCGAGGACGCCGAGCCGCGACTCTTCGACGACTATCAGGTCGCCGCGATCGTCGGACTGGCCGAGGATCAGTCGCGGGCCGAGGACTTCAAGGCTGTGCGCGAGGCGGTGCGGGAGATCTGCGGCTGAATGCTCACCGAGGTACCTCGGTCGGGTGACGCTTCCTTCGTGGAACTCCGCGAAGAAAGCGCGCGCTCACCGAGGTAACTCGGTGAGCATCCGGCGCCGCTACTCCGCAGCCGCGCGCCGCAACGACTCCGAGAGGCGGTCGGCAGCGGCGAGGACAGCAGGAGCGTGCATCTTCCCGGGCTGGCGGGTGAGCCGCTCGAGGGGGCCGGAGACGGAGACGGCGGCGATGACCTTGCCGCCGGGGGAGCGGACCGGGGCCGACACCGACGCGACGCCGGCCTCGCGCTCGCCGATCGACTGCGCCCAGCCGCGGCGGCGGATGCCGGAGAGGGCAGCGGCGGAGAAGGCGGCGTTCTGCAGGCCACGGTGGAGGCGCTCGGGGTCCTCCCACGCGATCAGTATCTGAGCGGCCGACCCGGCACGCATCGTCAGCTGGGAGCCGACGGGGATGGTGTCGCGCAGGCCGGAGGGGCGCTCGGCGGCAGCGACGCAGACGCGGAAGTCGCCCTGGCGCCGCCACAGCTGCGCCGACTCGCCGGTGATGTCGCGCAGACGCGCCAGGACGGGTCCGGCGGTGGCCAGCAGTCGGTCCTCGCCAGCGGCAGCGGAGAGCTCGGCGAGGCGTGGGCCGAGGACGAAGCGGCCCTGCATGTCGCGGGCGACCAGACGGTGGTGCTCGAGCGCGACCGCCAGACGGTGCGCGGTCGGACGGGCGAGACCCGTCCCGGCCACCAGACCCGCGAGGGTCGCCGGGCCGGATTCGAGAGCTGTGAGCACAAGGGCGGCCTTGTCGAGCACGCCCACACCACTGGAACTGTCCATATCGCAAGACTAACTTCTCAGAACCTGAGATGCAACGTTACGCTCGGAGAAGCAGACTGGAAGTGGCGGATCTGACATCGCGATTCAACGCTCGAGCCGCCACCGGCCACTACAGACCAAAGATGCCAGATGGAGAACGTGTCATGGGCAGGACCTTGTCGGAGAAGGTGTGGGACGAGCATGTCGTCCGGTCGACCGCGGGAGAGCCTGATCTCCTCTACATCGACCTTCACCTCATCCACGAGGTGACCAGCCCGCAGGCCTTCGACGGCCTGCGGCTGTCCAACCGTAAGGTCCGCCGCCCGGACCTCACCATCGCCACCGAGGACCACAACGTCCCGACCCTCGACTGGGACAAGCCGATCGCCGACCCGGTCAGCCGCACCCAGGTCGAGACGCTGCGCAAGAACGCCGAGGAGTTCGGCGTACGTCTCCACCCGCTCGGCGACGCCGAGCAGGGGATCGTCCACGTGGTCGGCCCGCAGCTGGGCCTGACCCAGCCGGGCATGACCATCGTGTGCGGTGACTCCCACACGAGCACGCACGGCGCGTTCGGCGCGATCGCGTTCGGGATCGGCACCTCCGAGGTCGAGCACGTGCTGGCGACCCAGACGCTGATGCAGGACAAGCCGAAGACCATGGCCGTCACGGTCAACGGCACCCTGCCCGAGGGCGTGAGCGCCAAGGACCTGATCCTCACCCTGATCTCCAAGACCGGCACCGGCGGTGGCCAGGGCTACATCGTGGAGTATCGCGGCGAGGCCATCCGCGAGCTCTCCATGGAGGCCCGGATGACGATCTGCAACATGTCGATCGAGTGGGGCGCCAAGGCCGGCATGATCGCCCCCGACGAGACCACCTTCGCCTACATCAAGGACAAGCCCGAGGCCCCCAAGGGCGCCGAGTGGGACCAGGCCGTCGCGCACTGGAAGTCCCTGGTCACCGACGAGGACGCGGTCTTCGACAAGGAGATCGTCCTCGACGCCGCCGAGGTCACCCCGTTCGTCACCTGGGGCACCAACCCGGGCCAGGGTGTCCCGCTGGGCGCTGCCGTCCCGAGCCCCGACGACTTCGAGGACGCCGACGAGAGGATCGCGGCCGAGAAGGCGCTGGCCTACATGGGCCTCGAGGCCGGCACCCCGATGCGCGAGGTGCACATCGACACCGTCTTCCTCGGCTCCTGCACCAACGGGCGCATGGAGGACCTGCGTACGGCTGCCGACATCATCCAGGGCCACCACGTCGCCGAGGGCACCCGCTTCCTGGTCGTGCCGGGCTCGGCCAAGGTGCGCCTGCAGGCCGAGGAGGAGGGTCTGCACAAGATCTTCCTCGACGCCGGCGCCGAGTGGCGCGGCGCGGGCTGCTCGATGTGCCTGGGCATGAACCCCGACACCCTCGCCCCGGGCGAGCGCAGCGCGTCGACCTCCAACCGCAACTTCGAGGGCCGCCAGGGCAAGGGCGGACGCACCCACCTGGTCTCGCCGGAGGTGGCTGCCGCCACCGCCGTACGCGGCACCCTCTCCTCGCCCGCCGACCTGACTCTCGTGGAGGCCTGACATGGACAAGTTCACCACCCACACCGGCGTCGGCGTGCCGCTGCGCCGCAGCAACGTCGACACCGACCAGATCATCCCGGCGGTCTACCTCAAGCGCGTCACCCGCACCGGCTTCGAGGACGGTCTCTTCGCCGCCTGGCGCAACGACCCGTCCTTCGTCCTCAACAACGAGGCGTACGCCGGGGCCTCCGTCCTCGTCGCCGGCCCTGACTTCGGCACCGGCTCCTCCCGTGAGCACGCCGTCTGGGCCCTCATGGACTACGGCTTCCGGGTCGTCATCTCCAGCCGCTTCGGCGACATCTTCCGCGGCAACTCCGGCAAGGCCGGCCTGCTCGCGGCGAAGGTCGACGAGAAGGTCGTCCAGAAGCTGTGGGACTACCTCGACGACAACCCCGGCGCCTCGATCACGGTGGACCTCGAGTCCCGCACCGTCCGGGCCGGCGAGGGCGTCGACGCCATCGAGGACTCCTTCGACATCGACGACTACACCCGCTGGCGCCTCCTCGAGGGCCTCGACGACATCGGCATCACGCTGTCCCACGCCGATGACATCGCGGCGTACGAGGCCACCCGGCCCTCCTTCAAGCCGGTCACCCAGCACGCCTGACCGCCGAGAAGGCGCTCGCGTCGGCCGAGACGTCAGTCGGGTCGGCCGAGACGTCAGTTACGTAGATCGAATTGTCAGTTGTGGGCGACGAGAGTGCACTCTCGTCGCCCACAACTGCATTCTCGGCCGACGCAGTTGACGGCTCGGCGGGTCAGGGGAGGCCGGGGAGACGGATCTGGCGGCCGTCGGTGCCGCGCTGGGAGCCGGTGATGCGGTCGCAGGAGCCGGTGTCGACCCAGCAGCGGAGGTACCACGACTCGGTGGCGGTCGCGGTGTAGAGGACGACGCTGCGGTCGGACTCGAAGCCGGCGACGTAGACCTTCTCGACGGCGTCGGGTACGCGCAGGTCGATGTGCTCGGAGGTGCTCATGTTGACCGCGATGCCGCGCTCGGCTCCGTAGCTGATCATCCCGGGGTCGCTGGGATTGCGGGCGATGGCGACGATCGAGCCGTCGGGGGAGTCCGCGACGGAGCCGGGCAGGGGCGCATGGACGCCGGGCTGGGTGAGGCTGCCGTCGGCCTCGATGGCGGCGAAGCGGGCCTCCCACTCGCTGGGGTTGTGGAGGAGTACGCCGCGGCGCAGTGGGATCAGCTGCTGGTAGCCGAGCGGCAGCGAGATCCGCTGGGTCGCATGGCCGGGATCCCAAACCGTCGCCGGCGGCCGGGAGACGGTGAGCTCGCCGTAGTTGCCGGGTACGGGCGCCGGGGTGGGCTCGATGCCGGTGCGGAAGTAGACGCGGGTGCGGTCGGTGCCCACGATCGCGGTCGCGGCCGGGGTGCCCTCGAGCACGAGCCGGTCGACCTCCTCGCCGGTCGCGGTGTCGACAGCGACCAGGGCGGAGGCCTCGTCGTCGGTCTGCTGCACGGCGAAGAGGTGGTTGCCGTCCTTGCTCAGGACCGGCTGGATCCACAGACCGGGGACCTGGATGGTCCTCCCGCGTCGCGCGACCCACACCGGGCCGGGCTTGTCGGCGCGCTCGTACATCAGCACCGTCCATGCCGCCACGCTCGTCTGCGAGCCGTAGACCTTCTGCGGCTTCGCGCCCAGCTGGAGCCGGCCCGCCTGGTCGACGAAGGGCAGGGTCGTCGCGGGACCGACGGGCAGGTCTGCGTACGTCGCCGGGATGGCGGGTGCGCTGTTGCGGACCGTCGGCGCGGGCGGTGCCGGAGTGGGGACGTTGGCGCCGGTGCGTCCCTCGGCGAGCCGCGTCGTGTGGACCGCGAGCCAGGCCACGGAGGCGATCAGGGCGAGGATGATGCAGGCGGAGAACAGGATCCCGGCACGGCTGTGCCTCACCGTGGTCGGCTGCTCCTCGAGCACCACGGGCGGCTGTTCCTCGTCGATGTGCACGTCGGTGATGGTCGTACCTTCCTCGTCCAGTCTCCCGAAGGCTGAGATGTCGAAGCTGTGCTGCGGACGTGCCCCGAGTCTCTCCACCGTAACCACGCGAAGCCGGCGGAAACAGGAGAGATCAGGTGAACAGTCCGTTTTCACATGCCGTCGGTATGTTCGGAAGGACCAGGCATGGCCTAAGGTCGATCGTGTGGTGAGAAAACGAGTAGCTGATGCAAGCAAACAGGCCGGAAAAGTAGTCGGCGCGGTGAAGGACACGGCCGGGAAGCTGGTCGCCGACGTGGTGTCCGGCAAGGTCAAGGTCCCGTCCGTGCCGAAGGTCAGGGTGCCGAGGCCCGGGCGCAAGTCGCCGGCCAAGGCTGCCGAGCCCGTCGTGAAGCCTGGTGGCGAGCCGGTTGCGAAGCCCGCCGCGATGCCTGAGACCGCGGCCGCGCCTGTCGTGGATCCTGAGGTGAAGCCCGCCCAGGCCACCCCCGAGAAGGCGGCCGAGCCGGCCGAGAAGCCCGCCCCGGCGAAGAAGGCCGCTGCCAAGAAGACGACGGCCAAGAAGAGCCCGGCGAAGAAGACGACGGCCAAGAAGGCGCCCGCGGCGAAGAAGGCTGCCGCGGCCAAGAAGACGACCGCGAAGAAGGCTCCGGCGGCCAAGAAGACGACCGCGAAGAAGGCTCCGGCGGCCAAGAAGACCACCGCCGCCGCGACGACGACTGCGACCTCCGCGACCTCCGAGACCTCGGCAACCCCGACGACTCCGGCGGAGAAGACCGCAGCGAAGAAGACCGCAGCCAAGAAGGCGACGCCCGCGAAGAAGGTTCCTGCGAAGACGACGGCGAAGAAGGCCACCGCGGCCAAGAAGACGCCCGCCAAGAAGGCCCCCGCGAACGGGACTCCGGCGACTCCCTCCGCACCGGCCGAGAAGCCGGCCGAGAAGCCCGCGAGCGACTCCTAGCCGAGACTGGCGACCCGCACCGAGGCCAGAGCCGTACGCGGCCCGAGCCCCAGCCTGCGTACGGCCTCGAGGTCCTCGAGGGTGTCGACGTCGTGGCGCAGCGAGTGGAGGTCGCCGTCGAGCGGATGGGCGCCGCCGTCGCGGTGGGCGGCGGCGGACCCGGGCCCGAACGCGGGCCGGAAGCGGTCGTGGGGCGCGGTGTAGAGGGTGGTGCCCCCGCCCGCCGCGTCCTCGACGTACGCAGCCTCGAAGCCCCGAGCGGCGGTCAGTGCCGCGTCCAGGTCGGCGGAGCGAAGGGCCGGCAGGTCGCCGCACAGGGCCGCGGGCCGGAGGTCCGGCCAGCGGCGACGGGCTTCGCGTGCACCCTGGACGAGGGTCTCGTTGAGGTCGCCGCTGACCCCGTCGGGGATGACGGCGGCACCGAGGCGGGCGACGTCGGCGGCGAAGTAGGAGTCGTCGGTGATGACCAGGACGGCACCGACGCCGGCGGCTGCCAGGCACGACTCCGCGGTGTCGAGCGCGAACGACCGGGCGAGGTCGGCACGCTCGTGCGACTCGATGCCGACCAGCCGGGACTTCCCGCGCGCTGGAGGCTTGACGGGCAGCAGGACGACGTAACCGGGTGCAGGTGCAGGCACAGGGTAGATCCTGACAGGTATCTCACAACCCCGAGGTGACGGCCCGGTAGCCTGCGTGCGTGGGAAAGTACCGGAAGTTCCAGGAGGGCAAGGTCGGCTGGCCATGGGTGGTGGCCGTCGGCATCGTGAAGCCCGTCCTTCTCGCGACCACCAAGCACCAGTGGGACGGCGGCGAGAAGATCCCGGAGAGCGGCGGAGCGGTGATCGCGCTCAACCATGTCTCCGAGATCGACCCGTTCACCGCGGCGCACATCGTCTGGGACTACGGACGTAGGCCGAGCTACCTGGCCAAGGCCGCCCTGTTCAAAGGCGCGTTGGGCAAGTTCCTGCGGGCCGCCGGTCAGATCCCGGTGGACCGCACGGCCGGCGCGTCGGCGTTCGACGCCGCCGTGAAGGCCGTCAACGAGGGCAGCATCGTGGTCGTCTACGTCGAGGGCTCGATCACCAAGGACCCGACCGGCTGGCCGATGCGCGGCAAGTCGGGTGCGGCCCGGATCGCGCTCGCCACCGGTGCCCCGGTCTACCCGGTGGGACAGTGGGGAGCCCAGGACCTGCTTCCGGCGTACTCTCTCAAGCCTCACCTGATCGGCCGCAAGATGATCCAGATGAAGATCGGTGACCCGGTCGACCTGAAGGATCTCGAGGTCCAGGAGCACACGCCGGCGGTCGTGAACGAGGCGACCGACCGGATCATGAAGGCGATCGTCGGCCTGGTGGCCGACATCCGGGACGAGGAGCCGCCCAGCGAGCTCTTCGACCCGAAGAAGGCCGGGGTGAATGCGACCGGCGACCCCCGCAAGACCAAGAAGAAGGACGGCAATTGAGCGTGAGTGGTGGCAAGGTAGCGGTCTTCGGAGCGGGCTCATGGGGCACCGCGTTCTCGGTCATCCTCGCTGACGCGGGCAACGACGTGACCATGTGGGCGCGTCGTGAGGAGGTCGCGGCGGCGATCAACGACACCCACGAGAACCCCGACTACCACCCGGGCACCGAGCTGCCCCACAACATCAGCGCCACCCACGACATCGAGAAGGCGGCGTACGGAGCCGAGCTGGTCGTCCTCGCGGCGCCGTCGCAGACGCTGCGCGCCAACCTGACCGACTGGGCGCCGTTCCTGCCGAAGGACGTGCCGCTGATCTCGCTGATGAAGGGCGTCGAGCTCGGCACCCTGGAGCGGATGAGCGAGGTCATCGCCCACGTCACCGGCGCCGGGCCGGAGCGGATCGCGGTGGTCAGCGGCCCCAACCTGTCCAAGGAGATCATCCGTCGCGAGCCTGCCGCCGGTGTGGTCGCGTGCGCCGACGAGGAGGTCGCCAAGACGATCCAGGCGCGCGTGCACTCGCCCGCGTTCCGCCCCTACACCTCGACCGACGTCGTCGGCTGCGAGATCGGCGGGGCCTACAAGAACGTGGTCGCCATCTCCACCGGGATGGCCGCGGGCATGGGTTTCGGTGACAACACCCAGGCCTCGCTGATCACCCGCGGTCTCGCCGAGACCGCGCGGCTGGCGGTGAAGCTGGGCGCCAACCCGATGACCCTGATGGGTCTCGCCGGCCTCGGCGACCTCGCCGCGACCTGCTCCTCGCCACTGTCGCGCAACCGTACGTTCGGGGAGAAGCTCGGCAGGGGCATGACCACCGCCGACATCCTCGCCTCCAGCCACCAGGTCGCCGAGGGCGCCAAGTCCTCGCACTCGCTGCGCGAGCTGGCGGCGAAGGTCGGCGTGGACGTGCCGCTGGCGCAGTACGTCGACGATGTCGTCTCCGGCGCCAAGACGGTCAGCGAGATCATGGACGAGATGCTCGAGCGGCCCACGAAGGCGGAGACCGAGTAAACCGCTGGTCGAGCCCGCGAGCGCCAGCGAGCGGTGTCGAGACCAACACAGTCGCGTATGAGCTGTGTTGGTCTCGACACGCCTCCGCCTAGCGGCTCCGGCGGCTCGACCGGCGGACTAGACGGTGCCGAGGTCCTTCCACGGACCCCACTCCTCGGTGCCGGGCGTGTTGCCCTGGGTCCACCACTTGGCCTCCCACAGGTGGCCGCCGTAGGTGACCCGGTCACCGGCGACGTACACCGTCGTGGGCGACCACGCGGCCGCCCCACCCGGCGGGTCGGTCGGCGGGTCCGTGGGCTCCTCGGTCGGCGGGTCGGTCGGGTCGGGCTCCTCGACGGGGGCGCCGGTGCCGTTGCGCATGGCGTCGGCGAAGGTGCCGATCAGCTCGCCCTGGCGGTCGCCGGACAGCTCCCACCACATGCCTCCGCCGAGGCGTTTGGAGATCGCGTACGCCGCCTTCTGCCTGATCGTGGAGACGTTGTCGTAGGTCCACCACTGGTTGCCGTCGTAGCGCCAGGCGGCACCGGTGGCGGCGTCGTAGTGGTCGGTGCCGCGGGTCTTGAGCTTGTCGTAGTCCTCGTTGCCCGCCTCGTACGTCCCCGGTGCCGCGGCGGTGGCCGGACCCCACGGCTGGGCGGAGGTCGCGCCCTGCCAGCCGCGGCCGTACGCCGCCATGCCCAGGCCGAGCTGGGCCGGTGAGATGCCGGCGTCGAGGTACTCGCGGACCGACTCGTCCACGCTGAACCGCTTGCCGTCGGGGCGCGGGTCGGCGGGGTCGGCGTACAGGTTGCCCTGGTGGCCGGTCAGCTTCGGGTCCCAGGCGCCCCACAGGTCATAGCCCTGGATGTTGCCGAAGTCGAGGGAGCGGAAGATCGCCGGGTCGTTCCAGCCGCCGGCCTCGATGTCCTGCGGGTTGGCCGGGAGGAACGCCGAGAGCTGGTAGTCCTTGCCCGTGGTCGCGCCCAGGGCGTCCAGCTGGGAGCGGAACTCGGCCAGCAGCGCCTTGAAGTTGGCGCGGTCGTTGACCGGGTCGACGTGGTTTCCGGTGTTGCCGTTGGGCGAGCCGGGCCACTCCCAGTCGATGTCGAAGCCGTCGAAGACGCCGGCCGCCGCGCCGGGGCCGCCGCGGCCGTCGATCACGGGCAGGTTGCCCTTGATGTAGAGGTCGATGCACGAGGAGACGAGCTTGCGGCGCGACTCCGGGGTCGCCGCGGCCAGCGAGAAGTTCTTCGACCAGGTCCAGCCGCCGAGCGAGAGCAGGACCTTCAGGCCCGGGTGCTTCGCCTTGAGCTGCTTGAGCTGGTTGAAGGAGCCGGCCAGTGGCTGGTCCCAGGTGTCGGCCTTGCCTGAGACGGATGCGTCGGCTGCGTACGACATCCCGTAGTCGGCGTAGGCGTCACCGGCGCCGTCGGAGCCGTTGGGCCCCTCGCCTTGGGCCTTGTTGGCCTCGAAGCAGGTCAGGGTCTGGTGGTGGATGTTGCCGAAGGCGTAGTTGAGGTGGGTGAGGTCGTCGGCGACGCCGGAGGTCTCCAGCTGCTTGACCTTGAATCCGCGGCCGTAGACGCCCCACTGCACGAAATAGCCGACGTTGCGGTAGCCGTTGATGGCGGTCGGCTCCGCGGCGGCCGTCTGCAGCGATGCGCTGGACGGGGTGCTGGTGAGGGCGAGCGTGCCGGTGAGGGCGAGTGCTCCGGCGAGAGCGCCGATGAGAAGGCCGGCGATCCGGCGTGATCTTCGTGGGGGCAAGGCGACATGCATGGTGACACCTCCGAGGTGATGGCTTGCTCGGGCACCAGGCGCCCGATCGCCTTTCGATGGTGGCAGCCCGTTTATTTGTAAGCAACCCTTACTAATTAAGGAATTTCAGAACGTAATTCGATGCCGGCGCGGTAGTAGTACGTTCGATGGGCCGTCAATCCTGGGAGATCGCCATGCTCGGACGTCGCTCTGCACTCGTTGCCACACTGACCGGAGGCGCGCTCGCGCTGGCCACCCTGGTCCCGTACGCAGGGGCGGCTGCCGCCCCGGACGACCGGCTCGCGCCGCCACCGAAGGTGCCGACGGCGGTCGGTTACGGCGGTGCGGTGGCGAGCGTCGACGCCGACGCGAGCCGGATCGGGCTCGAGGTGCTGCGCAAGGGTGGCAACGCGACCGACGCGGCGATCGCGACGGCCGCGGCGCTCGGGGTGACCGAGCCCTACTCGGCCGGGATCGGCGGAGGCGGCTTCTTCGTGCACTACTCCGCGCGCACCGGCAAGGTCGAGACGATCGACGGCCGCGAGAAGGCGCCGGCGGCGATGCCGCACGACGCGTTCATCGACCCGGAGACCGGAATGGAGTACCCGTTCTTCCCGGACATGGTCACCAGCGGCGCCTCGGTCGGGGTGCCCGGCACCCCGCTGACCTGGGACAAGGCGCTGCGGAAGTGGGGCACGCGCTCGCTCGCCGACTCGCTACGGCCGGCTGCGCGGCTGGCTCGCGAAGGATTCGTCGTCGACGAGACCTTCCGCCAGCAGACCGTCGACAACCAGGAACGTTTCGCAGCGATCGATTCCACTGCTGAACTGTTTCTTCCCGGAGGATCCGCGCCCGAGGTGGGCAGCCGGTTCCGCAACCCCGACATCGCCGCGACCTACGACCTGCTCGGCCGCAAGGGCGTGAAGGCGTTCTACCGCGGTCCGCTGGCCGAGGAGATCGCCGCGACGGTGGCCGAGCCGCCGAAGACCGACGACACCGACCTGCCGGTCCCGCCGGGCTGGGTGACCACCGAGGACCTCGCCGCCTACACCGCACCCGACCGCGAGCCGACCCACTCGACCTATCGGGACTTCGACGTCTACGGGATGGCACCGCCCTCCTCGGGCGGCACCTCGGTCGGCGAGGCGCTCAACATCCTGGAGCGCTACGAGCTCGCCGGGATGAACGACACCGAGGCCTACCACCACCTGATCGAGTCGAGCGCGATCGCCTTCGCCGACCGCGGCGCCTACCTCGGCGACCCCGACCACGTCGACGTACCCGTGGACGCCCTGCTCGACGACACCTTCGCCGCCGAGCGGGCCTGCGGCATCGACCCGGCGGCGGCCCGGCCGAAGCCGGTGGCCGCAGGCGATGCGTACGAATACGACGGCGTCTGCGACGACC
Source organism: Nocardioides turkmenicus (assembly GCF_011045035.1). Lineage (GTDB taxonomy): Bacteria > Actinomycetota > Actinomycetes > Propionibacteriales > Nocardioidaceae > Nocardioides > Nocardioides turkmenicus. The sequence continues at coordinate 84,472 of NZ_JAALAA010000005.1, forward strand.
CGGCCGGCCCCGGTGTGACTGCGAAGGACACCGAGAACCTGGAGACCACCAACCTGACCGTGGTCGACCGTTGGGGCAACGTCGTCGAATACACCCTGACCATCGAGCAGACCGGCGGCTCCGGGATCACCGTGCCGGGACGCGGGTTCATCCTCAACAACGAGCTGACCGACTTCTCGACGACCTACCGGCCCGACGACCCCAACCGGATCGAACCCAACAAGCGTCCCCGGAGCTCGATGTCGCCCACGATCGTGCTCTCCGACGGCCGGCCGGTGCTGGCGGTCGGATCCCCGGGCGGCTCGACGATCATCACCACCGTGCTCCAGATCCTGATCGAGCGGCTCGCGCGCGACCGCACCCTGCCGGAGGCGATGGCGGCGCCGCGGGTCTCTCAACGCAACGCCGCGAACACCGGCGCCGAGCCGGCGTTCATCCAGCTGTACGGAGGACCGCTGACCTCGCTCGGACACCGCTTCGCCTCGACAGCCGAGCTCGGCGCGGCCACCGCGATCGAGATCGGCCCGGACGGGCTGCTGACCTCGACCGCGGAGCCCTGGCGCCGCGGCGGCGGGTCCGCGCTCGTGGTCAGTCCGGTGGACTAGCTCCCGAGTCGCTCCAGTGCCTGGGAGAGGTCGTCCCAGAGGTCGTCGACGTCCTCGATCCCGACCGACATCCGCACCAGCCCGTCGGGCACCGTCGCCGACTCGGTCTTCCAGCGGCGACGGCGCTCGAAGGTGGACTCCACGCCACCGAGCGACGTCGCGTGGACCCACAGGGACGTGGAGCGGGTGAGGAGGTCGGCCTGCTCCGCGGTCGGGAGGACCGCGGCCAGCATGCCGCCGAAGCCCGGGTAGCGGACCTCGGCGACGGCGGGGTGGGCCGCCAGCCGCTCGGCGAGCGTCGCCGCGTTGGCGGCGGAGCGCTCGACGCGCAGGTGCAGCGTACGAAGGCCGCGGAGCGCCAGCCACGCCTCGAACGGGCCGGGGATCGCGCCGAGGAGGTCGCGACGGGCCTTGAGCACATCCCACAGCACGTCGTCGGAGACCACGACCGCACCCATGACGACGTCGGAGTGACCGGCGATGAACTTGGTGGCCGAGTGGATGACGATGTCGGCGCCGAGCGCGAGCGGCTGCTGGAGCAGGGGAGTGGCGAAGGTGTTGTCGACCACGACCCGCGCCCCGGCCTTGTGGGCCGCGTCGATGACCGCCGGCAGGTCGGCGAGCTGCATCCCGGGGTTGGTCGGCGTCTCGACCCAGACCAGCGCGACCTCGCCGTCGAGCTTCTCGAGCATCTTCACGACCGCGTCGGTGTCGGAGAAGTCGGTGAGGCGGGCGGTCAGCCGGCCGCGGGCCTCGAGGTCGGCCAGCTGGCCGATCGTGCCGAGGTAGCTCTGCTCGGTCGCCACGACGACCGAGTCGTTGACCAGGTCGAGCAGCGTCGCCACCGCCGCGAGCCCGGAGGCGAAGGACAGCGCGCGCCCGCCCTCGAGCCTCCCGAGCGCCTCCTCGAACGCCACCCAGGCGTCGTTGGTGTAGCGCCCGTACTCCTTGTCGCCGCCGGCCACGTAGGTCGAGGCCATCGTGATCGGTACGTTGAGCGGCTGGTCGGGCTCGTGGGCCGGCCGCCCGGCGTGGACGGCGATCGTGGCGGGCTTGTGATCCATGGCTTCGACCCTATTAGCCCTCGGCGACGGGTCTCACGCGCCGCGCGGTTACGGGTCGGCGTGCCGTCCCGGATAAGGTTGCGGCCGTGTTGACGACCCTGCTGGATGGACGTGCCTTCGGTGAGAAGCACGGCAAGGATGCTGCCACCGTCGTGGCCCTGCACGGCTGGGCCCGCAACCGCAGCGACTGGGGATCGACGCTCGAGGGCCTGGATGCGCTCGCGCTCGACCAGCCCGGATTCGGTGCGACCCCGGCCCCCGAGGAGGTCTGGGGAAGCAAGGAGTACGCCGACTGGCTCGCCCAGATCCTCGAGGGTCTCGACCGCCCGGTGCTCGTCGGTCACAGCTTCGGCGGCCGGGTGGCCGTGCAACTCGCCGCGACCCGCCCCGAGCTCGTCCGCGGGGTCATCCTCACCGGGGTGCCGCTGTTCCGCCCGAAGACCGGTGGCAAGCCCAAGCTCGCCTACCGGGTCGGCCGCTGGCTCCACGGCAAGGGACTGATCCCCGAGGCCAGGATGGAGGCGCTGCGGGAGAAGTACGGCTCGACCGACTACCGCAACGCCAAGGGCATCATCCGCGACATCTTCGTGAAGGTCGTCAACGAGTCCTACGCCGACCAGCTGGCCGCCATCCCGAAGGACCTCCCGGTCCGCCTGATCTGGGGCGAGAACGACACCGCCGCCCCGGTCTGGATGCCCGGTGAGGCCATGGAGATCCTGGGGGACAACGCGACCCTGGAGATCGTCCCCGGATCCGCCCACCTGCTCGACGCGGGCCTCGTCAAGAGCCTTCGCGGCGCCATCGACGAACTTCGTACGAACTGAATCTGAGGGGCTGAAGAAGAAGCATGTGGATCGTCCTGGTCACCTCCGCGCTGACCCTGGTCTCCTACTACCGCTGGCTGCGGGTCGCTCAGCGTGAGCACTACGAGCCGACGCGGCTGTTCGCGATCGAGTGGATCTGGATCAAGGCCCGCCCGGTCGAGGCGATCCTGCTTGGCGCGGTGGTCGTGGTCTGTCTGGCGTCGTTCGTGCTGCCCTACGGCGCGCTCGTCGGCGCGCTGCTGTTCGTCGGCTGGCCGGTGGGGATGTCGTTCACCGGTGCGAAGCGGCTGGTCTGGACCGACCGCGTCAAGCGGCTGGCCGGTGTGCTCTTCGCGCTGCACGCCGTCGTCACGGTGCTGATCGCGCTGTTCGTCCCGATCGCCGCCGGCCTGCTCCCGATCCTCGCGGTCCCGCTGGCCGAGGCGGCCCTGGCGATCATGTGGCCGATCGAGAAGGCGATGGCGAAGAAGTGGCAGGTGCAGGCCGCCGCCACGATCCGGAAGGTCAGCCCGAAGATCGTCGCGATCACCGGCTCCTACGGCAAGACCTCGACGAAGAACTACGCCACCCACCTGATGCAGGGACGCTGGTCGACGCTGGCCTCGCCGGCGAGCTTCAACAACGCCATGGGTCTCTCCCGCGCCGTCAACGACCGTCTCCAGCCCGGCACCGACATCTTCGTGGCCGAGATGGGGACGTACGGCCCGGGCGAGATCGCCGAGCTCACCGAGATCTTCCCGCCCGAGGTCGCCGCCATCACCACGATCGGCGAGGCCCACCTGGAGCGGATGAAGTCCCGCGAGACCATCGTGAAGGCCAAGTCGGAGATCCTACCGAAGGCGTCGACCGTGGTGCTCAACATCGACGTACCCGAGCTCGCCCTCATCGCCGAGAACCTCCGTGCCAGCAAGCGCGTGATCGCCTGCTCCGCCGTGCCCGGCACCGCCGCCGAGGTGATCGTCACCGACGGCACGCTGACGATCAACAACCAGACGTACGCCGTGGAGCTGCCCGACGAGGTCGGCCACCCGATCAACGTGGCGATCGCCGTCGGCCTCGCGCTCGCGGTCGACGTCCCGATCGAGACGATCACCCAGCGGCTGCCGTCGATCCCCGGCACGCCTCACCGCGCCGAGGCCAACAAGACCCCCGGCGGCGTGTGGGTCGTCGACGACACCTTCAACTCCAACCCGACCGGCGCCGCCGCCGCGCTCGCCAAGGCGAAGCGGCTGGCAGGGGAGTCGGGCACGGTGTGGACCATCACGCCCGGTATGGTCGAGCTGGGCACCGAGCAGGCCGCGCGCAACATCGCGTTCGCGCAGGCTGCCACGGCCTCCGACAAGATGCAGCTGTGCATCGTCGGTCGCACCAACCGAAAAGCGCTGCGTGCGGGGGACCCGGCGCGCACCCACGAGTTCGACAGCCGCAAGGCGGCGGCGGATCATGCTCTGACCGCGGCCAAGGAGGGCGACGTGGTGCTTTACGAGAACGACCTCCCCGATCACTACGCGTAGGACCCCAGGAGCTTTCACCATGAGCGTAACCAAGGCCACCATCGTCTTCGGCGGTCCCAGCGCCGAGCACGACATCAGCATCCTCACCGGCCTGCAGGCCGAGCGGGTCCTCTCCGGTGCCGGCGTCGAGGTGACGTGCCTCTACTGGGCGCGCTCCGACAAGTGGTTCCTGGTGCCCGCCAAGCAGGAGGCGCGCGACTTCCTCGGCGGTGAGCCGAAGGGCTCCAAGCCCGTCGAGTTCCGCCTCGGCACCGAGAAGGGCGACGGCTTCTACACCGTCGGCGGCTTCGGCGGCGGCAAGCGCCTCGAGACCGGCCCGATCCTCTCCGCCTTCCACGGCGGGGCGGGCGAGGCCGGCGGCATCCAGTGGCTCTTCGAGCTCGCCGGACTGAAGGCGACCGGCGCCACCCCGGCCTCCGCCGCGCTCGGCATGGACAAGCTCGCCTTCGGTGCGGTCATGCTCAACGCCGGCCTGCCGTCCCTGCAGCGCGAGCTGCTCTCCCGCTACGCCGCCCCGTCCTTCGAGGGTCCTTACATCGTCAAGCCCCGCTTCGGCGGCTCCTCGATCGGCATCGAGGTCGTCGACGACTACGAAACCGGCCTCGCGCTCCTCAACACCTCGCCGCACCTGCGTGCCGGCGCGGTCGTCGAGCCGTACCGCCCCGACCTCTTCGACCTCAACGCCTCGGTCCGCACCGCGCCCGAGATCGCGGTGAGCGACATCGAGCGCCCACTGCGCTCCGACGAGGCGAAGATGTACGACTACTCCGCCAAGTACGTCCACACCGACGGACTCTCCTCGTCCCCGCGCGAGTTCCCGGCCCAGGTCGAGGAGTCGGTCACCAAGCAGATCAAGGACCTGGCCGTACGCGTCGTGGAGCTCACCGGCCTGACCGGCATCCTCCGCATCGACTTCCTCTCCGACGGCAAGGGCGAGGTCTTCATCAATGAGGTCAACTCGATCCCCGGTGCCCTCTCGCTCTACCTGTGGCCCGACACCCCGGCCTCCGAGGTGCTCACCAGCGCCATCGCCGAGGCCGAGAAGCACGTTCCCCAGGTCACCCGGAACTTCGAGGAGGGCGTCGCCCTCAAGGCCGCCGGCGGCATCGCCGGCAAGCTCACCGGCCTGAGCTGAGCCCACGCCGCTGGTCGAGGGCCACTTCGTTCAGACCCTCGCGCCAGCGAGCGTGTCGAGACCAACACAGTCCCGTCGAGCGCCGAGGGGACTGTGTTGGTCTCGACACGCCTCCGCCTAGCGGCTCCGGCGGCTCGACCAGCGTTTTATCGGGCGAGGGCGCGCTTGAGGAGGGCGAGGGTGACCTCGCCCATGGAGGTGCCGTCGTGCTTGGCGGCGAAGGGGAAGACGCTGGTCTCGGTGGCACCAGGGGTGATGGCGACCTCCAGGACGACGAAGCTGCCGTCGGGGGTGACCATGAAGTCGGTGCGGGAGATGTCGCGCATGCCGAGCAGCTCGTGGGCGCGTACGGCGGTCTCGCCGAGCTCGGCGAGCAGCTCGTCGGGGAGGTCGGGGCGGCCGAAACCGACGAACTCGGCGGTGTAGCGGGCCGCGAAGTCGAACTCGTGACCCTTGCTGAAGTCGATCGCGATCGGCGTCAGCGGCTTGACGCCCTCGTCGGTCTCGTGGACGACCACGGAGACGTCGATGCCGGCGTAGAAGCGCTCGATGAGGGCCTCGTCGCAGTAGGCGTAGGTCTTGACCAGCGCCGCGGGAAGGGCGGAGAGGCCGTCGACGCCGGTGACGCCGAGGGCCGAGCCGCCGCGCGAGGGCTTGACCACGACCCGCTCGCCCATCCGCGAGATGACGTGCTCCATCAGCACCGGCGCACCGACGTCGCGGAACGTCGTGGACGACAGCGAGACCGAGTCCGGCACCGGGATGCCCCCGCGACGCAGGAGCTCCCGGGCAGCCGCCTTGTCGAACGCGACGCGGCAGGAGGTGGAGACGGTGCCGACGTACGGGATCCCGATCAGCTCCAGGAGCGTCTGGATCTCGCCGTCCTCACCGAACTGGCCGTGCAGAGCCGGCAGCGCCACGACCGCCTTGTCGCGTTCGAGGTTGTGCAGCAGGGCCCGGTCGAAGTCGTACGCAGCCACCTCCACGCCCAGGGCCGACAGCTCGCGCACGAGGTTGCGGCCGGAGGCCAGCGACACGTCGCGCTCGTGGCTCAGCCCGCCGGCGATGACAGCGACGGGCCCGGGAAGAGGAGGTTTGCTCATGGGGTTCGTTCTAACAGACGGCCGGGAAGAGCCGTCAATCTCAGATGTGGACGACCGGGCAGGTCAGGGTGCGGGTGATGCCCTCGAGGCTCTGGACGCGCGCCACGACCATCTTGCCGAGCTCGTCGACATTGCGGGCCTCGGCACGGACGATGACGTCGTAGGGACCGGTGACGTCCTCAGCCAGGGTCACGCCCTGGATCTTGCCGATCTCGGTGGCGACCTCCGCGGCCTTGCCGACGTCGGTCTGGATGAGGATGTACGCCTGTACGACCATCGTGCTGCTCCTGTTCTCCGTGCCTTCCTTGGCACAACGTCAGGCCAGTAACCTATCGCGTTATCTGTCGCTCGACCTACACCGACCCTGGGGATAAGACACGGTGATGCGTGTCCCGGTATCTCTGCGCATGGCGAGGAGGGTTGGATGGAGCCATGGCTTTTCCGAGGGACACGACACTCGCCGACGTCGGCGAGTTCGGGCTGATCACCGAGATGACCAAGCACTTCGCCCAGGGGGAGCAGGTGCTGGTCGGCCCCGGTGACGACGCCGCGCTGCTGCGGGTCAAGCAGGGTCATGTGGTGGTCTCGACCGACCTGCTCGTCGAAGGGCGTCACTTCCGCCGCGACTGGGCGGAGGCGTCCCACATCGGTCACCGGGCGGCCGGTCAGAACCTCGCCGACATCGCCGCGATGGGCGGCGTCGCGCACTCGATGACCCTCGGTCTCGCGGTTCCCTCCGACCTTCCCGCCGAGTGGGCGGTCGACTTCGCGGAGGGGTTCGCCTCGGAGTGCTCGCTGGTGGGCGCCTCCGTGGTCGGTGGTGACGTCACCGGCGCCGACCAGATCGTCATCTCGGTGACCGCGATCGGCGCGGTCGCCCAGGCTCCGGTCCTCCGCTCCGGGGCGGAGCCCGGCGACGTACTCGCGCTGTGCGGACGCCAGGGATGGGCCGCTGCCGGCCTGGCGATCCTCAAGCGAGGGTTCCGGTCACCGCGCGTGCTGGTCGACGCCTACCGCCGCCCGCAACCGCCGTACGCAGCCGGCCCCGCCGCCGCGGCGGCCGGTGCGTCGGCGCTGATCGACGTCTCGGACGGGCTGCTGGCCGAGGCCCGCCACATCGCCGAGGCCTCCGAGGTCTCCATCGACGTGCACACCTCGGCGCTGACCATCCCCGACGAGCTCAACGCGGTCGCCTCGGCGACCGGCGCCGACCCGCTCGCGTTCGTGCTGGGCGGGGGAGAGGACCACTCGCTGCTCGCCGCGTTCCCGCCGGATGTCGAGCTGCCGGAAGGGTTCACCGTGATCGGGACGATCGGGGAACCCGGTGGTGAGCCGGTGACGGTCGACGGAGAGGTCTACGAGGGGCCGGCGGGGTGGACGCACTTCTGAACCCTGCCGTGTCCGGGTTCGGTCTCTCGGCTCGGCTTACGTCGGGTTTGCGCCGACGCGGCGCAATCCGGTCCTCGCTTCGCTCCGGTCCGTTTGCGCCGAGTCGGCGCCTGCCGGATCGAAGCAGAAGGGCCCCGCTCAGCGCTTGCGCGCTGCCGCGGGGCCCTTCGTGCTTCGATGACTACCGTGCGACCTTGCCGGCCTTGATGCAGGTCGTGCAGACATTCATGCGCTTCGGGGTGCCGTTGATGACGGCGCGGACGCGCTGGATGTTGGGGTCGAAGCGGCGCTTGGTCGCCTTCTTGGACCACGGCCGGTTGTTGCCGAAGCCCGGCTTCTTGTCGCAGATGTCGCAGACGGCAGCCACCGTGAACTCCTGAGGTTGAATAGATGATCGAGGTCGAATAGATATTGCCGGCGGGCGCGATGAACGGCTGCCCAGCCGAGACAACCGAACAAGCGTAGCCCGTCGGGCTGTGCCCGGCGAAATCGTCAGTCGTCGGAGCGGCGATCGCGCCACCGGTCCAGCGGGGCGGCGATCGTGGTGGCCAGCTTCCACCGCTTCGACCCGCGCAGGTCGTCGATCTCGGCGCGCTGGCCGGCCAGCTGCTTGCGCTGCGACTCGAGCCGCCGGCGCTGCTTGGCGACGACCTCGCGGAGCCGAGCGATCTCCTCGCGCAGCTCGAGGCCGTGCTCGACCCAGTCGGGAAGCCCGGGTGCCTCGGGGAGGTCGGGGGAGAGGCCGCGGCGCAGGACGACGTAGAACTCGATCTCGTTCTCGGGGACGGGCAGGATCGTCTCGACCGACCAGCCGGTCAGGCCGAGGCGGCGCAGCTCGGCGATGATCTCGGGGAACGAGCGGTCGGTGTAGGTCCACACGTGGCAGTCGACGTACTCGCCTCGGCGTGCCCGCTCGACCTGGTCCTTGGTGTAGCCGAGGTCGTGGACGCAGGGCTCGGCCTCGCTGGGGCCGTGGCGGTGGAGCCGCTTGGGGTCGGCGACGACCGCGGAGCGGTGGTGGTCGAAGACCGCGCGCACGGACGGGACGACGTCGCGGGTCTCGTGGGCGTGCAGGATCTGGCCCATCGTCGTCGGCGGGCGGTGCGCGTCGAAGGTGTAGCGCCGGTCGGGTACGACCAGGACCAGAGCCCCCTCCGGGGCGGTGATGGCCTCGACCTGCCCGAGCCAGCCGATCAGGTCGGGCACGTGCTCGATCACATGGCTGGCCAGCGCCCAGTCGAACGGGGCGCCCTCCTTGGCGGCCTCCTCGAGCGTACGCATCCGGGTTCCGTCCCACATCGGATAATCGATGTCGGGGATGGTCTCGTGGGTGATGACGGGGTTGATCTTGTTCGTCTCGTAGAGCCGGTCGCGGTCGTAGAGGTCGAGATAGGACACGTCTGCGGCGCTGCGGGGGATCAGCGGCATGTGCAGCGGTCCGATCTCCAGGCCGCGGCCCTGTGAGAAGTCGAAGATTTCAGCGACGCGACGAGCGCGTGGGGTCGGGGTCGGGATCGACATCCGGTGAGTCCTTCGCGTAGGGAGGTCTCCACACTAGGGATGGATCGTCACCGCTGCGAGGTGCGACGTGGCGGATCTTGTTACTCGCTCGTGTCTTTGCTGCAGCCTTGGATTTGTTCACCCGTCGTTTACCCCGTACCCAGGCACCGCCTAACCTTGGGGCCGCGATACCGGGAAGTGTGTCCGGCGTCACGTGTCTGGCTGCATGCAGGTGTCGAGGAGTAGGGAGGGCAGCGTGGCCGAGGTCAAGCTCGATCTGTTCCGCCGGTTCGGCGACCTGGCGACCGATGCGCTCGCGTCGCACCGCGAGGAGATCGACGCGCTCAACGTCTTCCCGGTGCCCGACAGCGACACCGGCACCAACCTCTACCTGACCATCGCCGCGGCCCGGGACCGGCTGCGCGAGTTCACCGGCACCGACTGGCGCGAGGGGCTGCGCGCCTTCTCCCGCGGCGCGCTGCTGGACGCCCGCGGCAACTCGGGCGTGATCCTGGCCGAGATGATCGGCGCCCTGCTGCGCCGCCTGATCCAGGCCACCGAGGACGAGCGCACCGCCGCGGTCTTCGCCGACGCCCTGCGCAAGGCCGCCAATGCCGCGTACGCAGCGGTGGGGGAACCCCAGGAGGGCACCATGCTCAGCGTGCTCAGTGCCGCGGCCGACGCAGCCGAGGCCTGCGTCGAGATCGATGACACCGCGCGCACCCGTGACGTGATGTCGGTCGCCGCGAGCGCGGCCCGCGCCGCTCTCGCCCGTACGCAGGAGCAGCTGCCCACGCTGGCCGCCGCCGGGGTGGTCGATGCCGGCGGCCGCGGCATCTGCGTGCTCCTCGACGCCTTCGACACCGCACTGACCGGTCGCCGTCCGAGCCCCCAGGAGCCGGCCTCGCACATCCCGATCCCGATCCCGCCGGGTCTGGGCGGCGCCGACGGTCACGCCCTGGAGCCGGGCGGCCCGGCGTACGAGGTGATGTACCTGCTCGACGCCGAGGACGCCGCCATCCCCGATCTCCGCAAGCGGCTCCAGCCGCTGGGAGACTCGCTGGTCGTCGTCGGCGGCGAGGGCATCTGGAACGTCCACGTCCACGTCGACGACGTCGGTGCCGCGATCGAGGCCGGGATCAACGCCGGGCGGCCCCACCGGATCCATGTGACCCACTTCGCCGAGCAGATCGCAGGCCAGGCCCATCGCCATGGCACCCGGAGCGGTCGTGCCGTGATCGCCTTCGCCGCGGGCCCGGGACTGGCCGAGCTCTTCCGAGGCGCCGGCGCGATCGTGATCGAGGGCGGCCCGCATCGGCGGCCGACGACCTCGGAGCTGCTCGAGGCGATCACCGCCTCCGGCGCCTCCGAGGTGATCGTGCTGCCCAACGACGCCCCGACGCGGCAGTCGGCCGAGGCGGCCGCGCGCACCGCCGAGGACGACCTCGACATCAACGTCGCGGTGATCCCGACCCGCACCCAGGTGCAGGGTCTGGCGGCGATCGCGGTGCACGAGCCCGGCCGGAAGTTCGACAAGGACGTGCTGGAGATGACCGCCACCGCGCGACACGCGCGGCACGGCGCGGTCACGATCTCGAACACCCGAGCGATTACGATGGCTGGGCCGTGCATGCCGGGCGACGCGCTCGGGGTGCTCGACGGAGACTTCGTCAAGGTCGGCCAGGACCTGGAGACATGCGCGACCTACGTCCTCGCCCGGCTCATCGGCGGCGGTGGCGAGCTGGTCACGCTGGTCTCCGGCCTGGAGGACCCCACCGGCGAGCTCGCCCGGAGCGTCGCGGCGTGGCTGGCCGCCAACCATCCGGCCGTTGATGTGATGGTGTACGACGGAGGCCAGGAGCGTTACCCCCTCCTGATGTCGGTCGAGTAGAGGAGAAGAGACGGTGGCGATCACCCTCGAGTCGCCGATCGAGTCCGTGCTGGGCAACAGCAAGCACGCCACGAAGTTCACCAAGGGCCTCGGGCTGCGCACCGTCGGTGACCTGCTCTACCACTTCCCGCGGCGCTACCTGCGCACCGCCGATCTCAGCCAGACCCCGCAGCTGCACGAGGGCGAGATGCTCACCGTGCTCGGCGAGGTGGTGCGGAGCGTGGTGCGCCAGCACACCGACCGCCGCACCGGCAGGCCCGCCTTCCGCGTCGAGACCCAGCTCAAAGCCGGCACCGCCGATCTGCAGCTCACCTTCTTCTCCAAGTCCCAGCGGATCGCCGAGTGGCGACGCGGTGTGCTCGCCCCGGGCACCCGGGGCGTCTTCGTCGGCAAGGCGGGCTCGTTCCGGGGCGAGTGGCAGCTGGCCAACCCGCAGATGGTCGTCTTCGGCGACCCCTCCGACTCCGAGAACGCCGCCGAGGCCGCGGACAACCAGATGGCGGTCGAGGAGCTGACCGAGCTCTTCCCGATCTACCCGCTCACCGCGGGGCTCCAGCACTGGGACGTCATGCGCGCGGTGCGGTTCGCCCGACAGGTCGTCGAGGACGTCACCGACGTGCTCCCGGAGCAGCTCCGGGAGACGTACGACGTGCCGGGGCTGCGCGACGCGCTCGATCTGATCCACGCGCCTCATGAGCTCAATGACGTCCAGCGGGCCCAGCACCGGTTCCGGTTCGAGGAGGCGGTCGGGCTGCAGCTGGTCCTCGGCCGGCGGCGACGGGCGCTGCAGGCGCTCGGCACCACCGCCCGCACCGGCGGGGTCCACCACCTGCTCGAGGCCTTCGACGAGCGGCTGCCGTTCACCCTGACCAAGGGGCAGCAGCAGATAGGGGAGGAGCTCGAGACGGCACTGGCCCAGCCTCACCCGATGAACCGCCTGCTCCAGGGCGAGGTCGGCTCCGGTAAGACGCTGGTCGCACTACGCGCCATGCTCAAGGTCGTCGACTCGGGCGGTCAGGCCGCGCTGCTGGCGCCGACCGAGGTGCTCGCCCAGCAGCACCACCGCTCGATCACCGCGATGCTCAGCGACCTCGCTGCCAGCGGGATGGCCGGCGGGCTCTTCGCCGGTGACCAGGAGCAGACCCACGTGGAGCTGCTCACCGGCTCGATGACCAAGACCCAGCGCAAGGGCCCGCTGAGCCGCATCGCCACCGGCGAGGCCGGGATCGTCGTCGGCACCCACGCGCTGCTGCAGGACCAGGTGATGTTCGACGACCTCGGCCTGGTCGTCGTCGACGAGCAGCACCGCTTCGGCGTCGAGCAGCGCGCCGCCCTGACCGACAAGGCCGGCACCCCACCCCACCTGCTGGTGATGACCGCGACGCCGATCCCGCGTACGGTCGCGATGACCGTCTTCGGCGACCTCGAGGTGTCCACGCTCACCGAGCTCCCGGCCGGACGGGCCGAGATCCAGACCAACCTGGTCTCCCTGGTCGACCACCCGGGGTGGATCACCCGGGTGTGGGAACGCGTCCGGGAAGAGGTCGAGAAGGGTCACCAGGTCTACGTCGTCGCCCCGCGGATCAGCGGCGACGAGTCCGAGCAGGGCGAGAGCGACCAGCGCGACTTCGACGCCGACGGCAACGAGGTCACCTCCGCCAAGGTCCAGCTCTCCGCCGTCGACGAGGTCACCGAGGAGCTGACCAGCGGCCCGCTGCATGGGCTGCGCGTCGCCAAGCTCCACGGCAAGCTCCCGGCCGAGGAGAAGGAGCGCACCATGAGCGCCTTCGCCGCCGGCGACATCGACGTGCTGATCGCCACCACGGTGATCGAGGTCGGCGTCGACGTACCCAACGCCACCACCATGGTCATCCTCGACGCCGACCGCTTCGGCGTCTCCCAGCTCCACCAGCTGCGCGGCCGGGTCGGCCGTGGCGGACTGCACGGGCTGTGCCTGCTGGTCTCCCACGCCGAGGCCGGCACCCCGGCCCGCACCCGCCTCGACGCGGTCGCCGGGACCACCGACGGGTTCGCGCTCTCCCGGGTGGACCTCGACCAGCGCCGCGAGGGAGACGTGCTCGGTGCCTCCCAGTCGGGCCGGCGATCGAGCCTGGAGAGCCTGCGGGTGCTCCGCGACGAGGAGACGATCCTGCAGGCCCGAGAGGCGGCCGAGTCCCTCCTGGAGAAGGACGTCGAGCTCGCCAGCGCACCCCTCCTGGCCGAGCGGGTCGCCGAGATCGAGGAGTCCGCCTCCGCCGACTACTTGGAAAAGTCCTAAGGTGTCCCAATGACTCGGATCATCGGAGGCGTCGCCGGAGGGCGGCGCCTGCTCGCTCCCAAAGGGGTGCGGACCCGTCCCACCACCGACCGGGTCCGCGAGGCGCTCTTCTCGGCGATCGAGTCCGCCTACGGCTCCCTGGCCGGGCTGCGCTTCCTCGACCTCTACGCCGGCACCGGCGCGGTCGGGCTGGAGGCGTGGTCCCGCGGCGCCGGGGTCGTGACCCTGGTCGAGTCGGACCGGCGTACGGCCGGGGTGATCCGCTCCAACGCGAAAGAGCTCGGCTTCCCAAGAGCCGACGTGGTCGCGGCGACCGTGGCGAGCACCCTGGTGACGCCGCCGGCGGCTCCGTACGACATGGTCTTCCTCGACCCGCCCTATCCGCTCTCGGACGACGCGGTCGCCGAGGACATCGCGCTGCTGGTCAAGCACGGCTGGCTGGTGCCGGGCGCGTTGGTCGTCGTCGAGCGGTCCGCGCGCAGCCCGGAGCCCGTGTGGCCCGACGGGTTCACCGACCAGAGGTCGAAGAAGTACGGCGAGACCACGCTCTGGTACGGCACGGCGCCGGACTGACCGCACTGAACAAGGAGAGAGAAACAATGACGCGTCGCGCGGTGTGCCCGGGGTCGTTCGACCCGCCCACCTTCGGCCACCTCGACATCTTCACCCGCGCCTCGGCGATCTTCGACGAGGTCGTCGTCGCCGTCGGGGTCAACCCCTCGAAGTCGAAGCGGCTGTTCACGCCCGAGGAGCGGATGGAGATGATCACCGAGATCACCGCCCCGCTGGGCAACGTCCGGGTCCAGGCGTTCACCGGTCTGGTCACCGACTTCTGCGTCGAGATCGACGCCCAGGCGATCGTGAAGGGCCTGCGCGGCGCGCCCGACCTGGAGTACGAGGCACCGATGGCGCAGATGAACGCCCACATGACCCGGGTCGAGACCGTCTTCCTGCTCAACGACCCTCGCTGGGCCGCGGTCTCGTCGAGTCTGATCAAGGAGATGGCGACGTTCGGTGGGGATGTGTCGGCCTTCCTGCCGCCCGATGTTCTCTCACGACTCACCAAGCGTTTGGCAGAACGTTCCGAGTAACGGGCACGGTTCGCCGGTATCGTCTCAAGTGCAGTCCGCCATTCTTTCTCTGGAGATCAATGTCCACCTCAGGCCGTTCCCCGCTTTCCTTGGCCAAGCAGTCCTACGCCGCTTCTCTCAAGGCCGTCGGTCGCGGGCTGACGAAGACGGGACTCGCCAAGGAGACCGCGCCGCCGGTCGAGCAGCGCTGGCGCCACTGGGCCCACTCGCTCACCAAGGTCTACGACTCCCTGGCGATGGCGAAGCTGGACGTGCCGTGGTGGACCTACGACGCGATCACCGCCGTCGACGCCTGGCTGAGCGAGCGTGAGCGCCCGATCCGGGTCTACGAGTACGGCTCCGGCGCCTCCACCATCTGGCTCTCCCGTCGCGCCGACGAGATCCACTCCGTGGAGCACCACAAGGGCTTCGGCGAGATGATGCAGGCCGAGCTCGCCGGCGAGGAGAAGATCTCGCTGCGGGTCATCGAGCCGGTCGCCAGCGACAACCCGGTCATCCCCTCCCAGAAGGAGGGCCACGCGGGCCTCGACTTCGAGGCGTACGTCAACTCCATCGACGACGTCGCCGGCGAGTTCGACCTCGTGGTGATCGACGGGCGCGCCCGCGAGGCTTGCCTGGAGAAGGCCAAGGACCGGCTCGCTCCCGGCGGGATCATCGTCTTCGACAACAGCCGCCGCAAGCGCTACGTCGACGCCATCGCGGCCTCGGGGCTGAAGGAGACCATCCACGCCGGTCTCACCCCGACCCTGCCCTACCCGGAGCGCACTTCCGTTCTCACCAAAGGCTGATTCTCGTACGTGGCGGCGTGGAGTTTCCGCGCCGCCACGTGCTCGCCCTAGGGTCCTCCTCATGGCGACATCGGGGGAGCAGACCGAACGTGTGGGGACCGTCAGGTGGGCGACGTTCGCCGGTGTGTGCGTGCTGGCGCTGCTCTGGTCGGCCTACTCGGTCGGCGCCCAGAACGGCACCTTCCTGACCCAGGACTTCGGTGCGCAGTACCACCTGGCGAAGATGACCGCCCACGGCGCGATCCCGCTGGTCGACTTCGAGCACGGCTGGAACGCCGGCTCGTTCTGGGTCTCCGCGGTCCTCTACGCGGCCGCGTCCGGCTCCCCGACGATCTGGTACTTCCTCTGGGGCCGTCTGCTGGGCGCCGGACTCGGCGCGGTCCTCGCCGCCGCCATCGGGCTGCGGCTGCGGCTGCACCCGGCCGTGATGATCGCGGCCGCGCTCGGCGTGCTCCTGCTGGCGACCCCGCTGCACATCAAGTACACGATCTGCCTGCTGTGGGTCTTCGTCCTGCTGCCGACCGGGTGGCTCGAGTCGCGCCCGCGCCTGGCCGCGGCCGCGCGGGTGCTGCTCCCGGCGCTGGTCTTCTGGCAGTACGTCGAGCTGGCGGTGCTCCTCACCGGCGCCTCGGGGCTCTTCGAGCTCTTCGCCCGCCGGGAGGCCTCCTGGCGCACCCGGATCGTCAACTGCGTCCAGCTGGCCGGCGGCTTTGTGCTCGGACTGGCCGTCCAGGCGGCGGCGTACAAGGTGCTGTGGGGGCTCTCCTTCGCCGACTTCAACCGGCAGGTGATCCTCGGTCAGACCGAGACCCACGAGGGCTCGCAGTACGCCGTGTGGAACTTCTTCGACCTGCCGACCGAGTCCGGGCGCTTCTTCATCCTCGCCCTCTATCCGTTCGCGCTGCTGCTGCCGTTCGTGCCGCTGGTGTGGCAGCGGGTCTCCGATTCCACCCGGCTGATCGCCCTGGCCGGGCTGGTCCTCGTCGTCGTCCCGATCCGGCGCGTCGACAACCCCCACACCACCACCGTCTCCGCGCTCGTCCTCCTCGCCGTCGTCATCGCGGTGGCCGAGCTCTACGAGCGCCGTACGTCCCCGGCCGCCGGGGTGCGAGCGCCGGTGATCGCGCTGCCTCTCGCCGCGGCCGGCGCCCTCTGGGCGGCCGCGACCCTCTGGATCGGCTTCGGCCTGCAGAGCATGGCGGGCGGGGTGATCCTCGTGGCCCTGGCGGTGGCGGGGGCGGTCCTCGGCGCCGCGTTCCTCCGGGGGACTGTCGCGGTGGTCTCGGCCGGTGCCCTGGTGGTCCTCGGCTGCGTACCCGCCCTCGCCTCCGTCGACCACCTCGACGACATGCGCCGCGACGCCAAGTCGTTCCAGGTGACCGACGCGATCACCCGCTGGGCGGGCCCGGAGTACGAGCGCTGCAGCGCCGGCACCCGCGAGGCGCTGGTCATGCCCAACCACCTCGAGCTCTACGACACCCTCGACATCACCAACCCGACGCCCTACTACCTGTTCCACTACGACTTCGCTCAGTACGAGGACGTCCTGGTGCCTCAGCTCGAGGACGGTTCGGTCCCGGTCATCATCGAGACGATGCCGCTGCACACCCCGCAGCCCTGGCTCACCGACGCCATCCACACCAACTACGTCCCCTGCTCGATCGTGAGGATCGAGAAGCAGGCGACGACTGTGACGATCTGGACGCACAAGTCTCGGGGGAGTGTGGAGCGGCGTGATCTCAGCGTTCGGGGTGGGGAGCTCGTTCCGACTCGCTGAGGTTGCCGGCCGTCGCTGAGAATTCTGGCTGGCTATCGGGTCGGCGGCAGGGGTCTGGCGCGGCGGTCTGGGTTGAGAGGGGGCTTGGGATCGGTGGCGAACGAATTTTTCGTTCGCGCCGGGACGGGATTCGGGTCGCTGGGTGAATGAAAATTCGTTCGCGCGGGGGCGTCTATCCTCCCGAGGAGCGACTGTCCTGCGGCCACTCCGGGGCAGGTCGAGAAACACTCGAGGACAGGGTCGGCGGCCCAGACCAGCCACAAACAACAGTCGTTGAACACGCCGCACACCGAGAGCAGAAGAGCACACAGCCGTCATAGGCTCGCAGCCCAAGCCCCAAGCCCACCTGAAAGTAGCGAATGCCCCGCTCCACACCCGAGGACGGCGCCGACGTACGCCTCCCGAAGCGGCTGCTCGCGGCGATGGTGCTGGTGGCGTTCTTCGCGCTGAGCCTGAGCAGCTACGTCGCGCTGACCAGATCGCTCCAGTATCAGACCCGCGACGAGGGGCCGAACGCCGGCTACGCGGTGGAGGTGGCGTCGGGACGACTGCCGACGATCGACACGCCCGTGACGACGGACGCGGATCGCTACCCTCAGGTGGTCGAAGGCCGGGCGACGATGGTGGACGAGCCGCACCGCCACATCTGGACCGCCAACCATCCTCCGCTCTACTACCTGATGTCGCTGCCGTTCGTGGCCGCCGCCGGGGCGCTCGACGCACCCCAGGTGATGATCGTCGGGATGCGGCTGATCAACGCAGCCGGCTCCGCGCTGTGCGTGTTGCTGGTGGGACTGATCGCCTTCGAGGTGACCCGCCGGGAGGCGACCGCGTTCCTGGCGACAGGGATCGCCGCTTCCTGCGCCGTGCTGGTGACCGCAGGTGGCCACATCGCCAACGACGGGGTCGCGGTCGCGGCGTCGTCGCTGACCCTGCTGGCGACCATCCGGATCTTCGACCACGGCCTGTCCGTGAGGCGCCTGTCCCTGGTCGCGCTGGCTGGCGCCGCTGCCGCGGGGGCGAAGGCGCCGGGAGTCCTGACCGTCGTCCTGTGCGGGGCAGCCATCGCGGTGGCTCTTCTCGTGACCGACCGCTCCTGGCGCGGCGTGGTCCGCGCGCTGGGGGCCTCGGCCGTCGCGACCGGTGTCCCGGCGTTCGCCACCGGCTGGTTCTACGTACGCAACATCGTCCTCTACGGCGATCCGACCGCCACCGACGCGCTGCTGGAGAAGTTCGACCGGGAGCCGAACGGGCCCCGGTGGCAGGTGCTGACGGACGGCTCGCTCTGGCTGGACTGGTACGAGCGGCTGTGGGCGCCGCTGCCGGCCGAGGGCTACGCCGTGGGTGCCGACGTGCTCGCCGTGGTCGCGGTGATCGGCCTGCTCGTGCTGCTCGTGCGGCGGGCGACCGGCGCGCCGCCGGGTCCGACCGTCCCACGCGCCGGGTGGCTGCTGCTCGCGGTCCACGCGGCGGTCGTCCTGGCGAACCTGGTCGGCTTCGTCGCGGGCGGCGGAAACCCGAACGACCGCTACCTGATGCCGCTGATGCCGCTGCTGGCATCGGCGCTCGCCGTCGGTGTGATGGCGCTCGTCGATCTGATCCCGCCCCGATCCCGCGACTCGCGGGCCGCTCGGGCGGCGGCTGCGATCACGCTGGTTCTGGGCGGCTACGCCCTGCTGATCTTCGGCTGGTTCGTGGACTCGGCGACGTACGTCGGCCGGCTGCCGAACTCCGAGTCGCGGGGTGCGGGTCTCGTGCTCGCCGCCGGGGTGGCATGCGGCCTGGTCGCCGTCTGCCTCGTGGCCCGCCCGGCTAGGACGTACGCCGCCCGGCTACCGCTCCCAGACCGGCGAGCACGACGTCGGCGATCAGCAGGAGAACCCGCGAGGCGAGCGCGACGGTGAGTGCCTCGGGGACTCCGATGACCGGGCCGAGGGTGAGCGCGAGCAGCGCCTCGCGGATCCCGGCGCCGGCGGGCGCGGGGATGAACGCGATCCCGGCGGCCCAGGCCAGGGCCATCCCGCCGGTCGCGGCCGCGACCTCGAGCAGCCCCACCGAGGCGTACGACTGCATCATCACCGCCAGGTGGAGGCCGAAGGCGACCCAGGCGAGCACCGCCCAGCCGATCGCGGTGAAGAGCCCCCGAGCGGTGAGACGTACGCCGAGAGGTTCCCGCCCGAGCCGGGCGAACAGCCAGTCGAGCATGCCCGGGACGACCCGCGGGTGCAGGCACACGGCCAACGGCACGAGCAGGAGCAGCAGCCACCAGTAGCGGCTGAGGCCCTCGGAGGAGGACCAGGGGAGCAGGAGCGCGCCGACGCCGATGCCGCTGGCGACGACGATGCCCATGAAGAGGATGTTGGCGCCGAGCATCGTCCGGCGGGCGACGCCCCAGCGCAGCCCGAACTGCATCTGCGCGACCACCGGCCACACCGAGCCGGGCAGGTATTTGCCCAGCTGGGAGACGTAGAAGACCGAGTGGGAGTCGCGCAGCGACGGCCGGATGCCCATGCCGTGCAGCAGAGCGACCCAGATCTGGCCGATCAGCATGGTGCCGACGACCGCCAGCGCCCCGGCGATCGCGAACCGCCCGATGCTCAGCTCCTGGACCGCGGTGGCCAGGTCCTCGCGCTGGCGCCAGACGAGGTAGGCGCCGCCGAGCACGACCACGAGGGCGAGCCCGATCTTGAGCAGCCGCTTCTTCAGGCTGGGCTTCGCGGGGCTCGGCGTAGCCGACGACCCGGCCTCCGCGGGGGAGACCGGGTCGGAGTCGGTCGCTGTCACAGGCTGGTCGTCCACGTCTCGCCGGACTGGGCGGTCGCGCGCGCCTTGGTGTGCGGCAGGTCGAACTCGGCGACCGAGGTCTGGTCGCGGAGCATCTCGGTGCCGGACTTGCCGAAGCGGGCCTTCTTGGTGTGCTCCAGGTCGTCCTCGATGAGCACTCGGTTGGTGCGGATCAGGTCGGAGATCACGCCGAGCATCGCCGACATGAAGGCCAGGTTGATCAGCACGCCGCCGAGCAGCAGCGACTGGATGTGGTTGCCGTTGTCGCCGCTGAGCCACAGCACGAGGTAGCGGACGAACGGGATCGCGCCGAGGACGAAGAAGAACGCGGTGAGCCAGACGAAGATGGCGTAGGGCTTGTACATCATGTAGCTGCGCACGATCGCCGCGCCGGACTTCATGATGTGCTCGGGCATCGACTTGAACAGCCGGGACTCACGCGTCTTGGCGTTGGTCACGATCGGCACCGAGGCGATCTTCATCCGCTTGTTGCCCGCCTGGATGATCGTCTCCATGCAGTAGGAGAAGCGGGTGACGGTGTTGAGCAGCATCAGCGACTCGCGCGAGTAGGCGCGGAAGCCGCTGGCCGCGTCGGGCAGGTCGGTCTCGGCGGCCATGTTGACCACCTTGGAGCCGATCTTCTGCAGCTTCTTCTTGAGTCCGGAGAAGTGCTCGATCTGGTCGACCTGGCGGTCACCGATGACGATGTCGGCCTGACCGTTGATGATCGGCTGGACGAGGTCGGCGATGCGCTCCTGCGGGTATTGGTTGTCGCCGTCGGTGTTGACCACGATGTCGGCGCCCAGCTCGAGCGCGCGGACGACGCCGTCGTGGAACGAGCGGCCCAGGCCCTGGTTGCGGGAGTGGTGCACGAACTCGCGCACGCCGTGCTCCTTGGCCACCTCGACCGTCCGGTCGGTGCACCCGTCGTCGACGATGAGGACGACGATCTCGTCGATTCCCGGGATCTGCTTCGGGATCGACTCGAGGACGGACGGGAGGGTCTCCTCCTCGTTGAGGCAGGGGACTTGTACGACAAGCTTCACAGGGACCTCAGGGCAAGTAGTGGGACCGAACACGGGTTCGGGGGTGAGCGAGCGGCTTCTGACCCGCCACATTACCGCGTGGATTCTGCGGCCCCACGCCCCCTCGCGGGTGTCATCCGGCGTATGTGCTAAGGAAACCTGGCGTTCAGGACGGGTCCATACGGCGTCTGCTGCGCAGCCGGCCCAACACCCGGGGCACGACCAGCAGACCGAGCGTCACCAGGGCCCCGAGGAGCGAGACCACCGCACCCGTACGCAGCCCCGGGGCCTCGTAGCGCAGCGTGACTGTGTGGGTGCCATCGGGGACGGGCACGGCGGCGAAGGCGTGGTTGCCGGCGACGATCGGCACCTCGCGGCCGTCGACTCTGGCCGACCAGCCCGGGCGGGCGATCGAGTCGGCGACGACCAGGTAGCCGGCGCCATCCGCGGTGACCTCCGCCGAGATCGTCTCGGCCTCGTCGCGGCGTACGTCGACCCGGGCGGTCGAGCCGGAGGCGGCCGGGGTCGAGTCGTCGTCCAGCAGCACCGTGCCGGGCGCGACGCCCTCGGTCAGCCGCCGCACCCGGGTCGGGCCGTCGGGGACGACCTCGCTGGTGCCGGCCCAGCGGATCCGGGGGAGCGCGCTCGCGCGCTCGTAGACGACCGCGCCCGCCGAGGCGTGCACGACCCGCAGGCCGTCGCCCTTCTCGGGCCGGACCGCGGCGCAGATCGCGGAGCCGTCGGTGCGACCGGCGAGGTCGACGGGCTTGCGCTTCCCCGAGAACGTGATGGTGACCGGCACCGGGCCGGAGGCGAAGCGGTGGTCGGGCACCGCGACACGCAGCTTCTCACCACGCTTGAGCGGCCGGTTCACGGCGATGGCCCGCTCGGAGGTGACCTTCTCGGCACCGGTCCCGACGCTCACCCGGACGACGGTCGGCTTCTGCACCCGCGGCTTGAGGCCCTCGGGCACGGTGACCTCGATCCCGCGCAGATCGCCCTGGGGGACCTGGCAGGTCGCGTGCCGGCCGGGCATCACGCTCAGGACCCGGCGCTGCGCGGGTGGCACCCGCGTCGGCTCGACGGCGCCGATGACCTCCATGGGCTGCGTCACCCAGTAGCGGACCGAGAGCTGGTCGAGCACCGGCTGGTGCCCTGGCGTGGGCACTCTGGCGGGGAAGTCGCTGTAGGTCGGCGACTGCTGGGTATCCGGGCTGACCGCCGCGAGCAGCGACTTCCACTCCGGCGACGTGAACTCATGGCCTGTCGGCGTACGCAGTCGGTAGTGGTCGGCGACCCCGGAATGCTCCCAGCCGGAGGCGCCGTAGCGCTCCTGCCCCAGGTTCTTCTTCATGAACTCGTGCGCCGGCGTGACGGGGTAGAAGAGCGATCGGTCAGTCAGCGGGAGCACGTGGTTGGCGAAGAGCGTGCTCTGCGCAAACACCGTGAGGGCGATCGTCACCGGGCCGATGAACCGCAGTCTGTGGGGGAGCCAGCAGGTCGCCACGGCCGCAGCCAGGGCCACTGCCAAGAGGATCCCGGCGACGAGAAGAGACCTCTCCAATCCGGGGATTCCGCCGTCGGCAGCTCGAATATGCCTGTACGAAGCGACAGCGCCGTACGCAACAGCGGCGCCGACCACCACGATCGTGATGACCGTCGGGAGCCATCGTCTCGGCTCACGGGGCGGCGCCGTGTCGGCCTCTGCCCGCTGCATCAGCCGTTCCAGTCCGATACCGGCCAGAGCGGCACCGAGGAACCCGAAGATCGAGTTCGCTCGGTTGAAGCTGTTGATGTCGTACCCAGGGACCTTCTGGAGCAGATCCAGCGGAAGGCCACCCACCCAGATCAACCACCCGACCGCCGCGAGGCAGACCCCCAGCAGGACGGATACGCCACGTCGTCGGTCGCGCTGGCGGATGACGAGCGCGGCCACCGCCAGGACGAGTGCACCAGCGCCGAGGAAGCTGACGCTCTCGATGGCATTGCCCTCGTTGTACCAGCGCATGTCGACGCACGTGCCGTAGGCATCGCCGGCGAGGATCGTGAGCATCAGACTCGTGTCTTTGGCCTCGTTCGGCAGCCTGCTCTCGGCGCCCATCACGCTGAGGTTCAGTACGAAGGGGAGGATCTGGACCGCAGAGAGCGCCACACCCAGCAGCACCCCGCCGGCAGCCGCGACACCCGCGCCCAGGGTGAGGCGAATGTCGCGGAGCGCGACGGCGCGAACCACGACATAGACGGCTCCGAGCGTGAGTGCGAACATCGTGACCGCGGGGAAGCCACCGAACAGCATGGCGGCAACGACCATTCCGAGTGCGGCGACGTCTCGAAGCCTGCGCTCGTGGACCGTCCGGTCGAGTGCCCAGAAGAGCAGCGGGATGAGGCAGCCGACCTTGGTGTGCGGCCAGTTGGTCCACATCATCATGAAGCCGCAGGTGAAGAAGATCAGCCCGGCGACCAGGGCCGCGCTGCGGCGTACTCTGAGTCGCCCGAGGAAGAGCACCATCCCCACCAGCACCAGGACCAGCTCGGTGAGCTTCACCCACGCCGGGGCCAGCCACATCGGCATCACCCAGTAGGGCCACGAGACCGGGCTCAGCACCGCGTGGTTCGGCAGCGAGGCGAGCGGTGTGCCGCCGACCTCGTAGGGCGCCCAGGTCTGCCAGTTGCCGTGGCGTACGCCCTCCATGATGTTCTCGACGCCGGGCAGGTAGTAGTCCCAGGTGTCGCCGCGGCACCACAGCGTCCCTTGCGGGATCGGGCCGTCGGCGGCGTACGGCATCATCGCGTGCAGCCACCCGGTGTCCAGCAGCATCCCGTGACCCACGAGCGCGGGGCCGAAGGTCACCGCGACGAAGAGGACGAGAAGCGCCAGCACGACGCCCGAGCGCCACCGATCGGTTGAGAACACAAGCCGAAAATCTATGAGTAGTCGGAACCGGGCGCCGGTAGCGCACGCGGGAGTTCGGTCAAGTCTTGCGTGGCGACCGGATCAGTCGCGCTTGGTCGCGACGGCCACCAGCCCGGTGCCGGTGTCGGGCCGCAGCCGCTGCAGAGCCATGAACGGGCTGGTCGCGAGGGCGATCGCGGCACCCTTGAGGTGACCGCTGGGCTGGAACGTACGGCCGGTCGCCCGGGTCAGCTCCTCGGGTGTGAGGTCGCCCACCTTCTCCAGCTTTCTGGCGTCGATCCGGTTGCGGACCGCCTCCAGGGCGTAGCCGAGCGGCCAGCCGTAGACGGTGATGTCGACCTCGCCCAGACCTGCCTCCTCGAGCCGCTCGGTGAGCTCTGCGGGGCTGTAGCGCCGGAAGTGCCCGGCGTGCCGGTCCATCGGGCCGAACCGCTCCTGGAAGGCCGGCACCGAGAGCACCAGATGGCCGCCCGGGCGGATGTGGGTGACCCACTCGGCCAGCGCCCCCTTGTCGTCCTCGATGTGCTCGAGCACCTCGAAGGCACAGACCAGGTCGTACGTCACCCCGGTCTCCAGCTCCGACGACATCGCGTTGAGCACGGTGCCGCCGACCGCCGTGATCCGCTCGTACGCCACCGCGAACGAGTCCGCGTCGGGCTCGACGCCGAGGTAGTCGGCGCGGGTGGCCAGGCGGGCGCCGAAGGCGCCCTGGCCGCAGCCGATCTCCAGCGCCGTGGTCGGCGCGAGCCGGTCGATGATGCGGCTGACGACGTCGTAGCGCAGCCAGGCGCGGGGTGCGAGCGGGGGCAGCGGGCGGTCGGTGGCGGTGATCGGCATCTGTTTCCTGGGTCGTGGTGGAGTCGCTGGGTTCAGCTGAGGCATTCGATGAGGGGCGAGGCGACGGCCTGCGGGGTGTAGTGCTCCCGCGCCTGCTGGTAGGCCGCCTCGCGCAGCCGCTGGGCCTCGTCGGGGTCGTCGGCGAGCTTGGTCAGGGCCGAGGCGAGCTCCTCGGGGCTCCCGGGCGAGACGAGCATGGCCGCGCTCTCCAGCATCCGCCGCTGGGGCTCGGTGTCGGAGGTGACGACGACCGCGCCGGCGGCCGCGCCCTGGAATGCCTTGTTGGGCACCACCCGGCGCGCCTGCGGAACGGTGCCGAAGATGCCGAGGCTCACGTCGAACCCGGCGACGAAGTCGGGCAGGTCCTCGGCATCGACCCAGTCGACCCAGGAGACCCGCGGGTTGGCGGCGGCGAGGCGCCGGGCCTCCTCGTACTGCTGGCCCTGGCCCACCATAGTCACCTCGATCCGGTCGTCGTCGGCGAGGATGTCGAGCGCGTCGGCGATCACCGGGGCGCCGTGGGTGGGGGAGAAGAGGCCGACGAAGACCGCCTGCAACGGCGCCTCGGTCGGGCGCTCGAGCGCCTTGGCGCCCGCGTCGAACCACTCCTTCGTGGCACCCACAGGGCACACGACCGAGTGGAGACGTACGTCCTCAGGCAGTGCCTCCTGCTGCTCGACCGTGTCCACGATGACCACGTCGGCCTGCTTCAGCGCCATCGCGTCGATCGCCTTCATCAGGCGCAGCTTCAGCCCGCCGGACCCGGCCAACCGACGGTTGGTGGCGACGCCGGCCGCCGAGACCATGTGGTCGAGCAGGATGGTCGAACGGGGATGCAGGAGGCGGGCGAGGTGCACGTCGAAGTGGCCCAGATAGCCGACCAGGACGGCATCGGGACGTCCGCGGCGGCGCTGTCGCAGCGACTCCACGGCCAGGCCGCTCCAGCAGACCATCAGCCGCAGCACGAGCAGCGGCAGTCGCCACGGTTGTCGCAGGATCGCCACCCTCGCCGCGGTGTCCAGACCCAGTGGCCGGTTGACCTCGGTGACCTCGGCGCCACAGGCGCGCAGGCCCTCGATGAGTACCGCGACCCGCGGATGGGAGGTCACGTCGTAGGTGCCGAAGGCGACGATGTGCATCACTTCAACGTTAGGGTTGAGGTCAAGGAAAGATCGAGCAGCACACCCCGCATCTGAGATGTCGGCACCCGAAAAGTGCTGCCAGGGAGGACCTGTGGGCCGAGGCTGGACGAAGGTGGTGCCGCTCAAGGCGGTGGTCGTCGCGATCGTCGTCGTGGTGGCGGCGTACGCCGTCCACCGCAACTGGGACGCGCTCGTGCGGGGCTTCGATGAGTTGCCGCTGTGGGTGCTCGGCGTCGCCTTCGTGCTGACCGTGCTCGCCCAGGGCATCGCGCTGCTGATGTGGCGGGTGGTGCTGGCCGATCTCGGCTCGCCGCTGCCGCTGGTGCCCGCCGCCAGGATCTTCTACGTCAGTCAGCTGGGGAAGTACCTGCCCGGCTCGGTCTGGACGATCGTGGGGCAGATGGAGCTCGCCCGCGCGGAGCGGGTGCCGCGGCGTACGTCCCTGACGCAGGGCGTCCTGGTGCTGGCCATCGCCGTCGGCGCCGGGGTGATGGTGTCGGTGCTGCTGATGCCGTTCCTCGGCCGGGAGACGTTCGCCCGCTACTGGTGGGCGGTGCTGCTCCTGCCGCTGATCCTGGTGGCTCTGCATCCGCCGGTCTTCGCGAAGGTGGTCGACACCGGGCTGCGCCTGCTGGGGCGGGAGCCGCTCCAGGTGCTGCCCACCTGGCGGGGGATCGGCAAGGCGCTGGCGCTGCAGGGCCTGGTCTGGCTCCTGCTCGGGCTCCAGATCTGGGTCGTCGTGGTCGGCCTCGGGGGCGACCCGCTGCCCTCGCTGCTGGCCAGCGTCGGCGGCTACGCGCTCGGGTTCAGCCTGGGCATGGCCGCGATCGGGCTCCCTGCCGGCGCGGGCCTGCGGGAGGCGGTCCTGGTGGTCGCGCTCTCCGGTGTCCTCTCGCCCGGGCTGGCGCTCCTGGTCGCCCTGCTGGCTCGTGGGATCGCCGTCCTGGCCGATGTCGTGGTAGCGCTGGTAGCGGCGTTCCTGACCCGCCGAGCCGGTGAGCTGGGGACGTCTTCCTCGCACGCCGCCAACGAACCGCCCGGGAGATCCTTGTGCCCACCGCACGGCAGCTCTGGACCGTCGGACTGATCGCCAACCTCATCACCTGTGCCGGCGTGTGCGCCGGCTACGCCCTCTCCTCACCGCTCTACGGCGCCAAGGACGAGGTGGCCCACGTCGACCACGCCTACCAGCTCTGGCACGGCACGCTGATCGCGATCGGCGACCCGATGCGGATGCCGCAGATCTGGGGCTACACCCTGCCGTTCGACTGGACCGGGCAGCACCCGCCGCTCTTCTACCTGCTGCTGGCGCCGGTGGTCGGGCCGCTCACCGACGCGGGCCACCTGCTCGCCGCCGGGCTGACCGCGCGCGGCATCGTCCTGGTGATCACCTGCCTGGTCGTGGCCGCGGTGATGTGGACGACCCGCCAGATCGTGCCGAGCCGCCCCGAGGTCGCGGTCGCGGCCGGCCTGGTCACCGCGCTCAGCCCGGCGCTGACCCGGCTCGGCGGCGTCGTCTTCAACGACAACCTCTTCGTCCTGTGGGCCACCCTCCTGGTCGGACAGACCGTCTGGCTGCTCCGTCACGGGCCGCGTACCCGGGGGGTGGCGCTCTTCGGTCTGTACGCCGCCGCCGCCCTCGGCACCCGCCTTCCCGGCGTCGTCTTCATCGGCCTGTGCGCGACGACGCTCGGCCTGGTCTGGCTGTTCACCGGCCCGCGCCGCGACTGGGCGGCCGTCGTCCGCCTGGGCGTCGCCGTGCTCCTCG
The DNA here is from genome assembly GCF_011045035.1 of Nocardioides turkmenicus. Taxonomy (GTDB): domain Bacteria; phylum Actinomycetota; class Actinomycetes; order Propionibacteriales; family Nocardioidaceae; genus Nocardioides; species Nocardioides turkmenicus. The sequence continues at coordinate 111,901 of NZ_JAALAA010000005.1, forward strand.
CGGTCGCCGCCAACGCGTGGTTCTACGTCCGCAACTTCCAGGCCACCGGCAACTGGTCCGGCATGCAGACCGACCTGGTCGGCAAGGCCGGAGGCCCGCTGCACGAGCGGAAGGTGCGCTCCGTGCTCGACGTCGCGACCGATCCCGACATCTGGCACCAGCTCCTGATCCCGCCGGCGCTCCAGGAGCGGGTGGTCGTCGGCATCGTCCTCACGATCGTCCCGCTCGTGCTCGGGGCGATCGTGGGGCTCCGCGCCTTCTCCAGGGAACGGCGGGAGCCCGTCCGGGTCGCGACGGCGCTGCTGCTGCTCGCCCTCACCGTCGTCATCGTCGCGATCCAGCTCAACTACGCGGCCGGGGGCGGGGGTGCGTACTGGCGCTATCTCCTCCCGCTCACCATCGTCACCAGCCTGCTCACCGCGCTCGGACTCACCGCCACCCCACGGGTGGCGGGGCCGGCGGTCGTGATCTGGGCGGCGGCGACGTACGCGGTCTTCGCGGCCCACATCGCCCCGCCGAACCCGTCCGGAGGCGACCTGGCCACGGCGCCGGTGTTCCAGACCGCGGCCTGGGTCGCGGCGGGCGTCGCGGGGGTCGCGTGCGTGGCCGGCGTGGCGACCGTCCTTTTGGTCGCCGTCGCCCGGTCCCGTTAAGATCTCTCTGATCTGTCGTGCCCTCATCCGGAAGTGAAACATGACTGGCCTGGACCCGAGAGCGCCGCTCGTGCTCGATACTCGCGAGCTCGGCCGCCGCCCGGGGTCCGAACGTCACGTGGAGCTGACGGTGCCGGCCCCGGCAGATCTTGGTATCGAAGTTCTCTCTGTCCCCGAGGGATCGCCGGTCGAGCTCGACCTGCGGCTCGAGGCGGTCATGGAGGGTGTGCTGGTCACGGGGACGGCGTTCGCCGGCCTCGAGGGCGAGTGCGTGCGGTGCCTGGAGCCGATCGACGACGACGTCGAGGTCGACATCCAGGAGCTGTACGTCTACGACGACTCTCGTGACGGCCAGGACACCGGCCCGGAGGGCGAGGACGACGAGACCAGCCGGACCGAGGGCGACCTGATCGACCTCGAGCCGGTGCTCAGGGATGCGGTGGTGCTTGCGCTGCCGTTCCAGCCGATGTGCCAGGACGACTGTCCGGGACTGTGCCCCGAGTGCGGGGCGCGGCTCGCGGACGAGCCCGGGCACAACCACGGTGAGCAGATCGACCCGCGCTGGGCGGGGCTGGCTTCGTTGAAAGACGACTCCAGCAACTAAGATCACCCAGCACAACAGGCTTCAGTAGCCGGTCGAGATCCGGCCGGTCGAATTATGAGGAGATAACAGTGGCTGTTCCGAAGCGGAAGATGTCGCGCAGCAACACCCGTCACCGCCGCTCGGCCTGGAAGGCCGTCGCGCCGACCCTGGTGACGTGCGCGAACCCCGCCTGCGGTGCCAAGCACATCCCGCACCGTGCGTGCGGCGAGTGCGGCCAGTACGGCGCTCGCGCCGAGCGTCGCCAGGTCCTCTGATCTGACACGCGGTTAGTCTCCTGACCAACTACGCCGAGCTACGCAAAGCGCTCGGGGATCCGATTCTGGACCCCGAGCTGCTTGAGCGTTCACTGACTCACCGGTCCTACGCCTACGAGAACGGTGGCCTGCCCACCAACGAGCGCCTGGAGTTCCTGGGCGACTCGGTGCTCGGCGTCGTGGTCACCGAGACCCTCTATCGCACCCACCCCGACCTGCCCGAGGGCAAGTTGGCCAAGCTGCGGGCGGCGGTTGTGAACGCCCGCGCCCTGGCCGAGGTCGGTCAGGCCATCGGCCTCGGCCAGCACATCAAGCTGGGCCGCGGCGAGGAGGCCACCGGTGGGCGCGAGAAGGCGTCGATCGTCTCCGACACCGTCGAGGCGGTGATCGGAGCGGTCCACCTCTCCGGTGGCATCGAGGTCTCCACCGTCCTCGTCCACCGCCTCTTCGACCCGCTCATCGAGAAGGCCTCCGACCTCGGAGCCGGTCTCGACTGGAAGACCTCCCTGCAGGAGCTCGCCGCCGAGCGGGCTCTCGGCGTGCCCGAGTACGTCATCACCGACGAGGGCCCCGACCACATGAAGACCTTCACCGCGAAGGTCCGGGTCGGCGACCAGCTCTACGGCAACGGCGTCGGCCGCTCCAAGAAGGAGGCCGAGCAGGCCGCCGCGGAGACCGCCTACGGCGAGATCCAGGCCTCCGCCTCCTCCTCGGCCTAGAAGGCCCAGATGCCTGAGCTCCCCGAGGTCGAGGTCGTACGCGCCGGCCTCGAGCGCCACGTGCTCGGCGCGAGGATCGTCGCCGTCGAGGTCCTGCACCCCAGGCCCGTACGCCGCCACCTCGCCGGGGCCTCGGCCTTCGCCGACGAGCTGCAGGGCCGGGTCCTCACCGGCGCCCGCCGTCGCGGCAAGTACCTCTGGCTGCCGCTCGATTCCGGCGACGCCCTGATGGCCCATCTGGGCATGAGCGGCCAGATGCTCGTCCAGCCTCCGTCGTCGCCCGACGAGAGGCACCTGCGCGTCCGCATCCGCCTCGACGGCGCCGCCGAGGGCCGCGAGCTCCGCTTCGTCGACCAACGCATGTTCGGCGGCCTCTCGATCAGCCCCGGCGGAGCCGAGCTCCCGCCCGAGATCGCCCACATCGCCCCCGACCCGCTCGAGGCCGCCTTCGACGCCGAGGCGGTCGTCCGGCGGGTTCGGAGATCGGCCAGCGGCATCAAGCGCATCCTGCTCAACCAGACCGTGATCAGCGGCGTCGGCAACATCTACGCCGACGAGGCGCTGTGGCGCGCGAAGCTGCACGGCGAACGGCCGGGGGAGCGCCTGACCGCCGCCAAGGTGCGCGAGCTGCTCGGCCACGTACGTGACGTGATGACCGAGGCCCTCGCCCAGGGCGGCACCTCCTTCGACGCGCTCTACGTCAACGTGAACGGCGAGTCGGGCTACTTCGAGCGGTCGCTGGCTGCGTACGGGCGTGAGGGCGAGCCGTGTGACCGGTGTGGTTCGCCGATGCGCCGCATCGCCTTCATGAACCGCTCCTCCTACTTCTGCCCGACGTGCCAGCCGGCCCTTCGGGTCCGGAGGATCCCGGCGAAATAGTCACTTCGGGCCGGCTTCCGGGTCTCCTCGTCGGTCATTGAGAATTTCGTAAAGGCGTGGGCTAGGCTCTCGGTCGTTCGTCGTGGTGCAGCACCCTGTACCGGCCGTGAAGCTGACGACACACCGCTGCGTTCGGGCCAGCGGACCAACCGGGTGGCGACGTGGTCATCCGGATCTCGGGTATGCCAAACCAAGGCCCTCGCGCACCGGCACAGGCGTGAACCACAACGCCGTGCCCTCGGGTGGTCAAGCTCGACAAGGACAACAGGTGGCTCCCCACAAGCTCGCCGTACCTCCCTCTGTGACAGCTGCACGCTGGGTGAGAGGGCTGATGCGCATCAGGCCCACGCTCAGCGTGGTCGTGCCGGTCTACAACGTCGCGGAGTACGTCGAGAAGAGCCTCCGGAGCGTCCTGGACCAGCCGCGGGACGAGATCTCGGGACTCGAGGTGATCGTGGTCGACGACGGCTCGACCGATGGATCTGCGCAGGTCCTGCGGCGGATCGCCGCCGAGGAGCCGTGCGTCACCGTCATCACGCAGCCGAACTCGGGCGTGTCGAGGGCCCGTCACACCGGGATCGACGCGGCGACCGGCGAGTTGCTGACGTTCGTCGACCCTGACGACGTCCTTCCGCCGGACGCGTGGTCGGCGATGATCCGGTCGCTGCGGCGTACGGGCTCGGACTTCGCGGTCGGGGCCGCGGAGCGGGTCAGCGTCGAGAATGGGGTGGAGCGGAGGTTCATGACGCCGCTGATGCGTCGCAACCACGCGGAGGAGCGGCTCAGGTGCCGGATCGAGGACGCGCCGCTGATGCTCGCCGACATCTTCGTGTGGAACAAGATCTTCCGCCGGTCGTTCTGGACGAAGAACGCGATCGCCTTCCCGGAGCGAACCCGCTACCAGGATCAGGTCGCGCTCACCCAGGTCTTCCTGGCAGCCGACTCTTTCGACGTGATGACCGAGATCGTCTACGACTGGCAGGTGCGTGCCGACCGGTCCTCGGCGACGCAGAAGCGTGCGCAGATCGCCAACCTCGTCGAGCGGATCGGCACCAAGCGCCAGACCCTCGAGCTCGTCCGCGCGTCCGGCTCGGCCCCTCTCATGGAGACGCTGCTCGCGGAGATCCTGCCGATCGACATGTGGGAGCACTTCCGCGCGGCGGTCCACCCCGACACCGAGGAGCCGCGCCGCTACTGGGAGCTGCTGCGGGCCGCGGTCCTGGAGTTCTGGTACGACGCCGGCGTGCCGTTCGAGTCCACGACGGTTCCGCCGGCTCAACGGCTGATGGCGTGGCTGGTCGCCCAGGACCGGGCCGAGGACCTCGCCGCGTTCGTCGCGATGATCGACAGGTACGGCGCGGGCCGGGCGTTCCGGCAGCATCCGTGGCGCGAGGATCCGGCGCTGCCCGCGGAAGTGCGTGCGATCGAGAATTCGGTGGGAGTGCCCTGCTGACGTGGCAACCAATGCGTGGATAGGCTCGGCCCCGTGCGAGAACGTTTCCGGTTGACCCCAGGCGGTCGTTACCCCCACGAGCCTTGGTTCCACATCGGTTCTTTGGGGGTGACCACGACATGGCTCGTCGTCTTCGCGAGCATCGTCGGGCTGGTGCTCTTCGCGGCTCTGGGCGGCGAGGGCGTGCTCGGCGGACTGGCGCTGATCCAGCCCAACCTCGCAGAGCTCAAGCTGTGGACGCTGATGACCTGGCCGTTCGCCTATCCGCAGTTCAGCATCTTCGACGTACTGGCGATCTTCTTCTTCTGGTACTTCGGCTCCGACCTCGAGCGCAACGAGCTCGGTCGGGTCAAGTTCGCCTGGCTGCTGGTTGCGTTCACCGCGGTGCTCTCGGTGCTGACCGTCTTCTTCGGCTCGGTGCTCGACCCCAGCTATCTCCTCGCCGGTCTCGGCATGCTGGAGATGATGGTGGTGCTGCTGTGGATCGCGCAGTGGCCCGACCGGATGTTCATGTTCAACATCCCGGCCTGGCTCTTCGGTGTGATCCTGGTCGGCATCCAGCTGATCCAGTATCTCGGCTACCGCAGCTGGGTGATGCTGCTCGTCTTCGTCGTCGGCCTCGCCGTCAACGCGTTCGTCGCGCGCCAGTTCGGCCTGCTCGACCGGTTCGCCTGGATCCCGCAGGTCGCCGGCTCCGGACAGCCCAAGGCGGCCAAGCCTGCGAAGGCGAAGAAGCGCAAGTCCGGCCCGACCGTGGTCACCGGCCCGTGGGAGTCCTCGACCGTCTCGAAGGACGAGCAGCGGATGGACGAGCTCCTCGACAAGATCCACGCCCAGGGCGCCGACTCGCTGACCAGCAAGGAGAAGAAGGAGCTCATGCAACTGCGTGAGCGCCGCCGCCGCGGCTGACCCGAAGTTGAGTGCGACGCACTCAGGTTTTGCCGGGAAAGCCGGGTATCGCACGGTCTGAGGTCCCGGCTTTGGACGCGCGACGTTGACGCTTGTCGATAACGGTGTCACTCTTGTAGACGGCCCGGTATCGCGGGAACTTCTAGTGATTCCAACGAAGGAAACGTATTCATGGCGAAGGCGCTGATCGGTTACATGAGCAGCGACCTGCGGACTCCCGCCCACCTCACAGCCGAGAATGCTCGGCTTCGTGCGCGTGTGCGTGAGCTCGAGGATCTCGTTCTCACTCTGAAGACGGAGAACGACGCATTGGTCGCGGCCCACACCGCGGACCTCGACTCCTCGATGCAGGAGATGCAGCCCGCCTGACCTGCGGGCAACTCTGCAACACCACGGGCGAGGGCTATTTCTTGATCAAGGCGTAGCCCCTCGCTCAGGGGGAACCGGCTCTGGCACTCAGGGTCGGTTTCGACCTTTTCGAGCGGAGTCCACACAAGGTGCGGGGCGTCCCCTGAAATTGACCCTTCAGGTGGCGAGGAACAACCGACTTGGTTAAGATCACGCGGTTCGCCATGGACGGCGGGCATCTGCATCCTCCCCCACAGGAGCTCCTCCCTTGTACTCGTTGTGCCATGCCCTGGACTCGGCGTGCGCGGTGCTGCCACCAGAAGCCGCACGATGAGAGGCCGTCCCGGCCCGCGCTTCGACATCCAGGCGCTGCGGGCTCTTGCGGTGTCGCTCGTCGTCGTCTACCACTTCTGGCCGCACCGGCTAACCGGCGGCTACGTCGGCGTCGACGTCTTCTTCGTCATCTCCGGCTTCCTGATCACCACGCATCTGCTGGACCACGTCCCGGCCTCCCTGGGTGATCTCGGCGAGTTCTGGGGGAGGCGGATCCGGCGGCTGCTCCCGGCCGCGCTGAGCGTGATCGCGGTGACGCTGGCGGCCACCTGGTGGATCGCTCCGCCGACGCTGTGGGACGGTACGGCCCGGCAGGCCGTCGCCTCCGCCGTCTACGTGCAGAACTGGTTCCTCGCGGGGGAGGCAGTCGACTACCTCGCCGCCGACAACGCCGCCACGCCAGTGCAGCACTACTGGTCGCTCTCGGTCGAGGAGCAGTTCTACGTCCTCTGGCCCGTGCTCCTGCTCGCCGTCGGCGTGGTTGCCCGCCGTCGCGGGATATCCGTCCGCCGCGTCGCAGGCGTGGCAGTGACGCTCCTCGTCGCCGGCTCGCTGCTCTGCTCGGTCCTGATCACCGACGCCTCGGCCTACTTCGTGACCCAGACTCGGGTCTGGGAGCTGGGCCTGGGCGGCCTGGTAGCGGTCGCCGCACCGCGCCTGAGCCGACTGCCGGCCGCCGCACGCTTGGCGCTTGTCTGGAGCGGGCTGGGGCTGGTGGCTTACGCCTCGGTGGTGTTCGATCACGCCACCGTGTTCCCCGGCACCGCTGCGCTGGTGCCGGTCGTCGGTGCCGCTCTGGTCATCACAGCCGACGTACGCCGCGGTCCGCTGTCTCCGCTGTGGCTGATGGCACGGCGTCCGGTGCAGGTGCTCGGCGACCTGTCCTATTCGATCTATCTGTGGCACTGGCCGCTGGTCGTCCTGCTGCCCTACGCGCTGGACGGTCCGGTACCGGGTGTGGTCAAGCTCCTCGGCCTGTGTGCTGTGGTGCTGGCCGCGTGGGTGACCAAGACCTACGTGGAAGACCCCCTGCGCGGGCGGCGTCCGCTCGGTCTTCCGCTGCGCCGCAGCTTCGTGTTCGCGCTGACGGGAGCGTTGGTCATCGGCAGCTGCGGGTTCGCGCTCCACCGCGAGTCGGAGGAGCAGGCCCGGCAGGTGGCGGCGCCCTCGCCCACCGAGGACCCCTGCTACGCGGCGGCGGCGCTGTCCCGGGGGTCGTGCGCCCCGCACGGCTCGGGCGAGCTCTACCTGCCGCCGCTGGCTGCGGTCGATGACAGGTCACGCCTCTTCGAGAACGGATGCGTCCTGCAGATGGACGACGTGTCCCGGCGTACCTGCACCTTCGGGAGCGATGCACCCGACGCGACTCCGGTCGCGTTGGTGGGCAACTCGCATGCGGCGATGTGGGCGCCAGCGCTGGAGCTCGTCGCCCGGCAGCGCAACTGGCAGGTCACGACCTACCTGATGTACGAGTGCTACACCGTCGACCGGCCGGTTGAGCTGCCGGACCGGGCGGCGACGAAAGCGTGCGCCGACTGGAACAGGTACGTCATCAACCGGGTCGCCGATGGTCGAGAACGGCTGGTCGTGGTGAGCAACCGCTACTACCGAACCATGGCTGGCGCTGACGGTGATCGGGGCGAGAGCCTCGAGCTGGCCCGGAAGGCGTCCGGCCGGGTGCTGAAGCGTTGGGTGGCCGCCGACAAGAGGGTCCTGGTGATCGAGGACCCGCCCATGCCGCCGACGCCGAACACGCCGGACTGCGTTGCCGCCAACCCGCGTGATCTCGGCGCGTGCGACGGGAGCGTGAAGCAGACCGCCTCACCAGACCCGATGGCGGCCGTCGCCCGCACCTCACCCCTGGACGGTGTCGACGTGCTCGACACCACCACCGACTTCTGCCGTGATGGCAGGTGCTACGCGACGATCGGCGGGGTGGTGGCCTACTACGACCGCTCGCACGTGACCGCGACATACGTGAAGAGTCTGACGGGCCGCCTCGACGCGGCCACGACGGCAGCCCTAGGAAATTGAAGGACCCATGCCCACACATCCCTTGACAAGTGCACCAGCCGAATCCTGCGAGGACACGGTGCTGGCGAGCACCGAGGACGTATGGACCTACCTCGCGCAGCTGCCACAGGCCGCCCGCCAGGTGTCCATCGTGGTTGCCGACGTGGACCTGGTCCGTGTCCTTACGCTCGCCGACCCAGAGGTGACCGCGCAACGGTTCGCGATGCGGATCAAGCGATGGGAGTCCCCGCACAGTCGGTGGAACGGTCGCCTCGGCTGGGCGCCGGGAGTGCTTCGCCACGAGGTGCGCTATCCGCGAAGCGGCGTCGGCACCGCCGAGGTCGAGATCGTGCTGCGCGAGCCGATCTCGCTCGCGGCGATCGTTCGCGCCGTCTACCCGCTCTTCGCGGTCACGCGCGGGCAGCACGGCTACGGGTACGTCGAGCTCGGCACTGACGCGCTCGCGCCTGCCGGGCTCAAGCTGCTGCCCACGCCGGTGGCTCCCGGCATCCCGGAGCTGCCGGTCGACCACCTCGATGGCGTCGGCCTGAGCCTGGCAGACTTCGGCCTGGTCAGCGACCAGGCGCGACTGGCGGAGCTGAATGCAGTCAAGGATGACCCGTCGGACACGGTCTTCCGGCACCCGCTGGCCGTCGACGCCACGACCGGACACCTGGTCGTCTCCGACCGTGGCATCGCGCCGTTGGTCGACCTCAGTGTGCACAACCCGGTCGGGCGGTTCCAGGGTTGGTACGACCCCGACGGCTGGCTGACGGCGACTTTCGCCTCCGGGCAGCTGCGTCTCGAGCCGACCGCGGCCTCGAGCCCCGCGGCAGCCGGGTTCGCTCAGGCACTGACGGAGCCACTGCGCGCTGCGGACGTACGCAGCCTGCGTCGGATCGAGTCGGTCGATCTGTCCGGGCTCGAGGTGACCGGCGTCGGCGAGGAGCGCGCGCTCTACTGCCGGCTGGCCGAGTTGGCTGCCACCGGCGTCATCCTGCACTCGCTCCCCGCCACGATGCGGCTCGCCGAGGACGTACTCGGCAAGGAGCTGGCTGCGATGCTGCGCCAGCCATACCGACCGGGCGGCGGCCTGGTGCGCGAGCTGCGGTCCGTGCCGCAGCGACGCGAGGCGATGGAGCGTTTCGGCGGCTTCTTCGAGCTCGCCGGCCACGTCCAAGAGCACGGGCATCGGCTGCTCCCCAAGGTCAGCGCCGTCCTCTCCACGATGCGGCCGGGACGGGTCGCCGGGGTGATCGAGGCACTCGCCGCGCAGCGATATCCGCACCTGGAGATCATCGTCGCCGTCCACGGTGCCGAGGGGCCGCTCCCGCCGCGGCTGGAGAAGGTCATCGCAGACACCGGCGCGATCGTCACCCGCCACGAGAAGGCGAAGGCGTTCGGTTCCGTTCTGGCCGACGCGGCGCGGGTGGCGTCGGGAGACCTGGTCGTGAAGATCGATGACGACGACGTCTACGGTCCTCGGGTGATCGGCGACCTGGTGCTCGCCTACCTCTATTCCGGCGCCGACATGGTCGGGAAGACGACCGAGTACCTGTACCTCGAGGCGCTCGACCACACCGTCCACCGCACCTTCGCGACCGAGACGTACCACTACCAGCTCGCCGGCGGCGCGATGATGCTCTCCACCGGCATGCTCAACGAGATCGGTGGATGGCGGCCCACGCCCAACTCGACCGATCGTTCGGTGCTGATCCGTGCGGGGAACGCGGGTGCGATCGGCTACCGCACCCACGGGCTCGGGTACGTCTACATCCGTCACGCCGACGGACACACCTGGCGGCGTGACGACTCCAGCCTGGTCGCCGGCTCCTACGAACAGTGGCCTCGTTTCATGCCCGAGATCGTCGAAGGCTGAGCGCTCATCCGCTCGGTCGTCCAGAACCCCCCTAGCGAAAACCCTCACAGAAGGCCCAGAGAAGGACCCATGCCGAAGTCATTGACCCGTAATCCCGCGCTCAGCGACGTCGTCTTCAAGAACCGATGGCGCGACGTGTTCGACGGCACCGTCCCGGAGGGCTGGGAGCCGACGCTGAAGGTCTCGGTGGTCACCGCCGCCTTCAACTCCAAGACCCTCGATCTCACCCTTGCCTCGCTCGCAGCGCAGGACTATCCCGAGGAGCTCCTCGAGGTCATCGTCATCGACGACGGCAGTGAGCCGGCGGTCGAGATCGGGACGTACGCACCGAAGAACACGCGCCTGATCCGAGTCCACGAGGAACTCGGCGAGGGCTGGGGACGCTCCAACGCGCTGCGAATCGGCATCGAGGCATCCGACGGCGACATCATCTACTGGGTCGACTCGGACATGATCCTCTTCTCCGACAACGTGCGTGAGCACGCGAAGTGGGCGCACTTCATCCCCGAGGCGGCGACCATCGGTCACAAGGGGTTCATCGAGGAGTGGGACTTCACTCCCGAGCAGGTCTTCGAGGAGGTCAGATCCGGCGAGATCCGCAAGCACCACGACCTGGAGACCTTGCACCGGCACTGGTCGCTGGACATCTACGAGGAGACCGACGACCTCAACGCCAGTGGCGGTCGCAACTACTCCACGCACATGGGGGCGTGCGCGACGGTTACCCGTTCGGTCTACGAGCAGACCTTCGGGCAGCGTCCAGAGCTGAAGCTCGGAGACGACACCGAGATCGCCTACCAGATCTGGCAGCGGGGCGCGGTCTTCATCCCGGTGCAGTCGGCCCAGACCTATCACCTGGGTCGGGCGACGGTGCAGGACAAGGGCCGCGAGGTCGCCCACTTCAACGACGTCCACTTCGCGCAACGGATGCCGATCCCGCGCTACCGGCGTGCCGCGACGAACCGGCAGTGGGAGGTGCCGTTCGTCACCGCCGTCGTGAAGGTCGACGTCGACACTGCCGAGGTGGCCCGGCGCTGCGTCGACATGCTGCTCAACCAGACCGAGTCCGACCTGCAGGTGCTGCTTGTCGGTCCTTGGTCGACCCTGGAGACCGGGCGGCGTCGGGTGCTCGCCGACCCAGCGGTCGAGCTTCACCTGCTGCAGGAGTGGTACCGGTGCGAGGGGCGCGTCACGATGGTCGAGGACGACCCCGACGATGTCTTCCCCTCGCCCTACCGCCTCGACGTACCGGTGACCCTCGGACTGGGACCGAGCGCGCTGAACGAGATCATGCGGGACGTATACGGCAACGACCTCGGCGTGGTGAACTATTTCCCGCCCGAGGGCGTCGAGCAGACCGAGGTCCTGACGATCAGGCCGACCCAGGCCTACAGCCGGGCGTTGCGATACGCCTCCGAGACGGTCAGCCCCATCGAGGCTCTTGACGCAGTGTGGGGGGTCGAGTGGCGCTCCAGCAAGGAGCTCGGTCTCATCGACCTCCGCACCGCTGAGCCGGTCAAGAAGATCACCCGGGGCGACAGTGACCTGGCCATGGCAGACCTTCGGGAGCAGTTGGCGTTGGCTCGCCAGCGGATCGAGAACATCAGGAACCGGGCACATGCCAACCGAAAGCGCGCCGAGATCGCCGAGGCACGTGCCGAGGCACTGGGCATCAAGCGTCGCGTGCGCAACAAGGTCGGGCGGGTTACGCGCGGTCTGCGGCGTTCATGAACGGGATGACCGAAGAGCAGATCCAAGGGCTCGTCGAGGCCAGGGACGTCGGCGGGGCCGCAGGCGCGCTCGAGGAATGGCGCCGGCAGAGCGGGCGGAGTCCTGACGAGGGGCTGTTGATCGCCGTCGAGGCCCTGCAGCACGGCGCCGGTCGTCTCGTTGCCGATCGTCTGGTCCGGTCGGACGGGACCTTTGACGGAAGCATGTTCAACGCCGTCGTGCGCTTCCTCAGCTTCTACGGCCTGCAGGATCTGGCGGCCGGGGTGGTTGGCGAGGTGGAGCAGATCGGGCTGCTCCCCGGCGGTGACCAGCGGTTGGAGAGCGCCAAGAGTGTCATCGACGGCGTGCGTCGTCAGTTCGAGGAGTTCACCAAGCACGTCGACAGCGGGGCATACGAGTTCGTCCGGCTCACCGAAGCGCGGGAGTTCGAGCGTCGTCCGATGCCGGATCGCCTGCCGCTCGACACCGAGGCAGACCTGGTCTGCTTCCAGACCGGGGCGAAGATCGCGGACCAGCCCTCCACGTTCGACCAGGACTTCGCCGAGCTGCCGGCCGACCAGCGCCAGGCCCTCCTTGCGGCCGGGTTCGACCGCGGACACACCGAGACCGACGTCGAGCGGGTCTTCCTCGCCCGAGACGTTCGTTTCTGCATCAGCAACGAAGACGTCGCAACGGCCTTCACCGGACAGCGCCGTACCCGCGTGATCCGCGCCTCCCGGTACGCCAAGGCCAGCAGCCTCAACGTCGCGGCGCCTGTCACCGACCAGATCCCCGCTGCGTACGTCTTGCCGTTCGCGCACAACTACGTGAACTACTATCACGCGATCGCTGAGACGGCGGCTGGGCTACGGAGCGTCCACCGGGTGCCCGACCACGTCCCGATCGTATACGTCGAGGACCGCTTCGGTGTCCTGCCCTTCGTCTTCGAGCGGCTTGGGCTCGACCCGTCGCGCCTGGTCGCGGCCAAGGATCTCGAGACCACCCTCATCGCCTGTGCCTACTGGCCGGACCCGCCGCCGTTCCTGTGGGCGAGCTGGGTCTATGACTTCTTCGGCCGGCTCGGGTCGGGTGACATCGACCGTCGCTACCGCCGGGTCTACCTGTCCCGGGCACGGTCGATGCGCTCTTTCGACAACGAGGCAGACGTCGAGAGCACTCTCGCCCGCCTCGGCTACCGGATCGTCTACGCCGAAGACATGGACATCGATGAGCAGGCACATGTCTTCGGCTCCGCCGACGTCATCGTCGCGCCGCACGGAGCCGGCCTGACCAATCTCGTCTTCTCCCGATCCGGCACCCGGCTCGTGGAGCTGTTCCCCTCGACGTTCGTGAAACCCAACTTCTATCTCAGGGCCAAGCACCTCGGGGTCGACTATCGGGCCATGGTCGTATCCGACAACACCGTCGACCTGAGCCTTCTCCTCCAGCTCGTCGGGCGTCTGGATCGGCCGTGGGCCCCGGCCTGGTTGGCCGCGTGGTCGAGGCAGCGCTGAAGGCGAGGCGTCACCCTGTCGCGGCTGGCCGACGACAAGCTCGAGCTCGAGGTCCGTCGATGAGCGCCGTCAGCGGGTTATCCTCGACCCGCTGGGGTTCCCCTGAGCAGCGACGATTAGATTTGCTGGCTCACCTCAGCCACGCTGATGTGTTGCGAACTGTGTACGACCACGTGGTCCTGAGCCGGGGGAGAAGTCGATGTACCTCAAGCGTCTGACGCTGAAGGGTTTCAAGTCGTTCGCCTCCGCCACGACCCTCGAGCTCGAACCGGGCATCACCTGCATCGTCGGGCCCAACGGGTCGGGCAAGTCCAACGTCGTCGACGCGCTCGCCTGGGTCATGGGCGAGCAGGGCGCCAAGTCGCTTCGTGGCGGGAAGATGGAGGACGTCATCTTCGCCGGCACGGCGGGACGCGCCCCGCTGGGCCGGGCCGAGGTGTCGCTGACCATCGACAACACCGACGGCGCGCTGCCGATCGAGTATGCCGAGGTCACCATCTCACGCACGATGTTCCGCAACGGTGGCTCGGAGTACGCGATCAACGGCAGCCCGTGCCGACTGCTCGACGTCCAGGACCTGCTGTCGGACTCCGGTATCGGCCGCGAGATGCACGTCATCGTCGGCCAGGGCCAGCTCGACACGATCCTGCGCGCGACCCCCGAGGACCGCCGCGGCTTCATCGAGGAGGCCGCCGGGGTGCTCAAGCACCGCAAGCGCAAGGAGAAGGCGCTGCGCAAGCTCGACTCCACGCAGGTCAACCTGGACCGGCTCCAGGACCTGCTCGTCGAGATCCGCCGCCAGCTCAAGCCGCTCGGCCGCCAGGCTGAGGTCGCCCGGCAGGCGCAGACGGTGCAGATGGACGTACGCGACGCCAAGGCCCGCATCTACGCCGACGACCTGGTCACCGCGAAGACCGAGCTCGACAAGGAGCTCGCCGACGAGGGCGCGCTCCTGGCCCGCCGCGCCGAGGTCGAGGAGACCATCGCGGAGGGGCGCGAGCAGGAGGCCGTGCTCGAGGCCGCGCTGCGCGAGGACCTGCCGGCACTGGCCGCCGCGCAGGAGACCTGGTTCGCGCTGAACTCCCTGCGGGAGCGGCTGCGCGGCACCCAGTCGCTGGCCTCCGAGCGGGTACGCAACGCGGCCGGCTCCGAGGACCTCGAGGTGCGCCAGGGCCGCGACCCCGAGGAGCTCGAGGCGCAGGCCGAGGTGGCGCGCGAGCAGGAGGAGGCCGCGGAGGCCGAGGTCGAGGAGCTCCGCTACTCCCTCGAGGAGGCCGTCGAGGCCCGGAAGGCCGCTGAAGATGCTGCCGCCGAGGAGGAGCGCCGGGTCAAGGGACTCGAGCGCGCCGCGGCCGACCGTCGCGAGGGCCTGGCCCGGCTGGCCGGGCAGGTCAATGCGCTCAGGTCGCGCGCCGCTGCCGCCGACGACGAGGTCGGGCGGCTGACGGCTGCCCGCGAGGAGGCGCTGGCGCGCGCGGAGCGGGCTCAGCGGGACTTCACCGCCCTGGAGACCAAGGTCGCCGGCCTGGACGCGGGGGAGGAGGGCCTCGATGCCGAGCACGAGGCCGCCGTTGCCGCGCTCGAGGACATCGAGGAGCGGCTGGCCAAGCTGCAGGCCGAGGCGTCGCAGGCCGACCGTGACCGCTCCACCCTGGCCGCCCGCAAGGACGCGCTGGAGATGGGGCTCAACCGCAAGGACGGCGCCGGTGCGCTGCTCGGTTCGTCGCTTCCTGGGGTGCTGGGTTCGGTCGCGTCGCTGCTGGCGGTGCGCTCCGGCTACGAGGCCGCGGTGGCCGCCGCGCTCGGCAGCGCGTCGGACGCCGTCGTCGTCTCCTCCGCCGAGGACGCCATCGGGGCGATCGAGCATCTCAAGGCCGAGGACCTCGGCCGCGCCGGGCTGCTCCTGGGCGGCTCGCCCGAGGAGACCGGCGGCTGGCCGGCGCTGCCGGCTGGCGCTGCGTACGCGCTGGACGTGGTGGCGTGCCAGGCCGTGCTGCGGCCGGCGGTGGCCCGGCTGCTCGACAAGGTCGCGGTGGTCGACGACCTCGCCGCCGCCCAGGCGCTCGTGGCCGCGGAGCCGCAGATCACGGCGGTGACCCGCGAGGGCGACCTGATCGGCGCCCACTTCGCCTCGGGCGGCTCCTCCAGCGTGCCCAGCCTGATCGAGGTGCAGGCCGCGGTCGACGAGGCTGCCGCCCAGCTGGCCGAGGCCCACGCGGTCTCCGAGCGGGCGACCTTCGAGACCTCCCGGCTGGAGGCCGAGCGGCAGGCCGCGCAGAAGCGGGTCGACGTCGCGCTGGCCAAGCTGCACGAGTCCGATGCCACCCTGGCCGCCGTCGCCGAGGAGCTCGGCCAGTTCGGGGCGCAGGCACGTGCGGCGCGGGGCGAGGCGGAGCGGCTGCTGGCCGCCGTCGAGCAGGCCCAGGAGGCCCGGGAGAACGCCGTCGCCGGGCTCGCCGAGCTCGAGGAGCGCCTCGCGATGGCCGAGGAGGAGCCGGAGGACGAGCCCGACCTGAGCGAGCGTGACAGCCTGGCGGAGGCCGCACGCAACGCGCGACAGCGGGAGATGGACGCGCGGCTGGCGCTGCGTACGTCCGAGGAACGCGCCCGGGCGCTCGCCGGCCGTGCCGACGGGCTGCTCCGCGCGGCCCGGCAGGAGCGGGAGCAGCGCGCCAAGGCGGCCGCCAGGCGTGAGCAGATGCGCCGCGAGGGCGAGGCTGCCCGAGCGGTCGGGACCGCGGTGGCGTACGCGCTGGACCGGCTGGAGGTCTCGGTCCAGCAGGCTGCCAAGGCGCGCACCGAGATCGAGGAGTCCCGTGCCGGGCGGGAGCAGGCGCTGCGTGAGTGCCGCTCGCTGCTGCGCAACCTCGGCAAGGAGCTCGAGGAGCTGGTCAACTCCGTCCACCGCGACGAGATGGCCCGGGCCCAGCAGCGGATGCGCATCGAGCAGCTCGAGGAGCGGATCCTCGAGGAGCTCGGCCTCGACGCCGAGACGATCGTGAAGGACTACGGGCCCGACCAGCTGGTCCCGCAGCACCCCGACGAGGACGGCAACGAGCGAGAGCCGATCCCGTACGTCCGCGCCGAGCAGGCCAAGCGGCTCAAGATCGCCGAGAAGAACCTGCGCGCGCTGGGCAAGGTCAACCCGCTCGCGCTGGAGGAGTTCGCCGCGATGGAGGAGCGCCACAAGTTCCTCACCGAGCAGCTCGAGGACCTCAAGCAGACCCGCAAGGACCTCCTCGACATCGTCAAGGAGGTCGACAACCGCGTCGAGCAGGTCTTCACCGAGGCCTGGGAGGACGTACGCGTCGCCTTCGACCACGTCTTCGCGCGGCTCTTCCCGGGTGGCGAGGGCAAGCTCGTGCTCACCGACCCGGAGAACATGCTCACCACCGGCATCGAGGTCGAGGCCCGGCCTCCGGGCAAGAAGGTCAAGCGGCTCTCGCTGCTCTCCGGTGGCGAGCGGTCGCTGGTCGCGGTGGCCTTCCTGGTCTCGCTCTTCAAGGCGCGTCCGTCGCCCTTCTACATCCTCGACGAGGTCGAGGCGGCGCTCGACGACACCAACCTCGGCCGGCTCCTGGAGATCTACGAGGAGCTGCGCGAGAACTCCCAGCTGATGGTGATCACCCACCAGAAGCGCACCATGGAGGTCGGCGACGCCCTCTACGGCGTGACCATGCGCGGCGACGGCGTCACCACCGTCATCTCGCAGCGGCTGCGCGACGCGCAGCCGGCCTGACGGAGGCCGAAGATCGGCGTCGTCCTCGGGATGGTTGTTCCGTGAACAATTGAGGAACAATTGGTACACGACCGCGGGGATTTCGTCAGAGTGGTCAAGGAGGCTTCCTTTACCTGACTACAATCCTCCGGTTACCGGCCAGCCGGGACATTCGGCGAGACCTGGTCTCGACGCTCGGGGGATCGTCACGGTCAATGAATTCGAGGACCCCCACATGCCTTCGACGTTGCTGTCGTTTCCTCACTATGCGAGCAACCCGTATCTGACGATGCTCACCGTCGCGCCGCGAGCGGCCGGGTGGGACGTGGTGGACGGCATCCGAACACTTCGGCGGCTGGAGATGAGGGCCGAGCACCTCGGCCGAGGAGACGTGCTCCACGTGCACTGGACCTCGCCGGTCACCAGCGGGTGCCAGAGCGCCGAGGAGGCGTGGGCCAAGGCTGCTCGGTTCGAGGATGTGCTGACCGGCGTGCGCAGCCGCGGTGCCGACGTGATCTGGACGGTCCACAACTTGATCGCCCACGAGGCCGACCACATGGATGTCGAGCTCGCGGTCGCCAAGATGCTGGCGAAGCACGCGACCCGGATCATCCGGATCAACCCGGCGACCATCGAGGAGACCGCCGCCTATTACACGCTCCCGCCCGAGAAGGTCGTCGACCTGCCGCACTCGTCCTACCTCGGCGTCTACCCCGACGGCGGTGACGACGTTGCGTCGCGCGAGCGTGTCGGCGTGCCTCAGGGGGTTCCGACTGTCGGTTTCATCGGTCAGATTCGCGCCTACAAAGGACTCGACGTACTCTGCCGGGCGGTCGAGATCGCCGCACGGACGGTCCCTGACCTGACTTTCGTCGTGGCCGGCAAGGTCGTGCCTGCCGAGGACCACCACACCGTTCAAGCCATGTTGTCCGCATCCAACATCGTGAAGCGACTGGAATTCGTGGAAACTGCCGACTTCTCCGACTGGATGCGGTCCAGCGACGTGGTCGCACTGCCGTACCGCCGGATCCTCAACTCCGGCTCCTTGCTTGCCGCCGGCACGTTCGGTCGCACGGCCCTGATCCCTGAGGGCACCCCGATCGCACGACAGTTCGCGGAGCAGCCGTGGGTGGTGACCTATGCGCCCGAGCCCGACGAGCCGACTGCCTTGGCGGCGGCGATCGTCGAGGCGCTCCAGGGGCGGGAGGAGCGGCGTCGCGCCGCCCGCGCGTACACCCGCGCCTACACGCCCTATGACATGTCGCGCGATTATCTGCGGCTGCTCGAGAGCCTGGCTGGCGCTGTGGAGTTGGCGGCCTGATGACGGAACCCGAGCTGTCCGTCGTCGTGCCCACCCGCGATCTGGGGCCGTGGGTGGGTGAGCTGCTCTCCTCGATCCTGGAGGACCAGTCGACCGACCAGATGTCGCTGGATCTGGAGGTCGTCCTCGTCGACGACGGCTCCACGGACGACACCCTCGAGATCGCTCAGGCGTACGCAGCCCGAGACCCTCGCCTGAAAGTGGTCCGCTCGCCCGGCACGGGCGGTGGACAGGCACGCAACCACGGTGTGTCACTGGCGCGTGGCGAGTTCCTCGCCTTCGCCGACGGCGACGACCTGGTGCCCCGCGGGGCGTACGCCGCGATGCTGCGCAAGACACGCGAGACCGGCTCGGACATGGTGGTCGGCCGGTTCTTCAAGCTGTTCAGCGACCGGGTCTGGTGGCCGGTGCGAGCGTGGCCTGCATTCGACGAGGAGCGCACCCTGGTGAGGTTGGCGGACGCGCCCTCCGCCTTGCGCAACCGTGCCTGCTGGAACAGAGTCTTCCGGCGCAGCTTTTGGGACTCCGCGCAGATCTCGTTCCCCGACGCGACTCGGTCCAACGACATCGAGCCGATGGTGCACGCCCTGACCACCGCTCGCTTCGACATCATCACCGATACGGTCTACGTCTACCGTGACCGGCCGGGACCTGGATCGATGACGGCGAAGTCACACTCGGCCGCGGGCCTCATCAGCTATCTGGAACAGGAGCTGCGCTGTGCGCGCCGGATCATCGAGGTGGGCGACCCGAAGGTGCGTGCGGAGTATGCCTCGTTGGTCTTCGCTGCCGACGGCTGGACGGCGATCGCCCGGGCACTGCGAGGGATGCCGGTGGTCGACGCGGCCGCGCTGGAGCCCGCACGGTTGATGATCAGTGAGCTGGTCGGTCTCTTCGACGACGGTGTCATCGATGACCTGGACGATGTGAAGCGATGGGGCTGGCGGCTCGTCGAGTCGGGCAAGTGGGCGACCGTGGCCCGGCTGATCGGCGAAGACGTCCGCTGGGGCGACCGAACCACTGCCGACCTCCTCGAGTCGCTGCGTCTGGTCGCAGACAGCGACGTGGTGCCACTCCGTACGCTTCAACAGCCGCTCATCCATGTCATGACGACGATCGCGCCGAGCGACGAGTCGCTGGTCGGCGACGACCTCGCCGACCTCGTGCTCAAGCATCGCGACCTGTTCACGGCGGTCGCCGAAGCCGCCGCCGACCCGGGTTGGCGCCTGAACCGGATCATGGTGGCGCTCGAGGACGGTCCCGAACTGGTTCGCCAGGTGGTTGCGGGCGCGACTGACCCCGTGACAGCCACATCACTCTCGCTCGTGGACGGACGCGTCCATCTGCGGCTCGCCCATACGATGGTGGGTGCTGAGCGGCTCCAGGTGGTCTTCGTCCGCGACAGCCGGCGCCGAACCTTCGACTACGACACGGCGGAGCTCGCCTCGGGTGAGCTGGAGGTGGTGGTGCCGACCTCAACGCTCCCGGGCGGGCGCTGGCGAGTGCGCTTCGAGGGCCGCGACGCGCTGGGCGAGTTCGACGGTCCGGTGATCATCCGCGAGGACGTCATCGGCGAGCGGATCGGCGAGAGGGCGCAGGTCGTCCAGCTCGACGGTCGCCCGTGCCATGGGATCGAGATCCCGCTGAGCTTCGGCGAGCGCGGCGTCCGCAAGGCCCGCCGGGTGGCGGGCGGTATCGTCCGTCGCGTGCGCAGGTGACCGCTGTCGCGGTCGCGCCCGCCACGGACGGGCAGCCCGCGCAGACCGGGAAGCCGGTGCGGGACAAGCGGCCGGAGATCCAGGCGCTGCGAACGGCGGCAGTGCTCGGCGTCGTCCTCTTCCACCTGTGGCCGGGGGCGATCCGGGGCGGCTACGCAGGCGTCGACGTCTTCTTCGTCATCTCGGGCTTCCTGATCACCTCCCACCTGGTGCGCGAAGCCGCCAAGCCCGGCGGGGTGCGGCTGGGCGCGTTCTGGGCCCGCCGGATCCGGCGGCTGCTCCCCGCGGCGCTGCTGGTGCTGATGTGCAGCGCCGGGGCGACGTACGTCCTGGTGCCGGAGGCGCTGTGGCAGCAGTTCCTGCGGGAGACGGTCGCGGCTGCGTTCTATGTGGAGAACTGGCAGCTGTCCTGGGCGGCGGTCGACTATCTCGCCGCCGAGGACCCGCCATCGCCAGCGCAGCACTACTGGTCCCTCTCGGTCGAGGAGCAGTTCTATTTCGTCTGGCCGCTGCTGATCGTCGTGGTTGCGCTCCTGACTCGGCGACGGCCGACGGTGCGGCTGACGGCGATCCGGGCGGTCTTCCTCGCCGTCTTCGTGGTCAGCTTCGTGGCGTCGGTCTATGTCACCGCGACGAAAGGCGCCGACTCCTACTTCGTCACCTACGCGCGCGTGTGGGAGTTCGCGGTCGGCGGTCTCATCGCTGTGCTGCCACTCTCCCTCGAGCGCGTGCCCGGGCGCTGGGCGCCGTACGCAGCGGTGGCCGGCTGGCTCGGGGTGCTCGGCGCGCTGCTGCTCTTCAACGACTCGCTGCCGTTCCCGGGCTGGGTGGCGCTGCTGCCGGTCGTCGGCACCGCGCTGGTCATCTGGGCGGGCGCGCCCCGCGGCCTCGGGCTTCGGGTCGTCGGCCATCCGGTCGTGCAGTGGATCGGGACGGTCTCCTACTCGCTCTACCTGTGGCACTGGCCGCTCGTGGTCGTGCTCCCCGAGACCGGCCCCGTGCTCGGCACCTGGCTCCGCGAGCCGCTGATCCTCCTGGTCACCATCGGCCTCGCGGCCCTGACCTACCGGTTCGTGGAGACGCCGTTCCGCACCGGACCGATCCTGGGGACCACCCCGCGGGCCTTCCTCTTCGGGGTGCTCGGAGCGGCCCTGGTCGTCGCCGCCGCGGTCCCCGGAATCCTGCATGGACGCAACCTGGTCGAGGAGAGCCGCGGCCAGGCTGAGGCGCTCGCCTCGGGAGACACCGAGTGCTTCGGCGCCGCCGCCCTGATGGAGGGGTGCCGGAACCCGGAGCTCGACGGTGTACTTCTCCCTGCGCCGATCGCTCGCAAGGATGACACCGGCCGGGCCTACCGGTGCTATCTCCCCGAGAACGAGACGTATGCCGCCGACGCCCGCCCCGAGGTCTGCCACCTCGGCTCCGACGACCCGAATGCGCTCCGGGTCGCGCTGGTCGGTGACTCCCACGGCGCTTCGCTGATCCCCGGCCTGACCCGGGTCGCCGAGAGGTCAGGATGGTCTGTCGACACGTTGGTCGCCAACGGCGGAGGGCTGCTCCCGGCCACCGCGGGTGACCCGCGCCGCGCCTATCGCGAGGCGCTGATCGAGCACCTCGATCAGAAGGCGTACGACGTCGTGCTGGTCACCCAACGCCGCAATCCGAACCTCGCGGCCGGCGAACCGGACCCGGCCGCCGACCAGCTCGCCCGGGCCTGGAAGCCGATCCTCGAGCGGGGCACGAAGATCGTCGCGCTCGCCGACAACCCGTACCTCACCACCGAGGCGGCGACCTGCCTCGACGAGATCGAGACGCTCGCGGACGCCGGCGCGTGCGAGATGACCCGCCAGGAGGCGTACGCCACCTCTGACCCGCTCGCCGAGGCGGTCCGCCTGGCAGGGCCGGGAGCTTCCCTGATCGACCTCTCTGCGGCCTACTGCGACGAAGACCGGTGTCCCCTGGTGGTCGGCCACGTGCAGGCCTATCGCGACCGGAGCCACATCACCGCGACCTTCTCGATGACGCTGGCGCCCTATCTGGTCCGTGCGGTCGAGGACGAGCTCTAGGATCTAAGATCAGCCGCGATGAGCACTCCTGACCGCAAGGCCCCGACCCGCGCCGACTACGTGCACTGGCGCACGATCACCACCCGCTGGCGCGACGACGACGCCTACGGTCACCTCAACAACGCGACCTACTACGAGTTCTTCGACACCGCGGTCAACGCCTACCTGTTCGAGACGACCGGCGTGAACGTGCGGAAGCTGCCGAAGATCGGCATCGTCGCGGAGACCTCGTGCCGCTACCTGCGCGAGATCGGGTTCCCGGAGCCGGTCGAGGCAGGGCTCGTCGTCGACAAGGTCGGGAGCTCGTCGGTCATCTACCGGATCGGGCTCTTCCAGGGGCCCGGCGAGGAGGCCGCGGCCGAGGGCCGGTTCGTCCACGTCTACGTCGACAACACCGACCCGTCGCGCCCGGTGACGCCGATGCCCGACGAGATCCGGGAGGCGGTCATGCCGCTGTGGCGGCAGAATTGAACTTGACGGTTGGCTGAACCTTGCGTGGCGCCATTCACGCGAGTCGGGCCCTGTGACAGGGTGATCCACCGTCATTGCACGATCTAGAGCGTCTTGGGGGACCTCTGTGGACGAAGAGTTGAAGCGCATCGCACGTGGCGGCCTGCGCCGAGGGCGAGACCTGGCACGCAAGGTCTACAACGACTCGCCTCTCTACGGCCGGGCCGACGACGTGCGGCTGCTCGTCGACTGCCCGTTGTTCGACCACGAGTGGTACGCCGAGCAGGTCGGCCAGCGCCTCGACCGCAAGCGCGCCGCCCGGCACTACCTCGAGCAGGACCGTGCCAAGCCGCTGGCCCAGCCCAGCCCGCTCTTCGACCCAGAGTTCTTCGTCGCCCGGCTGACTCCGAGGCTGCGCAAGCAGATGGGCGACCAGGACCCGTTCCTCTACTGGCTGCGGGCCGAGCTGTGGCTGCAGCCGACCCACCCGCTCTTCGACACCGACGGCTACACCGAACGACGCAAGACCGAGCGCTTCTATGGCGGCGCGATCGGCCACTACGTCGACCGCGGTGCCCGCAACGGACGGCGTGCCAACGACTGGATGGAGCAGGTCGACGGCAAGTTCCCCGACCTGCGCGACTGGATCCGCGACCGGCGTGCGGAGTGGCAGGCCCGGCAGGGCGGCCCGCAGACCTGGCGGACGACGATCGAGCCGGTTCGCGCCGTTCCGGCCGGTCGGGAACCCGTCGGCACGGTCAGCGTCATCGTCGACCTGGGCGCCTCCGACGAGCTCGCCCGGGCCACCCTGGACAGCGTCGCCGCGCAGCACGGGGTGAGCACCGACGTCATCGTCATCGACCGGGGCCTGACCCCGCTGGTCGCCGACTCGATCGCAGATGTCGTGCCCGGCGCCCGCGTCGTGGTCGGCGACCCGGACCACGGAGAGCCCGGCGTCGCTGCCGCGTTCGCCCTGGTGAGCGGCGACTTCGTCGCGTACGTCGCCGGGGGAGAGGTCTGGAAGCCCGGTCGCCTCGCGCGGCTGGTCTCGGTGTCCGAGGCGGCCGGGCGGCCGCTGGTCGCCGACGTGCTGGAGCGCCCGTGGCAGCCGGAGCAGCGGTTCGCGGTCGACGTACCCCCGGCCTCGCCGGGTCCCGATGTCCCCGGTCCGCTGATGCGCACGCTGCTCTCGCGGCTGCTGATCTCGGCGGATCTGCTGGCGGAGGCCGGCGGGCCGCGCGACGACATCGGCGTCGGCTGGGCCTACGACCTGGCGCTGCGGCTGACCTCGAAGGCGGTCGTCGAGGTCGTGCCCGAGGTCGGCGTCGAGCGGCGCCAGGGCATCAACCCGCGCCGTCCGCGCCGGGACCGGCTCCCGCTCGACCCCTACGACCTGGAGTCGTGGGAGGACGTCGTACGCAACCGCACCTTCGTCGACTGGGCCGCGCTCGCCGCACGCACCCCCGACCCGGACGTGGTCTCGGTGGTCATCCCGACCTACGACGACTCGCTGCTGACCGTGGCCGCCGTCGAGGCCGTGATGGAGCACGGCGCGGGGGAGAAGCGGCTCGAGATCGTGGTCTGGGACAACGGCTCCTCGGCCCGCGTCTCGGGGGTGCTCGACTCGCTGTCGCTGCGGTTCCCCGAGGTGAAGGTGGTGCACAGCAGCGTCAACCACAACTTCGCGCTCGGCAACAACCTCGCCATCCCGTACGTCACCGGCGATACCGTCGTCTTCCTCAACAACGACACCACCGCGCTGACCGGCTGGCTGGAGCCGCTGGTCGAGGCGCTCGAGGATCCCGAGGTGCTCGCGGTGCAGCCGCTGCTGCTCTACCCGAGCGGGTCGGTGCAGTCGGCCGGGGTCGTCTTCCCGCCCTACGGCGGTCTGCCCTACAACATGCTCGCCGAGTATCCGCCCGAGGACGCAGCCGGGCTCGAGGGCCACCCGTTCTCGGCGCTCACCGGCGCGGCGCTGGTGATGCGCTACCGCGACGTCGTCGCGCTGCAGGGGTTCGACCCGATCTTCACCAACGGCATGGAGGACGTCGACCTGTGCCACCGGCTCGCCGAGCTGCGGCAGGGGTCGTTCCGGGTCGTGACGTCGTCACAGGTCGTCCACCACGAGTCGAAGTCGAAGGGCCGCTTCGCCCGCGCCCCGCGCAACCGGCTGATCTACCTCGACCGCTGGGCCGGGCGCACCGAGCCTCGCGACGACGAGGCCGCCTGGGCCGCCTGCGGCTACCAGGTCGTCGGCCGAGCGATGGCCGGGGAGCCGACCGGCCAGGCGAAGACGTACGCAGCCACCCGCCCGATCCTCGCGCCCCTGCCGCGCGCCTCCGTGATCGAGGGCGTCCCGCAGCTGCGCTGGTCGATCAAGATCTCGGCGCCCGGCGCGCCCGAGGGGGAGCGGTGGGGCGACACCCACTTCGCCCGCGCGCTGGCCCGGTCGCTGCGCAAGCTCGGTCAGTCGGCGGTCGTCGACCACCACTACGAGTGGGAGCGGCCGAGCTCGCTCGACGACGACGTGGTGGTCACTCTGCGTGGCCTGTCCCGTTACTTCCCCGCCCCTGACGGCCGGATCAACATCGGCTGGGTGATCTCCCACCCCGACGCGGTCACCCGCGCCGAGGCGGCCGCCTTCGACCGGCTGCTGGCGGCCGGGCCGCGGTGGGCCGAGCTGATGTCCGCACGCTGGGGGATCCGCATCGACCCGCTGCTGCAGGCCACCGACCCCGAGCTGTTCAACCCGGACCGGGCGCTGCCCGACTCCGGTCACGCGGTGCTCTTCGTCGGCACCTCGCGTGACGTCGAGCGGCCGATCATCCACGATGCCGTCGAGGCGGGACTGCCGCTGTCGGTCTACGGCCACGGCTGGGAGCCCTACATCCCGCGTCACTACGTCAAGGCCCAGCACATGTCCAACACCCGGCTCGGCGCCGAATACCGCGCTGCCGGGGTCGTGCTCAACGACCACTGGGCCGACATGCGCGACTACGGCTTCATCTCCAACCGGCTCTTCGACGCCGTCGCGTCCGGTGCCCGGGTCATCTCCGACGACGTCGTCGGCCTCCGTGAGGTCTTCGGTGACACCGTGCAGGTCTACGAGACCCCCGAGGACCTGGTGAAGTGGTCCTCGATGCCCGACCCGTCGGTCGTCTTCGGCACCGACGAGCACATCCGCGCCGAGGCGGCCCGCATCCACCGCGACCACGGTTTCGACGCTCGTGCCCGGTCCCTCCTCGACATCGCGCTCGAGGAGCGTTCCAAGCGGGACCGTGCGTAGCACTGTCAGAGTGTCCACATGACGAAGCTCTCCACGATCCAGCTGCGTGAGCGAGACGCCCTGGTCGACGACCTGAGATCGCTCTCGCCCGGCCAGTGGCGATCGGCGACGCTGTGCGGCGAGTGGGACGCGGAGGAGGTCGTGGCCCACCTCGGTGCGGCCTCGCGGCTCTCCTTCCCGGGATGGTTGCGCAGCATGATCGGGGCACGGTTCGATCCGGACGTACACAACCGCCGGCGGCTCGAGGAGTTCCGTGGGGCCACGCCGGAGGAGACGCTGGCGAGGTTCGCCGGGATCGGTCCGATCCGGCTGCCGCGTACGGAGAGCGTCGGCGGGCTGGGGGAGATGATCGTGCACGGCGAGGACGTCCGGCGGCCGCTCGGGATCCGGCACGACCCCGACCCCGAAGGACTCTCGGCCGGCTGAGCTGAACCCGCTGGACTATCTGGTGGTTCTGGGTGCGCCGTAAGGTGTCTGATGCGATGAGGGCAGTACGGCAGGGACGAGACGGGTCGAGCAGCGAGCGGAGCCGGCTCGAGCGGCTGATGCAGGAGTCCGTACGCATCTCCCCAGCACCCGGAAGCCACTCGCCCGCATGGCGGGCGAGCGTGACCCTGCTCGTCGGACTCGTGGCGCTGGCCGTGACCGGACACATCGAGCTGGCCGCGTACGCCTGTTTCGGCACCTTCGCGTCGATCTACGGTGGCCGGCAGCCGCTGCGAGGACGCTGGCGGACCCAGGCCGCGGCTGGCGCGCTGATGTGCGTCGCCGTCCTGTGCGGCGCGCTGGTCGCGACGTCCTCGCACCGCGCCTGGCTCGTCGTCCCGGTCGCCGCGGTATGGGCCGCCGCCGGGTCGATGCTGTCGGACCGGTTCGTGCTGCGGCCGCCGGGCCCGATGTTCCCGGTCTTCGCGGTGGCGACGTGTGCGGCGCTTCCGGTGACTCTCTCCGGCGTCGCGGTGGCGGTCGGGGTGGCGGTGGCCGCGGCCCTGATCGCGGTGCTCCTCGGACTGCTCGAGGAGCGGCTGATCGGCAGCGGCGCCCCGGTCGAGGTGAGTCGAGGCGACGTCCGGGTCGACCACGCGACGGCGGTCGTCGTCGCCGTCCTGGTCGCCGGGGCCGTCTCGACGGCGCTCGGGCTGAGCCACACCTACTGGGCGATGGTGGCCGCGGCGGTGCCGTTCGGGGTCACCGGGCTGATGGCCCAGACGACGCGCGGCCTGCAGCGGGTCGTGGGCACCGTGGTCGGGCTGGTCCTGGCGGCCGTGCTGCTCTCGGTCTCCCTACCCGCCCTCGTCGTCGCGGTCGTCGTCGCGGCGCTCCAGGCCGTCACCGAGCTGCTCGTGGGGCGTCACTACGGGCTCGCGCTCGTCGCCATCACGCCGCTCTCGCTGCTGATGGTGCAGCTCGGTCACCCGCAGCCCGTCGGCGACCTGCTGTGGTCGCGTCTCGCCGAGACGCTCCTCGGCGTCGTCGTGGGTCTCGCCGCGGCCCTCGCGCTCCGCGAGTTCCGCCGCCGCTGACAGCCCCGGTTGCGACCTACTTCTCGAAGACCGCCTGGTCGAGGACCCGGCGCTCGTCGTCGGCGAGGACGAGGAGATCCTCGCGGGCGAGGCCGGTGCCCTCGCCCGAGGGGGAGAGGTTGATGAAGAACTCGTGCTTGACCGTGTCGTGGAACGAGGTCTCGCGCATCGAGATGAAGTCGAGGTCGGCGAGGTCCTGGAGCAGCAGACGGAGGTGGTTGGGGGTGCAGACCCAGTTGTGGGTGTCGATGTAGCGCTCCCCGCGCCGCGCCTCCTCGCCGTTGGCCTTCACCGTCTCCAGGTTGTTGGCGAAGGAGTAGTCGCCCTTGTGACGCGGGCCCCAGGCGGTGATGCCGCCGTGCTTGGCGGCGTTGAGCCGCTCCTCGATGACGGCGCCCATGGTGTGCACCGAGGTCGGGTAGAGCGAGGCGTCGATGACCCGCGACAGCGAGGCGCGCTCGCGGAACCGGTCGAAGCAGTAGCGGTGGTCGGGGATGACCAGGGCGAGCACGCCGTCGGGGTTGAGCAACTTCTCGCACTCGTTGATGAAGTCGATCATCGAGGTGGTGTGCTCGATGACGTGGGAGGCGACGACGAGGTCGAAGCGCTCCGGGATCACCTCTGACCAGGGCGTCCCCGGCCGGAAGACGTAGTCGACCTCCTCGATGTCGTCCGGGTCGTACTGGGAGAACCCGGCATACCGCTGCACCAGACCCTCGCGGTCGAGGTAGTCGACGATGCGTACGTCGTAGCCGTCCCGCTTCGGCAGGATCGCGTTGTGCGCGGGGCCGATCTCCAGGATCAGGGCGTCGGGCTTGACGCCGGCGAGCACCTGCTCGCGGCGCAGCTCCAGCCGGTCCATGCCCGGGATGGCCGGCACCGCGGTGGTGCGGTTGCGGTCGCCCTGCAGCCCCTCCACCTTCGTACGCAGCCTCTGGTTGCGCTGCTTGAGCTCGTCGATCCGGTCGTGCAGGCGCGCGGCCTCGGCATCGGCGGCACGGACGGTCTGCAGACCCGCGGCGGCGAGGCCGCGGCGTACGGCGCCCCTGAAGGTGGGCAAGACAGGTCCTCCTGGAGAGAGAAGTTCAGCGTGTGCGGGGTGGGATGTAGGGCTCGGCGGCCAGCGCCGCCCGGCCGCGCTCGGCGCCGAGCGCGTGCTCGTCGTCGGGGACGGCCTTGTCGTTCTCCGGGTCGAGCACGTCGCGGAGGAGGTCGGGGATCAGCGCGCGGCTCTGCACGATCTGCAGGTGGTAGGTGAGCCAGTCGTCGAACGAGTAGTCGCCCGAGAAGGCCCCGGCGGCGAGCTCGGCGCGGGTGGGCGTACGGGCGAGGTAGGCGTCCTGCAGCGTCCCGGCGAGATAGCGCTGGTAGTCGCGCATCCCGTGGTGGCGCGGGCTCGGCTTCAGCTCCGGGTTGGCCTGGTAGCCCTTGCCGGCGTTGATCACCTTGCGCTCCAGCTGGGACCACGAGCGCCAGGGGAGGTGGAGCACCTCCATCGCGACCTCGTCGTCCGGCTGGCCGTTGCTCTTCAGCGAGACGAAGTGGTTGCCCTGGACGACCTTGATGTCCGACTCGCCGCGGTGGATCGCGTTGGGCGTCGGGTGGGCGTGCAGCCCGACCGCCTCGAGCCGCTCGTCGGAGCGCCGGTCGCGCCACTGCAGCCGGTTGATGCCGCCGCCCGTCCAGGCGGGCGGGCCGACGAGGTTCTCGACCTCGACGGTGAACGCGTTGAGCGACAGGGGAGTGGCCTCGAGCGCCTGGCGCACGGTCAGGCCCTTGTCCTTCGGCACCAGGAACTCGTCGGCGTCGAGGTTGAGGACCCAGTCGGCGCGGAAATGGGTGCGCGCCCGCCGGGCCATCGCGGTGACGACCTTGCCCTGCTGCTTCTCGTGGACAGGGTCGTGATGGAGCTCGACACGTCCCGTCGCGGCGTAGCGCTCGAGTACCTCGGTGGTGCCGTCGACCGATGCGTTGTCCGTGACGATCAACGTGTCGACACCCTGGTCCAGGTGGTGCTCGATCATCGCGGCGACGATGTCGACCTCGTCCCGGACCATCATTGTCCCGATGATCCTCATGCCGTGAAACACTACCGGCCCGGTGGACGTTGTCGAGATCCCGCGCCGTACGACGGGACGCACCCCGGCGCCGTCGAGCGTGGCGTTGTGGGCTCCGGGCGCCGGTTGTGCGAAGGTGGACGTCGTCCGTGCGTATCCAGAAGGGGGCTGGCCGAGCCAGTGTTGACCATCCTTGTCATCTTCGTGGCGATGCTGCTCATCGTCGCGCTGGCCGGACTCGTGATCGTCTACACGGTCTTCCCCCATCGCGGGCAGAAGATGCCGTACGCCACCAAGCTCGGCGAGGCGATGGAGCGGGCCGTCGACACGGCCCCCACCCTCGGTCCGGCCACGCGCCTACAGACCCGCCGTGAGGACCATCTCACCGAGCTGCTCGGTGAGCGCAAGCCAGGAACTACGGAAACCAACCCCTAGTTTGATTGGATGAGGCCCATGGAAATGGTCACCCTCATCGTCATCATCGCGGTCGCCGCTGTCGCGATCATCGGCGGCGGCATCGTCGGTCTGGTCACCAGCAGCCGGCGCCGCAAGGACCGTTCGCTGCCGCCGCAGGCGGGGACCGATGTCATCACTCGTCCTGAGGAACCGACGGTCGAGGAGCCGACCGTCGGGGAGGCCGAGCCGGAGACGGTGCCGGCCGAGCCCGCCGCCCCGGTCATCGAGAAGCCGGAGAGCACCGCGTCCCGCCTGGTGCGCCTGCGCCAGCGCCTGGCCGGCTCCAACGCGCTCGGTCGAGGCCTGCTCAACCTGCTCTCGACCGACCGGCTCGACGAGGACACCTGGGAGTCCATCGAGGACCTGCTGCTCACCGCCGACATCGGCGTCGCGCCGACCCAGGAGCTGGTCGAGGGGCTCCGCACCCGACTCCGCGTCGAGGGCAGCACGGCCGACCCGAAGGCGGCGCTGCGCGACGAGCTGATCAAGCTGGTCGACCCGAGCATGGACCGCCGACTCCAGGTCAGCGGCGCCGACGGGGCGCCCGGCGTGGTGCTGATGGTCGGCGTCAACGGCACCGGCAAGACCACCACCACCGGCAAGCTCGCCCGCATCCTGGTCTCCGAGGACCGCAAGGTCGTCCTCGGTGCCGCCGACACGTTCCGTGCCGCCGCCGCCGAGCAGCTCACCACCTGGGGCGAGCGCGTCGGCGTCGAGGTCGTCCGCGGCCCGGAGGGCACCGACCCGGCCAGCGTCGCCTTCGACTCGGTGAAGGAGGGCCTCGACACCGGCGTCGACACCGTCATCGTCGACACCGCCGGCCGGTTGCAGAACAAGGCGGGCCTGATGGACGAGCTCGGCAAGGTCAAGCGCGTCATCGAGAAGCAGACCCCGGTCACCGAGGTGCTGCTCGTCCTCGATGCCACCACCGGCCAGAACGGCCTCATCCAGGCCCGCGTCTTCAGCGAGGCGGTCGCCGTCACCGGCATCGTCCTCACCAAGCTGGACGGCTCCGCCAAGGGCGGCATCGTCGTGGCCGTCCAGCGCGAGCTCGGCGTCCCGGTGAAGCTGGTCGGCCTCGGTGAGGGCCCCGACGACCTGGCTCCGTTCACTCCCGAGGCCTTCGTCGACGCGCTTCTGGGCTGACCCGGGGGCAGGCATGGCAGGATCCCGGTATGCGTCATTCACTCGCAGGCAGGGCCGAGACCTCCATGCAGGCCCGGCTGCTCGCCCAGCTCCGTGACGAGGGCCCACTGTCGCGAGTGCAGCTCGCCGACCGGCTGAACGTCTCCCGCACCACGATCGCGGCCGAGGTGGGCCGGCTCACCGAGCTGGGCATGGCCCACGAGGTGGGGCCGGCGGCCTCTCGGGGCGGCCGGCGCTCGACCCTGGTCGACCTCGCACCCGACATCCGGTTCGTCGGCATCTCCATCGGCGCCACCAGCATGTCGGTCGGTCTCACCGACGGGCGGCTGTCGGTGATCGGCACCCGCACCCGCGCCTGCGACATCCGCAGCGGCCCGGAGAAGGTGCTCGCGACCGCGCTCGACGAGGTCCGCGCGCTCCTGGACGAGCACGGCGTCAGCGAGCCGATGGGCGCGGGGGTCGGCGTACCCGGACCGGTGGACTTCCATCGTGGCGTGTCGGTGTCGCCGCCGATCATGCCGGGCTGGGACGGCTACCCGGTGCGCGATGCGGTCGCCCGGGAGCTGGGCTGCCCGGTCGTGCTCGACAACGACGTGAACGTGCTCGCGGCGGGGGAGCAGCACGCCGGCGTCGCCCGGACCGCCCGCGACTTCCTCTACGTCAAGATCGGCACCGGCATCGGCTGCGGGATCGTCGTCGACGGGGAGCTCTACCGTGGTGTCGACGGCTGCGCCGGCGACATCGGCCACATCCGGGTCGAGGACTTCGGCCCCACCTGCGCCTGCGGCAACACCGGCTGCCTGGAGGCGTTCTCCGGGGGAGCGGCGCTCGCCCGCGAGGCGCTCGCCGCGGCCCGCTCCGGGCGCTCTCCGGTGCTGGCCGAGCTGCTCGCGGAGAAGGGTGAGCTGAGCGCCGAGGACATCGCCGTCGCGGTGGCGCGCGGCGACGCCCAGGCGGTGCAGCTCATCCGGGAGAGCGGCCACCGCATCGGCCAGGTGCTCGCCAGCCTGGTCTCGTTCTTCAACCCCGGCCTCATCGTGATCGGCGGCCGGGTCAGCAAGCTGGGCCATGGGCTGCTCGCCGAGATCCGCAGCGTGACCTACCGCCGCTCGCTGCCGCTGGCCACCGGTAACCTTCCGATCGTGCTCAGCGAGCTGGGCGACGAGGGCGGGGTCATCGGTGCCGCGCATCTGATCAGCGCCTCGGTGTACGCGCCCAGCAGCGGAGAGGTGTAGACCCGCCGTCAGACCGCTCCAAAAGCCCTTCATCGTCCCATCTTTCGAAATCTTCCTGCGAAAGAACGCAAGTCGCTTGACGTGACTGGCGTCACATCGCTACGTTCGCGGACGATCTCGCTCCCCTCCACGACAGCGAGAGAAGGAGATGGACCGTGCGCAGATTCACCCTCTGGAGCGTCGCCACGACCGTGGTCTCAGGCCTCCTGGTTCTCCCACTCACGACGTCAGCGGACGCGGCCCCCACGGCCGACCCGCCACCGGACACCGACTTCGAGAAGGTGACCCTCAACGACCGCCCCGGCGAGCCGATGGACCTCGCGGTCCTGCCCAACGGGGACGTCCTCCACACCACTCGGGCCGGCAAGGTCTGGCTCAGTGACGCCGACACCGGCGTCAACAGCATCGCCGCAGAGTTCGACGTCTACCAGCACGACGAGGAGGGTCTGCAGAGCATCGCTCTGGACCCCGGATACAACGGCCGCACCAACAAGTGGGTCTACGTCTACTACTCGCCCCCGATGAACACCCCTGTCGACGACCCGGCCACGCCGGACGTCAACGAGGGCGACGCCCCGGAGTTCGGCACGCCTGCAGATTTCGAGCCGTTCAAGGGCGCGATCCGTCTCTCCCGCTATCAGTACTCGGGCGGGAAGATCGACCTGTCCACGGAACAACAGATCATCGACGTACCCGTGGACCGCGGGCGCTGCTGCCACGTCGGCGGCGACATCGTCTTCGACTCCGCGGGCAACCTGATCCTCGCCACCGGCGACGACACCGACCCGTTCCAGTCCGACGGCTACGCTCCGCTCGACGACCGGGAGAACCGCAGCCCCGCCTTCGACGCGCGGCGTACGTCGGCCAACACCGACGACCTGCGCGGCAAGCTCCTGCGGATCAAGCCGAAGGCCGGCGGTGGCTACACCATCCCTGCCGGGAACCTGTTCGCGCCGGGCACCGACAAGACCCGCCCGGAGATCTACGCGATGGGTCTGCGCAACCCGTTCCGGATCGAGATCGACCCGCAGACCGACCGCATCTACGTGGCCGACTACTCGCCCGACGCCTCGGCGGCGAACCCGGAGCGTGGCCCGTCCGGCCAGGGCAAGTGGACGGTCGTCACCGAGCCGGCCAACTACGGCTGGCCGCTGTGCGCGACCGCTGAGATGCCCTACCGCGACTACGACTTCGGGACCGGGGTCTCCGGTCCGGCCTTCGACTGCGATGCGCCCGTCAACGACTCGCGGCACAACACCGGCCTGACCCAGCTCCCGCCGGTGACGCAGCCGACCGTCTGGTACACCTACGGCCAGTCCGAGCAGTTCCCCGAGCTGGGCACCGGCGGCATCGCCCCGATGGCCGGCCCGGCGTACGACTTCCAGAAGTCGACGACGAAGGACCCGCTCTCCGGGGCCTGGCCGGAGTACTACGACGGCGTCCCGCTGTTCGCCGAGTGGGGCCGGGACTACATCAAGGGCATGCGTCTCGACGCGGACGGCGAGCTCACCGGCATCGAGTCGGTGCTCTCCACCTTCGCCACGGACAACGTGATGGACCTGGAGTTCGGCAAGGACGGCTCGCTCTACATGCTCGAGTACGGTGACGGGTTCTTCAGCGAGAACGAGGAGGCCCAGGTCTCCCGGATCGACTACATCGCCCGCACCGGCAACCACAGCCCGAAGCCGGTCATCAGCGCCGACAAGACCGCCGGCCAGCCGCCGCTGACCGTCGCCTTCGACAGCGCCGGGACGACCGACCCCGACGGCGACAAGCTCGTCTACCAGTGGGACTTCGACGGTGACGGCACGTTCGACGCCACCGGGAAGACCGCCACCCACACCTATGCCGAGCCGGGTGCCTACCGCGCGACCCTGACCGTCACGGACAAGGGCGGCGCGGGGCGCGGCAAGCACGCCTCGGCGGACGTGGACGTGATCGTCGGCAACGACGTGCCCGTGGTGACCCTGACGACCAGCCCGGCGCCCGGCGAGGCGTTCCACTTCGGCGACACCGTGCAGTTCCAGGTCGAGGTGTCCGACGACCAGCCGGTCGACTGCGACCGGGTCTCGGTGACGTACGTCCTGGGTCATGACGAGCACGGCCACCCGCAGACCACGGCGAACGGGTGCAGCGGCTCGATCGTGACGACCGTCCCCGGCGGCCACGACCCCGGGCAGGACGACCTGAACGCGGTCTTCGTGGCGGAGTACACCGACCCCGGTGAGGGCGACATCCCGGCGCTCACCGGCACGGACGAGGTGGTGATCGCGCCCAGCAAGTGACGCCTGACTGATCGACCTGAAGGGGCACCCGGCCGTCAGTGGCCGGGTGCTCTTTTCAGTTACTTTGTCCAACAACTTTTCAAAGTCCAACAGAAACTTTTCAGAAACCGTCAAGAAAGGGTTGTACAACGTGAGCCGGGTCACTAGTTTGTCTCTCGGCCACGGAATTCTGTGACTGCTATCACAGGCTGTGGCCGCTGCATGACCCCACGACCCGGACAGGAGGCGACCGTGCGCGACGCAGACATCACCGTGCGGGTCTCCGCCACCGCCGACCCGGCTGCCGTGCGCTCCGCGCGCCTGGGTCTGCTGCTCCGGTCGCTGCGCGACCGCGGTCCGCGCTCACGGGGTCGGCTGGCCGAGGAGACCGGCCTGACCCGTACGGTCGCGACGGGGCTGGTCGACGAGCTCGTCGAGCTCGGCCTGGTCTTCTGCGAGGACGCCGACCGCCGTGGCGCGGGGCGCCCCGGGGTGCAGGTCCGACTCGTCGGCGGTGCCGTGTGCGGGGTGGGCGCCGAGGTCAACGTCGACCACCTCGCCGTCGTCGCCGTCGACCTGGCCGGGACCGTGATCGCCGAGGCCCGCCGCGGCATCGACGGCCGCAACCTCCCGGCGGAGGGTGTGCTGGCCGAGCTCGCCGACCTGATCACCGACGCCCTCGCCGAAGCACGGACGGCCGGCACCACCGTCGCCGCCATCACCGTCGGTGTCGCCGGCCTCGTCGACACCGCCACCCAGCGGGTCACGCTCGCCCCCAACCTCGGCTGGCGCGACATCGACGTCGCCGAGGACGTACGCCACCGGCTGGCCGCCACGGCCGGGCTGCTGGGCCCGGTGCCGCCGGTACGGGTGGCCAACGAGGCCACCCTCGCGGCCACCGCCGAGCTCGACCCCGCCGACGCCGACCGTGCCGACATGGTGGTGCTCTACGGCGAGGTCGGCCTGGGCGGCGCGATCGTCAGCGGTGGCCGGGTGGCCATGGGCCGCCACGGCTGGGCCGGGGAGATCGGACACCTCCAGGTCGACCCGCGCGGTCGCCGCTGCGGCTGCGGTCGCACCGGCTGCTGGGAGACCGTGGTGGGCCTCCGGGCGCTGCTCGAGTCG
Source organism: Nocardioides turkmenicus (assembly GCF_011045035.1). Lineage (GTDB taxonomy): Bacteria > Actinomycetota > Actinomycetes > Propionibacteriales > Nocardioidaceae > Nocardioides > Nocardioides turkmenicus. The sequence goes on from NZ_JAALAA010000005.1 coordinate 147,534, forward strand.
GCCACCGATCCCGACGACCCCATCCGTGACCCCGCGCTGACCCTCGAGGAGCGGCTCGCCACCCTGGTCGAGCGCGCCCGGCTCGCCGACGGCCGCACCCTGGCCGCGCTCGACGAGGTCGGCACCTGGCTCGGCACCGGCGCCGCCGTGCTGGTCAACGCGCTCAACCCCGGCACCGTCGTGCTCAGCGGCTACTACGCCGCGCTCGGCGAGTGGCTGCGTCCTGCCGTCGAGGCCCGGCTCGCCGCCGACGTCCTCGCGCCGCGGGCCGGCGGCACCCGGGTCGCCGTCTCCGCCTTCGGCCCCACCGCCGCGGTCCGCGGCGGCGCACTGGTCTCCCTGGAGCCGGTGCTCTCCGACCCCACCGTCCTCGCCGACCTGCCCGAACTGCACGGAGGAACTCGATGACCCAGACCCCGACGCCGTCGCCCGACGGCCCCGCTGCCGGCGCAGGCGGGGGTGACGTGCTGCTGGAGATGACCGGGATCGTGAAGCGGTTCCCCGGCGTGCTCGCCCTCGGTGGCGTCGACCTCGACGTCCGCGCGGGGGAGGTGCACTGCCTGCTCGGGCAGAACGGCGCCGGCAAGTCGACCCTGATCAAGGTGCTCTCGGCGGCGTACCAGCCCGACGAGGGGGAGATCCTCTGGGAGGGCGAGCCGGTCCGGCTGGCCACGCCGGTCGCCGCCATGAAGCTGGGCATCTCGACGATCTACCAGGAGCTCGACCTGGTGCCCGGGCTCACCGTGACCGAGAACATCTTCCTCGGCCACGAGCTCGCCACGGCCGGGTTCAGCCGCCGCGCCGAGGCGACCCAGCGGGTGCGTACGCTCCTGGAGCGGCTCGGGCACAGCGAGGTCGACCCGAACCGTCTGGTCGGTGACCTCTCGCCGGCCGGGCAGCAGATCGTCTCGATGGCGCGGGCGCTGTCACACGACACCCGCCTGCTCATCCTCGACGAGCCGTCGGCGGTCCTGGACCAGGAGGAGGTCGACAACCTCTTCCGGGTGGTCCGCGGCCTCACCGCGGAGGGCGTCGCGATCATCTACATCTCCCACCGCCTCGAGGAGATCCGCCAGATCGGCGACCGGATCACGGTCCTCAAGGACGGTCGCACGGTGGCCACCGGCCTCTCGGTCGCGGAGACCCCGACGCGGGAGCTGATCACGCTGATGACCGGCCGGGAGATCGAGTACGTCTTCCCCGACCGCCCCTCCACGCGGCCCGCTCACGACGCCGCGCCGGTGCTCGAGGCCAGCGGCCTGTCCGGCGACCGCTTCCGCGACGTCGACCTGCGGGTCCACGCCGGCGAGATCGTCGGGCTGGCGGGCCTGGTCGGCTCCGGCCGCTCGGAGATCCTGGAGACCATCTACGGTGCCCGCCGCTCGAGCGCGGGCACGGTCACGGTCAACGGCCGCCGGCTGCGCCGTGGCTCGGTCCGCGCCGCGGTCGCCGCCGGGATCGGTCTAGCCCCCGAGGAGCGGAAGAGCCAGGGGCTGCTGCTCGACCAGGCCGTCTACCGCAACGTGACGGTCTCGTCCCTGAACCGCTTCTCCAAGGGCAGCTTCCTCGACAGCGGCGCCGAGCGCCGCGCCGCCGAGGAGCTCAGCCGCTCGCTCGACGTACGTCCGGCCGGGGTGGACCGGCCGGTCCGCAACCTGTCGGGCGGCAACCAGCAGAAGGTCGTGCTCGCCCGGTGGCTGCTGCGCGACTGCAAGGTGCTGCTCCTCGACGAGCCCACCCGGGGCGTCGACGTGGGGGCGCGCACCGAGATCTACAACCTCGTCCGCCGTCTGGCCGACGAAGGCGTCGCCGTGGTCGTGGTGTCCAGCGAGGTGGAGGAGGTGCTCGGTCTCGCCGACCGGGTCCTCGTCATCAGCGAGGGCTCCGTCGTCCATGAGGGACCCGCCACCGAGATCGACGAGTCGAAGGTCCTGGACCTCGTGATGGAAGGAGAGGTCGCATGAGCGACACGCCCACAGACGCTGCTGTGACCCCGGCGGACACGGCCCGGGTGGAGAAGGAGGCTGCCGGTAGCGGGACCCGCAGGGCCGATCCGGGTGGTCTCAGCCGGCTGCTGCAAGGCGGAGCCGGCCACAACCTCGGTCTGGTCCTGGCGCTGGCGTTGCTGGCCCTGGTCGGCGTCCTCTCCGGTGGCGAGCGGTTCGCCTCGGTCGACAACGTGATGACGATCCTGCGGCTCGCTGCGGTGATCGGCGTGGTCAGCATCGGGATGACGTTCGTCATCACCGGGGGCGGCATCGACCTGTCGGTGGGTGCCCTGGTCGCGCTCTCCTCGATCTGGTGCACGACCCTGGCCAACCAGGCGATGGCCAACGACGTCCACTGGATCATCATCGTCACCACCGCCCTCCTGGTCGGCGCGGGAGCCGGCCTGATCAACGGGCTGCTGATCGCGTACGGCGGAGTGGTGCCGTTCATCGCGACGCTGGCGATGATGGCCAGCGCCCGCGGTCTGGCGGAGATCATCTCCGCCCGCAAGACCCAGATCGTCAGCGTCCCCGGCTTCACCGACGCGTTCTCCCGCGACATCCTCGGGATCTCGGTGCTGATCTGGATCTTCGCCATCGTGGCCGTGATCGGCTGGGTCCTGCTCAACCGCACCACCTTCGGCCGGCGCACGCTGGCCATCGGTGGCAACCCGGAGGCCTCGCGCCTGGCCGGCATCAACGTACGCCGCCACACGGTGCTCCTCTACGTGCTCGTCGGGGTCTGCTGCGGGATCGCGGCCGTCATGCTGATCGCCCGGACCACCACCGGCAGCGCCACCCACGGTCAGCTCTACGAGCTGGAGGCGATCGCCGCGGTCGTCATCGGCGGCACCCTGCTCTCCGGTGGCCGGGGCACGATCGTCGGCACCGTCTTCGGGGTGCTGATCTTCGCGACCCTCACCAACGTGTTCGTGATCAACAACCTCTCGATCTCCGCCCAGGCCTTCACCAAGGGCTTGATCATCGTCGCCGCCGTGCTGCTGCAGCAGCGGTTCTCACGACGGCCAGGGTCATGACCGGTACATGTCCTCGACCCTCTCGGACTCGTCTCTCCTCCACCTCTCGCACGATCTAGGAGCACCACCATGAAACTGAAGTCCACCGCAAGAATCCTCGTCGCCGGGCTCTCGGTGCTGGCCCTCTCGGCCTGCATCAGCAACACCCCGGAGAAGTCCGAGAACGTCGGCGGCACCTCCAACGCCAAGGCCGGCTCCAACGACGAGAAGGGCGACACGGTCGTCATCGGCTTCTCGGCCCCCGCCGCCGACCACGGCTGGATGGGCGCGATCAGCGAGCAGGCCAAGGCCGCTGCCGAGGCGTACGAGGACGTCGACTTCCGCCTGGCGGAAGGCACCAACGAGGTCGGCCTGCAGATCAGCCAGGTCGAGACCTTCATCAACGACAAGGTCGACGCCATCGTGCTGCTGCCCTTCGACGGCGCTGCGTTGACGCCGGTCGCGCTCAAGGCGATGGAGGCCGGCATCCCGGTCATCAACGTCGACCGTGAGTTCAACGACCCCAACGCCGCCCGCGTCACCGTGCTCGGTGACAACTACGGCATGGGCGTCTCGGCCGGTGAGTACGTCTGCGAGCAGGCCGACGGCAAGACGGACGCCGTCGTGGCCGAGATCGCCGGCATCGACTCGCTGCCGCTGACCCAGGACCGCAGCCAGGGCTTCAAGGACGCGCTGGCCAAGTGCGACCTCGACGTCGACAACCGGGTCGCCGCCGACTTCACCGTCGAGGGCGGCGAGAAGGCGGCCTCCAACCTGCTCCAGGCAGCGCCGAAGATCGACTTCCTGTGGAACCACGACGACGACCAGGGCGTCGGCGTCCTCGCCGCGATCAACAACGCCGGCCGCGACGAGTTCACGATGATCGGCGGCGCCGGCTCGGCCAACGCGATGCGCGAGATCGAGGCGGACAAGGGCGTCCTCAAGGCGACGGTCATCTACCCGTCGACCCAGGCCGCCGACGGCATCAAGCTCGCCCGGCTCCTGGCGCAGGACAAGGCGATGTCCGACCTGGTCGAGGTGACCGTGCCGCGCACGATCCAGCTGGACGCGCCGGTCGTCACCAAGGAGAACGTGGCGGAGTTCCTCCCCACGGCCTTCGAGTCCTGACCGCCTGACCCAGCCAGACCCAGCCAGACCGCAAGGTCGCTCCGCGCTCGGGCGCGGGGCGACACCACCGAACACAGGATCGAGTTCCGATGACCGAGCAGAACGCCACACTCGGGGTGGGGATGATCGGGTACGCCTTCATGGGCGCCGTCCACTCCCACGCCTGGCGCAGCGCCCACCGCTTCTTCGACCTCCCCCTCACCCCGCGGATGCAGGTCGTCTGCGGCCGTGACGCCGACCGCGTGGCCGAGGCCGCGACCCGCTTCGGCTGGGCGGAGAGCGCCACCGACTGGCGCGAGGTGATAGCCCGCGACGACGTCGACCTGATCGACGTGTGCACGCCCGGCGACACCCACGTGGAGATCGCGATCGCTGCGCTGGAGGCCGGCAAGCACGTGCTGTGCGAGAAGCCGCTGGCCAACACCGTGGCCGAGGCCGAGCGGATGGCTGCGGCCGCTGCCCAGGCCGCGGAGCGGGGCGTACGGGCGATGGTCGGGTTCACCTATCGCCGGGTGCCCGCGATCGCGCTGGCCCGGAAGCTCGTCGCGGACGGTCGGCTCGGGGAGCTCCACCACGTGCGGGCGCAGTATCTGCAGGACTGGCTGGCTGACCCCGAGACCCCGCTGAGCTGGCGTCTCGACAAGACCAAGGCCGGCTCGGGCGCGCTCGGCGACATCGGCGCCCATGTCATCGACCTGACGCAGCACATCACCGGGGACCGGATCCAGGAGGTCTCCGGGATGCTGGAGACCTTCGTCAAGGAGCGCCCGGTGGCCTCGGCCTCCTCGGGGCTGTCCGCGACGGCCGGGGCCGGACGCGGTCCGGTCACCGTCGACGACGCTGCGGTCTTCCTGGCCCGGTTCTCCGGGGGAGCGGTCGGCTCCTTCGAGGCCACCCGCTTCGCGACCGGCCGCAAGAACGCGATCCGGATCGAGATCAACGGGTCGAAGGGCAGCCTGGCCTTCGACTTCGAGGACATGAACGTCCTGCACTTCCACGACGCGACCCTGCCGGACGCCGAGGGCGGCTTCCGGCGGATCGTGGTCACCGAGCCGGACCACCCGTGGGTGGCGGGCTGGTGGCCGCCGGGACACGGTCTCGGCTACGAGCACGGCTTCACCCACCAGGTCGTCGACCTCGTCCGCGCACTCGGTGACGGTGCCGAGCCCACACCGACGTTCGCCGACGGGCTCCAGGTGCAGCGCGTTCTCGCCGCCGTCGAGACCAGCTCCGACACCAGGACGTGGCAGGAGATCCCCGCCTGACCCATCCCCCGCTCTCGCCTGGAACGACTCTGCCACTCAGTTCGGAAAGGACGCACCATGAAGTACGCATCGAGAAGAAACGTGATCGCGGGAGCTGGCCTGGTGGCCGCGGCCGCAGTGGCCCCGGGTCTGTCGTCGGCACCGGCCGCGCGAGCAGCCGGCTCCGGCCTGGGCGAGGCGGCGGGGACGTACCAGGTCCTGGTGTTCTCCAAGACCGCCGGGTTCCGGCACGGCTCCATCCCCTACGGCATCGCGGCGATCGAGAAGCTGGGGGTCGAGAACGGCTTCACGGTGACCGCCACCGAGGACGCGGCGGTGTTCAACGACACCGACCTGGCGGCGTACGCGGCGGTGGTGTGGCTCTCCACGACCGGGAACGTGCTCGACGCCGGCCAGCAGGCGGCCTTCGAGCGCTACATCCAGGGCGGCGGCGGGTACGTGGGCATCCACGCCGCCTCCGACACCGAGTACGACTGGCCCTGGTACGGCGGCCTGGTCGGTGCGTACTTCGCCGGCCATCCCGCCCAGCAGACCGCAACGGTGAAGGTGCGTGCGCACAACACCGCTGCCACGGCCGAGCTGCCGAAGCGGTGGACGCGCTGGGACGAGTGGTACAGCTTCCGCGCCCGTCCGGCCGACTCGGTCAGGATCCTCGCCGACCTCGACGAGCGCAGCTACGACCCGGGCCGGTTCGCGATGGGTGAGCCGCACCCGATCGCCTGGTGCCACGAGTACGACGGTGGCCGGGCCTTCTACACCGGGATGGGCCACACCAACGAGTCGTTCACCGAGCCGGAGTTTCTCTCCCACGTGCTCGGCGGCATCCAGATGGCTGCCGGAGTCGCGCCGCTCAGGGCCGGGGCAGACCGGTGACCGGGCAGGGCACCGGCTCGGGGAGAGTCGGCCTCTGGCTGATCGGTGCCCGCGGCTCGGTCGGGGTCACGACGATCGTCGGAGCCCTGGCCGTCCGGGCAGGGCTCGCCGGCCGGGTCGGGCTCGTGGCCGAGCAGCCGGAGATCGCTGCGGCAGGCCTGCCCTCCCTCGACGAGCTCGTCATCGGAGGCCACGACCTCGCCACCGACCCCCTGGTGAAGCGGGCCGAGCGGCTTGCCGCCGGCGGGGTCGTCCCCGCCGGGATCCTGCCGGGGATCGCGAGCGAGCTCGAGGAGGTCGAGGGGCGGCTGCGTACGGGGTATGACGTCTCGAGCGAGGAGCACCAACGAGAGGCGATCGAGAGGCTGAGTGCCGATCTCGTCGCCTTCCGCGAGGCCCACGGACTCGAGCGGGTGGTCGTGGTGGACGTCGCCAGCACCGAGCCGCCGGCAGAGGTCGTCCACGGCGGGCCGTTGGCCGACCCCGACGCTCTGGACGCGGCGCTGGCGGCGGGGGAGTCGCCGCTGCCGGCCAGCTCCGTCTACGTGCTGGCGGCCTACCGGGCCGGCTGCCCGGTGGTCTCGTTCACCCCCAGCCCGGGGCCACGCCTGCCGGTGCTCGTCACGCTCGCCGAGCGGGCCGGGCTGCCGTGGGCGGGCTCGGACGGCAAGACGGGCGAGACGCTGCTCAAGTCGGCGCTGGCGCCGATGTTCGCCACCCGGGCGCTGCAGGTCAACGCCTGGGCGTCCTACAACATGCTCGGCGGCGGCGACGGTGCCACGCTCGCCGACCCGGACAACGCGCGCAGCAAGCTGGTCACCAAGGCCCAAGGGCTGGAGGCGATGCTCGGTCACCCGGTGGAGGGGCCGATGCACATCGACTACGTCCCCGACCACGGCGACTGGAAGACGGCCATCGACCACGTCTCCTTCGAGGGCTTCCTCGGGGTGCGGATGTCGCTGCAGTTCACCTGGAGCGGCTGCGACTCGGCGCTGGCCGCTCCGCTGGTGCTCGACCTGGCCCGGCTGACCCTGCGCGCGCACGAGGTCGGGGAGGCCGGTCCGCTGCCGTTCGGGTTCTTCTTCAAGGACCCGGCCGGTTCGACCGAGCACCGTCTCGGTACGCAGTGGGACGAGCTGGTCGCGTGGTGTGCCCGGGTGGGCGCATGACGTCTCGTGCCCGAGCCTTCGCCGAGCTGGTCCGGCTGCCGGCGGCCCTCACCGTGCCGGGCGACACCCTGGCCGGTGCGGCCGCGGCCGGGCCGCTCGGCGCCCGGTCGCTGGCGATGCCGGCCGCGTCGGTGGCGCTCTACTGGGCCGGGATGGCGCTCAACGACTGGGCCGACCGCGATCTCGACGCCGTCGAACGGCCGGAGCGACCGATCCCGTCCGGGCGGATCAGCCCGCGCCAGGCGCTGGGGACCGCCGTCGGGCTGACCGCGGCCGGTGTCGGGCTGGCCGCGCTCGCCGGAGGGCGTCCGGCCGCGGCCACGGCTGCCGCCCTGGCCGGGGCGGTGTGGGCCTACGACACCGTGCTCAAGGACACCGCCGCCGGGCCGGTCGCGATGGCCGCGGCCCGAGGTCTCGACGTGCTCCTCGGGGCGAGCGCCGCGGGGCGTACGAGGGCCGGGCTGGTGCCCGCCGGGCTGCTGGCGGCCCACACCGCGGGGGTCACCCTGCTCAGCCGAGGCGAGGTGCGCGGCACCCAGCCCGTCACAGCCGGTCTCGCCGGCGGGGTCACGGTCGCGACCGCGGCCGTGGCGGCCGGCCACGGGAGGGCGGCGCTTCCCGTCGCCCTCGCCGCGACGTACGCAGGCAGTGTCGGCTCCGCCCAGCTCGCCGCGGTCTCCTCGCCGGATGCCGGCACGGTCCGGCGGGCGACCGGGGCCGGGATCCGCGGGATGATCCCGCTGCAGGCCGCGCTCGTCGCCCGGCGCTCGCCGCTGGCCGCGATCGGGCTGCTGGCTGCGGGGCCGATCGTGAAGACCGCCTCGAAGGTGGTGTCCCCGACATGAGCGCGACGAGCACCCTGCGGTTCGGGTACGGCACCAACGGCATGCACAGCCACCGGCTCGAGGACGCCCTGACCATCCTGGCCGACCTCGGCTACGACGGCGTCGCGCTGACCCTCGACCACCTCCACCTCGATCCCTACCGGCCCAACCTGGCGAGCCGCGTCGCGCAGGTGGGACGCCGGCTCGACGAGCTCGGCCTTGCGGTCGTGATCGAGACCGGCGCCCGCTACATCCTCGACCCGCGCCGCAAGCACTACCCGACCCTGCTCCATCCCGGCCAGGACGCCAGCCGGCGGGTCGACTACCTGCACCGGGCCGTCGAGGTCGCCGCCGACCTCGGCGCCGAGGCCGTCTCGTTCTGGTCGGGCACCCTGCCCGAGGGCGTCGAGGAGGATCGCGCCTGGGGACGCCTGTGCGACGGGGTCTGGCGGGTCCTCGACCTCGCGCAGCGTCGTGGGGTCGTGTGCGCCGTCGAGCCCGAGCCCGGTCACTTCGTCGACACCCTCGACGCCGTGCTGGAGCTGCGCCGACGGCTCGACGACCCCGACCTGCTCCGGGTCACGCTCGACATCGGACACGTGGTCTGCAACGAGCCGCGGGGGATGGCCGAGACCATCCGCCGGGCCGGGCTGCTGCTGGCCAACGTGCAGGTCGACGACATGGTCGAGGGCGTCCACGAGCACCTCGAGCTCGGCACCGGGCGCGTCGACTTCGCCGAGGCGCTCGGGGCGCTCGTCGAGATCGGCTACACCGGTCTCGCCGCGCTCGAGCTGCCCCGCCAGTCCCACGCCGCGCCGGTCGTTGCCGAGCGCTCCCTCGCGTTCCTGCGCGAGACCCTCGCGGCGCTTCCCGACCCCGAGGAGGTGCGCGCATGAACGAGACGCTGCTGACCGAGTGGTGCGCCGAGATCCAGACCGAACCGACCCGGATCCGCACCCGGTTCCCGGCCGCGGCGCGCGAGCTCGGACGGAGTCCCGGCACCGCGACCGAGCCGGGGGAGGAGCGGGTCGAGGACGACGTACGCCTGCGGCTGCTGGGCGCCCTCGGGCGTGGCCTCGCCGACGACGCCGACCGACTGAGCACGGAGGTGCACGACCTCTACCGTTTCGGCGACGCCGACGAGCGGCGCGCGGTCGTGCTCGGCCTCGGCCTCCTCTCCGAGGAGCTGGGGGACCGGGCCGTCGACCTGCTCCACGACGCGCTGCGCACCAACGACCCTCGGCTGGTGGCCGCTGCCGTGGGGACGTACGCGGCTCGTCTCGACGACGCGATGTGGCGCCAGGCAGTCCTGAAGTGCCTCTTCGTCGGTGTGCCGCTCCGTCTGGTGTCGGGTCTCGATGATCGCGCCGACGACGAGCTGCGCCGGATGGTCGCCGACTACGCCGCCGAGCGGCAGGCCGCCGGCCGCGAGGTGCCCTCCGACGCCCTGCCGTTCCTCTCCGCCCCCGTCCCCACCACCACTCGGGAGTCCTGATGCGCATCTTCGACCCGCACATCCACATGAGCTCGCGTACGACCGACGACTACGAGGCGATGTACGCCGCGGGCGTCCGCGCCCTGGTGGAGCCGGCCTTCTGGCTCGGCCAGCCGCGGACCAGCGTCGACTCGTTCGTCGACTACTTCGACTCGCTGGTCGGCTGGGAGCGGTTCCGGGCCTCGCAGTTCGGGATCGCCCACCACTGCACGATCGCGCTCAACCCGAAGGAGGCCAACGACCCGCGCTGCACGCCGGTGCTCGACCTGCTGCCGCGCTACCTCGCCAAGGACGGCGTCGTCGCGGTCGGCGAGGTGGGCTTCGACTCGATGACCGAGGACGAGGAGAAGGCCTTCAGCCGGCAGCTGGAGCTGGCTCGGGAGTTCGCGCTGCCGGCGATGGTGCACACGCCCCACCGCGACAAGCTCGCCGGCACCCGCCGCACCCTCGACCTGGTCGAGGCGGCCGGGATGGAGCCCCGCATGGTCGTCGTCGACCACCTCAACGAGGTCACCGTCGACATCGTGGACGAGGCGGGCGCCTGGATGGGCTTCTCGATCTACCCCGACACGAAGATGGACCCCGACCGGATGGTCGCCATCCTTCAGCGCCGCGGTCTCGACCGGGTGCTGGTCAACTCCGCCGCCGACTGGGGCAGGTCGGATCCGCTGCGGACACGGGCGACCGGCGAGGCGATGCTCGCCGCCGGGTTCTCCGAGGACGACGTCGACAAGGTCCTGTGGCGCAACCCGGTGGAGTTCTTCGGTCAGAGCGGGCGGCTGCTGCTGGACGTACCTTCGGCCGACGAGGGTGCGACCTTCGCCGGCAACTCGCTGCTGCGAGGTGAGCGGGCATGAGGTTCCGGCACCGCGACGGCACCGTCGTCCACCTCGGCTACTGCAGCAACGTGCACCCGGCCGAGGACGTCGACGGCATCCTCGACCAGCTGCGCCGCTACGCCGGTGAGGTCCGGTCGCGCCTCGGCGAGACCCGGCTCGGCCTCGGCCTCTGGCTTCCGGCGGCGACGGCCCACGAGCTCGCCGGCGACCCGGCCACCCTCGACCGGCTCCGCGCCGACCTGGACCGCCACGGCCTCGAGGTGGTCACCCTCAACGCCTTCCCGTACGCCGGGTTCCACGCCCCGGTCGTGAAGCGCGACGTCTACTCACCGGACTGGTCGACGCGGCGCCGCCTCGACTACACCCTCGACTGCGCCCGGGTGCTGGCGGCGCTGCTGCCTGACGACGCTGCCCGCGGCAGCATCTCGACCCTGCCGCTCGGCTGGCGCACCCCGTGGTTCACCGACCGCGACCGGGCCGCCCGGGAGCTGATCGGCGAGCTCGCCGACGGCCTGGCCGGCCTCGAGGCGGAGCACGGCCGGACGATCCGGGTCGGGTTCGAGCCCGAGCCCGGGTGCGTCGTGGAGACCACCCGCGACGCGGTGACCCGGCTCGCCGGGCTGGCGCCTGACCACCTCGGGATCTGCGTCGACACCTGCCACCTCGCCACCCAGTTCGAGGACGCCGCCGAGGCGCTCGACCGGCTGCAGGTGGCGAACCTGCCGGTCGTGAAGGTCCAGGTCTCCGCCGCCCTGCACGCCGACGACCCGAGCGACCCGGCGACCCGCGAGGCCCTGGCGTCCTACGCCGAGGACCGCTTCCTCCACCAGACCCGCGAGCCCCGCGGGGCGCGGGTGGACAGCCGCGACGACCTGCCCGAGGCGCTCGGCGGCCATCGTCCGCTGCCGGCCGAGCATCCCTGGCGGGTGCACTTCCACGTACCTCTTCATGCCGATCCGGCGCCGCCGCTGCGCAGCACCCGCGACCACCTCGCCGGCACGCTCGACGCGCTGCTCGGCGGCCCGGTGGCGCACACCGACCACCTCGAGGTCGAGACCTACACCTGGGGTGTCCTGCCCGAGCAGGCCCGCCCGGACGGTGACGCCGGGCTCGTCGCGGGCATCGCGGCCGAGCTGGCCTGGACCCGCGACCGGCTGCTCGAGTCCGGTCTGGAACAGCTGCAGGAGGCATCGGCATGAGCGACAGGCTTCTGGTGATCGACGTGGTCGGGATGACCCCCGACCTGCTCCGGCACATGCCGCGGGTGCGTCAGGTGGGGGAGTCGGGGTTCACCGCCGAGCTCGGCACCGTGCTGCCCGCGGTCACCTGCTCGGTCCAGTCGACCTTCCTGACCGGCGCCCTGCCGCGCGACCACGGCATCGTCGGCAACGGCTGGTTCTTCCGCGACCTCGGCGAGGTGCTGCTGTGGCGCCAGCACAACGCGCTGGTGCAGGGCGAGAAGCTCTGGGACGTCGTACGCCGCCGGCGACCGGGCGCGAAGGTCGCCAACATCTGCTGGTGGTACGCCATGGGCGCCGACGTCGACACCACCGTCACCCCGCGTCCGGCCTACCACGCTGACGGCAAGAAGTCGCCGGACTGCTGGACCTGGCCGCCGTCGCTCCACGACACCCTCACCGAGGAGCTCGGCCCGTTCCCGCTGTTCACCTACTGGGGACCGACCGCCTCGATCAAGAGCTCGGCCTGGATCGTCGCCGCCGCCCGCAAGGTCATGCCCGACCACGACCTCACCCTCGTCTACGTCCCCCACCTCGACTACGACCTGCAGCGGTTCGGCCCCGACAGTCCGCAGGCGATCCAGGCGGCTCGAGACGTCGACGCCACCCTGGCGCCGCTGCTCGATGACGCCGACGCCGCTGGCGTTCGCGTCGTGCTGCTGAGCGAGTACGGCATCACGAAGGCGTCCCGCCCGGTCGACGTCAACCGGCTGCTGCGCCGCGAGGGCCTCCTGCACGTGCACCACAACGCCACCGGCGAGCTGCTCGACCCGTGGACGTCGCGCGCCTTCGCGGTCGCCGACCACCAGATCGCCCATGTCTACATCAAGGACCCCGCCGACCTGGAGCGAGTCCGGGACCTGCTCACCCGCCTCGACGGCGTCGCCGAGGTCCTCGACCGCACCGGCCAGGCGGCGTACGGACTGGACCACGAGCGTGCCGGCGAGCTCGTCGTGGTGGCAGAGCCGGACGCCTGGTTCACCTACTACTACTGGCTCGACGACGCGAACGCGCCCGACTTCGCCCGTGGCGTCGAGATCCACAAGAAGCCCGGCTACGACCCCGCCGAGCTGTTCCTCGACCCCGAGGACCGCTGGGTCAAGCTCCGGGCCGCCGCCACCCTGGCCCGCAAGACGGCCGGGCTGCGCTACGCGATGAGCGTCGTGCCGCTCGACCCCGCCCCGGTCTCGGGCAGCCACGGCCGGCTGCCGGACGACCCCGAGCACGGTCCCGTGCTCATCTGCTCCGAGGCCTCCGCCAAGCGCGACCGGTTCGAGGCCACCGAGGTCCGCGACCTGCTCGCTTCTCTGCTCTGACCCTCAGACCCCACGTGGAAGGACAACCATGACCCGACCGATCACCCTCTTCACCGGCCAGTGGGCCGACCTGCCGTTCGAGGAGGTCTGCCGCCTCGCCTCCGAGTGGGGCTACGACGGCCTGGAGATCGCCTGCTGGGGCGACCACCTCGACGTCTGGCAGGCGGCCGAGGACGAGACGTACGTCCAGGCGAAGCTGGACCTGCTGGAGAAGCACAACCTCAAGGTCTTCACGATCTCCAACCACCTCAAGGGCCAGGCGGTCTGCGACGACCCGATCGACCAGCGCCACCAGGACATCCTGCCCGCCAAGATCTGGGGCGACGGCGACCCCGAGGGCGTACGCCAGCGGGCCGCCGAGGAGATGAAGATGACCGCCCGGGCGGCGAAGAACCTCGGCGTCAAGACCGTCGTCGGCTTCACCGGCTCCGCCATCTGGAAGTACGTCGCGATGTTCCCGCCCGTCTCCCAGGAGACGATCGAGGCCGGCTACCAGGACTTCGCCGACCGGTGGAACCCGATCCTCGACGTCTTCGACGAGTGCGGGGTGCGGTTCGCCCACGAGGTCCACCCCTCCGAGATCGCCTACGACTACTGGTCGACCGTCGCGACGCTGGAGGCGATCGGCCACCGGGAGGCGTTCGGGCTCAACTGGGACCCCAGCCACATGGTGTGGCAGCAGGTCGACCCGGTCGGGTTCCTGTGGGACTTCCGCGACCGGATCTACCACGTGGACTGCAAGGACACGAAGATGCAGACCGGCAACGGCCGCAACGCCCGCCTCGGCTCCCACCTCGCCTGGGCCGACCCGCGCCGCGGCTGGGACTTCGTCTCCACCGGCCACGGCGACGTGCCCTGGGAGCAGTGCTTCCGGACGCTCAACGCGATCGGCTACGAGGGCCCCATCTCGATCGAGTGGGAGGACGCCGGCATGGACCGCCTCGTCGGTGCCCCCGAGGCGCTCGAGTTCGTGCGCCGGCTCGCCTTCGACGCCCCGGACGCCGCCTTCGACGCCGCGTTCAGCACCAACGACTGACTCGACCCCCGAGAGTTCGACAACCCCGAGAGGAACCATCCATGTGTTACGGATACGACGGTGAGAGCGCGCTGCGGCGATCACTCGCCGAGCGAGGTCTGAGCCGCCGCTCGATGCTCAAGGGCGCCCTGGGCGCCGTCGCCGGTGGTGCCGTCCTGGCCGCCGCACCAGGCCTGCCGTCCCCGGCCGCGGCGGCCGTGGCCGGGACCCGCCGGGTCCCGCCGGGCCGGATCAGCATCCAGCTCTACACGCTGCGCAGCGTGATGAGCGGTGACGGCGTCGACCGCACGCTGGCGACCCTGGCCGATCTCGGTTATCCGCGGGTCGAGCTCGCCGGTCTCTACGGGCGTACGGCCACCGCCATGCGGGGCACGCTCGACTCCCTGGGGCTGCGGTCCTCCTCGAGCCACGACGGCATCAGCGCCTCGCCGGCAGCGCTCGAGGCCAAGCTCGACAACGCCGAGACCATGGGTCAGCGGTTCATCAACGTGCCCTACCTGGCGTCGAGCTCGCTGGCCGACTGGCAGCGATGGGCCGCGCAGATGAACGTCGAGGCACAGGCCGCGAAGGCCCGCGGGCTGGCGTACGGCTACCACAACCACGCCCACGAGTTCACGACCGACCTCGGTGGCGGCGTCACCCCGTGGGACGTCTTCACCAGCGAGCTGGACCCGGCCTACGTCCACCTCGAGGTGGATCTCTACTGGGCGGTGACGGGCGGCGTGAACCTCGGCATGTCCAACGAGGACGCGATCGACTTCGCCATCGACACGATCGCCGCCGCCCCGCAGGCGGTGCGGCAGTACCACGTCAAGGACCGTAACCCCGCCACTGGCGACCACTGCGACCTCGGCACCGGCTTCATCGACTTCTCGAAGATCTTCGCCGCCCACGCGGTGGAGGAGTACATCGTCGAGAACGACACCCCTGAGGTCACTCCGATCCAGACCGCGGAGGTCGGCTACTCCTACCTGCGCCGTCTGCGCTACTGACCCGCGTCAGAACGCGCGCCGCTTGAGCTGGCCCGCCGCCCGCCGCAACGGGTTGCGGGCCAGCTCCTCCTCCAGGTGGCGTACCTGCTCCTCGAGCTCGGCCACCCGCTCGGGAAGCCGGCGGCCGGCGCGGCGCTCGGCCCTGATCAGCTGGGCCTTCTCGGAGTGGGCGTCGGTGAGGCGTACGGTCTCGGGGGCCACGGCGGGGACCAGCTCGGGGGCGTCGACGGTCTCGCCGGGGACGGCCGGGCGGGCGGCGACCTGGAAGGTCTCGACCATCGCGTCGGGCTGGTCCCGGACCCACTCGGCGACGGCGTACGGCAGGGTCTTCTGCGGCACCCCGAAGGCGGAGACCAGCGGGTCGGCGAGGGTGCCGCGCAGCTCGGTCGCGACCAGACTGGCGTCGGCCAGCAGGCGCATCAGGCCAGCGCGGTCGAACGACCGCAGCGGCTCCCGGTCCACCGGCAGCGGCGTGGTCGACCAGTGTCCCTGCAGGACCGCCAGCCTGCGCGAGCCGTGGGTGGCGTTGGGGGTGGAGACCACGATCCGCCCCTGCGGGGCAAGCAGTCCGCGGGCGTCCTCGAGCACGGCGGCCGGGTCGGGAGCGTACTCGAGGAGCTCGGCGAGCACCACCACGTCGAAGCTGCCCGGCGCGAAGAGATCGGTCAGGGGAGTGGCGAGCGGGTCGGCGACGACCACGTCGGCCAGCTCCCGGCCCGCGTACGCAGCAGCCTCCTCGTCCCTCTCGACACCCGTCACCTGGCACCCCTGGGCGCCGAGCCGGCGGCCGATCTCGCCGGTCCAGCAGCCGACCTCGAGCACCTCCGGGGCTGAGCCGACCAGGGCCGCGATCTGGGCCGGGGGAGCGTTGTCACCGTCCAGCGACCCGGTCGCGAACCGGTTGGAGGGCCGCAGCCCGGCGGCGGGGCCGGCGGTGGTGCCGTAGCCGGCGCAGTAGGCCAGCGACCTGCCGTCGAGGCGACGCTCGGCGGTCAGCGGCACCACCTTGGTGAGTCGGCGCCCGCGCGCCTCCCGGGTCTCGTCGAGGTAGGCGCGCACACCCGAGAACTCGTCGGGATAGGCCTGCTCGCAGTGGCGCAGCAGCGCCTCGGCGTCGAGGGCGTAGGGGTCGTCGCGCAGCGTCTCGATCTTCACGATCGGCAGCCGGCCGCCGTCGAGCACGCTGTCGGCCATCGTGTTGCACGGGTTGGGCGGCTGGTTGCCGATGTTGCGTACGAGGTTCCACTCGGCGGTCGTGGCCGGGAGCAGGTGAGGGTCGACGTCGGGGTCGAAGGTGATGTTGACGCCCATCCAGGACCGGCGTGCCCGGGCGCGCCGGTGCTCGTACGCCCGCGGCACGAAGTAGGCGTCGTAGGTCAGGCCGGCCTCGGCGAGCCGGCGGGTCAGGCCGACCTCGTAGCGCACGATCACCTCGGCGCGGTCGTCGAGCGGCTCGAAGTCGCGCCAGAACGCGACGAACGCCTCCGAGGCGACGGCGGCGGGGGTGAAGCCCACGAAGTAGCTCTGGACGTGGTCGTCCATCTCCTGGTTGCGGGTCAGCCCCCAGAAGTCGACCCCGCGTCCGGCCATCTCCTCGAAGATCTGCTCGGGCGGCACCACCGGCCCGATGAAGCTGTCGTTGGCCAGCACCACGAGGTCGAACCGCGCCAGGTCGCCGGCGGCATCCAGCCCGGCCCGGTAGGAGGCGAAGTCGTAGCCCCGGTTGTCGCGCTCGACCACCTGTGCGCGGGCCTGCGCCCAAGCGCGGTCCTCGTCGCGCAGGCCCCCTGCGGAGACCACGACGACCTCGGCCGCGGCTGCGTACGTCTCGATCTGGTGGCGCACATGGGGCCACAGCCTGCCCTCGGTGTCGTACGTCGCCAGCACTACCAACCGCGGCACGGTGAAACCTCCGAGAAGATGGGATGTCGGCCTTCACCCTAACCAGGTCGCGGCCCGTGTCGGGTTCCGCCCAACCCTGGTGGGCGGCATAGGCTGAAGCCCATGCCATCGCCCCGGGTATCGCTTATCACTGCTGTCTACAACCCGCCCGCCGATGCCTTCGAGGACACGATCGCGTCGGTCCTCGCCCAGTCCTACGACGACTGGGAGTGGATCCTGAGCGACGACAAGTCGCCGGAGTCCTGGGTGCTTCCGCGGCTGCGTGAGCTGGCCGCGAGGGACCGACGCGTACGGATCGTCGAGCGCCCGGAGAACGGCGGGATCGTGGCCGCGTCGAACTCCTCGCTGGCCGAGGCGACCGGTGAGCTGGTCGCCCTCCTCGACCACGACGACGTGCTCGAGCCCAACGCGCTGGCCAAGATGGTCGACGCCTACGACCGGTTCGACGACCTCGACTACGCCTACAGCGACCAGGACCTGATGAGCGACGCGGGCGAGCTCCGCGACGCCTACTACAAGCCCGACTGGTCGCCGGAGCGGCTGCGCCACCACAACTACTGCACCCACTTCTCGGTCTTCCGCCGCTCCGTCGTGGAGGAGGCCGGCGGGTTCCGGGAGGGCTTCGACGGATCCCAGGACCACGACCTCGTGCTGCGGGTCAGCGAGCGAGCCCGGCGCATCGTGCACGTCCCCGGCGTGCTCTACCACTGGCGCCAGGTCCCGGGCTCGGCCGCCGCCGACAACCAGGCCAAGCCGTACGCCTGGGACGCCGGCGTGCGCGCCGTGCAGGCACACCTGGACCGTGTCGGGATCCGGGCGACGGCCACCCGCGGGGTCTCGCCCGGGCTCTACCGTGTCGAGCGCGAGCCCGACCTGGAGACCCCGGTCAGCGTGATCATCCCGACGATCGGCACCAGCGCGATCGTGTGGGGCGAGAAGCGCGCCATGGTCGTCGAGACCGTCCGCTCCGTGGTCGCCACCAGCAAGCACCGCGACCTCGAGTTCGTGATCGTCTACGACACCCCGACCCCGGCCCCGGTGCTGGAGGCGCTGCGGGCCATCGAGGGCGCCGACATCAAGCTCGTCGAGTTCACCGAGAAGTTCAGCTTCAGCGCCAAGTGCAACGTCGGCGCGGCGCACGCGCGTGGAGACGTGCTGGTCTTCCTCAACGACGACATGGAGGCGTACTCCGAGGGCGTCATCGAGAACCTGATCGCGCCGCTGCGCGAGCCCGACGTCGGCATGACCGGCCCCAAGCTCCTCTTCGAGGACCTCCGCATCCAGCACGCCGGCCTCGTCTACGGCAGCGGCACCATCACCCACGCCTACTACCGGGCCCGCCCCGAGGAGCGTGGCAACCACGGCGAGCTGCACATCAACCGGGAGACCTCCGCGCTCACCGGCGCCTGCGTGGCGATGCGGCGCGAGGTCTTCTTCGACGCCGGCGGGTTCAGCGAGCGCCTGCCCGTCAACTACAACGACGTCGACCTGTGCCTCAAGGTCCGTCGCTCACTCGGCCTGCGGCTGGTCTGGCTCCACGACGTCGTCCTCTTCCACTTCGAGTCGGTCAGCCGCGACAACGCCGTCCACGACTGGGAGAAGGACTTCGTCAACAACCGCTGGGGCAACTACAAGCACGTCCGCGAGGGCTACTCCAACAACGTGAGGTGAACCGAGGTGAACCTCCCGTCGAGTCGGCTCGTCAAGACGGGCCGACTCGACGGGAGGTCAGCTCTGGGCGGCGCGACGGAGGCGGCGGACGACCCGGCGGCCGAAGTTCCGCACCGGGTGCCGGTTGGCGTACGTCAGGTCGGCCTCGAGGCCGGCGACCTTGCCGCGCAGCCGCTCGATGCGCTCGCGGCGGCGGCGGTTGACCTCGCGGGCCTCGCGCAGCTGCTTGGACAGGGTGCCGACCCGCGCCTGGGCGGAGTTGGCCGAGGCCTGGATGCCGAGGATGTGGTCGCGGGTGGCCAGCCGCGAGCGGGTGACCTCCTCGAACTGCCGGGTGTGCTCGTCGCGGAGCCGGACCTCGTCGGCCGGGGCGGCCTGGACGAGCTCGGGCGGCGCCGGCGCGACCTCGCCCTCGGCGAGCGGCCGGGCGGAGAGCTGGAACTGGTAGACCAGCGCGTCGGGCTGCTGACGCACCCACTCCACGGCGACCTCGGGAAGCTGGCGGGGGTCGACCGAGACCTCCACGTTGAGCGGGTCGGCGGTGGTGCCGCGCAGCTCCTCGACGGCGTAGCCGGCCTCGGCGAAGAGCGCCAGCAGCCCCTCGCGCGAGTAGAACTTGATGTGGGTGCGGTCCAGCAGGCCGGTGTCGGTGGTCTGCCAGCGGCCCTGCAGGAGGGCGAGCCGGACCGAGCCGTGGGTGACGTTGGGGATCGAGATGACCACCCGGCCGCCGGGGGCGAGCAGCTCACGGGCCTGCTCCAGCGCGGCCCGAGGGTCGACGAGGTGCTCGAGGACGTCGGCGAAGATCACCACCTCGAAGGAGCCGGGCTCGACGATCTCGGTCAGGGGCGTCGCGTCGAGGTCGGCGATGATGACCTTCTCCAGCACCTTCTCGGCCAGGCCGGCCGCCTCGGGGTCGATCTCGATGCCGGTGACCGTGCAGCCGCGCTCGGTGAGGATCCGGCCGACCTCGCCGGTCCAGCAGCCCACGTCGAGGACCCGCTTCCCCTCGCCCGCCGAGGCGGCCGACTCAGCCAGGTCGAGGACCTGCACGTGGCTGGTGTTGCGGTGATCGAGGTCGATCTCGACGGCGTAGTGCGACATGCGACGAGGGTAGCGACCTTTGGTGGCCTCGCGCGGGTCCGGCACGGGTGATTTGCGGGCTGTTTCGGTGCTATGGCGACGTACGGGGAAAAGGTCTGTTACACAGTGGAAACAGACGCCACGGGGTGTCGAAACGTCCCCGGGTGAGGGTGGCGGTGAAGATGGCAGGATCAAGGACCTCTGGAGGCGCCCTCTCGTGAAGCTCGTGACCGCAGTGATCAAACCCCACAAGTGGGAGGACGTGCGCGAGGCCCTGGAGGCCTTCGGTGTGACCGGGATGACCGTCTCGGAGGTCTCCGGCTACGGCCGGCAGAAGGGTCACACCGAGGTCTATCGCGGTGCGGAGTACGACATCGCGCTGGTGCCGAAGATCCGCATCGAGATCGTGGTGGAGGACGAGGACGCCGCGGACGTCGTCGGCATCGTCGTGAAGACCGCGCAGACCGGACGGATCGGCGACGGGAAGGTCTGGCTCAGCCCGATCGAGTCCGTCGTCCGTGTACGGACCGGTGCGCGCGACACGGACGCGCTCTGACTAGGCTTCCTGGCAGTGTCGGTCCATCGAATCCCCACCGGAGGAGACAAATGAAGCTCGTCACGGCAGTGATCAAACCCCACAAGTGGGAGGACGTCCGCGTCGCTCTCGAAGCTGTCGGTGTCACCGGCATGACCGTCTCCGAGGTCTCGGGCTACGGCCGGCAGAAGGGTCACACCGAGGTCTACCGGGGTGCTGAGTACGACGTCGCCCTGGTCCCGAAGATCCGCATCGAGATCGCCGTGCCCGACGAGGAGGTCGAGTCGGTGGTCAGCGCCATCGAGACCTCGGCGAAGACCGAGCGCATCGGCGACGGCAAGGTCTGGGTCTCCCCGTTGGAGACCATCGTGCGGGTCCGCACCGGCGACCGCGACGACGCCGCGATCTGAATCTCATAGCCAGGGGGCGAGTGTGACCGCTGAGGGGCGGGCGGAGCGCACGGCCCAGGCCGACGAGCACTGCGCCAAGGCGTACGCCGCGGCCGGCGGCCCCGAGGTCGGGGTCGCCCTGGTCGCGGTCGGGGGATACGGGCGCGGGGAGCTCGCGCCCTTCTCCGACTGGGACCTGGTGCTGGTGCACGACGACGATGTCGTCGTCGGGGAGGTCGCCGAGCAGGTCTGGTACCCGCTCTGGGACGTCGCACCCAAGCTCGACCACTCGGTACGGTCGTTCTCGGAGATGCTCTCCGCCTCGACCGGCGACCTCCGGGTCGCGCTGGGGCTGCTCGACATCCGGCACCTGGCCGGCGACCGCGGGCTCGTGCTGCGGCTGCGTACGACGATGCTGGCGCACTGGCGCAAGCACGCCCGCTCCCTGCTGCCCGAGCTGAGGACGATGAGCGTGGAGCGGCACCGGCGCGCCGGTGAGCTCGCACACGCCTCGGTGCCCGACCTGAAGGAGATGTACGGCGGGCTGCGCGACGCGGTCGTGATCAAGGCGATCGTGGCGACCTGGCTGGTCGACGTGCCTGCGGTCGACCTGGAGAAGTCGCGCCGCGCCCTGCTCGACGTGCGTGACCTGGTGCAGGAGATCGCCGGCCGGGCCACCGACCGGGTCGTGCCGGAGATGTGGGACCAGCTCGCCGAGCGGCTCGAGCTGGCCGACGCTCGCACCGCGCAGGCCCACGTCCGCACCATCGGCCGCCGCCTCACCCACCTCTCCCGGCTGGCCTGGCGGCGGGTGGACGGGGTGCTCGAGCGCTCGCGCCCCGGAGCGCCACGGCGTCCCAGGCTGGCGCCGTTGGGCGGTGGCCTGGCGCTCGCCTCCGGCGAGGTGGTGCTGGTGCCCGGCGCCCGGCCGGCGCGCGACCCGCTGATGCTGCTGCGCGCCTCGGCGCTCGCCGCCGAGCACGGCGTCGCGCTGGCGCCGCCGACCGCCGCACGACTGGCCCGGGACACCCCGGCGCTGGCCGAGCCGTGGCCGGAGGAGGCGCGTCACCTCTTCCTCCGGCTGCTCGGCGCCGGACGCGGCCTGCTCGCGGTCTGGGAGACGTTGGAGGAGACCGGTGCGGTCTCCCGGATCCTGCCCGAGTGGGAGCGGATCCGGCTGCTGCCGCACGCCTCGATCATCCACCGCTTCACCGTCGACCGGCACACCATCGAGACCTGCATCGAGGCGGCCGCGCTGCTGCCGCGCGTCGCCCGCCCCGACGTGCTGCTGGTCGCGGCGCTGCTCCACGACATCGGCAAGGGGTCGCTGACCGAGCACAGCGTCGCGGGGGAGCCGATCGCCCGCCGGATCGCCTCCCGGATGGGCTTCCCCGACGAGGAGGTCAACCTGATCGCGCTGCTGGTGCGCTGGCACCTGCTGCTCTCCACGACCGCGACCACCCGCGACCCCGACGACCCGGCGACCGTCGACCTCGTGGTGGACACGATGGGCGACGCGGAGGCGCTCGCGCTGCTCACCGCGCTCACCGAGGCCGACGCCCGGGCCACCAGCGCCCAGGCCTGGACCAGCTGGCGGGCCCGGCTCATCCTCGACCTCTCCCGGTGGGCCGGGCGGGTCCTCGATACCGGCATCGCCGCGGGGGAGCGGCCGCAGGCCGCCGTCGAGATCCCCGAGAACGTACGTTCCGGGGCGGCGTCCTTCCGCACCGAGCCGCTCGCCGACGGCGCCCGGGTGTGGGCGATCGCGCCCGACCGGCTCGGCCTGCTCGCCGACCTCGCTGCCACGTTCGCGGTCGCGCGACTTCCGGTCCGGGCCTGCCGTGCCTGGCCGCAAGGCGGTTTCGGGGTCAGCGTCTGGGACCTCGACGACTCCTACGTGGACGCCGCGGTGCTGCGTACCCGGTTCTCGGCGATCACCGAGGGCCGCCTCGACCCGGCGACCCGGCTGGCGCCCAGCGCGGCCGCGCGGGGGAGCGAGCCCTCGGTCGTGGTCCGGCCCGAGGCCTCCAGCACGGCCACCGTCCTCGAGGTACGCACCATCGACCGCCCCGGGGTCGTCTACACCGTCGCCGCCGCGCTGGCCCGGATGGAGATCGCCGTCCGCTCCGCCCACATCTCCACCCTCGGCCCGCAGGCCGTCGACGTGTTCTACCTGCAGGAGGCCTCCGCCGGCGCCCTCGCCGAGCAGCGCGCGGCCGAGGCGGCGCACGCGGTCCGGGCGGCCCTCGAATAGCACCTGACGTACAACCGTTCGTTAGTCTTTGCAGGACAACCACTCTGCTGAAGGACCGCTTTGTTCGCCACGCTCTCCGACCGGCTCGCCACGACGTTCAAGAACATCCGGGGCAAGGGCCGCCTCACCGATGCCGACATCGATGCCACCGCTCGCGAGATCCGGATCGCGCTGCTCGAGGCCGACGTCGCGTTGCCGGTGGTGCGCGAGTTCGTCGCCCGGGTCAAGGAGCGGGCGCGCGGCGAGGAGGTCAGCCAGGCGCTGAACCCGGCCCAGCAGATCGTCAAGATCGTCAACGACGAGCTGGTCACGATCCTCGGTGGTGAGACCCGCCGCCTGCGCTACGCCAAGACCGGCCCGACGGTCATCATGCTCGCCGGTCTGCAGGGTGCCGGTAAGACCACCCTGGCCGCGAAGCTCGCGCTGTGGCTGAAGGAGCAGGGCAAGGCGCCGCTGCTGGTGGCCGCCGACCTGCAGCGACCCAACGCGGTCAACCAGCTCCAGGTCAACGGTGAGCGGGTCAACGTCCCCGTCTTCGCGCCGCAGCCGGGCAACGGTGTCGGCAACCCGGTCGAGGTCGCCCGCGAAGCCGTCGAGGAGGCCAAGCGCAAGCTCCACGACGTGGTCATCGTCGACACCGCCGGCCGCCTCGGCATCGACGAGGAGCTGATGAAGCAGGCCGCCGACATCAAGGCGGCGGTCAACCCCGACGAAGTCCTCTTCGTCGTCGACGCGATGATCGGTCAGGACGCGGTCAACACCGCGCAGGCCTTCCTCGACGGCGTCGGCTACGACGGCGTCGTCCTCACCAAGCTCGACGGTGACGCCCGCGGTGGTGCGGCGCTCTCCATCGTCCAGATCACCGGCAAGCCGGTCATGTTCGCCTCCAACGGCGAGAAGATGACCGACTTCGACCTGTTCCACCCCGACCGGATGGCCGGCCGCATCCTCGACATGGGCGACATGCTCACCCTGATCGAGAAGGCCGAGAAGACCTTCGACCAGGCGCAGGCGCAGCAGGACGCGGCCAAGCTCGCGACCGGCGAGTTCACGCTCGAGGACTTCCTCAAGCAGATGCAGCAGCTCCAGAAGCTCGGCTCGATGTCGAAGCTGATGGGCATGCTGCCGGGCATGGGCCAGTTCCGTGAGCAGCTCGACAACTTCGACGAGCGCGAGATCGACCGGATCAAGGCGATCATCCAGTCGATGACCCCGGCCGAGCGTGCCAACCCGAAGATCCTCGACGGCTCCCGCCGCGCCCGCATCGCGAAGGGCTCGGGCCGCCAGGTCTCCGACGTCAACCAGCTCATCCAGCGCTTCACCGAGGCGTCGAAGATGATGAAGCAGCTCGCCGCCGGCGGCGGCATGCCCGGGATGCCGGGCGCCCCCGGTGCCGGCTTCGGCAAGCGTGCCGGCGCCAAGCAGGTGGCCCAGAAGAAGAAGGGCAAGGGCGCTCGCAAGTCCGGCAACCCGGCCAAGGCCGCCCAGCAGGCCAAGGCCGCAGCCGAGAAGAAGCCGGCAGCCGCCAACCCGTTCGGGGTGCCCGGGGGCGAGGAGATCGACTACGAGAAGGCGGCCGCCGAGCTCAACCTTCCGGCCGACTTCTCCAAGTTCCTCAAGTAAGTGGCAACGGTCCTGGTCGTCGACGGCGCCAACGTCGTCGGTGCCCGCCCCGACGGCTGGTGGAAGGACCGTGCGGGCGCCGCGCGCCGGCTCCACGAGGCGCTGCTGGTCGCCGATCTCCCGCAAGACCGGATCGTCCTGGTCCTGGAGGGACAGGCCAAGGGCGGCGTACGTCCGGGGCGGGACGCCCACGTGCACACCGTCCACGCGCCCAAGGACGGCGACGCCGCGATCGTCGCGACCGTGCGGGAGGCGCTGGAGAAGGGTGACCGGGTGACGCTGGTGACCGCCGACCGGATGCTGCAGGCTCGCTGCGGCGGCGCCACGGCGCTCGGCCCGTCCTGGCTGCTTGACCAGATCTGAGGATTTCGCCCGGTTACGCGTGCGTAGCCATTGACCTCGGGTGTGATCGCCGTCACGCTGGGAGCGCTCTCACGAGCTCTGGCGCCTCACCGCCGAGGCGTCGGCAGATCACTCTCAGGAGGCCTGTCCCGTGCGATCACCCAGACAGCGCGGCGCGATCGGCGGAGCCTCGGCTCTCGCCGGCCTGCTCTGCGCCACGCTCCTCGTCACTCCCGCGTCCAGCGCGGCTTCGGCGAGTTCCACGGCCGGCGCCGAAGCCGGCACCGAAGTCACCACCGCAGCCACCCGCTCGGGCCACGCGCTGCCGTACCAGAACCCCCGACTCTCCACGAAGACCCGCGTCGCCGACCTGCTCGCCCGGATGACCCTGGCCGAGAAGGTCGGCCAGATGGCCCAGGCCGAGCGCGCCGACGTCGCCGCAGATCCCAGCCAGATCGCCACGCTCGGGCTCGGCTCGGTGCTGTCCGGCGGCGGCTCGACCCCGGCCGAGAACACTCCCGAGGCCTGGGCCGACACGGTCGACGCCTTCCAGGAGCAGGCGCTCTCGACCCGGCTCGGGATCCCGCTGCTCTACGGCGTGGACTCGGTCCACGGCCACGGCAACCTCAACGGCGCGACCGTGTTCCCGCACAACATCGGCCTGGGCGCCACCCGCGACCCGGAGCTCGCCGAGCGGATCGGGCACATCACGGCCGAGGAGACCCGCGCCTCCGGGCCGCAGTGGACGTTCGCCCCGTGCATCTGCGTCGCCCGCGACGACCGGTGGGGGAGGACGTACGAGTCCTTCGGCGAGGACCCGAAGCTCGCCGCCAGGATGGCGCAGATGATCGAGGGGTTCCAGGGCGACCGCGGCGACCTCGACGACCCCGACCGCGTGCTGGCGACCGCCAAGCACTTCGCCGGCGACGGGTTCACGACCTTCGGCACCGGAGAGGGCGACTACACGATCGACCAGGGCATCACCCAGGCCTCGCGCTCGGAGTTCGGGAAGCTGGCGCTCTCGCCGTACGTCACCGCGATCAAGAAGCACGACGTCGGGTCGGTGATGCCGTCCTTCTCCAGCGTCGACTGGACCGAGGACGGCCTCGGCAACCCCCTCAAGATGCACGCCCACGAGGAGCTCGTCACCGGCTGGCTGAAGGAGAAGCAAGGCTTCGACGGCCTGGTGATCTCCGACTGGCGGGCGATCCACCAGATCCCGGGGACGTACGCCGAGCAGGTGGCCATCTCGGTCAACGCCGGTGTCGACATGTTCATGGAGCCGTTCTCCGGCGACACGGTCGGCTACCCGCAGTTCATCGAGACGCTGATCGCAGCGGTCGAGAGCGGCGCCGTCCCGATGGCCCGCATCGACGACGCGGTCTCCCGGATCCTGACCGCGAAGTTCGACCTCGGCCTCTTCGAGAAGCCGTTCACCGACCGGCGCAACATCGACGAGATCGGCAGCGCCGCCCACCGTCGGGTCGCCCGAGAGGCGGTGGCGAAGTCGCAGGTCCTGCTGAAGAACGGCCGACACACGCTCCCGCTCGACGGCGGCGACGACGTCTACGTCGCCGGCAGCAAGGCCGACAGCATCGGCGACCAGGCAGGCGGCTGGACGATCACCTGGCAGGGCAACTCGACCCACCAGATCCCCGGCGACACGATCCTCGACGGGATCGAGTCCGCCGCCCGTGGCGAGGTGACCCACTCGCCCGACGCCTCCGCGCCGGTTCCCGCCGGGGCTCACGGTGTCGTGGTCGTCGGCGAGCACCCGTACGCCGAGGGCTTCGGTGACGTCGGCGGCCCGCGCTGGGGCTACGACCCGGGCGAGGGCGGCGTGCTCCGACCGGCGCTGACGATGCACCTCAGCGACGCCGACACCGCCGCGATCCAGACCGTCTGCGCGGCCGCGGCGACCTGCACGGTCCTGGTCGTCTCCGGGCGCCCGATGATCATCCCGCCCGAGCTCCTCAGGCAGATCGACGCGCTGGTCGCCTCCTGGCTGCCGGGCACCGAGGGCAAGGGGGTTGCCGACGTGCTCTTCGGCAAGCGTGCGTTCACCGGGAAGCTCCCGGTGACCTGGCCCCGCTCGGTCGACCAGGAGCCGATCAACATCGGCGATTCGGACTACGACCCGCTGTTTGCGTACGGACACGGTCTGAAGACCCGCCGCTAGATGAGACGGCCCGGTCCGAGTTCGGCGAATCTTCGATTCGCGACACTTGGATCGGGCCGTTTCGGTGCATGATCTGTCCATGCAGACGCTTCGCGTAGACGTATCGGGACGTGCGCTCAGCTTCCCGCCCGACAAGATCGTCAGGATCGGACGTTCGATCGATGCCGACGTGGTGCTCTCGTCCTCCTCGGTCTCGCGTGCTCATGCCGAGCTCCGCCCGGACCCCTCCGGGTGGAAGCTGGTCGACGTGGGCTCCGCCGGCGGGACGTACGTCGCCGGCAGCCGCGTCACCGAGGTGCCGTTGACCGGGGCGACCGAGATCCAGCTGGGCCCGGCCGGGCCGGGCTCGACGATCACCGTGACGCTCGACGACGCGCCGGTCGCGGCCGGTGCTCCGCGTGCCCAGGCACCGGCTCCTCCGCCTCCACCGGCGGGTCTCGCCGGTCCGGGAGCGCCCGCGGCCCCGCCCGCTGGGGTGCCCGCAGTGGGCCCTGGGGTTCCCGGCCACCAGCCGCCCGCGCCCCCGGCTCAGTCGGCGGACGACGGGATCTCCGAGATGACGATCGCGCCCGGGATGGCGCGGCCCGCTGCGCCCGGCCAGGCGCCGACGCCACCGACCGGCCCCGACCTGCTGCTGGTGGCCGAGGGCAAGGAGCACCGCTTCCGCCACCCGGTCACGGTGACCATCGGCCGTGCGGCCGACAACTCGGTCGTGCTGGAGGACCAGGGCGTCTCGCGCCAGCACGCCCGGCTGGTCGCCAAGCCCGGTGGCTGGACGTTCGAGAACGCCTCCCAGACCGGCTCCTTCCTCAAGGGGAAGCCGCTGGCGCGCGAGGACATCGACGAGGAGACCGAGATCCGCCTCGGCCACCCGGTCGCCGGCGAGATCCTCAAGGTGATCCCGATCTACGCTGCCGAGGTCGAGGTCGCCCGCGCCGCCGCCAAGCGCCGTAACAAGCTCCTGCTGTGGGGTGGGATCGGGGCAGCGGCCGCCGTCGTGGTCATCGGACTCGTCATCGCGATGTTCGTCGTACCCGGTGGCGACTCGGCCGCCCAGGACACCGGCCTGACCAAGGAGGAGCTCAACAGCGCGCAGCGGGCGGCCGTCTGGATCACCTACGCGCCGACCCAGGACACCATCGCCATGGGCTCCGGTTCGATCGTCACCTCCGACGGCAAGATCCTCACCAACGCCCACGTCGCCGACCCGGCGAAGATCCCGGAGTACGCCGCGCGGGGCGAGGTGTCGCCCGAGTTCGTCAACATCCACATGACCGACCCGGCTGAGGGCTACAAGGTCGGCGAGCCCGACTACGTCGCCAAGGTCATCGAGTCCGACGGCGAGGTCGACAGCGCGGTCGTGCAGATCGTCGCCGACGCCGAGGGCAACGCGGTGGACCCGTCCTCGCTGGACCTGCCGACCATCTCGCTCGGTGACTCCGATGCGGTCGACCGTGGTGACTTCATCGCGACGATCGGCTTCCCGATGCTGCCGAAGGAGAGCTTCGCCGACAAGGAGGGCGTGCTCTTCCAGCCGCCGACGGTCGCCGAGGGCAACGTCGCGACCATCTTGTCGTTCGAGGGGGAGGAGCGGGCCGTCTTCGACGTCACCGCCCGGATCTCCAGCGGCAACTCCGGTGGCTCCGCGGTCAACGACGACGGCGAGCTCGTCGGCGTACCGACCTCCATCGGGTGGGACGAGAACAACGTCGTCACCGGTCAGGTGATCCCGCTGGCCCAGCACTTCCCGATCCTCGAGGCGGCCGGGGTGAAGGTCCCGGCGAGTAGGTAACCTGCGTCACATGACTGCTCTGCGCTTCTCCGGTCCGGTCCTTCCCGATGGAGAGGTGCGGGACCTCTACGTCCTCGACGGCCGCATCACCTACGAGCGGCCGTCGGGGGCGGAGACCGGCGCCTCCGGCTGGATCGTCCCGGGTCTCGTCGACGCCCACTGCCACATCGGCCTGGGGCCCGACGGGGCGGTCGACGCGGAGACCGCCGAGGCCCAGGCGATCGCTGACCGCGACGCGGGCGCCCTGCTGATCCGGGACGCGGGCTCCGCCGCCGACACCCGCTGGGTGCAGTCCCGCGACGACCTGCCACGGCTGATCCGCGCCGGCCGCCACATCGGACGTACGAAGCGCTACATGCGCAACTACGCCGACGAGGTCGAGCCCGACGGTCTGGCCGAGGCCGTCGAGCGGCAGGCCCGCTCCGGCGACGGCTGGGTCAAGCTCGTCGGCGACTGGATCGACCGCGCCGAGGGGGACCTGAAGCCGTCCTTTCCTGCCGAGTCGTTCGCCGAGGCGATCAAGGTGGCCCACGACAACGACGCCCGGGTGACCGCCCACTGCTTCGGCCACGAGGTCCTCCCGGGCTTGATCGAGGCCGGGATCGACTGCATCGAGCACGGCACCGGCCTCACCCCTGACCTCGTCGAGGCGATGGCCGAGCAGGGCACCGCACTCGTCCCGACCGTCGCCCAGCTGGAGATCTTCCCCGGTCTGGCCGCGGCCGCGGAGCCGAAGTTCCCGACGTACGCCGCCACCATGGACGACCTCTACGCGCGCCGTCGCGAGACGATCATGAGCGCCTACGAGGCGGGCGTCGCCCTCTACGCCGGGTCCGACGGCGCGGGCGACCAGCTGCACGGCGTACTGCCCAAGGAGGTCCTGGCGATGCACGGTCTCGGCCTCCCCGCCGACGTCGTGCTCGGGGCCGCCTCCTGGCGCGCGCGGGAGTGGCTCGGCTGGAACCCCGGCCTCGCCGAGGGTGACCCGGCCGACTTCGTCGTCTACGACACCAACCCCCTCGACGACCTCACCGTCCTCGGCCGTCCGACGGCCGTCGTGCTCCGCGGGAAGATCTACGCGTGACCTCCTGAGATTTCGCCGGTTCCGGGGACCTCTGGCAAACTTGTGCGCGTGTCCTGTGCGCAGGGACCCTCTCACCCCGCGCGACAGTGCCCGCCGAAGCTGCCTGACGGGTGTCCCCACACCGACACGGGCCTCTTCACCCATATTCGATTCCGAAGGAATACCACCAACAGTGGCTGTCAAGATCCGCTTGAAGCGCCTGGGCAAGATCCGGGTTCCGCAGTACCGCATCGTCGTCGTCGACTCCCGCAAGAAGCGCGACGGCGCTGTCATCGAGGAGATCGGTCTCTACCGTCCCAAGGAGGAGCCGAGCTTCATCCAGGTCGACTCCGAGCGCGCCCAGTACTGGCTCGGCGTCGGCGCCCAGCCGACCCCGGCTCTCGAGGCGATCCTCAAGGTGACCGGCGACTGGCAGAAGTTCAAGGGCCTCCCGGGCGCCGAGGGCACCCTCAAGGTCGCCCCGCCGAAGCCCGACAAGCTCGAGCTCTTCAACAAGGCCCTCGCCGAGGCGCACGCCTCCGCCGGTGCCGAGGCCGTCACCAAGAAGTCCGCCAAGAAGGACGAGAAGGCCGCCGAGGAGCCCAAGGCTGAGGAGGCTCCGGCCGAGGAGCCCAAGGCCGAGGAGACTCCGGCCGCCGCTGAGGCCGAGGCCTGAGCAGCATGCTCGCCGAAGCTCTCGAGCACCTCGTCCGAGGAGTCGTCGACAACCCGGACGAGGTGAGCGTGCGCGACAAGCAGCTTCGTCGCGGCTCCGTCCTCGAGGTCCGGGTCCACCCCGACGACCTCGGCAAGGTGATCGGCCGCGGCGGCCGCACCGCCACCGCGTTCCGCACGGTCATCTCCGCGCTGGCCGGCAAGGGCGGCGCGCGGATCGACTTCGTCGATGTCGACGGCGGTCGCTGAGCACCGGCTGCACCAACTCACAACGGGCGTCACTCCTTCGGGAGTGGCGCCCGTTGCTCGTTTTCGGGGGCCGGTTCCCCGTGTAACACGTCGTTCGTAGTACTACTCACCCTATCTGAACGACCGGATAGTGCTACGAACAGCGTGTTACAGCCGGCCCGGCAGCCAGCACCGAGGAGTTCGGCCCGACGTACGCGACCCTCTAGGCTCACCTCGTGGAGTTGATCGAGGTGCTGGTCGGACGGATCGGCAAGCCGCACGGGATCCGCGGATTCGTGACCGTCGAGGTGCGGACCGACGAGCCCGACAGGCGGTTCGCCGAGGGGACGGTGCTGCGGACGCAGCCGCCCAAGGGATCGGCGTACGCCGCGAAGCGGCTGACCGTGGAGGGCGCCCGGTGGCACGGGCAGGTGCTCCAGGTCGCCTTCGAGGAGATCACCGACCGCAACGAGGCCGAGGCGGCCCGGGGGACGCTGCTCTTCGCCGACGTCCCGGCCGAGGAGTCGCCCGAGGACCCCGACGAGTACTACGACCACCAGCTGATCGGTCTGACCGCCTTCGACGAGGAGGGCCGCGAGCTCGGCACGGTGAAGTCGCTGGTCCACGGCGGCGCACAGGATCTGCTGACGATCCGCACCCCTGACCGCCGCGACGCGCTGGTGCCGTTCGTGAAGGCGCTGGTGCCGGTCGTCGACCTGACCGAGAAGAAGGTCGTCATCGCCGACCGCCCCGGGCTCGTCACGCCCTTCCCCGAGAGCACCGAGGACGAGGACGACGCGAAGTGAGGCTCGACTACCTCACCATCTTCCCCGACTACCTCGCGCCGCTCCGGCTGAGCCTGCCGGGCAAGGCGATCGAGTCCGGGCTGCTGGAGATGCACGTCCACGACGTACGCGCCTGGACCCACGACAAGCACCGCACCGTCGACGACACCCCTTATGGCGGTGGCGCCGGGATGGTGATGAAGCCGGAGCCGTTCGGCGAGGCCTTCGACGAGCTGGCGATCGACGGCGCGACGGTCATCGTGACGACGCCGAGCGGTGAGCCGTTCACCCAGAGCCTCGCGCGCGAGCTCTCGACAAGGGACCGCCTCGTCTTCCTGCTCGGCCGCTACGAGGGCATCGACCAGCGCGTGCTCGACCACGCCGCCACCCGCGCCGAGGTCCGCGAGATCTCGCTGGGCGACTACGTACTCAACGGGGGAGAGGTCGCCGCGATGGCGATCACGGAGGCCGTCGTACGCCTGCTCCCCGGGTTCATGGGCAACGCCGAGTCGCTGGTGGAGGAGTCCCACGAGGACGGCCTGCTCGAGTACCCGGTCTACACCAAGCCCGCCTCCTGGCGCGGTCTCGAGGTCCCGAAGGTGCTGCTCAGCGGTGATCACAAGCGCATCGCCGAGTGGCGGCACGAGCAGGCGGTGGAGAGAACGTCCGTACGCCGCCCCGACCTGCTCCACGCCTCCCAGGCGGCCACGGAGTGGGAGATCGTGCCCGCCGTACGCGCCGACGCGCCGGAGCTGCACACGCTGCAGCTCGCCTGCTGGGTCCAGGAGATGCACGACAACCCGGGCGTCGCGATCCCACCGCTGCACGAGTCGCTCGACGACACGGTGCGCGCGCTGGAGACCCACGACGTCTACGTCGTCCGCTCCGGTGGCCGGCTGGTCGGCTCGGTCCGTGCCCGGCTCGATGGCGACGTCTGGGAGATCGGCCGGCTGATGACCGCCCCCGATCTGCAGGGACGAGGCCTCGGCCGCCAGCTGCTCGATCACATCCAGGCGGTGGCTCCGGCAGGTGCCACGACCCTCTCGCTGTTCACCGGTGCGAAGAGCGAGCGCAACCAGAAGATCTACAAGAAGGCCGGGTTCCGGCTGCGCCGCGATCTCGACGCGCCACCGGGCGCCGTCATCCTGACGAAGACCCGCGGTCGTCGGCGGTAACGGTTCGGCAACCGCCAACTCTGTTACTTTTCCGTAACACTAGACATCTGTCTCTGAAACGAAGCGTCGCAACGATGCCGGGCAATACGTGCGACGAGCGATGTGGCTCGCGTGACGTCACAGCCCCATCCGAGACTCAATCAATGAGGCACTGAATGTCTGTCGAACTTGCGTGGCAACTCTTGTGCGCGGCCCTGGTCATCTTCATGACCCCCGGCCTCGCCTTCTTCTACGGCGGTCTGGTGAAGGCCAAGTCCGTCGTCTCCATGATGATGCTGAGCTTCGGCTCGATCGCCGTCGTCACCATCCTCTACGTCCTCTACGGAGGCACCGGCATCGCCGGTAACGGCACCAGCGGCGGCAGCCAGTTCTTCGGCAACCCGTTCGAGGACTTCGGCATGACGAGCCTTGCCTCCGGGGCTGCCGGCGAGGAGACCGCCAACCTCTTCGGCGGTCACGCGTTCCTGGTCGCGTTCTGCATCATCACCGTCGCGCTGGTCTCCGGTGCGGTCGCCGACCGTGCCCGCTTCTGGCCCTGGATGATCTTCGCCGCGCTGTTCTCCACCTTCGTCGTCTTCCCGACCTTCCGCTGGATCTGGGGCATCGACGCCGAGGGCAACTTCTACGGCTGGCTCGCCAACAACGTCTACGGTCTCGGCGCTGCG
Source organism: Nocardioides turkmenicus (assembly GCF_011045035.1). Lineage (GTDB taxonomy): Bacteria > Actinomycetota > Actinomycetes > Propionibacteriales > Nocardioidaceae > Nocardioides > Nocardioides turkmenicus. The sequence goes on from NZ_JAALAA010000005.1 coordinate 181,074, forward strand.
CTCGACTGGGCCGGCGGTACGGTCATCCACCAGTCCGCCGGTGCTGCAGCCCTCGCGCTGGCGCTCGTGCTCGGTCGCCGCAAGGTCGGCTTCTCCAAGGAGGAGACGGTCGCTCACAACGTACCGCTGGTGCTGATCGGTGCAGCGATCCTCTGGTTCGGCTGGTTCGGCTTCAACACCGGTGTCTTCGGTGCCGGTGAGGGCCAGACCTCGCTGATCTTCCTCAACACGCTCCTCGCCCCGGCCGCCGCCATGATCGGCTGGCTCGTCGTCGAGCAGTTCAAGGACGGCAAGCCGACCGCCGTCGGCGCTGCGTCCGGCATCGTCACCGGTCTGGTCGCCATCACCCCGGCCTGTGCGTTCCTCACCCCGGTCTGGGCCCTCGTGCTCGGCCTGGTCGCTGGTGCCATCTGTGCCGTCGCGATCGAGCTGAAGTTCAAGCTCGGCTTCGACGACACCCTCGACGTGGTCGGCATCCACCTCGTCGCCGGGTTCATCGGCTGCCTCTGGGTCGGTATCTTCGGCTCGGCCGACCTGGTCGGTCGCGACACGATCCTCGACGGGCTCGGCTTCGCCCAGTTCGGTGCGCAGCTGCTCTCCTCGATCACCGTCATCGCGTTCTCCTTCGTGATCGCGTACGTCATCGGCTTCGCGATCGAGAAGACCATCGGCTTCCGCGCCACCGAGGAGGACGAGGTCGCGGGCATCGACACCGTGCTCCACGAGCCGGGCTACTCCGAGCTCGGCTGATCTCCGACGCTGTCTCGCGAGGTCCGTCCCGGTTCGCCGGGGCGGGCCTCGCTGCGTACGTGCGGGATGTTCACCGAGGTAACTCGGTCAGCATCCGACATCACCGCGGCCCGTACGGCAGCTGCCTCGCCTGGTGCTGGATGCGAGCGCTGAGGTCCTCGACCTCGGCCAGCACCGCGGGTGCGAGCCATACGGGGGAGCGGCGGGTGCGCTTGGCGCGGGTGAGGACGCCGACCCGCTCCAGGCCCTCGATCGTCCCCGCAGAGTCCTCGAGCTCCAGCTGCTTGGTCACGAGCTCGACGTTGACGATGGGCTCCTCGGTGAGCAGGTCGAGAAGCCGGTACGCAGCAGTCCCCGGCCGCGGGTTGCCGGCCGTCTCGCCCCAGGCCGCCCGGATGCCCTCCAGCGTCTCGGCCGTCTTCCACGACTCGGTCGTGGCGATGGTGGTGGACGCGGCCAGCATGGCGATGATCGTGGCCGCGGTGCCGGCCCGGTAGTCGTTGAGGGCGGCGAAGTAGCGGTCGCGGTGGGCGACCAGGGCCGAGGCGATCGGCACGGTCAGGTGGCGCGAGGCACGGCGCCGCCGGAGGACGGCGTGGATGAGCGCCCGACCGATGCGGCCGTTGCCGTCGATGAACGGGTGGATCGACTCGAACTGGGCGTGCACGATCGCCGCCTGCGCGATCGGGGCGAGGTCGTCCCTGTTGGCGAAGGCGACCAGGTCCTCGATGTAGTCGACCACCGTCTCCGGCGGCGGTGGCACGTGCAGGGTGTCGCGGGGCGCGTAGTCCGAGCCGCCGACCCAGTTCTGAACGACCCGGAACCGCCCGGCGTTGGCGGCCTCGTCGGGATGGCGCGCGAACAGGTCGTGGTGGGCGCGCAGGATCGCGTCGGAGGTGATCTTGCGGGTGGTGTCGGCCTCCCGGATCAGCCGCTCCATCGCCTGGGTCGCGGACGCCATCGAGGTTGCGGAGGCGTTGGCTCCGATCCCGAGCAGCGCGCGCCCGTAGTCGGCCAGGCTCGCCTCGACGTGCTCGATCTTGGAGGAGTCGATCGCCTCGGTGCGCAGCTGCAGGTGGTTGAGCCCGTCCATCGTCCGGCCGTGGACCAGGTCGAGGTGACGCAGCGCGCCGGCGCTGGCGGTCGTCATCGCCGCCACCGGTCGCTCGAGGACCAGGTCGAGGTCGGCGATGTGGGGCGGCAGGGCCACCGTGACCTCGCGGAGCAGCCGGTCCGCACGTGGCCCGCGCGGGATCCGCTGCCGGTAGGGGCGCGTCTCATAGGTGTGCGGCGGCCAGTCGGTGTCGGTCACGGGGGAATCCTTGCACGGGCGTCCAGCCGCTGCGTACGTCTCGATTCTCGGCGGTCCGCGGCGCTGTGGCAGACTTGTGAGCCGGTCCAGTCGGCCGAAGCACGCTCCGAAGAAGACACCCGGAGGTGTCGCGACGGCTCCTGCCACAGGGGGAACCGTACGCCGCCGGCCAACGTGACTGGGCCACCGCCAAAGATCGCCCTGACCAGGGCATGGATGACCGCGATCGACCTGTGGCGAGCGCGAGGAGAGATGATGAGCAACGTACTCGCTGAGGTCGGCAACGCCTCCAAGCGCGACGACCTGCCGGAGTTCCGCGCCGGTGACACCGTCAAGGTGCACGTCAAGGTCGTCGAGGGCAACCGGTCCCGCGTCCAGATCTTCCAGGGCGTCGTGATCCGCATCCACGGTGCCGGCATCGGCCGCACCTTCACCGTCCGCAAGGTCTCCTTCGGCGTGGGTGTCGAGCGCACCTTCCCGCTGCACTCCCCGATCTTCGAGCAGATCGAGGTCGTCACCCGCGGTGACGTCCGTCGCGCGAAGCTCTACTACCTGCGCAACCTGCGCGGCAAGAAGGCGAAGATCAAGGAGCGCCGCGAGGCGTGAGCGGCTGGGGCCTGATCGGCGAAGCGTTGCGAGCCCGATCTGCCCCAGGCCGAGGCGTGAGCCTCGGAGGTCTGAGGGTTTCCTGAGCAATGCGAGTCGATGAGGCTCGTTGTGGAGGAACTCTCTAGACTCACCGCGTGACTTCGAACGACCGCGATCCTTCCGTCGGCGTCGGGCCCCAGGCCCGCTGGGACGGGCCCGACATGGGGGGATCGCGGTCGTTCTCGTCTTCTCCCCAGGCACCGCGCTGGACCCCCGAGCAGGCGGGCCACGGGCGCGGCCCGCGCCGCGAGGAGGAGGAGCACAAGCCGCGCCTGTCGGCATGGCAGGAGGGCATCGTCCTGGTCGTGCTGGCGGTGCTCGTCGCGGTCGTCGTGAAGGCGCTGTTCGTGCAGGCCTTCTACATCCCGTCCGAGTCCATGGAGCCCGGCCTGCAGGGTGGTCCGTCGGTGGCCACCGACGACCGGGTGCTCGTCGAGAAGCCGTCCTACTGGCTCTCCGGCACCCCGCAGCGCGGCGATGTCGTGGTCTTCTCCGACCCGGGCTCCTGGCTGGGGGTCGACGAGTCGGCCGGCCCCGACAACATCATCGGCCAGGGGCTCGCGGTCATCGGTCTCTACCCCGAGGGCGGCCACCTGGTGAAGCGCGTCATCGGGGTCCCCGGCGACGTGATCGAGTGCTGTGACAAGCAGGGTCGGCTGATCGTCAACGGTGTCCCGATCGACGAGCCGTACGCTCGACCCTCCGAGACCAAGTGCGGCCGCCCCAACAAGGAGGGCGAGTGCTTCGGACCGATGCCCGGGAGCCGTCACTGGGAGGTCGGTCCGGTGCCCGAGGGGTCGCTGTTCGTGATGGGTGACAACCGGGCCAACTCCGCCGACTCGACCGTCCACATGTGCACCGCCAACGAGACCGACTGTGCCCTGGTGCCGTGGGTGCCGGAGGAGAACGTCGTCGGCAAGGTCGTCGCTCTCGGCTGGCCGCTGGATCGGGCAAAATGGATCCACCGACCCAAGAGCTTCGAGGACGTGCCATCACAGTGAGCAGTGCCCCCAACCTGCGTGTCGAGCGATCGATGCTGCGCGACGGCATCACCTATCTCGGTGCCGTCGACGAGGTGGGGCGCGGCGCGCTCTGCGGGCCGGTCTCGATCGGGATCGTGGTGATCTCCGCGGCGACGCGGACAGCACCCCAGGGCGTACGCGACTCCAAGCTGCTCACTCCCGAGGCCCGCGAGACGCTCGCGCCGAAGGTGCGCCGCTGGGCGGTCGACTCGGCCGTCGGGCACGCGCTGGCCTCGGAGATCGACGAGGTCGGGATCATGGCCGCGATGCGGCTGGCCGGTCAGCGGGCGCTGGGTGCTCTGGACGTACGTCCCGACGCGCTGCTGCTCGACGGCAACCACAACTACCTGAGCCCGCCGGTGCAGGAGGGGCTCTTCGGTGAGGTCTCCGCGATGATGGAGGAGGTCGAGGTGCCGCCGGTGACGACGATGATCAAGGCCGACATGAAGTGCGCCGCCGTCGCCGCCGCCTCGATCCTGGCGAAGACCTCGCGCGACGCGCTGATGGTCGCGCTGCACGAGGAGTACCCCGACTACGCGTGGGCCGACAACAAGGGCTACTCCGCGCCCGCCCACATCGCCGCGCTCGAGCGGCTGGGCCCGTCGGCATATCACCGCCGCTCGTGGAGTCTTCCCGGCACTTCGCCGGTCTTGGCCTTAGAGTCCTGAACATGAGCGAGCGTCAGCGAGCGACCATGGATCTCAGGCCGCCGCGTCCGTATTCTCCGCTTTCCTCGACGGAGGCGGCGGCATGAGCGCGGAGGATCTCGAGAAGTACGAGACCGAGATGGAGCTGACCCTCTACCGCGAGTATCGCGACGTGGTCGGCATCTTCAAGTACGTCGTCGAGACCGACCGCCGCTTCTACCTGTGCAACCAGGTCGACGTGCGGGCGCGCACGGACTCGGGGGACGTCTACTTCGAGGTGTCGATGAACGACGTCTGGGTGTGGGACATGTACCGGCCCGCACGGTTCGCGAAGGCGGTCAAGGTGCTCACCTTCAAGGACGTCAACGTGGAGACGCTCAACCCGACCGATATCGACCAGCCGCTGGACTGACGGTGCCTGGATCCGGGGGCCAGTTGCCGTCCACAGGCCGGTCTCGATCCTGGGTTATCCCCAGGCGCCCCGGAACCGGACCGAACTGTCGGTGCTCGCGATGAGTCTGGACCTCGAAGCCGAAGGGCAGGAGGTCCACGATGAGTTCAACGGCACCGGCGCGGATCGCGCTGGGAAACTACGGCGAATCGGTCGCCGAGAGGCATCTGGTCGAAGCAGGGATGACCCTGCTCGACCGCAACTGGAAGGGCCTACTGCGTAACCATAGAGCCAGCGACACCCCCACACAACCCATGCGTAAGACGCCGCACACACCGCGCGACAGGAGGACAGGCGCCAGAACGCACAAAAGCCCCGTGCCAGCGTCGGCACGGGGTTGCAGTGGGGCTCGGGTCAGGTGGTGCGCGCTTCGTCGCCGTCGCGCTCGACAGGACGCGCCAGGGCAGCCGTAGCGCCCAACGCGCGGCGTTCTTCAGGCGACAACTTCAGGCATGGCGGGTGTGAGCCGATGCCGCCCCACCGCAGCCCGCACGTGTCGCACTTGTTCGCGTCGTTCTCTGACACCCGGCTACCCCGTCACTCGCTCGTCTGGCTCCCAGAGCGCCGACAGCATCCACACCCCTACCGTCAGCGCTCCGGGGTGATCCGAGAACACCACGCGCCGCTAGGTCGACGGCAGAGGTTCGCTGTCCGACGTTCCGACGACCACTAGGCTTGACCCATGACTGAGACGACGGAGTTTTGTACGGTGGCTGTCACCTTCGATGACGAAGGCGCAGCGTCGGAGTTGGCCGCCGCGATCGTAAGAGAACGACTGGCCGCGTGTGCTCAGGTAGAGGGTCCGATTCAGTCCGTTTTCTGGTGGGAGGGTGCTGTGCAGTCCGAGAAGGAATGGCGCGTCGACTTCAAGACAACGACGGCACTACTTGACACGCTCACGGCGCGGGTCGTGGAACTTCACACCTACGACGTACCGCAGGTCATCGCGTCGCCCCTCAACGGTGGACTAGACGCCTATCTCGACTGGATCAGAGAAGAGACGAATGCGCGTAGTTGATCCAAGTTTCGGCGTCAGGCTTCGGGAGGTACGGACAGCCCGTGGCCTGAGTCTGCGTGACCTGTCGGCGCTGTGCTACCTGAGTAAGTCGCAGATCTCCGAATACGAGAACGGGCGCCGCCGCCCCTCGTTCGATATCGCATCGACGCTCGATGACGCACTAAACGCGAACGGCGAACTATCGGCACTCGTCACAGAAACGCGTGTCGAGAATGTCGAACTGATATCGGCTGCAGTGGCCGCGCCGCGTCAGATCAACGCCGAACAGGTCGACGCTCTAGCAAGTGCTCTGGCGTTGAGTCGGCACCTAGACGACTCGCTACCGGCGTCGGCGTTACTGCCCTCCGTCGAGGGCCAGTTGGCGACGGTTCAGATTCTCGCTCGCGACGCACGCGGACCAGCGGCGCACGAAATGCAGATCGTGGCGGCAGAGTTCGGCCAGTTCGCCGGTTGGCTTAACTGCCAGGTGCGCAACGACAAACGCGCGGAATCGTTGCTGTCGACGGCAGCACGTGACGCAATGACGCTCAACGCTCCAGATCTCGCTTCTCAGTGTCATAACTTCAGAGGCGCTGTCGAGCGTCGCAAAGGCAACGCACGCGGCATTGCACGATGGTTTATGGCCGCGTATGAGACGCCAGGGACCAGCGACTTACACAGGGTCGACGCTGCCATTCAGGCAGTGCATGGAATGGGGCTTCTAGGGGACCACAAAGGCGCGTCGGCGCTACTCGCAACGGCTGACGATCTGACAACAGCGCTCGATGGGAAAGACGACGTCTCTAGCCCCGTCGCTTACTGGCTCACGCCGTCATGGTTGCGACTGCCGCTAGGGCTCGCTTATCTAGGACTCGGAAACTACGCGAACGCAGCCGACAACCTGCGTACAGGACTAGAGGCGCTTCCGGACGGTTGGCAGAACGCCGAATGGAGCGTCGAATATCGGGAAGCACTCGCACTAGCAGAGGGTGCCGAATGAACGAGCACCTACAGCGCCGCCTAGAGGCAGTGGTCCAGAGCGCCGACGAATGGCAGCGAGCCAAAGCGGTACTAGAGACGCTGGCAGCGAACGAATGGGAAGCGGGCGACCTCCCCGACGCTGAGAACCGGCTGCATGAACAGTTGGTTCATGACGTCCTCACGTTCGCTGACGATTACCGGGATTGGGAGTCGCGCTCCGACGACGGCGGATAGAAAACGCAGAAAGCCCCGTGTCTCTGAATAAGAGACACGGGGCATTTCTTGTCAGGCAGACTCTCCGATGTAGTCAGCCTTAGGGAACAACAGCACGGAACCACGCGGGTGATTTATCGATCGATGCACGCGATGCGGAGCGGTTCCGTGCAAACGCACACGGCGCATTACCCGGCGCTTCAGAGGACCAACACGCGGCAGTGCGACCCATGTTCCATCGTCGTATTTCCACGCCGGTCCTTCATTCTCCGTGAGCCTCTGCAAACAACGTTCCACGTCGGCTAGATCAGCGATCATCCCGAAGTCACGACGTAGCGCGTATGCGACAGACGCCGGGACAAGTCCATCAGGAACACGATGTGTACGAAGCACGGCCAGGACAGCGGCTCTGAGGTTCACAGCGCGACCCTCCGATAAATAGGACGCGCGCGGCCGTTACGTCCCTTGCCCTTACCGCGTTCGGCCAGACCCTCAGCACACAGCACGCTAAGCGCCTCACGCTGCGAACGGCTACGAAGCAATACGCCATACCGATTGATGACACGGTGGAAGATCTCCGGCTCACCGGCGAACGCCTCGTCCAGCACGGCATAAACCGCGTTCTGAATATCGTCGGCGGTCCATCCGCTGTCTTCCTGATTCAATGTCTCTGTCATCGTCGCCACTCCCTAGATGTGGGATTGAATCGGCCTAGTTCGTCGTGGAAACCGTGCGCCGACGTACGCGGTACCGGCACACGATCCACAGGCACCGGCAACGGCTCCACACGCTTACCCTTCGCCAGATTGTGTTTCCGGCACATCGGCTGAAGATTCGACGGAATGAACTGCAGCGACGGATCTACGGCATACGGCACGATGTGATCAATATTCAGGAAGTCGTCGGCGTACTGATCGCCGTCTAGCAGCGTCACGACGCCACATTGCACGCAGCGGATTAGTCCATCATCGCTAGCGTTTCGCCACCGATGGATCATCTTGCGACGTAGGTTCTTCCACTTCGCCGAACCTGTACGGGATTGCTCAGTTGCCATTGTTGTATCCCACCGGCTCATCGACGCGCGGATGCCAACCCATACGCCGCACAAACTCGCGCCACGGCATATCGCGCCGCGACGCGTCCGTCTGTGCCTCCGCTTGCCAGGTCAGCGCATCCGGAGTCCCGAGAACCGAGAACAGCGGATCACTAGGCGTATTCAGCGCGTACTGATATTCAGCGCTAAACGACGGGTGACTGACATACGCGGAGCCTGGCTCAAACGGCCACTCCACGGCGTCGGCTTTGGCGCGGGCTTCGATCTGGCGAGGGGTTAGCGGCCTAGCGCTGTCCTTTCGGCGCGCTCTCATTCGCTGATTCCCAGCGTCGCAAGTGACTGCCGCAGTAGCGCCTGAGTCGCGCGCAGTTCGCCGACAGCGGGCGCGACCTTCTCCCCTTGCGGGCTTTCCTGGATCAGGGGACCGGACGCGACCTTTTCGCGCAGTGCGTCGGCGCGGTCCATCAGATCCGCGATTTCAGCGGCGAGCACTTCGCCGTCAAGTTCTAGCGCGTACTCATCTAGCACGCGGTTTAGCCACTCCTGGCCACGCGTAGGTTTGGTGGTCATTTCGGGGCTCCTTTCTGGGGTTTTCTGGTCTCAGACCATTAGGTCGTTTGGTTCTGAAACTCTCCGTGTGTGTTGATCCCAAAGCCGAGGATGGGAAACCGGAGTGCGGGGGAGGGATGGGTGCCTGCCCCTAAGCCGATCTAACGCGCTCACAGCGACTCACCGACAGCGGGAGACCGTCGCAGTACGAACGGCGCTTAGAACGCAATCTCGCAAGCCGTAGACATGCGTTAGAGCCAGCGAGACAACGCCAATAGCAAGCCGCTTAGCGCGACGTCGAGCGCATCGGGTAGTCAGCGCGACAGTTGCAACCGCAGCGTTGCGCCGCAGCCGCATTGCGACAGCACCAACAACCACGACGCGCCCGACGTCGAGCGATAGCGCCAGTTATGGCGAGTTATGGCAGTCGCGTTTACACAGCCTCAGGTTTCGGCGTTGCACCGTGCCGTGCGGCAATGGGTCTGTATAAACACAGCAGTACGCCCCGGCGCCAGTGCCACACGGGCACGGCACCGGGGCGCACGTAGTAGGACCGGACTAGCGCCTATCGGGCAGGTAGCGGCAGCATGGGATCGGTAATGCCATACCCCGCAGCGATCACCCGCGCCACACCCGGCGATACCCGGTCAGCCTGAGCGAATCGCAATAGGTCATTGATGCTGACGTCTGCGCCCTGTAGGCGTAGTACGTCGGCTAGTTCCGCTAGCGGGATCACGCGTCACTCCCACTCGGCGGACGCCTCAATGCCGCCACTCTGAAGCGCGCCAATGCGTCCGTTGTTCTTCCGTGCCTCATCGGGCGGCAGGAGCGCGAAAGTGCACCCGACCTCGGCGGCGACGGCGAACCAGTGAACGGCGCTGTAGTGGGACGCAGCCGCGATGTTGCCGCGCACCCCCTTACGCATCGCCATGTGCAGTCGTAGCGCGTCAGCGGCGCTCATCTCGTCGGGCAGCACGACATAAGCGGCGGGGTACTTCTCTACAGTGTCGAATCCGTAGATTGCCGTCAGAGACGAGACAATCCCGTTAAGCGCCGCGACAGCAGCCGACGCCTTATCGACAGCGACCAGGACCGGCGTAGGCGTGTGCTGCCGGTTTTCGGGGTCAGTGCTCGCAGGGATCAGTGGGGCAGCCGCAGACAGCGCCTCAGTGTGAAGCACCGACGCAACCTCAGCGGCAACATAGATCTCCGACGCGTGCGCCCGGACAACCTCCAGCGTCTCACTCTCGTAGATCTCTTCCACAGCACGCGCAACGCCGGACTGAACAGCGATTGCCTGTGAGGCGGCGTCAGCGAGAACAGCAGCGCGAGCCTTATCCGTCGTAGCGGCGGCGTAAGCCTGTGCGGTTGCCTGAAGTGACGGGATAGCGGGTAGTGGACGCTCAGCGTTGAGAGCATCCTTTACGGCGTCGGGTAGAACGATTCGCGCACGCTCTAGACGGGCTACGGACTCTGACATATTCATGCGGGTTTCCTTACAGGTAGGGGGTTTAGTGGTTTCTCAGAACCAGGGGTCGCCAGTGCCATAGGCGCGCATGACCATGTCCTCGACAGCGTCGCCTAGCGTCTGCTTTCCTAGGTCGTAGTCCGGGACCATTCCCTGCGTAGGGCTCGGCTTCGGTCCGGTGTAGCCGTCGCGGACAGCGACAGCCACCAGCGCCTTAGCAACCTCCATATCAGTGCGGTCTCCGGTCTGCTCCGCCTTTTCAATAGCGGCGCGAGCGTCGGCCACGCGGTCGACAGGCTCAGGCTCAGGCCCCGACTCACCGAACAGACCGCCAAAGTCAGCGTTCTCCTGCGCAGGGCTCTTTGTGTCATCGGATCGCGACGGGTCTACCGTCTCGCCGAACAGGGACTCGATAGCCGCGATGCCAGCGGCGCGCACGTCGTTAGTCACCAGCGTGCCTCTACGATCTCGTCGTACTTCTTCGAAAGGTAGACAAGCGCGGCGCGCGCTGCCTTAACAGCCTCAGGCGGGTATCCCTGAACGCTTCCCTGTGCCACGTTTCGGATACCAGCGAACTGCATATCGAGTGAAGCCATTTCAGACGGCTTAGTCATGATTGATTCCTTATGTGGGGTGCGTGGATTAGAAGCAGCGACGGCGCACCCACGAAACGCCGTCGCTGCAAGATTGGGGAAGGGACCAGACGCCGTCACGCGTCCGTAACCGCGATAAACGACGGCGCCCGGTCCCTATTGGGAGGTACCCGAAAAGGGGACGTACCTTCACCAAACCGACGCGGGCGCACCGCGTCGGAGAATGTGTGGATGCGCGGCTGTCCCTCGTCCCTAATCGAGAGACAGCCGCGCGGGGTTGATGACACCCAGAGAGGGGCGCGGAGACTTCCCGGTAACCCCTCTACTCTTATGTAACAGCACCTACTCACTAGACATTCAGAGCCGTATCCGCTTCATATCGGGATGCGTCCTATAGAACGCTGTAACCTGCGCCCGTGTCTCAGCATCGGCAGCGCGCAACATCTGGCGTAGGGATTGCTGTCCGTCGTGGTCGATCACGGGGTACGGCGCAAGGGTTCGGGTTACGCGTACTCCGGGCGTCCCGAGTAGTGCAGCAACCTGCCCATTACGGCGCTTACGGCGATGGGGCAGCAGCGCCGCCCTATCCGCCGTATGAGCGTCGATCCTGTCGGCGGCGTGTTCCTCTTGCCTCTCGGCGCTACCTAGCGCGCTACGTGCGGCTAGAGCCTCACGTTTCGCGGCGCGTGCGTCGGATTGGCGGGCTTCCCATTCACGCTCCAGGTCTCGGCGTCGGTCCTCACGTAGTGCGCGACGTAGGCGCCACAATGCGCGCTCCAGTGACGCAGCAGGTAGGCAGTCGGTCATTTGGTTATTCCTCCTTGGGTGTCTCCGGGTCTCAGATTGCGATCTGACGGCCTTTCATGGGTTAGATGGCCACAGGGGCGCCCCAGGGCGTTACAGCGCTCCAGGGACGCCCCTTTGCTTCTCAGGCGTCGGAATAGACGGACTACGGCGCCAGCGAGTACGTCACGATGCCGTTAGCGTCAGTGTCCGCGACGATCACGCCCGACGCCTCTAGCGCCTCCATCGCCTCATCGGCGTAGTCACGAATAGAGCGCGCCACCTTGTTACGCAGACGCCCAGCCGATAGCGGACCGGTCACAAGAACCGTTTTGATCCGTTCTGACGCCCGACGCAGGTTATCGGCTTCGGTATCGGTAGGCGCGTCCTGAGACACAGTGAACTTGCCGCCATGCTTCATTCGTACCGTGATATCGACTCCTTCGGCCTCAGCACCAAAGCGCGCGGGGTCAGCGTCGATAGCGAGACGGACAAGCGTCTCTAGAATCTCGTCACGAGACAAGACGGGCAGAGTGGACATATCGAATAACTCCCTTTCCGGGGTCGGCGCCACCGTGCGGCGTGCGCTCGAATCTGTGTGCTCGATACCTAAAGCACGGAACACTTCGAATAGACGTTGACGCGAGAACGCACGGGGCGGCGTCGGCGGTATCGCGTACCTAGAGAAGTCCTCAACGAAGAACTCTTCATCCTCACCGATGTAATCGGACCATGCGGCTACCAGACGATCACCGTTAGCGATGACAACGTCAACATCGATAGGGGCACCCGGCATAGCGTCGGGGCAAAACACGTACTCCAGTAGCGCCCATGTCGCGGTTCCCCATTCGTCGCAACGCACGTTCTCCCGATGACGCGCGTTCCGTTCCTCACGAGACATGCCGTTACCCGATGCGCGCTTCTTGCGTTCCGCTAGAGGCAGCGTCCGGATAACGACACCGGCAGCCATCGACAGATGACGCAGAAACTCGGCGTCCGGCTTGTAGGAAGCGCGGCGCCACGTCGACAGAGCCTCAAACGTCGTGTCAGACGGCTCAGGAGTGGCCTGTAACGCGAGTACGGCGGCAGTGGCAATGTTGCTGCCCGTGACGTTCCCTTCGGGCGTCACAACGACGTTACGAGACGTACGCCGCGCGTCGGGTGACGTCCTGAAGAACCGCGACAGTTCGATAGGTGCGGGCACCTTCACATGTGCGGGTCTGTCGTCGCCAGGGACACGGACACTGCCGCGTAGTTCGCGTTCCTTCGGGTCACGGTCGCCGAAGTGGATACGAAACCGCTCAGCGGCAAAGAACGCGGCGACGTCGAAACGGATTGGTAGTGGTGGGTCGGACATAAGGGTTTCCTCTTCTCAGGGGACGGCTGACTCTTGCCAGTCGCAGGACGCGCCAGCGTTTACACGCCAGCACGAAACACAGGTGACCCGTTGTGGGTCTGGACCTACTCCCGACGTAAGACAGGGCAACACCGGGGCATGTAGCGCGGGGCAGGGTCTACGTCGGAGATACGTCGGGACGGGCGCTAGCCGTCTCACCGTTAGGCTGAATGCGGTAATCGCGAGACAGGGAAGGTACTTCCTCCCTTACTAGATTGCGTGTAATAGCAGCAGCGCTCTTACATACATATAGGGCCGGGGCATAGTCGTTTCCCTGTCTCGCAGTTACCGCACTTCGGCCTAACGTCCGGGACGGATTAGCGCCCTCCGGCGACGTTTACACGCGGTGCGTCGAGTCCAGCGGCGCGCGCCGCATGGATCAGGGCACGGTCACGGGCGCGGTGGGCGCGTTTGCGGCAGGGTACGCCGCAATACAGCGGTTTCTGTCCGCGCCGGTTCTCGCGGGTCCACTCCTTGCCGCAGTGGTCGCACTTATAAGACTCCATCGTCGGTCTCCTTTCGGCGGTAGGTATTTGGTTACCGGGACGCGTTTAGGGCAAAAGAAGTTGCCCCGCTATGGGCACCACTCCACAACGGGGCAACTCCCCCCAACCAACCCGGAGAAGAAGTCTTGCGAGCCGCCCCGGCGTCACGCCGGACCGGCACAGATACGTAACAGGCCAACAGCGCCCGAAACGCTCACCTGACTATGTGAGGACCAGTCGCGCCCGAAACGCTCACATGAGTTTCAGCGGCGCCGGTCGCCTCAGGAAGTGAAAGCCCCAGCGGCGCCGGGATCGCTCGCAACTTCCCAGGATGTGAGATAAGCAGCGGCGCCAGAGGCTCTAGAACGCGTTTACACGGCCTAGTAGACGCAGAACGGCCCGTGGCCCCATTACAGGGTCACGGGCCGGTCTACGGCGATCCTGTGGTGTTACATGTCCTCGCAGACCTGGCGCCACAACTGCGCGGCGTACTCGCCAGCGTCGGGCAGGTCGAACCGCTCGGACAGTGGTTGTACCTTGCCGCCTTGCATCCCCGGCTTTACGACGATGCGCGACGGCAGACCATCGGCCAGGATCTGCCTACGCTCGCTATCGGTGTTCGCGGCGTCGTAGCGCTGCCGGATCGTGCGCATGTCGGTAGGCGGTTGGACTTCGGCGGCAGCGTCGGCAGCGGCAGCCTTATCCCGGAGCGCAGCAAGGCGCGTTGTCAGAGCGTTGAACGACGCCAGGTCATCGGCAGTCGCGGAACCACTCGTTAGGCGGCGCTGAACGTCGCTGTGAGCGTCTTCGACGGCTGCCAGTTCCCCAGCGTCCACCGAATCGATAACGGGGCGTTCAGGGACGATTACGAGACCACCGACAAGCGCCAGTACGAAACGAGTTACCAGATCGTCAGCGAGCGCGATTGTCACCGTTACCGGGCCAGGGCACAGCAACCCGCCACGGCACCGATAGCGGGCAGTGGCGTGTGCCGGACGATGCGGATACATGATCCGTCCGCATGATGCGCACTCCAGCAGTCCGGAAAGCAGCGCCGGGGAACGCTTACCGGCCGGTGCGTCTCGACGGACAGCGCGAGCGCTCAGGGCTTCCTGCAACTCCAGCCAGCGCGGATAGGAAATGAGCGCGAGAGAATCTAGGCGTACTGCGACGCCGTCAGCGTCACGACGTACGCCGCCATTCGTGATAACGCCGTAAAGCGCCGGGGATTCGAGAATCTTTCGCGTGCCGTTGCTGTACCAGGATTTGCCCTTTGGTTTCCATCCGCGCTCTGTCCATCCACGCGCGACAGACAGAATAGATCCACCGTCGATGATGTGATCGACAGCCCAGAGGACATGTGCCGCCTTTTCAGGGTCCGGCGCCCACGTGTGCCCGCCACCTTCACGGGGCACCTTCATAACCCACGCCGGACGCTGCCCGCCGTGGATTCTGTCCGGCGTTGACCGTACCTCGGCGCGGTGAGAATGGATACGTTCGCGGATAGCGTCGCGCTCACTCTTCGCGAGCGCACCCATGACGGCTACTTGGATATCCCACGTCGCCGATTCCGAATCCAACGAGTCCTTATAGGACAGGAAACGAACCGGCTTATGCGACGGCTCGCCGTCAGCGTTTACTCCCTCTACGACGTCGAGGAATGTTGCGAGTGCAGCCGTGCCGCCACGGGATACACGGTCCAACTTCCACGCGAGAAGGTGAGTAGCCCGTTCGCTCTTCGCGTCGTCCAGCCACGCCAGAAGACCGGGACGCTTCCGCAGAGCACCAGACTTCCCGTTGTCGGTGTGTACGGCGATCACGTCGAGTCCGTGACGCGCGGCTAGTTCCCGTAGATCCTTCTCCTGTGTTTCGAGACCCGTAGACGCATCGTCAGCCTTGCCTGAGAGGCGAAGGAGGAGCGACGCCGTGCCGTGGTTCATGCGTCGATTGTCGCTCATTCGGCGATCACCGATGCAATCACGTGAGCCGTCGCTACGGACAGCATCGCGTCGGTGATGTAGTCCGACGCTTCACGCGGCCACGCACGGTGAATCAGCGACGTCAGCGCCTCATCAAGGAGCGCGGGACACTCGGACGGCACAGCGTCGGCGGCGAGCACCAGGAGGTGCTGCAGGTCGCGGATTGCGGCGCGGTCGACCTCGTCGGGGGCAGCGGTCGCGGCAGCCGTGAGCGCGATCTCAGCGGCGGCGATGTGGGTACGAAGGTCAGTCATGGCGGGTTCCTCAGGTTACCTAGATTCCCCTTCCGCAACTGGCGCTGCGACGACGGAGAGATCGACCTGGTCCTCCGTGACGGCGACACGCTCGTCGTCTGCGAGGTGAAGACGCGCAGCCATGACGGCTGCGGCACTCCCCACGAGGCGGTCGACAAGACCAAGCTCGACCGGCTGAAGCGGTTGGCGATCGCCTGGCTGCAGCAGCACGACGCGCGGGCCCCGGGGATCAGGATAGACCTGGTCGCGGTGATGCACGCGCCGCGTGGATCCGCGCTGGTCGAGCACGTCAGGGGTCTGTGATGGGATACGCGCGAGCTCATGGCGTTGCGCTTCGCGGCGCCGTCGGCCACCTGGTCGACGTGCAGGCCGACGTCTCGCCGGGCCTGGTCGGGGTGACGCTGGTCGGGCGTGCCGACAGCGTCCTGGCCGAGGGACGTGACCGGGTGCGGATGGCGATCATCAACTCCGACCTCGACTGGCCTGCGACCAAGCGGATCACGGTGCTGCTCTCCCCGGCCGATCTGCCGAAGGGCGGCTCTCACTACGACCTGGCGATGGCGCTGGCGATCCTCGCAGCAGGCGGTGAGATCGAGGCGGCCGGGCTGGAGCGTACGGTCTTCATCGGGGAGCTCGCGCTGGACGGCGGGCTGCGGCCGACCTCCGGCGTGCTGCCGATGGTCCTCGCCGCCTCTCACGCCGGGATCGCCCGGGTCGTCGTGCCGGAGCCGCAGGTGGCCGAGGCGCGGATGGTGCCGGGGATGGAGATCCTGGGGTTCCGCTCGCTCGGCCAGGTCGTGGCCGAGCTCCGGGGCGAGCCGGTGCCGGACGCGCCGCCGGTCGCCACCGGCACCGGTGGCAGCCTGCTCGGCTGGCGCGGCGACCGCAGGCTCGACGACATGGACATGTCCGACCTGCGCGGCATGCCCGAGACGCGCTACGCGGTCGAGGTCGCCGCCGCCGGGGGACACCACCTGCTGCTCAAGGGGCCGAAGGGCTGCGGGAAGACCTCGATCGCCGAGCGGATCCCGACGATCCTGCCCGACCTCTCCCGCGAGGAGTCGCTCGAGGTGATGGCGGTGCAGTCGCTGGCCGGCGTGCTCGACGTCGATCGCGGGCTGCTGACCCGGCCGCCGTTCTCGGCTCCCCATCACGACGCCTCGAAACCCGGCATCATCGGCGGCGGCAGCGGCCGGGTCCGACCTGGCCAGGTCTCGCTGTCCCACGCCGGCGTGCTGTTCCTCGACGAGTTCCCGCTGTTCAAGAGCGACGTCATCGAGTGCCTGCGCGAGCCGCTGGAGAGCGGCGACATCACCGTGTCCCGCGGCGAGGAGTCGGTGACCCTACCGGCGCGTGCGCTGGTGGTGCTTGCCGCCAACCCGTGCCCGTGCGGCAACTACGACGCCTCGATCACCAAGGACGGCTGCATCTGCCGGCCCAACGAACGCCAGGCCTATGACCGCAAGGTCTCCGGGCCGATCACCGACCGCATCGACATCGTCCGCACGTTGCGGCCGATGTCCGAGCAGAACCACGACCCGTGGGGTTCGGAGACCAGCGCCGAGATCCGCGATCGGGTCACGGCGGCCCGGCGCCGCCAGCGCGAGCGCTACGCCGACTTCGGATGGCGGCTCAACGGCCAGGCCAGCGGGATCGCCCTGCGCGACCACTGGCCGCTGCCACCTGCCGCCGAGGCGCTCATCGACTCGCGGATCTTCTCGGGTGCTCTGACCCGTCGCGGCGCGGTGCGGGTGCATCGCCTGGCGTGGACGGTGGCCGACCTCGCGGGGGTCGACTGGCCGGGCGTCGCCGAGACCGAGACGGCGCTCGCGCTGCGTGGCGGTGGCTCGCTCACGGTCTCGGCCTTCGAGGGGAGGTCGGCATGACCGCGGCGCCCGTCGCTCCGGGCTTCACCGACCTCGAGCGCGAGCGGCTGGCACGGATCGCGCTGACCCAGCTGGTCGAGCCCGGCACCCCACTGCTCGACACCTGCATGGTCGGATCCACCGCCACCGAGGTCTACCGGCGCTTCGCCGAGGAGGATCCCGAGCTCGGCGACGACGGCCTCGAGGCGAGGACGCGGCTGGCCGAGATCCACCCCGACCGCGACCTGGAGCGGGCAACCAACGCCGGCTTCCGCTACGTCATCCCCGGAGACGAGGAGTGGCCCGTCCAGGTCGAGCGGCTCGCCGGGCAGGAGCCCCTCCAGCACCGCACCGGCACGCCGCTCGGCCTGTGGGTCCGGGGGCCGCTCCTGCTCAGCGACCTCGACCGCTCGGTGGCCGTCGTCGGTTCCCGCGACGCGACCTCCTACGGGGCCGACGCTGCGGCGAGGATCGCTGCGGACCTCGCGGTCAACGACTTCGTGACCGTCTCGGGCGCAGCGGTCGGTATCGACGCGGCCGCGCACCGCGGCGCGCTCACCGGCCCAGCCGGGAGCACCGTCGCCGTGTTGGCCGGTGGTGTCGACGTTCCCTACCCGCTGCGCAACCGGCGCCTGATCGACGCGATCGCCGAGAGCGGAGCGGTGATCTCGGAGATCGCTCCCGGCTTCCCGGTCACCCGCTACCGGTTCCTCTCCCGCAACCGGATCATCGCTGCTCTCGCTCGCGGCACCGTGGTCGTCGAGGCCGCGGCGCGCAGCGGCTCGCTCAACACCGCCCACTGGGCCTACAGCATCAACACACCCGTGATGGCGGTGCCGGGCCAGGTCGGGGCGATGACCTCGGTCGGCACCCACGAGCTCCTCCGCAACGGCAAGGGCGTCCTCGTCACCGACGGTCTCGATGTACGCGAGCTCGTCGGCGACATGGGGGAGGCCCTCCCTACCCAGCCCCGAGGCCCCGTACGCCGCCGCGACTCGCTCACCTCCGTCGAGAAGCAGGTCCTCGACGCGGTTCCGGTGAGCAGCCCGTCCTCCCAGCTCGACATCGCCAGATCGGCCTGCCTGCACCCCAAGACGGCCGGCACCGCCTTGTCACGCCTCGAGGCGCTCGGGCTCGCCGAGCGGTTCCCCGAGGGGTGGCAGCTGGCTCCGGGCGCGGCTCGCACCTGAGGAAAGGCTCAGCATCTACCCTGGCTCAGGTGAGCGCTGATCCCGAGGACGCCCCGGAGAGCGGGGCCGCGGACGTGGAGCTGGGCGAGGCCTATGCCGCGCTGCTCGGCGACTACGAGCGACACCTCAGCGCCGAGCGCGGCCTCTCCGACCACACCGTTCGGGCCTACCTGGGCGACATCCGCAGCCTGCTCGACCACGCCGCCCGCATGGGCCGAACCGAGCCCGAGGCGATCGACCTGCGCACGCTGCGCAGCTGGCTGGCCAAGCAGCAGACGACCGGCCACTCGCGTACGACTCTGGCCCGGAGGGCCACCGCGGCCCGCGTCTTCAGCGGCTGGCTCGTCCGGACCGGACGCGCGCAGGTCGACGCCGGCGCGGCGCTGGGCTCACCCAAGGCCCACCGGACCCTTCCGCCCGTACTGCGTCCCGACGAGGTCGAGTCCCTCATCGCCGCTGCGATCGCCGCCGCCGAGGACGGCACCGCGGTCGGGATGCGTGACATCGCCGTACTGGAGATGCTCTACGCCACCGGCGCCCGGGTCGGCGAGCTCGTCGGGCTCGACCTCGACGACGTCGACTACGAGCGACGGGTCATCCGCGTGCTCGGCAAGGGGCGTAAGGAGCGGATGGTGCCCTTCGGTGGGCCGGCGGCGCGGGCGCTGGACCGCTGGGTCGTCCGCGGCCGTCCCCAGCTGATCACCGAGTCCTCCGGGCCGGCGTTGTTCCTCGGAGCCCGCGGCGGCCGCCTCGACCAGCGTGCCGTACGCACGCTCGTCCACCGCCGCCTCGCCGACGTCCCCGGCGCCCCCGACCTCGGCCCCCACGGACTGCGCCACAGCACCGCCACCCACCTGCTCGAGGGCGGCGCCGACCTCCGCTCCGTACAAGAGCTCCTCGGCCACGCCAGCCTGGCCACCACTCAGATCTATACCCACGTCAGCAGCGACCGGCTCCGTAAGGCCTACCGCCAGGCCCACCCCCGCGCCTGACCCGCCGAGACGTCAGCCGCGTTGGCCGAGACGTCAGAAATGGCGGCCGAGAAGTGAGTTGTGGGCGACGAAAGTCGAGTTTCGTCGCCCACAACTACGGTCTCGCCCGCCACAGCTACCGATTCGGCACGGCCTCGGGGCCTACGCCAGATCGCGTACGCAGCCACCTCCGCCACGCGGACGCCGCCATGTCTCCGACAAGCCAGCCTGATGGCATGACCAGGAACCCGACATCCGGCAGGCCGACCCGACTGCGGCCCGGCGTACGCAAGGCAGTGCTCGTGCTCCACCTCCTCGGGGTGGGAGCGTGGCTCGGCGTCGACGTTGTCGTCGGCATCATGGCCGCCATCGGCACGGGGTCGGGCGATGCCGCCGACCGCGGCCTGGCGCTTCAGGTGTTCGGCACGTATCTCGCCGGACCGATGCTCGCCGCCGGCGTGATCGTGCTGGCGACCGGACTGGTGCTCGGCTGGGGGACCAAGTGGGGCCTGGTGCGGTTCTGGTGGGTCGCGGTGAAGCTGGTGATCAACGTGGTGCTCGTCGCCTTGATCCTGCTGGTGCTGATGCCAGGCATGGCGGAGGTGCGGACGATCGGCGAGGTCCTGGCCGCGACCGGCGAGCTGACCGGAGACGTGAGCAGACTGCGCTTCCCGCCGGCGGTCTCCCTGACCGCCCTGACGATCGCGGTCGTGCTGTCGGTGTACAAGCCCTGGGGACGCACACGGTTCGGCGAGCGCGGCTATAGGACCGGGTCGCCCCGCCAGAGGGGGAGCAGCCGGACCGGGCGTGGGGCGTCGACGAGCAGCAGCGGGTCGAGGTAGACGTCGTCGGCATTACTTCGCTAGTACACCGGCCTAGTACGGCCCCGGTGGTGCGTGAACACCGACCGGGGCCTAGGCGTCCACCTAGCAGAAGTAGGCGACACCGTGAACGAAGTATCCCCCCGTGGCGAGGCCACGAACAACACCTCATGCCCCTCGTGCGGCAACAAGGACGCGTGGCATGGCGTGATCACCGAGCCCGGCGACCCCGAGATGTTCGCGTGCGACGAGTGCGGCCACGGAGTGGTCGTGATGCCGGATCCCGGGTTGGCCCCCATGGTCACCAGCGACGAGATCACGGAGGACGAGAACTTCATCGAGAAGGCCCTGGCCAGCCACAGGGCCGCCGCTGCGGCGTTCGATGAGTCGGAGTGGGCCGACCTCGGCCGGCGCTTGCTCGAGGCGCACCTGGAGCGAGACGACATCCCGCTGTACCTGAGTCAGTACATCTCCGACCTGTCCGGCATCACGATCAAGCGCCTCTGGTCGGAGGGCTGAGCCATGAGACGGGCGCTTCTTGCTCTGGTCGTAATGTCGGCCACCCTGACCGGTTCGATCGCTCCGGTCGAGCCAGGGGCGTCCGTCCCGGCCTCCAAATGGTCACCCGAATGCACCGCCGAGGACCTGGACGACGGGGCCTGTCTCACGTGGGACGACATCCGCAATCAGCCCACCTACTCTCAGATCCCGTGATGGGACATCGCTGACCGATTCAAGCCGCACAGCCAGTGACCTAGCGCGTGGGACGCTCCTGCTGGACGGGGCGCTTCCTAATCTCGTCGTAAAGCGCTCGGCGCTCCTCGGGCTCGAGTTCGAGACACGGTGGATGAGAGCCTGCCGGACCCCACCGCAATCCGCAGTGGTCGCACAGCATCGGATCGTCCATCACGTGTCCCGTCACATCGTTGGCTTGGCTCCCAGGACGCCGCTGGCGCGGTGCCCCGGGGTAAGCCCAGAACATCACCGTCAGGCGGAACAGCGGCAGGGGTTCGCTGTCCGACATCGCCTCAGCCACTAGCCTGAGGCGTATGGAGACCCCCGAGTTCATTCACGTACACGTGACCATTGACGACCGAGATGCAGCCCAGGGCCTGCTATCCAAGGTCGTGGGCGAACGGCTCGCCGCCTGCGGGCACCTGGACGGCCCGATCACGTCCACCTACTGGTGGGAGGGCAACCTGGAGACGGAGGAGGAGTTCCGCCTGGAGTTCAAGACCACCTCGGATCTGTTCGACAAGTTGGCCGCTCGAGTCACCGAGCTGCACACCTACGATGAGCCCCAGGTAATCGCCACCCCGATCCTGAAGGGCAGCGAGTCCTACCTTCAGTGGATCAGGGATGAGACGAGTGATGCGCGTAGTTGATCCGACGTTCGGCGTGAGGCTGCGGGAGCTGCGTAACTCCCGTGGTCTCAGCCTGCGTCAGTTGGCGACGCTGGCGTACGTCAGCAAGTCGCAGATCTCGGAGTGGGAGACTGGGCGTCGGCGTCCCTCCTTGGATCTCGCCCAGACCCTGGACGAGGCCCTGGGAGCAAACGGCGAGCTGGCCTCCCTCGTCATCGAGCGTCCCACCGATGTTCTCGTGTCGGCCGCTATCGCGGCTCCGCGCCAGATCGACGCGGAGCAAGTTGAGGCCCTCCCGGGGACCCTTGCGTTCAGCCGTCGCCTGGACGACTCGCTCCCGGCGTCAGCGCTGCTGCCTGCCGTCGAAGGCCAGTGGGCCACGGTGCAGATCCTCGCTCGCGACGTACGAGGGCCGGCAGCCAGGGACCTGCACCTCGTGGCGGCTCAGTACGGCCAGTTCGCAGGATGGATGAACAGCCAGGTCCGCAACGACAAGCGCGCCGAGTCGTTGCTATCGACCGCCGCACGCGATGCCCTGACCTTGGGGGATCCCGATCTGGCCTCTCAAACGCACGGGTTCCGTGGAGCGCTAGAACGCAGGAAGGCGAACCCCCGAGGTATCGCGCGCTGGTTCATGGCTGCGTACGAGACGCCCGGAATCAGCAACCTGCACAAGGTGGACGCCGCACTGAAGGCCGCACACGGACTAGGCCTGCTCGGGGACCAGCGAGGCGCTGGCGACCTCCTCAACAAGGCTGATGACCTCACCACCGCGTTGCCCGATGACGCATCGTCACCAGTTGCCTACTGGCTGACCCCGAGCTGGCTACGCCTTTCCGGAGGGCTCGCACACCTCGGTGTCGGCAATCACCAGCGCGCGGCTGACAGCTTGCGGGCTGGCCTCCATGCCATGCCAGATGGCTGGGAGGAAGCGGAGTGGGCAGGGGAGTACCTCGACGCTCTGTCGCTGGCTGAGGCCGCTGGACCATAACCCGAGGGAATTCACGCCGTACAGATCGGACATCGGCTACTTGGTGCTGGAGAACGTGTACTTCATCGACAAGAAGATCGATTGAGGACTTTCGGCCCTAGTCGACGGTTGCCTGGTCACCAAGGTTGATGAGTTGGGCGTGACGTTGAGCACTTTTTACGTGAAAGCGCAGAGGTTACGCCTCTTTCACTCGAAGTCGTGTAACGATTTGATAACGGCGAGTGGTTCATTCCAGACACAAAAGTGCGCTCATCTGGACAGTTACCCACCGGTACTCGGCCCTGGCGACCTCTCGTACACAGGTTCGATCGAGTTATCCACAGGGGGTGTGGATAACCTCCCAGGCTTGTCGCCGACGTTGTCGCTGCGACGTGCTTTCATAGATGCACCCCGGGGCACTACACGGCTGTAACTAGCATCCACGTACCCAGAGGTGTTCACCTGAAATCACGCAGGTGACCGGTCATTCCGCCAAAGAACCCCGGTCACCTGCGCCTTGGACCCTTAGGAGGGCCATGCCGTGACCGTATCAACTTACGCAACACATGTGCAGATCCTCGGGGGTGCGGCGTGAGCTGGACCAACGACGCACAGTCCGACGATTGCCCCGTCTGTGGCCTCGCTGCCTCTGACGCCACCAAGCACCGCGACGGGGGTAAGTGGGTAGCCGCGTACGTGTGCCCGCTCGATCACCTGTGGCTCGTCACCTGGCTCGCCCCGGCAGCCTGAGCAACAGCCTTAGGCCGGCGGGTCACGGTGCCCTCCAGCACCGTGACCCGCTCGGCCAGATCGCCCACACTGGCCTCGATCCGGTCGAGCTGGTCCTTCACATGGGACCCGCCGTTGTTCGTCGTCAGGGTCGCCTCGAGGGCGGTGACGGCATCGTTGGTCTGCTTGGTCCGGCCGCTGTCTAGCCACGCCTTGAAGGCGAGGTAGCCCAGTACGGCGATGACGACAACGACCTGCATCCAGGTCGACACGGTGGGGATCTCGGGCATTGGATCACGCTCCTGCTGGGTAGACGGCATATAGCGAGACGTACGCCGCCGCGCCGGACCCGGTCAGGTAGACCTTGACCGTCCCGTTCGTCCAGACGAACAGGCGGGCCTGGTTGGCGGCGGGGTTCTGGGGCGGGGTCAGCGTCGCGATGTCCGCGCCGGCTGGCCGGGCTTCGGGCGGGAGGGTCCCGATGGTGTGGCCCGGCGAGGAGTTGAGCGAGAGAGTGCCGGTGGCCGTCTCCTGGATGCTGCCTCGGAGGAACACGACGCCGTTCTTGATTCGGTACTGCGGCACGCCTGCCTCCCCGGCCTGGTAGCCGCTGGCCAGGGGGATGTTGATCCATCCGCCGGCGGCAGGCGCACCCGCCAAGGCAGGCTGAGCGTTCGGGCTCGCCACCGCGCCCAGCGAGCCGAACCCGACGCCGATCGTCCAGCGCTTGGGCGTGATGGTGTGCTCGATGCTGGCGATGTTGAGGAGCTTGTCCGCGATACCAGCCTCGTCGTTCCAGATCCGGACGTGGTCGTAGAGGTCGACCAGGACCTTGGAGGAGAGCGTGGTCGGGATTCTGTCAATGTCCTCGGCCTTGAAGATGCCCAGGGTGAGCGCGTTCACCTTCTTCTCGGGGTTCGCGTTGGCGGCCAGGACGCTGTTCGCGTACGCGGAGAAGTAAGCCGTGTCGAGCGTGGTGCCTGGGTTCACGGCGACGGTGAACTCCTGGGAGTGGGTACCCCACTCTCGGATGCTCGGTTCGTCGCGGTACGGCCCGAACGTCCACTCCTCGGTCTCGGCCTCGGAGCCTGTGCCGGTGATCCGGAGAGCCTTGATGACGACCTCGTTGATGCACCTGTCCGTGTCGTAGTCAACGGCGAAGTCGGCCAGATAGTCGCTCTCGTTCCACAGGTCGTGGTCGGTCGTGCCGATGACCTTGCCGCCGGTGCCCTGCTCCTGCACGTTGAGGACGCCGTTGCGACTCACCCAGGCGTACGCCGGCTTGCCCCACTCCTGGAGCCACGTGTCACGAGCCACTGCAACGATGTCGAGCACGCTCGCGTTGTCGTTGACGTAGGCCGTCTCAGCGGTGCCGATGGACTGGTTGATGCCGCCCTTGATGTCGTAGGGGACGTTCACGCCCTCCATGACTTCGGGCAGGTCATCGATCAGTACGACGCCGTTGCTCCGGCGGGTGTTGGCCAGCTCGCTCACAGCATCGACGGCGGTCAGGGTGATGTTGGCCCGCTTGGCCTCGTCCTCGTAAAGAAGGTCATAGTCGACCTTCGCGCTGGAGACCTTCCCGAGGAAGATTGGCTCCCACGCGCCGCTGACCAGCGCCGAGAGCCGGACACGCCGACCGGGCCGGATCGTGTCCGCCGTCGACGGGTCCAGTGAGGTGTCCTTGATGTTCGCCTGGAGCGTGCCCACCTCCAGTTCGTTGCGCTGGACGGAGATCGTGTTGGCCGAGCCAAGGATGTCGGTGTAGACGATCGGCGGTACGTAGGCGAACTGCGTAGTGGGGGACTCGGCGTTCGAAGAGGAGGCGTTGGGAGTTCCGCTCCAGCTCGCCGTCCAGCCGGTCGGAGGGTTCGAGCCATCGAACCACTCACCGAGGGTGGAGGTCTGCTCGAGCATGAACCCGTCGAACCACCAGGAGCCGCCGTTGGTCTGGCACAGCATGGCGATGTAGTCGAGGACGTTGTACTTGCCGCTGTTGAAGGAGACAGAGACGCGAGTCCAGGTGTTGGCTGCGAGGGCGAACGAGCGGTTGAAGCTCGTGGCGGCGGTGCTGGTGGTGGACCGTAGCCGCGTCCCGACGACCAGTGTCCGCGCGGCGTTGGTGCGCGCGTAGAAGGACAGGACGTACTGCTTGTTGGTCGTCAGGGCCTGGTCGCCGTAGCCGCCTGCCGATGCCAGCAGGCCACGCACCCAAAGAGTGTTGGCCGACGACACGACGGACTTGAGGCTGTAGGTGCCCCTCCATGCCTGGTCTGTCGCACGGGTGACGGTGTTGCCCGCGCCCTGGGCAACGAATCCGTTGAGGTTCGTCTCGAGGCTCGGGTTGCGGACCTGGTTGACCCGGGTCTGTGTCGCGACGTTGGAGGCCGTCTCGATCATCTGGACCTCGCGGAAGGTCACCGAGGAGTTGACGGGCGGGTTCACGTTGCCGTTGCCCGACACGGCGATCCCGAAGGCGACATAGGCGGTCTCTGCCGGCGCGGCCGGCGAGGTGTAGAACTTCACGCCGAGGGTGTTGAGGTAGGTCGCGGCGTAGTAGGTCGCGATCACCGTGCCGTCTGCCCGGTAGAACTCGGAGAGTCGTCGGTGATAGACGCCGGTGCTCGAGGTCGCAACGATGTCGGTGCGGCCCTGGTAGTACTTCCCAGGGCTGGCAGGCATCTTCGAGGTCAGCGCTCGGTACTGCTGGGCGTTGGGACTGGAGACGATCAGGGCCGGGCCGCCCCCGCTCGTCGTACTTTCGAGTACCGTCTGGTCGACCGGGGTGATCCAGCCCCACGCCCCGAGCTCCCCGCTCGGGTTCTGGACGAGGTTCTGGATCTCGCTCGGCGTCTCGATCTCCAGACGGAGGTAGTCAGCGGTGTTGAACTCCTGCGCCATCAGAACCTCACACCTGCCGCCTTGCCGACCCGGAGGATGCTCGCCAGCTCCTTGGCCAGTGCGACCTTGTCGGTACCAGGGGTCGCCTGGATCGTGATGTAAACCTGCTGGCCGCCGCCGGCCCCGGCACCGCCCTCGAGCGAGAGCGCGCGCGGGTCCAGGGCACCCTCGACGGCCTGGGCAGCGGTGCGGGCGTACTTGTCGACCCCGGATGCGTAGCCCTGCATGGTGAACTTGCCGATCTCGGCGAACACCTTGGACGGCGACCTGATGCCAAGCAGCGACTTGGCCTTGCCGACCGCATCACCGATCGGTCCCGTGACGGCGGAGATCAGCCGGGAGGCGTACTCCTGCACGCCGTCGATGAAGCCTCGCATCAGGTCTCGGCCGGCCGAGACCAGTCGACCGCCGAGGTTGCCCAGGGCGCGGATGAGGCGACCGGGCATGGCACGGAAGTAGGAGACGATCGTGGAGATTCGCTGGGAGATCGCCGAGCGCATGTTGGAGAAGAACCCGGCGATGGCGGCAGCCCGGGAGCGGATCCCGGCGGCCAGGCTGACCATGGCGCGGACGAATCCGGCGATGGAGCCGACGACCCGGGCCACGACCCGGATGACCGTGGAGAGGTAGCGCGCGTAGAAGACGATCAGGGCCGGGACGACCTTGCCGAGGATGAACTGGGCGACCTTCACCAGGACCGGCAGGATGCGCGTCTGGAAGGTCTGCCACAAGCGGCCGAGGATCGGCACGACCTTGGCCTGGATGATCCGCCACGCCTGGGCAAGGGCGGGCAGGACCGATGTCTGGATCGTCTGCCACAACTGGTCCAGGGCGGGCTTGATCGCTGTTACGAACATCTGCCACAGCCGCTTCAGGGCGGGCACCAGCTTCTCGTCCACGAAGGCCCGGAACTGGTCGTTGTTCTTGTAGAGCACGACGAAGATCGCGGCCACGGCCGCAACGACCGCCAGGATGATGCCGAACGGTCCCAGCATGAACTTGGTGGCCGCGCCGATGGCCTTCTGGAGGCCGGGCATCTTCTCGAACGCGGCGTTCGCCAGGTCGGAGGCACCAGTGATACCCATGATCGCGGTGGCACCAAGTTCCATCTGCATGGCGGTGCCCTCGGAGATGACCCCGGTGGCCTCCATCGCCCCGGCCAGGTCACCGATACCGCCGGCCACCTGGGCCGAGGTCGTGGCCATCGCGTCAGCGCCCTCACCAGCCCGGGACATGCCCCGCTCCATCGAGTCGGCCGCGCGCTCGGCACGGTCCATGCTGCGCGCCGCCGAAGTCATCTCGGTGTCGACGGTCGAAGAGAAGGTCTTGACGCTCTGGGTGGCCTTCTCAGCCTCGGCCAGAATGCTGATGCGGATCGGTCCAGCCATGGTCACTTCCTCCTCTTCTTGCTCAGCTCGATGAAGGCGTTGCGTTCGCCGATGGTCAGGTGTGGGTACTCACTCGGAGGCACCCCGGTAGCGAGGCAGAACGCGGCTAGTTGCTCTGCCCGCTCGCGGGATGCCGTCAGGCTTCCCCCGCGTCGATGTCCTCGTCTGCGCGGAAGTAGTCGGTCAACTCGCGCATGGTCGCGTCCATGGCGGCCTGCTTGGCTTCCTTGTCGGTCTTGCCCTCGCGGCGGTGCTCGGTGAACAGCAGCGCGCGGAGGAACATCATCGGCTTGTCCTTCAGCGAGGTGATCTCGCCGAACGCCTTCTCGATCGCGATCTCATCGAAGCCGTTGAGGCTCTCGAAGACCTCGTCAGCCGTCTTCTCGGATGTCATGAGTCGAACCCCT
Source organism: Nocardioides turkmenicus (assembly GCF_011045035.1). Lineage (GTDB taxonomy): Bacteria > Actinomycetota > Actinomycetes > Propionibacteriales > Nocardioidaceae > Nocardioides > Nocardioides turkmenicus. The sequence goes on from NZ_JAALAA010000005.1 coordinate 209,262, forward strand.
TGTCCTGGATGATCTTGTTGATGCCGTCCTCGAGCATCTGGACCGCTCGCGGGCCCACGACCTCGTCGGCCTTCTGCATGAACCCGACGCCGCGGATGCCTCGGGCTGGCCACCCGTAGTTGATGGCCCCGGCGTACGGGACGCGGGCGCGGCCAGCGGTGACGACGGCCTTGCCCTTGGCCCTGTTGCCTCGGATGGAGGCGCGGAGAGCGCCTGTCCGGGTAGGGGCGGCGGCCTGGGCTACGTCGGTCGCGGCCTTGGCCACGTCCGCCATGGCGTCCTTCAGGTCCTCGAGGTCAACGCCGATTTCCAGCAGGCCCTTGACGACCTGCCGGAGACCCTGGACGCTGCCCTCGCCGGCCATCGGTCAGGCCGTGATCTTGATGGGCTTGCCGGTCAGCTTCCACTCGACCTCGATGGTCGCCACGGCGGTGGTGGAGTCGGTGGCCTCTGCGCCGAGGAAGTCCCCATCAGGCTCAGCGACGACGGCCACGAAGCCGTAGTGAGGCTGCGAGACGCTGGGGAGGTCGTTGCCGTACGGGGCGTAGACGCCGTCCACCTCGGTGCCCACGCCGGTCCAGATGAGGTCCCAGAGCGTGGCCGAGGCGTGATCCTGCGCGATGGTCATCGCGAGGACGTACTCACGCGAGCCGCCGGAGCGGGCCTCGGCGAAGGACATGAAGTCGGAGTCAGCCGCACCGCTGGTGATCTTGGCGACCGAGACCTCGTTGGAGCGGTCTACGGTCTCGATGTCGAGAGCGATGAGGCGGGGGATAACGCGTGCCATGGTGGCGTTCCTTTCTAGGCTCCCCGCACGCCGCGTACGACGATGCCCGGGGTGTTGACGGAACCGAGCACAAGCTCGGACGGGGTCAGGCTGGTGACGAGCATTTCGGCGGGATCGAGCGCGGCCAGGAGCGCGTCCTGGTTGGCCTCGATCCACTTCTCAGCGGCCTCGATGTCGGCAGGGCTGGCAATCCAGATTTCCCACGTGTCGAGCCAGCCGAAGCCGTTGCTCGGCCGGGTGCGCTCGCCGAACCGCACGAAGCCGTTGCCGGCGGTCAGGTTCTGCCGGTAGTACGGCGTCACCTTCAGCCCGGTCACGGTGCTGGCCGCAGCGGCGATGTCCTCGCGTGCCGTCATCCCAGCACCAGCTTCCGATAGGGCCGCTCGAGGTCGTAGACCAGCGGATCCTTGGACGGTGACCCGACGCGGACCTGGGCCGCGTTCACGTCGCTGAGGGTGACCTGCACGGCAAGCGGCAGGGCCTTTAGAGACAGGGCGACGTGCGTGCGTCGCAGCAGCGCCTGCGCCAGGGCGTCAGGCATCCACGTCGGGTCTTCGGCGTCGGTGGGGACCGTGCACTTCTTAGCCTGGTCCCCGACCTGGGCGTTCAGGGTGTCCTCGATCTCCGAGTCACTCCAGGAGTGATCGGTGCCCAGGTACGTCTTGACCGCTGCCAGGTCGGGGATCGTGGCCATGACGGATCAGACCGTGATGTCGACGGTGATCTTGCGGATGCGGTTGGCGTCCAGGATCGCGCCGGCGGTGTAGCCGAAGAGGCCGACAGACAGGCCCTTGGCCACGGTGGGCGCGAGGGTGATCTGGAGCGGAGCCGACGCCCAGAACGGGGCGTAGGCGAAGTCACCGACGTACGACTTCATGTTGACGCCAGTCGCGCCCAGGGTCTTGGCCGGGATGTGGTTGTAGCCCGCCACGGTGAGCGATCGAGCGCGGGCACTGGTGGTGCCGTTGGCGTTGCTCGGGTTGATCATCGGGAACAGCGGGCGATCCTGGCCGTCCTTGGCGTTGGCCAGCGTGGTGAAGGCGTCCCGGTGCGACAGCACGTCGCCCCAGAACTCCGAGCCGTCCTCGAACACAGCGCTGTTGAGGTTGGCCTGGTACTTCCCCACGATGTCGGCGTCGCCGGCCGGGATCAGGGTGCCGAGCTCGGCGAGCACAGCACCGTTGAGCAGCGCGGCGGCCTTGGTCTCCATCGCCTCCACGTAGAGGCGCTGAGCCTGCCGCCAGATCAGGCCGGAAACCTGCGGGTTTCCGCCGGCGTCGATGACCTCACGGGTCACGCTGTACTCGCCGGAGACAGCACCAGGGGTGACGGTCTGGCCGGTGGTGACGAACGTGCCCTCCACGGCGGGCTCCTGACCCTCGACGTGGTCGGCAACCATGTCGGTGGAGCTGGAGAACTTCGGCACTACGAACGGGGTCGCGTCGTTCAGCCCACCCGCGTAGAGCGCCTTGTAGACCGGGGCGGCCTTCTCGATGTAGTCGACATAGAGGTCGGGCCGGTAACCGGTGGGGTTGACCTCGTTGACATCGGGGCTGTCAACCGGGGCGAACTGCTCAGCGATGAACTTGTCGAGCCGAGCGTGGGCCTCGTGGTCGCCCTTGGCGGCGGCGAAGATGTCCGCCGAGAACTCCTTCTGACCCGGGTTGCGAGCGCCGAAGGTGTACAGCGGAGCCTCCTTGACCGAGGTCTGGGCCCCGGCCGGGACGACCTCGCGGGAGGGGACGTTGAGGGACGCGAAGCCCTCGGTGATTGCGGTGGTGACAGCGCTGAAGTCCTGGGGAGCCTCGGCCGTCTCGGTGGTGTCGCCCATGACGTGGGCTCCTTCCTGGTTGGACGCAGCGGATGCCGCGATCTTGGAGACGCGCGCTTCATCGAAGGCGGGCTCTGCGGTCAGAGCCACGTGCGTCAGGTGGAACTTCTCCTTGCCCTCAGGGCGGTAGAGGTTGACGGACAGGCCGTCATAGACGCCGCTCTCAGCGAGTGCCAGCGCCTCGTCTCCACGGGGGCCATCGGCCACCTTGAACTTGCCCAGGATCCCGGCGTCGGTCTCAGCGAGACTCAGCCCGAACCCGAAGGACGTGGAGCGGTCGTGATCCAGGTTGAGCTTCACGCTCTTGTAACTGGACCAGCCGATGTCACCCGCCGCGAACGTCACGGCCCGACCATCGATCGGGTTGACGCCGAACGGGACGATGAGTCCCTCGATCGTGCGGGACTCGGTGTCAACGGAGAACTGCTCTCCGCTGGCAGCGAAGGTGTAGGTATCAGGCATCCTGTGCCTCCTCGCTCGAAGGCGCAGGGAGCGCCGGCGGCTGGGTCAACGGGGCCTTGTGCTCGAGATCGCGGATCTCGTCCTGGCCGATCGCGCCCACCTCGAGGCCGAGCTTGTAGGACTCGAAACGGGTCTTGTCGTCGGCGCGAAGCAACTCGGCCACGCGCGTGCGAGCGTCGTAGCCACGGGGGCACACGTCGTTCATCGACAGGCGTTCCTCGACAGCGACCATGAACGGGCGCAGCGTGTCCTTGATGCGCGCCTGGTAGCGGTCCTGCGAGTTCTGGTAGGTGCGGCTGGTGGTCGAGACTGCGAGGTCTTCGGGGTCGACACCGGTCACGCGGGACAGCTCGAGGACGGCGTGCTGGCGAGCCTCAGCCAACTGGAGCTTCTGCGCGTCGAAGGGGTTCAGGTGGTAGTCGAACCCGGCAGGGACGTACCCGGTCGAGCGCTGATGGCGAGCGGCCAGCCACTGATCCAGGGCCGCGTCGACCTCGTCCTGGTCCGGGTCGTAGCCGTCACTGGGCTCGAAGTAGTCCGCCATCGGAGAGCCATCGGCGTACCGCAGGGCGGCCGCATCGAGTGTCAGAGATGCGCGGATCGCACGTGCGCCGGCCGTCAGAACCGCCTCGGTGGGGGAGTCGAAGCGGATCAGACGGGCGTCGGGGGCGTACTCCCACGTCATGCCCTGGTTGCCGTCCTGGGTGACGTACACCTTGCCGTCGATGCGCACATCGACGGTGCGCGGCTCGAGGCGGCGAACCTTGGTCGGGTAGCCGTGCCACCCGAACTCAGTGATGTACCACCAGGCCACGCCCTCGAACCACAGATCCTCGTACGTCTTCGCCATGGTCACCGAGCGCGGGGTGTTGCGCTCAGGCTGAGCCAGCAGCTCGGAGTAGGAGAGCGTGTTCTGTGGCCCGTAGAGGTCGACGGGGAGAGTGCCCAGCGTTCCCGGGACCAGGTCACGCGCGCGCTTGATGGCGGGGACCTGTAGAGCCGAGCGACGAGAGACCGGGGCTTCAACGGCCACGGGATCCGAATACGCCGACAGGCCGAAGAAAGAGGCGGGGATGGACTCCGGGCCGATGGCGGCGAACTGGGCACTCTCCAGGGCTGTGGACGCAGCGGCGAGCTGGATGGCCTTGCCGGCCGCCAGCCTGTCACTGATTCGTCTCATCAACCCCACAAGGCAATGTTATCTTGACATCAAGAATCTTTCAAACTGAGATGCTTGACATCAAGAGACTTGTGTGCGGTACCGGCTCGGGGTGACCACCTGGCGGCGTACGACGGCAGCGGCGGCCGAGGCTGCCCGCGTCGCGGCCTTGATCGCGTCAGCACGCTCAGTGCTCCGGATCCTTGGGCCGTCGACACCCGGCGAGACACGCAGCGCCAGCACTTGGCCCGACAGCGCCTCTGAGGCCGTGTGACGCAGCGTGCCCTCACGCAAGACCCGCATCAGCTCGCCCACCTGCGCACGCATGGCGGACGAGGTCGACTCGATACGGACCCGGTTGGCGCGCCACGCGGGATGATCCGCCAGTGACGAACCGACGATGGCCGGCCGACGCACGCCCAGGAGTGACACCTGACGCGCCACCTCGTCCACGGTGGCGAAGTCGGTCACTCGGACTGTGACAGTGCCATCCGTGGCGCGCCACGCCTCCGCCAGAGACACACCCTGCTCGAACCACGATTCGACCGCGACAGCATCGGGAGCCGTCGCCGGGGCAGGGGAGTAGAGCGCCGACCAGGCGTCCGCCTCCAGCACCGGGCGACCCACCAGACGCTTCTCGGCGATCGTCCACACGTTGAGGTACTGCGCCATGAACCCACGCATCGGGTCCGGGTCATCGAACTCGGGGTCATCCTCGCCTGCCAGCGCAGCGGCGTACTTCGCCCGGATCATCCGTTCGCGGTCCGTGGACCAGTGCGGAGATGCTGCCCGCCACACAGCCGGGTCGCTCGGGTCGCAGTCGGCCAGGGCACCCCACAGCAGCAACAGGACATCCGGGTCAGCGAGCGTGAGCGCATTCGCCAGCTCGGTCCGCATCAGAGACGTGGCGCGACGGTGGGCCGTCGAGGTGAGAACGAGCTGCGGGTTGACCCGCTCGAGGGTGGCGGGCTCCAGGCCCTCGTTGATGGTGTCGGGCTTCACGTCCCAGCACTCATCGCCCAGACCCAGGGAGCAGTCGTAGCCGTAGACGCCGTCCTGGGCGCGGACCAGCCAGCGAGCCAGGTCCGTCTCCACGGCCTCCTTGCCGTTGCCCTTGGTGACCGTCCAGCCGTACGCCTCGGCCCAGTTCCACGCCCCACGCTGGACCTCGCGGCAGATGTTCAGGTCAGAGCCCGTGTGGATGACGTTCTGAGGCTCGCCGAACAGCGACGGCCCGACCGCCATACGCCAAAGCGCGCCGCCACGCAGGCCCACCGACTTGCCCGCACGGCGAGGTGCGCTCTCGATCTTCTTCCGATGGCACAGGTCGCCCTCGGCGTCATGCTCCAACTGGCGGACCAGGCTGAGCTTCTGCCACCAGCGCATCGTGATCTGCTGTGTCGACTCGATCCACGGCACCGCCGCCACCCCGTCCTCGAGGTGCGTGCAGCCCTCCCAGCCGTACGAACAGACCGCAGCCTCCGGCACCGGAGTCATGTACAGCGGCGGCGCAGCATCCTCCGGAAGCACCGCCAGATCCTCGAGCCACACATGCGCCCGCAGGTCGTGACTGGACCACAGCAGGGCCGCGTTGGGCTCCACCGGTCGATCGGAGAGAGATCTTTGAAGGGGCGGAGGTTCTGTGGGTGTGGTGTGGTGGGGAAAATCGGTGGTCGGTGGTGGTGTGATCGCGGTTCGTGCGTCGCGTCGTCCTTGTTCGCGTGCCTTCTCGATGACGACGGACTGTCCGGTCTTGTCGCTGCACTTCCTGTGCTCGACTCGCCAGTTGCTGGGGTCCCAGGTGAGTGCGGGGTGGGTGGCTCGGGACTTGATGTGTCCGACTACCCAGGGCTTGGTCTTGTCGACCCGCTTGCCGCACTGTCCGCAGCGGGTGGGCCACTTGGTGATCGTGGCCAGGTAGGTACGCGCGGCGGTGACAGCCGCCCCGCTCCAGGCTCGTGTTGAGCCGATGGCGGGGAGGCTGCCTCGCTGTCCTGCTGTCATGGCTCGCTCCTGTCAGACTGCGGCCAGATGGGGCCAGTGCTCGGCGTCGTACGCCGCGAAGGCGCGGGTCACCACGTCCTCGTAGATCGACTGCCATCGATCGGGCGATGTGACGTAGGGGTGAAGTACCGCCGAGCGCTCGGTCGGGTTGAGTTGATCGAGCGCGCCGTCGAGGTGCTTGTCCCAGCAGTCTGGGTCATGCTGCTCCGCGAGGTCGGCCAGCTCGGTGTCGTCCATGTACTCATCGATGCGGTCGATGACCGCGTTGAGGTGGCATGCATCGACGGGAGGAACGATCGAGAGTGCAGGGGTACTGGAGGGGTGGTGCAGGGGTGGAGTGACTTCAGCGCCACGGGTACCCGTGGCCGTGGAATCACCCGTACCCGTGTACGTGGAATCACCCGTGTCTTCAGAGTCACCCGTGGTTTCAGGTTCACGGGTCCACCACTCGACCAGTCGATACTCGGTGGCACGCCTGCCCTCATCGCCGGAGCCGCCAATGGTGGCCTGCTCGACCACGCCAGCCGTGACCAGTTCGGCCAGGTGCTTCTTGATCGTGCGGAGGCGGTTGTCTCGCTTGCCCTGAGGCATGGTGCTCCAATCTGCTGTGGTGTCCTGCGCCAGCCTCGCGGGGCCGGGGTATGCGTCATGACCGTGCTGGTCGGCGTACTTGGCCAAGCGGACACCCGTACGAACGGCACCGTTGGACAGGTCGGGGTGCGTGGCGATGGTCTCCAGCCACAGCAGCTTCATAGGCACCTGACGGTGGTCGGGTGCGACGACGAGGCGGGGAGCGCGGGTTGGATCGCTCATGCAGCGCCGCCGAGAAGTGCAGCGAGGCGTTCGCGCTGCTCATCGGTTAGCGGGGGAGCCTCGGATACAACGCGCTCGACGTACTGAGCGATCTTCGCGACGGCGAGGTCTCGGCGGATCTCGACCTGATCACTTTCGGAGCCGCGCCGCGTGGCAACTCCGAGCCTCGCTCGCAGGTGCCGGACCTCCGATGCCCGGGGTCGGCTGGTGACGGCTTCTCGTGTCTGTGACACAGTGGGACACGTCCCTTCTGGGGCCTAGGGCGTGCCGGCGGGCTGGGTTCTTGGCGGGATTCAAGCCCTCCGGTACGCTGCTTCAACTTGTTGTGTAAGTGTTGAGTAAGGCCCCGACAACTGCCGGGTTTGGACGCGGTAAGCACACCGCTCCAGACACGTTTAGCCCGAAGTTAGTCGCTGCGATCGGTAACAAAATCTGGGTCGCTGAGCGTGCCCCGGTAACAAGTGCGATTAGTACAGCGATGACCGTGGAATCCCGCCGGTGGATGGCTCAGGAACGACGCCAGATGATCCGGTCACTTGCGTCGCAGGGCCGACTGTCAGGGGAGCGGGTCACCCGCAGTTCGCCGATCAGGTCCGGTGAGAGCAGGATCCGGGCCACCTGACGCTTGACCTCGAGGGGCAGTGCCTTCCAACGCAGCTCGGCACCCTTCCCGGGCTCGATGAGGCCACGGAGCACGGCGGGCGTGCTCGCAGCCTTCTCCCGCTCGATCAGGTCGTTCAGTTCCTTCTCCAGGGCGGCGGCCCGCCGTGACAGGACCCGCTCGGAGAGTGAGGTGTCGTCGGCCAGGTCATCGAGACGGCGGCGCAGAGTGGCGATCTCGTCGCGGATGGTCTGTAGGTCCTCGCCTGGGTTCTTCTTGGCGTCGATGGTGGCCTCGAGGTCTTCGCGGGCGAGGTAGCCGACGATGACGGCCTCAGCGACCTCGTCCAGGTCGGACTCGATGACGCGGACGTGCGCGCTCTTGCGGCAGGCGTACGACGGCTGACGCTTCTCGCTGGCAGCGAACCGGACAGTCAGCACGTCGTCACACACGTCGCACTTGGCAATCATGGAGAGCAGGTGAGCGGCCCGCGCCGGTCGGGCAACAAGGCGGGCGGGATCATCGAGGATGTTCTGGACGGCATAGAAGGTCTCGCGACTCACCAGCGGCTCCCACGTGGCCTCGGTGAGTTGTACGTCGGGTCGATGGATGACGTTGGTGTTGGTGCTCGGAGTGCGGCCAGGGATGTGGACTCGTAGGCCCGTGTAGGCCCAGGATCGAGCGAGCGTGCGCAGGTGCTGGATCGTGTAGGGCGTGCCCTTGCCGTTGACATACCCACGGGCCTCGAAGTCCAGCGCGATCGAGCGCAGCGAGTGGCCGGCGGCGATGCGGTCGAAGAGTTCCTTGATCATCGGCGCGGTCTCGGGGTCGGGGTCCTGGGAGACGAAGCGTCGGGTCTGCGGGTCGTAGGTGCGTACGTAGCCGACTGGCGTCCGGCCGGTGGGCTTCCCGGCCACTGCGTGCTCACGGTGGGCGCGCGTCGAACGAGCGGAGATCTTGGCGGACTCGTACTCAGAGTCCACCCCGTCCTCCTGAAGGTTCCGCATGTCGCGCGCGTTGGTGGGGTCGTAGGTGCGTCCGTGAGAGGTCACGTGGACCTTCACGCGCTGGTCGCGCAGCAGGTCCAGGAACGCCGCCCACTCGGAGTTGCGCCTGGATCCTCGGGAGGGCTCCCAGATGATCAATACGCCTGCGCCGAACCTGCCCGTCTCCAGGTCCTCCAGGAGGCGCTTGAAGTCGCCCCGGACCTTGGTCGCGTATCGCGACGCCGAGCGGTCGTTGTCGGCGTACGGCTCGCCCAGCGTCCAGCCGTTGCTCTCGGCCGCACTCTCGTTGTCGGTGTGCTGCTCTGTGACGGAGCGAGCCCGGCCGCTGCTGTCCTTGCTGACACGAAGATATTCGCGGGCGATGTCGTTGACGTTTGCGCTCATAGGGTATTGTATCCATTAGCGAGGTAATGCGTCGGCGTTGCGGATCCATCCCCAGTGCAGGCACGCGCCCGGGAAGCAGTGGGAGCCCGCGACGCCGAGCCGGCCGAGAGCAGCACCGGCCGCGACCGGGTCGCCCTCGGCCACGGTGGCGACCACGGGCTCGTAGGTGGTCCGCGTGGCACCGTGGTCGACGCTCACCACCGGCTTGCCGGCGATCACGCCGACGAAGGCGACCGTGCCCGCCATCGCGGCGCGAACGACCGCCCCGGGCGCTCCCACCAGGTCGACGCCGCGATGACCCGCGGCCCAGGGAGCGTCTGGAGGGTCGAAGCGGCGCACGATCTCCGGCTGCGGAGCCAGCGGCCATTCGCCCTGAGGCATCTCCTCGGCGGCTCCGACCGGACCCGGACCCTCGTCGTGACCCACAGCCCCACCCAGCGAGGCGCCGGACGGCGCCACCTCGGCACGTGGCGTTCCGAAGGCTGGGTCTGACGGGGCGATGAGGACGACGAGGAACAGGGCCGCGACGAGGGCGCGGGCCCGGTCGGAGAGGCGAAACGAGGTCATGACGAGCAGACAACCTCGGATCGAGGACCGGCACAACGGGCTCCGCGCGGCCTGTGGACAACTCGGTCCCGAGATACCCCTGTGGACACCTATCGGCCCGTCAAGGCGGGATTGGCCCGAGACCGTGGTCGGCGGCTAGTCTTGGGACGGCAGCCCCCTGTGGGCTGACTTCGCACGCCAGCAGACCGCGACGGTTTCTCGCTCCGAGACACCGGTCGCCCGCGGGCGCGGCCCTCAGTCCTGAGCACCCTGCTCAGGTCGGACCGCGTGCAGGCGTCAGGGCCCGTCACCACCGATGGGCGCGAAACTGAAAACCGACCGGCTCGCGCCGACACCCGCCCGACCTCGAGAAACGCAAGGTCGAGCCACCAGCGGTGCAACGCGGGCCACCACCTAGGAGAAAAAACATCATGGCAGTCGTGACCATGCGCCAGCTCCTCGAGAGCGGCGTCCACTTCGGACACCAGACCCGTCGCTGGAACCCGAAGATGAAGCGGTTCATCCTCACCGACCGCAACGGCATCTACATCATCGACCTGCAGCAGTCGCTGGCCTACATCGACCGCAGCTACGCCTTCATCAAGGAGACCGTGGCCAAGGGCGGCACGATCATGTTCGTGGGCACCAAGAAGCAGGCCCAGGAGGCCATCGCCGAGCAGGCGACCCGCGTCGGTATGCCCTACGTCAACCAGCGCTGGCTGGGCGGCATGCTCACCAACTTCCAGACCGTGCACCAGCGGATCAACCGCCTCAAGGAGCTCGACGAGGTCAACTTCGACGACGTCGCCGGCTCGGGCCGCACGAAGAAGGAGCTCCTGCAGATGAAGCGGGAGCGCGACAAGCTCGAGAAGACCCTGGGCGGCATCCGCGAGATGGGCCGCACCCCGTCCGCCGTGTGGATCGTCGACACCAAGAAGGAGCACCTCGCCGTCGAGGAGGCTCGCAAGCTCCGGATCCCGATCGTCGGCATCCTGGACACCAACTGCGACCCCGACGAGGTGGACTTCCCGATCCCGGGCAACGACGACGCCATCCGCGCCGTCGGCCTGCTGACCCGCGTGGTCGCCGACGCCGTCGCCGAGGGCCTCATCGCCCGCTCCGGTGGCAAGAGCGAGGGCACCGAGGGCGCCACCGCCGAGGAGCCCCTGGCCGAGTGGGAGCGCGAGCTGCTGGCGACCCCGGGCGCCGAGGAGGCCAAGGCCGAGGAGACCCCGGCTGCTGAGGCCGCCGAGGAGACCCCCGCCGAGACCCCCGAGGCCCCGGCCGAGGCCTGAGCCTCATCGTCCACCCCAAGCCACTCACAAGTCAGAGGAAGACACACATGGCTTACACCGCTGCCGACGTCAAGAAGCTCCGTGAGCTGACCCAGGCCGGCATGATGGACTGCAAGAAGGCGCTCGACGAGACCGACGGCGACTTCGACAAGGCTGTGGAGCTCCTCCGCGTCAAGGGTGCGGCCAAGGCTGCCGCCCGCGCTGCGGAGCGCACCACCTCGGCCGGCCTCGTCGCCGCGTCGGGCAACGCGCTGGTCAGCCTCCTCTCGGAGACCGACTTCGTCGCCAAGAACGAGGGCTTCGTCACCGCCGCTCAGCAGATCGCCGACGCCGCCGACGCCAACAAGGTCAACGACCTGGAGACCCTCAAGGGCGTCTCGCTCGGCGACAAGACGGTCGGCGAGACCGTCGAGGAGCTCGCCCGCACCATCGGCGAGAAGATCGAGCTCGGCCAGGTCGCCTACTTCGAGGGCCAGACCACGGTCTACCTCCACAAGAAGGCCTCCGACCTGCCGCCGAGCCTCGGCGTCCTGGTCGCCTACGAGGGTGACGAGGCGGCCGCCAAGCAGGCTGCCCAGCAGGCCGCCGCGCTCAAGGCGCAGTACCTCACCTCCGACGAGGTCCCGGCCGACGTGGTCGAGGCCGAGAAGAACGTCCTCACCAAGAAGACGCTCGAGGAGGGCAAGCCCGAGGCTGCCGTCGCCAAGATCGTCGAGGGCCGCATCAAGGCGTTCTTCAAGGAGATCGTCCTGCTCGACCAGGAGTCGGTCTTCGAGTCGAAGAAGTCCGTCAAGCAGGTCCTGGACGCCGCCAACACGCAGGTGAAGCAGTTCGCCCGCTTCGACGTCGGCGCTTGAACCGAGCCTGACACCACGCCGTGAAGGCGTGATCCGTTAGGTTGAGCAGCAACGTACGACGAAAGGAGCCGGTCCGATGAACCGAATGGTCATCATCGGACCGGCTCTTTCGTACGCCGAGAACATCTGCACCACCCCGCACGACGTCGCCCGAGGAAAGGCCACGGCATGACCCGCTACCAGCGCATCCTGATCAAGCTGTCCGGAGAGAACTTCGGCGGTGGCGAGGTCGGCGTCGACCCCATCGTGGTCGCCTCGATCGCCAAGGAGATCGCCGCCGTCGCCGCCTCCGGCGTGCAGGTCGCGATCGTCGTCGGTGGCGGCAACTTCTTCCGCGGCGCCGAGCTGCAGCAGGCCGGCATGGACCGGGCCCGCGCCGACTACATGGGCATGCTCGGCACCGTCATGAACTGCCTCGCGCTGCAGGATTTCCTCGAGAAGGAGGGCGTCGACACCCGGGTGCAGACCGCGATCACCATGGGTCAGGTCGCCGAGCCCTACATCCCGCGCAAGGCCATGCGCCACCTCGAGAAGGGTCGAGTCGTGATCTTCGGAGCCGGCTCCGGCATGCCCTTCTTCTCCACCGACACCGTCGCCGCCCAGCGGGCACTCGAGGTCCACGCCGAGGTCGTCCTGATGGCCAAGAACGGCGTCGACGGCATCTACACCGCCGACCCGAAGAAGGATCCGACGGCGACGAAGTACGATGAGCTCACCTTCGGCGAGGCGCTGCAGAAGCAGCTCAAGATCGCCGACGCCACCGCGTTCGCCCTCTGCATGGAGAACAAGATGCCGATCGTGGTCTACGGCGCGGAGGACGAGGGGGCGATCTACCGCATCGTCCAGGGTGAGAAGATCGGTACGCTCGTCACCGCCGGCTGAGCGGCACGAGCCACACGCCACCCCACACCCACAACACTTACGAGCGCACAGGAGCATCTGGTGATCAACGACATCCTCAACGAGGCCGACAGCAAGATGGCGAAGTCGGTGGACTCCACGCGTGAGGACTTCGCCACCATCCGCGCCGGCCGGGCCACCCCGCAGATGTTCAACAAGATCCTGGTCGACTACTACGGCACCCCGACGCCGATCCAGCAGCTCGCCTCCTTCACCAGCCCCGAGCCGCGGATCATCAACATCGCCCCCTTCGACATCGGTGCGATGGCCAACGTCGAGAAGGCGATCCGCGACTCCGACCTCGGCGTCAACCCGTCCAACGACGGCAAGATCCTGCGCGCGGTCTTCCCCGAGCTCACCGAGGAGCGCCGCAAGGAATACATCAAGCTCGCCAAGGAGAAGGCCGAGCAGGGCCGGGTCTCGGTGCGCCAGGTGCGCCAGAAGGCCAAGCAGGGCCTGGAGAAGCTGGAGAAGGACGGCGAGGCGAGCAAGGACGACGTCACCGGTGCCGAGAAGCGCCTCGACGGCCTCACCAAGAAGCACACCGACGCGATCGACGAGCTGCTCAAGTCCAAGGAAGCCGAGCTGCTGGAGGTCTGAGCCTGTGACCCTGCGACGAAGTCGCAGGGTCACAACGCGAAGAGATCGAGCGAGCGCGCCGCTGAGCCTGCGAAGCGGCGACCGCGTGTCGAGATCCACCGAGCGACGCAGTCGAGTCCCACGAGCGCCGCGGATCGAGACCCAGAAAGAGGACCTGAGCATGAAGGAATCCCTTGTGAGCCAGACGCCGCCGTCTCCTTCTTCGTCAGCTTCCGAGCCGCCGAAGAAGGACTACGGCCGCGCCGGCCGCAACCTGCCCGCCGCGATCGGCTCCGCCGTCGTCCTCCTGGCGGTCGTGGCGCTGAGCCTGATGTTCGTGAAGACGGCGTTCATGCTGATCGTCGTCGCGGCGGTCGTGGCCGCGGTCTGGGAGCTCCACCGCGGCCTGATGGCCAAGGACATGGACGTCCCCGAGCAGCCGCTGATGATCGGCGGCACGGTGATGGTCCTGGTGGCGTACTTCCTCGGTGCCGACGCGCTGGTGACCGCCACCGCGGTCTCGGCGCTGGTGATCATGCTCTGGGTCCTGCGGCGCGGCGTCGAAGGCTACGTACGCACCTCCGCCGCCGCCGTGCTCACGCTGTTCTACCTGCCGTTCCTGGGCTCGTTCGTCGCGCTCATGCTCGGCGAGGGCGGCGACTGGACCTCGGGCGGGCTCTCCGACGACGGCGTACGCGGCATCATCGTCTGGGTCCTGCTGACGATCATGTCCGACATCGGCGGCTACATCGCCGGGGTCCTCTTCGGTCGGCACCCGATGGCGCCGGTCATCTCCCCGAAGAAGTCCTGGGAGGGCTTCGCCGGGTCGGTCGTGTTCACCGTCGCCACCGGTGTCGGCCTGGTCGTGTGGCTGCTCGACGGAGAGTGGTGGGTCGGTGTCGCGCTCGGCGTGGTCGCCTGCGTGATGGCCGTCCTGGGCGACCTGGTCGAGTCGGTCATCAAGCGCGACCTCGGCATCAAGGACATGAGCCAGATCATCCCCGGCCACGGCGGCCTCATGGACCGCCTCGACTCGCTCCTGGCGACCGTCGCCCCGGTCTGGCTGATCCTCCATTACGCCGTCTTCTGATGCTCTTCCTCGTACGCCACGGCCGCCCCGTCCAGGTCCGCGGTGTCACCGCGGACCAGTGGGAGCTGGACCCGGCCGGGTTCGACGACGTGTGGGCGCTGCGCGACCGACTGCCGGCCGGCGCGGCGTGGTACTCCTCGCCCGAGCCCAAGGCCCAGCAGACCGCCCAGCTGCTCACCGACGGTGACGTCGGCGTCGTCGAGGCGCTCCGCGAGCACCGCCGCGGCCCCGGCTGGGTCGACGACTTCGAGGCCACGGTCGAGCGCGCGTTCGCGGAGCCGACGGTGGCTGCGTACGACGGCTGGGAGCCGCTCGACGACTGCCGCGCCCGGGTGACGAAGGCCGTGACCGGGATCCTTTCGGCCCACTCGGGCGAGGACGTCGTGCTCGTCGGCCACGGCACCGCGTGGACCGTGCTGGCGAGCGAGCTCACCGGCACGCCGCCCGATCTCGCCCGCTGGCGAGACCTCGGCTTCCCGGATGTCTTCACCGTCGACGTCTGATCGGGTGGATTCGCGCCAGTTCGTCGTGGCGGCGATTCTTTACCAAGGGTGACGGAGTTCGGCGTTACGGTTGAAGGGTGACCCAGCGTCCCGCGGACCTCGACGTGGACCCCGATCCAGACGTCGAGGCTGATCACGGCCCGGAGGAGGAGTCCTCGGGGTCCGGTGGCGTGTGGGCGTGGCTGCAGGACTCGCACCCGACCGTGGCAGCACTGGTCGGGTTCTATCTCGGCCTGGCGTACGCGATCCTGGTGCCGGGCACCTGGGGCGCTCTGCTGACGTGGGTGGTCGGACAGGAGCGGGCCGAGGAGCTGTTCCCGTGGGTCGCGCTGACCTTGCTGGTGCCGCTGGCACTGCTGGTCCCGCGCAAGACCCGCCGACTGGCCCAGTTCGTCTGGTTGGGGATCATCCTGACCGTGGTGGTCGTCGTCGGAGTCGGCGCCGCGGTGTTCTGGATCCTGCTCAAGACGGGCTGACGGGCCAGGCCGGATCGAGGTTTCGCCGTACGCCGCACCCCGGTGGGACACTGGAGGGGTGACCCAGCCCGACCCCGTGACCGTACCGGCCCCGCACAGCCCCGAGGCAGAGGCCGCCGCGATGGAGGGGCGCCGCCTGCCGTTGGTGATGGCGCCGCCCAAGGGTCGCGGCAAGCCGCCGCGCCACCTGGCCGACCTCGATCTGGCCGGCCGTCAGGAAGCGGCGAAGGAGGCAGGGCTGCCCGGGTTCCGGGCCAAGCAGCTCTCGGTGCACTACTTCGAGCGTCTGGTCGACGACCCCGAGAAGATGACCGACCTGCCCGCGGCACAGCGCCAGGAGCTCGTCGACACGTTCCTGCCCGACCTGATGACGCCGATCCGTCAGCAGGAGGCCGACAAGGGCACCACCCGCAAGACGCTGTGGAAGCTCTTCGACGGCGCGCTGGTCGAGTCGGTGCTGATGCGCTACACCGACCGCGCCACCGTCTGCATCTCCTCCCAGGCCGGCTGCGGCATGGCCTGCCCGTTCTGCGCCACCGGCCAGGGCGGCCTCGAGCGCAACATGTCGACCGCCGAGATCGTCCACCAGGTCGTGGTCGCCGCCCGGCAGATGGCTAGCGGCGAGATCCCCGGCGGCCCCGGCCGCCTCTCCAACGTGGTCTTCATGGGTATGGGGGAGCCGATGGCCAACTACAAGGCCATGATGGGAGCCGTACGCCGCCTCACCTCGCCCGCCCCCGAGGGCCTGGGCCTCTCCGCCCGCCACGTGACCGTCTCCACCGTCGGCCTCGTGCCCCGGATCAAGCAGCTCACCGAGGAGGGCATCCCGGTCACCCTCGCCCTCTCGCTGCACGCGCCCGACGACGAGCTGCGCAACGAGCTGGTCCCGATCAACACCCGCTTCTCGGTCGCCGAGACCGTCGAGGCCGCCTGGAACTACGCGCGCGTGACGAAGCGCCGCGTCTCCATCGAGTACGCGATGATGCGCGGCATCAACGACCAGGCCTGGCGCGCCGACCTCCTCGCCGACGTCCTCAACTCCTACGGCGACTGGGGCTGGGTCCACGTCAACCTGATCCCGCTCAACCCCACCCCCGGCTCGAAGTGGACCGCCTCCGACCCGGCCGACGAGCGTGAGTTCGTACGCCGTCTCGAGGCCAAGGGCATCTCCACCACCGTCCGCGACACCCGCGGTCGCGAGATCGACGGCGCCTGCGGCCAGCTCGCCGCCGCTGAGTAGCCCGGGTACCGCCCGGCTCAAGCCCCTGGTGTGGGCCGGCGCTCGTGGCCGTGCTGGCCTGGGGTGCGGCGGGCCTCCTTCATCTCCGACTCGTAGAGGTGCCGCTTGCCCTCGACGAGGGCGTCCCGCGCCTCCTTCTCCAGCCGCTTGAACGTGGCGTAGTAGCCGTCGTCGTACTCCTCGACGATCTGGAAGGTCCACCTGCCGTCGAGCACGTTGCGGCCGACGAGCTCGCGCTCGAACCTGTCCGCCAGGTCGGTGTGGCCGGCCTCGCGCAGCTGCTGGACGCCCTTGCCGAGGGTGAGGTCGGCGGTGCCGGTGATCCGGTGCAGGGCGTACAGATGACCGCGGGCGATCTCGATCGCTTCGAGTGCCTCGCTGATGGTGCCGAGCGCCTCGACGGTGAGGTCGTCGACGCCATCGGGCCGGATGTGCTCGTCATCGGTGGTCATGCCGCGATCGTGGCAAGCGAGCGGGCGGGCGGCAACCCCCTGAGCCTGTCTCGGTCGCGGAGGGATTGTGGTGACAGATCTCTGCGGGTCACGCAACGTTTCCGCTGATGACACCGCCTGGACTATCTGTCGTCCGGCACGGAGTTCTGGCCACGGTAGGTTCACCGACCTGTCAACCAAGTCGGGGATCACGTTGCCGGATGGCGCTCACCATCGGAAACATGAGCATCAGCCTCGATCGGGTCCCGCTGGTCGCCGCCAACTCAGAACCGCTCCGTGTCCTCATCGTCACGGAGTCGTTCCTGCCGCAGGTCAACGGCGTGACGAACTCCGTACGCCGCGTGCTCGAGCATCTCGCGGTCGACGGCCACACGGTCGAGGTCGTCGCGCCCACCGGCCCCAGCGAGTACGCCGGGTTCCCGGTGACCCGCACCCGGGGCGCGACGTTCTGGGTCTACAAGGACTTCCGCGTCGGTCTCGAGACTCGGCGCAAGCTGCGCGCGGTGATGCGCCGGTTCAGCCCCGACGTCGTCCACGTCGCCTCGCCCGCGCTGCTCGGGCGGCAGGCGGTGCTGGTCGCCAAGGAGCTCGGCATCCCGAGCGTGGCGATCTACCAGACCGACCTGGTCGGCTTCTGGGACAAGTACAAGGCCGTCGGTGGCCCGCAGGCGGCCGCGATGCTCACCCGGCAGGCGCACTCGGCCGCCGACCGCACCCTGGCGCCGAGCTCCTCGGCGCTCACCCAGCTCGAGGGCCTGGGCGTGCAGCGTACCGGCCTGTGGCCGCGCGGCGTCGACGTCGAGCTGTTCCACCCGAGCCGCGTCGACCACGACCTGCGTGCCCAGCTCGCGCCCAACGGCGAGACGATCGTCGGGTACGTCGGCCGGCTCGCCCAGGAGAAGGAGCTGCATCTCCTCGCGGCGCTGGCGCACAACCCGGCGTACAAGGTCGTGCTCGTCGGCGGTGGCCCGCAGGAGAAGGAGCTGCGTCAGCTGCTCCCGAACGCGACCTTCCTGGGCGTGCTGCAGGGGGAGGAGCTGGGGGCTGCGTACGCCTCGCTCGACGTGTTCGTGCACACCGGCTCCCACGAGACCTTCTGCCAGGCGGTCCAGGAGGCGCTCGCCTCCGGCGTCCCGGTGGTCGCGCCCCGCTCAGGTGGGCCGCTGGACCTGGTCGCCGACGGTGTCACCGGCTTCTTCTACGAGCCCGGTTGCCGCGACGAACTCGGCTCCCACGTCGCGCTGCTCCACAACGACCCGCAGCTGCGCCTGCGGATGGGGCGGGAGGCCCGCAAGAGCGTCGCGCACAAGTCCTGGGGCGCGGTGAACGCGGCCCTGGTGGACCACTACCGCGACGTCATCCGGTCACGCCGGCCGCGATGACCTCGAGGACCTCCTCGGCGGTGTCGACGAGGTGGATGTGGTCCTCCATCGCGCGGCCGCGCGCGAGGGCCTGCAGGAGCGGCCAGACCGGCAGCTCCTCGGTCCAGTAGCGTCGCCCGACCAGCACCATCGGCGCGACCGCGCTGATGTCGGCGTAGTAGTTCTCGCAGGCGTCCTGGAAGACCTCCTGGACGGTGCCGCCGGCCCCCGGCAGGAAGACGATGCCGCCGTCGCAGACCTCCAGGAGCACCGCCTCCCGGGTGGCGTTGCGGAAGTACTTAGCGATCGCCCCGGCGAACACGTTGGGCGGCTCGTGTCCGTAGTGCCAGGTCGGGATCCCGAGCGACCGACCGGGCCTGCCCTCGACCCGGTTGCGCACGTCGAGGGCCACCTCCGCCCAGGCCCCGATCGAGGGCCGGAACGACGGCACCGTCGCCAGCGACTCGAGGGCGTCCTCCAACGCGGTCTTCGGCGCCCCGGCGAGGAAGGCACCGAGGTTGGCGGCCTCCATCGCTCCCGGGCCGCCGCCGGTGGCGACCACGTGTCGGCCGGCCAGGTGCTGGGCGAGGCGGGCAGCGGTCGCGTACGTCTCCTCGCCACGCTGCAGCGCGTGCCCGCCCATCATCCCGACGATCCGGGTCCCTTCGTCGCGTCGTGCGCGCACCCACGCCTCCAGGGCGGAGTCGATCGCGTGGTCGTGGAGGGTGATCGCGAGCTCGTCGTCGGCGTCGAGCGGCTGCTGCAGCCAGGCGTACGCCTTCGCGTCGAGGCTCCGGGCGTAGACCGGGTCGTCGTAGAGCTCCTCGGGGGTGTAGAGCCGGGAGCGGTAGACGTCGACCGGGACCTCCGGGATCACCGGCATGACCAGCGCGCCCTCGTCCTCGGCGTAGTCGACGTCGCCGGGTGCGAAGGTGCACCCGAGGAACGTCGCCCCGGCGAGCTCGGTCTCCCGCAGCGTGCCGGAACGGGACGTCAGATCCAGCGACCGCAGCCGCCATCCCTTCAGGGTGTCCGCCCCGGCCGCCAGGTGGCCATCGAGCTCCGCGACCGACTCGATGTCGACATGGCGTCCCCGGTGATGCTTCATGAGATCAACCTACCGACCGACAGTGGAGATATCGTCTGCACACGGTCCGACGTCGGGCTGCCGGTAGGGAGGTGGTCAGGTGTCGCTGGCGAGATTCCGCCGGGTGGCAGGCTCCCACCCGGTGCTGGTCGAGATCGGCGTCGCTCTGGCGGTCTTGTGCGTCTGCCTCCTCGTGGCCGGGATCGTGATCCGGGACGCGGCTGCTGACAGCACACCTGAGATCGTCACCGACGAGAAGGCGCTCGAGGTACGACGGGAGCGGCTCGCGCCGCATCTGGAGCAGGTCAACGCGATCCCGACGCCGGAAGGTCTGCGAAGGACGCATGACGCCGACGTCGGGGAGTGCGGCTACGACTCATCGGACGGACGGCTGGTCCAGGCCGAGGCGTGGTTCGAATGGACGGCGACAGAACCCGTTGCCTACGACGAGGTGAGCCGGCCAGCGGCTGTCGGGTATGTCGAGATCCTCGACCACCTCGTCGAGCACGGGTGGCGGATCAGCGAGCGTGAGAATCTGAACGGCATGGTCACCGCGGCCAACCCCGACTTCGACTCCGCCGACCTCGTGCATCCCTCGGGGGTCAAGATCCGCACCCAGTTCTTGGGCGGCGTGATTCTGGGGCGCCTCTTCTTCAAAGGGGCGCCCAAGGTCTGTTCGTTCGCCTGAGCGGAAGCACTGTGATGCCAGGAGCGGGACCTCCAGGTCGCTCCTGGCATCACGCGAGCGGACTCAGAAGGCGTGGGCCATCAGGTCGGCGTAGACCTCCTGCTCATCGACCTCCAGGCCCCTGGCCTGGAACCACTTCGCGACGTTGGTGATGTCGCGGAGCAGGAAGTCGAAACCCAGCGGGTTGCCGACCAGGTCGATGATCTGGGGGAGGTCGATGATCACGAGCCGGTCCTGCTGGGCCAGGATGTTGTAGGGCGAGAGGTCGCCGTGGACCAAGCCCGCCTGCACCATCGTGGCCAGCGCCTCGACGAGCCCGTCCCACCACATCTCCAGGACGTGGCGCTCCGGGCGGGTCTGGGCGAGACGCGGCGCCGTCTCGAGCTCCCCGAGCTCGTCCTCGACCGCGATCCACTCCATCAGGATCTCGGTCCCGTCGATCTGCACGGGGTAGGGGACCGGGAGGCCGAGGTTCCAGCAGCGTACGAGCGCGTTCCACTCGGCGTTGGCCCACTCGGCCTTGGCGACCTCGCGGCCGAAGGTCGAGTTCTTCTTCAGCGCGCGCTCGTCACGGGAGCGCTTGACCGAACGGCCTTCGGTGTAGCTCGCGGCCCTGTGGAAGCTGCGATGGTCGCTGTCGCGATAGCGCTTGGCGACCATCAGCGCCTCCTGCTCCGGGAACAGCGGGTCGGCGCGCACGATCAGGAAGGCGTCGGCCTCCTTGCCGGTCTTGAGTACGCCGAGCTCGGTGTCGATGGCGCCCTGAGAGGTCACCACCCAGTCCGGGCGCGGCTCCGGCCCACGGGAGAGCGGCTCCACGGAGAGCCAGGTGGACCAGCGTTGTCCGTCCTCCAAGTCGTCGTAGGCCTGGAAGTCGAAGACGAAATTCGGGTCGATCCCGTCGATGGGATCAGCGGAGATGTTCTCCTGAGTCACTTCGGGTGCTCCTGATGCGAGAGATGTGGTCTGTGGGCAGGCACAGGACAACGACGGTCATCGGTCTGCTCCTCTCGCTCAGGTGCGCCTCGTGGACGAGGACGCCGGTCGCGGTCCATGGTGGAGGACCGCGACCGGCGTACGCAACAGGTTTATTCGGCTCCCTAGGGGGAGACCAGCCACATGTCGTCGGGTCCGAGAACGAGGACCCTGCCGTCGTCGAGGCCTTGCATGATCGAGCCGTACGGTGCGGCGAGCTCAGCCGACTCGTCCCCGGACTCGGCGTCGATGAAGGTGTGCACATATGACGGTACGTCCCGTCCGACGGCGAGCTCTGCCAGCGTCCGCGGGGCGTTGTCGTAGTGGTCGATGACCGGACCGCTGACATCGATGCCGGGATAGATCTTCTTGGTCTTCTCGAGGGCGTCGTGGGAGGTGCGATTCAGCTTCTTGACCCACAGGCGCTTCCCGGTCGTGGGCGAGTAGGCCGAGATCTGGTCGGTCAAGGTGAGTACGACCGAGTTCGGCGTCGGCGACAGCTGTAGTCGCTCCGACTCGGACGTCGGTCCGGTTCTGATGCGGAAGCTGCTGGCCTGCCGACCCTGGAGATCTGCGGTGACGATCTCGTAAGCGTCCTCTGAGCGGTCGTTGAGGTAGATGCGGTTGGCGAAGACGTCGACCTCGGGGAACCCGAGGTCGGGGCACCGTGTGCTGGTCTTCCAGGCCGGTGCTCCTGCTCGGGTTGCCGTGAAAGTGCAGGTGCCGTCCTTGCGGTCGACTCCGACGAGGAGATCGCCGACCTGGGCCGCGACATGGTCATCCATGACTTGGATCGGAGAACCCAGCGGCTTGCCGTCACGCGTCTGGTGGACCGTGTGTGACTCCGGTTCGATATCGGTCGCGATCGTCGGGACCCGCCGTACGAGCGGGTCCTCCAAGGTGCCGTAGCCGATGAACGCCGGCGCCGCGAGGTCCGGCGAGCTCCGCTGCGTACGGGAGGTCTCACGTCCGGAGGCGTCGAAGTGAACTGTCGAGCACTTCTTCTGCTCGGAGCAGACGATCGCGTCCACTTGGCCGTCGAGGCTGATCGCGATCGGCTGGTAGATGTCGTCGAGGGCTCGGTGCCACTGTTGTCTGCCGTCCCGGTCGTACACGGTGACGTGTTCGAGGTCGACGAGCGCCACATGACCACTGTCTCCGACGTGAGCCAAGATCCCGTCCTGGTACTCCTCTGCGACAGTCCTGCCAGTAGAGAGGTCACGAATTGCGAGCCGATCGTCTTCGTACGTGTAGATCCGGTCCCGTACGACAACCGCCTCCTGCGGGCCGTCGTCGACCTTCGTGTGCCAGACGACGTCACCGGCCATCAGGTCGTGGGCTCGCCAGTGCCCGATCCCGACGAGCAAGGCACCGATGACGGCTAGCACGCCGACAGAGACGAGCGCCTTCTTGGCGCCGGACGAGACAGCCATGGTTCCCCCGAGATCCCGATGCGACATCGGCAGCCTAACGCCCGGGTCCTGCGGAGATGTCGAAGGTGCGGACCAGCACCGAGCGGATCCGCACCTGTCGCGCAGCGACGGTCAGCAGACGGAGTCGGTCGGCTTTGGGTTGGGGAGACCGAAGAGCGGCCGCAGCGCCAGGCCGCCGAACGTGCCAGCGATCGCGGTGAGGCCCCAGAGCCAGCCGTGCAGGCTCATCGAGGCGATGCCGGAGAAGTAGGCGCCGATGTTGCAGCCGCCCGCGATCCGGGCGCCGTAGCCCATCAGGATCCCGCCGATCACCGCGCCGACGGCGAGCTTCAGCGGGATCCGGCGGTGCAGCAGCCAGGAGCCGGCGGCAGCGGAGGCGAGCAGCGCGCCGAGCACGATGCCGAGGTCCATGATCGAGGTCTTCTCGACGAAGATGCCGGCCTCGTACTTGGCCAGGTTTGCGGGGTCCTGCCAGAACGTCCAGGACAGTACGTCGACCCCGACCGCGTCGAGGAGCTTGGAGCCCCACAGCGCGAAGGCGAAGGTGATTCCCCACGGGCTTCCGGAGAAGTAGAGGGTCAGTGCGTTGAGCAGGGCCAGCCCGATCGCGCCGACCCACAGGGGCCAGGAGCCGCGCAGCGCCCGGGCGAACCCGGTGGCCACCGGTGCGCGGTCGACCGGCGGCTTCTCGCGGCCACGGCCCACGAGGTACGTCACCGCGACCACGAGCCCGATGATGACGAGCGTCGCGGCCCAGCCGCCGGCGTACCCACCGAACGTGACCGCGAGATCGACCGGCTCCTGCGCGGGCAGCCCGTTCCACCACGGCAGCGTGAGGGCGCCGAGGAGGGAGCCGACGATGAAGCCGCCGAGGGTCAGCAGGATCGCGCTCTGCCCGCTGCCGATCGCGAAGAGCGTGCCGGAGGCGCAGGCGCCGCCGAGCTGCATCCCGGCGCCGAAGAGGAAGGCGCCGATGAAGAGACCGAAGCCGATCGGTGCCACCGCTCCGGCCGCCGGGACGCCCTGGTAGGTCCACTGGTTGGCCAGGATCGGGGCGAACAGCGTCACCGCGACGGCGAGCATCAGCATGTGCGCCCGCAGCGAGGTGCCCTGCCGCACCGAGACGAGCTGTCGCCAGGCCGAGGTGAACCCGAAGCGGCTGTGGAACAGCACGAACCCGAGTGCGACGCCGAGAGTGAGCAGGATGGCGGGCAGGGTGCCCTTCTGGAGCAGGACGTAAGCACCGAGTGCGATGGTCGCGAGGGCGCCGACGACGATGACGCGGACCTGCGCCGGTGACTCGGTCTCCGTGGGCGGAGCCTGGGCGATCGAGAGGTCGGGGGAGATGCCACGACTGGTGCCGAGGCGATCGAGAAGGGACATGGTGGGACCTTTCTGATGGGGCTAACCGGTGGGGAGGCTGATCCGGGTGACCGTGCCGCCGGGGAACCAGGAGACGGTCGTCTCGTGGCTGCTGTGGCCCGGCTCGGCAGGCATGTACGCAGCCCGCGAAGCGGCATAGAAGGCCGACTCCCCGCGCGCGTTGGCGCCCTCGCGGGCCCGGCGCCAGGCGAGGTAGGCCGACCCGGTCGGCGCCTGCTCGGGGAAGTACTTCGCCAGCGTCTGGCTGTACCGCTGCGCCGCTTCGTCACGGATGTCGAAGTCGAGCGGGATCACCGCGCCCGTGGTCGAGTCGACCACACCGGGGGAGAGGAGCCAGGGCGCCAGCCAGACCCCGTCCGAGCGCAGCGCCTGCTTCTCGACCGGCAGGCCGGCGACCGCGGCGAGACGCTCCGCCGCGGGTTGCCAGCCGGCGACGACCACCAGGGCGCTGCGGCGGCCAGGACGAGCGGACGGCGGGACGACCCGGACCCCTTCCGCTGCCGCCAGCCGCCGGACGAGCCGCGAGGCGGCCGCCGAGCGGGGCGAGGAGTCGGCGGAGAGCGCGATCTCCTCGACCCCGCGGGAGGCGAGAGTGGTGACGATGCTGGTCAGCCCGGCCCGGTCGGATCCCCGAAGAGACGAAGCCGGGCAGGAGGTCGGCGCCTTGCCGCCGGCCAGGACCGCGGCCGTGGCGGCCTGAAGGCACTCCGGTCCGTCCGGGCCGGCCCAGAGAGCGTCGGCCGACCCCGTCGAGCCGGTCTCCAGCATCACCGGGATCCGGTGTTCGGGCCCGTGCGCGACCAGCACCGTGGGATTACCCGACGGCAGGTCGACGACCGCCCACAGCCCGTCGGAACCGGGCCGCTTCGTCGGTTCGACCGGCGCCGCGCCGCCGTCGACCTCGACCGTCAGCTCCTCGTCGGCCGCCTCGTGCTCATGGCCTTCGAGAGGCAGTGCGTCGACGCGTACCAGGTTGCGGCCGGGCAGCGCCGGCGCCACGGTCACCGTGAACACCAGTCCGTCGTGCTCGATCCGCTGCACCGACGGGAACCCGGGCCGGCGCTCTCCGCCCAGCACCTGCAGCGGGGCAGGTTCGGCCACCGAACGGGACCACCGGTCCGCCTCGGCCCCGGAGGAGCCGGACGAGCCGGCGTACAGGACATAGCCGATGCCCCCGACGGCGAGCAGCACGGCGACCACGAGCACGCCGACCCGGCGGGACCGCAGGATGCGGTCCCGCCAGGTGGTGTCGTCACCGAGCGTCACTTGATGTCCGCGTCCGCGGTGACGAAGAGCATCGAGTGCGGCTTCGCCGGGCCCCAGGCGCCGTGCGGCCACGAGTCCCGGTTGAACTCGATGCAGGTGTTGCCGGTGTTCTCGTCCCGGAACTCCTCATCACGAGTCAGCTTGCCGTCCTCGATGTCGACCAGGCACAGCCGGTGGTCACCGTTGAGGCCGGTGCGGGCGACGAAGTAGTTGGAGTACGCCAGCCGCTTCACGTCCGTGGTCTCGTGGTAGTAGCCGTCCGAGCCGAGCTCGAGGTTGTCGAGCGCGCCCCAGTGCGGGCCGCCGGGTGCCTCCAGGGTGTCGACGACCGCCGGGCAGTCACTCTCCGCGCCGCCGGAGTAGCTCTCCTCGAGCGTGTCGATCCGGCAGGCCGGGCTGTCGCCGGAGGCGAGCAGCTTCTGGATGTCCAGCGTCAGGATGTAGGGCTTGGAGCCCTTGTCGTCGCTGGTGGCGCCGCGGCCCGCGACCGCGTGATAGAGGTACTTGTCGTCCAGCGACGTCTGGATCCAGGCGCCGTTGCTGCCGCCGCCGTAGGCGTCGCTGGTCGGGTCGACCTGCTTGTTGGTGATGCCGAGGTCGAAGACCTGCTGCCACTTCGGCTCGTCCACGGTGATGTCGGGCGTGTAGTAGATCGCGCCGCCCTGCATCGTCTCCGCGAACGCACCCCTGTGACCGGGCCGGTTGGTCACGGTGACCTCCATCGCGGCCCGCGACTCCTCGTGGTGCGCGACCCGACCCTTGCGCGGCCCGTCGGGCAGGAACGTCACCGACTTCAGCTTCGGCTTGTCCTTCTCCGAGATGTCCCAGAACCTCACGGTCGGCCGCCGCAGGTACGACGAGAGCGGCTGCACCGGGTTGAGGATGATGTTGCGCGGCTCGTTGTAGTCGCTGGTCACCAGCGTGTCGAGGTCCTCGCGGGCCTGGACGCCGTGCGGGTTGGCGCAGGTCGGCAGGGAGAGCAGCGGGATGCTGTCGCACCGCTGCTCGGTCTCGGCCTTCGTCGTCGCGGCCGGCGCCTCGGCGATTGTCTTGCCGTTCTCGTCGAGCCGGACCAGCTCACCCGGCGAGCCCGCGAACCCGTTGCCGATCCGCACCGAGCCGTCGGTGTAGGTGCAGGGACCGGGGACGTCCGGCCCACCCATGTAGGTGCCGTACGCCTTGTGGTCCTTCGTCACCCAGTAGGCGTCCGGCACCGACCCGCACAGCGTGTCGGTCGGCAGGTTGATCCCCTTGAGCTGCAGCTTCGGCAGCTGCGAGGTGTCCAGGACGTACGTCACGTCGGTGAAGAGACCACCGGCGAAGATGTTGTCGCCCTTGTGCCACAGGTACTGCATGTGGTGCGGCTCGTTCTCCACCAGCGGCCCGACGGTGGCGGTGTTGACGACCTTGCCGTACGACTTCGCGCCCTTGGTCACGTCGACGACGGCGAAGAAGTCGGGACCGATGAGGTTCTTCTGCCCGATCAGGTCAAGACCGATCGACGTGGGCAGGTCGAGCAGCTCGGAGCCGGACTTGTCGAGGATGTTGTTGTCGCCGGCCCATACGACCAGGTACTCGTGGCGCAGGCCGTCGTCCTCGACGGTGCCGCCGGAGTCGCGCCCGCCCAGTCCGAGGTCGATGAGGGCTTGGTCGACGCCGAGCTGCTGGAGCAGGTTGGGCGGCAGCAGGCTGGAGTCGACATGGTTCTTGATCCAGTAGTCCTTGCCGTCACCGCCCTCGACCGCGTCCTTGTTGGTCAGGATGTCGCTGCCCGTCTTCAGCTGCGTCAGCAGCTCGCCGACCCCGGTGTCGCTGGTGACCGGGGCGTCGTCCTCGGCGACGGCGGTCGAGGGCGTCAAGGTCAGCACGCCGGCGGCGATGACAAGTGCGGCTGCCGCGGGGAGCAGCCTTCTGCGCCGGGGTCTGTCGAGACGGGATCTGATGGTACGGCGTTGCAGGATCACTGCGGGTCACCTCCGAGACGAGACTCTGAATAGGTCTTTCCCAATAAAACAACTAGAGTTTCCTGGGAATGACAAGAGCGTCGCAACGGGGTCTCGACAGACGACAATGCCGCTCCAGGTATCCCGGAGCGGCATCGATGAGCGGAGGTGTCAGTGACCGCCGACGAGCGGTGCGACGGCCCGGGCCAGCAGCGAGCCCTTGCCGGTGGCGGTCTCCTCGGCGTCGGCCACGGTCATGGCGCGCAGCCCGGCGTTGACGCCGAGCCACCGCAGCGGCTCCGGCTCCCAGCGTGGGGAGACGTGTCCGACCCAGGGGAGTGCGGTGAGGTCGGAGTCGGTGCCGATGATCAGGTCGCGCAGCGTACGGCCGGCGAGGTTGGTGGTCGCGACCCCGTCGCCGACGTAACCGCCGGCATGGGCGATGCCGCTGGCCGGGTCGTAGCCGACCGAGGCGTGCCAGTCGCGCGGGATGCCGAGGACACCGCCCCACCGGTGGGTCACCTTGTGGCCGCGTACGGCCGGGAACATCTCGACCAGGGTCGCCTCCAGGCGACGGTGGGTGCGCAGGTCGGAGGCGTCCGCGTGGGTGATCTTCGACCCGAAGGAGTACGGTGCGCCCCGCCCGCCGAAGACCAGCCGGTCGTCCGCGGTGCGCTGCCCGTAGATCAGCAGGTGGCGGCCGTCGGAGAACGTCTCGCGCTCCTCCAGGCCGATGCTCGACCAGACCAGGTCGGTCAGCGGCTCGGTGGCGATGATCAGGGAGCGCACCGGGACGACCTCGCGCTCGAGACCGGCCAAGGTCGGGGTGTAGCCCTCGGTGGCGCGTACGACGACGTCGGCGCTGACCACGTCGCGCTCGGTCCGCAGCAGGTGCGGCTCGATCGCGGTGACCCGGGTCTGCTCGTAGATCGTGACGCCGCGGGCCTCGACGGCGCGGGCGAGACCGCGGACGAGCTTGGCGGGATGGATCGCGGCGCAGTCGGGGGTGTAGGTCGCCCCGAGGGTGCCGGTCGCCGCGAGCCGCTTCCTGGCGGCGTCCTGGTCCAGCAGCGAGATCTCGGCGTCGCCGAGGCCCCAGGAGCGGGCGTGCTTCACCTCGTGCCGGGCGCGCTCGAGCTGTGCGGTCGTACGGGCCACGACGACCGTGCCTCCCTTGGCGATGTCGGCGTCGATCCCCTCCGCCTCGGCGACCCGGATCACCTCGTCGACGGTCGCCCGCATCGCCCGGTCCTGGGCGAGCGCGGCGTCCCTGCTGGAGCCTGCCGCGACCTTGTCGAGCGAGGCCGGGAAGAGGGCCGAGCACCAGCCGCCGTTGCGGCCCGATGCGCCGAACCCGGCGACCTCGGCCTCGAGGATCGCGATCTTCAGGTCGGGCCGGGCCTCGGCCAGGTAGTAGGCCGTCCACAGCCCGGTGTAGCCGGCGCCGACGATCGCGACGTCGACCTCGAGGTCGCCCATCAGAGCCGGACGCGGCTCCCAGTCGTCGCCGGCGGTCTCGTGCCACAGGCTGATGCCGGGGTATCGGTGGCTCACCGGACGCCCCACGCGTAGGTCTGCTTGTGCAGGTGGAGGTACATGAACGTCTCGGTGCTCACCACGCCCTCGATGGCGCGGATCTTGCTGGAGACCAGGTTGAGGAGCGCCTCGTCGCTCTCGGCCACGACCTCGACGAGCAGGTCGTAGGAGCCGGCGGTGATGACGATGTAGTCGACCTCGTCGAGCTTGCCGAGTTCGTCGGCGATGCCCTCGATCGGCCCGGAGGTGCGTACGCCGATCATGGCCTGCCGCGCGAAGCCGAGCTCGAGCGGGTCGGTGACCGCGACGACCTGCATGACGCCGCTGTCGACGAGGCGCTGCACGCGCTGCCGCACCGCGGCCTCGCTGAGGCCGACCTCCTTGCCGATCGCGGCGTAGCTGCGCCGGCCGTCCTGCTGGAGCTGCTCGATGATGAGCTTGTTGACCTCGTCGAGGTGAGCGCCCCCGTTGCGCTTGCGAGTGGTCATGCGGGTCAGTCAACCCGTTTTCCAACGCCGGATGCAACGAAATCCGTCGTGTGTAACGAACAATTTCCATGATTCCGTACATTCTGTGTGGCTGAGTGTCTGCGAAGTTGCCATAGTGGGCGTCGTGAACCATGTGTCGCTGACCGATGCGAAGCCCGCCGTCTACTGGCTCGACGATCCCGCCAAGCCCGCGCCGCTGCCGCCCTTGCTCGGGGTGGCGTCGGCGGATCTGGTGGTCGTCGGAGGCGGCTACTCGGGGCTGTGGACCGCGCTGCTGGCGCGGACGCGGTTTCCGTCGTGGTCAGTGGTGCTGCTGGAGGCCGGCCAGTGCGGCGACCAGGCCTCCGGGCGCAACGGCGGCTTCGCCGAGGCCTCCCTGACCCACGGATTCTGGAACGGTCTGGAGCGCTGGCCCGACGAGCTCGCGACGCTGGACCGGCTCGGCCAGCAGAACCTCGACGAGATGGCGGCGACGATCCAGGAGCACGGCATCGACTGCGACTGGCGGCTCGCCGGCGCCCTCAACGTCGCCACCCGGCCGCACGAGGTCGACGATCTCGCCGAGTGGTCGGCCGCGCTGACCGAGCACGGCATCAAGCACCGGCTGCTGGACGAGGCCGGGGCGCGGGACGAGGTCCGGTCACCGACGTACCTCGGTGGGCTGGAGGTGCTCGGCGACACGGCGACCGTCGAGCCCGCACGCTTGGCGTGGGGGCTGCGGCAGGCCTGCCTGGACGCCGGTGTGGCGATCCACGAGGGCTCCGCGGTCACCGGTCTCGCCCGGGACGGGGCGGGGATGCGGGTCTCGACCCTCACCGGGTCGGTGCGGGCCGGGCGGGTGGCACTGGCCACCAACGCCTTCCCGCCGTTGCTGCGACGACTGAAGATGATGACCGTGCCGGTCTACGACTACGTACTCATGACCGAGCCGCTCTCGCCGTCGCAGATGGACGCGATCGGCTGGGCCAACCGGCAGGGGGTCAGCGACTCCGCCAACCACTTCCACTACTACCGCCTGACCAGGGACAACCGGATCCTGTGGGGCGGCTACGACGCGATCTACCACTTCGGTTCGAAGATCTCGCCGGAGCTGGAGACCGGCGCGACCCACGACAAGCTCGCGACGCACTTCTTCGAGACCTTCCCGCAGCTCGAGGGGCTGCGCTTCACCCACCGCTGGGCCGGTGTCATCGACACCTGCACCCGCTTCTCTGCCTTCTTCGGGAAGGCGTACGCCGGCCGCGTGGCCTACGCGCTCGGCTACACCGGTCTCGGCGTCGGGGCCACCCGCTTCGGTGCCCAGGTGATGCTCGACCTGCTGAGCGGCGAGCAGACGGAGCGTACGTCGCTGGAGATGGTGCGCTCCAAGCCGCTGCCGTTCCCGCCCGAGCCGGCGCGCTACGCGGGCATCTCGATGATGGTCCGCTCGCTCGGTAAGGCGGACGCCAACGGTGGCCGCCGCGACCTGTTCCTGCGGACGATGGACCGGCTCGGGCTCGGGTTCGACTCCTAGGCGCGAGTCACTCGAGCCTCATGCATCACGGCGTACGGGTGTTTCCTGCACTTCTCGGGTGTTGCAATGCCTGAGAAGTGCTGGAATCCCCGGTTAACCGGGTATCCCTGCACCGCGCTCAGGCAGCTTCCTGAGCCGCCGCGACCCGCTCGCGGAGCTTGGCGTGGATCTCCTCCGGCGTGCGCTGCGTACGCTGGCGGTGGTTGCGCGCGATGATGACGCCTGTCGCGGTGACCCCGGCCAGACCGGCGAGACCGACGATCTTCCACACGCGTGCACTGCCGAAACCCATTGAGGACCCCCTGCTCGAGATGTCTGACGACACCACTATCTCCCTTGCCGACGCCGTGGACCAGACCCGCACCGGTGATCTGTGGCTCTTCCGGGGCCGGTCGGTCGCCGACCGGGCGATCCGGATGCTCAGCAACGCCCCGGTCAACCATGTCGGGATGGCGGTCGTGCTCGACGACCTGCCGCCGCTGATGTGGCACGCTGAGCTCGGCAAGGGGCTGCTCGATCTCTACACCGGCACCCATCACCGCGGCGTACAGCTCCATGATCTGCGGGCGGCGGTCGAGCAGTGGGCCGGGCGCTACGAGCAGCAGGTCTGGCTGCGCCAGCTCACCGCCGACATCGACCGCAAGCGGGAGGACGCCCTGCTGCGGACGATCGCGCGCCTCGACGGCACCCCGTTCCCCTCGACCGCCGCGCTGGCCGGGCGCTGG
The DNA here is from genome assembly GCF_011045035.1 of Nocardioides turkmenicus. Lineage (GTDB taxonomy): Bacteria > Actinomycetota > Actinomycetes > Propionibacteriales > Nocardioidaceae > Nocardioides > Nocardioides turkmenicus. The sequence goes on from NZ_JAALAA010000005.1 coordinate 240,646, forward strand.
GCGCGCGGGAGGTTCCGCTCCAAGGCCGGGATCGAGCAGGTCTACTGTGCCGAGGTCGTCGCGGCCACCTACCAGGAGATGGGCCTGCTGGACGACGAGCGCCCCACCAACTACTACGACCCGGGTCGCTTCTGGTCCGGCGACCACCTGACCCTGCAGGACGGCGCGGTGCTAGGGAGCGAGGTCCGCGTCGTCGGCTGACCTGCGCCCCGCCAGCCGTAGGGCCAGCGGGACCTCGCCGCTCTCGACCAGGGTGCCGATGACGAGCGCGCGGAGCCCGCGCAGGAGGGCGTCGGGATCGACCAGGTCGGGGGCCGCGAGCGCGTGCAGCAGGTAGCCGTGCACGAGGGCGAGGACCGAGCCGGGGTCGGTCCGGGTCGCCCCCGCGACCGTCGCCGCGCGCTCCGCGACGTCGCGGCCGGCGGTGAGCACCTCGGCCACCACCGGACGGAACTCCGGGTCGCGGGCGGCGTGGAGCAGCCCCTCGAGGAACGCGAGCGCGTCTGCCGGCGGTGACATCAGCGCCGCCGCGAAGGCCTCGGCCATCGCGTCGGTGCCGGACTCCGTCGCGGCCAGATCGTCGGCGAGCGTACGCAGCCGGGCGACGTCCTCGGCCACGCCGGTGCGCAACGCCTCGGCGGCCAGGTCCGTGATCGAGTCGAAGAAGTAGCCGACGGTCGCCAGCGGCAGCCCGGCTCGCTCGGTCACGGCGCGGTGGGTCACTCCGGACATGCCCTTCTCCGCCGCCACCTCGATCGTGGCGCGGACGAGGGCGTCGCGTCGCTGCCTGGCGCTGTCGCCGTGCCGTCGCTTCATGGCGCCCAGCATAAAGTCTGGAAGATCTTCTAGACTTTTCGGAGTTGATCCAGCACGCTGTCCGACATGACCGCACCGACCCGCGTACACGCCTTCACCGACGACGCCCTCGCCGACCACGACGCCGTCGAGCTCGCCCGTCTCGTCCGGACCGGCGACCTGAGCGCGGCCGAGGTCGAGGCGGCGGCGGTCGCCCGGCTGCGCCAGGTCGCTCCGACGCTCCAGGCGATGGCGTACGAGGCCTACGACTCGCCCCGTCGGGCAGCGGACGGCAGCGGTCTGCTGCACGGTGTCCCGACCCTGCTCAAGGACAACACCGACCTGCTCGGGATGCCGACCAACCACGGGTCGGAGGCGATCCGGGCGCAGCCGGCCAAGCGCGACGGTCGCTACGCGACGCAGTTCCTCAGCAGCGGGGTGACGGTGCTGGGCAAGAGCCGGATGCCGGAGTTCGGGCTCAACGCGACCACGGAGTTCCGAAGCGGGCCGCCGACCCTCAACCCCTGGAACGCCCGCTACTCGGTCGGGGCGTCCTCCGGTGGCGCGGCGGCCCTGGTCGCCGCCGGCGCCGTGCCGATCGCGCACGCCAACGACGGCGGCGGTTCCATCCGGATCCCGGCCGCGGCCGCCGGGCTGGTCGGGCTCAAGCCCAGCCGGGGGCGGCACGTCGACGGCGAGACGGCCCGCACCCTGCCGATCAACATGGTCAGCGAAGGCGTGCTGACACGCACCGTCCGCGACACGGCCACCTTCCACGCGGCGCTCGAGCGGCACTGGCGCAACCCGGCACTCCCGCCCCTCGGGCTGGTCGAGGGACCCGCGCGGCGGCGGCTCCGGGTCGCGATGATCATGGAGTCGGTGACCGACGCCGTCGTGGACACCCCGACGAAGGCGGCCGTCGAGCGGACCGCCACGTTCCTCGAGGAGCAGGGCCACACCGTCGAGCCGGTCCCGATCCCGGTCGACGCACGCTTCGTCGACGACTTCCTGACCTACTGGGGCCTGCTCGCCTTCCTCGCCGGCAATCTGGGCCGGCTGACCATCGACCGGACCCTCGACACCAGCCTCCTCGACGGGCTCACCGACGGGCTGCGTCGCGAGTTCACCGCCGGCGGCTGGCGCCGGACGCCGGCCGCGCTGCACCGCCTGCGGCGGGCCGCGGCGGCCTACGCTGCCGTCTTCGACCACCACGACGTGGTGCTGTGCCCGGTCGTCGCCGGCGTCACCCCGCAGCTGGGCCACCTCTCGCCGAACGTGCCGTTCGACGACCTCGTCGACAGGCTCCGGCGGCACGTCGCGTTCACGCCGCTGCAGAACATCACCGGCGCGCCGGCGATCTCGCTGCCGATGGCGATCAGCGAGGAGGGACTGCCGATCGGGGTGCAGCTCTCCGCGGCGTACGGCGACGAGCGGACGCTCCTCGAGCTGGCCTACGCCCTCGAGGAGCAGTCGCCGTGGCCGCGGATCACAGCATCTGAGATGCCTTCTCCAGCACCCGGCGCAGGATCTGCTCCATCTCGTCGAACTCGGCCTGACCCACGGTCAGCGGCGGGGAGAGCTGGATGACGGGCTCGCCGCGGTCGTCGGCTCGGCAGTAGAGGCCCTCGGACCACAGCGCCTTGGAGACGTAGCCGTAGAGAATGCGCTCGCACTCCTCGGTGGTGAACGTCTCGCGGGTATCGCGGTCCTTGACCAGCTCGATGCCGTAGAAGTAGCCGGTGCCGCGTACGTCGCCGACGACCGGCAGGTCCTTCAGCTTCTCCAGCGTGGCCAGGAACGCGGCCTCGTTGCGGCGTACGTTGCCGAGCAGGTCCTCGGCCTCGAAGACGTCGAGGTTGGCCAGCGCCACCGCGGTGGAGACGGGGTGACCGCCGAAGGTGTAGCCGTGGTAGAAGGTCTCCTCGCCCTCGAGGAAGGGAGCCATCAGCCGGTCGGAGATGATCGTGGCGCCCAGCGGGGCGTAGCCCGAGGTCAGGCCCTTGGCCGAGGTGATCATGTCGGGGACGTAGCCGAACCGCTCCGCGCCGAACATCGTGCCGAGCCGCCCGTAGGCGCAGATGACCTCGTCGGAGACGAGGAGCACGTCGTGCTCGTCGCAGATCTCCCGCACTCGCTGGAAGTAGCCCGGGGGAGGCGGGAAGCAGCCGCCCGAGTTCTGCACCGGCTCCAGGAAGACCGCCGCGACCGTGTCGGGCCCCTCGGCGCGGATCGCGACGTCGATCTGGTCGGCGCACCAGCGGCCGAACGCCTCCGGGTCGCTGCCGTCCATCAGGCCGCCGGTGATCTCGGCTGCGCGGTAGATGTTGGTGTTCGGCACCCGGAACGTCGAGGGGACCAGCGGCTCGAACGGTGCCTTGATGTCGGCCAGGCCGGTGATCGACAGCGCCCCGTGGGTGGTGCCGTGGTAGGCGATGTTGCGCCCGATCACCTTGTGCTTGCCCGGCTTGCCGCGCAGCTTGAAGTAGTTCTTGGCGAGCTTCCACGCCGTCTCGACGGCCTCGGAGCCGGAGTTGGTGAAGAAGACCCGGTTGAGGTCGCCGGGGGCCAGCGAGGCCAGCCGCGCGGCCAGCTCGATGGCCGGCTCGTGGGCGTAGGACCACAGCGGGTGGAACGCCAGCTGCTTGGCCTGCTTCGCACCCGCGTCGGCGAGCTCGGCACGCCCGTGGCCGACCTGGGTGACGAACAGCCCGGCGAGGCCGTCGAGGTAGCGGTTGCCCTCGACGTCGTAGATGTAGGCGCGCTCGCCCCTGGCGATGATCGGCACATCCGCCTCGGCGTAGCTCGAATGCCGCGTGAAGTGCATCCAGAGGTGGTCCTTGGCGTCGCGCTGCAGCTGTTCGTGGTTGCCGGTCATGACTCCATGGTCACCTACCGCATCTCGCTTTCGCAAGCGAATCCGTTTCAAAGTGCGAATATCACTTCGGATTCAGTTGTGACATCCCTGTTACAGGAAGGAGTTAGTCTCTACCGCATGGCTGACCAGATCTTCAGGAACGTGATCGGCGGCGAGCTGTGCGGGGCCGCCGACTCCGCGACGTACGACGTCGTCGACCCCGCGACCGGCGAGGTCTACGCCCAGGCCCCGATGTCGTCCGAGGCCGACGTCGACAAGGCGTACGCGGCCGCCGCCTCGGCCTTCGAGACCTGGGGCGAGACCACGCCCCAGGAGCGCAGCCTGGCCCTGCTCCGGATCGCCGACGCGATGGAGGCCCGCGCCGAGGAGCTGACCGCGGTGGAGGTCAAGGACACCGGCAAGCCCTACCGGCTGACCTTGGAGGAGGAACTACCGCCGACGATCGACCACTTCCGGTTCTTCGCGGGCGCGGCGCGGACCCTGGAGGGGAAGAGTGCGGGGGAGTACCTGCAGGATCACACCTCCTGGATCCGCCGCGAGCCGATCGGCGTGATCGGGCAGGTCACGCCGTGGAACTACCCGCTCGCGATGATGTCGTGGAAGATCGCCCCGGCCCTCGCCGCTGGCAACACGGTCGTGCTCAAGCCGTCCGACACGACCCCGGCCAGCTCGTCGCTGCTGGCCGAGCTGGCCCAGGAGTTCCTGCCGCCGGGTGTGCTCAACCTCGTCACCGGCGACCGCGACACCGGCCGCGCGCTGATCCGCCACAAGACGCCGCAGATGGTCGCCATCACCGGCTCGGTGCGCGCCGGCATGGAGGTCGCCGCGAGCGCCGCGGCCGACGTCAAGCGCGTCCACCTCGAGCTCGGCGGCAAGGCGCCGGTGATCGTCTTCGACGACGCCGACATCGACCAGGCGGTCGCGGGGATCGCCGCGGCGGGCTACTTCAACGCCGGCCAGGACTGCACCGCGGCGACCCGCGTCCTGGTGCAGGCAGGCATCCACGACGAGTTCGTCGCCGCGCTCGCGGAGGCCGCCCGCAACACCACCGTGGGCCTCCCCGCCGACAACCGCGACGTCGGCGCGCTCAACAACCCCGGCCAGCTCGCCCGGGTGGCGGGCATGGTCGACCGGCTCCCGGACCACGCCACGATCGCGGCCGGGGGAGCGCCGGCTCGGGTGGAGGGTGGCGAGAACGGCTACTTCTACCAGCCCACGGTCCTCGCCGGCCTGCGCCAGGACGACGAGCAGATCCAGAACGAGATCTTCGGCCCGGTGATCACCGTGCAGCGGTTCGCCGACGAGGTCGAGGCGCTCCGGTGCGCCAACGACGTCGACTACGGCCTCGGCTCGAGCGTGTGGACCAAAGACCACGCCACCGCGATGCGGGTCAGCAAGCGCCTCGACTTCGGCGTGGTCTGGATCAACACCCACATCCCCTACATCTCCGAGATGCCCCACGGCGGCTTCAAGCACTCCGGCTACGGCAAGGACCTCTCCGTCTACGGCTTCGAGGACTACACCCGGATCAAGCACGTGATGTCGTTCATCGGCGAGTAATCCGCTAGACAAACATGTGAGTGTGCGACCCTCGATGTGCGGGCCGGAGGGGTCCGTGAAAGCATCGAGGGCCGTTTCGCGTACCTCCGCGGGGCGGACCCAGCAATGGAAGCAGTCGATCCCCCACACGAGGTGCACCCCACATGTCAGCCAAGCAATGGCGGACAGATGTCCAAGGTCTCCGGGCCATTGCCGTAGGTCTGGTCGTCGCTGCCCACGCGGGCGTCCCGCACACCGAGGGCGGGTTCGTCGGCGTCGACGTCTTCTTCGTCCTCTCCGGCTTCCTGATCACCACGCTGCTGCTGCGCGAGGCCGACGAGTCCGGCACCGTCAGCATCCCGCAGTTCTACGCGCGCCGGGCCCGCCGCATCCTGCCGGCGGCCACCCTGGTGATCCTGGTCGTCCTGGCGTACGCCGCCTGGCAGCTGCCCACGACCAGGCTCACCGACGCGGCCGCTGACGGCACCTGGGCGGCGTTCTTCCTGGCCAACGTGCACTTCGCCGCCGAGGGTGTGGAGTACTTCCAGCCCAGCGAGCCCTCGCCCTTCCAGCACTACTGGTCGCTGTCGGTGGAGGAGCAGTTCTACCTGGTCTGGCCGGTCCTGGCGCTGCTGCTCATCCCCAGGCTGGGTCGCAAGGGCTTCACGGTCGTCGCCGCGGTGATCGCGGTCGCCAGCCTGGCGTGGTCGGTGTACGCCACCGGCGACAACCCCACCGCCGCGTACTTCTCCACGCCGGCCCGTGCCTACGAGCTCGCCGCCGGCGCGCTGCTGGCCTGCTGGGGCGGACGGCTCAAGGGCGCCGCGAGCATCGCCGCCGGGATCGGCGGAGCCGCGGCGATCGTCGTGTCGACCGTCGTGTTCAGCGAGGCCACCCCGTTCCCCGGCTGGCAGGCGCTGGTGCCTACCCTCGGCACGGTCGCGCTGCTGGCCTCGGGCGCGAACGCCCCGACCGCCAGGCTGCTCGCGGTCCGCCCGCTGCGCTACGTCGGCGACATCTCCTACTCGCTCTACCTGTGGCACTGGCCGCTGATCGTGCTCGGCCCCGAGCTCCTCAGGCTCGGCAACGCCGCCCTCGAGATGACGGTCTCGGTCGCCGCCGCGCTGCTGCTCTCGGCGCTGAGCCACCGCTTCGTCGAGCTCCCGTTCCAGCGCAAGCAGGTGCCGATGGTCTCTCACGGCCTGCGCTCGCTCGTCCTGTGGCCGGCCGCGCTCGTGCTGGCGATCGGCAGCGGCTGGCTGACGACCGGCTATGCGGCGTACGCGGAGAAGGAGCGGGCCGCCCAGGCGCAGGCCTGGTTCGCCGCCAACGAGGTCCCCGACACCGCGGCCGAGACCGGCGGCCCGCCGCAGGTGCAGCGCGAGCTCCGCGCCGCTCTCGAGATCGCCGACCGCGGCGGGCCGATCCCGCCCGCCGTCCTGGGCGAGGAGATCACCGAGGACCGGTGGCAGAAGACCTACGGAGACTGCTACGCCAACTACGGCGAGACCCGCGGCGCCGACTGCACCCTCGGCGACACCGACGCGAAGAAGACCGTCGCCGTGGTCGGCGACTCCCACGCCGGCATGTGGCTGACCGCCTTCGACGACCTCGGCAAGGAGAACGGCTTCCGGGTCGTGCCGGTCGTCAAGGTCGGCTGCGCGCCCTACCCGGTCCAGCACCGCGGCAAGAAGATGACCCAGGCCGAGTGCGACGACTTCCGCGACTGGTCGACGGACCACCTCGAGCGCCTCGACCCCGACACGATCGTCTCGACCGCGCGCGGGCAGCTCTTCATGCCCAAGACGTACGCCGGGATGAGCCGTGACGAGCAGTGGTCGCGCGCCGTGCGCAGCACGGTGAAGGACTTCCGGAAGATCTCGCGCAGGGTCGTCGTCCTCGGCGATGTACCGGCCGTCGACCACAACCCGGCCGACTGCCTCAGCGCTCCCGAGGCCGACCAGCTGTCGTGCCTCAGCGACCCGGACTCCCGCGAGACCAGCAGCAACGCGCTCACCGAGGCGGCGGTGAAGGGCACCAGGGCGGCGTACGTCGACACCCAGCGTTTCGTGTGCGCCGAGGACCGTTGCCCGCTGGTCGTGGGGGAGAAGGTGACCTACTACGACGACTCGCACCTGACCGAGTCCTGGGTCCGTCACGTCGCTCCGCGACTGGGCGTGATCCTGGCGCCCCATATTTAACCGAGGATTTAACTGGGACGCGCGTTTCGGGATTTGCTTTCGCGTGCCTCTTTGTGGCTTAATTGTGGGCAGACGTTGCAAAACGTTTCATGCACAGCCCTGGACCCGTGGGGGAGTCCGGGGCTGTTGCTATTTCCCGGGAAGATCCCGGGCGATATCGGAGGCGGCCGCTTGGCGCGCTGTCAGCCTCTGCTGGGAGAATGTGCGGGTGAATCAGCAGCGACCACGCGACGTGGTGATCCTCGGCTCGACCGGGTCCATCGGCACCCAGGCCCTCGACCTGGTGCGCGCCAACCCGGACCGGTTCCGGGTCGTCGGACTGACCGCCGGCGGGTCCAACAAGGAGCGGTTCGAGGCCCAGGTCGCCGAGTTCGCGCCCAAGCTCTCCGGGCTGGGGGAGGAGGCGTCGGTCGAGGCCGCCGCCCAGCCCGCCGACGTGGTGCTCAACGGGATCACCGGGGCCGTCGGACTCCGCCCGACGCTGGCCGCGCTGGAGGCCGGCAACACCCTCGCCCTCGCCAACAAGGAGTCGCTGATCATCGGCGGGCCGCTGGTCAAGCGCGTCGCGGGCGACGGCCAGATCGTGCCGGTCGACTCCGAGCACTCCGCGATCGCGCAGTCGCTGCGCGCGGGCGCTGCGAACGAGGTGCGCAAGCTCGTGCTCACCGCCTCGGGCGGCCCGTTCCGCGGCCGCTCCCGCGAGGAGCTCGGCGAGGTGACCCCGGCGCAGGCGCTCAAGCACCCCAACTTCGCGATGGGGCGGGTGATCACGACCAACTCCGCCACTCTCGTCAACAAGGGCCTCGAGGTCATCGAGGCCCATCTGCTCTTCGACGTGCCGTTCGACCGGATCGAGGTCGTCGTCCACCCGCAGCAGTACATCCACTCGATGGTCGAGTTCACCGACGGCGCCGTCGTCGCCCAGCTCGGCCTGCCGACGATGCTGGTGCCGATCTCGATGGGGATGGCCTGGCCCGAGCGGGTGGCCGACGCCGAGACCCCGATCGACTGGACCAAGGCCTCCGACTGGCGCTTCGAGCCGCTCGACGACTCCGCCTTCCCCGCGGTGCGACTGGCCCGCGAGGCCGGCACCCGCGGCGGCACCCACCCCGCCGTCTACAACGCCGCGAACGAGGTCTGCGTCGACGCCTTCCACGAGGGCCGGATCCCGTTCACCGGCATCGTGGACACGATTGCGGAGGTGCTGGCAGCCCATGGCGGCGTACGCTCTGAAAGCAGCCTCTCGATCGAGGATGTGCTCGCCGCCGACGCCTGGGCGCGCGAGGAAGCCACCCGCATCTTGGAGACCCGTTCATGAGCTACTTGCTCTACACGCTGGCCGTGATCGGCTTCGTCGTCGCGATCCTGGTCTCGATCGGGCTCCACGAGCTCGGCCACATGATCCCGGCGAAGGCGTTCGGCGGGAAAGTGACGCAATACTTCATCGGCTTCGGGCCGACGGTGTGGTCGAAGCAGGTCGGCGAGACGGAGTACGGCCTCAAGGCGATCCCGCTCGGCGGCTTCGTGAAGATCGTCGGCATGCTGCCTCCCGGCGCCGAGCAGCTGGGGGAGCGCACCGAGGACGGCGCGCTGAAGGTGCGCAAGTCCAACACCGGCATGTTCACCCAGCTGATCAGCGACGCCCGCTCGGCCGAGTGGGAGCTGATCCGCCCCGAGGACGAGCCGCGGCTCTTCTACAAGATGTCGTGGTGGAAGAAGGTCATCGTGATGGCCGGTGGGCCCACGGTGAACATCGCGATCGCGTTCTTCGTGCTGTGGGGCGTCTTCGGCATCTACGGGGTCCGCGAGCCCGTCGTCAACGCGGGACATCCGGTCGTCTCGAGCCTGCAGGAGTGCCTGCTGAGCTGGGAGGACCAGGGCCGCGAGTGCCGCCCGAGCGACAAGCCGACCCCGGCCGCCGACGCGGGCCTCAAGCCCGGTGACGAGCTGATCTCGTTCAACGGCACCGAGCTGACCTCGTGGGCGGTCGCCCAGAAGCTGATCCGCGACAACATGGACGGTGACGCGACCATCGTCATCGAGCGCGACGGCGAGCGGATGACGCTGCACACCCAGACCGTGATCCAGGAGCGGATCAAGGACGTCGACGACACCAGCGCCGATCCGGAGACCGCCAAGGTCGGCTTCTTCGGGATGTCGCCCGAGTCCCACATCGTGACGACCAAGGAGGGGCCGGTCTACGCGCTCAAGGAGATGGGCACGATGGCGGAGAACGCCGTCCACTCGCTGCTGCGCCTCCCGGTCAAGGTCTGGCACGTCGCGCTCGCGATCGTCGGCGTCGAGGAGCGCTCGGCCGACAGCCCGGTCAGCATCGTCGGCGGCGGCCGGATCGCCGGCGAGATCGCCGCCCACGACGACCTCGACGTCGCCGAGAAGGTCTCGAGCTTCGCGTTCCTGGTCGGTGGCTTCAACCTCTTCATCGGCATCTTCAACTTCGTCCCGCTCCTGCCGCTCGACGGCGGTCACATCGCGACCGCGCTGTGGGAGGGCGTACGCCGCGCGTTCGCCAAGGTCTTCCGGCGGCCCGACCCGGGTCATGCCGACCCGGCGAAGCTGCTCCCGGTGGCGTACGTCGTGGCCTCGGCGCTGCTGGTGATGGGTGTTGTCCTGATCGTCGCCGACCTCGTCGTCCCGCTTCATCTCCAAGCCTGACCCGCCCGTAAGATTGGTAGACATGACGTCGATCCCCCTCGGTATGCCGGAAGCGCCCGCTCCGGTGCTCGCCCCTCGCCGCAAGACCCGCCAGATCAAGGTCGGCTCGGTGGGCGTGGGCAGCGAGAGCCCCATCTCCGTGCAGTCGATGACCACGACGCTGACCTCCGACGTCAACGCGACACTGCAGCAGATCGCGGAGCTGACCGCGTCGGGCTGCGACATCGTCCGGGTGGCGTGCCCGAGCCAGGACGACGCCGACGCGCTGCCGGCGATCGCGAAGAAGTCGCAGATCCCGGTGATCGCCGACATCCACTTCCAGCCGAAGTACGTCTTCGCCGCCATCGAGGCCGGCTGCGCGGCGGTCCGGGTCAACCCGGGCAACATCCGCAAGTTCGACGACCAGGTCAAGGAGATCGCCGCCGCGGCCAAGGACCACGGCACGTCGATCCGGATCGGCGTCAACGCCGGCTCGCTCGACAAGCGGCTGCTGGAGAAGTACGGCAAGGCCACGCCGGAGGCGCTGGTCGAGTCGGCGATCTGGGAGGCGTCCCTGTTCGAGGAGCACGGCTTCCACGACTTCAAGATCTCGGTGAAGCACAACGACCCCGTGGTCATGGTCCGCGCCTACGAGCTCCTCGCCGAGGCCGGCGACTGGCCGCTCCACCTCGGCGTCACCGAGGCCGGCCCGGCCTTCCAGGGCACGATCAAGTCGTCGGTCGCCTTCGGCTCGCTGCTGTCCAAGGGCATCGGCGACACCATCCGCGTCTCGCTCTCCGCGCCGCCGGTGGAGGAGGTCAAGGTCGGCCTGCAGATCCTGGAGTCGCTCAACCTCCGCCCGCGCCGCCTCGAGATCGTCTCCTGCCCGAGCTGCGGTCGCGCGCAGGTCGACGTCTACAAGCTCGCCGACCAGGTGACCGCCGGGCTCGACGGCCTCGAGGTCCCGCTGCGGGTCGCGGTCATGGGCTGTGTCGTCAACGGCCCCGGGGAGGCCCGCGAGGCCGACCTCGGCGTCGCCTCCGGCAACGGCAAGGGCCAGATCTTCGTCAAGGGCGAGGTCATCAAGACGGTCCCCGAGTCCGCCATCGTCGAGACGCTCATCGAGGAGGCGATGAAGATCGCCGAGGGCATGGAGCCCGTCGAGGGCGCCGGGGCATCGGTCTCCGTCAGCGGCTGACGGGTGGATGCTCACCGAGGTAACTCGGTGAGCGGTCACTGTCCTCGTGGAACTCCACGATGACAGTGCGCATCCACCGAGATACCTCGGTCAGCATCCGCGCCGCCCCGCCCGCACGCAAGGAGGCCCGGTCCGAAGTCTCGGACCGGGCCTCGTTTTGTGCTTCGAGACGTCCCCCTGCGTACGCCTCGAAGGTCGTGGTGGTCTCACCAGTGCATCAACCTCGAGACCACGCCGAGGAACCCGAGGTGGAGGAGCGCTCCGACCGGGTCCGTGGTGATCAGATGACCCCAGGCGACCGCCGCCTGGCCCATCTGGGTTCCGAGAGCCGTGGCGAAGCCGTCGAGTCCGCCGTGGGTCCACAGGTAGACGACGACGAACCGGACAGCCGGCACGACCAGGAACAGGACGAGCGCGGCCTTGACCGGAAGGATCCAGGGCAGCGTGCTGCCGGTGGAGCTCAGGTTGCCGCTGCGTACCCAGCTGCTGCCGCTGCTGCCCTTGAAGCGGACCTTGGTGCGGCCTGCGGCGGTGGCGACGACGACACCGCGCTTTCCGGAGCGGACGCCGCCGCGAGCCCGGACGGTGTCGCCGGGGCGCAGGAAGTCGGTCATGACAGCACTCCTTCCGTGAGGACGACGGATACGGACGAGGTGCCGGCGGATGCCTGGCACGTGGGCGGCTCGGCGCTGAGCAGCTGGTTGAAGCCGAACACGACGAGAAGCGTGACGGCGAAGGTGGCGATGCTGAACTTGTGGTTCCTCATGGTCGTCATCTCCTTCAGCGGTGGGGCCCGGTAGGTGGGGCCGGCGCTGTCCCTGTCGGGGACATCTCCACGGTGGCGGAGGCCACATCCAACTCGCCAGTAGGCGGGTGGGAGTGGGGACGATGTAAAGACAGTCCCACCGGAGTTGGGACGTTTCTGAGACAGAATTGGGACGCCTGCGGGATACTCTCAACCGCGTTCGCGACGACTCGGCGAGGGGACATGACCGACGAATCTCTCTCACCAGAGCAGTTCAACAGCGAATTGCGCGCCTGGGTCCGGCAGGTGACCGGAAAAGCTGACGGCGGTTCCGGTGTGGCGATGGCCCGGAGCACCTTCTACCGGCGTACGTCCGGTTCGAAGCTGATGCCGCTCGACGAGCTCATCCGCGTCGTCGGAGGTGCGGTGCCCCGCACCCTCGACCCGGCCCACCGGGGAGAGTGGATCCGGAAGAACACCGGCATCTGGCAGGCGAAGTGGTGGAAGGCGTACGCCTGGCGTGACGAGGAGACCGAGCCGCCCGGGCCCGTGCTGGCGCCGGCGGACACGGACGCGGCGCCGATGCCCACGTCCACCAGCGCCCGGCTGACCTTCCCGCGCGCTCGGGTGGCGCCGTTGAGCGGGCTGACGACCGAGCAGACCACGATCCCGCTGATCGAGGCGCTCGGCCGGTGGCTCGCGAACACCGAGTCCAACCTCTTCTTCCTCACCGGACCCTCGGGCTCGGGGAAGACGATCGAGGTCCGGGACTGGACCGCCTCGCAGGAGCAGGTGCGCTACATCAGCCTGCGTGACGGCGCGGTCGACTTCGGCGACCTGGTCGGCGAGGACCGCTCGCCGGTCGTCATCGACGACTTCGACCTGATCTCCTCCAGCGCCGAGGAGCACGGCGTCACCCGTCCCGACCTCAGCGAGCTGCGCTCCGCTTTCGGACGCGGCGGCCGGTTCGTGGTGATCAGCAAGCGCAACCTGCAGACGGAGCGGGACGAGCTCGCCGAGCAGCTGCGCAGCCCCGCACGCCTGGAGGGCCTCGGCGTCGAGGCCCCTGTGGTCGTACGCGTCGAGCCGATCTCCCCGGTCGAGGTGCGCGCGCTCGCCGCGGAACGTGGCGGCGACGACAAGCTGAGCAGCCTGGCGGCGGAGATGGAGCGCGGCGGCGGCTTCTTCCCGGCGACGCCGCTGGTCCTCAAACAGCTCTACGCGTCCATCGAGGAGGGCGCTCCGGCGCCCCGGACGCTGTGGGACGGCTACACCGTCCACCTCAAGCACATCTGCGGCCAGCCCTGGGACCGGAAGAGCTCGCGCATTCCCAGCCGGGTGCGGTTCCAGACCTATCGCGACATCGCCTGGGACATGTTCACCGGGATGGACGAACCGGGGTCGCAGGAGCAGGACCTGATCCCGGTGCCGCGCGTCTCGGAGTGGCTCTTCGCCAACCTGCAGCGGGATCTCGACATCACCCGGCAGCGTGACTTCCTGACGTACGAATGGATCGCCGACCTGCTCGACCACCCCGAGATCTTCGGAGTGAGTGGGCGGACCAAGGACTCGGTGGAGTCGGCGGAGTTCGCCCACGAGACCTTCTACCGCTACTTCGTGGCCGAGAGCATCCGCGACCGGCTGCTCGACGGGCGCGCGATGGCGCTCGACGGCGCCCGCTTCGTCAACATGCACCTCGGCGGGATGGTGATGACCTTCCTCAAGGCCGGGTTCCAGCCCGGTGACCTCGACGCCGTGGCCCGGTTGAGCGTACGCGAGAGCCTGTCGTGGATGGACCGGCTGATCTGCCTCTACCTGACCGAGGAGCGCGACGACTACGGGGAGCTTCTCGACCAGGCGCCGGAGCGCTACTGGGACGAGCTGGAGTTCGTGCTGGAGGCGTTCCGGTCGCTGTTCCTGCGGAAGGCGGCGATGTACCAGCTGATCCTGCGTGGCCGTGTCCCGGTCGACGGCTACCTGCAGATCCTGAACCACGAGGAGGATCCGCCGTCCATCGGCCGGGAGCGCGACGCCCTCCGCATGGACACCGACATCACCGAGGCACTGGTCCGGCGGCTGCATCACCCGGTCCTGGCGCCGGCGATTCCGATAACCGCATATCGGCTCGGGCAAATGGGTGATATCACTTGCCTGAGCCACCTCGAAGCTCTCACTGGTCTGCCGCCCGCACACGAGGAAGTGGTGAGGACGGCGATCCAACGGATCAAGGAGCGCCATGAGCACACAGCCTGAGTCGCCGGGTGCACAACCTCGGCCACCGGTTCTTGTCCTCGGAGCCACGGGCGACCTCGGCAGTGCGGTCGCGCGCCGGCTGAGCGCCGAAGGCATTCCTGTGATCGTGCACGGCTACAGCCGTACGACCGAGCTGGCCTACCTCGCCGACGAGACCGGGGCGGTGGCGCGGGTGGCGGCCGACCTGACCACCGACGAGGGCGTCGACGCCCTGGCCGAGACGCTCGCCGGGTTCGACACCCTGTCGGGCCTCATCAACTGCTCCGGCATCAACCCGAGCCCTGACACGGTCGCCGAGATCGACCGGTCCGAGTGGCAGCTCACCCTCGACCTCAACCTGTCCTCGGTGTGGCGCACGGCCTCGCTCGCCCTGCCGAAGCTGCGGGCGGCCCGCTCCGGGGCGGTCGTCCTGGTCAGCTCCGTCTTCGGGATCCGGACGCCCTCGCGACGGGCCGCCTACGGCGTCTCCAAGCACGCGCTGACCGGGCTCGCCCAGGCGATCGCGCAGGAGGAGGCGGGCATCGTCAGGGCCAACGTCGTCGCCCCCGGGCCGATGTGGAGCGAGTCCTCCCGGCAGGTGTTCGTCAAGCACGCGCGCAAGGAGGGGGTGACCGTCGACCAGTACATCGCCTACCGGGCGGCGCGCATCCCTGGGCACCGGTTCGTCACCGCCGACGCCGTCGCCAAGGTGTGCGTCTTCCTGGCCTCCGACGGCGCCGCCGCCATCAACGGCCAGTGCATCGTCGCGGACGGCGGCGAGTACTGACGGGCCGCGCCCGCGACTCGAAATCTGCAATTAACCGGAGATGCCGCTGATGCGCGCCCGGGCTGCTTAGGCTTCGCCTAGCGCCTCCACACGTCATCTCTTCCCTTCTCAGACTGGCGACTACAGTGACCAATTTCTGGCTTGCCATCGATCACGCGGACGACGCCCTCTTCCGCGCCCCGGACTCGGCCGACATCAGGCCCGAGCTCCTCGATCTGGTGGCCGACACCCCTGGTTGGGGGATCGTCGTACGTCCCACCCAAGGGCACGGCGGCGTACGTCGCGGGCTCGCCTGCGCGGGGCTCCCGGACATCGACACCGTCGAGGATCTCGTCGTCCCGGAGCGGTCGACCGACGCGGTGAAGGTCGGGTTCGACGACCACCAGGGCGGCTGCGCGTCGACGGCGCTGGCCATCCTCGACCGTCTTCCCGGCTACGAGCGGGTCTTCCTCGAGCCCTACTGCACGACGCCGGGCTGCCTCGACGACCTGGCCGCTCTCGGCGCGCGCTCGCGGTGCGGCGGCATCGTGCTCAAGCTGAAGGTCAGCGACGAGGGCCTCGCGGCCATCGAGAGCGCCGAGTTCGGGGGAGCGCCCTGGGTCGCGCGGTCGGACGGCATGGGCTGGGACGACTTCAGCGACCGTCTGCCGCGGATCCGCGCCCTCGGCGCCGGCGGCGTGATGGTGGGCCGGGCGGTCTGGGGCGACACCGGCGAGGCCGGCCAGGACGTACGCCTCAAGACCGTCCGCGAGCGAATGCACACCATCGAGCGCATCTTCGGGTGATCCGGCCAGCGAGCCGCAGGGGGACGTACGACCAGATTGGCCCTAGGCTCGGTGACATGCTCACGACGCGCCAGGGAATCCGCCCGCTGCATGCGGGGGATCTCAGCGCGTTCCTGGAGCTGACCGCCCTGGATCCGGTGGTGAACGTGTTCGCCGAGTACCGGGCCCGCACGACCAACCTCGAGCCGCGCTGGCTGGGCGGAGAGATCTGGGGGCGCTGGGACGGCGGAGACCTGATCGCGGCCTGTCACGTCGGCGCCAACCTGGTCCCCATCCAGGCCACCGAGGACGACGCCGCCGCCTTCGGCGAGCGGGCCCGCGGACGCGTACGCACCGTCTCGACGATCGTCGGGCGGCAGCCCGCGGTGCGTTCGCTGTGGGGATCGATCGGCGATGCCTGGGGGACGCCGCGCGACCAGCGCTGGGAGCAGCCGCATCTCGAGCAGCAGCTGCAGAGCCTGGTCGAGCCCGACCCGTTCGTACGCCGCACGGTTCGCGCCGACATGGAGGTGCTCTATCCGGCGTGCGTGGCGATGTACTCCGAAGAGGTCGGGATCTCGCCTGAGACCGGCGGCGGCCGCGACCTCTACCGTGCCCGGGTCCTCCAGCTGATCTCGCGCGGCTGGTCCTTCGCCCGGATCGAGGACGGCGAGGTCGTCTTCAAGGCCGAGGTCGCCTGCGCGACCCCCGAGGCCGCCCAGATCCAGGGTGTCTGGGTGCCTCCGCACCGGCGCGGTGAGGGCCTCGCCGCTCGCGGGATGGCCGCGGTCTGCGACATCGTCCGCAACGAGATCGCCCCCCGCATCTCCCTCTACGTCAACGAGTGGAACGCCCCCGCGCGCCGCGCCTACGAGCGGGCCGGCTTCCTCGAGACGGCCCGCTTCTCCACCATCATGTTCTGATCATGTGCTGATTCAGTACGCCTGCCAGGCGCGTTCACACGCGGTGCCCTCGCAGCGGACCAGCCAGCTGGACCCGGCGTAGGGTGCCGACTCGAGCAGCACCCGGGTGCTGCTCTCCCAGCCGTGCACCCAGACACCGTTGGGGTTGCGGTAGTTCGCCAGCAGAGTGCCACGGACGCTGCGGCGGCGTACCACTGTCGCGCCATCCACCCATCCGATCGCCTCCGTGACGATCCTGGCGCCGTCGGGCGAGAAGGCTCCGACCGCCTCGGTGCACGACCGCCACAGCGTGGTGCCCGGCTGCGAGACGCTCGACACGACGGTGCACGCCCCGTCCTCGAACGGCTTCCTGGTGTAGGTCGCCACCCGGTCGGTGCTGAAGGCGCCGGTGTAGGCCGCGCGAGACGCGATCGTCCGGATCGTGCCGGTGCTCCAGTTCCAGACCATCGTGCGCGCGGGAGCGAACCCGCCGATGAGCACGCGGGTGCCGCTGACGTCGATCGGGTTCGGCTCGGTCGTGTTGCGGAAGGTGTGCCGGGCGACGATCGCACCGGTGACCGCGTTGCGGACCTGCACCTGCGTACCGTTGGAGACGAAGGCGGTCGTGAGCAGGTAGCGGCTGTCGGCCGACATCTTGGTCAGCGACTGGTAGTGGATCCCGTCGATGATCGTGCGCTGAGGTTTGTCCAGCTCGGCACGGATGAGCCGGTCGGTCCGGTAGTGGATCCGCAGCAGGAACCCGCTGCCCGACCTGCCCACGAGCGTGACCGAGTCGGCCTCTCCGATGGTGAACGGGGTCTTCATGCCCGTCTTCGGGTCGACCACCGACCAGGAGTCGTCGGAGGGGTGGTGCAGGTAGGGAATCGCCGGCCGGTCGCCCGTGGGCAGCGACCCGGGACGTACGTCGACATCGGTGGCGGCGGATGCCGGTGAGGTCGGAAGCGAGAGCGCGGTGGCGGCCAGGGTGATGCCTGCCAGGACGCGGATGAGTGTGGTCTTCATGTCAGGTCCTCGAAGTGTCCCTTGGCGGCGCGTTCACAGGCCGAGGCCTCGCAGCGGACCAGCCAGGAGGTCGTACGGTCGTTGGGATAGGACTGCAGCAGGATCCGGGAGTTGGTCTCCCAACGTCCTACCCAGACCCCGTTCATGTTGGTGTAGCGGGTCAGCAGGGTGCCGTTGAGGCTGCGGCGCATGACGTGCTCGGCGCCGCCGTTGTTCTGCGCGGTGGCGATCCGAGCGCCGTCGGGGGAGAAGGAGACGACCTTCTCGGCGCACGTGCGCCAGATCGTCCGGGTCGGGGTTGAGATCTTCGAGACGTACGTGCACTCCGGCTGTCCAGAGAAGGTGTCGTAGGTCGCCAGCCGGTCGGTGGCGTAGGAGGCCACGTACGCCGTCCGGTTCGCGATCGTGGTGATGGCTCCGGTGCTCCAGTTCCAGGTGAGGGTTCGGGCCGGTGCATGGGCACCGATCAAGACCTTCGTCCCGCGTACGTCAAGAGGAATCACCCGAGAGCGGACCCGGAACGTGCGGCGAGCGATCTGCTTACCCGTCGCGGCGTCCAGGACCCGCGCGACGGCGTTGTTGTCCGGATACGTGAGCAGCAGCAGGTAGCGGCCGTCGGACGAGAGCCTGGCGTCCTCGGACAGGCCCAGGTCGACGAGCAGCCTCGGAGCCTTCCCCGGCTCCACACGCACGATGCGGTGCTCCGGGAAGACGCGGACCAGGTAGCCGTTGCCGGAGGCACCGAGGAGGTTGGCGTGGCCGGTAGCGGTCATCGGGATCGAGACCTTCGTGTCCCCGTCGATCACGTCGTAGTCGCCCACGGAACCGGCGATGTAGGGGACCGTCGGTGGCGCTCCCAGGGGTAGCGGGAGCGGTCGGACGCTGACGGATGGAGCGGCAGAAGCCGGTGACAGGAACGCCACCGGGAGCATGAGAGCAGCAAGGATGGCCGTGGCCAGTGCCGGGATTCGGTTACCTCTCATGAAAGTCAAGATGCGCGGGGTGCCGCGGCGGTTGCAACGCCAATTCCATCCGGTTCGCGAGTGCGGTCCTGCGAGCCGTACGCTTGCCCGCATGATCGCCCGTATGTCGACCCTTTTCGTGCGGACTCTGCGTGAGGACCCCGCCGACGCCGAGGTCGCGAGCCACAAGCTGCTTGTCCGTGCCGGCTACATCCGCCGCGCCGCTCCGGGGATCTACTCGTGGCTGCCGTTGGGACTGCGCGTGCTCGGCAAGGTCGAGGAGATCATCCGCGAGGAGATGGCCGCGATCGGCTCCCAGGAGGTGCACTTCCCGGCGCTGCTGCCCCGCGAGCCCTACGAGGCGACCGGCCGCTGGACGGAGTACGGCGACGGCATCTTCCGGCTCAAGGACCGCAAGGAAGCCGACTACCTCCTCGGGCCCACCCACGAGGAGATGTTCACGCTCCTGGTCAAGGACCTCTACGGCTCCTACAAGGACCTGCCGCTGTCGATCTACCAGATCCAGACGAAGTACCGCGACGAGGCGCGTCCCCGCGCGGGGCTGCTGCGCGGTCGCGAGTTCATCATGAAGGACTCCTACTCCTTCGACTACACCGACGAGGGCCTGGAGAAGTCCTACCAGGACCACCGCGCGGCGTACGTCAAGGTCTTCGACCGCCTCGGGTTCGAGTACGTCATCGTGAAGGCGACCTCCGGCGCGATGGGCGGCTCGGCCTCCGAGGAGTTCCTGGCCGTCTCCGAGGCGGGTGAGGACACCTTCGTACGCTCGCCCGGCGGCTACGCCGCCAACGTCGAGGCGGTCACGACGCTGGCCCCCGAGCCGATCTCCTACGAGGGCGTCCCGGCCGCTCACGCCGAGGACACCCCCGACACGCCGACGATCCAGACTCTCGTCGACCACCTCAACGAGGCGTACCCGCGCGAGGACCGTCCCTGGGAGGCCGGCGACACGCTGAAGAACGTGCTCGTGATGCTGCGCCACCCCGACGGCACCTCCGAGCCGCTCGCCATCGGCCTGCCCGGCGACCGCGACGTCGACATCAAGCGCCTCGAGGGCCAGCTGGAGCCGATCGAGGTCGAGCCCATGGACGACGTCGAGCTCAAGAAGCACGCGTCGCTCGTGAAGGGCTACATCGGGCCCGAGGTGCTCGGCGAGAAGTCCGAGTCCGGGATCCGCTACCTGGTCGACCCGCGCGTGGTCACCGGCACCCGCTGGGTCACCGGCGCCAACGTCGAGGGCAAGCACGTCATCGACCTGGTCGCCGGTCGCGACTTCACCCCCGACGGCACCATCGAGGCCGCGGAGGTCCGCGAGGGCGACCTGGCTCCCGACGGCTCCGGCCCGCTCACCCTGGCCCGCGGTATCGAGATGGGCCACGTGTTCCAGCTCGGCCGCAAGTACGCCGACGCGCTCGGCCTGCAGGTGCTCGACGAGAACGGCAAGCTGGTCACCGTCACCATGGGCTCTTACGGCATCGGCGTCACCCGCGCCGTGGCCGCCATCGCCGAGGGCACCCTCGACGACATCGGTCTGTGCTGGCCGCGCAACGTGGCTCCGTACGACGTCCACCTGGTCGCCACCGGCAAGGACGCCGCCGTCTTCGAGGCCGCGGCGAAGCTCGCCGAGGAGCTCGAGGCCGCCGGCATCGACGTGCTCTACGACGACCGCCCCAAGGTCTCGCCCGGCGTGAAGTTCAAGGACGCCGAGCTCATCGGCGTCCCGACCATCGTCACGGTCGGCAAGGGCCTGGTCGAGGGCAAGATCGAGGTCAAGGACCGCAAGAGCGGCGAGAAGACCGAGGTCGCCCTCGGCGACGCCGTCGCCCACCTGACCGAGGTCGTCGCAGGCTGACCCACCCGCCGAATCTGTAGTTGTGGGCGACGAAACTCGAGTCTCGTCGCCCACAACTGCATTCTCGGCCGCCACTTCTGCGGGTTCGGCGGTGGAGATTGCGGCAAGATCGACCCCATGACGGGGGACAGGATTCTCGACGACGCGCTCGCCACGCGCGTGATGAGCGCGGAAGAGGCGGCGGCGCAGATCGGGCCGGGGGAGGCCGTGGCGCTCTCCGGGTTCGCCGGGGCCGGGCATCCGAAGGCGGTGCCGGAGGCGCTGGGCGAGGTGCGGGAGTGGCCGGAGGACGTCGACGTACGCCACTCCCGGGTCGCCCAGCACGCCGTCTCCGGGTTCTACGGCGCTCTCGACGTCGCGGTGGTCGAGGTGGCCGCGATCCTGCCCAACGGGCTGCTCGTGCCCGGGAGCAGTGTCGGTAACAACCAGACCTGGCTCGACCTCGCCGACAAGGTGGTCCTCGAGGTCAACAGCCGCCACCCGCGCGGGTTCGAGGGGTTCCACGACATCCATCACGGCAACCGGCTGCCGCCGCTGCGGGCGCCGATCCAGCTGACGACGCCGATGCAGCGCATCGGTGACCCCTACCTGCTCGTCGATCCCGCCAAGGTGGTCGCCGTCGTCGAGACCGACCTTCCCGACCCGGGCACCCCACCGAGCCCGATCGGGGACGAGAGCCACGCGATGGCCGATCTGGTCGTGGACTTCCTCCGCCACGAGGTACGTCACGACCGCCTGCATCCCAGCCTGCTCCCGCTCCACGCCGGTGCCGGGCCTGTCGCCGACGCGGTCCTCGCCAGCCTCCAGAAGGCCGAGTTCGAGCACCTGACGGCCTACACCGACACGATCCGGGACGGTCTCCTCGATCTCCTCGACTCCGGGAAGCTGATCGGGGTCTCGGCGACCGCCTTCGGCCTCTCCGAGGCGGGCACCCGGCGGTTCGGCGGCGACGTCCACCACTACAAGGGCCGGATCCTGCTGCGGCCGCAGGAGATCTCCAACCATCCCGAGGTCATCCGCCGGCTCGGCCTGATCGCGATCGACCCGATGGAGCAGGCCGACATCCACGGCAACGTCAACGCCGTCGGGAGCTCGGGCGACTTCGCGAGCAACGCCCACCTCAACTTCTTCGTCGCGCCCTCGACCGCCGAGCAGGGAACGGTCTCGCGCATCGTGCCGTTCGTCAGCCGGGTCGACCACACCGCCCACGACGTCCAGGTCGTCGTCACCGAGCAGGGCGTCGCCGACCTGCGTGGTCTCTCGCCGGCCGCCCGGGCCCGCCGGATCATCGACCGCTGCGCCCACCCCGACTTCCGCGAGCAGCTCATCGAGGCCGTGGAATCGGCGCGACCGTCCCGCTGAGCGCCGCTAGGGTCGGGCCATGGCGATCGACGCGGTGATCTTCGACTGGGGCGGAACGCTGACGAAGTGGCACGACATCGACTTCCATGCGGAGTCGCTGGCGCTGGCCCAGGCGGTGAAGGGCGCCTGCGACGACGACCATCCGGTCAACGCGTCCAGGCTGCACCAGGCCGGCGAGACGATCTGGGCGCGCAGCCGCGACCATCAGCACAGCTCCACGATCGACGACCTCTTCGCCGAGGCCGGGCTCGAGCACGACCCGGACCTGCTCCACGCCTACTACGAGTTCTGGGAGCCGCACACGCTGACCGACCCCGAGGTCGGGCCGCTGTGGGAGGCGCTCCGCGCCGACGGCGTACGCGTCGGGGTGCTGTCCAACACGATCTGGCCGCGCGCGTGGCACCGCGGGTTCTTCGAGCGCGACGGCGTGCTCGACCTGCTCGACGGTGACGTCTACACCTCCGAGGTGCCCTGGACGAAGCCAGCTGAGGAGGCGTTCCACGCGGCGATGGAGGCGGTGAAGGTCTCGGATCCATCTCGATGTGTCTACGTGGGCGACAGGCTCTTCGATGATGTGTACGGTGCTCAGAAGGCCGGTATGCGGGCGATCCACATCCCCCACAGCAACATCCCGAGCAGCCAGGTGGGCCACAGCGAAGGCTCGCCGGACGCCGTGGCCGAACAGTTGAGCGACATACACCACCTCGTTCGCTCCTGGGAATGACTCCTCCAAAAGTTGCAAGTTCTTGCAATGCGCTTTTGCGGGTCTGGGCGGTTCTGGGCGGGGATTGCATACTTCTGCAAGAGAGGTTCCGCCGCAGGCGGCTTCTCAGGCCTCGTGTCCAGGCCAAAAACCTGGCCCGCGAGCCGCCCGGTCTCGGGAGACATCTCGGGAGTCTCCCGCGCCGGACGGTTCGCGGGCCCATCTCGGCTTTTCGGGCAGGTGCCCGGTTCAGGTCCCGGGGAACGCCGTCGGCTTCGCGCCCAGGTCGAGCTGGCGCGCCGCCGCCCGGCACAGCAGCTGGATGAGCAGCGTCCGATGGGTGCCGGTCGCCTTGGGGGCCAGCGCGAGATACGTGGCGGTGATGTCTTTCTCCAGCCGCAGCGCCGCGGCGCCGATGCCCGCCTCCGTCCCGATCCGGCCGGGCAGGTCGTAGACGGCCGAGGGCGCGACCGGCTCGATCCCGGCAGCCACCACGTGCGCGGCCAGCGCCTCGCGCGCGTTCACGTGGTCGTCGTACGCATCCGTGAGCGCCCGCGCGAGGGCCGGCGCCGAGGAGGCGGAGGTGCGCCCGCCCAGGGCGCCGAGGACGAAGATCGCGGCGTGCTCGACCGCGAGGGCCGCCTGGACGGCCTCCGTCGAGGCCGTGTCCGCGGTGGTCATGCCAGACCCCGTCCGTGCAGGAGCTGCTGCTGGCCGGCGGCGGCCGAGGCGAGCAGTGTGACCAGCTGAGGGTCGACCGCGCGGCCGGCCGCGGTGGTCAGCTTCGTGACCAGGGCCAGCTGACGGTCCTGCCAGCGCCCGGTCGCGGGGTCCGCGGTCACGCCCTTGGTCGGGGCCAGCGCCTCGATGTGCGCCCGGTGGAGCTGGACGAAGGCCGCCGGTGCGCCCTCGTCGGCCCCGAGGATCGCCGCGACCGTGGCGTCGATCACACTCTGGTCGGGATTGGCGGGGGCCGGGGGAGTGCTGGGCGGGGGTGCTTTGACAGGATCCAGCATCTCCGAGGCCGAACACGCCGAGGCGGCCAGCGGGGCAACCGCGGCGACACCCACAGCGGTGCGCCGAGAGAGCATCCGGAGGGCACGTGCGCTGGTCACGTGAGGAACCCTAACGACACCCGGCGGGAGTCGCGTCAGCGGCTTTCCAACACAGCCGCGCGCTGTTTCGGGACACCCGAGGCGTACAGGTATGGTTTCGTCAGGGACGCCGTGTGCTCGGAGGCCCGGACAATCGGACCAGCCACAACAGGACCGGACAACAGGATGCAGGGGGAGATCGCGTTGAGTGCTGAGCGGAAGGACGCGATCGCGAGTGCCATCGAGAAGGCCCTCGCCGACCCGCTCCTGGCCCTGGGCCTGGACATCGAGGCCGTGGAGATCACGCCGGCCGGCAAGCGCCGGATCCTGCGGATCGCCGTCGACAAGGACGGCGGGATCACCCATGAAGAGGTCACCGAGGCCACCCGTGAGGTCAACCGGGTCCTCGACGAGTCCGACGTCATGGGCGAGCAGCCCTACACCCTCGAGGTGACCTCTCCCGGTGTCGACCGGCCGCTGACCCTGCCGCGCCACTGGCGCCGCAACAAGGGTCGCCTGGTCAAGGTCACCGCCACCGACGGCTCCACGTTCACCGGACGCGTCAAGGAGTCCGACGAGGAGCGCGCGACGCTCGAGGTGAGCGGCAAGCGCCGTGACGTGGCGTACAACGACGTGAAGAAGGCGCTTGTGCAGATCGAGTTCAAGCGGATCGACGAGGGGGAGTAGGCCATGGACATCGATATGAGCATCCTGCGGATGCTGGAGCGGGAGCGCGAGATCTCGCTCGATGTGCTCGTCGAGGCCATCGAGCAGGGGCTGCTGACGGCCTACCACAAGACCGAGGGCGCCCAGACGAAGGCCCGGGTCGACCTGGACCGCAAGACCGGCCACGTACGTGTGCTGGCCTCCGAGGTCGACGACGAGGGCAACGTGATCGGGGAGTACGACGACACGCCCGAGGGCTTCGGCCGGATCGCCGCCACGACCGCGAAGCAGATCGTGCTGCAGCGGCTGCGCGACGCCGAGGACGACGTGAAGTTCGGCGAGTTCTCCGGCAAGGAGGGCGACATCCTCTCCGGCGTCATCCAGCAGGGGCGCAACCCCGACGACGTGCTCGTCGACCTTGGCCGGCTCGAGGGCGTCATCCCGCTCTCCGAGCGCGTGCCCGGCGAGGACTACGGCCACGGCACCCGGATCAAGGCGCTCGTGGTGAGCGTGCGCAAGGGCATGCGCGGCCCGCAGATCACGCTCTCGCGCTCCCACCCCAACCTGGTCAAGAAGCTCTTCTCCTTCGAGGTGCCCGAGATCGCCGACGGCACCGTGGAGATCGCCGCGATCGCCCGCGAGGCCGGTCACCGCACCAAGATCGCGGTCAAGTCGACCGTCCCCGGTGTCAACGCCAAGGGCGCCTGCATCGGACCGATGGGCCAGCGGGTCCGTCAGGTGATGTCGGAGCTGCAGGGCGAGAAGATCGACATCGTCGACTGGTCCGAGGACCCGAAGGTGCTCGTCGCCTCCGCGCTCTCCCCGGCCCGCGTCTCCTCGGTCGAGATCATCGACGAGGCGACCAAGTCCGCCCGCGTCGTGGTGCCCGACTACCAGCTCTCGCTGGCGATCGGCAAGGAGGGGCAGAACGCCCGCCTGGCCGCCCGGCTCACCGGCTGGCGCATCGACATCCGTTCCGACGAGGAGACCCCGGTCGCCTGATCGTGCGTGAGACCACTCTGACCGACCCCGACGGCATCCTGCTGGAGCCGGAAGGGGCGACCACCGGCGTACTCGTCCTGTCGGGGTCCTCGGGCCGGATCGAGACCGACCGGTGCCGGATGCTCGCCGCCCACGGCGTGGCCGCGGCGTCGATCCGCTACTTCGGCGGACCCGGCCAGCCGAACGAGGCCCGGCTCATGCCGCTGGAGACGTTCGACGACGTCCTCGGCGACCTCCACGCCCGCTACGAGCGGCTGGTCGTGCTCGGCGCTTCCTGGGGTGCCCAGGCCGCGCTGCTGCTCGGCACCCTGCACCCCGAGATCGACGCCGTGGTCGGGATCTCCCCGACGTACGTCTCCTGGGCCGGGCTGAGCGACGAGCGGCCGCAGCGGTCGTCGTGGACGCTGCGCGGCGAGCCGGTGCCGTTCGTGCCCTTCGACGACGAGGCCGTCGACGATGCCGTGAAGGAGGCGGACGGCGAGCTCGCGTCGTTCTGCGAGGCCTACCTCTCGGCCCTGGAGAAGTACGCCGACCGGGTGCCCGCCGCGACCATCCCGGTCGAGCGCATCGCCGGTGAGGTCGTCCTGGTCGCCGGGGGAGACGACGAGCTGTGGCCGTCGGTCCTCTTCGCGGAGGCGGTCCGGCGGCGGCGTACGGCTCACGACCTGGAGACGATCGTGGTCACCCACCCCGAGGCCGGGCATCGGGTCGTGCTTCCGGGCGAGCCCGTTCTGCCGCCGAGCACCAGGCTCGCCTGGGGCGGCTCGGAGGATGCCGACCGCGACCTGGGCAGGCTGGCCTGGCCGGAGATCGCCGCCATCCTGTGACGATCGGTCACGGAATAAGAACGACCTGTGCCCCGGTTTCGTCTACCGAACCCCGGAAGCGGTAGTGTTAAGGATCGGTGGCACGCCTCGAAGAAACTACGCAGAACGGACCTGTCCGTACGTGCGTGGGTTGCGGGAAGCGAGCCGCCAAGCGCGAGTTGTTGCGGGTGACCGCCGGCTCGGACCGCGACGGCCAGCCGGCCGTCGTGCCCGATCCGACAGCCACCGCACCCGGGCGAGGGGCGCACCTGCACCCCACGCGTGAGTGCTACGAACTCGCGGTGCGCCGGAAGGCGTTCACCCGGGCCCTGTTCCCGAAAGGTAAGGGGGCCGAGGGCGGGCTTTCCAGCGCACCGGTGGAGGACTACCTCGACACGCGCCAGACACCCACGACCGTCGCCGACGGTCAACTGACCAGGAATTGGAGCAAAAGCTCATGAGCACTCGATGAGTACTTCGCGATGAGCGTGTTCTACACCCACTAGTGGTCACAGTTTTCACCCGGATTTGGGTCTGTGGCCAGAAGGAGAAGCGTGGCTAAGACCCGAGTCCACGAACTCGCCAAGGAGTTCGGAGTCGAGAGCAAGTTCGTTCTCGAGAAGTTCAAGGAGATGGGAGAGTTCGTCAAGTCGGCGAGCTCGACCGTCGAGCTGCCTGCGGAGATGCGTTTCCGCAAGGAGATCGGCCCCGGCCTGAAGGCCGGCGGCAAGGGCGGTTCCGCGTCCACCGTCGAGAAGCCGGCTGCCCCCAAGCCCGGCCCCAAGCCGGCAGCGCCCAAGCCCGCGGCCCCGAAGAAGGCCGCCGACAAGGCGCCCGAGAAGCCTGCCGAGGCGCCTGCCGAGACCAAGCCGGCAGCGCCCAAGCCCGGCCCGAAGCCGCCGGCCAAGAAGGCCGAGGCTCCGGCAGCCCCCGCGGCGTCCGCTCCCAAGCCCAGCCCGAAGACCGCCCCGAAGCCGGGCGCGCCCAAGCCGGGTGCCCCGAAGCCGGGCGCTCGTCCGCAGGCCCCCGCGGCCCGCGGTGGTGCGGGTGGCACCGGCGGCGCCGGTGCCGGTCGTCCCGGTCCGCGTCCGGTCGGCAAGCCCGGCGCTCCGCGCCCGGGCAACAACCCGTTCTCCTCCAACCAGGGCATGGGGCGTCCGCGTCCCAGCGGCCAGGGTGGAGCCCAGGGCGGCGGCCAGGGCGGTGCCCCGGCCGGTGGCGACCAGCGTCCGCCGCGTCCCGCGGCCGCCCGTGAGGGTGGCCAGGCCGGTGGCCGTCCCGGCATGCCGCGTCCCAACCCGGCGATGATGCCGAAGTCCCCGGCCGCGTTCGGTGCCCGTCCTGGTGGCGGTCCCGGTGGTCGTGCCGGTGCCCCGGGTCGTCCCGGTGGCGGCGGTCGTCCGGGTGGTGCCGGTCGTCCCGGTGGCGGCGGCGGTGCCGGTCGTCCCGGTGGCGGCGGCTTCGGCGGCGGTCCCGGTGGCGGTCGTCCCGGTGCCGGTCGCCCCGGTGGTCGCGGCACGACCCAGGGTGCCTTCGGTCGCCCGGGTGGTCCCTCGCGCCGTGGCCGGAAGTCGAAGCGGGCGCGTCGCCAGGAGTTCGAGGCCATGGAGGCCCCGACGATCGGTGGCATCCGCGTACGCAAGGGCAACGGTGAGACCGTGCGCCTGGCTCGCGGCGCGAGCCTGACCGACTTCGCCGAGAAGATCAACGTCGAGCCGGCTCAGCTGGTGCAGATGCTGTTCGGCCTCGGTGAGATGGTCACCGCGACCGAGTCCGTCAACGACGAGACCCTCGAGCTGCTCGGTGAGGAGCTCAACTACGTCGTCCAGGTCGTCTCCCCCGAGGACGAGGACCGCGAGCTGCTCGAGTCCTTCGACATCGAGCTCGGCGACGAGGGCGACGAGTCCGACTGGACGGTCCGGCCGCCGGTCGTCACCGTCATGGGTCACGTCGACCACGGTAAGACCAAGCTGCTCGACGCCATCCGTGACGCCAACGTCATCGAGGGCGAGGCCGGTGGCATCACCCAGCACATCGGTGCCTACCAGGTCTCGACCGAGGTCGACGGCGAAGAGCGCAAGATCACCTTCATCGACACCCCGGGTCACGAGGCGTTCACCGCCATGCGTGCCCGTGGTTCGCAGTCCTCGGACCTCGCGATCCTCGTGGTCGCGGCCGACGACGGTGTGATGCCGCAGACGATCGAGGCGCTCAACCACGCCAAGGCGGCCGGTGTCCCGATCGTGGTCGCGATCAACAAGATCGACAAGCCGGAGGCGGACCCGACCAAGGTCCGTGGCCAGCTGACCGAGTACGGCCTCATCCCCGAGGAGTACGGCGGCGACACCATGTTCGTCGAGATCTCGGCGAAGTCGCGGATCAACATCGATGGTCTCCTCGAGGCCGTCGTGCTGACCGCCGACGCCTCGCTCGACCTGCAGGCCAACGCCAGCCAGGACGCGCAGGGCATCGTGATCGAGGCTCACCTCGACCGCGGTCGCGGCCCGGTCGCGACCATCCTGGTCCAGCGCGGCACGCTGCGCGTGGGTGAGTCCATCGTCGCCGGCCCGGCCCACGGCCGCGTCCGCGCGATGATCGACGAGTACGGCCACGAGATCACCGAGGCGACCCCGTCGCGTCCGGCGATGGTCCTGGGTCTCTCGGCGGTGCCGGGTGCGGGTCAGAGCTTCCTGGTCGTCGAGGACGACCGGATGGCTCGCCAGATCGCCGAGAAGCGCGAGGCACGCGAGCGTGCCGCGCAGCAGGCCAAGCGCCGCGTACGCCGCACGCTGGAGGACTTCATGGCCTCCATGGAGAAGGGCGAGAGCCAGGAGCTCAACCTCATCCTCAAGGGCGACGTGTCCGGTTCGGTCGAGGCGCTCGAGGACGCGCTGGCCAAGATCGACGTCGGCGACGAGGTCGGCATCCGGGTCATCGACCGCGGTGTCGGTGCGATCACCGAGACCAACGTCGACCTGGCGGCTGCCTCCGACGCGATCATCATCGGCTTCAACGTCCGCCCGCAGGGCAAGGCGACGGAGCTGGCCGACCGCGAGGGTGTCGAGATCCGCTACTACTCGGTCATCTACCAGGCGATCGAGGAGATCGAGGCGGCCCTCAAGGGCATGCTCAAGCCGGAATACGAGGAGAGGGTCCTCGGCAAGGCGGAGATCCGCGCGATCTTCCGCTCGTCGAAGGCCGGAAACATCGCCGGTTGTATGGTCACCGAGGGTCTCATCCGCCGCAACGCCAAGGTTCGCGTCCTGCGCGACGGCGCCGTGGCGGCCGACAACCTCGACCTCGCCTCGCTGCGCCGTGAGAAGGACGACGCCGCCGAGGTCCGCGAGGGCTTCGAGTGCGGTCTGGTCCTGAAGAACTTCCAGGACATCAAGGAAGGCGACATCATCGAAGCCTTCGAGATGGTGGAGATTCCCCGGGGCTGAACAAGCCTCTGACGTTGGCCGGGTCGCAGTCGCGGCCCGGCCAACGTCTCGATTTGCTTCG
Source organism: Nocardioides turkmenicus (assembly GCF_011045035.1). Lineage (GTDB taxonomy): Bacteria > Actinomycetota > Actinomycetes > Propionibacteriales > Nocardioidaceae > Nocardioides > Nocardioides turkmenicus. Next base: position 270,331 of record NZ_JAALAA010000005.1, read on the forward strand.
ATTATTTGAGAGAGTGTGAACATGAGTAGCCCACGAGTTCGCCGGATCGCTGACCGGATCAAGGTCATCGTGGCGCAGATGCTGGAGCGGCGGATCAAGGACCCGCGGATCGGGTTCGTCACCGTCACCGACGTCCGGGTGACCGGCGACAGCCAGCAGGCGACGATCTTCTACACCGTCCTGGGCGCCGACTCGGAGGCGGAGCTGGCCGGCACGGCCGCGGCGCTGGAGTCCGCCAAGGGGCTGATCCGCTCCGAGGTGGCCAAGCAGCTCGGCACCCGCACCGCTCCGACGCTGGAGTTCATCCACGACGCGCTGCCCGAGACGGCCCGCCACCTCGACGACGTGCTCGCCCGCGCCAAGGCGCAGGACGACGCGGTCGCCGCCTCCCGCGGCACCACCTACGCCGGCGAGCCCGACCCCTACAAGAAGCCTCGTGAGACCGAGGACGAGTGGGACGAGGACGACGAGGAGTGAGCGCTCGCTCCGGTCTCGTCGTCGTCGACAAGCCCGCCGGCGTCACCTCCCACGACGTCGTCGCGCGCGTACGCCGGCTGGCGGGCACCCGCAAGGTCGGGCATGCCGGCACGCTGGACCCGATGGCCACCGGCGTACTCGTCCTGGGGGTCGAGCGGGCCACCCGCCTCCTCGGTCATCTGATGCTGACCGAGAAGGCCTACTCGGCGACCGTGCGGCTCGGGGTCTCCACGACCACCGACGACGCCGAGGGCGAGGTGGTCTCGACGAGCTCGGCCGCCGGCCTCGACGAAGAGCGCGTACGCAGCGCGTTCGCGAGCCAGGTCGGTGACATCCTCCAGGTGCCGACCGCGGTGTCGGCGATCAAGGTCGACGGCAAGCGTGCCTACCAGCGCGTACGCGACGGGGAGCAGGTCGAGCTGAAGGCGCGGCCGGTCACGGTGCACGAGCTCACCGTCGGTGAGATCCGGCGCGAGGCCGACGTGGTCGACGTAGACATCGCCGTGCGCTGCTCCTCGGGCACCTACATCCGCGCGATCGCCCGTGACGTCGGGGAGGCGCTCGGGGTCGGTGGACACCTGACGATGCTGCGCCGGACCGCGGTGGGGCCGTACGGGCTCGACGTCGCCCGGACGCTCGAGGAGCTCTCCGACGAGTTCGCGGTGCTGCCGCTGGCCGACGCCGCCCGCGCCGCGTTCACCCCCTACGACCTCTCCGAGGAGCAGGCCCAGGACGTCCGCTACGGCCGCAAGCTCAAGGTCGCGCTCGACGGGCTCACCGGCGTCTTCGCCCCCGACGGCGAGTTCCTGGCACTCTACGAGCCGGTCGGGCCCGAGACCGCCAAGGCGACGGCGGTCTTCGTCGGCTGACATTCCACGCAGTGACGCTTCGGCCTGCGGGGGTGACGCCTCGGCGGGGAGGGTCAGCGCAGGTGTACGGTCTGGACGAGGTCGGCCCGGATCTCGGCGTCGGTCCACGGGAAGCTGACCCACTTCTCCTCGGAGAAGAGCCGGGTCTGGTCGCTGGACCACGGTGACCCGGGGTCCTCGTACTGGCCGTAGGTGAGGATCGTGCGGGGCTCGACGCCGTCGGGTCCGAACGAGACGGCCTGGATGTGCGAGGAGCCGTAGGTGATCGGCCGGGCATAGCCGAGGTTGTGGGTCGGCTTGCGGGAGGCCAGCGCGTTGGCGTTGCCGGCCAGGTTGCCCTCGCCGCCGCCCAGAGGGAGCGGGGGAGCGCCGCGGTCTGCGGCGACCTGGTAGGCGCCCCAGGGCGAGTCGATCGGGAGGCCGGTCGCCTCGACGGCCGTGATCGCGTCCTTCATCGCCTTGACCGTGCTCGGTGTGGTGCGCAGCCCGCGCGGGGTGTTCAGCGGGTCGTCGGCATTGAACGGGACGCGCCAGAGCTGGATCCCGCTCGGGGCGCGCTTGACGAACTCGGTGAAGATGGCGGTGCCGACCGAGGTCGCGTCCGAGCGCCCGTCCCACGCGGCCAGGACCGCACACGCCTCCTGCTCGCCGGTGAGCCGGCAGACCCGGTCGAGCGCGCCGTCGGCCTTCATCACCTCGGCCGTCCGCTGCCGGTTGTCGTGCTGGTGCTCCGCCAGCGAGGCCGGCGTCTCGACGCCCTCGGCGGCGAGCCGGTCCATGACGTAGCGAGCCACCATCTGCGTACGCATCGTCCGCTCGCAGCGCTCGCAGCCGATGATCGCGGGGTAGCCCTCCAGCGGGGACTCGGGGTTGGGCAGCCAGAAGGAGTCGTTGGCGTTCATGACCCAGTCGCGGCGTACGACGTCGGGGAGGTGCCGGTCGCCGAAGATCCCCGGACGCTGGGCGTCGGCGTCGGTGCCCCAGGCGCACGAGGAGCCGGCACGGTTGCCGTCGAGGCCGGGCAGGCCGGCGACCGTGTTCAGCAGCCGGCCGACGACGGTCATGCAGCGCGAGGCGTGCTCGTCGGTGACGTGCGGGACGACCGAGTGGTCGGCGTAGAGGGCGTCGCCGTGCCGGTCGGCCGCGATCGTGTTGACCCACGGCATCCCGCCGCCCGCGTCCTGGCGCTCCAGCAGGTCCTCGACGGAGGACGCGTCGCCCATGCCGAGGAACGTGTCGAGGGTGCGGAGGTGCTCGGCGTTGGCGTCCCGGATCGCCCAGAAGCTCTGCGGTCCCCAGGCCATCAGCTGCGACGGGGAGTCGATGACGTAGCCCTCGGGGGTGCGGTAGAGGTCCTCGGTGACCGTGGTCGTGCCCGAGGCGGTCTTCACCTCGACTCCACCTCGCGCCGCTCGGCGCTCCGCACACCGTCCGGGGTGAGGTATCGGGTGCCGGGCCCGAGGGTCGTGTACTCGTACGGCGTGAAGCGATAGGCGGTCGAGACCGTGTGGCTCCAGGCGACGTCGTCGTTCCAGCCGATGTTGACCACCGGTGAGCCGATCAGCGAGGCGCCGGCCACGTCGTACTCACCGGGGATCGTCAGGTGCTGCTGGGTGAACCGGTAGCGGCCCTGCCAGGGGAAGTGCGGGTTGCCGAGCAGCATCCCGGCACCGGTCGAGCTGGCCTCACCGCCGATCGCGGTCGCGTTGGACCCGAAGGCGCGCTCCGGGTCGCGGCCCAGCGAGGCCAGCAGCGCCTCCTTGTCGACCTTCGCGGCCGCCGCCGGCACCTCGGCGGCGGTCTTCGGCAAGCCGGGAAGCCCAGGGTCGGCCAGCGACGGGGGAGCGGCCTGGTTGATCTCGCCGACGAACTGCCCGGCCGAGGCGATCAGGTTGGCCAGGTAGACGCCGTACCAGATGTCCGTCTCGGTGACGTCGGGCCGGAGATAGGGAGCGTCGGCGCAGGCGGGGTCGGTGACCTCGTGCGTACGCAGCCACTCGTTGACCCCGGCGGCGTAGCCGCGCACCATCTCCCGTGCCCGCGCCGAAGGTCCGGCGGGGGAGTCGAGCAGCCTCTCGACCACGCGGCGGTTGTGCAGGTCGCCGACCAGCACGTCGGAGTCGAGGTTGGTCGCCGGCTTGGAGACCGCGTCGTCGTACGTCGCCTCCGCACCCAGCCATCGGGAGCGCTCGCCGCGGGCGCTGAGCAGGATGTCGGCGAGGGTGCAGGTCGCCTCCCCGGCGGTCGCCCAGCCGCTGCCGTAGCCCAACGAGCCCCAGTCGCGGGCGGTGATGTGCGGGATCCCGTGCTCGGTGATCCGCACCGTCGCGTCGTACGCCGCAGGCGGCTCGGCGGCCGCGGCCGGAGCGCTCAGGACGCCACCGAGAAGGACCAGTGGGGCGAGGGACCTGGCGGCTCTGCGTACGAGGCTCTCCATGGTTCCCCCAACGAGCATGGGGTAGAACACGTTACTGGTTGGTTGCCAGGTGGCCCGGATCCGGGAAGGGGTCCGAGCATGGATATTCTGGCGGCGTGTTCTGGAGAAGTCTGAGCGAGGTGCCGTCCGACCTCGGCCGCACCTGTGTCGTGATCGGCAACTTCGACGGAGTCCACCTCGGACACCAGCATGTGCTGCGCCGGGGACGCGAGGTGGCGGACGCCAAGGACCTCACCCTGGTGGCGGTCACCTTCGACCCGCACCCGATGGCGGTGCTGCGGCCCGAGCACGCCCCTGGTGTGCTCACCACGATGGAGGTGCGCGCCGAGCTGCTGCTCGCCGCCGGTGCCGACGCCGTGCTCGCGCTGCCCTTCGACATGGAGATGGCCAACTGGACGCCCGACGAGTTCGCCCAGCGGGTGCTCGTCGACGCGCTGCACGCCGAGGCGTGCGTGGTCGGCGCCAACTTCCGCTATGGCTGCAAGGCCGCCGGCGACGTCGCCGACCTGGTCGCCTACGGCAAGATCCACGACTTCTCCGCCGAGGGGATCCCGCTCGACGGCGGGCCCCAGGTGTGGTCCTCGACCTACATCCGTACGTGCCTGGCGGCCGGCGACGTCACCGGAGCCGCGGAGGCGCTGGGTCGTCCCTACTCCGTGCGTGGCGTCGTCGTGAAGGGCGACCAGCGTGGCCGCGAGCTCGGCTTCCCGACCGCCAACGTGCCCACCGACTCGCTGACCGCGGTGCCGCCCGACGGCATCTACGCGGGCTGGCTGACCCGGCGCGACACGGGGGAGCAGTTCCCGGCCGCGATCTCGGTCGGCACCAACCCCACCTTCGAGGGCGTGGTCGGGCGCCGGGTCGAGTCCTACGTGCTCGACCGCGACGACCTGGAGCTCTACGGGGTCGAGGTCGAGGTCGCCTTCGTGGAGCGGCTGCGCGGCATGGTCGCGTTCGAGGGGATCGACGCGCTCGTGGAGCAGATGCGCGCCGACGTCGAGCGGGCGCGCGAGATCCTCATGCCGCAGTAGCGCGGAGGCTCTACCCACCGGGTTCCAGGTGCGGTTGAATTGTCTGTCATGGAGCCCCATGCCACCCCGACGTCCGCCTTCGAGACCGAGGTCGAGGCCGACCGTGCCCGCGGGGGCATCCCGGCCTTCATCAACGCGGTCCTCGTCACCGGCGGGCTCTGGGTCCTGCAGTTCCTCTCCGGCTCGGCGCCGTTCTCCGGCTGGGCCGAGGAGAACGGCACCGACTCGGCCGGGTGGGCGGCCACGCTGCTCGGTGACCGCCTGGCCTACTTCGGCGAGGAGTCGTTCGGTGGTCTCTTCTCCGGCGATGCGCTGGTGCTCTCCGCCATCCTCACCGCGACCGTCTTCGTGCTCACCGGACTGCTGACCTGGCTCGGCACCGTCGGCATCTGGCCGCGGGCGTTCTGGCCGGTGTTCCTCGGCTGCTGGTTCGCCGCGATCGTCGCCACCGCCGCGGGCCAGCTCGCCGGCGCCCTCTACACCTACTTCACCGACGGCCGCTCGGCCCAGGTGCGTGCCTCGCTCGGCGAGGTGCTCGAGACGGGCGCTGCGTACGGGGTGACCTACGGGTGGGCGATCGGGCTCCTGATCGCGCTGATCTGGCTCGCGGTTCCCGGCAACCGGGTCGAATACACCTCGATGTCCACGCTCATCTCCGACAGCGCGGCGGGGAACGCTCCCGGCGGCTACGGTCAGCAGTTGCGGTCGAGTGTCGCCGTGCCGACCGCCCAGACCCGGATCGTCCCCGCCTCGCCTGCTGGCCGGCTGGCTCAGCCCGTCCAGGTCCGCACCTTCACCGGCCCGGCCCGCGGCTCCGGCCCGGCGAGCGACACGGCCGCCTGGAAGGACTTCGTCCGCGACGTACGCGGGCGGTCCTAGTTCGCTGAGCTCGCCTCCGTGCCGCTGAGAGCCACGGCTTCTCGGCGGCGCGCGGTGCAATGCTCTGGCAAGTAGTGCGCACTGCGTAGTAGTGTGCCAAGCATGGATACCACCCAGCTGCTCAAAGGGGTGCTCGACCTGACCGTGCTGGCCGTCGTCGACGGCGAGGACGCGTACGGCTATGACATCGTCCGCAAGCTCCGCGACAGCGGGCTCACGGATGTCGGGGACGCGTCGGTCTACGGCACCCTGCGGCGGCTGTACGCCGCCGGTTCCCTGACCTCCTACGTCGTGCCGTCGGAGTCCGGTCCGCACCGCAAGTACTACGGCATCACGCCCGCCGGGCAAGGCCAGCTCAAGCAACAGCGCGAGGACTGGTCCCACTTCTCCACCACTGTCACCCAGATCCTTCAAGGGGCACGCGCATGACGACCACAGATGCAGAGGCGAACGTCGCACCGGAGGTGCGGCTCTTCCTGGCTCGCGTACGCCGCGAGCTCGCCGACCTCGACCCGGAGGTGCTGAGCGACATCACCGACGGGCTCGAGGCCGACTTCACCGAGCTGGTCGAGGAGCGCGGGCCCGATGCTCTCGGGGATCCGGTGGAGTACGCCAAGGAGCTGCGGGCGGCCGCGGGGATCCCCGCGGGCGCGAGGCCGCCTCGCGGCCTCGCGGAGCAGGTCGACGGGTTCCTGGACGCCGGCCACGCCCGCTTCGATGCCGGGGTCGCCAAGCTCGGTGAGCTGCTGCGCACGGATCTGCGTCCTGTGGTCGCCTGGCTGCGGCCGCTGTGGTGGATCGTGCGTGCCTGGGCCGCGGTCTGGCTGGTCTCGGCGATGTTCGGCTGGAGCATGTCGAGCGCGCCCGCGGTCGTGCTCCTCATCGTCGCGGTGGCGGTCAGCATGCTCATCGGCGCCGGCCGGGTCTGGCCGGGTGGCGAGCGCGGGACCCTCGCGCGGGTCGTGCTCCTGGTCCTCAACGCGTTCGCCGTGTTCGTGCTCTTCATGACCTGGGCGAGCGGTGGCGTCGGCGGCTCCGAGTACGACCGCGGGTGGAGCGACGGCTTCAACGAGGCAGGTGCGGGCGGCTATGCCACGCCGATCGAGGAGCAGGCGGGGATCTACTCCGACGGCAGGTGGGTCAGCAACATCTATCCCTACGACGCCTCGGGCAAGCCGCTGACCGGCGTCCAGCTCTTCGACCAGGACGGCAAGCCGATCGACGTCGTCACCCAGCCCGACTGCACCTCGACGACTGCCGCGCCGCTTCCGCCGCTGGCCGTCGACGAGCTCGACATGGCCGAGGTCGCCTGCACCGACGAGATGACCGGCGAGCCGCTCCAGCCGCGGATCTTCTATCCCTGGTCCAACGGTGCCGCGCAGCTCTACAACGTCTTCCCGCTGCCCAGCCGCGTCCAGCCGGACACCGCGCTCGACCCCAACGCCTTCGCCGAGGGGGCCGAGGACGCGCCGGCGATCCAGGAGCCGCCGCTGGCCACCGTGCCGGAGGTCTCGCTACCCGGGGTTGCGACGAGCTCACCGAGTGCGTCCCCGAGCGCATCACCGAGCGCGTCCGCGGGTACCGCCGACAAGCCATGACCCGACCGATGCAACCGATCCCGGATCTGCAGCGTCGATCCATATGGCGGAGAGGCGAGGGCGAGGGTGAGGATGCGATGAAGCTGTGGTGGAGGTTGCGCCGGCTGGTGGCACGACTCGTGCTGGTGGCCTGATCCGGCGGCGATTCGGGGCGCACCCCGGCTCGCTGTTAATCTTCTCGGGTTGCCGTCCCATGGGGTCGGCAGCTCAAGCCGTGAAATCGGCCGCGGACCAAGAGTGCCCCGGTGAACAGGCCCGGGCGCGCCGCGCAACGAGTAGGCCCACGGGCCGGAAGGGAGCCTTCGCATGGCAGTTGGAACTGACGCGGAGACCAAGAAGAAGATCATCGCCGAGTACGCCACGACCGAGGGTGACACCGGCTCGCCGGAGGTGCAGATCGCGCTGCTGTCGCACCGCATCTCCCACCTGACCGACCACCTCAAGGAGCACAAGCACGACCACCACAGCCGTCGTGGTCTGCTGCTGCTCGTCGGCCAGCGCCGCCGCCTTCTCAACTACCTTCAGAAGAAGGACATCGAGCGCTACCGCTCGATCATCGAGAAGCTCGGCCTTCGTCGTTGATCGCTTGATCTTCGTACGCAGCGGCCGCCCGGATCACCGGGCGGCCGCTGTTCGTTTTCCCGGGGTGCCCCGAGGGTCCGGAGAACTATCTATATCAAGTTAGTAGTGTTAATCTGGCGGGCATGACACGCGCAGGGTTGAACCGCCGCTCCTTCCTCACGGCCTCCGCGCTCGGCGCGGCCGCGGTGGGCACCACCCAGGCCACCCAGTCCGTCACGACCGGCGCCGCGGCCGGTGCCCCGGCCATCCTCAAGCCGCTGCCGGTCGAGCGCTTCGTCGACTACGGCACCAACGCCGAGACCCGCTGGGACTCGGTCGACCCGCGCCGCTACCTGACTCCGCAGGCCGACCTGTTCGTGCGCAACCACACCGCGACCCCGCGGATCGACGCCGGGACGTACCGGCTGGAGATCTTCGGCGACGGCCTGCGCGACCCCGCCGGGGTGCAGCTCACCCTCGACGACCTCAAAGCCTTCCGGCACGTCGAGACGACCTCGGTCCACGAGTGCACCGGCAACGGCCGCAGCTTCTTCGCCACCCAGCAGGGCCAGGAGGTCAGCGGCACCAAGTGGACGCTGGGCGCGGTGGGCGCGGTCCGCTGGAGGGGCGTACGCCTCCAAGACGTCCTCACCGCGGTCGGTGTCCGCCAGGACGCGGTCTCGGTGCAGGCGACCGGGCTCGACGCCAGCTATGTGGACAAGGGCGTCGACTACGGCCGGGTGCGCCGGCCGTTCCCGATCGAGAAGGCCTACGACGACGCCCTGCTGGTGTGGGGCGCCAACGGTGAGGACCTGCTGCCCGACCACGGGTATCCGCTACGGCTGCTGCTGCCCGGCTGGATCGGGATCGCCTCGATCAAGTGGCTCGGCTCGCTGGAGGTGTCCACGAGCGTGCTGACCTCGCCGTGGGACACCAAGTGGTACAACGTCGACGGCCCGCTCACCGTCAACCCCGTCCGCTCGGCCCTCGAGCTGGAGTGGAACGCCGAGATCCCGGCGGGGGAGCGGATCGTGCTGAGCGGCCGCTCCTGGTCCGGTGCGGCGCCGATCGCGCGCGTCGAGATCAGCACCGACGGCGGCCGGACCTGGGCGCTGGCCGTGCCGCACGCGCCCGGCCGTCCCACCGGCGGCCACGGCCTCGGCTGGGCGCAGTGGGACCACACCTGGCGCAACCCGGCGCCCGGGGCGTACGAGGTCCTCGTCCGCGCCACCGACCGGGCCGGCCGCACCCAGCCCGACGTCGCCGCCCACAACCCTGGCGGCTACTTCTTCGACGCCGTCGTACGCCACCCCGTCACCGTCGTCTGAGACGCGTCGGGGGCGCGCGTTCCACGTTTCGGGTGGTCGACGGATAGGCTGGACCGAGAGTGCTACGGCCACCGGCCGGCGTACGAAGAAAAGATCATCACCAGGAGCGGCCCGCCCGACCGGCTCGGTCCTCGGTAGTGACTCCCAGATTGCGGCATCCGCCGCGAAGGCTGAGGGTCTCGATCGAAGACCGGCCCTGTGCGCAACGAGCGCACACGCCCGGCGCGGGGACGCTCCGCGACAAAGACTAAGGACGAATTCCTTGACCGAACCAGTCATCACTGCCGTCGAGACCACCATCGACAACGGCAAGTTCGGCACCCGCACCGTCAAGTTCGAGACCGGGCTCCTCGCTCGGCAGGCCGCGGGTTCCGTGACCGCCTACCTCGACGACGAGACGATGCTGCTGTCGGCGACCACCGTCTCGAAGCAGCCGAAGGACCACTTCGACTTCTTCCCGCTCACCATCGACGTCGAGGAGCGGATGTACGCCGCGGGCAAGATCCCCGGCTCCTTCTTCCGTTCCGAGGGCCGCCCGGGCGAGGACGCGATCCTCACCTGCCGCCTGATCGACCGCCCGCTGCGCCCGACCTTCAAGAAGGGTCTGCGCAACGAGGTCCAGGTCGTCATCACCGTCATGGCGCTCGACCCCGACCAGCCCTACGACGTGCTCGCGATCAACGCGGCGTCGATGTCCACCCAGCTCTCCGGCCTGCCGTTCTCCGGTCCGGTCGGCGGCGTGCGCGTCGCCCTGATCGAGGGCCAGTGGGTCGCGTTCCCGACCCACAGCCAGCTCGAGAACGCGGTCTTCGACATGGTCGTCGCCGGCCGCGTCACCGACGCCGGCGACGTCGCCATCATGATGGTGGAGGCCGAGTCCACCGAGCAGACCTGGGACCTGGTCCAGTCCGGTGCGCAGGCGCCGACCGAGCCGATCGTGGCCGGTGGTCTGGACGCCGCCAAGCCGTTCATCAAGCAGCTGGTCGAGGCCCAGGCCGAGCTGGCCAAGCAGGCCGCCAAGCCGGTGCAGGACTACCCGATCTTCCTGGACTACCAGGACGACGTCTACGAGGCCGTCGAGGCCACCGTCGGCGCCGACGTGCGCGACCTCTACACCGTGGGTGGCAAGCGTGAGCGCACGCTGTCCAAGCACGAGCGCGAGGACGAGGCCGACCGGATCAAGGCGTCCCTGATCGAGAAGATCGGCGCGCAGTTCGAGGGCCGTGAGGGTGAGATCGGCGCGGCGTACCGGGCCATCACCAAGAAGGCCGTGCGCGAGCAGGTCCTGCGCGACAAGGTCCGCATCGACGGTCGCGGCCTGGCCGACATCCGTCCGCTGCACTCCGAGGTCGGCGTGATCCCGCGGGTCCACGGCTCCGCGCTCTTCGAGCGTGGCGAGACCCAGATCCTGGGCGTCACCACCCTCGACATGCTCAAGATGGAGCAGCAGCTCGACACCCTCTCCCCGGAGAAGTCGCGCCGCTACATGCACAAGTACGTCTTCCCGCCGTTCTCCACCGGTGAGACCGGCCGCGTCGGCTCGCCCAAGCGCCGCGAGGTCGGCCACGGTGCGCTCGCCCGCCGCGCGCTCCTGCCGGTGATCCCGAGCCGCGAGGAGTTCCCCTACGCGATCCGCCAGCTCTCCGAGGCGATGGGCTCCAACGGCTCCACCTCGATGGGCTCGGTCTGCGCCTCGACGATGTCGCTGCTCAACGCCGGTGTCCCGCTGAAGGCCCCGGTCGCCGGCATCGCGATGGGGCTGATCTCCGGTGAGATCGACGGCGAGACGAAGTACGTCGCGATCACCGACATCCTCGGTGCCGAGGACGCCTACGGCGACATGGACTTCAAGGTCGCCGGCACCCCGGAGTTCGTCACCGCGCTGCAGCTCGACACCAAGCTCGACGGCATCCCCGCCGAGGTCCTCGCTCAGGCGCTGAACCAGGCCAAGGACGCCCGGATGACCATCCTGGACGTCATGCACGAGGCCATCGGCGGCGTCGAGGAGATGGCTCCGACCGCTCCGCGGATCATCACCGTGAAGGTCCCCGTGGACAAGATCGGCGAGGTCATCGGCCCGAAGGGCAAGGTGATCAACCAGATCCAGGAGGACACCGGCGCCCAGATCTCCATCGAGGACGACGGCACGGTCCTGATCGGTGCGACCGACGGCGCTGCTGCCGAGGCCGCCCGCTCGGCGATCAACGCGATCGCCAACCCGACCATGCCCGAGGTCGGCGAGCGCTACCTCGGCACGGTCGTGAAGACGACCAACTTCGGCGCCTTCGTCGCCCTGCTCCCGGGCAAGGACGGCCTGCTCCACATCACCAAGCTGCGCGCCCTCAACGGCGGCAAGCGCGTGGAGTCGGTCGAGGACGTCGTCGAGGTCGGCCAGAAGATCCAGGTCGAGATCGCCGAGATCGACGACCGCGGCAAGCTCTCGCTCGCCCCGGTGCTCGAGGAGGAGGCTCCCGCCGAGGAGACCCCGGCTGAGACCGCCACCGAGGCCGCAGACGAGGAGTGACCTTGGCGTCACGCACTACCTGGGGGACCGGTCGACACATGGGTGTCGGCCGGTCCTCCGGCTATAACCAGGAGCCGGGCACCACCGTCACGCTCGAGCAGACCGAGGTCAACGGCGCGGTGACGTCGCTGGTACGGCGTACGGTCCACCCCTCGGGCCTGCGGATCGTGACCGAGCAGATGGCCGGGGTCCGCTCGGCCGCCGTCGGCGTCTTCATCGGCGTCGGATCCCGGGACGAGACCGCGCGCCAGCACGGCTGCTCCCACTTCCTCGAGCACCTGCTGTTCAAGGGCACCCCGTCACGTACGGCCTTGGAGATCTCGTCCTCGCTGGACCGCGTCGGCGGCGAGTTCAACGCCTACACGGCCAAGGAGTACACCTGCTTCCACGCGCGGGTGCTCGACGTCGACCTGCCGCTCGCCATCGACGTCGTCGGCGACATGCTGACCTCGTCCCTGATCACGGCCGAGGACGTCGAGGCGGAGCGCGACGTGATCCTCGACGAGATCGCGATGCACGACGACGACCCCGACGACGTCATCCACAACCTCGTCGCCGAGCAGGCATGGGGTGCCGAGACGCCGCTCGGGCGCGGCATCGCCGGCACGGAGGCCTCGATCTCCGGGCTGACCCGCGACGAGATCGACGACTTCTACCAGGAGCACTACGTCGCGCCCCGGATGGTCGTCTCGGTCGCCGGCAACGTCGACCACGACGAGGTCGTGGCGATGGTGGAGAAGGCGTTCTCCGGGCAGGGGTTCCTGCAGGGCTCGGCGGCGCCGGTGCCTCCACGCGAAGGCTCGCCGCTCGAGGTCGTCGCCGGCGAGATCAGCACCGAACGCCCGCTCGAGCAGGTCAACGTCATCCTGGCCCGCGAGGGCCTGCAGCGTGGCGACGACCGCCGCTTCGCCTTCGAGGTGGTCAACACCGCGGTCGGCGGGGCGACCTCGTCGCGGCTCTTCCAGGAGGTCCGCGAGCACCGCGGCCTGGCCTACTCGGTGTACTCCTACGCCTACAGCCACGCCGAGACGGGTCTCTTCGGGGTCCAGGTCGGCTGCCTGCCGGCCAAGCTCGACGAGGTCCTCGAGGTCGTACGCTCCGAGCTGGCCGCCGTCGCCCGCGACGGCATCACCGCCGAGGAGCTCGAGCTCGGCAAGGGCCAGCTGCGCGGCGGCCTCGTGCTGGGCCTGGAGGACTCCGCCTCCCGGATGTCACGCATCGGCCGCGCCGAGCTGGTCCACCGCGAGCTCTACTCGATCGACGAGGTCCTGGCCCGCATCGACGCGGTCACCCTGGAGGACTGTCGCGAGGTCGCTGCCGAGATCCTCACCCGGCCCGAGATCCTCGCGGTCGTGGGGCCGGCCTGAGAGCCGCGTCGGCGCGTTCTGACTGGATCGTCGGCCGAGTCGGCTCGTCAAGACGAGCCGACTCGGCGCGATCTCGAGTCGGCGGCTAGCGCTTGCCGATGATCCCGACGGCGGCCGGGACCTTGGAGTCGACGATGGAGACCCGGAAGCCGGCGTCGGCCAGTGCCTTGCTCGACTTCTCGATGATCTCGGGGACCTGCTCGCGCTGGGTGGCCTCGTAGAAGAGGTTGACCGTGCCGCCGGGGAGCACGCGCTCATGGAGCAGCGCGATCTCGGCGGATGCGTCGCGCACCCAGAACAGGTTGACGTTGAACGCGAAGACCTTCGTCAGCCGCTTGACCGGCACCCGCAGCGTCGCGAGGTCGATCTGACGGACCGTGAGTCGTCCTGACTCCAGGTATTTCGCGCAGCGTCGCTTCGTACGATCGACGCCCGACTCCGAGCGGTCGATCGCAAACAGCTTTCCGGTCTCCAGCCGGCTACAGATCAGCTCGGCACCAGCCCCCGGGCCACAGCCGACTTCAAGGACATGATCGTTCGGTTGGATGTCCATGAAGTCAACGGCCCAACGGATCCGAGCAGGGATCGTCTGCACCACCATGGGTCCAAGACTGCCAGATAGTCCTACGGTTCTGCTCACAGGCCCTTCGACATGGTCAGGACGAGCCTCCCGTTTTGTTCACCGGATGGTGGGTCGATCGTTGGGTGAGCGTGATCTATAGGGTGGGGCCTCATGACTAAGGTGGCTGTTCTCGGTGCACGTGGCAAGCTCGGTTCGGCGGTCTGCGAGGCCGTGGAGTCCGCCGACGACATGGAGCTCGTGGCGCGGATCGGTCGCGGCGACGAGCTGTCGGCGATCACCGACGCCGGCGCCGAGGTGGCCGTCGACGTCACCACGCTCGAGGCGGTGATGGGCAACGCCGAGTTCTGCCTGTCCCACGGTGTGCACACCGTGATCGGCACCTCCGGCTTCGGCCCCGACCGCGTCGAGCAGCTCGAGGCGTGGCTGGCGAAGGCGCCGGGCGTCGGCGCGATGGTGGTGCCCAACTTCTCGGTCGGCGCCGTGCTGATGATGCGCTTCGCCGAGCTCGCGGCCGCCCATTTCCCGTCGGTGGAGATCGTCGAGACCCACCACGAGCGGAAGGCCGACGCCCCGTCCGGTACGGCACGCCGCACCGCCGAGCTCGTCGCCGCGGCGCGCGAGCAGGCCGGCGTGGGCCCGGCCCCCGACGCGACCACCTCGGCGCTGGACGGCGCTCGTGGCGCGGCCGTGGACGGCATCCCGGTCCACTCGCTGCGGATGTCCGGCTCGGTCGCCCACCAGGAGGTCATCCTCGGCGGCGTCGGCGAGCTGCTGACCATCCGCCACGACTCGCTCTCGCACGCTTCCTTCGCCCACGGCGTGCTCGCCGCGATCCGGGGTATCGGCGCGCGCCCGGGTCTCACCATCGGCCTGGAGGACGTCCTCGGACTGGCCTGAGACGGGGCCGGAGCTCAGCCGGGACAGAGGTCGCGGTGTCGGAGCCGGGCGTCCTTGGGCGGCTCGGCGGGGTCGGCGAGAAGGCTGCGGTAGTCGTCGTGACGCAGCGGCCCGTCGGCGAGCTCACCGGAGGACCGTGGCGCCTGCAGCGGCCCGGCGTCGTACTCCATCTCGACCCGGTCCACGCCGGGGATCGAGGTCAGCGACAGGACCGTCTGCGCCGTCGCGAGCACGACCCGGCTGGTGCCGATCCGGTCGTCGGTGGAGACGCGGAGGTGGGCGGTGCGGTCGGAGATCTCGACCAGCTCCAGCCATCCTTGCGGCGGCATGGCCGTGCCGAGACCGTCGCCCAGGTCGCGTGAGGAGGGACCGTCGCCCAGTTGGCCGAGGATGTTCCTCGCGACGCCGGTGAGGGTCTTGGCGCAGAAGCTCGCCGCGGGCCGGCCGACGAGCTCGTCCTGGGCGTCGACCCAGTAGAGCCGCGGTCCGGTGGCGCCGCCCGCCGCGCCCGACGGCACCTCGGTCGCGTCGTCGAGCAGGTGGTAGGGCACCTCGGAGGGGTCGACGGTGCGTACCTTGTCGTCGTCGGGGACGCCGCACGACACCGCCGCGAGCAGGAGCGGACCCGCGGCGACCGCCACCCAGGCCGTACGCAGCGCCCTCATGTCACCTCCCGGCCCGCGGCCGACCTCGCGGTGGGTGCCAGGGGGAGGGAGAGCACGAAGTCTGCGCCCCCGGAGTCGGCCTCCCGGCACCAGACCGAGCCGTCGTGGAGCTGGGCGGTCTGCTCGACGATGCTCAGCCCGAGCCCGCTCCCGGTGGTCGCGCCGCGAGCGCCCGTCCGGGCGAACCGGTCGAAGATGCGCTCCCGTTCGGCGGCGGGGACGCCGGGGCCGGAGTCGACGACGTGGATCTCGGCGTGGCCGCGCCGCGCGGAGGCGTGCACGGCGGTGAGGCCGCCGCCGTGGCTCTCGGCGTTGCGGACCAGGTTGGCCAGCGCGCGGTGGACCTGCAGCCGGTCGCCGTAGATCTCGAGGTCTGCGGGGACGTCGACGGTGACCTCACCGCCGGTCCCGGCCTCGGCGAGGACCGCGGCGACCAGGCCGGAGACGCCGAGCACCTCCCACTCCGACTCGCGCACCCCGGCGTCGAGCCGCCCCAGCGTGATCAGGTCCTCGAGCGCGCCGCGGAACCGGTCCAGCTCGCCGGCCATCAGCTCGACAGCCGTCGCCGAGCTCGGCGAGAGGGTGGGGTCGCCCTGCAGGACACCGAGGCTGGTGGTGAGGGTCGCCACCGGCGTACGGAGCTCGTGGCTGACGTCGGCGGCGAAGCGGGCGTCATGGTCGAGGCGCTCGACGACGGTGTCGACCATGGTGTTGAACGACCCGGTCAGCGTGGCCAGGTCAGGATCGTCGGTCGCCTCGACCCGGGTGTCGAGCTCACCGGCGGAGATGCGTGCGGCGGCCAGAGCGACCTGGCGCAGCGGACGCAGCACCCGCCGGGCGGCGTACCAGCCCAGGATGCCGCCGGCGACGGTCGTCAGCGCCGCGGAGATGGCGAGCGCGTAGCCCATGGTGTCGAGGGTCTGGCTGAGCTCCTTGGCGTAGGTGACCTCGTAGTAGTCGGCGCCGACACCTTCGAGCGGGATCCCGACCACGATGTTGGGCCGGTCGCCGGCGTCGTTCCAGGAGAGCGCGACCTCGCCCTCCTCGACGCTCCTGGCGACGCTGCGGGTGGCGTCGTGGACGGGCGTGGTGAGGTCGGAGGAGTACCACTGGCCGTCCTGGCGGACCAGCACCGTGGTGCGGCTCGGCGGAGCTATCTCGGAGAGCACCTCGGCGACGTTCACCCCGTTGGTGCGCAGTCGCTCCTTGACCAGCGCGGCATCGATGTAGGCCTGCTGCAGGGCGTTCCGCTCGCGTTGCACGATCAGGTAGTGACGCGCGGAGAAGTAGGTGCCGAAGGCGAGGATGAGGCTGATCAGCAGGGCCCCGGCGGCGAACGTGGCGACCACGTTGGTGCGCAGCCCCCGACGGGGCGGCCGCCGGCTCATCGCGGGTCCAGCCGGTAGCCCAGCCCGCGGACCGTCGAGATGACGCCGCGGGACGTCGGATCGGTGTCGACCTTGGTGCGCAGCCGGCTGACGTGCACGTCGACGACCCGGACGTCGCCGTGGTGACCTTCCGGCCACATCTGGCTGACCAGGTTCTCGCGGGTCATCACCCGGCCCGGGCTGGTCGCCAGGGCGAGCAGGAGCTTGAACTCCGTGCTGGTCAGGTGGAGGTCCTCGGCGCCGCGGCGCAGGGTCGCGGCGGCCGGGTCGAAGACGAGTGGTCCGTCGGTCGAGTCGAGCACGATGCCGCTGGCGGGGGTGTAGCCACCGGAGGCGGGCACCAGCGGGTAGTCGGGGCGCCGCAGCGCGGCTTTGATCCGGGCCCTGACCTCGGCGACGTCGAACGGCTTGCGTACGTAGTCGTCGGCCCCCGCCTCGAGCGCCGCGACCACGTCCTTGGCGCCGTCGCGGGCGCTGATCACGATGATCGGCGCGGTCGTGCGCGGGCGGATGCTGCGGATGAAGGTGAACCCGTCGATGCCGCCGAGCATGAGGTCGACGAGCATCACGTCGAAGGGCCGCTCGGCGTCCAGGCTGAGGGCGACCTCGGCGTCGTCCGCCTCGCCGACCGTGTATCCCTCCTGCTCGAGGAAGAGCCGGAGCGACGTACGCAGCCCGTAGTCGTCCTCCAGGATGAGCACTCGTCTTGCTGCCTCTTGCACGTCTCGGATCGTCTCACCCGAACGGTGACGACGCCGGGCTGTTGCGCTCCGCAGGGTGGAAGTGACACGAAACTGACACGAAACCGCGAGGGGACCTCCATACGGCGCGGTCAGGGTGGGCGGCATGAGCGAGACAGACTTCTACCCGGTCGAGGAGACCGTCGTCGTCCCGTTCTCGGACGCCACCTGCCGGCGAGCGATCCACAGCCTGCGCTGGCGGCTGGCGGAGATGCTCGCGGGCGGTCCCGAGGCGGTCGTGGTCGACCTGACCGGGCTGACCCGGTTCTCCTCGACGACGGTCGCCGCGCTGCTGTGGGCGAAGCGCCGCTGCAGCACGAGGGGCGTGCCCCTTCGTCTCCGCAACGCCGACCCGGCGCTCGCCGGGCGGCTCCGCCGAGCCGGGCTCGACACCATCTGGGACATCCAGGCGGCTCCGTCCACACCATCCCCCACCCGAGAGGTCAGTTGATGAGCAACCCCGTCCACGACACGGAACGCGAGCAGGCAGCCGGCCTGCTGACGCCGGACCAGGCGATGAGCCAGGTGCGGGCGTGGACCGACTCACGTGTCGTCGGCGACCGCGCCGCCAACCGGCTCGAGGTGCTCGCCGCCTTCGGTGTCCATGTCGCGGTCACGAACCTGCCCGGCGAGATCTGGGTCAAGCTGGCGTGGCGTACGCCGACCCGGGTCGAGCTCGCCACCGTCTGGACGCTCACCTCGATGCCCGCGGCCGCACCGGAGCCCTACATCGCCGAGAAGCTGACCGACCTGGCCAGCTCGTGGACGTTCCAGGAGCGTGCCGGTGGGGCCGGCCTCGTCTGCGAGGTCGAGGACTCGCCCGAGGCCGACGGGGATCAGCGGTAGTCGTCGGAGAGCTGGGTGCCGATCTTGACCTGCGGCTTGGGCAGGCGCAGCGGGCGGATCTGGATGGCGCGCATGATCGCGTAGTAGGTGGTGCCCTTGAGGTCGTTGTCGGGGAAGCGGCGCTTGAGCTCCTTGCGGAGCAGGAAGCGCAGCGCGATCAGGTTGACGACCACGGTGGCCATCACGACGAGCGTGAAGAGCTGGGAGTACATCGCCAGCTCGAGGCTGATGTAGGGCACCACGAGCGCGATGATCAGCACCGGGAGCACGATCTCGGCGAAGGTGAACCGGGCGTCGATCCAGTCACGGATGAAGCGCTTGACCGGGCCCTTGTCGCGGAGCGGCAGGTAGCGCTCGTCGCCGGTCTTCATCGCCTGGCGCATCTTGTCGCCCTGCTCGGCGCGCTGGGCGCGGTTGGCGGCGTTGATCTCCTTGCGCGTACGCGGCTGCTTCAGGCGCGCCTTGCGGGCCGCCTCCGCCTCCTTGCGCGTAGGGGTCGGCCGACCCTTGCCGATCTCCTTGACGGGATTCTCGGGCTCGACGACCTGCGGGGCGGGGGACTTACGACCGAACAACGTGAGTGACCTCTTACCTGTTGGCTGGGACACATACAGGATATCCCGACCGGCCTTGACAGCGAGTTTTGTGGACCCGACCTAAGGTGAGAGGCAACACTTGTCCTAGGACGACGAGAGTCCAGCGGCAAGCGACGACGCGGGGCGGCCGGCGGTCGGCCGCATATGAGAGGCGTAAAGGGAACCGATGAGTGTGATGAAGCGGCTGAGCCTGGTCTTCAAGGCGAAGGCAAACAAGGCGCTCGACAAGGCCGAGGACCCACGGGAGGTGCTCGACTACAGCTACCAGAAGCAGCTTCAGATGCTGCAGCAGGTGCGCCGCGGCGTCGCGGACGTCGCGACCAGCCGCAAGCGTGTCGAGCTGCAGATCAACGGGCTCAAGCAGCAGTCCGACAAGCTCACCCAGCAGGCGCAGAAGGCCATCGAGATGAACCGCGAGGACCTCGCTCGCGAGGCGCTGACCCGCAAGAGCGGTCTGACCAGCCAGATCAACGACCTGAGCACCCAGCTCGCCACCCTCCAGGGCGAGGAGGAGAAGCTCACCCTCGCTCAGCAGCGGCTGCAGGCCAAGGTGGAGTCCTTCCGCACCAAGAAGGAGACCATCAAGGCGACCTACACCGCCGCCGAGGCACAGACCCGGATCAACGAGGCCGTCTCCGGCATCGGCGAGGAGATGGGCGACGTCGGCCTGGCGATGCAGCGTGCCGAGGACAAGACCCTCGAGATGCAGGCCCGCGCCGGCGCCGTCGACGAGCTGCTCGCCTCGGGTGCGCTCGACGACCTCACCGCCGGTCCCTCCGACGACATCACCCGCCAGCTCGACGCGCTGAGCTCGAGCAACGACGTCGAGGCCGAGCTCGCCGCCCTCAAGGGCCTCAACTCCCCGCAGCAGACCCAGGCGCTGCCCGGCGCCGACGCCAACGCGCCGGTCATCGACGTCGACGCGACCGAGAAGAAGGCCGAGCAGTGATCGTTCGCATCCTGGGTGAGGGGCAGTACGACGTCGACGACGCCGCCGTCGACAAGCTCAACGAGCTCGACGCTGCCGTCGAGGCCGCCTGCCAGGGCACCGACGAGGCCGTCTTCGAGGAGGCGCTCGCCGCGCTGCTCGACAGCGTTCGTTCGCTGGGCACCGCCCACCCGGTCGACGCGATCGACTCCTCCGACCTGATCCTCCCCGGACCCGGCTCCACGCTCGCCGAGGTCTCCGAGATGCTCGGCGACGAGGGCCTCATCCCTGGCTAGAGCCACATGTCACGCTTCCAGGGTGATGCCGGGCTGACCGTCCGGATGACCACGGTGATGTTCCTGCTCGGCGCGCTCTTCGTCGGGCTCATCGTGGCGCTGATGTTCGTCCTGCCCGCCCAGTGGGCACCGATCATCGGCATCGTCGGGCTCGGCATCGCCTGGTGGCAGTGGTACGCCTCCGACACCCTCGCGATGCGCGCCATGGGCGCGCGCGAGGTGTCGGCCCAGGAGGCGCCCGAGCTGCACGCGATGATCGACCGGCTCTGCACCCTGGCCGACATGCCGAAGCCGCGGGTCGGGATCGCCTACACCGACATGCCCAACGCCTTCGCCACCGGCCGCTCGCCGAAGCGCTCCGCGGTCGTGGTGACCACCGGCATCATGCAGCGGCTCTCCGCCGAGGAGCTGGAGGGCGTGCTCGCCCACGAGCTATCCCACGTCGCCCACCGCGACGTGCTGGTCATGACGGTCGCCTCCTCGGCCGGCATCGTCGCCGGGATGCTGAGCCGCGGCTCGCAATACGGTGCGTACGCCGGTGGCGGGCGCCGCGACAACAACAACGGCCTCCCGGTGTGGCTGGTGGTGCTGCTGGTCTCGCTGGCGGTCTACGCGGTGTCGTGGCTGCTGCTGCGGATGCTCTCGCGCTACCGCGAGCTCGCCGCCGACCGCGCCGGCGCGCAGCTCACCATGAAGCCGGGCGCGCTGGCCAGCGCGCTGCAGAAGATCACCGGCGAGATCTCCGCGATCCCGAGCCGCGACCTACGGTCCGCGCAGGCGATGAACGCGTTCTTCATCGCGCCGGCCATCAGCGGCCAGTCGCTGCGCACGCTCACCTCGACGCACCCGTCGCTCGAGCAGCGCCTCGAGCAACTCGCCCGGATCGAGGCCGAGCTCGGCCGTCCGGCGCAGTAAGGTCGCCCCCGTGGGCTTCTGGGACGTCATCACGGGTCGTACGCGACCGAAGCAGGCCAACCTCGATGCGCTGTTCGCGGTGCCGACCGCCGCGCTCACCATGCAGACCTCGCTCGGGCTGGTCCCGACCGGCGACGGCGCGGTCTGCTACCGGGCCGCGGCGGGAGCCGGGTTCGCCGGCACGCAGAACGACGTCGTCGAGCTGCTCGGCGCCTCCGAGAGCGCGCCGACGGTGACCACCAGCGTCGACGAGTTCGGGTTCACCTGGCTCAGCGTCGACCACGAGCCCCTCGACCCGGCCAACCCCGACATCACCGGCTTGGTGACCGACCTCCACGCGGTCAACACCACGCTGGAGATGAACGGTTTCGGCCCGGGGCTGCTGTGCTCGCTGATCGCCTTCAGCGGCGCCGACGGACGCCGCGTCGCCCTGATCTACCTCTACAAGCAGGGCACGTTCTACCCCTTCGTCCCGACCGGCCCGCAGGAGCGCGACAACCTGCTCGAGATCAACGTCCGCACTGCGATCGAGGGCGACCTGCCGGTCGAGAAGGACCTCTCCCGCTGGCTCGCGCTCTGGGGCGCCCCCGGGCTCTGAGGGGCCACCGACATGGAACGAGCACGGAGCTTCGGCGCGGTCGCGGAGGCCTACGAGCGCTGCCGGCCCGGTTATCCCGACGACCTGGTCGCGCTGGTGAGCGAGGTCGCCGACGGCCCGGTGCGACGGGCGATCGAGATCGGCGCCGGCACCGGGAAGGCGACCCGCACCTTCGCGGCAGCCGGGATCGAGGTGGTCGCGACCGAACCCGACGCCGACATGCTCGCCGTGCTCCGGCGCGAGTGCACGGGCCTGCCGGTGACAGCCGTGCGCGCCGCTCTGGAGGAGATCGACCCGTCGGCACACGAGCCGTTCGACCTGCTCTACGCAGCCGCCGCCTGGCACTGGACCGCGCCGGCGACCCGGTGGGACCAGGCCACGGCCCTGGTCCGGGCCGGGGGAGCGGTGGCCTTCTTCGGCGGCCCGTTCGAGCTCGCCGACGAGAAGGTCGCGGCCGCCGAGGCGCGGGCGATCGCGGCGTACGCCCCGGAGGGCCGCCACATCCCGCCACCGTCGCCGCCGGACGCGCCGATGCTGTTCCCCGGCGACGAGATGCTCGCCGACGGCCGGCTCGATGACGTACGCCAGCGGGAGGTGCCGCGCCGTTTCACGCTTCCCCGCGACGACTACCTGCGCCACCTCGACACCATCTCCGCGATCCGGATCCTGCCGGCCGCCGACCGGTCCGCGCTCTTCGCCGACCTGGCCGCGGTGCTGCCGGAGCACGTGGACGTACGCGCGGACCTGATGCTCCACACCGCCCGCCGAACGGGCGCAGCGGATCCTGCGGAGACCCCGCGTCGATGACATCGACACGCCACAGACGACTCACAGGTGGCACACAGCAACCGGCCGCATGATGGGGTCATGACAGGAGCACAGACCCTCACGCGCCCCGACGGATCGCCGCTGCGGGTGCTCGTCGTCGACGACGAGGTGAACATCGCCGAGCTGATCTCGATGGCGCTGCGCTTCGAGGGCTGGGATGTCACCATGGCTCACTCCGGTTCCAAGGCCGTGACCGCCGCGAAGGAGACCGCGCCGGACGCGATCGTGCTCGACTGGATGCTCCCCGACTTCGACGGGCTGGAGGTCCTGCGGCGGGTGCGGTCGACCAACCCGGGCGTACCCGTCCTCTTCCTCACGGCCAAGGACGCGGTGGAGGACCGGGTCGCCGGGCTGACCGCGGGCGGCGACGACTACGTCACCAAGCCGTTCTCGCTCGAGGAGCTCGTCGCGCGGTTGCGCGGCCTGATGCGGAGAGCCGGCGCGACCCGGGTCGAGGAGCACTCGGTGATCCGCGTCGGGGACCTGACGATGGACGAGGACTCCCGCGAGGTGCACCGGGCGGGGGAGGAGATCGCCCTCACCGCGACCGAGTTCGAGCTGCTCCGCTTCCTGATGCGCAACCCGCGCCGGGTGCTGTCCAAGGCCCAGATCCTCGACCGGGTGTGGTCCTACGACTTCGGCGGCCAGGCCAACGTCGTCGAGCTCTACATCTCCTACCTGCGCAAGAAGATCGACGCCGGCCGGCAGCCGATGATCCACACGATGCGCGGCGCAGGGTATGTGCTGAAGGCCGCTGAGTGACCCCGCTCAAGCGGCTGGTCGCACCGCTCATCTCGCGCCTGGTCATCACCGCGGTCTCGCTGGTGCTGGTGGTCTCGCTGCTGATCGCCACCTTCGCCACCATCGCCCTGCGCGAGACCCTGGTGAACCGTCTGGACCGGGACGTGCACGACATGGCTCGCAGCGTCGCCGGCCCACGTCCCGGCAGCAACGTCAACATCGGACCGGACTCGGTCATCGCCGTGTTCCCCGAGAACGGTCCCGCCCAGGGCAACCTCGGTGACTTCGTCCCCACCCAGGTGGAGTCGCTCACCCCCGCCGACCTGGAGGCGTTGGCGGACGTACCTGTCGATGCCCGTCCACATGGCGTCGACCTGCCCGACCACGGTCCCTACCGGGTGATCGCGCAGTCGGGCAACCTCCCCGACGGCGACCAGGGGGTGGTCGTCACCGGACGCTCGACCAACGAGGTCGACAACACCATCGAGAGCCTGGTCTTCTGGGAGGCCCTGCTGACCCTGCTCGGCGTCCTCGCGGCCGCAGGAGCCGGCTACGTCGTCGTACGCCGCCAGCTCAGCCCGCTGCGCGAGGTCGCCGCCACCGCGCACACCGTGGCCGCGCTGCCGCTCTCCTCGGGCGAGGTGTCGGTGACCGAGCGGGTCCCCGACCGGCTCACCGACGAGGACACCGAGGTCGGCCAGGTCGGGGCTGCGCTCAACTCGCTGCTCGACCACGTCGAGACCTCGCTGGCCGAGCGGCACCGCAGCGAGCAGCAGGTGCGCCAGTTCGTCGCCGACGCCTCCCACGAGCTGCGCACCCCGCTGACCACGATCCGCGGCTACACCGAGCTGGCCCAGCAGCGGCCCGAGGCGGTCCCGACGGCTCTCGGCAAGGTGGAGGAGGAGACGCTGCGGATGACCGCGCTGGTCGAGGACCTGCTCCTGCTGGCACGCCTCGACCAGGGCCGTCCGCTCGCCCGCGACCCGGTCGACCTGACCCGGCTGCTCCTGGAGGCCGTCG
>NZ_JAALAA010000006.1 GCF_011045035.1 Nocardioides turkmenicus
GACCCACCCCGGGCACCCGCTGCCGCCGGCCCGTCCGGTCATGGCCGGGCCCGGGCCGGTCCGCCCGGCCGCGCCTCGGCCACCGGCGGGCGGGCTCTACCGCCGCCTGGGCGTGGCCGCCGGGATCGGCGTACTCACGATCTCGCTCACCGGCTGCTCGATGCCCGCGTCCGTCGAGCTCGAGCAAGCCAGCAAGGTCTCGCTGCGGAAGGACGCGGTGGCGGACCTGATGAAGGACTGGAACAAGCGCAACAACAAGGCGATCAAGGCCAACCAGCCCGGCAGGTGGGATGCCGAGGCCTGGGCCCAGGCCGACAGCGGTCCGGTCCTGGCCAAGGACCAGCTCACGTCCACGGCCAACAAGAGCTTCGATGTCCGGGACCGCCCGCCCACCTGGGTGGGGGTGCCGGGCCGGGTGTGGTCGGTGCAGCTCCACGAGTACCCGATGTGGGCCGTCGTGGAGGTCAACGTCAAGGGCGAGAAGAAGGCGAAGCTGACCCGGCTGGCCGTCTACGAGCAGCAGGACGCCCTGTCGCCCTGGAAGGTACGCAGCAGCCTCGGGGTCAAGAAGAAGGCCGTCCCGCCCGAGGTCGAGGGTGCGGCTCCGGCCTCCGCCGCGGTGACGAAGCGGGTCGAGGAGGTCGCCGCGAAGATCGACGCCTATCTCGAGAAGCCCAAGCGGATCGACGGTCTCAACGGGTTCAAGAAGCTCGCCGCCCCCGGCGCCGAGATCGCTGCGTACGCCTCGGACATGGGTGTCGACCTGGTCAGGACGACCGCCGAGCCCTTCGACGCGACGAGCACCCGGATCGTGCAGACGCCCGAGGGTGCGCTCGTGATGCTCGACTTCACGACCGACACCATCGTCGGTGGCCAGGATGGCGAGTGGGAGTGGAACCCGCCCTACGACGAGTTCCGCAGCCGGGCTGGCAAGAACCTGTCGATCCGGTCGGCGGTGTCGGTCGCGGTGCTGGTGCCGACAGACGGCGACCCGTCGGTCCTCGGGGTCGAGTACGGCGAGATCATGGGCGCGAAGGTGAAGAACTGACTCCCAGGGTTCATCCCGTGCTCGCGTGAGCGGCGGGTGGGCTTTCCCCGGGAGGTCTAGCGTCGCAGCATGCATCATGCTGCGGCCGTCGGACTGGCCATCGGCGCATGCGTCCTGTTCTCGCTCTCGGCTGCGGTTCAGCAGCGCGCCAGCGCTCTCGCGCCCGGCCGCAGCGGCGGGATCTACGGGATCGAGCAGCTGATGCTGGCGCTGGTGCGCAACCCGCTGTGGGTCACCGGCGCGGTGATCAACGCGGTCGGCTTCGGGGTGCAGGCGGTCGCGCTCCACCTCGGGTCGATCTCGGTGGTGCAGTCGGTGATGCCCACGCAGCTGCTCTTCGCGCTCGTCTTCGCCTCCATCGCCGCCCGCCACCTTCCGACGGCCGCCGACTGGGTCAGCGGGGCCGCGATCTGCGGGGGTGTGATCCTGCTGGTCACCGACGACCACCGCGGCGGCACCTACGCCGATGTCGGTCGCGTCGCGCTCTTCGCGGCGTGCGCGGCGGTCGTGATCTGCGTACTCCTGCTGGTGGCGCACCGCTTCCCGCCGCCGATCGCGGCCGCCACCACCGCCGTCGCGGCCGGGTGCTCGTTCGCGACCACCTCGGTGCTGCTGAAGATCACCGCCGACCGGGCCGCTGCCGACGGCTTCCTCGGGTTGCTCACGCTGCCGGCGTTCTACGGCCTGCTGTGCACCTGCGGCCTCGGCATCGTGCTCACCCAGGCGGCGCTCGCCGCCGGTCCGCTGCCGTGGGCGATGGCGGCGATGACGATCACCAACCCCACCGTCTCGTACGTCGCAGCGGTCGTCGCCTTCGGTGCCTCTGCCCCCACGCCCTGGGTCGCGGTGTCCGCCGGAGCGCTGCTCGTCACCGGCATCGTCGGGCTCGCCCGGTCACGCTCGGTGGTCAGGTGGACGCCGGTCCAGCCGGAGCGGGCCGAGATCCGGGTGCCCTAGCTAGACCCGCTCCTGCATCGAGCGCGGCCAGGAGCGCCGCCTCGTCCGCGTGGTCGACCTGGGCCGGAGGTGCTCGGGCAGCGCGCTGATGTAGGGCGCGGCATGCCGGCACTCGCCACAGGTGACGTCTCGATAGTCGTAGGAGGTCAGTGGATCTTCTCCGTACGCGCGACACACCGGCCCGAAGGAGTCGGCGAAGTGCGTACGCTGCTGCGTGGTCAGCTCGCTCATGTGCGCCTCACGTGGTCATTGGCTGGGAAGGGTCACAGCAGGGTAACGACTTCTCAACAGCCAGTGTGCAGCGACACTCTGACGACCTCGCTCCGATCACGCATAGCGTCGGGAGCGCCGCGCCGCCTGCCGCTGCCGCGACCGGGCGAGCAGATACGTCGGAGCGGTCTCCTGGGCGAGGCTCTCGTGGAGCTCCAGCATGTCCTCGATCGTGCGTGACCACGGGAACTGCTCGGCCCGCGCCCGTGCCGCGTGGCGGGTCGCGACGATGGGACGCTCGGCGACGTCGATGACCGCGTCGGCCAGCGCTGCCGGATGCGCCGCGGCCCAGGCCCCGCACCGGGGGTCGATGAGCTCACGCGCGCCGCCGCGGTCGGCGGTCACCACCGGCGTACCGCTGGCGAGGGCCTCCAGGACGGCGAGGCCGAAGGTCTCGCGGGGGCAGACGGAGAGCGCGACATCGGCCTCCGCCAGCGCTCGCGCGATCTGGTGGCGGTCGGAGACGTGCCCGTGGAAGACGACCGGCGCCTCGGCGGCGAGAGCCTCGATCTCGGCGCGGTGCGGCCCGTCGCCGTAGACGTCCATGCGTACGTCGAACCCGCGGCGGTGCAGCTCGACGGCGGTGGCGACGGCGAGGTCGGGCGACTTCTCCCGGGAAAGACGGCCGACGTGGACGAGCCGGAGGGTGTCGTCGCGGTGCCCGAGCGAGGGCTGGAAGAAGTCCAGGTCGACGCCGAGCGGGACCTGTGCGATCGGGCAGCCGACGGTCGCCGCCAGCGGCTCGAACTCGTGCCGGGCGTAGTCGGAGGTCACCAGCACCTGGTCGAAGGAGCGCACCAGCATCCGGTTGAGCAGCGCGGTGGAGACCTTCGAGGTGGTGTCCATGCCGGTGTAGGTGGGCATGTACTCGTCGAGCCGCTCGTGCGAGAAGAGCACCGTGCCGATGCCCTGACGCCGGGCCCAGCGGGAGACCGGCAGCATCGTGAACTTGTCGCTGACCTCGAGGCTCGTCGGGCGGTAGCGGGTCAGCACGTCGGTCACCCGCCACGGCTCGATGATCAGCCGGTAGCCGCCGCCCACGCGCGGTGCTCTCAGCTGCACCACCTCGCCGAGGTCGGTCGAGGTGACCGCGTCGTACGGGCCGGGAACCACGAGGAGCCGGTCGTGGCCCGCCTCGCGATAACCGCGGGCGAGGGCCTCCAGAGCCGTCTTCATCCCGCCGGAGGTGGGACCGACGAAGTTCGCGAGCTGAGCGATGAGCACGGGCTCATCGTGTGGCATCGAGGTAGCCCTTCGGCGACCTCGATGTGACGTCGGCATGGCGAGGCGGCGTATTGGTTCAGGGGAGACCGGTCCGGAGTAGCGTTGAGGCATGACCAACCTGGACGCGCACCCCACCCCTGTCGAGTGTGTCGGCGGGACCGGCGACGAAGGCGTCGAGATCCAGATCATCACTCCCCGTGACGTGCCCCTCGGTGGTCCGCGGGCGATGAACGTACGCCGCACGCTGCCCGCTCGCTCGCGCTCGCTGATCGGTGCGTGGTGCTTCCTGGACCACTACGGCCCCGACGACGTCGTCGTCTCCGGCGGGATGGAGGTGCCGCCCCACCCGCACACCGGGCTGGCGACGGTGTCCTGGCTGTTCACAGGGGAGATCGAGCACCGCGACTCGGTCGGCACGGTGGCGATGGTGCGGCCGGGCGAGGTCAACCTGATGACCTCCGGACGCGGCATCTCCCACTCGGAGAACTCGACGCCCGAGACCACCGTCCTGCACGGGGCGCAGCTGTGGGTCGCGCTGCCGGACGAGTTCCGCGATGTCGAGCCGGCCTTCGAGAACCACCGGCCGACGCCGATCGAGCGCGACGGCGCGACGGTCCGGGTCTTCCTGGGGTCGCTCCTCGGCACCACCTCGCCGGTGCGGACCTACTCCGAGATCCTCGGCGCCGAGATCCTGCTCGAGCCCGGCACCCGGCTCGAGATCCCGGTCGACTCCCGCTTCGAGCACGGTGTGCTCGTGGACACCGGTGAGGTGTCGATGACCGGCACCGGCCCGTCCGGACCGGCCTCGGCCACCGTGCCGAAGGACTCGCTGGCGTACGCGCCTCCGGGCGCCACCACGTTGGTCCTGCAAGCCGGCGAGGCCTGGACCCGGCTGCTCCTGCTCGGCGGTCCGCCGTTCGGTGAGTCGATCATCATGTGGTGGAACTTCGTCGGGCGCACCCACGACGAGGTCGTCGGCTACCGCCAGGAGTGGCAGGACCAGGTCACCCGCGGTGGCGGCGAGGTGGTCGAGGACTCCCAGGACCTCGCCGAGGGGCGTTTCGGGCTGGTCGAGGGGAACCACCAGAGGCCGATCCCGGCGCCTCCGCTGCCCAACGCGCGCCTGCGCTCGCGGTCCTAGGGCATGTCTGGCAAATCCACGCCCGCTACGCGACGTTTCGCATCCGATCTGGCTGCGTTGCCGCCGCTCGACAGCCTCCAGGATGCCTTCGCAGCGGACGCCTTGCCAGATCGGCCCGAAACGCCGCTCGCGGCCGCCGTGTCTTTACCAGACATGCCCTAGCCGGCGGCCTTAGGTGGGGTCAGCGCTCGTGCTTAGACTGCAGTCGTGAGTGACGAAACCTCAGACCCAGGGGTCGTGCTGGCCGTGGCGGTGGGCCGCAGCCGTAGTCAGGCGGCGGTCTTCGACCTCGCCGGGCGCGAGCTGGCTGGCGACACCCGCGACCACGAGGTCGGCATCTCCGCCGAGGCGCTGATGCCCGAGGTCGTCGAGCGGATGACCAAGATGGTGGCCTCGATCGACCTGCCGGTGCTGGCGATCGGGATGAGCCTCCCCGGCGTGGTCAACCCCGACCTCGGGATGAGCATCGACACCCCGGCGATGGGCGGCTGGGACGGCGTCCAGCTGGCGCCCTACTTCACCTCGTTGACCGACGCCCCGCTGATCCTCGCCCACGACGCCCACGCGCTGGCGCGCTCGGAGCTCTTCAACTCCGACCATCCCGTACGCAACGCCCTGGTGATCAAGGCCTCGACCGGTCTCGGCATGGGCATCATCACCGACGGCAAGGTGGTCACAGGTGCCCTCGGGGCGGCCGGCGAGATCGGTCACACCCGCATCGACGCCGCCGGTGACCGGCCCTGCCGCTGCGGCTCGACCGGCTGCCTGGAGACGGTCGCGTCCGGCTGGGCGCTCGCCCAGCGGCTGACCGACTCCGGCGTCCCCGCCGGCCACGTACGCGACCTGGTGGCCGCTGCGCTCGCCGGCGACGCGGTGGCGCGCGGGCTGCTGCGCGAGGGCGGACGACAGCTCGGCGAGGTCGTGGCCACCGCCGTCAACCTGCTCAACCCGGAGGTCGTCGTCATCGGCGGCGACATGGCCGGGGCCTTCGACCTCTACACCGCCGGCGTGCGCGAGAGCGTCTACGCCCGCGCCAACCCGATCGCCACCCGCGAGCTCACCTTCATGGCCCAGCTGCACGGCGACTCCTCGGGTCTGGTGGGCTGCGCCGCGATGGCGATCGAGTCCATCACCGACGCGTCGTGATCGTCGGCCTGCTCTGGCTGCTCGGGTGCCAGCTGGCCGGAACCGCGATCGTCGAGCTGACCGGGATCCCGTTGCCGGGCCCGGTGGTCGGGATGCTGCTGCTCTTCGTCGTCCTGGTGCTGCGCCGCAGTGACGGCGAGGACGACCCGGTCATCCAGGTCGGCGACTACTTCCTCTCCCACCTGCAGCTGTTCTTCATCCCGGCCGGCGTCGGCGTGATCGTCTACCTCGCGGTCATCCGTGACTCGGCAGTGCCGATCGTCGTCGCGCTGCTCGGCTCCTGGCTCCTCGGGCTGGCCACCGTGGGCTGGGTGCTCACCCTGTTCCTCCGCCGCGTCCCGTCGGCCGTCGGCACGGATGGTGCTCCGGGGGAGGAGATCGAGTGAGCGTCATCCTGTGGCTGTTCGTGACGGTGGCGGCGTACGAGCTCGGGCGGTGGCTGCGGGCGCGGACCCGTTCCCCGCTCGCCCAGCCGGTGGCGGTGGCGATCGTGATCGTCGGCGCGCTGCTGACGGCCACCGGCACGACGTATGACGACTATGCCGATGCCACCACGCTGATCAGCTTCCTGCTCGGCCCGGCGACGGTGGCGCTGGCGATCCCGCTCTACCACCAGGTCGCCCGGCTGAGAGGGATGGTGGTGCCCGTCCTGGTCGCGCTGACCGCGGGCGCGACGGTGTCGATCGTCAGCGGCATCCTGCTGGTGCGCTGGCTCGGCGGCAGCGACGTGCTGGAGCGGACGATGGCCCCGAAGGCCGTGACGACGCCGGTGACGATCGAGCTGACCGAGCGTCTGGGTGGCTATCCGGAGCTGTCGGCGGCCTTCGCGATCGTGATCGGGATCGTCGCCGCGATGGTCGGCCCGCGGGTGCTGACCCTGCTCCGGATCCGGGACCCGCGGGCCCGCGGGGTGGCCGTGGGCGCGGTCTCCCACGGGATCGGCACCGCCCGGATGCTGGAGGAGAGCCGGGTCGAGGGCGCCTTCTCCGGGCTGGCGATGGGGCTCACCGCGGCGGTGACGTGTCTCATGGTTCCGCTGGTGGCGTACTTCCTCCTCTGACCCCGACCCACGCCCTAACGTTGGTCTCATGGCTCGCGTGCACGCCTTCACCGACGACGTACTCGGCACTCTCGACGCGGTCGGGGTCGCCGAGGGCCTTCGGCGCGGGGACTTCAGCACGCTGGAGGTCGTCGAGGCGGCCATCGCCCGGATCGAGGCGGTCGACCCCGCGCTCGGCGCGATGGCCTACCGCACCTTCGACCGGGCGCGGGTCCAGGCGCGCGCTCCCCGCGCCGGCTTCTTCGCCGGCGTGCCGACCCTGATCAAGGACAACACCGACGTCGCCGGGGTGCCCACCAGGAACGGCACGGATTCGTACGTCACGCCGCCGGCCTCCCGCAACGGCGAGATGACCAAGCTGCTCTTCAAGCTCGGCCTGCTGTCGCTGGGCAAGACCCAGCTCTCCGAGTTCGGCTTCTCCGGCACCGCCGAGCACGCGCGGCTGGGTGCGGTGCGCAACCCGTGGGACGCCGGCCGGGTGGCAGGTGCCTCGTCGGCGGGGTCGGGGGCGCTGGTGGCGGCTGGTGCGGTGCCGATGGCTCACGGCAACGACGGTGGCGGCTCGATCCGGATCCCCGCCGGCACCTGCGGTCTGGTCGGGCTCAAGCCGACGCGTGACCGGCTGCCGCAGGACCCGCTCTACGGGCTGCTGCCGCTCAAGATCGTCACCGACGGCGTGCTGACCCGGAGCGTGCGCGACACGGCCGCGTTCTTCCGGGAGGCGGAGAAGGCCCATCACACCTCGCTGCCGCTGATCGGCGATGTCACCGGGCCGGGGACGAATCGGCTCCGCTGCGCCGTCTTCACCGGAGCGCTGGGCCGCGAGGCCAGCCCGGAGGTCGCCGAGCTGACGCTCAAGACCGCAGCCGTGCTGGAGGAGCTCGGGCACACCGTCGAGACCGTGGCGCCGCCGGTGCCCGAGACCTTCGCCGACGACTTCGTCCTCTACTGGGGCACGCTCGCCGTCGCCCTGGTCAACGCCGGCCCGCTCCGCGGCAAGACCTGGGACCGCCAGCGGCTCGACAACCTCACCGTCGGCCTGGCACAGCACACGATGAAGAACGCCAAGCACGTCCCCGCCGCCATCGTCCGGCTGCGCAAGGCACAGGCGATCGCGGAGGGGTTCCATGCTGCGTACGACATCGTGCTGACGCCGACCGTCGCCCACGAGACGCCTGAGATCGGCAGGCTGGCGCCGAGCCAGGCCTACGAGCTGGTGATGAAGCGGCTGATGGACTGGGTCGCGTTCACGCCGTGGCAGAACGTCACCGGCGGGCCGGCGGTATCGCTGCCGGTGCAGCAGACCCTCGCGGGACTGCCCCAGGGGATGATGTTCGGCGCCGCCCCGGGGCGCGAGCGAATGCTGCTCGAACTGTCCTACGAGCTCGAGGAAGCGATGGGTTTCGCGCACATCTGGGAGCCTGGTCGAAGCGCCGAGGACCCTGCTGACCTGGGATGATGTGACCGTTGCTCGGAGGGGTCGTGCCGATTTGTTGAGCATCGCGCCGTGCCGTAATGTTCTCTCTCGCAACGCCCCTTTAGCTCAGTCGGCAGAGCGTCTCCATGGTAAGGAGAAGGTCTACGGTTCGATTCCGTAAAGGGGCTCTGGAGTTCGGGACCCGCAGTAGGAATACTGCGGGCCTGATTCCTGTTGAGGCGGGGTAGCTCAGGCGGTTAGAGCGCACGACTCATAATCGTGAGGTCGCGGGTTCGATCCCCGCCCCCGCTACCGCCAAAGACCGCATCACCTCGATCAGCACCGTAAGGATTCTCCCGTGGCCAGCAAGAGCAGCGACGTTCGCCCGAAGATCACCCTCGCTTGCACCGAGTGCAAGGAGCGGAACTACATCTCGAAGAAGAACCGTCGGAACGACCCCGACCGCATCGAGCTCAACAAGTACTGCCCGCGCTGCCGCAAGCACACCGCGCACCGCGAGACCCGCTGAAGCATCACAGTAGAGCGCGACGCTGATCGGCGCTCCGAACGCCCCGCCCCGAGTTCCGGGAGGCGGGGCGTTCGTTCTTTTGCCGAGAAGTCACCCCGGTCGGCCGAGAAGTCACTCCCGTCGGTCGAGTCGGCAGGCCGGTGCCCTCTCGGCCTGCGCGCGTGACGCCTCGGCCGACGCGGGCGACTTCTCGGCAGGCCACTAGAGTTGTCCGCATGGCAGTTGATGGGTCGCTCGTAGGGCGCGCGTTTCCTCCGACCAGGCCCTATCGGGTCACCGACGAGAAGGTGCGGGAGTTCGCCGCCGCCACCGGTGTGAGCTGGGAGAGCGGGGACCCGGTCCCGGCGACGTTCCCGATCGTGCTCGCCTTCGACGCGATGAACGCCTTCCTCGACGACGTCGAGGTCGAGCTGTTGCGGATCGTGCACGGTGAGCAGAAGTTCTCGTACGCGCGGCCGATCGCGCCGGGTGACGTGCTGACCGCGACGCTGAGCGTCGCCTCGCTGCGCCAGATCGGCGGCAACGACATCATCGGTACGGTCTCGGAGATCACCGACGACTCCGGCGCGGTCGTGTGCACCACGTCGGCCACCCTGGTCCACCGAGCGGCGGAGGTCGCCTGATGACTCTCGAAGCAGGCGCCGAGCTGGCCCCGAAGACCTACCCCGTCACCCGCGCGTCGCTGGTGCGCTACGCCGGCGCGAGCGGCGACTTCAACCCGATCCACTGGTCCGACCGGGTTGCCACGGCCGTCG
The DNA here is from genome assembly GCF_011045035.1 of Nocardioides turkmenicus. Classification (GTDB taxonomy): domain Bacteria; phylum Actinomycetota; class Actinomycetes; order Propionibacteriales; family Nocardioidaceae; genus Nocardioides; species Nocardioides turkmenicus. The sequence continues at coordinate 9,548 of NZ_JAALAA010000006.1, forward strand.
GGCTGCCCGGCGTGATCGCCCACGGCATGTTCACCATGGCCCTGGTCGCCCGCGCGGTCTCGGAGTGGACCGACGGTGCCGAGGTCGTCGACTTCGGCGCGAAGTTCACCAACCCGGTCGTCGTGCCCGATGACGACGAGGGCACCTCGGTGACGGTCAGCGGCACCGTGAAGTCGGTCGAGGACGGGGTCGCGACGATCACCCTGACCGTCGTCTCCGGCGACCAGAAGGTCCTGGGCATGCCGAAGGTGACCGTGCGTGCCTGAGCTTCTCTCCCGACACACCACCTTCCATCTCGGCGGCCCGGCGGCGGAGTTCGTCACCGCGACCACCGAGGCGGAGATCATCGAGGCCGTGACCGCGGCCGACACGGCCGGCAAGGACGTGCTGGTCCTCGGCGGCGGCAGCAACCTGGTCGTCGCCGACGCCGGCTTCCCGGGCACCGTCATCAAGCTGGCGACCACCGGGGTCGACGTGGAGACGGTGGAGGCTGGCGTACGCGTCACGGTGGCGGCAGGCGAGACCTGGGACGACTTCGTGTCGACCGCCGTCGACAAGGGCTGGAGCGGGATCGAGGCGCTCTCCGGCATCCCCGGCAGCGTGGGCGCGACGCCGATCCAGAACGTGGGGGCGTACGGCCAGGACGTCTCTCAGACCATCGCCTCGGTCAAGGTCTTCGACCGCGAGCTCCGCGAGGTGCAGAGCTTCACCGCCGAGGAGTGCGAGTTCGGCTACCGCTGGTCGCGGTTCAAGGCCGCGCCCGGGCGCCACGTGGTCCTCGCGGTCACGTTCCTGCTCGGCACGGACGGTGAGACCGGGTCCCCGATCGCGTACGCGCAGCTCGCCGGCGCGCTCGGCGTCGAGCAGGGCACCCGGGTGCCGTCCAAGCAGATCCGGGAGGCCGTGCTGGCCCTGCGGAGCAGCAAGGGCATGGTCATCGACGAGGCCGACCACGACACCTGGTCGGCGGGCTCGTTCTTCACCAACCCCGTCGTCGCGCCCGAGGACGTGCCCGAGGGCGCTCCGGCCTACCCGCAGCCCGACGGCACCGTGAAGACCTCCGCCGCCTGGCTCATCGACCACGCCGGCTTCAAGAAGGGCCATACACCCGACGGCTTGGCGGGCAAGGTGTCGCTCTCCACGAAGCACACCCTCGCGCTCACCAACCGCGGCGAGGGAACCACCGAGGACCTGCTCGTCCTGGCGCGGGAGGTCCGCGACGGGGTCGAGGCGGCGTACGGGATCGTGCTCGTCAACGAGCCCGTCATGCTCGGCGTGGAGCTCTAGGCGAGACCAGCCCCGGCTCGTAGGCGATGACGGCGATACGCGATGACGACGAGCTGTGCGCGGTCGCGTGACGGCGTCGTCGCTGGCGGGATGGCGATGGCGATCGTCCTCGGTCTCGCAGCTCTGGTCCTCGGCGCTCTGGACCTGACCCGATCCCGCCGAGTCGGCGCAAATGTCCCACGCTGAACTCGGCGCGAGATTCCGGGACATCAGCGCCGACTCGGCGTCAGGACCGCCGCAGGAGAATGAGCACCTCGTGGTGGTCGGTGTTCGGGAACATGTCGAGCAGGCGTGCGGACACCGGTCGCAACGAGGGCATGTCGCCCAGGTCCCGGGCGAGGGTGTCGACGTTGCACGAGGAGTAGACGACGTGCTCGACGCCCGACTCCTCCAGCCACCCGGAGAGCGCGGGGCCGATGCCGCGCCGCGGTGGGTTGACGATGACCAGGTCGGGCGCGGAGCCTGCCGAGAGGGCGTACGCAGCGGCGTCCCCGGCCACCCAGCTCGTGCCGGGCAGGCCGAGCTCGGCGGCGGTCGACGCGGCGGCCTCGATCGCCTGCTCGCTGGACTCGACACCGAGCACCTCGCGACCGGGGGCTGCGACGTGCAGCCCGAAGCCGCCGACACCGCAGTAGAGGTCCCACACGGTGGCGGGTGACACCGAGGAGACCAGGTCTCGGGCGTGGCGGTAGAGGGCCGCGGCCACGGCGGTGTTGGTCTGGAAGAACGAGTGGGGACGCAGCCGCAGGCCGATCCCGTTGACCTCCATCGTGAGCGCCTCGCGGGCGGTCAGGAAGATCTCCTCAGGACCCTCGATGACCGCCTTGTGCTCCGGCTGGATGTTCACCGAGGCCACCGCGATCGGCAGTTCGTCCAGCAGCGCCGGGAGGTGCTTGCGCAGCCGGGACAGCGCCTCGGTGGACCGCAGCACCCAGCGCACCATCAGCTCGCCGCCGGGCGCCTCGGTGGCGATCACGTGCTTGAGCTCGCCGCGCCGCTCGGGCACCGAGTAGGGGGTCAGCCGGGCGGTCGTGACGAACCGGGACAGGACCGGCAGCGCGGCCTGCAGCCCCGGCGTGTGCAGGCCGCAGGCGAGAAGGTCCACGCCGAGACCGTCATGGGACAGGATCCCCAGCGTCGGTGCCTCCACCGACCCGGCGACGACCATCTTGGCCTTGTTGCGGAAACCGGCCTCCGGGCTGGAGACCGGTTCCTCCCAGCGTGCGGCGTCGAGTCCGACCGGGTCGAGCGCCTCCGCGACCCGCCGCTGCTTCTGCGCGAGCTGGTCGGCGTACGCCATCTCCAGCCAGCGGCAGGAGCGGCAGGCGCCGGAGGTGAAGTAGCCGCAGTCCATTCGTCAGATGCGGCTGCTGAGCATCGCGTTGATGCTGTCGAACGTCGTGGTGTCGGTCTCGTTGGAGGCGACGACGATCATGACGATGATGAAGATGATGTAGGCGATCCAGAAGAGCATGTAGAGCGCCCCGAAGATCGTCCCGATGAGGCCGGTGATGAACCCCGCCTGAGCGTTGCCGCGGCCGCTGTAGGCCGCCGGGTTGGCGTCGATCTCGGACATCACCCGCTTGCCCTTGGCCCATCCGAAGGGCGCGACGAAGACGCCGATCCCGCCACACATGACCGACAGGCACAGCCCGACGATCCCGAGGACCATCGCCGAGTTGGCCTCGGGGTGGGGAGGAGGCTGCGGGATCCCGTAGGGCGCCGGCTGGTACCCCGGCGGAGGCGTGCTCGTCATCTCTCAGAACTCGCTGTCGTAGCTGTCGTAGCCACTGTCGTAGCTGCTGTCGTCGAAGCCGCCGCTGACGCCGATGATGATGACGATGGTGATGACGACGATGCTCAGGACCAGCAGGACGGTGCCGATGATGCCGAGGATGAAACCGGCCTGTGCGTTGCCGCGGCCGGTCAGGGCCCCGGCGGCCGCGTCGATCCGCTTCTTCGCGGACAGACCCATGAAGAGGGCGAAGGGGGAGAGCACGATCGGGAGACCGCAGAAGAACCCGCCCGCGAGCCCGATGATGCCCAGGACCATGGCGGTGGTCGCGCCCGAGTCCGGGGTGCCCACCTGGGCCGAGTACGCAGCCGGGGCGCCGTAGGGCGCCTGGCCGTACCCCGGCTGACCGCCGTAGGTCGGCGGCGGAGGCGTCTGCCCGTAGCCCGCCGTCGGAGCCGGCGGAACCGGCGGGTTCTGGTCGAAGGTCGCCCCGCCGTAGGGGTTGGACGGCTGCTCGCCGTAGGTCTGGCCGTACATCGGCTGGGTCGGCGCGGGCGGCGTCGACCCAGGCGGGGTCGCCACCCGGGTCACGTCGGACTGATCCGACTCGGGAGTCGGCTCGGACGGGTTCGGCGGAGGCGTGGGGGAGGCGTCGGCCGGCTTGTTGAGATCGGGCTGATCGTCGGACGGGTTCGTCATGGCCGACATTCTGTCTTAACTCGGCGAATCGGTGGGCTGCGAGGGCGTCGTGAGCCAGTCGTCGACCTGGGCGAGCAGCCCCTTCTTCGTCGACTCGGGCGCGGTGGAGGCGGTGATCGACATCCGGGCCAGGTCGGCGAGGGTCTCGTCGGTGAGCTCGTGGGCGGCCCGCATCGTGGCGTACTGCGCCGCCAGCCGGGACCCGAACAGCAGCGGGTCGTCGGCCCCCAGGGCCACCGTCGCGCCCGCGTCCAGCAGCTGCGGCAACGGCACCGAGGTGAGGTCGGAGTAGACGCCGAGCGACACGTTGGAGGTCGGGCAGACCTCCAGCGCGACGCCCGCACGAACGATCTCGTCGAGCAGCTCAGGATCCTCCGCCGCGCGTACGCCGTGACCCAACCGGGTCGCGTGCAGCGACCGCAGCACGGTGCGGATGTGCTCGGGCCCGCGCAGCTCACCGCCGTGCGGCATCAACCGCAGTCCGGCGCGCTCGGCGATCCGGAAGGCGTGGTCGAACTCCTCGGTCCGCCCGCGCCGCTCGTCGTTGGAGAGCCCGAACCCGACCACACCGTGGTCGACGTACTGCCCGGCCAGACGCGCCAGCGTGCGCGCGTCCATCGGGTGCCGGGTGCGGTTGGACGCGATGATCACCGCGATCCCGAGCCCGGTCGCCCGCTCCGCGTCGCGGACGGCGTCCAGCACCAGATCCGTGAATGCCGTGATCCCGCCGAACTTCGCCGCATAGCCCGACGGGTCGACCTGGATCTCGAGCCACCTGCCGCCGTCGCGTACGTCGTCCTCGGCGACCTCCATGACCAACCGCCGGATGTCGGCCTCGGTGCGCAGCACCGACCGGGCCACGTCGTAGAGCCGCTGGAACCGGAACCAGCCCTTCTCGTCGGCCGCGCTCAGCGCCGGGGGCCACTCCGAGACCAGCTGCTCGGGCAGCCGGATCCCGTCGCGGGCGGCCAGCTCGAGCAGGGTCTCGTGGCGCATCGCACCCGTGAAGTGCAGGTGCAGATGCGCCTTCGGCAGCGTACGCAGGTCGCGTCGGGCCTCGCCAGAGTCAGCAGTCACGCGAGCAGCTTCTCCGCGGCAGCCAGCTTCACGCACACCGTGACGACCTCCATGGCCCCGCTGACCTGCTCCAACGGCGGGAAGGACGGCGCCAGCCGGATGTTGGTGTCCTCCGGGTCGACCTTGCCGGGGAACGCCGAACCCGCCGGGGTCAGCGCGACGCCGGCGCCCTTGGCCAGCTCGATCACCCGGGTCGCGGTGCCGGGGAGCACGTCGAGGCTCACGAAGTAGCCGCCCGCGGGCTTGGTCCAGGTCGCGATGCCGAGCGATCCCAGCTCGTTGCTGAGCGCGTCCTCGACGGCCGCGAATCGCGGAGCCAGGAGGTCGCGGTGCTTGGCCATGTGCTCGCGTACGCCGGCCGCGGAGCCGAAGAACTCCGCGTGGCGCAGGTGGTTGACCTTGTCCGGGCCGATCGCGCCGTGGCTGAGGTGGTCGAGCCACCAGGCGACGTTCTCCTTCGAACCGCCGAAGAAGCCGACGCCCGCGCCCGCGTAGGTGACCTTGGAGGTCGAGGCGAAGACCAGCGGACGGTGGGGGTTGCCGGCCGCGTTGGCCAGCGAGACCACGTCGGCGGTCTTGGTCTCGGCCGGGGTCAGGTGGTGCAGCGCGTAGGCGTTGTCCCAGAAGATCTTGAAGTCGGGAGCCGCGGTCGGCATCGAGGCGAGCCGCTCGGCGATCTCTTGCGAGGTGGTGTCGCCGGTCGGGTTGGCGTAGGTCGGCACCAGCCACATGCCCTTGATCGCCGGGTCGTCCTTGACCAGCGCGGCGACGGCCTCGACGTCGGGCCCGTCGGCGTGCATCGGGACGGTCACCATCTCGATCCCGAACCACTCCAGCAGCGTGAAGTGGCGGTCGTAGCCCGGCACCGGGCAGATGAACTTCACCGTCTCCTCACGACCCCACGGGCGCTCGCTGTCGACGCCGCCGTGAAGCCACAGGTACATCAGCGTGTCGCGCATCATGGTGAGGCTCGAGTTGCCGCCGGCGATGAGCTGGTCGGTCTCCAGGCCGAGCAGCTCGGCGTAGATCTCCCGGATCTCGATGCCGCCCGCCAGCCCGCCGTAGTTGCGCGTGTCGGTGCCGTCCGGGGCCGTCGTCGACTTGGGGAGATGGAGCAGGCCGTCGGAGAGCTCGAGCTGGTCAGCGGAGGGCTTCCCCCGGGTCAGGTCCAGCTTCAGGCCCTTGGCCACCAAGTTGTCGTACGCCGTGCGCTGCTCCGTTGCGAACGCTTCGAGTTCCTCGCGCGAGAGCTCGGCGAGGGGACGGGGATCTGAGGTCATGCCAGCAATCCTATGGGTCAACGCACCCCGGTTTTGGAGCGGCCATTGCCCAGTGCGTAGACTCACCGTTGGTGGTCTTCCCACATGGTTAGCCGCGCCCTCAACCGCGCGTCTGATGCAGACCTCCGTAGGGCACTAGCTCAACTGGCAGAGCATCGGTCTCCAAAACCGAAGGTTGGGGGTTCAAGTCCCTCGTGCCCTGCAAAGCCGGACCAGCGATGGAAACGTTTTCGAGAGAAGGTGGCGGCGTGACGGACAGCAAGGCAGTCCCGACTCCGAACGACAAGAAGACGGAGAAGCGCACCAGTCTCCCGACTTTCTACCGCCAGGTCGTGGCCGAGCTCCGCAAGGTCGTCTGGCCGACGCAGCAGCAGCTCACGACGTACTTCATCGTGGTTCTGGTCTTCGTCCTGGTCATGATGGCGGTCACTGCGGGTCTTGACCTCGCGTTCGGCAAGTTGATGTTCTGGGTGTTCGGCGGCCGCGACGCGTGATCGCGTGGGCCCCGGCCCGCGGAACACACCCGAAATACACATTCAACGGTTTGGAGCAGGACGTGTCTGAGCAGGACTACACCGAGGAGACCGAGGTCCTCGAGACGGCCGAGGCCGCCTCCGACGTGCCTGCAGAGGCCGAGTTCGACGAGGCCGACGAGGCCGCTGACGCCGACACCTCCTTCGACGAGATCGTCGAGGGCGAGGCCCCTGAGGCCGCTGACGACGACCCGCTCGAGGCGTTCCGCCGTGAGCTGTGGGCCAAGCCGGGCGACTGGTTCGTGATCCACACCTACTCCGGCATGGAGAACCGGGTGAAGTCCAACCTGGAGAACCGCATCGTCTCCCTCAACATGGAGGACTACATCCACGAGATCGTGGTCCCCACCGAGGAGGTCCCGGAGATCAAGAACGGCCAGCGCAAGATGGTCAAGCGCACCGTTCTCCCGGGTTACGTCCTGGTCCGGATGGACCTCACCGACGAGTCCTGGGCCGCCGTACGCCACACCCCGTCGGTCACCGGTTTCGTCGGCCACAGCCACCAGCCGGTGCCGCTGTCGATGACCGAGGTCGAGAACATGCTCGCCCCCGCCGTCGTCGCGCAGGCCGAGGCCGAGGCTGCCGCCGCCGGTGAGGCCGCGACCGCCAGCGCCGGTGCCACCGGCACCGCCAAGAAGCCGGTCGAGGTCGTCGACTTCGCCGAGGGCGACTCGGTCACCGTCGTCGACGGCCCCTTCGCCACCCTCCACGCGACCATCACCGAGCTCAACGCCGAGTCGCAGCGCGTCAAGGCTCTCGTCGAGATCTTCGGCCGCGAGACCCCGGTCGAGCTCTCGTTCAACCAGATCGAGAAGGTTTGAGCCTACGACCCTGCGAGCGAAGCGAGCAGGGTCGTAACGCGAAAAGGTCGAGCGAGCGTCACCACTGAGCTTGCGAAGTGGAGTAAGCGGGTCGAGACCCACTTTCCCGTAACAGTCAGGCCCCTGCCCGCATCCGCGAGCAAGGGGCCTGATGCATTTCCTTGGCTGTTCCGGGTCAGACCGGCGCCGGCGACGTCGAGAACCCCTGCGGATCGCTGGCCGCCGGCAACCGCACGAGAGTCTCCAAGTCGCGTACGACGGCAGCGGGCGTGATCGAAGCAGGCATCAGGAGCACGTCGATGAGCCCGTCGACGGAGTTGTCGACGGTGAACCGAGCCGCAGCGTTGATCCTGACGAGCTCGTCGACCGCGCCGAGAGCGGCAGCCGAGCGGATGCCTCGCGCCAGCGCGGCGGGGTCGTCGGGCGCGACCAGCGTGATCGAGCCGCAGTCCGTCTCGGGGAGCCCGCCGTCGTCGGAGGCGACCACGCGGCAACCTGAGTGTTGGGCCTCGATCGAGACGATGCCGAAGGTCTCGTGCCAGTACTGGCTGTTGGAGGGCATGACGATGATGTCGTGCCGCGCCATCAACGTGGCCATCGCGCCCGGCGTGGTCCTGCGGGGCACGAGCCGCACGCTGGGATGGGCCTCGAGGACGCGCTCGATGTTGCGGCCCTGTGGCTTGTCGGCGCCGGCGGTCGTCGCCGTGCAGGTGAAGGCTCGTTCCTGACCGGTCGGGGCAAGGTCGAGCATCGCCAGCAACGTGTAGATCCCCTTCTCCGGGCTCAGCCGGCCCGCGTAGAGGATGCGGATCTCAGCCTCCTCCGCGGGTGGGCGGAACTCGGTGCTGAAGCACTGCTCGGCATACGGGTAGACGATGCTGATGGTGTCGACGTCGACATCGAGGAACTCGGCCCACAGATGGGCCGAGAACCGGCTGGTCGCGATCAGCGATCGGTCCTGCATCGTGGCCGCGACGCGCACTCGGTCGGCGTCGGCGCCCGGAGGTGGCACGTGCAGCATCTGGTACGCCGGTCGCTTGGTCTCCACGACGGGGAACTCGGCGACGAAGATCACCACGCCGTCCAGGTCGCCGACATCCGCGACGCGCGCCATCGAGAGGAACGGGATGTCCGTGAACTCGTCGCGGCCGTCCGTGATGCCGACTCCGATGGTGACGATATGGGCGTTGATTCCGCGGCGATTGAGCTCGCGGACATGCCCGATCGTGTAGTTCTCGGTGCCCCCGGTGCCTGCTGGCAGCGGCTGGTGTGGGTTCCAGATGAAGTAGATGGGTCCGACTGTCTTCGGACGATCGCCGTGATACGAAGGCATCTGCCCACTCTGCGAGTCGCTGCCGACACCGCTGCCATGTGCTTCCGCGATGTCCGCGGCGAGCGGCAGGTGTCCTGCAGTCTTGGCCTCAGTCTAGCCGGTGAAGGCTCACCTCACGTAGACGCGGACTTCCCAGGGCTCGAGCCGGTCGGGATCGCGCCTGCTCGCGGGATAGTTGGCCAGCACCAGGTCGCGAGCCAAGCGGTCCTTGCGGTCGAGGGAGACCGGCTGGTCGGAGAGGTTCGCGTAGACGGTGAGAGCCGTGTCGCCCAGGTGGCGCCGGAAGGCGTAGATCTGGTCACGGCCCGTCTCCACAGCGGCGAAGTGCCCGTCCACCACGGCCGGTAGGCGATGCCGCAGCGCGATCAGGGCGCGGTAGTACTCATAGATCGAACCCGGTACGCCACGCTGCGAGGCGACGTTCAACCAACTGTGGTTGGCATTGACGCCGATCCAGGGGCTCCCCGTCGTGAAACCGGCACCGGGCGCGGCGCTCCACTGCATCGGCGTACGTGCGTTGTCCCGGCTTCGGCGTCGCAGGGTGTCGAGCACGACGGAGACGTCCTCGCGGTGCGTACCGACCGCTCTGGCGTAATAGTCGAGCGACTCGATGTCCCGGTAGTCGTCGATGCCGGCGAACTCGGCATTGGTCATGCCGATCTCCTCGCCCTGGTAGACGTACGGTGTGCCCCGGTGCAGGTGCAGCACCGTGGCGAGCGCGGTGGCCGACTCACGCCAGTACGTGGCGTCGTTGCCGTAGCGTGAGACGACCCTGGGCTGGTCGTGGTTGTTCCAGTAGAGGCTGTTCCATCCGGTGTCGCCGAGGGCGGTCTGCCACCTCGAGAGTGTGTCGCGCAGGTCGTTCACGCTCATCCGCCGCTGGGTCCACTTGTCGCCGTCCGCGTCCAGGGAGACGTGCTCGTACTGGAACACCATGGCCAGCTGACCGCGGTCCCGGTCGGTGAACTCGCGGGCCTGCTCGGGCGTCACGCCCGGCATCTCGCCCACGGTGAGGTAGCTCCCCGGCCGAGGGTCGAAGACGCGGCTCTTCATCTCGGCCAGATAAGCGTGGATCCGGGGGCCGTGACTGAAGTACGGCATGCCGTCGCCGTATCCGTCGCGGGTGAGCGGCCCGTCTGGAAGTCGGGGATCCTTGGAGATGAAGTTGATGACGTCCATCCGGAAGCCGTCGACCCCGCGATCGAGCCACCAGTCCATCATGGTGAAGACGGCCTCGCGGGTTTCCGGATTGTCCCAGTTCAGATCCGGCTGGGACGCCGAGAACAGGTGCAGGTAGTACTGACCGCGCTCCGGCGCCCACGTCCATGCCGAGCCGGCGAAGGACGAGCCCCAGTTGTTCGGCTCCGACCCGGGCTCCCCGGGCACGGTCCCTGGCCGTGCGTCCCGCCAGAAGTACCACCCGGAGGTGGCAACGTCACGGGAGCCGCGGGAGGCGAGGAACCACGGGTGCTGGTCAGACGTGTGGTTGACGACGAGGTCCATGATCAGTCTCATACCCCGCAGATGCACCGCAGCGAGCAGCCGGTCGAGGTCCTCCAGGGTGCCGAAGAGCGGATCGACGGCCTGGTAGTCGCTGACGTCGTAGCCGTTGTCCCGCTGCGGCGACCGATACACCGGGGACAGCCAGATGACATCGATCCCCAGCTCCTGGATGTGGTCCAGGTGCTCGACGATTCCGGTCAGGTCGCCGACGCCGTCACCGTCGGAGTCGGCGAAGCTGCGGGGGTAGATCTGATAGACGACTGCCGACCGCCACCACGCCTCGTGGTCCGGCGATCGACCCACGCCGGGTGTGGCCATGTGCCACCGCCTCGCGTCTGCCACCATGCCAGTGTCGAGAGTGACCTGGGCGACTGTGGCCTTGCTGCGAGCCTATCCGGAGCGCAAAGCGCTCGGGGGTGCGAGGAAGCCTCACGGCAGCGTGTCGATGAGCCACTCGACGTACCCGGTGATGTCGGTGACGACACCGGGCACGGCAGCCCGGGCTTCAGTGACGGTCTTGCCGAGCAGCCGGATGCTGCAGGAGTCCACGGCACGGTTGGTGTCCCAGCCGGCGGCGAGGTCGGGGAAGCGGGAGGAGAGCTCGGCGGCGCAGATACCGCGCCGCTCGGAGATCGAGGCCCAGCTGCCGTCGTCGGACGGCGTCGGGCTGGGGGTGGGCGTGGGCGACGGGCTCGAGCTCGGCGTAGCGGAGGGCTTGGCTCCGGCGGACGGCTTCGGCGCGGTGGTGGCGGGCTTCTTCTTCCCGGGCTTCTTGTCGGTCTTCTTCCCCGCGTTCGGCCCATGGCCGGACGGGCTGGGCTCGGCATGGGCCGGGGCAGCGGCGGCGAGCTCCACGTCGTCACCGCCGTAGGGGCTGTCGGCGTAGCCCTTGGCGATCTTCAGGACCGTGGTGACGTACGCCTGGCTCTGGTTGTAGCGACTGAGCGCGGCGTGCTTCCCGCGATCGGTGGAGACGTCCTCGTCGCCCGAGCAGAGGTAGACCGCGGCGGCCAGGGCGGCGTCGTCGATGTCCTGGGGGTCGCGTACGCCGTCCCCGTCCCCGTCGACGGCGACCAACGGCCAGGTCGTGGGGATGAACTGCATCGGCCCGACGGCACGGTCGCCGCTGGGGAGCTTGTCGACGGAGCCTCCGTCGGTGTCGGGGGAGGGGTCGCCCGCGGGCGTGGTCAGCGCGGGGCCGTAGATCGGCGGTGTCGCCTTCCCCGCGGAGTCGAGCCGGCTGCTCTTCAGGCGGCCGTGGTCGGACTCGACCATCCCGACGGCGGCGAGCAGCGTCCAGTCCAGGGCGCAGGCCCTGTCGGCGGTGGTCACCACGGCGGCCGCACGCTGGTAGGCGGCCAGCGCCGGCATCGGGATGTCGCGTCCCTGCGCCATCGCGACGGCGATCGTGCCGGTCCGTGCGCCCTTGCGGGCACCCTGGGACGGAGCCGGCTCGGTGACGCTCGCGGGCTGGTCGATCACCGAGGTCGCCATGGGCTCGCCGCCGGGCAGCGTCACCGGTTCGACGGGATCGAAGCCGGCGCCGGTGCTGGCGGCGGTCCAGGCGGCCGAGAGCACGGACAGCGGCACCAGCGCGGCGAACATGGACAGACGACGTCGGTTGAACAACTGAGCTCCCTTTGTAAATCCCCGGGGGAGTATGTCAGGACGATGTGGCGGACGTCATGAAGAGGGGTCCGGTCAGTGAACCCGCACCTGCGCCGGACCCGGGCCTGTCGCTGATTTCGTGGAACCGACCTCGATCACCGACAATTGACCGGTTGCGAGAGCAACACAGCAGGTGGCAGAGGCCGAAACGTACGAACGGCTTCGTCATGACCACGAGAAGGAAGAGATCTCAAGAATGCCTCCGAAGAAGAAGATCGCAGCGCTCGTCAAGGTGCAGCTGCAGGCCGGCTCCGCGACCCCGGCCCCGCCGGTCGGTACCGCGCTCGGTCCGCACGGCGTCAACATCATGGAGTTCTGCAAGGCGTACAACGCCCAGACCGAGTCCATGCGCGGCAACGTCGTCCCCGTCGAGATCACCATCTACGAGGACCGCTCGTTCACCTTCATCACGAAGACCCCGCCGGCCGCTGAGCTGATCAAGAAGGCCGCCGGCCTGAAGAAGGGCTCGTCCGTCCCGCACAAGGACAAGGTCGGCAAGCTGACCAAGGACCAGGTGCGCGAGATCGCGACCACCAAGCTGCCCGACCTCAACGCGAACGACATCGACGCCGCGATGAAGATCGTCGAGGGCACCGCCCGCTCCATGGGCGTCACCACCGACTGATACGTGGGAGAGCCGCGCTGGCTCGCTAACCACATCTCCTCTTAACTACCGAAGGAATCACCATGCAGCGCAGCAAGACCTACCGCGCGGCGTCGGAGACGTTCGACAAGAACGAGCTCTACGCCCCGCTGGCCGCGATCAAGATCGCCAAGGGCTCCAGCAAGAAGAAGTTCGACGAGACCGTTGACGTCGTCATGCGTCTCGGCGTCGACCCCCGTAAGGCCGACCAGATGGTGCGCGGCACCGTCAGCCTGCCCCACGGCACCGGTAAGACGATGCGCGTCATCGTCTTCGCCGCTGCTCCGGACAAGGCCGAGGCCGCTCGTGCCGCCGGTGCGGACGTCGTCGGTGGCGACGACCTCATCGAGAAGGTCTCCGGTGGCTGGCTCGACTTCGACGCCGTCGTCGCGACCCCCGACATGATGGGCAAGGTCGGTCGTCTCGGCCGCGTGCTCGGCCCCCGCGGCCTCATGCCGAACCCGAAGACCGGCACCGTCACCCCGGACCCGGCCAAGGCCGTCTCCGACATCAAGGGCGGCAAGATCGACTTCCGGGTCGACCGTCACGCCAACCTTCACTTCATCATCGGCAAGGCCTCCTTCTCCGAGGCTCAGCTCGCTGAGAACTACGCCGCTGCTCTCGAGGAGGTGCTTCGTCTGAAGCCGTCCTCCTCCAAGGGCCGCTACCTGAAGAAGGTCACCCTCTCGACCACCATGGGCCCCGGTGTCCAGGTCGACCCCAACCGCATCAAGAACGTTGCGGTCGAGGACGAGGCCTGAGCCTCTCTGACCAACCCATCGAGCGCCGTTGCCCCCGGGCAGCGGCGCTCGATGCATTTGTGCGCTGCGCACGTCAGGTTTCTGTTCCTCCGGCACTGCCCACCGGGTCCGCGGCCTCCTACTGTCGGGAGGTCGACGAAAGGAACATCGGTGTTCAGACTTCGCGTCCTCCTCCCTGCGCTCGTCTCAGCGGCGGTCACCATGACCGGCCTCACCGGCGCGGCGGCGGCCCCATCCGACACATCCGACACATCCGACACGGTCATCGCGACCGACAAGGGCGTGGTCCGGGGACTCGCCCACGACGGCTACCGCACCTTCCAGGGCATTCCGTACGCAGCGCCGCCCATCGGCGAGCGGCGCTGGCAGGCTCCGGCGCCGGCTGCCCGGTGGTCCGGAGTGCGGGGGGCCACCGAGCCGGGCAGCCAGTGTGCGCAGATCGCCCCGGCGTACGGGGGAGGGACGACGTACGTCGAGGACTGCCTGTTCCTCAACGTCTTCGTCCCGGACCGGCCGGTGAAGCGGAAGCTGCCGGTGATGGTGTGGTTCCACGGCGGCGGCAACACCACCGGGTCGAGCTCGAACTACGACGCGAGCAAGCTGGCCGTCCAGGGAGATGTCGTCGTGGTGACCGCCAACTACCGCCTCGGCGCGATCGGCTGGCTCGCGCACCAGCAGCTGGACGGAGCGTATGAGTCCGGCAACTACGGCCTGCTCGACCAGCAGGCCGCGCTGAGGTGGGTGCAGCGCAACATCGGTGCGTTCGGCGGCAACCGCGGCAACGTGACGGTCTTCGGGGAGTCCGCCGGCTCGATCGACACCTGTGCCCAGATCGCCTCGCCGGCTGCTGCCGGGCTGTTCCACAAGGCGATCCCGCAGAGCGGCTCCTGTGCCGCGCCCGCCCGGACCGACGCCGGTGCGGAAGCCGAGGGGCAGCGACTGGCGGCCGCGGTGGGCTGCGGGGACGTCGCTGACGTGGCGGACTGTCTGCGGGCCACGCCGGTCAAGGATCTGATCGAGGCGTTCGCTGCCGCGCGGCTCAACGCAGGTCCGGTCGTCGGTGACCCACGTGTCCTGCCGCGCACCTACCCCGACGCGATCGCGTCGGGGCGGTTCAACCGGGTCCCGGTGATGCACGGGTCGACCCTGGACGAGATGCGCCTCTACGTCGGCCTCGAATATCCCCAGCCGATCACCGCGCAGAAGTACGAAGAGGTCGTACGCAGCACCTACGGCCCCGCGGCCGACGCCGTCCTCGCGCTCTACCCGGCCGATGCCTACGACGACCCGCGCCACGCACTGGCCGCGATCCGCACCGACTCCGCCGGTGCGCTCTCGACCTGCGCCCACCAGGATGCGTTCCGGCTGCTCACCGATGCCGGGGTGAACGTCTTCGCCTACCAGTTCGCCGACCGGGGCGCGCCGCCGCTGATCGACCTGCCGGGATACGACGAGGGTGCCGAGCACGCCACCGAGCTGACGTACCTCTTCCCGGGTCTGCTCGGTGAGCTCGACGAGGCACAGACAGAGCTGTCCGACACGATGGTCTCCTACTGGACGTCGTTCGCCCACCACGGTCGTCCGGCCGATCCGGGTGCGGCGCGTTGGCCCGCGTTCCGGCGCTCCGGCGACGTGCTCCAGCTGGCTCCGGGCGAGGGTGGAATTCGTCTGGTGGACACCGTCGAGACGAGCAACTGTTCCTTCTGGGACGGCATTCTCGGCTGACGTCCGACCACCTCGAATGGCCCGCCGCCCCGAGGGGTGGCGGGCCATCGGCGTCTAAAGCGTCGTAGAGTTCGGCGCATGAATCTGCGGAAGCTCGCTGCTGCCCTGACCGTTCCCTCCCTCGGGCTGGCGCTCGCCGCCTGTGGTGGCGGCGAGGAGGGTGGCACCTCCCCGTCGGGTGCGAAGCTGGTGAAGGCCGACACCCTGACCATCTGCACGCACCTGCCCTACAAGCCGTTCGAGTTCAACGAGGGCGGCGAGGTCGTCGGCTTCGACATCGACGTGCTCAAGATCGCGGCCGACGCCGAGAAGCTCGAGACCGAGGTCGTCAACATCGGATGGGAGACCATCGTCTCCGGCGAGGCGCTCAACTCCGGCAAGTGTGACGTCGCCGCCGGCGCGATGACGATCAACGAGGAGCGGGAGAAGGTCATGGACTTCACCGAGCCTTACTTCGAGGCGACCCAGGCGCTGCTGGTCAAGAAGGGCGCCGGCTACGCCTCGCTCGACGACCTGGCCGGCAAGACCATCGCCGTCCAGGAGGCGACCACCGGAGCCGACTACGTCAAGGAGAACGCTCCGAAGGACGCCAAGATCATCACGCTCGAGGACTCCGCGCTGATGATGCAGGCGGTCAAGTCCGGCAAGGCCGACGCCGGTGTCAACGACAACGGCCTGCTCTACGACTTCGTCAAGTCCAACACGGACATGGAGATCACCAGCGAGTTCCAGACCGGTGAGGCGTACGGCTTCACGGTCAAGAAGGGCGGCAACGACAAGCTGCTCGAGGTGCTCAACAAGGCGATCAACGACAAGGCCGCCTACGACAAGGTCTACACCAAGTGGTTCGGGGAGGCTGCCGCGCAGTGACCAGCGCGGCGGTAGTTCCCAAGAAGCGGATGTCGCCGCGCAAGCGCGCGGCGCTCGTCCGCTACGTCCAGTACGCCATCCTGGTGCTGCTGGTCGTCGTCCTTGCCCTGATCGCGGACTGGGGTGAGATCAGGCGTGCGTTTGTCGACACGGGCATCGCCTCGCAGCTGTTTCCCGATGTCATCCTGATCGCGCTCAAGAACACGATCATCTACACCGCCTGTGGCTTCGCCTTCGGCCTGGCGCTGGGACTGGTCTTGGCGCTGATGCGGCTCTCGAGCGTGGGTCCGTATCGATGGATCGCCACCGGCATCATCGAGCTCTTCCGTGGGCTGCCGGCGTTGGTCGTCTTCCTGGTGCTCGGCCTCGGCTTGCCGATCGCCTTCGGTGTGAACCTCGGCAACATCGTCACGGTGACGCTGGCCCTCGGTCTGGTCGGTGGCGCCTATATGGCCGAGACGATCCGCGCGGGCATCCAGGCAGTGCCCAAGGGGCAGTATGAAGCTGCCCGCACTCTGGGGATGACCCACACGCGCGCGATGGTCACGATCGTGATCCCGCAGGCGTTCCGCATCATCCTGCCGCCGCTGACCAACGAGCTGATCCTGCTCACCAAGGACTCCTCGCTGGTCTACATCCTCGGGATGTCGCTGGACGAGTACGAGCTGACCGCGTTCGGCCGGGAGAACATGAACGCCTTCGCCAACCTGACCCCGATGGTCACGATCGCGCTGTGCTACCTGCTGATCACGGTGCCGCTCTCGATCGTCGTACGCCGCATGGAAGCCAAGTCCGGGAAGGCCCGCTGATGAGTGTTGCCGCAACCGATCGCGCTGCGGCTGCGATCGACGTACAGAACCTGCACAAGTACTTCGGCGACAACGAGGTGCTCAAGGGCATCGACTTCCACGTCGCCCGCGGTGAGGTCGTGTGTGTCATCGGCCCGTCGGGCTCCGGCAAGTCGACGCTGCTGCGGTGCGTGAACCTCCTGGAGACGCCCACCAGCGGCACGATCCTGGTCGAGGGTGACGAGATCACCGACCCGGACGCCGACGTGGACGCGCTGCGCGCCCGGATCGGCATGGTCTTCCAGCAGTTCAACCTCTTCCAGCACATGACGGTCCTGCGCAACCTGACCGTCGCCCAGGAGAAGGTGCTCAAGCGAGGCCGGGCCGAGGCGACGAAGGTCGCCCGGGCCAACCTGGAGAAGGTCGGGCTCTCCGACAAGGCGGACGCCTACCCGGCGCATCTCTCCGGTGGTCAGCAGCAGCGCGTCGCCATCGCGCGGGCGCTGTCGATGAACCCCGACATGATGCTGTTCGACGAGCCGACCTCGGCGCTCGACCCCGAGCTCGTCGGGGACGTCCTGGCGGTCATGAAGGACCTCGCCTCCGAGGGCATGACGATGATGGTCGTCACCCACGAGATGGGCTTCGCCCGCGAGGTCGCCGACAAGGTCGTCTTCATGGACGGCGGCGTCATCGTCGAGGAGGGCCTCCCGGCCGACGTCCTCGGCAACCCGCAGCACGAGCGCACCCAGGCGTTCCTCTCCCGCGTGCTCTGAGGCTGGATGTTCACCGAGGCGATGTCCTGAGCCTGTCGAAGGGTAGCTCGGTGAACATCCAGCCCGCCACGGGTGCCGTCACCGCCGCGAGTGCGAGGCAGAGACCGGCGCCGGTGAGCCAGACCGTCGGCACCGCGTGCGACATCAGGCCGGTCGCGAGCAGCGGGCCGACCGTCTGCGCGATCCCCCAGCAGGTCCCGTACGCCGCCAGGTAGCCCGCCCGCGACGCGTCGGCCGCCAGCCCGGCCACGAGCGCGATCGGCGGGCCCAGGAGCAGGACCTCGCCGAGCGCCACGATCGCGGTGCCGACGGCGAGGAGCGGCAGGGGTGCTGCGTACGCGATCACGGCGAAGCCGACGGCCATCAGGAGCAGTCCGGCGCGGATGAGAGGGAACGGTCGGGCGGCGGCGCCGCGGAGCATCCGCTGGCCGGCGATCGTGACCAGGGCGGCGACGACGAGCAGCCAGCCGGTGGCCGCGGCGCCGTGGCCTCGTGCGGAGACCGTGAGCGGCAGCGCTATCGTGCTCAGGATCCACGCGGTCGCGAAGCCGGTGCCGAGCGCGAGCATCGTCAGGAGCCGGCGGTCGCGCCAGGGACTCCGGCCGCGCTGCCGCGGACCCGCGGCCCGAGCACCGGTGTCGCGCACGAGCGCGAGGACGAGCGCGGCAGCGCACAGGCAGGTGATCGCGTCGGCGACGAAGAGCAGGCGCAGGTCGACGCCGCCCACCAGGGCCGCGATCGCGCCTGCTGCCACGCCGGCGACTGCCATCGCGGCGCCGTAGAGTCCGTACGCCTGGGGCCGCAGGTCGACGTCGACCGACTCCGCGATCAGCGCCTGCGAGGCCGGCTCGTAGATCTCGTAGGCCAGGCCGAGCAGCGTCGCGCCGACCAGCGCACCGGCGACCCCCGGGGACGCGGCGATGACCAGCTGTGCCGCGGCGCAGGCGACGAGTCCTGCGACGATGGTCGGCCGACGGCCCACGGTGTCGGCCATCCAGCCGCCGAGCAGCCGCGACGGGATGGTGGCGGCTCCGAACGCCGTGACGACGGCTCCGGCCGTGGTGAGGGATGCGCCGTGCACCTCGACCAGGGCGACCGCCATGAAGGCCATCGCGAACGAACCCAGGCGGTTGACCGCTCGGGCGATGACCAGCGCGACGAGAGACCGCGGCCATCGCGCGCGCTGGTGACTGGTCAATGATTGAATGACAGTCATGAGCGAGACGGTAGATCCGACGATGGTGACTGGTCAAATACATTTCGACAGTCACGTGCACACCGTGACCGATCAGGCCTGCAAGCTCGTCAACGCCCTGACGCCAGGCCGCGACGGCGCCCGAGCGGTCGAACCTCCGCCGCCCGGCCGGCGTGCCGATCTCGTGCGCGACCTGTTGACCCGTCCCGACTACTCCCCGAGGGTCGACGCGACCGCGGCCGACGGGATGGTCGCCCTCGCCGAGTCGCTGCGCGTCGTGTTCGAGGCCGCTGCGAGAGGAGATCTCGACACCGCCGCCACCACGGTCAATGCGCTCCTGCGAGAGATGGGCTCGGTCCCGCAGCTCGACAGGGCCCGCGGCGGAGGGTGGGCTCTCCACTTCCACGGCCGTGAGCCGGGTCTCGTCGTCGGCTGGGGTGCAGGCATCGCCGCCGGGCTCGCGCTGGCGATCGGCTCCGACCTGGCCGGCCGGTTGGGCGTGTGCCAGGCCGACCCCTGTGACCGCGTGTTCGTGGACACCTCCAAGAACGCCGGCCGACGCTTCTGCTCTACCCGCTGCCAGAGCCGCGTGAAGGCTGCCGCGCACCGCGCCCGCCGGGCGACCTCCTAGAGTGTGCGGCATGCGAGCCGATCCCGGGGTGGACTGGTCCGCCGCGCTCGAGTGGGCCCGACGCACGCTGGGGGAGGTCGGTGACGTACGCCGTCTCTCCGGTGGATGGACCTCGACCATGCTGGCGGTCACGGCGACAGGCCGCGAGCCTGCGGTGCTCCGGCTGATGACCAACGAGCCGTGGCGTACGCACGGCGAGCCGCTCACCACCCGGGAGAGCGAGATCCAGCGGATGCTCGCGACCACCGCGGTGCCCGCGCCTCGGTCGCTCGCGCTCGACGCGACGGGCGAGCACTGCGGACATCCCGCGCACCTGATGACGCTGCTGCCGGGAGCGATCGCCCCGGACCGGAAGGACGACGCCTCGCTGGCCCGGCTCGCGGGCATGCTGGCGAGCATCCATGCCGTCCGCCCGACGATCGACGTACGCAGCTACCAGTCGTGGGCGTGGGAGGCGAAGTACGTCGTCCCGGAGTGGGCGAGCGATGCCCGCCTGTGGGAGGACGCGTTCGAGCTGCTGCGTGGTGAACCACCGGCGTACGAGCCCTGCTTCATCCATCGTGACTTCCAGCCGCGCAACGTGCTGTGGGACGGCGACGAGATCACGGGGGTCGTCGACTGGGTCGAGACCTCGATCGGGCCGGCCTGGCTGGACGTGGCCCACTGCTCGACGAACCTCGCCCTCACGCACGGCACCGAGATCGCTGACCGCTTCGCCGATGCGTACGTCACGACGACCGGCCGCCCGCGGCAGCCGTACTTCGACGTGATGGACGTCGTCGGCTTCCTGCCGCCACCGGGAAGGGCGTCGTTCATCACTGACCCGGCCGAGCTGACCCGGTTGGAGGAGAGGCTGGCCGCGGTCCTGACGAGATGCGGCTGAGGCGGGCCTCTGATGACAGTAGGGTCGGCGGCGTGCCCACGCCTGACGACTACTTCGTGACCCTCGGCGAGCTGCAGTCCGAGTTCGCCGCCGCGCTGAAGCAGGCCGACCCGGACCTGCCGGTGCCGTCCTGCGGCGACTGGTCGGTGGGGGACCTGGCCGACCATCTGGCCGGCGTGCACCACTGGGCCGCGGCGATGGCGCGCGACGAGGATGAGGTGCCGCTGCCGGTGCCGCTCGACCTGGTTGCGAACTACGAGGCACAGGCCGCCGAGCTGCGCGAGACGCTCTCGACGCTGGGCCCGGAGACGGCCGGCCGGATCCTCAACGGTCTGACCGACGACGGCCTCGGGCCGGCCTCGTTCTGGTTCCGACGCCAGGTGCACGAGACCCTGATCCACCTCTGGGACATCCGCTGGGCGCTCGGGCTCGGAGCGCCCGAGGCGACGCCGGAGCTCTGGGCGGACACCGTCGACGAGGTGCTGACCGTGATGTACCCGCGGCAGATCGCTCTCAAGCGCATCCGCAAGGTCGTCACCCGCATCGAGCTCACCGCCACCGATGTCGACCGGACCTGGGCGATCGGGGCCCCGAACGCGGTGCAGAAGGTGGCGGTCGCCGGCCCCGCTCGCGACCTGGCGCTGCTTCTCTGGCGGCGTACGCCGCCCACCGCTGCCGAGCTGACCGTCACCGGCGACGAGGCAGCCCTGGCTGAGGCACTGTCTCGGGCGATCGTTCCGTAGCTGCAGCTGCAAGGCGGGCTCGGTCGGCGTGGCCGGTCCAGTGACCGACCCAGACCGCCCCCGCGAGCGAGAAGAGCCCGAGCGCGAGGGGTGCGGCGGCGATCGAGAAGACCGCGGCCAGGCCGGAGACCAGGAGCGGGCCGCCGGTGCCACCGAGGTCGCCGCACAGCCGCCAGCCGCCGAGGAACTGGGCGCGCCCGTCAGCGGGTGCGGCATCGGCGCCGAGCGTCATCACGATGCCCGAGCCGAGGCCGTTGCCGATGGCGATCAGCGCCATCACCGCGCCCAGGCTGAGCGCATCGTGGGTGAGGGGGAGCAGCAGGCAGCCGAGACCGACGGCGAGCACGACCGGGATCGCCACGACCTGACGCCCACGATGGTCCAGCAGCCAGCCGCCGGGGAAGGTGAGGGCGATGTCGACCAGCGCCGCCCCGGCGAAGAGGAGCGAGACGACCGAGGCCTCGAGGTGGATGTGGTCGGCCCAGAGCGGGAGCAGACCGGTGCGTACCGACCGTGAGATCCCGATGATCACCACCGCGATGCCGAGCGTGGCGAAGGTCCGGCGATGGGTCCAGAGCACGCTGCGTACGCTCAGATGCCCCTGCTCGCGCGAGCGCGTCCGGCCGAGCTCGGGCATCCAGCCGCCGATCACCGCCGAGGTCAGCGACATCGCGGCCGCGAACAGGAAGACCACCGGGACACCGAAGAGGTGGATGAGGCCGGCGCCGAGGAGTGGCCCGACGAAGACGCCGAGCCGGAACGACCCGCCGAGCAGCGACATCGCCCGGGCCCGGTGGGAGAGCGGGGTCGCGTCGATGAGGAAGCCCTGCCGTGCGATCAGGAACGCCGTCCAGCTCATCCCGCTCACGAAGACGGCGACGGCGAGCACGGCGACCGAGCTGCTCAGGAACGCCACGGTCATCGCGACCGCGTCGAGCGCCCCGGCTGCCATCAACGTGCGCCGCTCGCCGATCCGCGCCACCAGCGACCCTGCGGGCAGCGAGGTGGCCAGCGACCCGATCCCGAGCAGGGCGACCACGAACGCCGCCATGGACGCGTCCGCACCCAGGTCGGAGGCCCGGAGCGCGAGCACAGGCATCACCGCCCCGTGCCCCATGGAGCTGACGATCGACGGTGCGTACGCCACCACCGCGATGTCTCGGAACCGGAACTCCTCGCTCGTCGTCTCGGTCGTCACCCCTTTACTCTGCCCTATTCGTTACCAAGGCTCACTATTTTTAGCGCCAGCCGAGACGTCAGCCCGGTCGGGCGACGCCTCGGCCGACGCGGCTGACGCTTCGGCGGGGATCACCAGCGGGAGTGCACGGCCTCGCGGAAGTGGGTGTCATAGATCCGGCGTACGCCGGAGAGCAGCGCGTCCGAGAGCGGCGGGAGGGAGCCGGCGGCGGAGTTGGCGTGGGCCTGGGCGGGGTTGCGGGCGCCGGGGATGACGGTGGTGACCCCGGGCTGCTGGGCCACCCAGGCGAGGGCGACCTGGGCCGGGGTCGCACCCTCGGGGCCGTGCTCGGCCACCAGCGAGGCGAACTCCTGAGCCGCCCGGACGCCGGTGGCGAAGTCGACGCCGGAGAAGGTCTCGCCGACGTCGAAGGCCTCGCCGTGGCGGTTGTAGGTGCGGTGGTCGTCGGCCGCGAAGGTCGTCGACTCGGTGTAGCGCCCCGACAGCAGCCCGGAGGCCAGCGGCACCCGCGCGATGATCCCGACCCCGGCCTCCGCGGCGGCGGGGAGCACCTCGTCCAGCGGCTTGAGCCGGAACGCGTTCAGGATGATCTGGACGGAGGCCACGTGGGGCCGCGCGATCGCAGCCAGCGCCTGGTCGCAGGTCTCGACGCTGACCCCGTACGCGGCGATCACACCCTCCGCGACCAGCGTGTCGAGCGCGTCGTAGGTCGCCGAGGACTCGATCGTCTCCGAGGGCGGGCAGTGCAGCTGCACCAGGTCGATCGTGTCGACCCCGAGGTTCGATCGGGACCGGTCCAGCCACTCACGGAAGGCGTCGAGCGTGTAGCTGGCAGGCACCTGCTCGGCTCGTCGCCCCATCTTCGTCGCGACGAAGATCCCGTCGTGAGACTTCAGGAACCGTCCGATCACCTGCTCGCTCCGGCCGTCGCCGTAGACGTCCGCGGTGTCGAGGAAGGTCACCCCATCGCCCACCGCCGCCTCGAGCACGGCCAGCGCGTCCGACTCGCTGACCTCGCCCCAGTCGGCACCGAGCTGCCAGGTGCCGAGACCGATGACCGACGCCGAGCGCCCGATCCTTCCGAAGGTGTGGCTCTCCATGATCGCAAAGGTACTGGCCGCCGATTTGGCGGCGCTCTGCGGCGCACGCATAATTGTTGTTCGAAACCAGAGACCGCCGGTTGTCAGGTGCGCATGCACCCGATCGAAGGTACCGCTGAGATGCGGACGGCCAGCGTAGGTGATGAGCAAGACGAGATCGTACGTCACGCCCTGAGCCTGCGCTCGGGGCGTTTGTCATTCGCGGGCCCTCGCCGGTGGGATCGATTCCCGGAAGAAGGAGACCCATGGCGCGGGCTGACAAGCAGGCCGCCGTTGCCGAGATCGCTGACGAGTTCAGCGCCTCGAGCGGCGTCGTGCTGACCGAGTACCGTGGTCTCACCGTTGGCGAGCTGAAGACTCTTCGTCGCTCGCTCGGTGAGAGCGCAAACTACGCCGTGGTCAAGAACACGCTGGCCAAGATCGCTGCCTCCCAGAGCGGCATCGAAGGCTTCGATGACCTGCTGACCGGCCCGACCGCGATCGCCTTCATCAAGGGTGACGTCGTCGAGGCGGCCAAGGGTCTGCGTGACTTTGCCAAGGCCAACCCCAACCTTGTCATCAAGGGCGGGTACCTCGACGGCAAGGCCATCGACGCTGCTGAGGTCGGCAAGCTTGCCGACCTCGAGTCGCGCGAGGTCCTGCTCGCCAAGCTTGCGGGCGCGTTCACCGCGACGATGTCCCAGGCTCTGTACGCCTTCAACGCTCTGCCCTCGAAGACCGCGCAGCTCGCTGCCGCTCTCGAGGCCAAGGCCGCGGAGGACCCCTCGATCCTCGCAGGTGGTGCCGCTGAGCCGGCTGCCGCCGAGGAGGCTCCGGCCGAGGCGTGAGCCCCGGTCGTAACTAACACCACCTGTAACCCGGCCCCGGCGCGGATCCGATAACCAACCGTCCTGGGCCACCACGAAAGGAATGCCATCATGGCGAAGCTCTCCACCGACGAGCTGCTCGACGCTTTCAAGGAGCTCACCCTCATCGAGCTCTCCGAGTTCGTTAAGGCCTTCGAGGACACCTTCGGTGTCACCGCTGCCGCTCCGGTTGCCGTTGCCGCTGCTGCCGGCGCCCCGGGCGCCCCGGCCGGCGAGGCCGCTGCCGAGAAGGACGAGTTCGACGTCATCCTCGAGTCCGCTGGCGACAAGAAGATCAACGTCATCAAGGAGGTGCGCGGCCTCACCTCCCTCGGTCTGAAGGAGGCCAAGGAGCTGGTCGAGGGTGCGCCCAAGGCCGTCCTCGAGGGCGCCAACAAGGAGACCGCTGACAAGGCGAAGGAGGCCCTCGAGGCCGCCGGCGCCACGGTCACCGTCAAGTGATCTGAGGGCTTCGGCCCTTCGCAGCCGGGCCTGGCGGTTTCCGCCGGGCCCGGCTTGCTACATCGCGGAAACAGTTCCGCCACAGATCGGTCAAGCTGCAGCGCAGCGTTCCGATCGTTCCAACCGCGGGAGGCTACTCGGGAGTAGCCTCCCGCGTTCTGTTTCGTTATCTTGAACACACGCCGAGCGCGAAGGTCGTGATCCGACCGCTGATGTGTTCGCCGAGAGGACCCGTCTCGGGTGGCGATCACCGTCGCCGTTCGCAGCCGCTATGGTTTACAAAAGTGTGACGCGTGTCGCAGGAAGTGCGTAACCCCCGTCACACTCTGCCGTTAGTCGGGCAGTGGGGGACTTGAGGGAGACCTCCGCGAACAGGAAGGGAGCCGGCCCGGATGGGTGTAGACGTAAAGATCGAAGGGCTGACCAAGAGCTTTGGTAAGCAGCTCATCTGGAAGGACGTCACGCTGACGCTGCCCGCGGGCGAGATCAGCGTGATGCTCGGGCCGTCCGGCACCGGTAAGTCGGTGCTTCTCAAGACCCTGATCGGTCTGATCAAGCCGGACCAGGGGTCGGTGATCATCGAGGGCGTCGACATCGCCAGCTGCTCGGAGAAGGACCTCTACGAGGTCCGCAAGCTGTTCGGTGTCCTCTTCCAGGACGGCGCCATGTTCGGCTCCATGGACCTCTTCGACAACGTTGCGTTCCCGCTCCGTGAGCACACCAAGAAGAGCGAGTCCGAGATCCGCAACATCGTCATGGAGAAGATGGACCTGGTCGGTCTCATCGGCGCCGAGAACAAGCTTCCCGGTGAGATCTCCGGCGGTATGCGCAAGCGTGCCGGCCTGGCGCGTGCCCTCGTCCTCGACCCCGAGATCCTGCTGATCGACGAGCCCGACTCCGGCCTCGACCCGGTGCGTACGGCATTCATCAACCAGCTCTTCATCGACCTGAACGCGCAGATCGACGCGACCTTCCTCATCGTCACCCACGACATCAACTCGACGCGTACGGTGCCGGACAACATCGGCCTGCTCTACCACAAGCACCTGGCGATGTACGGTCCCCGCGAGATGCTGCTCAGCTCCGAGGAGCCGGTGGTCCGCCAGTTCCTCAACGCCCAGACGATCGGCCCGATCGGCATGTCCGAGGAGAAGGACGCCGACGAGCTGGCCGCCGAGAAGGACATGGGCCTGCCGCCGCTCCCGCCGATCCCGCTGCAGCTCGAGCCGTCCAACGGCATCCCTCGCCGCTACCAGCGTCCGCCGGGCGCCTGGTGCAGGGAGAACGGTGTCACCCCGCCGCCGGGCTCGTTCCGACCTGATGCCGCCATGGCTCCCGGCGGCGTGAAAGCAGACCCAGCAGAGGCTCCGTACTGATGTCTTCCCTGACCGCTGCCAGGGTCCTGAAACCGATCGGGACCGCTGGCACCTTGTTCGCATTCGGGCTGGATGTGGGGAGAGCCCTGTTCCGGCGCCCCTTCCAGTTCCGCGAGTTCATCCAGCAGGCGTGGTTCATCGCGTCGGTGACGATCATCCCGACCGCTCTGGTCGCGATCCCGTTCGGTGCCGTCATCGCGCTGCAGGTCGGTGGCCTCGTCGCGCAGTTCGGCGCGCAGTCGTTCGTCGGGTCGGCCGCGGTCCTCGCAGTCGTCCAGCAGGCCGCCCCGATCGCGACCGCGCTGCTGGTCGCCGGTGCCGGCGGCTCGGCGATCGCCGCCGACCTCGGTGCCCGGAAGATCCGTGAAGAGCTCGACGCGATGATGGTCCTGGGCATCGACCCGATCCAGCGGCTGGTGGTCCCGCGCGTACTCGCCGCGATGATGATCGCGGTCTTCCTCAACGGCCTGGTCTCGATCGTCGGCGTCATGGGTGGGTACGTCTTCAACGTCATCATCCAGGGCGGCACCCCGGGCGCCTACCTGGCGAGCTTCACCGCGCTGGCCCAGATGGCCGACCTGTGGCAGGGCCTGGCCAAGGCGCTCGTGTTCGGTCTGATCGCCGCGATCGTGGCGTCCTACAAGGGGATGAACGCCGGCGGCGGTCCGAAGGGCGTCGGTGACGCCGTGAACGAGTCGGTCGTGATCACGTTCCTGCTGCTGTTCATCGTGAACTTCGTGATGTCCGCGATCTTCCTGCAGATCATCCCGAGCAAGACCGGTTAGGAGGCGAGACGAATGGCGAACATGAAGGCGATCTACGAGAAGCCGGCCAAGAGCCTCGACCACCTCGGTGACGAGCTCGGCTTCTACCTGCGCGCGGTGTCGTGGTTCCCGCGCACGCTCAGGCGCTACAAGAAGGAGATCCTCCGGATCCTCGCCGAGGTCACTCTCGGCTCCGGGGCGCTGGCCGTCATCGGCGGCACCGTCGGCGTCATCCTGGCGATGACGTTCTTCACCGGAGCCCAGGTCGGTCTCTCGGGCTACACCGCCCTCGACCAGCTCGGCACGAGTGCGTTCTCCGGGTTCGTGTCGGCCTACTTCAACACCCGCGAGATCGCTCCGCTGGTCGCGGGCATCGCGCTCGCGGCGACGGTCGGCTGCGGTTTCACGGCCCAGCTCGGCGCGATGCGGATCTCCGAGGAGGTCGACGCGCTCGAGGTGATGGCGGTGCCCTCGCTGCCCTTCCTGGTCACCACCCGGATGATCGGCGGCCTGATCGCGATCATCCCGCTCTACGTGGTCGGTCTGCTCTCCTCCTACGTCGCCACCCGGTTCACGGTGATCTTCTTCTACGGCCAGAGCGCCGGCACCTACGACCACTACTTCAACACCTTCCTGCCACCCGTCGACGTGCTGTGGTCCTTCGGCAAGGTGCTGATCTTCGCGGTCGTGGTGATCCTGATCCACTGCTACCACGGCTACAACGCCTCCGGCGGCCCGGCCGGCGTCGGCGTCGCGGTCGGCAAGGCCGTACGCACGAGCATCGTGGCGGTCAACGTGCTCGACCTGATGCTCTCGATGGCGATCTGGGGCAGCACGACGACAGTGAGGTTGGCGGGATGACGCAGACACTCAGCCGTCAAGGCATCGAGCACCACGTGCCCGCTCCTCACAAGAGGAGCGCGGTGGCCCTCGCCTGGGCGCGGCAGAAGGGCAAGATCCTCGGGATCGCCTTCATCGCCCTGGTGCTCACCGCCCTGGTTCTGACCTGGGCGCAGTTCACCAACAGGTTCGGCAACTTCGAGGAGATCACCCTCAAGGCCGACCGCATCGGGCTGCAGCTTCCCCAGCGCGCCGACGTCAAGGTCCGTGGCCTGATCGTCGGCGAGGTCCTCGAGATGAAGCCGACCGACGACGGTGCCGAGCTGACCCTGGGGCTGTTCCCCGAGGAGATCAGCAAGGTGCACCCCGACGTGACCGGCGCGATCCTGCCCAAGACGCTCTTCGGGCAGAAGTACGTCTCGCTGGTCCCGCCCGACACCGACTTCGACGAGCCGATCCAGCCGGGCGCCGTGATCGAGAAGACGGAGATGGCCACCGAGGTCCAGGCCGTGCTGCGCGACCTCTACCCGCTGCTGCGGACGATCCAGCCTGCCGACCTCAACATGACGCTCAACGCGATGGCCACCGCGCTCGAGGGCCGCGGCGAGAAGCTCGGCGAGTCGCTCGACACCCTCGACTCCTACCTGAAGCGGCTCAACCCCGAGATCCCGGCGCTGATCGAGGATCTCGAGCTCGCGACGCAGGTCTCCGGCACCTACCAGGCCGTGCTGCCCGAGCTGGGGCAGATCCTGCGCAACACCATCGTCACCGCGACGACGCTCGAGGATCGCGAGGTCCAGCTCAACAAGATGCTGACCGACGTGACCGCGTTCTCCAACACCGCCGACGGATTCCTCGACGACAACGGCGACACGCTGATCCAGCTCGGTGAGGTCGGTCGGCCGGTCACCCAGGCGCTCGCCCGCTACGCCCCGATGTTCCCGTGCCTGATCGGAGGCATGGACATCCTGACCGACGAGTTCACCGAGGTGTTCCGCAACTACACGGTCCACATCACCCTGGAGACCATCCCGCACCAGTCACGTCCCTGGTCGACCAAGGACAAGCCGCGCTACGGCGCGGACATCGGCGCCGAGTGCGGCCAGCTCCCGAACGCCCCGTGGAACCAGAAGAACCCCTTCACCCAGGTTCCCAACGTCGACGACGGCGTCGATGAGCCCACCGGAAAGGGCACCATGCGTGCAGCCACCGGGACCACCGAGTTCTCGGCCCTGTCCTACGTCGGTACGTCGGCCGAGGCCGATGTCATCAACGAGCTGTTCGCTCCTGGTCTGGGCATGACCTCCGACGAGGTCCCCGACCTCGGCGCACTGATGCTCGGTCCGGCGGCGCGTGGAGCGGAGGTGAGCTACCAGTGAGCGCGGTCAAGCTCTTCGATGCCAAGACCTTCCAGGACTTCTGGAAGCTGCTCGTCTTCATCGTCGTCACGACAGTGGCCACCGCCCTGCTCGCGATCACGATCGGCAACGTCACCTTCGGCCGGACCGACGAATACAAGGCGGTCTTCACCGACGTCACCGGCGTGACCAAGGGCGACGACGTACGCATCTCGGGGGTCAAGGTCGGGTCGGTGAAGGAGATCGAGATCTCCGACGACGCCCGCAGCGCGGTGGTCACCTTCACGGTCGACAGCGAGCAGCAGCTCGCGACCACGACCGAGGCGACGATCAAATACCGCAACCTGATCGGTCAGCGCTACCTCGCGCTGACCAACCAGCTGGTCGGCGACGCCTCGGCGCTGCAGGAGGGCCAGACGATCCCGGTCGGACAGACCCACCCGGCGCTCGACCTGACCGTGCTCTTCAACGGGTTCAAGCCGCTGTTCCAGGCGTTGTCGCCCAACGACGTGAACACGCTGTCCTACGAGATCGTCCAGGTCTTCCAGGGCGAGGGCGGCACGCTGGAGAGCCTGCTCTCCCACACCGCGTCGCTGACCTCGACGCTGGCGGAGAAGGACCAGATCATCAACGCCCTGATCGACAACCTGACCGAGGTGCTCGAGCACGTGGGCGACCGCGAGAAGGAGCTGTCGAGCCTGATCGTGACCTTCCGTGACTTCGTCGGCGGTCTCAACAAGGACCGCGAGGCGATCCTCGGCTCCCTCGACCAGATCTCGGCGCTCTCGGTGGAGACCGCCGGTCTGGTGCACGACGCGAAGGACCCGCTCCTGGAGGACCTGCGCGAGGCCCGGAGGTTCTCCGACGAGGTCGCCAAGGACAAGAGGCAGCTCGACGACGCCCTCGAGCTCCAGCCGATCAAGCTGGACAAGATCGGCGCGACGGCCACCTACGGCGGTTGGTTCAACTTCTACCTGTGCGGTCTGCGGGGAACGATCCGCGATCCCGAGGGGAAGGACCTCGACATCCCGATCTACCAGCCCGGCCAAGCGAGGTGCAATCTCGGATGATTCCGTTCCGCGAACGTAACCCCGTCAAGATCGGTGCCGTCTCGATCGCCGTCCTCGCCCTGTTGATGGTGATGGCGTTCAAGGCCGACAGCCTGCCGCTGATCGGTGGCGGCACCCTCTACTACGCCAACTTCTCCGAGGCCGGTGGCCTGAAGGCCGGCGACGAGGTCCGGGTGGCCGGTGTCCGGGTGGGCAAGGTCGACTCGATCGAGCTCGACGGCAACAAGGTCAAGGTCGGCTTCAAGATCCGTGAGAAGGTCAGCTTCGGCGAGAACTCCGGTGCCAGCGTACGCGTGAAGACGCTGCTCGGCGACATGTTCCTCGAGCTCCAGCCGGCCGGTGAGGGTCAGATGAAGGCGGGAGCCACCATCCCGGTGGACCGTACGGAGTCGCCCTACGACGTCGTCCAGGCGTTCGAGGGCCTGGCCGACACCTCCGCCAACATCGACAAGGACCAGCTCGCTGCCGCGCTCACCACGCTCGCCGACCTGACCCGGTCGACCCCGGAGGAGTTCCAGGCCGCCCTCACCGGCGTCTCGGACCTCTCCCGCAACCTGGCCGCCAAGGACGAGCGCATCGAGTCGCTGCTCACCCAGCTCGACCGGGTGACCAAGGTGCTCGACGAGCGCGACGAAGATCTGATCACGCTGATGAACGACGCCAACCAGCTCTTCATGGCTCTGGTGGAGCGACGCGACGCGGTCCACAACCTGCTGCTGTCCACCCAGCAGCTCTCCAAGGAGCTCTCCCAGCTGGTCGACGACAGCCGCGCAGATCTCAAGCCCGCGCTCGAGAGCCTCGACGTGATCCTCGACGTCTTCACGAAGAACGAGGAGAACCTCGAGAAGTCGTTGCGCCTGATGGCCCCGTTCTACCGGGTCTTCAACAACACGCTGGGCAACGGCCCGTGGTGGGACACCTACGTCCAGAACATGCCTCCCGTCCCGGCAGTCACTGGGAGGACCCCATGAACAAGTTCGTGATCCCGATCATCATCGGTGCTCTCGTCCTCGGCGTCGGCGCCTGGGCGCTGGTCCGCGACACCGGCGAGAAGACGCTGGTGGCGCACTTCCCGCGCACGGTCTCCCTCTACGAGGGCAGTGACCTGCGGGTGCTCGGCGTCGCCGTCGGCAAGGTGACCTCGGTCGAGCCGAACGGCACCGACGTCAAGGTCACCATGGAGTACGAGGAGGACGTCGACCTGCCGGCCGACGGGAAGGCAGTGATCATCTCGCCCTCCATCGTCGGTGACCGCTACGTCCAGGTGACGCCTGCCTACGACGGCGGCGAGAAGATGGCCGACGGTGCGGTGCTGAGCACCGACAAGACCTCGGTCCCGGTCGAGCTCGACCAGATCTACTCCAGCGTCGACGACCTGGTCGTCGCGCTCGGCCCGGACGGCGCCAACAAGAACGGCGCCCTCACCGACCTGCTGCAGCAGACCGCGAAGAACCTCGGTGGCCAGGGCGAGAAGATCAACTCGACCGTCGGCGACCTCGGCAAGCTGACCGAGACGCTCGACAACCGTGACGAGCAGTTCTTCGACTCGGCCGAACAACTCGAGGGCTTCATCGGCACGCTCGCGGAGAACGACCAGACCGTACGCGACTTCGCCCAGGCGCTCGCAGAGGTCTCCTCCATGCTCGAGGGCGAGCGCGAAGAGCTCGCCACCTCGTTGAGGAACCTGTCGGTGGCGCTGACCAAGGTGACCCAGTTCGTCAGGGAGAACAAGTCGATCCTGCGTGAAGACATCCAGGGTCTCAACCGGGTCAGCAAGGTGCTCGTGAAGCAGCGCAAGGCGCTCGACGAGAGCCTGCGGACCGCGCCGCTGGCCCTGACCAACCTGGGGCATGCCTACAACCCGGAGACCGGGACGCTCGACACCCAGGCCAACATGTCGATGGTCATCGACGAGATCACCCAGAACCCCGCCGCGTTCCTGTGCAGCCTCGTCGACCAGGCGACCAACGGCAGCAGCGCCGAGATCTGCAGCCAGATCCGGCAGATGCCGGGCCTGAACCGCTCCGCGGCGATCGGACCCGGCACGGGTTCGTCCTACGGGGTGCCCTATGACATGTCGCTCGGCGGTCTGGTGGAGGTGACCGAATGATGACGACCATGAAGCGTGCTCTCCAGGCGTTCGTCGGCGTGATCGTCGGCGCCCTGGTGCTGACCGGCTGTGGCAGCTTCTCCGTCTACGACCTCCCGCTCCCGGGTGGCGTGGACGCCGGAGACGATGCGATCTCGGTGACGGCGCAGTTCCAGGACACCCTCGACCTGGTGCCGCAGTCGACCGTCAAGCTCGAGGACATCGACGTCGGCAAGATCGAGAAGATCTGGCTCGATGACGGTGTCGCCACGGTCGAGATGCTGCTGAAGAAGGACGTGGACCTGCCCGCCAACGTGCGCGCCTCGATCCAGCAGACGTCGCTGCTCGGCGAGAAGTTCATCTCGCTGGAGCGGCCGGCGGAGCCCGAGGCGACGAAGCTGGCCGACGGTTCCGTGATCCCGCTGTCCCAGACCGGTCGCAACCCGGAGGTCGAAGAGGTCTTCAGTGCGCTGAGCCTGCTGCTCAACGGCGGCGGCGTCGCGCAGCTGAAGACGATCTCGACCGAGCTCAACAGGGCTCTCGCCGGTCGCGAGGACTCGGCCCGCTCCGTTCTCCACCAGGTGGAGAAGCTGGCGCGCGATCTCGACAACAACAAGGAGAAGATCGTCGCGGCCATCGAGGCGCTCGACGCTCTGGCCAAGGCCACCAACGCGCAGATGGGCTCCATCGACGCGGCGCTCGACGAGCTGCCCTCGGCGCTCTCGAGCATCGACAAGCAGCGCGCCGACCTGGTGAAGATGCTCCAGGCGCTGGAGCGGCTCGGGGAGACCGGCGTACGCGTGATCAGGGCGTCCAAGGACAACACCATCGCCATCATCAAGGACCTCGAGCCGGTCCTGTCGAACCTGGCCGACTCCGGGGACGACTTCGTCCGGGCGATGAACACGATCCTTACGTACCCGTTCGTCGACGCTGCGGTCGGTGGTTCGCCCCAGACCGCCCGCAACCTGCACCAGGGTGACTTCGTCAACCTCGACGTCACGCTCGACCTCAACCTCGACACCCTGCTCGACAACGCGCCGGATGTCCCCGCCACCGTGTGCTGGGCGAAGGACGAGGTCATCCGGCACCTCCAGGGCCGAGAGGGTCAGGAGCTCCTCGACGCGCTGAACGGGGCGCTGGACAAGGTCTGTGACGGCGCCTTCGCGAAGTCGCTGTCGGCGTGCCAGGAGGTGCTGACCGGAGCCCTCTCGGGCAAGGGCACCACCGCCGAGGTACGCCGGGCCTGCAACGCGCTGCCGTCCGGTCTGATCAGCACGCTGACCGACCTCCTCGGGCTCGACCTCGATCTGACCCCGAGCACGAGCGGTGGGACGTCCGGTGGGGACGGTTCGGGCTGCGTACTGCTGCTCTTCTGCCGAGCCGGGGCGACACCGGGCACGCACGCGGTGACCTACGACGAGCTGAGCAAGGAGCTCGATCCGGGCCTGACCTCGCTGATGATCCCGGCGCTGAGCACCCCCAGCAACACCAACATGGAGGGCGTCTCATGATCACCCGCCGTACGAAGATGCAGCTCATGGTCTTCCTGCTGATCACCCTTCTCGGGGTCAGCTTCGTCGGTGCGCGCTACGCCCGCCTGGGGTCCCTGTTCGTCAAGGACCACTACGTCGTGATGGCCCACTTCGCGCAGTCCGGCGGCATCTACGAGGATGCGGAGATCGACTACCGCGGCGTCAAGATCGGCCAGGTCGGTGACCTGGTGCTCAACCGCAGCGGTGTCGACGTCACGCTGAAGATCGACAACGAGTGGAAGGACAAGATCCCGGCCGACAGCCTCGCCGTGGTCGGCAACCGCTCCGCCGTCGGTGAGCAGTACGTCGAGCTGCAGCCGCAGTCGAAGGGCGGCCCCTACCTCGAGGACGGCTCGGAGATCGCCCGCGCGGCGACGATGACCCCGCTGCCGACCGAGAAGCTGCTCGAGGACATCACCACGACGGTCAACTCCGTCGACAAGCAGGCGCTGACCACCACGGTCGACGAGCTGGGCAAGGGTTTCGCCGGCACCGGGCGCGATCTGCAGACCATCATCGACACGGGCACCGCCTTCGTCGAGACCGCCGACCAGAACTTCGGGCTCACCACGCAGCTGATCCGGGACAGCAACACCGTCCTCCAGGGACAGCTGGACAGCTCCTCGGCGATCAAGTCGTTCGCGACCGACCTGGAGCTGTTCACCGGCACGCTGGCCGGTTCCAACAAGGACCTGATCAAGCTGATCGAGAGTGGTTCCGCAGGCGCCACGGAACTGCGCCTGTTCCTGGAGCAGAACCAGGTGGAGATCGGCGAGCTTCTCAACCAGGTCCTGGTGACCGGCAAGGTCGTCCGGAAGAACCTGCCGGGCGTCAAGCACATCCTCTCGATCTTCCCGATCGTCGTGGAAGGCAGCTTCGCCGTCGTCGACGTCGGCCACCCGGGTCTGGCCCAGGCGCACTTCGGGATGGCCATCACCACGCAGCCGCCGTGCAAGCAGGGCTACGAGAGCACCAAGAAGCGTAGCCCGCTGGACCTGCAGAGCCGTCCGTTCAACACCCAGGTCACCTGCACCGAGGACCCGTCCCACTCCAACGCCCGTGGTTCCAGCCAGGTCCCGCGCGCCGCGGTCGGTGCGCCCAGCTCCGTGGCGACCTTCGACCCGGAGACGGGCACGCTGACCTGGGACGACGCGGAGGACACCTCGGTGTCGACCGCGGCCCCGTCCTCCTACGGCGACGACGCCTGGAAGTGGCTCTACCTCCAGCCGATGGAGACCGAGTAGTCCGGACGCGTTCGACCAACACGCAGCCGACCGGGGTCGGGGCCCCGGGAGTGCTGCCGCATCGACCGACTCGCCTGCGGCGTACGGTGAGGATGCTTGGAAATGGCTCGTCGAGCCACTGACCACAGAGAGTGATCCTTTTGAGCACCACGACCGACCCCGGCCCCGATGCGGAGACCGGCTCACAGACCGACCAGGAAGCGCCGAGGCAGGGCGCTCTGCTCCGCTGGGGCATCCTGGCCCTGCTGGTCGCCGTCATCATCGCCGCCGTCGGCTACGTCGGCTGGCAGCTGACCCGCGGCGCCGACGAGTCCGTGGTGAGCCAGCGCGAGCAGGTGATGGCCGCGGCCGACAAGTTCGTCGCGCGGGTCAACACCTACGGTCCCGAGGACATCGGCAGCGACAAGAAGACGATGCCCGACTACCGCAAGGAGGTCGGCGCGCTGCTGACGCCGAAGTTCGAGAAGAGCTTCCTCGGCAACGTAGCGTTCGCCGAGGCGACCGTCGTCCAGCAGGGCGTGGGTCGCACCACCGACGTGCACGGCACGGCGGTCGCCGGTCTCGACGAGGACAGCGCGACCGTGCTGGTCGTCGCCGAGCTCGCGATCAGCTACCCGAAGTCCGAGGGGTCCGAGGAGCGCGTGGAGTCGGCGCGCCAGCTCGCGCGGACGGAGGTGGAGCTCGTGAAGCAGAACGGGAAGTGGCTGGTCGACGACTGGTACCCCGCCGAAGAGACTCCTACTTCGGAAAGCAGTGAAGGGGTGACACCATGAGGTCCACGATGACTTCTCCGACCTGGTACGACCTGCTCGACGTCGAGCCCGATGCCGCCACCGACGACATCCGGGCGGCGTGGAAGTCCGCGATCGCCGACCTCGACCCGACCGACCGCCGCTTCCGCACCCTCAACGAGGCCGCCGCCGTCCTGCTGGACGCCGACAAGCGGGCCGCGTACGACGCCGAGCTCGCCGCGCTCGAGGAGGCCGCCGCCACGGACGAGGACGCCGAGGCCGAGGCTCAGGCTGAGGACGACGCCGTGGAGACCGCGCCCGTCGAGGACGACGCCGCTGACGACGCACCCGACGCCGACGAGGAGGAGCCGGTCGCCGAGGCGGAGGAGTCCGCCGGACGTACGCTCCCGGCGCTGCCCACGTGGGCCCTGGTCGCCGCCGGCGTGCTCGCAGTGGCCGCGGTCGTCGCCGCAGGTGTGGTCTTCTTCGGGCAGGAGAAGGTGGAGACCGTCTCCAACAACAACGTCACGACCAGCACGGTCCAGGGTGCGGTGGGCAAGCAGATCACCCGCAACCACAAGCTGCTCGTCGAGGAGCAGGGCGCCGAGGCGCTCGAGGCGGCCAAGAAGGCCGTGATCCCGCTGCTGTCCTACGACTACAGCAAGATGGACGAGTCGAAGAGCAAGGCTCACGACGTGATGACGAAGGACTACCGCGAGGACTACGACCGGCTCTTCGCGGTCCTCGTCGACAACGTCCCCGAGACGAAGACCGTGGTGAAGACGCTCGCCCCGGTCGACGCCGGCGTCATCCGGGTCTCCGAGGACACCGTGCAGATCCTGGTGCTGGTCGACCGCCAGGTCACCAACGCCCAGCGGAGCACCCCGATCGGCTACCAGGAGTACGCCATGCTCACGATGGCCAAGGTCGGCGACGAGTGGCTGGTGGACAAGGTCGAGACGCAGCCCAGCAAGGACTAGTGGCCGCCATCCGCGCCTTTGCGCTACCTGTCAAGTGATTGGAATAACCTTTCCGGCGAGCGGACCGATTGGCGCGGATGCTTGACCCGGGGTGCCGAAGGGGCGCATGATCATCCGCGATGCACGACAAGGCAACGATCGACCAGGCTGACGTTCGGGTGCCGCAGGTGTGAATGAAGAGACGCCGGACTTTAAAATGAGGCCCGGTGTTGTGAAGTGCGCTTTTGTGCCCTACTATGGCGCTTTGCGCATGCCTTCATATGCCCCTCAGCCTGCCCGGTGGCTGTTCGGTGGTCGGCAGCGCGAATCCACCTGCGAACCTTGTCGAAGGATTCCTCTTGGCCGCGCGCACCTCGTCGGGTGACTCCACCCCTCGCCGCATCTCTTTCGCTAAGATCTCAGAGCCTCTCGAGCTTCCTCAGCTCCTCGCCCTCCAGACCGACAGCTTCGACTGGCTGATCGGCAACGAGCGCTGGCAGGAGCAGGTTGCCGCCCGCGAAGCAGCGGGTGAGGACGTGTCTCACAAGTCCGGTCTTCAGGAGATCTTCGAGGAGATCTCTCCGATCGAGGACTTCTCGGAGACGATGTCCCTCTCGTTCGAGAGTCCTGTCTTCTACGACCCCAAGTACACCGTCGAGGAGTGCAAGGAGAAGGACTTCACCTACTCCGCACCGCTCTACGTCTCGGCGGAGTTCACCAACAACGACACTGGTGAGATCAAGGGCCAGACGGTCTTCATGGGTGACTTCCCGCTCATGACCGACCAGGGCACTTTCGTGATCAACGGCACCGAGCGTGTCGTCGTCTCGCAGCTCGTCCGGTCCCCGGGCGTCTACTTCGAGCGCACCGCCGACAAGACGTCCGACAAGGACATCTACACCGCCAAGCTGATCCCGAGCCGCGGCGCCTGGCTCGAGTTCGAGATCGACAAGCGCGACCTGGTCGGCGTCCGCCTCGACCGCAAGCGCAAGCAGAACGTCACGGTGCTGCTCAAGGCCCTCGGCTGGACCAACGAGCAGATCCGCGAGGAGTTCGGCGAGTACGAGTCGATGATGCTGACCCTGGAGAAGGACAGCACCACCGCCCAGGACGACGCGCTGCTCGACATCTACCGCAAGCTGCGCCCGGGCGAGCCCCCGACGCGTGAGGCCGCGCAGACGCTGCTGAACAACTACTACTTCAACCCGAAGCGCTACGACACCGCCAAGGTCGGTCGCTACAAGGTCAACAAGAAGCTCGGTCTTACCGAGGCCTTCGACCAGCAGACCCTGACCGTCGACGACATCGTCGCGACGATCAAGTACGTCGTGGCGCTGCACGACGGGCGTACGCAGCTCGAGACCCCGCAGGGCACGATCGACATCGCCGCCGACGACATCGACCACTTCGGCAACCGCCGGATGCGGACGGTCGGCGAGCTGATCCAGAACCAGCTGCGTACGGGCCTGGCTCGTATGGAGCGCGTCGTGCGCGAGCGGATGACGACCCAGGACGTCGAGGCGATCACCCCGCAGTCCCTGATCAACATCCGTCCCGTGGTCGCTGCGCTGAAGGAGTTCTTTGGCACCTCGCAGCTGTCGCAGTTCATGGACCAGAACAACCCGCTCGCGGGCCTGACGCACAAGCGTCGTCTGTCGGCTCTCGGCCCGGGTGGTCTCTCCCGTGACCGCGCCGGCATGGAGGTCCGAGACGTCCACCCGTCGCACTACGGCCGGATGTGTCCGATCGAGACCCCTGAAGGTCCCAACATCGGTCTGATCGGCTCGCTGGCCTCCTTCGGCCGGATCAACCCGTTCGGTTTCGTCGAGACGCCCTACCGCAAGGTCGTCAACGGCGTCGTCACCGACCAGATCGACTACCTGACCGCCGACGACGAGGACAAGTACGTCATCGCGCAGGCGAACGCGGCCGTCGACGAGAACATGCGGTTCGCCACCGAGCGCGTCCTGGTCCGCCAGCGCGACGGCGAGGTCTCCGAGCTCCTGGCCGACGAGGTCGACTACATCGACGTCTCGCCGCGCCAGATGGTGTCGGTCGCGACCGCGCTGATCCCGTTCCTCGAGCACGACGACGCCAACCGTGCGCTCATGGGCGCCAACATGCAGCGTCAGGCCGTTCCGCTGGTCCGCAGCGACTCGCCGCTGGTCGGCACCGGCATCGAGTACCGCGCCGCGGTCGACGCCGGTGACGTGCTCGTCGCGAAGAAGGCCGGTGTCGTCAAGGAGGTCTCCGCCGACGTCATCGAGACCCTCAACGACGACGGCACCTACACCACCTACAAGCTGGCGAAGTTCGAGCGCTCCAACCAGGGCAACTGCGTCAACCAGCAGCCGCTGGTCGACGAGGGCGCCCGGGTCGAGGTCGGCTCCCCGCTGGCCGACGGTCCGGCGACCCAGGGTGCCGAGATGGCGCTGGGTGCCAACCTCCTGGTCGCCTTCCAGTCGTGGCAGGGCCACAACTACGAGGACGCGATCATCCTGTCCCAGCGTCTGGTGCAGCAGGACTACCTCACCTCGATCCACATCGAGGAGCACGAGGTCGACGCCCGCGACACCAAGCTGGGCCCGGAGGAGATCACCCGGGACATCCCGAACGTCTCCGAGGAGATGCTGGCCGACCTCGACGAGCGCGGCATCATCCGCATCGGCGCCGAGGTCACCACCGGTGACATCCTGGTCGGCAAGGTCACCCCGAAGGGCGAGACCGAGCTGACCCCGGAGGAGCGCCTGCTCCGCGCGATCTTCGGTGAGAAGGCGCGCGAGGTCCGCGACACCTCGATGAAGGTTCCGCACGGCGAGGAGGGCACCGTCATCGGTGTCCGCGTCTTCGACCGTGAGGAGGGCGACGAGCTGCCCCCGGGCGTGAACCAGCTGGTTCGTGTCTACGTGGCGCAGAAGCGCAAGATCTCCGTGGGTGACAAGCTCGCCGGCCGTCACGGCAACAAGGGTGTCATCGCGAAGATCCTGCCGGTCGAGGACATGCCGTTCATGGAGGACGGCACCCCGGTCGACGTTCTGCTCAACCCGCTCGGTGTTCCGCGTCGTATGAACATCGGACAGGTCCTGGAGCTCCACCTCGGCTGGCTCGCCAAGCAGGGTTGGGACCTCAACCTCTCCGACGACCCCGACGACAGCGCCTGGAAGCAGCGCCTGATCAAGATCCACGCCGACAAGGCCGAGCCGGGCACCAAGGTGGCCACGCCGGTCTTCGACGGTGCGCGTGAGGACGAGATCACCGGTCTGCTCGCCTCGACCCTCCCGAACCGGGACGGTCAGCGTGTGGTCGGCACCGACGGCAAGGCCCGCCTCTTCGACGGTCGCTCCGGCGAGCCGTTCCCGGAGCCGGTGGCCGTGGGCTACATGTACATCCTGAAGCTGCACCACCTGGTCGACGACAAGATCCACGCGCGTTCGACCGGTCCGTACTCGATGATCACCCAGCAGCCGCTCGGCGGTAAGGCCCAGTTTGGTGGCCAGCGCTTCGGTGAGATGGAGGTCTGGGCGATGGAGGCGTACGGCGCCGCCTACGCCCTGCAGGAGCTCCTGACCATCAAGTCGGACGACGTGCCCGGCCGCGTGAAGGTGTACGAGGCGATCGTCAAGGGCGAGAACATCCCCGACTCGGGTATCCCGGAGTCGTTCAAGGTTCTCGTCAAGGAGATGCAGTCGCTGTGCCTGAACGTCGAGGTGCTGAGCCAGGACGGTTCGGCGATCGAGCTCCGTGACGCGGAGGAAGACGTCTTCCGCGCCGCCGAGGAGCTCGGCATCGACCTGTCCCGCCGCGAGCCCTCTTCCGTAGAGGAAGTCTGACGAGCGGGAGGTGCGCCTGCGGGCGCACCTCCCCCCTCTCAGTCCCCTTTGAACTTTCCAAGAACTAACGAAGGAACTGGAAGCCACCGTGCTCGACGTCAACTTCTTCGATCAGCTCAAGATCGGCCTGGCCACCGCGGACGAGATCCGCGCGTGGAGCCACGGCGAGGTCAAGAAGCCTGAGACCATCAACTACCGCACGCTCAAGCCCGAGCGTGACGGCCTCTTCTGCGAGAAGATCTTCGGTCCCACCCGGGACTGGGAGTGCTACTGCGGCAAGTACAAGCGCGTGCGCTTCAAGGGCATCATCTGTGAGCGCTGTGGCGTCGAGGTCACCCGCTCCAAGGTACGCCGCGAGCGCATGGGCCACATCGAGCTCGCCGCTCCGGTGACCCACATCTGGTACTTCAAGGGCGTTCCGTCGCGGCTGGGCTACCTGCTCGACCTCGCCCCGAAGGACCTGGAGAAGGTCATCTACTTCGCGGCGTACATGATCACCTCGGTCGACGAGGACGCGCGTCACCGCGACCTGTCCTCGCTCGAGGCCAAGGTCGACCAGCAGCGCAAGATGCTGACCGGCCGGCTCGACGTGGCGATCAACGACCGCGCCAAGAAGCTCGAGACCGACCTGGCCG
This sequence comes from Nocardioides turkmenicus, assembly GCF_011045035.1. Lineage (GTDB taxonomy): Bacteria > Actinomycetota > Actinomycetes > Propionibacteriales > Nocardioidaceae > Nocardioides > Nocardioides turkmenicus. The sequence goes on from NZ_JAALAA010000006.1 coordinate 50,535, forward strand.
CGCTCGAGGCCGAGGGCGCCAAGTCCGACGCCAAGCGCAAGGTCAAGGACGGCGCCGAGCGCGAGATGAAGCAGCTGCGCGACCGCACCGAGCGTGAGGTCAACCGCCTCGACGAGGTCTGGGACACCTTCAAGAACCTGAAGGTCCAGGACCTCATGGGCGACGAGCTGCTCTACCGCGAGATGAAGACCTGGTTCGGCAAGTACTTCGAGGGCCACATGGGCGCCACGGCGATCCAGAAGCGCCTCGAGAACTTCGACATCGACGCCGAGGTCGAGAACCTGCGCGAGACCATCGCCACCGGCAAGGGTCAGCGCAAGGTCCGTGCGCTCAAGCGCCTCAAGGTCGTAGACGCCTTCCGCAAGACCGGCAACCAGCCGACCGGCATGGTGCTCGACGCCGTCCCGGTCATCCCGCCGGACCTGCGCCCGATGGTGCAGCTCGACGGTGGCCGCTTCGCGACCTCCGACCTCAACGACCTCTACCGTCGTGTGATCAACCGCAACAACCGCCTCAAGCGTCTCCTCGACCTCGGTGCCCCCGAGATCATCGTGAACAACGAGAAGCGGATGCTGCAGGAGGCCGTCGACTCGCTGTTCGACAACGGCCGTCGTGGCCGTCCGGTCACCGGGCCGGGCAACCGTCCGCTGAAGTCGCTCTCCGACATGCTCAAGGGCAAGCAGGGTCGCTTCCGTCAGAACCTGCTCGGTAAGCGCGTCGACTACTCCGGCCGCTCGGTCATCGTGTCGGGTCCGCAGCTCAAGCTGCACCAGTGCGGTCTGCCGAAGCAGATGGCGCTGGAGCTGTTCAAGCCGTTTGTGATGAAGCGTCTGGTGGACCTGAGCCACGCTCAGAACATCAAGTCCGCCAAGCGGATGGTCGAGCGCGCCCGCCCGGTCGTGTGGGACGTCCTCGAAGAGGTCATCACCGAGCACCCGGTTCTGCTGAACCGTGCGCCCACCCTGCACCGACTCGGCATCCAGGCCTTCGAGCCGCAGCTGATCGAGGGTAAGGCCATCCAGCTGCACCCGCTCGTCTGCACCGCGTTCAACGCGGACTTCGACGGTGACCAGATGGCTGTCCACCTGCCGCTGTCGGCGGAGGCCCAGGCCGAGGCTCGCATCCTGATGCTGTCGACCAACAACATCCTCAAGCCGTCCGACGGTCGTCCGGTCACCATGCCGACCCAGGACATGATCATCGGTCTCTACTTCCTCACCTCCGACCGCGAGGGTGAGGTCGGCGAAGGTCGTGCGTTCTCGTCCCCGGCCGAGGCCATCATGGCCTTCGACCACCTCGAGATCACGCTGCAGTCGAAGATCAAGATCCGCCTCGACGACATCGTCCCGCCGATCGGCTACGACGTGCCGGAGGGCTGGACCGCGGGCGACCCGCTCGTCCTCGAGACCACGCTGGGCCGGGTGATCTTCAACGACACCCTCCCCGCCGACTACCCCTTCGTGAACTACGAGGTCGGTAAGAAGCAGCTCGGCGCGATCATCAACGACCTGGCCGAGCGCTACACCAAGGTCGAGGTCGCGGCGTCGCTGGACGCGCTCAAGGACAACGGCTTCCACTGGGCCACCCGTTCGGGTGTCACGGTCTCCATCGACGACGTCACCACGCCGCCGAACAAGGCCGAGATCCTCGAGGGCTTCGAGAAGCAGGCTGCCAAGGTGCAGAAGCAGTTCGAGCGTGGTCTGGTCACCGACGAGGAGCGCCGTCAGGAGCTCGTCGAGATCTGGACCGAGGCCGCCAAGGTCGTCGGTGCTGCGATGGAGGAGGCGTTCGACCGCAAGAACCCGATCTTCATGCAGGTCACCTCCGGCGCTTCGGGTAACTTCAACCAGATCCGTCAGGTCGGCGCCATGCGAGGCCTGGTGGCCAACCCGAAGGGCGAGATCATCCCGCGGCCGATCAAGTCGAACTTCCGCGAGGGTCTCTCCGTCCTGGAGTACTTCATCTCCACCCACGGTGCTCGTAAGGGTCTGGCCGACACCGCGCTGCGTACCGCCGACTCGGGTTACCTGACCCGTCGTCTGGTGGACGTCTCGCAGGACGTCATCATCCGTGAGGACGACTGCGGCACCGAGCGCGGTCTGCCGAAGGTCATCGGTGTCGACCAGGGCGGCGTCGTCGTCAAGGACGACAACGCCGAGACCGCTGCGTACGCTCGCACGGCTGCCGTCGACATCGAGCACCCGGAGACCGGCGAGGTTCTCGCGGTCGCCGGTGAGGATCTGGGCGACGTCAAGATCGAGGAGCTGGTTCGCGCCGGCATCACCGAGGTCAAGGTCCGGTCGGTCCTCACCTGTGAGGCCCGCACCGGTACGTGCGCCAAGTGCTACGGCCGCTCGCTGGCCACCGGCAAGCTCGTCGACATCGGTGAGGCGGTCGGCATCATCGCCGCGCAGTCCATCGGTGAGCCGGGCACCCAGCTGACCATGCGTACGTTCCACACCGGTGGTGTGGCCTCGGCCGACGACATCACGCAGGGTCTGCCGCGTGTCGTCGAGCTCTTCGAGGCGCGTACGCCGAAGGGTGTCACGCCGATCTCCGAGGTCGCCGGTCGCGTCGAGATCGAGGAGACCGACAAGGCCCGCAAGGTCCTGGTCACCCCGGACGACGGCTCGGACGTCAAGGAGTACGTCGTCTCCCGTCGCTCGCGTCTGCGGGTCGCCGACGGCGACCACATCGAGGTCGGCCAGGCGCTGACCATCGGTACGCCGGACCCCAAGGAGGTCCTCCGTATCCTCGGTGTCCGCAAGACGCAGCAGCACCTCGTGGACGAGGTCCAGGCCGTGTACCGGTCGCAGGGTGTGTCCATCCACGACAAGCACATCGAGATCATCGTGCGGCAGATGCTGCGCCGGATCACCGTGCTCGAGTCGGGTGACACCAACCTGCTGCCGTCCGACCTGGCCGACCGCATCGACTTCGAGTCGGAGAACCGGCGCGTGGTCTCCGAGGGCGGCAAGCCGGCCTCGGGTCGTCCGGAGCTGATGGGTATCACCAAGGCCTCGCTGGCCACCGAGTCCTGGCTGTCGGCGGCCTCCTTCCAGGAGACCACCCGCGTCCTCACCGACGCTGCCATCAACGGCCGCTCCGACTCGCTGCGCGGTCTGAAGGAGAACGTCATCATCGGTAAGCTCATCCCGGCCGGCACCGGCCTGGAGCGCTACCGCAACATCAAGGTCGAGCCGACCGACGAGGCTCGTGCCGCGGCGTACTCCGTGACCGGTTACGACAACTACGACTACGAGTTCGGCAACACCGGCGGCCAGGCCGTCGCGCTGGACGACTTCGATTTCGGCTCCTACCAGAGCTGATCGAATGGTCTGGAAGGCCCCGCCACCTTCGGGTGGCGGGGCCTTCGCCTTTGCTCAGGGGATGAGGAGCCATCGGCCGTCCGAGCCCGGTGCCGCCGTCGCCTCCTGGTAGGCCTCGGCGGCCTTGCTGAGCGGACGGGTCGCAGCGATCCGGGTCGGTACGGTGCCGTCGGCCGCCAGCCGCAGCAGGCCGGCGAGAGTCGCCCCGTCGGCATGGCTCATCACGGTCGAGACCTCGATGCCGCGCTCGGGCTCCGGCTCCCGGCCGGGCTTGACGCTGATGTAGCGGCCGTCGTCGCGTACGCCTGCCAGGGCGGGGTCGTTGAGCGCCGCCAGATCGAGGACGGCGTCGTGGGCGTGCGGCTCGATCTCGGTGACGACACGGTCGGCGCCGGTGGCGAGGTGCTCGGTGCCGGGCCGCACGAGAGCGTCGACGGCCCAGCCGTCGGACTTCGCGAGCGCCAGTGCCCACAGGCCGACGCCTCCGGCGGCACCGGTGACGAGCAGGCTGCCCCGCTCGGGGCCGAGGAGGTCGAGCGCCTGGCGGGCGGTGAGCGCGTTGAGCGGAGCCGCGGCAGCGGCATCGAGCGTGAGCCCCTCGGGCAGCGGCGCCGCGTCGGCGGCCGGCAGCACGACCTCCGTCGCGTGGGCGCGGGCGCCTGCCGCCGGGTTGCCGTGGAAGCCGGCGACCCGGTCACCGACCGCGAAGCCGGAGACCGCCTCGCCGATCTCGGTGACGACACCGCTGAAGTCGAAGCCGAGGCCGACCACGTCGGGGAGCCCGATGGGTGCGTGGTCGGCGGCGACGAAGGCGTCGAAGAGGGTGAAGCCGGCGGCGGCCACCTCGACCCGGATCTCGTCGGGGCCGAGCGGCTGCGCCGGGAGCTCCTCGAGGTGCGGGGTCGGGTCGCCGGCACGGGAGATGAGTGCGTACATGGTGTTCGTCCTTGGGTCTGGTCAACTGGTTGCACGCACTACTTTCGGTGCCCTACTCTCCTTTGGGAAGAAGGCACTTTGAAGTGGCGTACGCACCTGGAGGTCTGCCATGGGGACGACGACGGCCGAGCGGCCCAGTGGATTCGAGCAGAGCGGATTCGACGCGTTCACGGCGCTGTGTCCGAGCAGGCGGCTGCTGGACACGATCGGCGACAAGTGGGTGAGCCTGGCGATCGTGGCGCTCGGGCTGCGTGGGCCGCTGAGGTACTCGGAGCTGGCCTCGCAGATCGAAGGGGTCAGCCAGAAGATGCTGACCCAGTCGTTGCGGAAGATGGAACGCGACGGCCTGCTGACGCGCACCGTCACGCCGTCGGTGCCGGTGCGGACCGACTACGAGCTGACTCCGCTCGGGCAGACGCTGCTGCCCGTCCTCGCGCACCTCAAGGAGTGGGCCGAGGACCACATGGCCGAGGTGGACGAGGCCCGCACGGCGTACGACTCGAAGGTCTGAGATTTTCTCGAGATCGGACGCAACGAACCGTGGCGTCCGCGCGTCTCAGGGGTAGGACGATGGGTCAACCAACCGGCTTGTCCGGCTGGGCATCTGCTACTCGAGGAGCAAAGATGCGGCACGCTCGGCTGATGGTGGTCGTAGTCGGGATCCTCGGCGTGCTCGCGGTGGGAGGTTGCGGGTCGACGATGGACGGGGCGGTCGACGCGTCACCATCTGCTTCCGGGACCGCGGATTCGACCTCGCAGAGCAGCACACCATCGTCCCCGACTCAGTCCTCACCGGCGGCCACGGGGGGTTCGCCGGTGAGGACTGAGTCCTCAGCTTCTTCCTCCGACCCGGCGGCGGACCCGGTGACGCCGAAGTGCGCCAACACCGACCTGAAGGCCGGCTACCGACCCACCGAGGCAGGTGCGGGGTCGCGGTTCGGCGAGATCACGCTGACCAACGTCTCCGACCACGCATGCTCCCTGGGCGGCTTCGGCGGGCTCTCGTACGTCGGGGGCGGCGACGGCACCCAGGTCGGGGCGCCGGCGAGACGTGAGGGCTCCTGGCGCAGGATCATCATGAAGCCGGGGCAGGTCGCGGTGAGCGCGGTCGCCGAGTCGACGGCCCAGAACTACCCGGCCTCGGACTGCAAGCCGACCAAGGTGGACGGTTTCCGGGTCTACGTCCCGGACTCCTACGACTCCCAGTTCGTCCGTCACGAGACGACCGGCTGTGCCGACAAGAACGTGTCGCTCCTGTCTCATCGCGCGTTCCACTAGCGGCCATCCGCAGGCGGGATCCTGGCGCGCATGAGACGTGTCCGAGCCGGCCTCCTCTTCGTGTCCGCAGCGCTCCTGGCGAGCGTCGTCAGCGCCCCGGCGTACGCCGAGAACGACCCGCGCACCTTCGACCTCCAGGCACACCGCGGCGGCATCGCGCTGACGGTGGAGAACACCCTGCCGGCCTTCGCGCGGGCGCTCGAGCTGGGTGTGAGCACCCTCGAGCTCGACGTCCAGATCACCGAGGACGGGTATGCGGTGGTGACGCACGACCGGGACCCGAACCCGGCCAAGTGCGTCGACACCGCGCCGGCGTTCCCCGGTGATCCGGAGTTCCCGTACGTGCCGAACCGGACCTACATCAAGGACCTCACGCTCGCGCAGGTGCGCACGATCGACTGCGGGTCGCTGCGGCAGCCGCAGTACCCCGAGCAGGAGCTGTCGCCGGGGGAGCGGATGCCGCTGCTCTCGGAGGTGTTCGCGCTGGTCAACAGCTACCACGCCGGCCAGGTCACGCTGAACGTGGAGACGAAGGTCGAGGCCGGTGCGCCGGAGCAGACCGCGCCGCGCGAGCAGTTCGTACGCGTCGTCCTGGCCGAGATCCGGCGGGCCCACATCCGCAACCAGGTCACGATCCAGAGCTTCGACTGGGGTGCGCTGAAGCGGTTCCGTGAGGTCGAGCCGCGCCTGCCGATCGTCGCGCTGACCAACGGCCAGCAGTTCCTCCAGCAGGGGCGGCAGGGCGCCTCGCCGTGGCTGGGTGGGATCGACATCGACGACTTCGAGGGGTCCCTGCAGGAGCGGTACGTCGCGGCCGCCGACTCGTTCGGGGCCGATGCGGTCTCGCCGGTCCACGGTGACCCGCAGGGCGGCTCGGTGTCCGACCCCGGCTACGTCCCGTTCACGACCCAGGAGCTGGTCGACGCTGCCCACGAGCGCGGGATCGCGGTCGTGCCGTGGACGGTGAACGACGTCGCCACCATGGAGCATCTGATCGGGCTCGGCGTCGATGGCCTGATCACCGACCGGCCCGACGGGCTGCGCGAGGTGCTGGCCGAGCACGGTTACAAGCTGCCGCGCATATACGCAGGTCAGGAGTAGCGGAGTCGCCTACCCTCTGGGGTATGGCAGCTGATCTGGACAAACACGTCCGCGGGATCGTCGACAGCGTCGCCTATCTGGTGCTGGCGACCTCGGACCCCGACGGACGGCCGCGTACCTCGCCGGTCTACTTCTCCCACGACGGCTACCGGGACCTCTACTGGGTCTCGGCACCCGACGCCCAGCACTCCCGCAACATCGTCCGCGATCCGCGCGTCGCCGGGGTGATCTTCGACTCCTCGGTGCCGCCCGGGTCGGGGGCGAGCGCTGCGTACGTCACCGGGATGGCCCGCCAGGTGCCCGACTTCGAGCTCGAGAAGCGCTGCGCTGTGGCGTTTCACCGGCTGGTCGGGACGTCGCGGGCGTTCAAGCCCGAGGAGCTGCGCGGGGAGGCGCCGCTGCGGCTCTACGTGATGGACGTGGAGCTCTGGGAGGCGCACCTTCCTGGTGTCGACCCGGACGACGAGGAGGTGCCGGAGACCCGGGTCGAGGCGGCCCCGGAGCTCTGAGGCCGTCAGGTCGGCCGTCAGGTCGCCGGGCGGAAGAGGAGATGGATCTCATCGCGCAGCTCGAGCCGCTCGATGCCGATGCCGTAGACCGGCTCCAGGATCTCGGGGCGCAGCACCTCGTCGACGGTGCCGCGCGCGGCGACCCGACGCCGGTCGAGCAGCACCAGGTCGTCGCAGTAGCGGGCCGCCAGGTTGAGGTCGTGGAGCACGACGATCGCCGTCGTGCCGAGCTTCCGCACCAGCGAGAGGATCTCGTGCTGGTAGCGGATGTCGAGATGGTTGGTCGGCTCGTCGAGGAGCAGGTGGGTCGCCTCCTGGGCCAGTGCGCGGGCGATGAGCACCCGCTGCCGCTCGCCGCCGGAGAGGGCGGCGAAGGAGCGCGGGCCGAGGTGGGTGCCGCCGACGCGCTCGAGGCAGTCCGCGGCGACCTGCAGGTCGTGCTCGCCGGCTCTGGCGAACGCGGACAGGTGCGGCGTACGTCCCAGCAGCACCATCTCGCCGGCGGTCAGTGTTGTGTCGGTGCCGGACTCCTGGACGACGACGGCGAGCCGTCGGGCGACCTCCTTGGCGGGGAGCCCGGCGAGGGGGTCGCCGTCGATCTCGACGGTGCCCGTGCCGCGGAGGGCGCCGTAGAGCATCCGCAGCAGGGTGGTCTTGCCGCTCCCGTTCGGCCCGATCAGGCCCAGGACCCTGCCCTCGTGGGAGTCGACGTCGACGTCCTCGAGGATGGTCGTGGCGCCGTAGGTCCAGGTCAGGCCGGCGGCCTCGATCACTGCCCGAACCTCTCGATGATCCGCTCCAGGCCGTCGACCGAGAGGGCCGAGGGAGGCTCGGTGAAGTTGAACAGCTGCGCCATCACGTCGCCGTTCTTGACCGCGGTCAGGTCCTCGGCGCCGGCGAGCTGGGTGATCGACTCCTCGACCTCGGCCGGGTCGCCGGCGTTGTGGAGCAGGATGATCACGTCGGGGTCGCGCTCGAGAAGGTCCTCGGTCGAGACCTCGAAGACCCGCTCGTCCACGTCGGCGAAGACGTCCTCGAACCCGGCCGCCTCGAGCTGCGGGTGGGCCATCGAGCGGGTGCCGTAGGCGTAGGTCACGCCGCCACCGACGGTGGGGTAGAGAACGGCCGCCGTACGCCCCTCGCCGACCTTCTTCTTCTCCAGCTCGGTGACGCGTTTGCGCAGGTCAGCAACAGCCTGGGCGGCTTCGTCGGTCTTGTCGAAGACGCGGCCGTAGGCCTCCAGCTGGCTGTAGACGTCGTGGAACCCGGGATCGTCGACGCCCTCGGGGCACATCGCCGGCTCCTCGAGGAGATCGATGTCGACCGCGTCGAGGGTGTCCCGGGAGAGGTTGTCGACCTCGCCGAGGACCAGGTCGGGCTCCTCGGCGATCACGACCTCCTTGGAGATCTGCAGGTGGCCGCTGGTGTCCATCTCGTCGGTGAGCAAGGGGATGTCGTCGAGCTCGGCCTGGGTCTCGGCGTCGTAGTAGTCGGCGGGGTATTCGCCGGCCCGGGCCACGACCTGGTCCATCACGCCGAGCGCGTGCAGATAGGGCACCGCGGAGCTCTTCAGCATCACCACCCGCTCCGGCGAGGCGTCGAAGGTGACCTCAGCGCCGCAGTTCTCTATGGTGACCGGGAAGCCGTCTGCGGTGGCCTCCGTGCCGGCGGCGTCGGCGCCGCACGCGGTGGTCGTGGCCAGCACGAGGGCGGCGGTGGCGATCGTGGTGCGGATCATGTCGTGCTCCTGGTGGTGGGTCGGTCGGGCGGTGGTCAGACGTCGCGGGCGGAGAAGCGCCGGATGAGGACGATGAGGAACGGGGCGCCCAGCAGGGCGGTGACGATCCCGATCGGGATCTCCTGGGGCTGGAGGAGCACCCGGGCGAGCACGTCGGCCCAGACCAGCAGGATCGCGCCCATGAGCGCGGCCGCGGGTACGGCCACCGCGTGGGCGGAGCCGACGGCGCGGCGGGCCAGGTGAGGCACGACCAGGCCGACGAAGCCGATGCTGCCGGCAGCCGAGACGACCACGCCGACGGTCAGCGCCACCACGACGAGCAGCAGGGTGCGGAAGCGGTCGGGGGAGACGCCGAGCGTGTGGGCGGTCTCGTCGCCGATCGCGAGCGCGTCGAGCCCGCGACCCGACATGGTCAGTAGGGTGATCGTGGCGATCACCGCGACAGCCACGACGGCGAGCAGGCCGTCCCACTGCGCCAGCCCGAGCGACCCGAGCAGCCAGAACATCACCGACCGGGCGCCCTCGGCCGAGCCCGAGGCGAAGATCAGGAAGCTGGTCAGCCCGTAGAGCAGGTAGCCGACCGCGACCCCGGAGAGCAGCAGCCGCAGCGAGGTCACTCGGCCGCCGCTGCGCGCCAGCGCGAAGACCAGGAACGACGCCGCCAGAGCGCCGAGGAAGGCGGACCCCGGGAGGGCGTACGCCCCCAGGCCGGTGCCTGCGCCGAACAGGATCGCCGCCGCGGCGCCGCTGGAGGCGCCGGAGTTGATCCCGAGCAGGTAGGGGTCGGCGAGCATGTTGCGGACCATCGCCTGCAGCGCCATGCCGGTGACGGCCAGGCCCGCGCCGACCAGGGCGCCGAGGAGCACGCGGGGGAGGCGTACCTTCCACACGATCGCCTCCTCGGTGGCCTTCCAGCCCGACTCCGGCCCGGCCTCGGGGAGGCCGAGGAGGTGGTGGCCGAGGATCTGCGCGACCGTCCCCGGCGTGACGTACGCAGCCCCCAGCCCGACCGCGACGACGACCGTCGCCACAGCGGCTGCGAGCAGGCCCAGGAGCCAGATGACGGCGCGCCGGCGGCGGCGACGTACGCCGAGAGGGTCGTGCACGTGGGGGCCTTTCTGGCCGGCGTCGGGCATTACTGCAAACAACTTGCAATAACCTAGCAGGGGCTTCCGCTGGCCGGAGGTGAGGGTTCTCTGACCGGGCGTGTGGCGGGTCTGGGAAGATATGCGCATGACCTCGTCCCTTCCGCAGTCAGCTGACGTGCTCGTCGTGGGGGCAGGGCCCGCGGGCTCGGCCGCGGCTGCCTGGCTGGCGCGCGCCGGGGTCGATGTCCTGCTGACCGACGCCGCTGTCTTCCCGCGTGACAAGACCTGTGGTGACGGGCTGACCCCGCGCGCCACCCATGAGCTGGTGCGCCTCGGACTCGAGGACTGGCTGCGCGCTCACCCGGTCTCGAAGGGGCTGCGCGCGCACGGCTTCGGGCAGACGCTGCACCTGCCCTGGCCGGGTGGCACGCTGCCTTCCTGGGGCTCGGCGGTGCCGCGCACCGAGCTCGACGACCACCTGCGCACCGTGGCGATCAAGTCGGGTGCGACCGCGGTCGACGGCGTGCGGGCGGTCGACGTGCGGTGGGACGGTGCCCGGATTGCTGCCGTCGTCTTCGAAGGCGGCCACGAGGTGGCCTGCCGGTCGGTCGTGGTGGCCGACGGCGTGCGCTCGCCGCTGGGCAAGGTGTTGGGGCGCGAGTGGCACCGCGACACCGTCTACGGCGTCGCCGGGAGGGCCTACATCGCCTCCGACCAGGCCGACGACGAGTGGATCTCCTCCCACCTGGAGCTGCGCGACGAGTCCGGTGAGGCGCTGCCCGGCTACGGGTGGATCTTCCCGCTGGGCTCGGGCGAGGTGAACATCGGCGCCGGCGCGCTGGCCACCTCGAAGCGGCCGGCAGACGTCGCGATCAAGCCACTGATGCGCCACTACACCGAGCAGTGCCGCGACCAGTTCGGGCTGAAGGGCGAGCTGCGGGCGGAGAAGTCCGCGCTGCTGCCGATGGGCGGTGCGGTCTCCGGCGTCGCCGGCTCCAACTGGGCGCTGATCGGCGACGCAGCCGGGTGCGTGAACCCGCTCAACGGCGAGGGGATCGACTACGGCCTGGAGACCGGGCGGATGGTCGCCGACGCCATCGTCACAGGCGAGGACCTGGCCACCGCATGGCCGGCGACCCTGCGCGAGCACTACGGCGAGGCGTTCTCCATCGCCCGTCGCCTGGCCGGGATCGCGACCCGTCCGCGCCTGGTGTCCACGCTCGGACCTGCGGGAATGCGCTCCGACTGGCTGATGACGCTCGCCCTGCGATGGATGGGCAACCTGGTCACCGACGAGGACCGCGACCGCGCCGCGAAGGTGTGGCGCTGGGCCGGCCGCCGCTCCATCTCCCTCGACTCCCGACCTCCGTTCAGCTGATGGCGACGCGGAATCGGGGCCGCGGTGGGCGGCGACGCAAGCTTCCGAAGGTGCAGCGGGTAGGGGCCTACGCGGTCATCATCCGGGCCGGCGCTGCGGCCGAGCCGGAGATCCTGCTGAGCCGGCTCTCGGAGAAGGTCACGCCGGAGGAGCGCTGGACGCTGCCCGGTGGCGGGATCGACCACGGCGAGGACCCGCGCGACGCGGTCGTGCGCGAGGTCTACGAGGAGGCCGGGGTGCCGGTCGAGGTCGGTGTCGAGGCGCGGGTCTACTCCGTCCACCAGGCCAAGGCCTGGCGGCTGGGCCGACGGGTCAACTCCCACGCGATCCGGATCGTCTACGACGGCTGGGTGCCTCACGACGCTCCCGCGCCGCAGACGATGGAGGTCGACGGCTCCACGGCCGAGGCGGCCTGGCTGCCGCTGGCCGCCGTCGTGAGCGGCGAGATCCCGACGTCTCCGCTGGTCACCGAGGCCCTGGAGGTGCACAAGCCGGCGCGGATGCAGCGGCTGGCGGCGTACGCGTTCATCACCCGCACCTCCGACGACGCGATCCTCCTCACCCGGATCTCGCCGCTCGGCTACCACTCCGGCTCGTGGACGCTGCCCGGTGGCGGGATCGACTTCGGCGAGCAGCCGCGCGAGGCGCTGGTGCGCGAGGTGGCCGAGGAGTGCGGTCTCACCTGCGAGGTCGGCGTCCTGCTCGACGTGCACGACGTGAAGATCACCGGCACCGCCCCCAGCGGCCGTCACGAGGAGTTCCACGGCGTCCACCTCATCTTCGCCGCGACCGTGCCCGACGGTGCCGAGCCGCGAGTGGTCGAGGAGGGTGGCACCACCGACGACGTAGGTTGGGTGACCCGTGACGAGCTGGCCGGCCTTCCACTCCTCGACGTGGTCACCGCGGCCCTCGACGCCGAGAAGAAGGCAGCCTCCTAGTCGGGCGGGCTGTGGCACTTCGTGAGTGGGCCCGGTTTCGCGGCGCATCTCCGGGCGGGTTGGTGAGTCCCAGGCGAATGACAATTCGTTCGCGGGTGCGGGGTGAATGAAAGTTCGTTCACGTGTCCCAGGTGAGCGAAGATTCGTTCGCCGGGGCTAGTAGACCAGCGTGGTCGCCCTCATCTCGGCATCGCCTCTAGCCAAGGTCGGCACGGGTGCCGACACCGTTCTCCTCGGCGGCCGCCAGGATCACCGCCGCCGCGGCGGCGTCCTGGACGCCGACGCCCACGGAGAAGTAGGTGACGACGTCGGTGGTGCCGCGAGCGAGAGTGGTGGCGCCGGTCAGGAGCGAGCCGAGGTCGGTGATCCGGTCCGGGGCGACGGAGCCGGACGCGACGGCTTCGACGACGGGGCCGGAGTCGGTCAGCGCGGACGGGCGATAGTCGACCACGACCGTGGAGCGCGCCAGCAGTGACGGCGGTAGCTCGACGCGGTCGGGGGCGAAGGAGCCGACGCTGGCCACGGTGGTGCCGTCGGCGACCCACGGGTCCTCGATCACGGGCGTGAGCGACGACGTGCAGAGGACGACGATGTCGGCGCTGCGTACCGACTGTTCCAGATCGTCCTTCGCGGTCGCGCCGTGCGACTCGGCGATCTCGGCGGCGGCCGTCCGGTTCCGGCCGAAGATCTGGAGCTCGGCGTCGGGATGCGTCACCGCGAAGGCGTCGAGGTGGGCCCGGGCCTGCGCGCCGGTGCCGACGACGAGAACGGTCGCGGCGGACGGTGCGAGCTGCTGCATGGCGAGGGTGGTCGCGGCGGAGGTGCGCAGGCCGGTGACGCTGTCGCCGTTGATGATCGCGCGCGGAGCGCCGGTCTCACTGTCGAGGACCGTGATGACCGAGTGGACGGCGCCCAGGCCACGGCCGGCGTTGGCCGGGTTGACGCTGCCGAACTTGCTCACCGCGGGGGCGTCGGGAGCGATCCGGGAGGAGTAGCAGAACGAGACCGACGAGTCCTGCCCAGGGACGAGGAGCCGGGGAGGCTGGACGGCCTCCCCGGCTCCCAGTCGGGTGAACGCCTCGCGCTGGGACTCGAGCGCGAGCTGCGGCGTGAAGATGCTGCGTACGTCGGTGGCGGAGAGGATCCTGACACTCACCCCGCCACCGTAGACCGTCAGACGGTGGCCTTCTCCGCGGTCTCCTCGAGCGCGATGTCCTTGGTCTCCTTGCCGATCAGCAGCGAGATCAGGGTGATCACCGCCATCACGGAGAGGTAGACGCCGACCAGGACGGGCGAGCCGTCGGCCTGCTTCCACAGCGCGACCGCGATGAACGGGGCGACCGCGGCGCCGAGGATCGAGGCGACGTTGTAGGAGACGCCGGAGCCGGTGTAGCGGACGCTGGTCGGGAACAGCTCGGGCAGGAGCGCGCCCATCGGGCCGAAGGTGAGGCCCATCAGGGAGAAGCCGAGGACGAGCCAGAGGAGCACGCCCGGGGTGCCGGCATTGACCAGCGGGACCCAGGCCAGGCCGAAGACGATGATCCCGAGGGTGACCGCGATCAGCAGCCGGCGGCGGCCGAAACGCTCGGCCAGCGGGCCGGAGACCATCGTGAAGATGCCGAAGAAGACCACGCCGAAGATCAGCATCAGCACGAAGGTGGTGTAGCCGTAGCCCAGGCCGGGCACGGGGAGGTCCTTGGCAGCGGTGCCGAACGACAGCGAGAACGCGGTCATCAGGTAGAAGAGGACGTACGTCGCCAGCATGAAGAACGTGCCGAGGATCAGCTGCTTGCCCTGGTTGCGGACGACCGAGGCCAGCGGGACCTTGCGGACCAGGCCGGCGTCCTGACTCTTGGTGAAGACGTCGCTCTCGACCAGGCGCAGCCGGACCCAGAGGCCGACGATCACCATGACGGCCGAGAAGAGGAACGGCACCCGCCAGCCCCAGGCCAGGAAGGCGTCGGACGGCTTGGTCGGGTCGGCGCCCTCCGCGGAGAGCAGCGCCGCGATGGTCAGGAACAGGCCGTTGGAGAGGATGAAGCCCAGCGGCGCGCCGAGCTGCGGGAACGTACCGAAGATGGCGCGCTTGCCCTCCGGGGCGTTCTCGGTCGCGACCAGGGCCGCGCCGCTCCACTCGCCGCCGAGCGCGAAGCCCTGGGCCAGGCGCATCAGCACGAGCAGCGCGGTGGCGACCCAGCCGACGGTCGCGTACGTCGGGAGCACACCGATCAGGAACGTCGCGATGCCCATGGTGAGCAGCGAGATCACCAGGGTCGTCTTGCGGCCGAGCCGGTCGCCGAGGTGACCGAAGAAGATCGCGCCCACCGGTCGGGCGACCATCGCGGCGCCGAAGACCGCGAAGCTCGCGAGGAGCGCGGTGGTCGGATCGCCGGCCGGGAAGAAGAGGGCGGGGAAGACGAGGACGGCTGCGGTCGCGTACGCGTAGAAGTCGTAGAACTCGATCGTCGTGCCGACGAGACTGGCGACGAGCACGCGGGAGCGCGGGTTGGCCGGTGCGGGGGTGGCGGACATGGTCTCTCTCCGAGGTCTGGAAGTGCCCGCGCTCTCGCGGGCTGTCCCATCATATGAGAGCCGAGTATCGCTCAATGAGACGGGTTCGGGTTGTGGTCGCCGACGGTGGGCGCTGGCCGGTGGCGGCGCCGGGGTCTGTGACAATGAGCGGGTGAATGCGACTGCCTCGGATCTGGCGAATGAGCTGCGCAACCAGGGGATCAGCCGGGTCGACGACTCGCCGCTGGCCCGGGCGCTCTACTCCAGCGACGCGAGCCTCTACCGGGTCGTGCCCTCCGTCGTCGTGCGGCCGCAGTCCCGCGACGAGCTGCTTGCGGTGCACTCCGTGTCGCGCTCGGCCGGGGCGCCGGTGACGATGCGGGGTGCGGGCACCTCGATTGCGGGCAACGCCGTCGGGGCCGGGATCGTCGTGGACACGCGGGACCTGCGGACCATCTACGAGATCGACCCGGAGGCGCGTACGGCGCGGATCGACCCGGGTGTCGTCCATGCCGATCTGCAGCGGGCGGCCGCTCCTCACGGGCTGCGCTTCGGGCCGGACCCGTCCACCCACACCCGCTGCACCATCGGCGGGATGATCGGCAACAACGCCTGCGGCAACCGCGCGCTGGGCTACGGGCGCACCGTCGACAACATCGAGTCGCTCACCGTCCTCTTCGGCAACGGCGAGCAGGCGGTCTACGCCGACGGCGTCTCCTCGGGGGAGACGGCCGAGCGGCTCCAGGCGCTCGTGGGTGCCAACCTCGGGCATGTGCGGACCGAGTTCGGCCGCTTCGGACGCCAGGTCTCGGGCTACTCGCTCGAGCACCTGCTGCCCGAGAAGGGCGGTCGGGTCGACCGGTTCCTCGCCGGGTCCGAGGGCACCCTCGCCACCGTCCTGGAGACGACGGTGCGACTCGTCGACGACTCGGCCCAGCGGCTGCTGCTCGTCCTCGGCTACCCGACGATGGCGGAGGCGGCCGACGCGGTGCCGTCGTTGCTGTCGGTGGCGCCGGGGCGGCTGATCGCGTGCGAGGGGATGGATGCCCGGATCGCCGACCTGGTTCGGGCCAAGGGCCGTCCGGTGCCCGATCTGCCCAAGGGCGCCGGCTGGCTGATGGTCGAGGTCGCTGGTGAGGACGCTCCTGACCTGGTGAAACGTATCGCTGCCGAGTCCGGTGCGCTCGATTCGCGGGTGGTCGTCGACCCGATCGAGGCCGCCGCGCTGTGGCGGATCCGCGAGGACGGCGCCGGCCTGGCCGGGGTCTCGCTGCCGACGCCGGCCCACTCCGGCTGGGAGGACGCCGCGGTCCCGCCGGAGCACCTCGGCGCCTGGCTGCGGGACTTCGAGGGGATCCTCGCCGACTTCGGTCTGCACGGCTACCCCTACGGCCACTTCGGCGACGGCTGCATCCACTGCCGGATCGACTTCCCCTTCGCGCCGGACTCGCCGGAGTCGGCGCAGGTGTTCCGCGAGTTCATGACCGCGTGCGCCACCCGGCTGGTCACCTACGGCGGGTCGCTCTCGGGTGAGCACGGCGACGGTCGGGTGCGGTCGGAGCTGCTGCCGATCATGTACGACAAGACATCGATCGAGCTCTTCGAGCAGGTCAAGGGGATCTGTGACCCGTCCGACCTGCTCAACCCCGGCAACATCGTGCGGCCGGCGTCGATCACCGACGACCTGCGTCCGGTGCGGCCTCGTGCTCTTCCCCGCACCGGGCTGCGGCTCATCCACGACTCCGGTGACCTGGGTGCGGCGGTCCACCGCTGCACGGGCGTCGGCAAGTGCGTGGCGCCGAAGACGATCGGAGTGATGTGCCCCTCCTACCTCGCCACCCGCGAGGAGAAGGACGCGACCCGCGGGCGCGCGCGAGTGCTGCAGGAGGCGCTGGACGGATCCCTCGTCGACGGGCTCGGCGACCCCGCGGTCAGCGAGGCGCTCGACCTGTGCCTGGCCTGCAAGGGGTGTGCGTCCGACTGTCCCACGGGCATCGACATGGCGACGTACAAGTCGGAGGCGCTCTACCAGAAGCACGACGTCCTCGGGGAGCGGCGGCCGCGCTCGCACGCCCTTCTCGGACAGCTGCCGAAGTGGGCCCGGCTCGCGGCGCCGTTCACCAAGATGGCCAACGCCTCGCTGAAGGTCGGCCCGTTGGCGAGCATCGCCAAGAAGACCGCAGGCATCGACCAGCGGCGCTCGATCCCGGCGTTCGCACCGAAGACGCTGAAGCGGTCGGCGCCGGTCGCCCGGCTCGGCGGCGAGACCCCCGACGTCTGGATCTGGGCCGACTCCTTCACCGACCACTTCTTCGCGCAGTCCGGCCACGGCGCGATCCGCTGGCTCGAGTCGCAGGGCCTGACCGTCCGCGTGATCGGCGAGAAGGCGTGTTGCGGGCTCACCTGGATCACCACCGGCCAGCTCGACGACGCGCGCAAGATCATGGAGAAGACCGTCCGTACGCTGGCGCCCTACGTCTCCTCCGGCATCCCCGTCGTCGGGCTGGAGCCGTCCTGCACGGCGACCCTGCGGTCGGACTCGGTGGAACTCTCGGCGCTGCCCGAGGCCGAGGTCGTACGCGACGGGATGCTCACCTTCGCCGAGCTGGTGACCCGCCTGGTCAGCGAGGGACGCGTGACGCTGCCCGACCTGGGCGGCGTCGAGGTCGTCGCGCAACCGCACTGCCACCAGCACGCCGTGCTCGGCTGGACCGCCGACGAGGCGCTGCTGAAGCGAGCCGGTGCGACGGTCACCAAGGTCTCCGGCTGCTGCGGCCTGGCCGGCAACTTCGGGGTCGAGGAGGGGCACTACGAGGTGTCGGTCGCGGTCGCTGAGACGCATCTGCTTCCGGCTGTCCGGTCCCACCCCGACTCTGTGATCCTGGCCGACGGGATGTCGTGCCGGGTCCAGCTCGACGACCTCGCCTCGGTGCCGACCATGCATCTCGCCGAGCTGTTCGCGTCGCGGGTCTGAGGTGTAACACGCTGTTCGTTGGACTACTCGCCCTATCGGAGCGACCGGATGGTCCTACGAACGACGTGTTACACGTGCGGCGGCGGTCGGGGATGGGGGTCGTCGACCGGGCCGCGCCTAGACTGAAGCGGTGAACCCGCGTTACCGCCGAATGATCATTCCCGGCGCGCTGGTCGCCCTTCTGCTGGTGGTCGTCATTGCCGGGGTGCTGAATTGAGCAGGGAGTCCGAGCCGCTGCTGCGGGCGCTGAACCGGATGCGATCGGTGATCCTCGATCCCGACCAGCTGGTGAAGGCGGTCGCGTCCGGCAAGCAGCGTGGCACCACCCCGAGGTGGCGCCGCGCAGAGCTTCGCTATGTCGACCTCAAGGCCGGGCGACACCTGCAGATCACGACGTACGACACGACTCAGGCGTTCACCGCGAACCATCCCGTTGGAGATAGTTCGGCACTGGACGATCTCCTCGACGAACCGTTCGCCAACTGGAACGTCACGACTGCGACCGAGCAGACCCAGATCCAGGCGAAGACGCCGACGACGGCCCTCGTGTCGACCACCGAGCTGACCGCGCCGGTCGAGGCCGAGCGCGGCCACGACCAGGCCAAGGAGCGGCTGCTGCCGGAGTCCGACCCGGTCTTCCGGGTGCTCGGGCTCTCCGACAAGGACGGCAAGCTGAAGCCGTCACGGCAGGCGAAGTACCGCCAGGTCGAGGAGTTCCTGCGCCAGCTCGACGCGGCCCTGGCCGACGCGATGAAGTCCGGGAAGGTCCGCCGGCCGACCGCCGACGAGCCGCTGCGGATCATCGACCTGGGTGCCGGCAACGGCTACCTGACCTTCGCCGCCCAGCGCTACCTCACCGAGGTCCGCGAGCTGCCCGTCGTCGTCACCGGCGTCGATGTCAAGGAGCAGTCGCGGGAGCACAACTCGAAGATCGCGGCCGAGCTCGGAGTGCACGCCGAGTTCGTGGCCGGGACGATCGAGGGTGTGCAGCTCGCCGAGAAGCCCGACGTGGTGCTCGCCCTGCACGCCTGCGACACCGCCACCGACGACGCCCTCGCCCGAGCGGTCGAGTGGGAGGCGCCGCTGGTCCTCGCTGCGCCGTGCTGCCACCACGACATCGCCGCCCAGCTCCGCAAGGCCCCGACCCCGGCGCCCTACTCGATGCTCACCCGCCACGGCATCCTCCGCGAGCGCTTCGCCGACACGCTGACCGACGCCCTGCGCGCGAGCCTGCTGCGCCTGGCCGGCTACCGCGTCGAGGTGGTGCAGTTCGTGGAGAGCCAGCACACCCCGCGCAACACCATGCTCCGCGCGATCCGCACCGGCTCGCCGGTCAAGGGTGGGTCGGTGAAGAAGGAGTACGACGAGCTCGTGGCCGAGTGGGGCGTACGTCCGAAGCTCGGCGAGCTGCTCTCCGAGCGATGAAGGCGGTCGTCGCCGCCGCGGGCGCGCTCGGACTGATGCTGATCACGTCCGTCCCCGCGCACGCCGCCGGCGACGACGTGCTCTTCGCGTTCTCCGACCCGACGATCAGCGAGGCCAGCGCGCTGACCCCGCTCGGCAAGGGTCTGTACGCCACCACCAACGACTCCGGCGACAGCGGCCGCGTCTTCACCGTCGACTCCCGCGGCGACACCGTCGGCGTGACGCACTGGGCCGCCGACCCGGTCGACGTCGAGGGCCTCGCCCCTGCCGGCGGCAACCACGTCTGGGTCGGCGACATCGGCGACAACAACAGCGTCTGGGACTCGATCCGGATCGCGAAGGTCCGGGTCGGGCGAGGTGAGCGCACGGTCTCGCCGACGGTCTACGAGCTCGTCTACCCCGACGGTCCGCACAACGCCGAGTCCCTGCTGGCCCACCCCGACGGCCGGGTCTTCGTCGCCACGAAGGACTGGGGCGGCGGGCGCCTCTACGCCGTGCCGAGGCGTCTCGACCCCGACCGCCCCAACCGGCTGAAGGAGGTTGCCCCGGTCATCCCGATGGCCACCGACGGTGCCTTCTTCCCCGACGGCAAGCACGTCGTCGTACGCGGCTACTACTCCGCCACGGTCTACGACTGGCCTTCGATGGACCGAGTGGGCTCCTTCCGGACCCCGGACCAGGAGCAGGGCGAAGCCATCGGCGTCACCCCGGCCGGCGAGGTCGTCGTGACCAGCGAGGGCATCCGGGCCGAGGTGATCAGGGTCGACCCGGCGCTGGTGAGCGACGTGCTCGGGGACGAGCCGTCACCGACCGCCGACCCCACCCCCGAAGCCGCCGAGCCGGCCGGTGAGGAGCGTGGACCCGAGGACAGCGACGACAGCGACCCGGGGAGCGGCTCCGGTGGCGCAGTCGGCCCGGCCGCGCTGGTGGCGCTCGCGGTCGCTGCGTACTTCGTCTTCCGCAAGCGCCCCTGACGCCGACCCGGCGTGTTTGTCCCGCTCAAGAACGCCGAGTCGGCGCTTTTGTCTCAACCGCATCGGGACATTTGCGCCGACTCGGGCACCGTCCTTGGGGCAGTTGCGCCGAGTCGGCGGGGTCAGAGACGGTCGATGACCCAGTCGATGCAGGCGGTGAGGGCCTCGATGTCGGCGGCGTCGACGGAGGGGTACATCGCGATCCGGAGCTGGTTGGCACCGACGCCGCGGTAGGCGTCGAGGTCGACGACACCGTTCTCGGCGAGGATGCGGCGCAGCTCGGCCTTGTCGATGCCGGCGTCGAGCTCGACGGTGCCGACGACCAGGGAGCGGTGGGCGGGGTCGTCGACGAAGGGCCGGACGTACGGAGCCTTCTCGGCCCACGCGTAGAGCGCGTCGGAGGAGGCCGTGGTGCGGGCGACCATCGCGTCGAGCCCGCCGGAGGAGTTCATCCAGTCGAGCTGCTCGGCCATCAGGAAGAGCGTGGCGATCGCCGGGGTGTTGACCGTCTGCGCGCTGCGGGACTGCTTGATCGCCTCGGTCAGCGAGAAGAACGACGGGATGTGCCGGCCGCTCGCCGCGATCTCCTCGGCCCGCGCGATCGCGGCGGGGGAGAGCAGCGCGAGCCACAGGCCGCCGTCGGAGGCGAACGACTTCTGCGGCGCGAAGTAGTAGACGTCGCTCTGGGTCACGTCGAGCGGCAGCCCGCCGGCGGCCGAGGTGGCGTCGACGATGGTGAGCTGGTCGGACCCGGCTCCGGCAGGACGCACGACCGGAGCCATCACCCCCGTCGAGGTCTCGTTGTGTGTCCATGCGTAGACATCGACGTCGGCCTCCTGGGAAGGCACCGCGAGAGCCCCGGGTTCGGCCGAGATCACCGACGGGTCGGCCAGCCATGGCGCCGCCGTGGCCGCGGAGAGGAACTTCTTGCCGAACGCCCCGAAGACCGCGTGCTGGCTGCGCTCGCGCACCAGCGCGTACGTCGCCAGGTCGAAGAACGCCACCGAGCCACCGTTGCCCAGGACGACCTCGTAGCCCTCCGGCAGCGAGAACAGCTCGGCGAGGCCGGACTGGACGCGGCGTACGAGATCCTTCACCGGCTGCTGGCGGTGGGAGGTGCCCATCACCGAGACCCCGGTCGCGGCGAGCGCCTCCAGGCGCCCGGCGGGCACCTTGGACGGCCCGGACCCGAAACGTCCGTCGGCGGGCAGGAGGTCGGCGGGGATCTGCAGCGTCATAAACCCATTCTCGCAAGATGCCGGCGTCGGCCAGAATACCGACGTGTCTGTTGAGATTCGCCGGGTCGCCTACGACCACCCGGACGCGCAGAAGCTGGTCGACCGGGTCCAGGAGTTCTACGTCGAGCGCTACGGCGAACCCGACCTCGACCCGACCGTGCCGGAGATGTTCGAGCCGCCCGCAGGCGCCTACTTCCTGGGCTACCTCGACGACGTCCCGGTCGCCTCCGGCGCCTGGCGACGCTCCGGCGAGCCCGCCCTCGGGACCGCAGTCACCGCCGAGATCAAGCGGATGTACGTCGTCCCCGAGGCCCAGGGCCAGGGACTCGCCAAACAGATGCTCGCCCACGTCGAGACCTCGGCCCGCGAGGCCGGCTTCGAAGCCCTGGTCCTCACGACCGGCGGCCTCCAGCACGAGGCCATCGGGCTCTATACGGCCAACGGCTACGTCGACGTCGAGCCGTTCGGCTACTACAAGGACGAAGACCTCGTGGTCTGCATGGCCAAGAGGCTCTGACCTGGGCGAACGAAAATTCGTTCGCTGAGGTCCCGGGGAGCGGCGATGATCTCCACCATGACCGAGGTCCTGCACTACGCCGCCTTCACCACCACGCCGACGGGCGGCAACGGAGCCGGCGTCGTCCTCGATGCCTCGGCTCTCGACGATGCCCAGTTGGTCGTGATCGCCGCCGAGCTCGGCTACTCGGAGTCAGCGTTCGTCACCCCGGGCCCGAAGCCGGACGACGACCGGTCGTTCACGCTCCGCTTCTTCAGTCCCAAGGCAGAGGTGGGCTTCTGCGGGCATGCCACCGTGGCCACCGCGGTGGCGCTGGGTGAGCGCCTCGGTGTGGGCGACTTCGACTTCCACACCGCCGCCGGCGAGGTCCCCGTCACCGTACGCAACGACGACGGCGTCCTGAAGGCCACTCTCACCAGCGTCGAACCGCGCGTGCACGAGGCTGCACCGGCCGATGTTGCGGAGGCGTTGGCCGCCCTCGGTTGGCGAGACGAGGAGCTCGACGCCGAGCTTCCTCCCAGGATCGCCTTCGCGGGCGTACGTCACCTGGTGCTGGCGGCGGCCACGCGTGAGCGCTTGGCGGAGCTGGACTACGACTTCGACCGGCTGCTGCGGCTGATGGAGCGGCTCGACCTGACGACGGTCCAGCTGGTGTGGCGGGAGACGCCGACGGTGTTCCACGTGCGCGACCCGTTCCCGGTCGGGGGCGTGGTGGAGGATGCGGCGACCGGGGCGGCTGCCGCGGCCTTCGGTGCGTATGCGCGGGAGCTCGGCCTGGTCGCGGAGGACGCGGAGCTCACGCTCCATCAGGGGCACGACATGGGCCAGCCGTCGTTGCTGGAGGTCGAGCTGCACGCCGGTGACCCGCGTGTGCGAGTCACCGGCGCGGCGATCAGCCTCTGACGGCCTGGCGGCTGCTTCGCGGCTACTTCGCCCAGTCGGGGTTCCAGCCCTCGACCGCGTCGGCGGGCCGAGCGGCGGGGCCGGTGTAGATGGCGGAGGGCCGGATCAGGCGGCCGGTCTTCTTCTGCTCCAGGATGTGGGCGGACCAGCCGCCGGTGCGGGCGCAGGTGAACATCGAGGTGAACATGTTGGCCGGGATCTCGGCGAAGTCGAGGACGATGGCGGCCCAGAACTCGACGTTGGTCTCCAGGACCCGGTCGGGGCGGCGAGCGCGAAGCTCCTCCAGAGCCGCCTTCTCCAGCGCTTCGGCGACCTCGTAGCGGGGCGCGTTCAGCTCGCGGGCGGTGCGGCGCAGCACGCGCGCACGCGGGTCCTCGGCGCGGTAGACGCGGTGGCCGAAGCCCATCAGCCGCTCGCCGGAGTCGAGGAGCCGCTTCACGTAGGAGGCCGCGTCGCCGGACTTCTCGACGTCCTCGATCATGCCCAGCACGCGTGAGGGCGCGCCGCCGTGCAGCGGGCCGCTCATCGCGCCGATCGCGCCGGAGAAGGCGGCGGCGACGTCGGCACCGGTGGAGGTGATCACCCGGGCGGTGAAGGTGGAGGCGTTCATGCCGTGCTCGGCGGCCGAGGACCAGTAGGCGTCGATGGCGTGGGCGTGTGCCGGGTCGGCCTCGCCGCGCCAGCGGATCAGGAACTTCTCGGCGAGGGTGTTGCCCTTGTCGACCTCGCGCTGCGGCACCACCGGCAGGTGGATCGAGCGCGCCGACTGGCCGGCGTACGAGAGGACCATGACGGCCACGCGGGCGAGGTCGGCGCGGGCCTGCTCGTCGGTGATGTCGTAGGTCTGTCCGAAACCGAAGGCGGGCGCGAGCATCGGGATGGCGGCCTGGACGTCGACACGCACGTCGCCGGTGTGCACCGGAAGGTTGTAGGCCTCGGCGGGCGGCAGGCCCGGTCCGTATGAGCCGTCGATCAGCAGACCCCAGACGTTCTCGAAGGGCACCCGCCCGACGATGTCCTCGATGTCGACCCCGCGGTAACGGAGGGCCGAACCCTCTTTGTCGGGCTCCGCGATCTGGGTCTCGAAGGCCACGACGCCCTCGAGACCGTGCTGTACCTGGCTCACTACCTTCTCCGTTCTCTGCTGTCATGGGCATTGTGCCGCATCGTGGCTTCGGCTCGGGCGTGGGGCGCGGGCGTGGTAGTGGGCGCGGCGCTAGGGTCAGCGACCATGGACCTGGGGAAGCTCGTCGGTGGCCTCGACGCGAAGGACATCGACAAGGTGATCAAGCTGATCACGGAGAACAAGGACGTGCTGGCGTCGGTCGAGCGGCTGCCTCAGCTGTTCGACTCCTTCGGCGCAGGGCTCGAGGCCGCAGGCGGCCGCGCCCGTGAGGCAGGCGCCGTGCTGGTCGGCGACGGCGCCGGCGGCGTCAAGGACGCGCTGGGCGACGTCGCCACCTCGCTGGGCGGCATCTCGGCCGCGATCGCCAAGGGCGTCGACCGGCTCGCCGACGTCGCCGAGGGGCTCAGCAAGGTGCCGATGGCCGACGGCCCGGCCAAGTCGATCGCGAGCGCCGCGAAGGAGATCGGCGGAGCCGGCTCGGCGCTCGACGATCTCTCCGGCTCCCTCGAGACGATCGCGGAGCTGCTGGCGAAGGTCGGTTCGGCGCTGGAGCAGCTGGGCGACAAGCTCGACGAGTCCGGCACCCAGGTCAAGGCCTTCATGGACTGACACAGCATGGGCTGACTCAGCATGGGCTGACTCCGGTGGCCGCCCGATCAGGCCGTAGGTTGAGACCATGGATCTCTCAGCTGAGCTGGCGGCCGCGCGCGAGTCCTACACGCGCAGCGGGCTGACCGAGAGCGACCTCGCGGCAGACCCGTTCGCGATGTTCGAGAGGTGGTACGCCGAGGCTCGTGACGCGGGCATCGTCGAACCCAACGCGATGGTGGTCTCGACCGTATCGGCCGACGGCGCGCCCTCCTCGCGAACGGTGCTGCTGAAGGGCTTCTCGACCGAGGGCTTCACCTTCTTCACCAACACCGCGTCCCGCAAGGGCTCCGAGCTCGCGCACAACCCGCGCTGCGCGGTGCTCTTCCCGTGGCACCCGCTCGAGCGCCAGGTACGCATCGACGGCGTCGCCCACGAGCTCTCCGCGGCCGACGTCGAGGCCTACTTCTCCCAGCGTCCGCGCGGCTCCCAGCTCGGCGCTCACGCCTCCCACCAGAGCCGGGTCGTCTCCGGGCGGGAGGAGCTGGAGGCGGCGTACGCGAAGGTCGAGGCGGAGTTCGCGGGCCGGCCGGTCCCGGTGCCGGAGGAGTGGGGCGGCTACCGGGTCGAGCCGGAGAGCGTGGAGTTCTGGCAGGGTCGGCCGGGGCGGATGCACGACCGGCTCGTCTACCGCCGCGACGGTGGCGCCTGGCGCACCGAGAGGCTGGCCCCGTGACCGGGATGGAGCGGGTCACCCAGGCGCTGGGCGGGCGGATCGCCTACGGCGCCGACTACAACCCGGAGCAGTGGCCGGAGGAGACCTGGGACGAGGACGTACGCCTCATGCAGGAGGCCGGGGTCAACCTGGTCAGCGTGGGGATCTTCTCCTGGGCCCTGCTGGAGCCCGAGCCGGGGACGTACGACTTCGGCTGGCTCGACCGGGTGCTCGACAAGCTGCACGCGGGCGGGATCGCCGTGGACCTGGCGACCGCGACCGCGAGCCCGCCGCCGTGGTTCCTCCAACGTCACCCGGAGGCCACGCTCGTCGACCAGCTCGGCAACCCGCGCGCGTTCGGCGCGCGCCAGGCGTACTGTCCCTCTTCGACCGGCTACCGCGATGCCGCCACGGCCCTGATCACCGAGCTGGTCAAGCGCTACGACGAGCATCCGGCGGTGGTGATGTGGCATATCAACAACGAGTACGGCTGCCACAACGACCACTGCTTCTGCGACGCCAGCGCGGTGGCTTTCCGGCGCTGGCTGGAGGACCGCTACGGCGCGATCGAGAAGCTCAACGAGGCGTGGGCGACGGCGTTCTGGAGCCAGCACTACACCAGCTGGGAGCAGATCGGACCGCCCCGCCAGGTCTCCTACGGCAACTTCGCCAACCCGGGCCAGCAGCTCGACTGGTGGCGGTTCTGCTCCGACGAGATCCGCGAGATCTACCGGGTCGAGGCGACGGCGGTGCGGGCCCACTCCGACAAGCCCCTGACCACCAACTTCATGGGCTTCCGCAAGTCGCTCGACTACCGCAGCTGGGTCGATGTCGGCGACCTCGTCTCCAACGACCACTACCTCATCGCCGAGGACGAGGACCGCACGCAGCAGCTCGCGATGACCGCCGACCTGACCCGCTCCTGGGCCCACGGCGAGCCGTGGCTGCTGATGGAGCACTCGACCTCCGCGGTCAACTGGCAGCCGCGCAACATCGCCAAGACCGCCGGCGAGATGCGCCGCAACTCCTTCCAGCACGTCGCGCGCGGAGCCGACGGGGCGATGTTCTTCCAGTGGCGCGCCTCGCGCGGCGGCGCCGAGAAGTTCCATTCCGCGATGGTCCCGCACGCCGGCACCGAGAGCCGGCTGTGGCGGGATGCCGTACGCCTCGGCGCCGACCTCGCCGCGATCTCCGAGGTCGCCGGCACCCGGGTGGCGCAGGCGAGCGTCGCGATCTGCTTCGACTGGGAGTCGTGGTGGGCGGCGACGTTCGACTCGCACCCGTCGGTCGACGTCGACCCGATGGCGGCCGCGCGGGCCTGGCACCGGGCCTGCTGGGCACGCAACCTCGGCGTCGACATCATCGGGGTCACCGACCCGCTCGACGGATACGACGTGGTGGTGCTGCCCGTGCAGTACCTGCTCTCCGACGCGACCATCGCCCGCCTCACCGCGTTCGTCGAGGCCGGCGGCACCCTGGTCGCGACCTACTTCTCCGGCATCGTCGACGAGCACGACCACATTCGGCTCGGCAGCTACCCGGGCGGTCTCACCGACCTGCTCGGCGTGCGGATCGAGGAGTTCTGCCCGCTCCCCGAGGGCGACGAGATCCCGCTGACCGCCTACGGGACCGGGACGATCTGGAGCGAGCGCGGCCGTGCCGTCGGGGCCGACGTCGTGGCTGCGTACGCCACCGGTGACTGCGCCGGCGACCCGGCCGTCACCCGGCGCCGGGTCGGCAAGGGCACGGCCTGGTACGTCGGCACCGAGCTCACCCCCGACTCCTTCGACACCCTGACCAACCAGGTCTTCACCACGACCAAGCCCGTCGTCGGCGGTCTCCCCGAAGGCGTCGAGGCGATCCGTCGCGTCGGTGAGCAGGGGACGTACGTCTTCGTCATCAACCACACCCACGAGGCGGTCATCGTCCCCGTCCGCGGCACCGACCTGCTCTCCGGCAACGAGGGCGGGCCGCACCTGGTCCGTGCCGGCCAGGTCGCCGTCATCCGCGAGGAGGATTGAGCCTCTTTCTGCGAACCCGCTGTTCATCCAACGGTGGGATCATCGGAGCATGAACGAGCATGAGCACTGGTGGCACCGGCTCGCAGACGATGTGAAGCACTGGCTCCGTGCGCATCCGGGTGCGCCGTTGAGCGACATGAAGGTCCTGGACGCGGTGATCGGCGCGGGCGGCGTCCCGGTCCGACGCGACGACACCGCTCTCGACGGACTTCCGGACGCTCCGCTGCTGAGCGACCGCGACTGGGAGTACATCAAGGAGCAGCACGACGCCGGTCGCGACTGACCCGCAAAAGCGGAGCCGGCCCACACGCAGGGTGTGGGCCGGCCGGATCGCGGTCGCCCGCGAGCAGTGGATCAGCGCGAGACTGCCGCCTCGGCGTTGACGATGCCGCTGCCGTAGAAGCCGTTCGGGGCCTCGCCACCCTCACAGGTGTGGGTCGAGGTCGCCGTCGTGCCGTTGGGCAGGTGGCGGACGTAGGTGAAGTCCGCCGGGACCGGGCAGGCCTTGTCGGTGGCCGACTCGAGCAGGATCTTCTCGACCTTGTTGGGCGAGAGCTTCTTGCCGGAGCGGTCTCTGCTGCCGTACTCGCCGACGATCAGCGCGGCGACACCGGCGGCGTGCGGGGAGGCCATCGAGGTGCCCTGCAGGTACTGGTAGTAGGAGCACTCGCCGCTGGAGCAGTCCTTGACGGCCCACGGGACCAGGACCTCGCCTGTCGCCGGGTCGATCGCGCCCTCGGCCACGGCCAGGTCGTAGGGGTAGGCGGCCAGGATGTTCGAGGCGTAGTTGCGCGTCCCGTCCGCGCTGTCGTACGCGTCGCCACCCGGCGCCGCGACGTCGACGAAGCCGTCGCCGTAGCTGGAGTAGTAGGACTTGCGCTCCGACGGCCCGGTGGCGCTGACCGCGATGACCCCGTCGCCCTCGGTGGGCATCGAGACGCAGGACTCCGGGTCGAGCAGGTCACGGACGTACGCGGCCTCGCCGGGCTCGCTGGCGTAGTCGGGGCTGCTGGCGTCGGTCTGCGGCTTGGTGTAGTCGATCGCCTGGTTGCCGGCGGCGGCGACCAGGGTCACGCCGCGCGAGCGGGCGTAGTCGAGGGCACGCTGCATCGCGGTGATGATCGTGACCTGCTCGGCCTGGTCCTCGGGCGAGTCGGCCGGGTGGCTGGTGCAGTTGAACAGCCACGGGTCGACGTAGTAGCTCATGTTGACCACGTCGATGCCGTTGCGGCCGGCGTAGGTCAGCGCGTCCACCGAGGGCTGCAGGAAGAAGTAGCCGGAGTCCTGGCCGACGCGGAGGTTGACGATGTCGGCCTCCGGGGCGACGCCGGTGATGCCGACGCCGTTGACGGGCGAGGCGATCGTCGAGGCGACGTGGGTGCCGTGGCCGTTCTCGTCGACGTCGGCCGCGTCCTCACAGGAGGCGTCGGGCTCGTCCTCGCACGGACCGTCGACCGGGGCGCCGTTGGCGTCGACCGGGATGTCGGTGGTGAAGTTGCGGCTCAGGCGGGCGTCGAAGTTGGGCGCGATGTCGGGGTGGGACCCGTCGACGCCGGTGTCCATGATGCCGACGCGGACACCCTTGCCGCGCTCGGTCTTGTTGGCCGCCTTGGCGTGGATCTGCTCCATGTCCCACTGCAGGCCGGAGAGCGGCTCCGCGGAGCCCTTCGGCTTCGGGGCCTTGGGCGCGGTGCCCTTGCCGCTGCGGAACTCGGTCTCGACCTTCGACACCTCCTGCTTGCGGGCCTTGCTCGCCGCATCAGGGGCGGTGGCGCCCACGATCCTGTCCTGGGCCGCGCCGACGAGGGCGCCCGAGGCGTTGGCCGCCTCGGCGAAGTCCTCGCCCGCGGTGACCGTCGCGACACCGATGGCACTGTTCTCCGAGACGATCTCGCCCCCGGCCGCCTTCACGGCGGCGCGGGCGGTGGCGGCCGAGGTTCCCTCGGCATATGCCACGACATAGCGGACCTCCTGGTCGGAGGTGGCGCTGCCCGAGTTCGCCATGACGAGGGTGCCGGTGACCCCCAGCGCGACCGCGGTCGCACCTGTCAACAACCTACGCATGCTGTCTCCATTCCGGATTCGGTGGTCGAGATTGTCGGGACCACCCCTGTCACGGCCCTTGTCGGCCCGACAGTGGGGTCAGCATGCCTCAGACAGCGTCGGCTCGAACAGGGTTTGGAGCCACGATCCACCAACAAATGAGTTGTGAGTGAGTGCTCACTCACTTACCCTCGTAGACGTGGACGAACGACGTACGCGGGCGAAGCCGATTCCCGCAGCCGACCGGCGCGCAGCGATCATCGCGGTGACCGAGACGCTGCTGATCGAGCACGGCACGGCGACGACCACGCGGCTCATCGCGGAGGCGGCGGGCGTCGCCGAGGGCACGATCTTCCGGCACTTCCGTGACAAGCGGGAGCTCTACCGAGCGGTGGCGGAGAACGTCTTCGACCCCGTCCGGACGGCCGAGTCCATGGCGGAGGTCGTCGAGGACAAGGCCGACATCGAGGACAAGCTCCGTGCCGTGATCGACCTGCTGGCCGCGGGCTCGCAGCGCGGCGTCCTGGTCATGATGGCGGTGCGCTCCGCCGTGATGGAGGAGGAGTGCGACCCCGAGGGCGTACGTCATCCGCATGGTCCGCCGAGGTTCGTCATCGAGGCCAACAAGGCCCTCATCGACAACCTGACGAGGCTCGTCTTCGAGCCACACGTCGACGACCTGCGGCTGCCGCCGCGCAAGGCCGCGCTGGTGCTGCGCAGCCTCACGATCGGGGCCTGGCTCCCTGGTCTGAACCGAACGAACCAGCCGTTGAGCAGCGAGGACGTCATCGACGTGCTGCTCGGTGGCATCTTGACCAGAGAGACCCCCTGAATGCTTCTGCGACTGCTCCGGGACTACCTGCTCCCGTACAAGAGATTCCTGGTCGTCATCGCGATCCTGCAGCTCTTCTCGACCTCGGCCTTAATGCTGCTGCCCAGTCTCAACGCCGACATCATCGACAAGGGTGTGGCCGAGGGCGACACGGACTACATCGTCAGGATCGGCGCGATCATGCTCGGTGTCGCGCTCGTGCAGATCCTCGCCTCGATCGTCAGCGTCTACTTCGCCGCGCGCAGCGCGATGAGCTTCGGCCGCGACCTGCGGGCGGCGATCTTCGCGAAGGTCGGCTCCTTCAGCGCCCGCGAGGTCGGCCGCTTCGGTGCCCCGTCGCTGATCACCCGCACCACCAACGACGTCCAGCAGGTCCAGATGCTCGCCGTGCTGACCTGCACGCTCGCGGTGATGGTGCCGATGATGATGATCGGCGGTGTCGTGATGGCCATCCAGGAGGACGCCGGCCTCTCCTGGCTGCTCGCTGTCGTCATCCCGGCGCTGCTGGTCTCCATGGCCGTGGTCGTCCGCGGCATGGTCCCCAACTTCCGCAAGGTCCAGGAGCGCATCGACGCGGTCAACCGCATCCTGCGCGAGCAGATCACCGGCATCCGGGTCATCCGCGCGTTCGTACGCGAGCGGCAGGAGACCGAGCGGTTCGCGAAGGCCAACGACGAGCTCACCGACGTCGCCCTGCGGGCCGGGCGGTGGATGTCGACGATGTTCCCGCTGATGATGCTGGTCATCAACGTCGCCAGCGTCGCGGTGATCTGGTTCGGCGGCATCCGGGTCGACGACGGGGTGATGCAGGTCGGTCCGCTGACCGCCTTCCTGCAGTACCTGATGCAGATCCTGATGTCGATCATGATGGGCACGTTCATGCTCATGCAGGTGCCGCGCGCGGCCGTCTGCGCCGACCGGATCGCCGAGGTGCTCGACACCGAGACGTCGGTGACGCCCCCGGTGGCCGGCGTCACCGAGATCTCCCGGCGCGGCCACGTCGACCTGACCGGAGCCGGCTTCACCTACCCCGGCGCCGACCACCCGGTCCTCCACGACCTGACCTTCGAGGCCCGCCCCGGGCAGACCGTCGCGATCATCGGCTCCACCGGTGCCGGCAAGACGACCCTGCTGGGGCTCGTCCCACGGCTCTTCGACGCGACCGCCGGTGTCGTGCGCGTCGGTGGGATCGACGTACGCGACCTCGACCCGGCCACCCTGCGCAGCTCCCTCGGGCTGGTGCCGCAGAAGGCCTTCCTCTTCACCGGCACCGTCCGCTCCAACCTGCTCCACGGCAAGCCGGACGCCACCGACGAGGAGCTCTGGCACGCGCTCGAGGTCGCCCAGGCGCGCGACTTCGTCGAGCGGATGGCTCCCGAGGGCGGCACCGGCCTCGACGCCGAGATCGACCAGGGTGGCACCAACGTCTCCGGCGGTCAGCGGCAGCGCCTGGCGATCGCCCGAGCGCTCGTGAGGAGGCCGGACATCTATCTCTTCGACGACTCCTTCTCCGCGCTCGACGTCGCCACCGACGCCCGGCTCCGCGCCGCGCTCGCCCCCGAGACCCACGATGCCACGGTGATCGTGGTCGCCCAGCGCGTCTCCACCATCCGTGAAGCCGACAAGATCCTCGTGCTCGAGGACGGCGCGATCGTGGGCGAGGGCACCCATGAGGAGCTGCTCACCGGCAACGCCACCTACCAGGAGATCGTCTCCTCCCAGCTCAGCGCAGAGGAGGCCGCGGCATGAGCGAGCGCCAGCGAGCGACCATAGGCCTCAGGCGGCCGCGTCCGTATTCTTTGCTCTTTTCGACGGAGGCGGCGGCATGACCGAGACCATGAAGAAGACCGAGCGGATCGTACGTCCCCAGGGCGGCCCCGGTCCGATGGGCGCGGGCGGCGCGGTGGGGGACAAGGCGATGAACTTCGTCCCCTCGGCCAAGCGGCTGCTGCGACGGATGGCGCCCTACAAGATCCACGCCTTCGCGACTGTCGTCCTCGCTGCGATCAGCGTGACGCTGATGTCGCTGGGTCCGTGGCTGCTCGGCAAGGCGACCAACATCATCTTCGGCGGCGTCTTCTCCCGGGAGCTGCCGGCCGGGGTGACCCAGGAGGAGGCGGTCGAGGGCCTGCGGGCGCAGGGTGACGACAAGCTCGCCGACATGCTCTCCGGGATGGACTACGTCACCCCGGGCCAGGGCGTCGACTTCGACGCGCTGCGGAACGCCCTGATGGTGGTGCTCGCCGTCTATCTCGTCGCCTCGCTGCTCGCCTTCGTGCAGGGCTGGATCCTCAACTCGGTCGTCCAGGGCACCGTGAGGGGCCTGCGCGAGGACGTCGAGAAGAAGGTGCACAGCGTCCCGCTGTCCTACTTCGACAAGCAGCCGCGAGGCGAGCTGCTCAGCCGCGTCACCAACGACATCGACAACATCAGCCAGACACTGCAGCAGACGTTCAGCCAGGTGCTGACCGCGTTGTTCACGCTGGTCACGGTGCTGTTCATGATGTTCTGGATCAGCCCGGTCCTGGCCCTGATCGCGCTGCTCGCGGTGCCGGTCTCGCTGGTGGTGACGGGTGCGGTGATGAAGCGGTCGCAGGGGCAGTTCGTGGCGCAGTGGCGCAGCACCGGCAAGCTCAACGGCCACATCGAGGAGACCTTCTCGGGCCACGACCTGGTCAAGGTCTTCGGTCGCCAGGAGGAGGTCGAGAAGACCTTCGCCGAGGAGAACGACAAGCTCTTCGACGCGGCCTTCAAGGCCCAGTTCATCAGCGGGATCCTGATGCCGCTGATGATGTTCGTCGGCAACCTGATGTTCGTGGTGGTGTGCGTCGTCGGGTCCCTCCGGGTCGCCAGCGGCACCCTGAGCCTGGGCGAGCTGCAGGCCTTCATCCAGTACTCGCGCCAGTTCACCCAGCCCATCACCACCCTCGCCTCGATGATGAACCTGCTCCAGTCGGGTGTCGCGTCGGCCGAGCGTGTCTTCGAGCTGCTCGACGCCGAGGAGCAGTCGTCCGAGGTCGGCACACCCGGGACGGGAGCCGAGGGCGCCGGCGAGGTCCGCTTCGAGCACGTCTCCTTCGCCTACGACAAGGACAAGCCGCTCATCGAAGACCTGTCGCTGGTGGCCCGTCCCGGGCAGACCGTCGCGATCGTCGGTCCGACCGGCGCCGGCAAGACCACGCTGGTCAACCTGATCATGCGGTTCTACGAGCTCGACGCCGGCCGGATCACCCTGGACGGCGTCGACATCTCCTCGATGCCCCGCTCCGACCTGCGCGGTCGCACCGGCATGGTGCTCCAGGACACCTGGCTCTTCGAGGGCACGATCCGCGACAACATCCGCTACGGCCGGCCGTCCGCGACCGACGAGGAGCTTCTCGAGGCGGCCCGGGCGACGTACGTCGACAGGTTCGTGCACTCGCTCCCCGACGGCTACGACACGCTGATCACCGACCAGGGCGGCAACCTGTCGGCGGGCGAGCGGCAGCTGGTCACGATCGCCCGGGCCTTCCTCGCCGAGCCCTCGCTGCTGATCCTCGACGAGGCGACCTCCTCGGTCGACACCCGCACCGAGCTGCTGCTGCAGCACGCCATGGCGGCACTGCGCTCGGACCGTACGTCCTTCGTGATCGCCCACCGGCTCTCCACGATCCGCGACGCCGACCTGATCCTGGTCATGCGCGACGGCGCCATCGTCGAGCAGGGCAACCACGCCGAGCTGCTCGAGGCCGGCGGGGCGTACGCCGAGCTCTACCAGTCGCAGTTCAGCCACCCGATCGTGGAGGTCTGAGGTAGCGGTGTGCGAGCTTGCGAGCACGCCGCTAACCCGAAGAGGTCGGGCGACGGGCGGGTCGAGACCAACACAGTCCTAGGGAGTGCCGAGGGGACTGTGTTGGTTTCGACACGCTCGCTGGCGCTCGCGGCTCAACCAGCGGCAATTAAAACCCTTTGAACCCGGATCGCCTCGACGCCTACCGTTGAGGCACACGGGAAAGGAGGTGATCCGATCAGATGAAGAACGATTGGATGCGTGAGGTGGCTGCTCGCTAGCAGCCCTCCAACGATGGATGGGGAGCTGGCAATCCAACGGCAGCCACCCGACCCGCAGGCGTACCGGACTCATCCACCGGGTCGGCCACCAGGCCCGCCTGCGGGTCGCCCCGTTTTCGGGCGCGTGACTGGGCGAACCCAGGACAAGTTGCGTTTAGCAACTAAACGGAGGTACATTGGTTGCCGATATTCAACCAGTTCCTCGTGAGGTCCACACTTGTCAGAGTCCCAGCAGCCTTCGCAGGCCATCGCGGCGCCGGAGATGACCCACCGCCAGATCATGGAGGTCCTCTCGGGCCTGCTGATGGCGCTCTTCGTCGCCATGCTGTCCAGCACGTCGGTCGCCAACGCCCTGCCGCGGATCGTCACCGACCTCGACGGCACCCAGGGTGGCTACACCTGGATCGTCGTCTCGAGCATGCTGGCGATGACCGCGACCACGCCGATCTGGGGAAAGCTCGCCGACCTCTACAACAAGAAGGTCCTGGTCCAGGTCGCGCTCGGCCTGTTCATCATCGGCTCGGCGATCTGTGGTCTGGCGCCGTCGATGCCGGTCATCATCACCGGCCGCGTCATCGCCGGCCTCGGCATGGGCGGCATCGTCGCGCTGATCCAGGTGATCATCGCGATGATCGTCTCCCCGCGTGAACGCGGCCGCTACTCCGGCTACATCGGCGCCGTCTTCGCGCTGGCCACGGTCATCGGCCCGCTCGTGGGCGGCGTGATCGTCGACTCCCCGGTGGGTTGGCCCGGCGTCTTCTACGTCGGCGTCCCGTTCGCCGTGGTCGCCTTCATCCTGCTGCAGAAGACCCTGCATCTCCCGCACGTACGCCGCGAGGTCAGCATCGACTACCTCGGTGCGTTCCTGCTGGTCGCCGGTGTCTCGATGCTGCTCATCTGGGTCACTCTGGGCGGCGAGTCCTTCCAGTGGACCTCGCTGATGTCGTACGTCCTGGTGGCAGGCAGCCTCGTCGTGCTCGCCGTCGCGATCCTGGTCGAGGGCAGGTTCGCCAAGGAGCCGATCATCCCGCTGCGGCTCTTCCGCGACCGCACCATGGTGCTCTCCACGCTCGCCTCGTTCTTCGTCGGTGCCGGCATGTTCGGCGCGACGGTCTACCTGCAGCAGTACTTCCAGACCGCCCGTGGGATGACGCCGACCCACGCCGGCCTGATGTCGATCTGCATGGTGCTCGGGCTCTCCGTCGCCGGCATGGTCACCGGACGCCTGATCAGCTCGACCGGGCGCTGGAAGCGCTACCTGCTCTTCGGCGGTGTCATGCTGCCGATCGGGCTCTACCTGCTCAGCACGATCGACGAGCACACCAACCTCGCCCTGGTCGGTGCCTTCATGGCCGTCGTCGGCCTCGGCGTCGGTGCCACCAACCAGAACCTCGTGCTCGCGGTGCAGAACAACCTCGACAACAAGGACATGGGCGCCGGCTCCTCGGTCGTCGCCTTCTTCCGGTCGATGGGCGGCTCGATGGGCATCGCCGCGCTCGGCGCCGTGCTCTCCCACCGGGTCGAGGACGTCATCACCGACGGCATCCCCGACCTGGTGGCCAACGGACAGGTCACGCGCGACGAGCTGCAGAGCCTGCAGAGCGGTGGGCTCGCCGACCCGGCGAGCATGCCTGCACCGATGCAGGCCCTCTACGAGCACGCCTTCGCCGTGGCGACCGCCGACCTCTTCCTGGTGGCCATCCCGTGCGCCCTGCTCGCGCTGGTCGCTATCGTGGGCATCAAGGAGGTCCCGCTCAAGACGACCGTCGACGATCTCCCCGAGGAGAAGGCCCCCGCTGAGGCCGAGATCGAGGCCGAGGGAGCCCTGCGGACATGACAGCTGACGAGCCCGTCGCGGACGACTCGATCGACGACACCAGGGTGGAGTCGCTGATCCGGCTGGAGGCCGAGGTCGGCGTGCTCATGCGGCGAGCGAAGCGGGCCATGCGCGACCGCGGCCGGATGGTCCACCCCGACCTGCCGCCGGGCGGCTACATGCTGCTGACCTGGGTCGCCGAGCACGGTCCGCTGCGTGCCTCCGCCCTGGTCGACGCACTCGGCATCGACAAGGGTGCCGTCAGTCGGATGGTGCAGACGATCGTCGACCTCGGCCTGCTCGAGCGTCACCCTGATCCCGAGGACGGCCGGGCCAGCTTGGTCTCGGTGACCGCCGAGGCGCGCGAACGGCTCGACCGTGTCGCGCGGGAGCGCCGCGTACGTTTCAACGACCGGCTGGCCGACTGGAGTCCCGGCGACATCGACCGGCTCAGCGCTATGCTTTCCAGATACAACGAAGCCCTCGAACGCCAGGGCTCCTAGGGGATCGCGCCGTGATGATCTCTCCTGCAGGTCGACGTCGTCCGAGACACACCCTGCTGGGTTCGGTTTTTTTGACTGATTCAAGGATGTAGGATTAGCCCGTGAGCGATCTCATCGATACCACCGAGATGTACCTTCGCACCATCTATGAGCTGGTCGAAGAGGGAATCGTTCCGCTGCGCGCCCGCATCGCCGAGCGCCTGCACCAGTCGGGTCCCACGGTCTCGCAGACCGTGGCCCGGATGGAGCGCGACGGTCTGCTGACGGTCGAGGGCGACCGCCACCTGCAGCTCACCGACGAGGGCCTGCGGCTGGCCACCCGGGTGATGCGCAAGCACCGGCTGGCCGAGCGCCTGCTCACCGACGTCATCGGTCTCGACTGGGAGCTCGTCCACGAGGAGGCGTGCCGCTGGGAGCACGTCATGTCGGAGACCGTGGAGAAGCGCCTGCTCGACCTTCTCGGCGACCCGACCGAGTCGCCCTACGGCAACCCGATCCCCGGCCTCGACGAGCTCGGCGGCAAGCCCGCGGACGAGGACTTCATGGCCGGCGTGCAGTCGCTGACCGCTGCCGCGGGCTCCGAGCGCGCCACCGTCCTGGTGCGCCGCATCTCCGAGGAGATGCAGAAGGACGAGTCGCTGATGAGCGCCCTGCGCCGGGTCGGCGCGACCCCGGACCAGACCGTCGCCATCAAGGCGACCCCCGACGGGGTGCTGCTCGGCTCGGGTGGCGAGACCGCAGAGATCATCCCCGAGGCCGCGGACCACATCTTCGTGAAGGCTCTCTAAAAACTGGCACACTCCTCTGGACCGATTAGGTCCTGAATGCTTAGGTTTGACGTGCGGGGCCTGCTGGAGAGAGATCTTCAGCGGTTGTCATGTCGAGACTTGCGGGGGTCTCCGGAGGGGAGAGCTCTATGGAGGTCGTTCATCTGCCCGCTCGCGGTCGCGAGCTGGATGAGACGTTCCGCCCAGTCGCCGTCCACCACACCGACACCGGCCTGACACGTCACCTCGAGCGTGGCGAGGAGATCGTCCTCACCGACCTCGGCGGTGAGTTCCACAGCGCGAAGGTGCTGCTGATCGACGAAGGCCCGGTCTACCACTTCTTCATCGGAGCCAGACTCTCGGTCGACGAGGCCGCCGGCCGGATGGCAGGCCTGCCGATGCAGTCACGCTCTGCCTGATCCTCCGATTCTGCTCTGTGCCACGTCGGTGAGGAACTCGCTGGTCCCCACCTCCAGCTTGTACGTAGCCTCCCCGTCACCCCTGGTGGCACCACGGTTGACGATGACGACCGGGGTCCCGGCCTTCGCCGCCCGGCGCACGAACCGATAGCCACTCATCACCGCCAGACTCGAGCCCGCGACGAGCAGCACGCCGCCCTTCCCCTCGTGCTGCTCGCCGCGGGTGTCGGCGAGGGCGTCGACCGCCTCCATGCACCGGGCGACCCGCTCCTTCGGCACGTTCTCCCCGAAGAAGACGACGTCGGGCTTGAGGATGCCGCCGCAGACCTCGCAGTCGGGGACGACGAAGTCCTGCGTCTCCTCGAGGGCGACGTCGCCGTCGGGCCGGGACTCCACGTCCGCGTGCGCCTCGGCCCAGCCCGCGTTGAGCGCCTCCATCCGCTCTTGGAGGGCGCGGCGCGGGCTGAGCGTGCGACAGGACAGGCAGATGACGTCCGCCACCCGGCCGTGGAGCGGCACGATTCGGCCGCTCCTGGCCAGCTCCGGCGCCGCCTGCTCGTGGAGCCCGTCGACGTTCTGGGTGATCAGCAGCTCGGGGTCGATCGCGGCCAGCGCGCGATGGCCGGCGTTCGGCACGGCGCTGCCCATCCGCCGCCAGCCGAGGTGGCTGCGCGCCCAGTAGCGCTGCCGCTCCCGCGGGCCCGAGACGAACTGCTGGTAGGTCATCGGCTGCCGCGCCGGGCTGCCCGGGCTGCGGTAGTCGGGGATCCCGGAGTCGGTCGAGACGCCGGCGCCGGTCAGCACCACGAGGCGCCGGTCCTGGAGGAGGGCCAGGGCGGCTGCGTACGAATCGGTGCTGCTCGCCTCCGCGGCGAGGGTCACGAGGCGTACCTCGCCTCGGCGCGAGCCTTGCGCTTCGCCGCCTCGACCTCGCGGTTCTTCTTGGGGGCGTTGGTGACCAGCTCGTCGAGGAGATGCTGCGTGACGTGGGCGATCTCGGCGACGGCGCGGTCGAAGGCCTCCTGGTTGGCGGCAGAAGGCTTCGTGGTGCCGCTCACCTTGCGTACGAACTGCAGCGCGGCAGCGGTGACCTCGTCGTTGGTGGCAGGCGGCTCGAAGTTGTGGAGCGGGCGGATGTTGCGGCACATGCCATCAACGGTACTCGGATCGCCGCGATGTTCACCGGGATCGGCCGGGTGTGCGCGACGGGGCCTGTCCTCGCGGCAGCGGGGGCACCGGGCCGCCGTTGGAACCGCCGTTGGAACCGCCGTTGGGGCCGCCGTTGGAGCCGCCGTTGGAGCCGGCCCCCTTGGTCGTGCCCCTGGCCTGCCGGGCGTCGTCGCCCGGGGGTGCCGGGCGGGGCACGACGCCGTCCTCGAGCAGCTGGCTCGCCATCAGCGCCGCCTGGGTGCGGTGGCTGACGCCGAGCTTGGCGAGGAGTCCGGTGATGTGGTTCTTGACGGTCTTCTCCGCCAGCACCAGCCGGTCGGCGATCTGCCGGTTGGAGATGCCCTCGGCGAGCAGGACCAGGATCCGCCGCTGCTGCGGGGTCAGCTCGGCGACGACCTCGTGCATCCGGCGGCGCTCCTCGACGTTGTGGACCACCTTGGCGGCCGCCTCGGGGTCGAAGAGGGTGTGGCCGCTGGCGACCAGGCGTACACCGGAGACCAGGCTCGACGCCTCGATCTGCTTGAGCACATAGCCGGCCGCACCGGCCATGATCGCCTGGCTCATCACCTCGTCCTCGGCGTCGGTGGCCAGGATCATGCAGCGGATGTCGCTCTTCATCGCCAGCGCCTCGCGGCACAGCGCGACCCCGGAGGAGTCGGGGAGGTGAGCGTCGAGGATGAGTACGTCAGGGCGGAGCGTCGCGATCAGCGGGCGTGCCTCGGCGGCGGTGCGGGCCTCGCCGACGATCTCGATGTCGGACTCCCGCTGCAGCACCGTGCGCACACCGACACGCACGACGTCGTGACCGTCGGCCAGCAGAACGCTGATCACCGCGTCACCCACAGGCTCGTCTCACTCATCTCGTCGTCGGGGATGGTGCCGAAAGAAACCGCTCAAGCGTATCCCTATTGATGCAACATTTGATCACTCAGATACCCGTGCCGTCTCGGATTTCGTCGCTTCTGGAAAGGTATCGGCCATGACGACTTCTCGCGATCTCGACATCGTCCTGTTCGGTGCGACCGGGTTCACCGGCGGTCTGGTCGCCGAGTATCTCGCCGAGAACGCCCCCGACGGGCTGCGCTGGGCGCTCGCCGGCCGCTCGATGTCGCGCCTCGAGACCGTTCGGGACGGACTCGGGTCCGCGGACGTCGAGCTCATCCAGGCCGATGTGAACGACTCCGCCTCATTGGCGACGTTGGCAGCCCGTGCGCGGGTCGTGATCACCACGGTCGGGCCCTACCTCGAGTTCGGCGAGCCCCTGGTCAAGGCCTGCGCGGAGGCCGGCACCGACTACGTCGACCTCACCGGAGAGCCAGAGTTCGTCGACCGGATGTTCGTGATGTATGACGCCACGGCCCGCGCCAACGGCGCCCGGATCGTGCACGCCTGCGGGTTCGACTCGATCCCGCACGACCTCGGCGCCTACTACACGGTGCGCGAGCTCGCCGCCGGCGGCGAGATCACCGAGCCGCTGACGATGAGAGGCGTCGTACGCACCAACGCCACCTTCTCCGGCGGCACCTTCCACTCGGCGCTGGGACAGATGTCGCGGCCCCGTGAGATGGCGGCCGCGTCGCGCGAGCGCCGGGCGCTCGAGGTGCGGCCGGAGGGACGTACGTCTCGATCGGCGAAGCCACGCGTGGGCCGCGACAGCGAGCTCGGCTACTGGCTGCTGCCGCTGCCGACCATCGACCCGACGATCGTCGCCCGCTCCGGGCGGGCACTGGAGGCGTACGGTCCGGCGTTCACCTACTCTCACTTCGCCGGCACCAAGACGCTGAGGTACGCCGTCGGCGGTGCGATCGGCGTCGGTGGCCTCGCCGCCGCGATGCAGGTGCCACCGCTGCGGGCCAAGCTCGGCGAGCGGGTCAAGCAGGGCACCGGGCCTTCCGAGGCACGTCGCGAGAAGTCCTGGTTCACCGTGGACTTCGTCGCCGAGACCGACGGCCGGAAGATCCGCACCAAGGTGTCCGGCGGCGACCCCGGCTACACGGAGACGGCCAAGATGCTCGCCGAGTCGGCGCTGTGCCTCGCCTTCGACACGCTCCCCGAGACCTCCGGGTCGGTCACCACCGCGGTCGCCATGGGCGACGCGCTGCTCGATCGCCTGCAGGCTGCAGGTATCCGGTTCGAGGTGGTCGACGGCTCGTAGGGCGCGGGGCTATAGGGATATGTGTGGAACTGGTGCCCCAGGCAAGAGTCGAACTTGCGACCTTTCGCTTAGGAGGCGGCTGCTCTATCCACTGAGCTACTGGGGCATTCGCAGATATCTTGCCATGGTGGCGGGTAATACTACGGTTTGGGGTTCGATGCGGTCAGGGGCCAAACTTGGGGCCCTCGCGTAGGTTGAGTCACCGTCGACTCAACCCGAATCCCCCCGATGACAAGCGACGAGTGACGGTGATCTATGCCTGACCCCTCCCTGCCTCCCCGACGTGGGGGTGCGGATTCTGGCTCGGGCGTGTCCGGATTCGAATGGATGTACGGCGGCGACGAGGCTGCGGACAACGAGTCCGGGGGGACTCGTTCCGGTCGTGGAGCCCGGGCCGCCGACGTACCGACCGACCAGCCGTCGGTCGAGCCTGGCGGTGGCCGGCGGGCAGCGCGTCCGCAGTCGGAGTTCGTGTCGCCGCCGCCTCCGGGGCCGGGATCCTCGGGTGGCGGTCGTCGGGCCGCGCGTCCGGTCCGGCCGGAGCAGGCTCCGGTCGAGCCCTCCGTCGCCGAACAGCCACGCATCGAGCCGTTGCGCGTCGAACCGGTGCGGCGGGAGCCGACCCGGGCCGAGCGCTATCAGGCGATGGGCCGGGGAAGCGCGGGTGCGACGCCGACCCCTGCCCCGCCGGCTCCGCAGGAGTGGAGCGACCCGGAGGCGACCGCCGTCGCCCCACCGATGCGCGAGACCGCGCGTCCGGCGCGCCAGGTGCCTCCGCCGCCTGCCCCCGCCCCTTCCGTCGAGGAGACCGCGGTCGCACCCGCGCAGGAGTGGTATCGCCAGGATCCCCAGCCGGCCCCGCCCGCACCCAAGGCTCCCGACCAGCAGTTCGCCCCGCCGGCCGCTCGCGAGTTCGACTGGAACGCCCCCGCACCCACCGACCGGCCTCGGGGACGCACGACCTCACGCGACGAGCTGCACGAGGCGCGGCACGAGGCCTACCCCGCCTCGGGGCGTCGGAGCGCTGCGTACGCGTCCGGGTATGACGACGACGAGTCCTATGACGACTACCGGGGCGGCTACGACGAGCCGTACGCCCCGTATCCCGACGAGCGCGAGGACCGCGACAAGCCGCGGATCAGTGTGTGGCAGGTGCTCAGCTCGACGCTGCTCGTGCTGGCGTTGATCGTCGGGCTGTTCGTCGTCTACACCTACCGCGATCTGCGGTCGAACATCAACACCGTCAGCCTCGGTGAAGAGGCCGCCGATCTCGGTCCGAAGGAGCCGATCAACATCCTCGTGATGGGCTCGGACAGCCGCGACTGCAAGGGGTGTGGCGTCGACGGTGAGAGCGGCGGTGGCTCGGACACCAACATCCTGCTGCACCTGTCCGCCAACCGGAAGTTCGCCTACGGTGTCTCGATCCCGCGCGACACGATGGTGAACCGGCCCTCCTGCAAGACCGAGGACGGGGAGACGGCGCCTGCTGAGTACGTCCGGTGGAATGCCGCATACGCGACCGCAGGTCCGACCTGCACCATCACCCAACTCGAGTCAGTCGCCAGCGAGATGTGCGGTGAGAAGTGCGACATCACCGTCAACCATCTCGTGGTGGTCGACTTCGCCAGCTTCAAGGGCATGGTCGATGCCATCGACGGAGTCGACGTCTGTATTCCTGAAGAGGTCGATGACAAGTACACCGGCGCTCACTTCGATGCTGGCAAGCAGACGCTGACGGGCAAACAGGCCCTCAACTATGTCCGCCTGCGACACGGGCTGGGTGATGGTGGCGATCTCGACCGGTCGAAGCGCCAGCAGGCGTTCATCGGGTCCATGGCGGCCAAGCTGCTTTCCGGCGACACCTTGTCGAGCCCCACAAAGGTGCTCAGCTTCCTCAACGCTGCGACCAAGGGCCTGACCATGGACGAGGGTCTGAAGGACAACCTCGACACGATGGCGAAGATCGGCTCTGGGTTCCAGAGCATCGGGATGGAGAACATCAAGTTCCTCACCATCCCGACAGTCCCCGACCCCGAGAATCCGGAAGCCACCGTCGTCCTCGACGAGGAGAAGGCCAAGAACGTCTTCAAGGCCATCGCCAACGACAAGCCGCTGACCAAGAAGATCGCGGCCGGGGCCCTGGACGCCGGTGAGGCGTCCGGCAAGAAGAGCAAGAGCTCGGGCGGCAAGGCGCCGGAGGGCGACGCGACGGACGCGACCGATGGCGAGACCGCGGAGACGACGCCGACCGAAGAGGCCGAGTCCGGCGAGTCGTCGGACAACGCGTCCGGCACGGCGTCGGACGGTGCCAGCAGCGGTGCCACCGAGGAAGAGCTCGCCCAGATCGCCGAAGAGGCGAAGGCAGCACGCGAGCGCGCCGGACTGTGCTGATGTCGGACACCGACGAGCCCAAGGAGCCGGAGTGGAAGCGCAAGCAGCGGCTGGCGCGGATCTTCGGTGACGAGCTTCCCGAGACGACCCAGGACGAGCAGGAGCAGTCTGCCGAGTCGGGGGAGTCGGCGTCGGACCGCTGGCTGAAATCGCAGGTGCCGCCTCACCACGGTGGGTGAGACGGCACCTGGGCGCGAACGGGTCAGCGGGCGCTGAGGCTGTCGCGGATCTGCTTGAGGATGTCGACCTCGGTCTCGCCCGGGTCGGGGTCCGGGAAGAAGCGCTCCTTGGCGTGGGTGTAGGGCTTCACGATCAGGAAGTAGACGACCGCGGCCATGATGAGGAAGGCGATCACCGCGGTCAGCCACGCGCCGACGCTGACGCCACCCGGCTCATAGTTCGAGAAGTCCGGCGTGCCGCCGAGCTTGCCGAGCAGGTCCATGATGACGTCGACCGTCGCGGTCACAACGGTGGCGAACGCGCCGCCCATGATGAAGGCGACCGCGAGTTTGATCAGGTCGCCCTGGAGCAGGAACTTCTTGAAACCGTCCATGTCTTGCTTTCTCCTGTTGCGCATTGTGTGAGGTGAAGGAGACCCCGGATATGGCGTGCGCAGGGCGTCAGTACGCGAAGGTGAGATAGCCACCCACCCCTGCAGATGTGACGTCCTCGACGCT
The DNA here is from genome assembly GCF_011045035.1 of Nocardioides turkmenicus. Lineage (GTDB taxonomy): Bacteria > Actinomycetota > Actinomycetes > Propionibacteriales > Nocardioidaceae > Nocardioides > Nocardioides turkmenicus. The sequence continues at coordinate 94,645 of NZ_JAALAA010000006.1, forward strand.
GTTCGCGGCGACTCCGACGATGACCAGACGCCCCGCCGAAGTGTTCGTGACGCCAAACCCTTCGGTCTTTCCTTGTGTCACAGCATCATCGCCGTTCGCCTCGGCGGCCTGCGGGAGGCCGAGGATCAGCGTGTCGGTGGTGACCCGGGCGGTCTCGGCGGTGGCAGGGTCGGTGGCGTAGAGGTCGACCGTGTCGCCGACGTGGAGCAGGCCGGCCATCTCGGCATCGGGGAGCCGGACCGGCACCGCCACCAGATCGGGGTGTCCCTCGGTGAGCTCCGGACCCACCAGACGTACGTCGGTGACCGGCTCGCCCCGCCGCAGCGGAGCCGCGAGGCGCTCCCCGAGCGGCGCCTCGGCGAGGTCGGCGGGCACGCTGTCGGGGTCGGTCTCGATGTCGGTCAGGTCGGCAGCGGTGAGGACCGTGCCGACCGGCAGATCTCGGGAGGCGACCGCCATCGTCGAGGTGTCGGGTGGGTCCGGCCGGGTGGCCGAGAACCCGATCGCGACCGCCGAGGCGGTCAGCAGGAACGCCAGCAGGCGCCGATGAGCGAGGACCCCGCGGCGTACACGGCGGGTGAAGGACGTGATTCGAGTGAACATGCGGGCACGCTAAGACGCGCCCGAGATTCCTGCATCTCGCTATCCACAGCCGGGCTGAGGATGTGGATGATCCTGTGGATAACCGACGTGGCGGGCGGAATCAGTCCGAGGAGCCGGAGGCCGCCGGGGCCGGCGAGGAGGTGCTCGAGGACGAGGTGGTCGAGGACGTGGAGGACGTCGACGACGAGCCGGAGCGGGAGTCGGTGCGGTAGAAACCGGAGCCCTTGAAGACGACGCCGGCCGCGCTGAAGACCTTGCGCAGCTTGCCGCCGCACTCGGGGCACTCGGTCAGCGAGGCGTCGCTGAAGCTCTGGAACTGATCGAAGGCGTGGCCGCACTCGGTGCAGGCGTACTGATAGGTGGGCACGTTTCTCCTAGAACAGAATCTGGCACTCGACGGGTGCGACTGCCAATATTAGCGAACGCCTAGGAGAAGCGCCGCATTCCCTCCGCGCTCGCGGCCGCCGCCACGGCCCGGTCGTGCGGCTCCACCGGCACCGGGACCCCGATCTCCCACGGATAGAGAAGTGCGCAGGTAAAGGTTCCCGCAGGCACTCGGGAGAGGGTGCGGTCGTACGAGCCGCCGCCCCGGCCCATCCGATGCCCCTGCGCGTCGACGGCCAGGCCCGGGACGAGAACGACGTCGGCGCCGGCGATCGCGGAGACCCCCAACCGCTCGCCGCCCGGCTCCAGCAGCCCGCGAGCCGCCCGGACCAGCTCTCCGTCATAGACGGCCCAGTCCAGGTCGTTGTCCGGCAGCAGGCACGGAAGCAGGATGCGTTTCCCGGCCGCGTCCAGCTCGTCGATAAGAGGTCCGGTGCCCGGTTCGCTGCCGATCGAGACGTAGAGCGCAACCGTTGCGGCGCTGCGCACGTCTGGAATAGCAGTGACCACTTGTGACAGCGAGCGAGCCAGCGAGCCGAGCCGGGGGAGCCCGATACGCCCCCGGGTAGTCAACAACTGGTCGCGTAAGGCAGTCTTGCGCCCCACGAAGTCAGCGGGGGCTGGACCATCAGAACCCGGAGGGGTGTGTGAACGCGACACAACGACAGCCTAGGCTTTCCTCTATGGGTAGCCCAGGTTTGGCCAAGGCGATGGCGAAGATGCGCGACGCCGGCGTGGATGACGTCGCCGTGCAGACGTTCGCACATTACTACCGCCAGCTCGAGCACGGTGAGACCGGGATGATCCCGGAGGACACGATCGAGCCGGTGGACATCCCGTCGATCCACGACGCCGAGGTCAGCGACGACGAGGCGCACGCCGCCATCTCGACCACCGCGGTGATCAAGCTCAACGGCGGTCTCGGCACCTCGATGGGCATGGACCGTGCGAAGTCGCTGCTGTGCGTGCGCAAGGGGCTGAGCTTCCTCGACGTGATCGCCCGCCAGATCCTGCACATGCGCAAGACCTACGACGTACGTCTCCCGCTGCTGCTGATGAACTCCTTCCGCACCTCCGAGGACAGCCTGGCCGCGCTCGAGCGCTACCAGGACCTGCCGGTGGAGGGTCTGCCGCTGGAGTTCCTGCAGAACCGCGAGCCGCGCCTGCTCGCCGACGACCTGACCCCGGTCGAGTGGCCCAAGGACCCCGAGCTCGAGTGGTGCCCGCCCGGCCACGGCGACATCTACACCGCCCTGCTCGACACCGGCCTCCTCGACCTGCTCATCGAGCAGGGCTACGAGCGCGTCTTCGTCTCCAACTCCGACAACCTCGGCGCCGTCCCCGACGAGAAGGTCGCCGGCTGGTTCGCGAAGAGCGGAGCGCCCTTCGCCATCGAGGCCGTACGCCGCACCCCGAGCGACCGCAAGGGCGGCCACTTCGCGCGCCGCAAGTCCGACGGCCGCCTCATCCTCCGTGAGACCGCGCAGACGCGTGACGAGGACAAGGTGGCGCTGCAGGACCTCAGCCGCCACAAGTACTGCTCGACCAACAACATCTGGTTCGACCTCAAGGCGCTCAAGAAGGTCCTCACCGAGCGCGACGGCATTCTCGGCCTGCCGCTGATCCGCAACGAGAAGACCGTCGACCCCTCGGACCCGAAGACCCCGAAGGTCATCCAGATCGAGACCGCCATGGGCGCCGCGATCGAGGTCTTCGAGGGGTCGCAGCTGATCGAGGTCGGCCGTGACCGGTTCGTGCCGGTCAAGACGACCAACGACCTGCTCGTGCTCCGCTCCGACGTCTACGACATCGGCGAGGACTTCGTGCTCGACCAGGTCGCCGAGGTGGTGCCGTTCATCGACCTGGACAGCGACTACTACAAGTACGTCGCCAACTTCGACGAGCGCTTCCCCGAGGGTGCCCCGTCGTTGCGCAAGGCGTCGTCCCTCACCGTCAACGGCGACTGGACCTTCGGCAAGGGCGTCCAGGTCATCGGCGCGGTCGAGCTCGACGGCGCCAGTGCCGAACGCGTCGCGCCCGCCACGGTCCTCTCCGACTAGTGTTGGCGGGGTGACCCCCGCCGAATACCGCGAGCGAATCCTGGCCGACCTCGAGCCGATGCCGGCCTACCCGCAGCCTCTGATGGACTGCCTGGGGCTGGCGGCGGCCGAGGACATCCATGCCGAGGTCGCGCTGCCGGGCTTCGACAACTCCTCGATGGACGGCTACGCAGTCCGCTACGCCGACGTCGCGACCGCCTCGGCGGAGGCGCCGGTGCGGTTGCCGGTGCTCGGCGAGATCGGCGCCGGACAGGCTTCGCTGCTGGCGCTCCCGCCGGGTGCGGCGGCGAAGATCATGACGGGTGCGCCGCTGCCCACGGGTGCCGACACGGTCGTGCCGTACGAGTGGACCGACCGCGGCGTCGCCGAGGTCGAGATCCGGCAGACGCCCGACGAGGCCCAGCACGTCCGCTACGCCGGCGAGGACGTCGCCAAGGGCGACCTGCTCATCCCTGCCGGCACCGTGCTCGGTCCACGCCACCTCGGTCTGATCGCCTCCGTCGGCCGCGCGCAGGTGGCGGTCCGGCCGCGGCCGCGGGTCGTGGTGCTCTCGACCGGCACCGAGCTGCGCGAGCCGGGGGAGACCCTGGGTCACGACTCGATCTACGACGGCAACTCCTTCCTCCTGGCCGCCGCCGCCCGCAAAGCCGGCGCGATCGCCTACCGCGTCGGGATCGTGCCCGACGAGCCGCGGGCGTTCATGACCGCGCTCTCCGACCAGCTCGTACGCGCCGACCTGGTGGTCACCTCCGGCGGCGTCTCGATGGGCGACTACGACGTGGTCAAGGAGGCGTTGACCCCGGAGGGCGTCTGGTTCGGCCCCGTGAGCATGCAGCCGGGCAAGCCCCAGGGATTCGGCCGCATCGGTGAGGAGCGGGTGCCGGTCCTGTGCCTCCCCGGCAACCCGGTCTCCTCGTTCGTCTCGTTCGAGCTCTTCGTGCTGCCGGCGCTGCGCCGGCTGATGGGCATGACCCCCGAGGCCCGCCCCGTACGCCGTGCCGCCCTGACCCACGCCGTGCGCTCCCCGAAGGGCAAGGAGCAGTATCTTCGCGGGTGGTACGACGGCTCGCGTGCGGGCGTCTCGCCCATCGGCGGCCCGGGCTCCCACCTGATCGGCGACCTGGCCGGCGCGAACTGCCTGATCGTGGTCCCGCCGGAGACGACCGCGCTGGACAAGGGCGCCGAGGTGGACGTGATCGAGCTGGACGTGGAGTTCTGATGGCTGACAGGTTGACCCACGTCGACGAGACCGGGGCGGCCCGGATGGTCGACGTCTCCGAGAAGGCGGTCACGGCCCGCACCGCGACCGCGTCCGGGCGGGTTCTGGTCTCGCCCGAGGTGATCGAGCTGCTTCGCGGGGAGGGCGTACCCAAGGGTGACGCGCTCGCCGTCGCCCGCATCGCCGGGATCATGGGCGCCAAGAAGACCCCCGATCTGATCCCGCTGTGCCACCCGCTGGCGGTCTCTGGCGTCAAGGTCGAGCTAAACGTCTCCGACGAGTCGGTGGACATCACCGCGACCGTCAAGACCACCGATCGCACCGGCGTCGAGATGGAGGCGCTGACCGCCGTCGCCGTCGCCGGTCTGACCGTGGTCGACATGATCAAGGCCGTCGACAAGAGGGCGGTCATCACCGATATCCAGGTCGAGACGAAGACCGGCGGAAAGTCGGGGGACTTCACCCGATGAGCCTGAAAGCGACCGTCGTCGTCGCCTCCAACCGCGCCTCGGCCGGTGTTTACGAGGACACCACCGGACCCCTCCTGGTCGCCTTCCTGGAAGAGCTCGGTTTCGTGGTCGGCCCGCCCGAGGTCGTACGCGACGGCGACCCGGTCGGCGAGGCGATCGCCCGCGCGGCGAAGGCCGGTGCGCGGGTCGTCCTCACCACCGGAGGCACCGGGCTGACCCCCACCGACCGCACCCCCGAGGTCACCCGTCCGCTGCTCGACCGCGAGATCCCCGGCATCGCCGAGGGCATCCGGGCGGCCGGAGTGGCCAAGGGGATCCCGACGGCGCTACTGTCCCGCGGTCTGGCCGGTCAGATCGGAGCGTGCGTGGTGGTGAACCTTCCCGGGTCCCGGGGCGGTGTGAAGGATGCGATCGACGTGCTGCGTCCGGTGCTGCCCCACGCGGTGGAGCAGTCGGTCGGCAGTGATCACTGAGTGGAACCATTCATGAGTGATCCCGGCTGGCCTGCTGTGCTGTCCCACGGCGCGGTGACCGTACGCCCGCTCGACCGCACCGACGCCAAGGCCTGGACCGAGGCTCGCCGCCGGTCGGCGGCCTGGCTGCACCAGTGGGACGCGACCGTGCCGCCGGGATCGAGCGCCCGACCCACGACGTTCGCCAGCCTCGTACGTCGTCTTCGCCGTCAGGCCAAGCGCGGGACGACCTATCCCTTCGCGATCGATGTCGACGGTGTCTTCGCAGGTCAGGTCACGGTCAACAACATCGTGCGGGGCTCGGCGCAGTTCGCCTCGATCGGCTACTGGATCGACCAGCGCTTCGCCGGCCGCGGCGTGATGCCGCTGGCGGTGGCGCTGGTCATCGACCACTGTTTCACCACCGCGCGGCTGCACCGGATCGAGATCTGCATCCGTCCGGAGAACTCCAACTCGCTCCGCGTCGTGGAGAAGCTGGGCATCAACGAGATCGGATATGCGCCCCGATTTCTGCATATCGACGGTGCCTGGCGAGATCACCGCATCTTCGCGATAACGGTTGAAGAATGTCACCAAGGAATGCTGGCCAGACTCGGTTTGTCACCTGAATGAGGCATTGACTTCGGCGTGTCCTGCTGAAATCACACAAGTCACACGCGACACACCACTGCACGTCCGCCTACGGGCTGGTAATGGCTCCTACGCTTCTTGACGTGGACCCGAGCGCACTCATCTTCGTCGCCCTCGCCGTGGCGTGGGCGGTGTACTTGGTGCCCAAAGCGCTCGAACACACCGCGACGGCCGAGGACGGGACCAAGAGCCGGGCCAGCGTCGCCATCTCCAAGTCCCGTCGGATCCTCGCACGGCGCGAGGCCACCGGCAAGGACTCCACCGACCTGGTGACCGAGAAGTCGTCGAGGAAGCCGGAGGCCGCAGAGAAGCCCGCTCCGCGCCCCGTCCCGATGGCCGTACGCCGCCGCGCGGCTCGCGCCGCGGCCAAGCGCCGTTCGATCGTCCTGGGCGTGCTCGTCTTCGGCCTGGCCGTGGTCGGCGCGCTCGCTGGCTTCGGGGTCTTCGGCCCGGTGTGGATCGCGATCCCGGCCGGGCTGGTCGTCGCCTGGCTGGTGACCTGCCGACTTAGCGTGCGCCACCAGCGAGAGGTCTGGGCCCGGATCCCGTTCCCGGAGGAAATCCCCGAGCCCGAGCCGGTCGCCCCGCCCCGGGTCACCTTCGACATCGACCACGACACCGGCGACCTGGTGGCCGTGGTCGAGCACGACGACACCGGCGAGCAGCTCCCCGAGGGTGCCTGGAAGCCGGTGGAGACCCCGCTGCCGACGTACGTCTCCAAGGAGGCCGCGCCGCGCCGCACGGTGCGCACCATCGACCTCGACGCCACCGGCGTGTGGAGCTCGGGCCGCAACGCCGCCGACTCCGAGCTCGTCCGCCAGGCCGAGGAGGCCGAGCGCGCCGCGGCGGCAGCCGCCGAAGAGGCGCGCGGCCGCGCCACGGGCTCCTGAATGCCTACTGATTGGGTAACACCCGCGACGAGGTGCTAACGTTTCTCATCGCTTGGGGCTGTGGCGCAGTTGGTAGCGCGTCTCGTTCGCAATGAGAAGGCCAGGGGTTCGAATCCCCTCAGCTCCACCAAAGAAGTAGCAGGTCAGAGCGGGCATCTGTCATCCAAAACCAAAGAGGATGAACAGATGCCCGCTCGGCATTTCTCCGTGATAACTCGGAACTCCCGCGGCGCTTGAGGCACCATGTGCGAGGCGACGTCTACCACTTGACCTTGTGTGACATGTGCAGGAGCCATCTCTAGACGCCCTGAGCTGCTGAGCGTGCCGCTTCCTGCGACGGAGGTGGGGCGCTCGCGTTGCTTGTGCGACCGGTCCGTCGCGTGCCGTCGCGGTCGCTGCGATGTGCGCCACAGCACTTTCGTGGCCGCGGTGCCAGAATCGTCGAGCCGTCCCCTCGTCATGGAAAGCAGGTGACAGTGGATCTTGGTCTATCCGGCCGGATCGCGGTCGTGCCGGGGCGACCTCGGGACTCGGAGCAGCGGTGGTGCGAGAGCTTTCAGCCAAAGGCGTTGACGTCGCCATCGGAGGACGACGAGCCGAAATCGCCACTGCACAGGCACAGGCGCTTCCTTCCACCGTGGGATCGGCGTGGACATCACCACCGCCGACGGCCAACGTGCGCTGGTGGACGCGGCGACCAGCCGCTTCGGCCCGGTCGGACGCTTCGGCACACCCGAGGAGTTCGCGGCTGCTGTCACCTTCCTTGCCAGCATCCAGGCGTCCCACATCACGGGCGAACAGATCCGCTGCGACGGCGGCCTCGTCAGGTCCACTGACCCGTGCGGGTCTGTGACCAAATCGGAGACCCGTTTGCGGCAGAGGTCAACCGATGAGGAGCCAGAGCAGATGGACCGAGAGCGCCGCGGTAGCGGTGCTCAAGGAAACCACCCTGCGAAAGGGCGGGTGTGATCGCTCCGAGTGCATACCTCGTACATGCTTGTCGTACCGCGTGGCGGTCGAGCACGCGATGGCGACTGCGACCGTGAGATACGCGACTGCAGAGACGATACCTACCGGGCCGACGTGGGGCGCAGCCTTCAAGCAGATGGTGGCAACTACCAGGTAACCCAGGACGGTTCGTGACCAGGCCAGGCTGGTGCGTTCCGGTTGAAGGCCTGGGTCTCGCAGCGGGGGGCTGTTCGTGTGCCTCACAGCGTGAGCACCAAGACACTGCTGGCTCCTGCGAGCACGACGAGCGCGAGCATGGGTACGAGCGGCGACAGGGGGAGCGGACGGTCGCTCCTCAGGGCGCGCTCCACTGCCAACCAGCGCACCGCGGCCCCGGCGCTGACAGCAGTCCCTGCCAACAGAAGGAGTACGACCACGGGTTGCCGGACACCGGACGGCCACTGCTCGACCATCAAGGTGTCGGTTGCGACCGCCGCCGCGACGACCGCAAGTGCGGTGCGGATCCAGGCCAGGAAGGTGCGTTCGTTGGCCAGGGTGAATCGGGGGTCCGGTTCGATGTGACCTCCGAGCAGGAGGCTGCGGACATCGCGGCGGCGGTTGTTCCTCGATCTCATTCCGATCGTTCGTCTTTCGCGCAGCGGAACCCGATGTTCCCGCTGCAGGAGCTCGGGTCGTTGTTGGTGCGAGCTGCGACGCGGTAGCGGTTGCAGTAGGACTCATGGCAGAGGTAGGAACCCCCGCGCATCACCCGCAGCTCACCCTGCATGGGCCCCTGGGGGTTGTGCGTCCCCGATGGCGCGTGCTCGGTCGTCCACCAGTCGGCGCACCACTCCCACACGTTGCCGGCTACGCAATACAGGCCGAAGCCGTTGGGTTCGAAGGTATCCACAGGTGCAGTTGCCCGATACCCGTCCTCGACCGTGTTGCTGGCCGGGAACTTGCCTTGCCAGATGTTGCAGCGGTGGCGTCCTTCGGGAGTGAGCTCGTCACCCCAGGCGTACCGCGCACGCTCCAGCCCGCCGCGCGCGGCATACTCCCACTCAGCCTCGGTCGGTAGACGTAGCCCGGCCCAGGAGCAGTAGGCCAGTGCGTCGTCGTGGTCGACGTGGACGACCGGGTGGTCCATCCGGTCGTCCACGTCGCTGCCCGGCCCTTCCGGTGCGTTCCATACGGCGCCGTCGACCCGACACCACCACGGCACCGCTTCTGGGCGCTGTGCCCCTCGCCGAAGATGGGATGGGAGGAACGAGGCGAAGACGTAGGACCAGCCATAGCGCTCGGCGCCCGTGCGATATCCGGTGTCGCTCACGAAAGTGGCGAACTCGGAGTTGGTCACGGCGTGCCGGCTGATCCAGAACGGCGCCAGCGTCACCTGCCGCACGGGACCTTCGCCATCGCCCCGGTTGGCATCGACGTCCTCGGAGCCCATCTGGAAGGTCCCGCCGTCGAGGAGCACGAGCCCTTCTTCCATGGGCCCCGTGCGACGTCCAACCGGCGCCGCGGAAGCGAGCGGGGCAGGCCGGTCCTTGCCGGAGGGGGCGCAGCACGAGGAGCTCATGGTCGTCCTCCGGTTCTCACTGGGAGATGAAGACGCGTTGGCGGCGCTGCGCCTCGGTGTCGGCATCGTCGGGTGCGGCCGGGCCGTCGAGGTCGATCCGCACCGTGTGCACGGTGCCTGTGAAGGCGTTGTAGACCGCGGCGTACTCGTCGCTGACCGGGGTGCCCAGGTCGACCCCGATGTCCAGCGTCTCGTCGAAGGAGAAGTAGTAGGGGATCGTCCGATCCACCCGGCCCTGGGCGACCTTGGCCCCGTCGACCACCAGGATCACGTCGCCGCCGAGGCCATGTCCGTCGCCGTCGTAGTGGAACTCCATCCGGATCTGGTGACGTCCGGGGGACAGCGCCTCCTGGGCCCTGACCGTGAAATGGGTCAGGTCGAAGTAGCTGTAGTCGTAGCGAACGCTGCCGTCGACGCAGTACAGCGACCAGCCTCCGAACCGGCCGCCCTGGGCCACGACGACTCCGGCGGCACCGGTCGCGGGCACCTCGACGTCAGCGGTGATGCTGTGGGAACGGTTCTTGACGTTGGGCGTGGTCTCCTCGGTGAACCGCCGCATGCCACCACGGTAGGTCACCGACCGGCGGTTGCCGAGCAGGTCGACGCGCCCGGCCAGCTTGGGGTTCTCCCGCTCCGTCACCCTGGGGTCGAGCGGGAACACCTGGTGCTTCGCGGCCTCGATGAGGAACAGCTCCTGCAGCTCGCGCAGCCGCTCCGGGTGCTCTGCGGCCAGGTCATGGGCCTGAGAGAAGTCGGTGTCGACGTGGTAGAGCTCCCAGACGTCGTCGCTGAACCGCCGTCCTCCCTCCGGGACCATCTCCCACGGGGTCCCGTGGCGGGTCACCGCCATCCAGCCCTCGTGGTAGATCCCACGGTTGCCGCACATCTCGAAGTACTGCGTACGCCGCCGCCCGGTCGCGTCGGCAGCGTCGAAGGTGTAGCGCATGCTCGTGCCCTCGACCGGCTGCTGCGCGACGCCCGCGACCGAGGTCGGCTGCGGGACGCCGGCACAGTCGAGGACCGTGGGCAGGATGTCGATGACGTGGTGGAACTGGTCCCGGATGCCGCCGCGGTCGGCGATGCCCTCCGGCCAGTGCACGATCAGGCCGTCCCGGGTCCCACCGAAGTGGGAGGCGACCTGCTTGGTCCACTGGAACGGGGTGTTGAGCGCCAGCGCCCATCCGACGGGCGCGATCGGATAGGTCTCCGGGCCGCCGATCAGGTCCAGGTCCGCGATCATCTCCTCGGGGTCGTCCACGAGGCCGTGGCCGAGCCGGTGCTCGACCGTGGTGCCGTCGACGCCACCCTCACCCGATGCGCCGTTGTCGCCGAGCAGGTAGACGAACAGCGTGTTGTCCAGCTCGCCGAGCTCCTCGAGTGCGGCGACGAACCGTCCGACCTGCTGGTCGGCGTGCTCGGTGAACCCGGCGAAGGTCTCCATGAACCGCGCCGACAGCGCACGCTGTGTGTCGGAGAGCTCGTCCCAGTGGGGCACGCCGTCGGCCCAGCGTGCCAGTTCGGCGTCGGCCGGTGCCACGCCGAGCCGCTTCTGCTCGGCCAGCGTGCGCGCGCGCTGCTCGTCCCAGCCGTGGTCGAACTGACCCTGGTACTTCTCGCGCCACTCCTGTGCTACGTGCAGCGGCGCGTGCGAGGCGCCGAGAGCAAGGTAGGTGAAGAACGGCCGGTCCGGGGTCAGGGTGCGCTGGGTCCGTACCCACTCGATCGCCCGGTCGGCGAGGTCCTCGGAGAGGTGGTATCCGTCCTCGGGTCGCCGGTCCGGCTCGACCGGCGTCGTGCCTTGGTACAGCAGCGGGTACCAGTGGTTCATCTCCGCCCCCATGAACCCGTAGAAGGTGTCGAACCCCTCGCCGGTCGGCCACCGGTCGAACGGGCCCACCGGGCTGATCTCGCGCGGCGGGGTCTGGTGCCACTTGCCGAAGGCAGCGGTGCTGTAGCCGTTGCCCTGCAGGATCTGGGCGATCGTCGCCGCGGACTGGGGTCGGAACCCGTTGTAGCCCGGGGCCGACGTGGCCATCTCGGTGGTGCCGCCCATCCCGACGGAATGGTGGTTCCGGCCGGTCATCAGAGCCTGGCGGGTCGGCGAGCACAGCGCCGTCACGTGGAAGCGGGAGTAGCGCAGGCCGCCGTCAGCCAGGTTCTCCGCTGTCGGCATCGTGCACGGGCCGCCGAACGCGCTGGAGGTTCCGTAGCCCAAGTCGTCCATGACGACGATCACGACGTTCGGAGCCGCCGGCGGGGGCGCGGTCGGGTGCACCGGTTCGAAGGCGGCGGTCTGATCCTCGATACCAAGCGCTGTGGCGACGACCTGTGCCTGGTCGGGCTCGGGCAGTACGTGCCGGTCGGCGTGGAAGAACGTCACTATGGAATCTCCTCGAAGGCTGGGCGGGCCGAGTTGTGCCGGTCCGCTCGACTCATCGAGTCTCGGTCCAGGACGCTCTCGGCAGCAACGGCGAGTGGGCTAGTTCAGCGATAGCCGCTTGCTATGCCTTAGGGCACAGAGTGGAGAGAGGGCGAGGCGCCGGCTCGGTCGCTAGGTCTCGGCGGAGCAGGCTTTGACGCAGAAGTCGACGAAGCCCAAGGCCAGGTCGCTGGCCCTGCGCTTGCGCCAGATCACGTGTACTGACCGGCGAAGTGGCGGGTCGAGCGGTTGTACTCGCGCTCCCTTGACAGCGGCATCGTCGGCCATCGCCTGCGGCAGTACGGCGGCGCCTGCTCCTGCCAGGACCAGGGGTGCGACTGCTGCGAGGTGAGCCGTCTCGACGGCTACGTCCGTCGAGAGCCCCGCGGCCAGGAGTGGTTCGGCGACGATGCCCCGGAGCACGGTGCCGTCGGGCGTACACACCAGGCCCCGCTCCGAGAGATCGCCGATCGTGATGGATTCCTTGTCGGCGCGGCCGACCGTCGGAGCCGATGTGGAATCCGGCGGGCATACGGCCATCATCTCGAGGTCGGCCAGCCACCGGCTTTCCAGAGTTCCGCCAGGAGGGGTCCCGTCGACGAGACCGAGCTCCGCGCCGCCCATTCGCACCGTTTCCAGCACGTCACCGTGCCATACCGGGTCGGCCACGGTGACCTGGACGCGGGGATGCAGATCACGAAATTCGCCGATCAACCGTGCCAGTGGTTCGACGGCCCACAAGGTGTTCGTGATGATGGACAGGCGACCGAAACCGGCCTGGGACACGGCGCGCACCGCGCCACGCGCCACCTCAAACGATCGCAGGGACCGTCTGGCCGGCTCGAGCAGCGCCTCGCCAGCCGGAGTGAGTCGCACGCCCCGGCCGTGTCGATCGAAGAGCCGGGTGTCGAGATCTCGCTCGAGCCAGCCGATGGCGTTGGACAGCGACGGCTGCGCGATGGACAGTGCTTGGGCCGCCCGGGTGAAGCTTCCCAACTCGGCTACCGTCACGAAATACTCGAGGTGGCGCCTGTCCATGCGTGGAGCATAGTGCTTCGACGCGACGGGCGGTCCGAGCGTGATGGTGACGGAGCGGGTCCTCATGGCCGGCGCCTATGGCTGCGATAGCCAATCGAGGGGTTCGCCTGGGCGGATTCGTTGAGATCCTGTTCAAACCGAAGCGCACAGGCATCGTAACTAGCCAGATCTACGGAATGGCAACCGCGGGGCCGCTAAACCTGAGGGGTCGAGCTGTGAACGAGAAGCAAACTTCCATCCAGTCGCGTGACGAGGATGAAGGAAGACGTACCCGTCGCAGAGTCGGAGAGTCGTTGGGGAAGCTCGATCCGATGCGCCCGAAGTATCCCCATGACCGGCATCCAGTCCTGGTCCCGGGCATCTCCATCGATGAGCAACGGCGCCGCTACAGCGTCGACAAGCTCGTCTTCGCGATCGCCGGAGGGCTCACGGTCGCCTTCGTGATCTGGGGCGTCGTGGCACCGGACAGTGTGGCCTCGGTCGCCCAGACCGCCTTCGACTGGTCCACTCGGAACGTCAGTTGGCTCTTCAACTCCGTTGCCGTCGTGGTGCTCGTCTCCCTGCTGGTACTGGCCTTCTCGCCCTACGGCAAGATTCCGCTCGGCAAGGACGGCGAGGAAGTGGAGTTCAGCACCTTCGCCTGGGTGGCGATGCTCTTCGCCGCAGGTATCGGGATCGGCGTCATCTTCTTCGGCCCGTCCGAGCCGCTGACCTACTTCACCGACCCACCGCCGCTCACCAACGAGGCGGGGTCGGTCGAAGCGATGCACCGGGCGATGGCGCAGACGTACTTCCACTGGGGGTTCCATGCCTGGGCGATGTACGCGCTCGTCGGTGGCGCCGTCGCGTACTCCGCCTACCGCCGCGGCCGAAGCCTGCTGATGTCCTCGATCTTCCGTGATCTCTTCGGGGAGCGGCTCACCGAGGGCTTCGCCGGCAAGCTGATCGACATCCTCGCCATCGTCGCCACCCTCTTCGGCACCGCCGCAGCGCTCGGAATCGCAGCGATGCAGATCGGGACCGGCGTCAGCATCGTCACCGGGGCCGGTCAGCTGACGAACATCATGGTGGTCGGCATCCTGCTGCTGCTCACCGTGGCGTTCGTGATCTCGGCCGTCTCCGGTGTCGCCCGAGGCATCCGCTACCTCTCGAGCATCAACATCGTGCTGACCATTGGCGTCGTCGGGCTGATCTTGGCCGTGGGGCCGACCCTGTTCCTGCTGAACTTCCTGCCATCGGCGCAGCTGGAGTACCTGGGCTCGCTCTTCGACCTGATGGGCCGCTCGCTGTCCTGGGGTGAGGAGACCCAGGAGTTCCAGTCGACCTGGACCGTGTACTACTGGGCGTGGTGGATCTCCTGGTCGCCGTTCGTCGGCATCTTCATCGCCCGCATCTCCCGGGGACGGACCATCCGACAGTTCCTTCTCGGCACGATCCTCATCCCCGCCACGCTGCTCTTCGTCGCCTTCGGTGTGATGGGCGGAACTGCGATGTCGATGTCCCAGGACGGCTCGCTCGCCGGCGACCTGACTCCGCCGCAGGTCTTCTTCGCGATGATCGACAACCTGCCGTACCTGGAGTGGCTGCCTTACCTGATCATCGTGGTGCTGGCCATCTTCTTCATCACCTCCGCTGACTCCGCGTCGGTGGTGATGGGGATGCTGTCGACCCGGGGACACCTGGAGCCGAGCCGCTGGGTGGTCGTCTTCTGGGGACTGGTGATGGCCGGCATCGCTGTGGTGATGCTGCTGCTTGGAGACGCGACCGCCCTGGCAGGACTGCAGCAGCTGGTGATCGTCACCGCGGTGCCGTTCGCCCTGGTGATGCTCCTGATCATCGTGGCCTGGGCCCGCGACCTCACCACCGACCCGTACACCCTGCGGCACCGCTACGCCGACGCCGCGATCCGCAACGCCGTGCTCCAGGGTGTGGAGAGGTACGGCGACAACTTCGCCATCCAAGTGGTGGAGGCGAGCTGTCCCGAAGAGGGTGCCGGTGCGGAGGTCGACTCCACCGACGAGCGGTACACCGACTGGTACCAGCGCACCGACGAAGAGGGTCATCCGGTCGAGTACGACTTCGACTCGGGGAAGTGGGCCGACGGCTTCGACCCGGAGACTGGGGAGATGCCGGCCGTCCGCCCCGACGGTCCCTGAAGAGGTCCCAGAGCGCAACCGAGTGCCCGCTGGATTTGGGTCGAGCTCACCCGGCTCGTGACGGTGCGCCGTCGCGGACCGACCTGCGGTCCGGCTTCCGCACCTCACTGATGTGTCCACGCGGGTTGGGCGACGTTGCCCACGCGCGTGTGCTGCCCCAGCAGCGCCACCTGCCGGAACTGCCAGAGGATCGCTCCGGTCGGCGCGTGGATCACCATGTCGTGACGCAGTGGCATCTGGAGCAGAGGGCTGCCGTCGGCGGCCGTTCGCCATCGCGGCACGGCGTCGTCGAGAAGCCGGTGCAACGGCACTGGGTGCAGGGAGTGAACCTCGACCGGATCACGGCGGGGCCGCCTGGGACGGTCGAGCACGACAACCACCGGGGTGATGACGAAACCGGAGCCGGTGACGAAGTCGTCGAGAACGCCCGCGACCTCGGCACTGCTCGCTTGCAGACCGGCTTCTTCGTGAAGCTCGCGGAGTGCGGCCTCGACGGCGGTCTCGCCCTCCTCCACCCGGCCGCCGGGAAGCGCCCATTGACCGGCGTTCCGGCCGCCGAACGCGCGCTTGATGACCAGGACGCACGGTTCGCCGCGGTGCTCGAAGACGGTCAGCGCAACACCGGCGCGGCGTCGTACGCCGGATGTCGGTGGCGCGACGCGTGAGAACGCGGCGAGGTTGGCCCGCATCGTGGCGGCGACAGCAGGGATCTCCTCGGAGAGCGGTCGAGCGGCCGTCATGCCACGCGCCCGTCGGAGTCGACGAGCAGCTCGCGGTGCATGAAGTCGAGCAGGATCGCGCGCATGCGCTGCGGTGTCACGCCGGGCATGCCGGTCATCACCTGGATGCCGAGCCCGTCGGTGAGGGATGTGAAGCGCAAGGCGACCTCCTCGGCGTCGACGTCGCGGAAGACGCCTTGACGCTCGCCCCGTCGGATGATGCGGATCACCGTCTCCCGCCACCGTGCGTAGAAGTCGTTGTGGATCGGTCGCAGCTCAGGCCTGAGCGCGCTCTCGCACCAGAACTGCAGCCAGACCGACCACTCGTTGGCGATCGAGCCACCCGCGGGAACCTGGTTGTCGATCAGCCGCTCGAGCCGCTCGCGCGCGTCGTCGACGTCGCGGAGTGCGGCGTACTGGCGTTTGAACGTCTGCTCCACGCAGTAGCGCATCGCGGCCTCGAGGATCTCCTGCTTGCCCGGGAAGTAGTAGTGGACCGCGCCCGAGCTGGTGCCGCATGCGGCTGCGATGTCGGAGACGCGCACGGCGTGGTAGCCCTTCTCTGCGATCAGCCGCCAAGCCTCCTCGAGGAAACGGCGTCGGCGTTCGTCGTCGCTGACGTCGTCGAACCGCTCCGCCGTGACGGGCTTCCGGTCCTGAGGTCCTTGGCCGTGCCCGTGGAGGAGCCAGTCGACCGACACGTCGCCGGCGCTGGCCATGCGCCCCAGCTCGTCCGTGCTGAAGCGGCGGACCCCGTTGAGCGACTTGGACAGCTTGGTGGGGTCGAGGCCGATGACCTGCGCGGCCTCGCGCTGTGTCGGCGCGATCCTGGAGACGACCTGTCTGATGCGGTCGTTTAGCTCAACTTCCATGGCGAGAATCTATCGCGCAATTGCGAATTGCGCAACTAGAGCAACTTGCGACTGGCTTAAGTCGGGAACCGATTCGATGGCGTCAAGTGACCGCGTGCTCCCTAGGCGTGAGGCTTTTCCGTGGGCCTGTTGACCTTTCGATGAGACCGTGGTCACAATGAACCGCAACAGCATGACTGGTGGATCAGTCAGATGTTGCGAACGGGCCGAGTTGGTCACCACGAGCCGCGTCAGTCGGCACACCTCGAGGGATTGATGATGTTACGGAGCACCCGAAGCAAGGCAAGGGACAACGATCCGGCCACAGACCATGATCCTGACGCCGGGCGCACGGGCGTCGACATGGCCGTCTTCATCCCGGCGGGCGGGCTCGCGCTGGGGTTTGTGCTCTGGGGCGCGCTGAAGCCGGCGAGTCTGGCGAGTGTCGCCGCTGGCTCGATGGAGCTCATCAGCGCAAACTTCGGGTGGTTCTTCATCCTGGCGACCAACGGGTTCCTGGTCTTCGCCATCTACCTCGCGATGAGCAGGTTCGGCAGCATCCGGCTCGGTCGCGACGGGGAGCGCCCCGAGTTCCGCACCGTCTCCTGGATCTCGATGATGTTCGCCGCCGGTATCGGCATCGGCCTGATCTTCTACGGCGTCGCCGAGCCGATGAGCCACCTGATGTCACCGCCACCGGGCACCGCAGAGGCCGGCACCGAGCAAGCCGCTCGCGTGGCGATGAACCAGACCTTCCTCCACTGGGGTCTGCACGGCTGGGCGATCTACGCGGTGGCCGGACTCGGCATGGCGTACTTCGGCTTCCGCAAGGGTCAGGGCAACCTCATCAGCTCCGCGTGCCGACCGGTGATCGGCAGCCGTTGCGACGGCCCCCTCGGGAAGCTGATCGATGGCATGGCTGTCTTCGCAACGCTCTTCGGTGTGGTGCCGTCGCTGGGCCTGGGGGCGGTTCAGATCAACAGCGCCATGACCTCGCTGTGGGGCATCGAGAGCTCCACCAGCATCGCGCTGGTCATTGTGTTCGCGATGGCGGCCGCGATGGTCCTCTCCGCCGTGACCGGGGTGAAGCGTGGCGTCCAGTTCCTCGCCAACGTGGCGATGGTGACCTCGGTGATTCTCGCGGTCTTCGTGCTCGTCGCCGGCCCAACCCGACACATCGCCGACAGCATGGTCGAGTCCTTCGGTGGCTACGTCACCCAGATCGTGCCGATGAGCATCCGCACCGGAACCTTCTCGCAGGGCGAGTTCGTCAACGGCTGGACGGTCGCGTACTGGGTCTGGTGGATCGCGTGGGCCCCCTTCGTCGGCGCCTTCATCGCTCGCATCTCCCGCGGCCGCACCATCAAGGAGTTCGTCTGGGGTGTCCTGCTCATGCCGTCCGGTGTCAGCTTCGTGTGGTTCGTGATCTTCGGCGGCAGCGCTATGCACGCCCAGGTCACCGGCCAGGCCGACATCGCGGCGCGAGTGGCCGAGAGTCAGGCGAACGCCCTGTTCGCGCTGCTCGACCAGTATCCGGCAGCGAAGCTCGTGACCTTCGTGGTGATGTTCCTGGTCGCCCTCTTCTTCGTCTCCGGCATGGACGCCGCGGCGGTCGTGATGGGCATCCTCTCTTCACGGGGAGCGCTCACGCCTCCTCGCTGGGTCGTCGTGTTCTGGGGTGTCGCCACGGGTGGCGCTGCCGCAGTGCTGCTGGTCGCGGGAGGGCTGGACGCCATGCAGCAGGCGATGCTGGTGATGGCTGCGCCGTTCACCCTGGTCATGATCGTGCTGTGCGTCGGCGTCATGAGGGCGCTCCGCGAGGAGGTCCCGGCCGGCGGGGCCGAGGCAGCGCCGCCTGCCGCGCGTCACAGGGACGACGCCGGCGTCGCTCCGGTCGTGACCGACCGTGACACCGTGCCGCACGAGCAGGCGTCGACGGCGGCCCTCGAGCCGGAGGTCGCGCGATGAGCTCGGTGCTGCGACCGGACGCGCTCGCGGGGCAGGTCGTGCTGGTCACCGGTGGAGGCACCGGGATCGGTCGGGCCGCGGCCGTGGCGGCGGCCGCCGCCGGAGCCGATGTCGCCGTCTGCGGCCGCCGGCCCGAGCCGCTCGACGAGGTCGCCAAGCTGGTCGCCGACCTCGGCCGGCAGTGTGTGACCCACAGCTGCGACCTGCGCGAACCGGACCAGGTCGCCGGCATGGTCGACCGAGCTCTCGAGCACTTCGGTCGGATCGACGTGCTCGTCAACAACGCCGGCGGGCAGTTCATGGCACCGGCGGAGGATCTCAGCGTCAACGGCTGGCGCGCGGTACACCGGCTCGCGGTCGAGTCGGTCTGGAGCGTCACCCGTGAGGTGGCCAACCGGGCCATGATCCCGCAACGCTCCGGACTGGTGGTCTTCATGGCTTTCTCGCCCCGCCGCGGGATCCCGGGCATGGTGCACGCCACCGCGGCCCGGGCCGCGGTGGAGAACCTTGCCAGCGGCCTCGCCCTGGAATGGAGCCGGTTCGGCATCCGCTCTCTGGCGGTCGCCCCCGGGACGATCCTCACCGAGGGTCTTCGCGAGCAGTATGACGAGGACGCGATCGCCGGCTGGACCAGCGCCGTGCCGCTCGGACGGCTCGGGACGCCCGAGGAGGTCGGTGACCTCATCGCGTTCCTCGCGACGCCCGCTGCGTCGTACATCACCGGCACCACCGTCATCGTCGACGGCGGCGTCGACGCATGGGGCACCGGAATGCCGGCGCCCGCACCCGAACCCCGTGAGAAAGGCCAATCGTGACCACCCTGCTGACTACGCCGATCATCCCCGAGGTCGCCGACCTCGGTGCACTGTTCACGCCGCGCACCGTCGCGGTGGTGGGTGCGAGCGACGACACCCGCAAGTACGGCAACTGGATCTCGGTCCAAGCGCTCGAGGGCAAGCAGCCCGTGCACCTGGTCAACCCGAACCGGCCGACGGTGCTCGGCCGTCCGACCGTGCCGAGCGTCACCGCGGTGGGCGAGCCGGTGGACCTCGTCGTCGTCGCGGTGCCCGCTGCCGGATTCGAAGCGGCCGTCGACGACGCTCTCGCGGGCGGCGCCAGAGCGATCGTCGGGATCAGTGCGGGGCTGGGCGAGGCGGGAGCGGACGGCAGACGCCTGCAGGAGCGGGTCGTGGCGAAGGTCCGCGACGCGGGCGCCCGCCTGCTCGGCCCGAACTGTCTCGGCGTGCTGGACCACACCTCCGGTCTGCGGCTCGCTTCCAACGACTTCCCGGTCGGTGACATCGGCGTGATCTCGCAGAGCGGCAACATGGCCCTCGAGCTCGCGACCTGGCTCGTCGACCACGACCTGGGCGTCTCCCGGTTCGCCAGCCTCGGCAACCAGGCCGATCTGACGGCAGCCGACCTGATCGAGGCGTACGCCGTGCACGACGGAACAGCGGCGATCGCGCTGTACTGTGAGGATTTCCAGGACGGCCGTCGGCTGGTGTCCGCGGCGTCCCGGGCTGCCGCAGCAGGCAAGCCGGTCGTTCTGCTCACCGTTGGAGGCACAGACGCCTCGGTGCGCAACGCCCGCTCGCACACCGGAGCGATGGTGTCGTCCGGCATCGTCGTGGGCGCGGCGTGCCGGGCCGCCGGGATGGAGCAGGTCAGCTCCCCGGCGGAGATGGCCCACTTGCTCCAGGCGCTCGTGCGCACCCGGCTCCCCTCGGGCCGTCGTGTTGCCGTGCTCGCCGACGGTGGCGGCCACGCCTCCGTCGCCAGCGACCGCGCGGCCTCGGAATGGCTGGAGGCCGTGGAATTCTCTGCCTCGCTCCAGGACCGGATCGCGGCCGAACTTCCCCCGACGGCGGGTGTCAGCAACCCGATCGACGTCGCCGGCGGTGGCGAGCAAGACATCCACTGCTTCGCCCGTGTCCTCGAGCACCTCCAGACGACCGACGAGGTCGGCGCCACACTGATGAGCGGCTACTTCGGCGGGTACGGCGGCTACGGTGACGCGCTCGCCGAGGCCGAGGTCGAGACGGCTGAGGAGATGGCCGAGGTCGTGGCCAGGCACAGTGGCAGCCTCGTCGTGCAGACCATGAACCATCGGTCTGCGGCGGCGGACCGGCTGCGCACGGCCGGCATCCCGGTGTACCGCGGCATCGACGAGGCGTCCTGGGTGCTGGGCCGGCTCGCGGCCCGGGGCGCCCGGGGAGCCGACGGCGTACCGGCGCTGCCGGATCCGGAGGCGCCGCTCGCCGACACCGGATACTTCGTGGCGCGGCATCTGCTCGAGGAGGGCGGCGTGCCGTTCCCCGGTGCCGTCGAGGTCTGCGACGAGGCCGAGTTGCGTGCCGCCGGCGCGAAGCTCGCCTTTCCTGTGGTCCTCAAGGCGCTCGGGGACGAACACAAGTCCGACCGTGGTGGCGTGGTCCTCGGCATCCCGGATGAGGAGGCGCTGGTCGCGGCGTATCGCGACATCGTCGACCTGCTTGCGCCGCCGAGCTGCTCGGTCGAGGAGATGGCCGACCTCTCCGGCGTGGTCGAGCTCCTCGTCGGCGTACGGCGGGATCCCCGCTTCGGCCCCGTCGTCCTCGTAGGGCTCGGCGGCGTGTACGCCGAGGTGCTCCGTGACGTGGCCTGCGCGCTCGGCCCGGTGACCCGCGACCAGGCGAAGGAGCTGCTGCTCTCGCTGCGGGCTCCGCACTCCTGACGGGAGCGAGGGGCCGTACGCCCGTCGACCTCGAGGCGGCGGCCAATGTGGTCGCTCGCCTGAGCGCGGTCGCTGCGGCACACCCGGAGATCGCAGAGATCGAGTGCAACCCCGTTGCCGCCGGTCCGCGGGCGGCCCTGGCTCTCGACGCCCGGGTGGTGCTCACGGACTGAGCGGCACTTTCTTCCCGAACCGACAACCAGCACGACACACCAGACAGAAAGCGATTCCCATGGACTTCCGGATGACTCCCCGCCAGATCGACCTCAAGCACCAGGCGCGTGCCTGGACCGAGGCGATGTACGCCTTCGAGCTCGACTGCGAGATGAACAACGGGCTGAGCCTCGAGCAGCACGCCAAGGTGAAGCAGCTGATCATCGACCACGGTCTCGCCGCCATCAACATGCCGACCGAGTACGGCGGCGCCGGCTACTCCGTGCTTGAGCAGGCGATCATCTCCGAGGAGGTCGGCAAGCTCACCGGCGCGCTGTGGGACACCATGTGGCGGCCCGCCAACGCGCTGAAGGCCGCCACCGAGGCGCAGCGCGAGGAGTACCTGTTCCCCGAGATCCGGGGCGAGCGGCGGGACGCGGTCGCCGTGACGGAGCCGAACGCAGGCTCCGACCCGCAGAACATCTCGACCACCGCGGTCAAGGACGGCGACTCGTACGTCATCAACGGCGAGAAGTGGTTCGTGACCGTGGGCGACGCCGCCGACTTCATCCTCACCCTGTGCTCGGTCGACGGTGCGCCGACGATGTTCATCATCGACAAGGACCTGCCGGGTGTGGAGGTGCAGCGGGTTCCGCGTTACACCCACACGTTCGTCTACGAGCACCCCGAGTTCGTCTTCAACGACGTCCGTGTCGGCGCCGACAAGATCCTCGGCGAGGTCGGCCAGGGGTATGAGCTGACCCGCGACTGGTTCGTCGAGGAGCGGATCATGATCGCGGCTCGCACCATCGGCGCTGCTGACCGTGCGACCCGGCTCGCCACCGACTGGGCGAAGGAGCGCGAGCAGTTCGGTGCCTCGATCCTGAGCTACCAGCTGATCCAGGACATGCTCGCCCGCAACACCGTCGACATCCTCACCAACCGGGCACTCGTCTACCAGTTCGCCTGGGAGGCCGATCAGGGCATGGACCGCAAGGCGCTCAACGCCAAGGCTGCGGTGATCAAGCTCGGGGCGTCCGAGGCCTCCAACCGGTGTGTCGACAACGCGCTCCAGATCTTCGGGGGGCGTGGTTACATGCGGGAGAACCCGGTGGAGCGTCTCTGGCGTGAGCTGCGGGTCGACCGGATCTGGGAGGGCACCACCGAGGTCCAGAAGCTGATCGTCGGTAACGAGCTCAACAAGCGCGGCTCGGCCGGTCTGCTCGACTACGCCGGTGCCTCAGTCTGATGGCTGAAACCCGGGATCAGCTGGTCCGGTTGCACGACCACGGTGACGTCGTGGTCGTGCAGCTCGACCGGCCGGCCAAGCTCAACGCGCTGTCGACGGCGGTCGAGCAGCAGCTGCTCGACGCCGTCGCCTCCGCGCGGGTCGCCTCAGCGCGCGCGGTGGTGTTCGCTGGCAGCGAGCGCGCGTTCTCGGCGGGCGCCGACACCAGCGAACTGCCGCAGATGACACCGGACCGGATCGCGGCCTACTACCGCGGGAGCGGCTCGGTCTACGAGGCCGTCGCCCGTCTGCCACAGCCGACGGTCGCGGCGATCGCGGGCTACTGTCTCGGCGGCGGGTTCGAACTCGCGCTCGCCTGCGACCTCAGGATCGCCGCAGAGGGGGCGACGTTCGGACTGCCTGAGGTCGCGCTGGGCATCCTGCCGTCGTCAGGGGGTATCACCCGGTTGGTGCGAGCAGTCGGGGCGGCAACCACCCGCGATCTGGTGCTGTGCGGTGACCGGTTCGACGCCGCCGAGGCACACCGGCTCGGGCTGGTCCGCGACGTCGTCGCCCCCGGTGAGGTCGACGCCAGGGCGCTCGACCTCGCCAAGCAGCTGTCGGCTCTGCCCCCGCTGGCGGTCGCCTGGACCAAGGCCGCGATCGACGCAGCCGCTGAGTCCTCGACGGCCACGTCGCTGCTCGTCGAGCAGCTCGCCTACGCGGCGCTCAACCAGGCCGCACACAAGAAGGATGAGGCGTGAGCTCGATCGACCGGGTCGGCGTGCTCGGGTGTGGACTCATGGGTGCCGGCATCGCCGAGGTGTGTGCCCGTGCCGGTCGTGACGTCGTCGTCGTGGAGACCAACCGCCCCGCTGCTGATGCCGGCCGGCTGCGGGTGGTGCGCTCTCTCGGCCGCGCGGTCGACGCGGGCAAGCTCAGCGACGACGATCGGGCGGCGGCGATCGAGCGGCTGACCTTCACCGCTGACCGGGACGCGTTCCACGACCGGCAACTGGTCGTCGAGGCGGTGCCGGAGGTGCTGGCGCTCAAGATCGAGGCGTTCGAGGCGATCGACAAGATCGTCACCGGGGCCGACGCGATCCTGGCGTCCAACACGTCGTCGATCCCGATCATGCGGCTCGCCTGGGCTACGTCGCGTGCGGAGCAGGTGCTCGGGCTCCATTTCTTCAATCCTGTGCCGGTCCTGCGTCTCGTCGAGGTCGTGCGTTCTCTGCTCACCGGTGAGCCGGCGGCGCTGCGGATCGAGGAGTTCGCGCGGAACGTTCTCGGCAAGGAGGTCGTGCGCTCCCAGGACCGTGCCGGGTTCGTGGTGAACGCGTTGCTGATCCCGTACCTGCTGTCGGCGATCAGGATGCTGGAGTCTGGCTTCGCGAGCGCCGCGGACATCGACAACGGCATGGTCGAGGGCTGCGCACACCCGCTCGGACCGTTGCGGCTCACCGATCTGATCGGTCTGGACACGACGGTGAGGGTCGCCGAGTCGCTCCATGAGGAGTTCAAGGAGCCGCTCTATGCGCCACCGCCGCTTCTGCTGAGGATGGTCGAGGCCGGACTGCTGGGCCGCAAGGCCGGCCGCAGATTCTACGAGTACGTGCGATGACCGGAGCGGCGGTCCCCGCATCGACACGCTGGGGTGGCCGGTTGCTGTCCAACTGGTCAACAAAGCTCTGAACATCTGCGGGGAAATGCCCCGGAGGGCTACATTCTGTCTTGCTCGCCGGCTCGGGATCGGAGAAGCGTTTTCTAGCTGTCCGATCTTTGCCAGGAGTCTCGTTGAACCACCCCTGCCATCGTGTAGTGCCCAAAATTGGCCGGGCGATCAAGTCTGGGAGTGGCCTCGGCGGCGTACGGCGGAGGCGGGCGTCTATCGCGACGGCGGCAATCCTGTCGTCGGTGGCGGTGTTCTGCGGTCCGGCGACCGTGGCGGTGGCGGTTGCGCTTCCGGGACGCTTGGAGTCGGGGCGGCCGAACGTGCTGATGATCAACGTCGACGACTTGGCGGCGACCGACATCAGGTACATGCCGAACGTGCAGAGGCTGCTGGTGCAGCAGGGGACGACGTTCACCGATGCGGTGGCTCCGACGCCGCTGTGCGTGCCGGCGCGGGCGAGCCTGCTGACCGGGAAGTACGCCCACAACCACAAGAACTGGTCGATCTCGGGCACCAACGGCGGCTACAAGGGCTTCACGGGGCGGCGGAACACGCTCCCGGTGTGGATGGACAGGGCCGGCTACCGCACGATGTTTCTCGGGAAGTACCTCAACAACTACGGCCGGGGAGCGGAGCGCTACTCCAGCGGCGAGCCGGGATGGGATGACTGGCAGGCGACGATCGACCCGTCGACGTATAACCTTTTGAGCCCGAAGTTCAACAGCAACGGCACGATCCAGAGCCCCGGTATCTACAGCTCGGTCGTGCTGAAGAACCGGTCGATCAAGATGATCAAGAGGGCCGGGACCAACGTGGGCGGCAAGAAGCCGTGGTTCCTGTGGGTCAACTACGTGGCGCCCCACGCGGGCGGCCCGGTGGAGGCCAGCGACCCGAAGAGGCGCTACCCCGACCAGCCGTCGCTGTGGCTGGGAACACGCGACCGATGCCCGCCGACAAGGGACGCTTCAGCGGCCTCGAGCTCCCCAGGACCCCCGACATGTTCTACGCCGGGCCCGGCCAGGTCACCGCCGGGAAGCCCTACACCGCAGCCCAGAAGCGAGTGATGCGCTACGTCTACCAGCAGCGCATCGAGGCCGCCCAGTCGGTCGACCGCGCGGTCGCCGGCACGATCGCTCATCTGAAGAGCAGCGGGCAGTACCGGCGTACGGTCATCATCTTCTCCGGCGACAACGGCTACACCACCGGGCACCACAACCGCCAGGGCAAGCTGTGGGAGACGTCGCAGTCCATGCGGATCCCGCTGGTGATGGTCGGCCCGGGAGTCCCGAAGAACATCAAGGTCGGTTCCGCGGTCGGCAACCCGGACATCGCGACCACGGTCGCCGCTCTCGGGCGGGCGACGCCGGGGCGGGCGCAGGACGGGGTCGACATCACCAGGGTGCTCGTGTCGAGCGTGAAGGCCGGCAAGACGCTCTACCGGCCGATCCCGGTCGCCGCCTGGCCGACTCTGGGCGGGACGACCAGCAAGTACCGCGGGATCCGCTACGGGCGCTACACCTACATCACCGTGACCGCGACCGGTGTGCCCGTCCTCTACGACCGCGCCGTCGATCCGTACGAGACACGCAACCTCGCCGGCGACCGGAGGTACGCCAAGGTCGTGGCCCAGCTGAAGGTGATCGAGGCGAAGTATCGCTCCTGCTCGGGCAGCACCTGCCCGAAGACGTACGCAGGCACCCTGGCCACGCCGAGTCCCGGCTGACCGGAGGGCCGTTTGTGAGGCATGCCTTGACTCAAGGTGGATGACTCAGTAACCATTGAGTCAATGGACATTGAGCAACATGCCGACCTGGAGCGAAGGGCCAAGGTGCATGCGGCGCTCGGAGATCCGGTGCGACTTCGGATCGTTGACATCCTCCATACGAACGACGCTTCCCCCACGGAGATCGCCGGGGTGCTGGCGGTCCCGTCGAACCTGTTCGCCCACCACGTCCACGTGCTGGTGAGCGCAGGCGTCGTCTCTCGTCACCACTCCGAGGGCGACCGGAGACGTACGTATCTCCGCCTCGAGCAGGACATGCTCGACAGCCTGGGCACCGGTCTTCGCCGTCCCGCTCCCAAGCGTGTCCTGTTCGTGTGCACCGGCAACACCGCGCGCTCGCACCTGGCTGCGGCGCTGTGGCGCCAGGTCAGTACGATCCCGGCCGATTCGGCCGGTACCCATCCCGCCGACCGCATCAACCCAGGAACGATCGACGTCGCGACCCGCCGCGAGCTGGACCTACCCATCGTCGAGCCGCAGCGGATCGAGGACGTACTGGATCCCGACGACCTCGTGGTCACCGTGTGTGACCGCGCGCACGAGACGCCGAAGGTCCCCGGTGAGCTGCACTGGTCGATCCCCGACCCGGTGGGCAAGGGGCCCGAGGCCTTCGACACCGCATACGCCGAGCTCGAGCGCCGCATCCAGGCGCTCGCATCCCGCTTTGAGCCCGATCAGTCATCCCTGACGCGCAAGGAGTAGACCTATGGACACCGACACCACCGTCGACCAGCAGTCGGCGTCGAGCAGCACCACCGCTCGCACCGCCGAGGAGTTCAGCGGCCACGACAGCGCCGCGATCGAACAGATCCTGCGCGACTCGCTCGACGCCCGAGCGAAGAGCCCGAACGCGACCACCGACGCGCCATCGCTCGCCGAGCAGTTCGCCGGCATCGTCTACTTCTCCGAGATGGCCGCCGACACGCAGCGCGACCGGCGGTCGAGCAATCACCGCACCACGCGCGGTCGCCGCCCCTCGACCCGCCCGTGGCGGATCACTGGGGCGTGAGGTCGGCTTCGCGGCTCGCAGCATCCTCGACGGGACGCCGCGACCAGTAGCTCGCGAGGACCGACCCGGATACGTTGTGCCAGACCGAGAAGATTGCGGCTGGCAGCGCCGCGGCGGGGGAGAAGTGGACGGTCGCGAGGGCGGCCGCGAGGCCGGAGTTCTGCATGCCGACCTCGATGCTGATCGCACGGCGGCTGGACACCGGCATGCCGCAGAGGCGACCGACCGCGTACCCGAGAGCAAGACCGGCGACGTTGTGCAGCACCACCGCGAGGACGACCAGGAGCCCCACGGAGAGCAGCGTGGAGGAGCTCCCGGCGACGACGGCCAGCACGACACCGGTGATGCCGGCGACCGAGATCAGCGGGAGCACGTCGATCACGCGCTCGATGAGACGTGGTAGCAGCAGCCTGAGCACCAGGCCGAGGAGCACCGGCACGAGCACGATCTCCACGATCGAGACGAACAGGTCACTGGCGGAGACCGGCAGGTCCTCGCCGATCAGGAGAAGGACCAGCAACGGCGTCATCACGGGCGCGAGCAGCGTCGACACCGAGGTCATCGCCACCGACAGCGCGGTGTCGCCGCGGGCGAGGAACACCATGACGTTGGAGGCGGTGCCGCCGGGCGCGCAGCCCACCAGGATCATGCCTGCGGTGAGCACGGCGGAGAGGCCGAGCAGGTGCGCGATGCTCCAGCCGAGGAGCGGCATCAGGGTGTACTGCGCGGCGACGCCCAGCAGCAGGGCCCACGGACGTCGAGCGATGATCGCGAAGTCGCTGGGCTGCAACGTCATGCCCATCCCGAGCATGATGATCTGGAGGAGCAGGGGGACCTGGGCAGCCCAGCCGTCGAAAGTGCTGGGCGTGGCCAGTGCGATGGCGCCGGCGACGAGGACGATCAGGGCGAACCAGCGGCCCACGAATGCGCTGATCTGTCGGACTGTGTTCATGCTCTGCCTTCCGAGACGAGGGGCACGGGTCGAACCGATGACCCGCCCGCCGCGAGATCCTCGCAGGAGGCGCGCGGCGGGCGAGGGTGGGGGATGGTCAGGAGAGCCAGTCCAGCTCTCCGTCGACGTACTGGTCGTACGTCTATGCCCCTGAGTCGTCGAGCATGGAGAAGCTCAGGCC
Organism: Nocardioides turkmenicus; assembly: GCF_011045035.1. Lineage (GTDB taxonomy): Bacteria > Actinomycetota > Actinomycetes > Propionibacteriales > Nocardioidaceae > Nocardioides > Nocardioides turkmenicus. The sequence goes on from NZ_JAALAA010000006.1 coordinate 122,749, forward strand.
TTCTTGGTCGCCCAGAAGATCTCGGCGATCTCGTCGATCTTGGCGAGGAGCTTGTCGGCGGTCTCGAGGTCGAGGGTGCCCTTGGTGCCGGAGGCACCGGCGAGCTTGGTGGCCTCGTTGACGAGGGTGTGGAGCTGGGGGTAGGCCTCGAAGTGCGGAGGCTTGAAGTAGTCGGTCCACAGCACCCACAGGTGGTGCTTGACCAGCTCGGAGCGCTGCTCCTTGATGATGATGGCGCGGGTGCGGAAGTCGGGGTCGTCGCTGTCCAGGGCCTTCTGGATGACCGCCTTGACGGACTCGGCCTCGATGCGGGCCTGGGCGGGGTCGTAGACGCCGCAGGGCAGGTCGCAGTGGGCCGAGACCTCGATGGTGGGAGCGAACAGACGCATGGTGGTTCCTCTCGATGATGTGGTGGAGAAAGACCGTCGATGTCGGCGGTCAGGAAGCCTTCTCGGGCAGGATCCCGTCGAGCGGGACGGTGCTGACGGAGGGGCCGAGCGACCAGTAGTGCCGGTCGTGGTGGAGGAGCGGCTCGGCGTTCTCGCCGAGGGTGACCTCGTCGACCTCGATCAGCACCAGCCAGGCCTCGCCGGCGGGGACGACGCGGACGACGCGGCCGTAGAAGGTCGCCGCGGCGTCGTCCAGGATCGGCGGCTCGCCGAGCGGGAGCCTCCAGCCCTGGGTCAGCGTGAATCGTGGCGCCGTGCGGTCGGCGAAGGCCGCGGCCACGTGTGCCTGGGAGTCGGTCAGCACGTGCACCGCGAGTCGGTCGCTCTCGGTGAATGCCGGGCCGGACCGGCTGGACCGGGAGACCGAGAACGACAGCATCGGCGGGTTCGCGCTCACCGAGGCCACGCTCGAGACGGTCGCCCCGACGGGTCCTGTCTCGGTCGAGGTGGCGACGATGGCCACGCCGGTGGGGTATCGACGGAAGCCGGCCTTGAACTGGTCGGTGAGTGTGTCGCTCACACCCCCCTCCTCTCTCTTTCGCAGCGACGCTAAAACATCAAGTCCGGTTGAGGTCCAGTCATCCACGGTGTGATCGCGGACTCATCTGCCTGGCGTCGCCTGAGATCATGTCAGGTGTCGCGGGTGCTACTTGTTAGACTTGCTAAGCACTCGTTATACAACTCGGGTTGGTGTGTCGCCGTACGCCGATGCCGACCGCCGTTGCGGTCCGCTACGACTTCGAAGCTGGGGCCTCGGTCGCCTAACCTTCCCAAAGAACCGCTCTGCCTCACGACCTAAGGAGTCCCTTCGTGGACGTCTCCCCGCTCATCTGGTGGTTGACCATCGGCATCGCCAGTGCCGTGCTGCTCTTCGACGTACTCGTCATCGGCCGTCGTCCCCACGAGCCCTCGCGTCGAGAGCTGATCGTCGCCCTGAGCGTCTACATCGGCCTGGCCGTGCTCTTCGGCATCGGCGTCTTCGTGTTCTCCGGCCCGAAGTACGGCACCGAGTTCTTCGCGGGCTGGCTGACCGAATACTCACTCTCGGTCGACAACCTGTTCATCTTCATCATCATCATGTCGAAGTTCGCGGTGCCGAGGCAGTATCAGCAGAAGGCGCTGCTGATCGGCATCATCCTGGCGCTGATCTTCCGCGGCATCTTCATCGCAGTCGGTGCGGCCGCGATCGAGAACTTCAGCTGGGTCTTCTACCTGTTCGGTGCGTTCCTGATCTACACCGCGGTCAAGCTGGCCATGGAGGGCGGCGAGGACGAGGACGAGTACGAGGAGCCTGCCGTGGTGAAGTACCTCGAGCGGCACATCCCGCTGACCTCGCAGTGGAGCAGCGCGAAGATGTTCATCCGTGAGAACGGCAAGCGGGTCGCGACCCCGATGTTCGTGGTCATCTGTGCTCTCGGTACGACCGACCTGCTGTTCGCGCTCGACTCGATCCCGGCGATCTACGGTCTGACCAACGAGGCCTACCTGGTCCTGACCGCCAACATCTTCGCCCTGATGGGTCTGCGTCAGCTCTACTTCCTCATCGGCGGCCTGCTCGAGCGGCTGGTCTACCTGTCCTACGGTCTGGCGATCCTGCTCGGCTTCATCGGCCTCAAGCTCGTCTTCCACGCGCTCCACGAGAACGAGCTGCCCTTCATCAACGGTGGCCACCACGTCGAGTGGGCCCCGGAGATCCCGATCGCGGTCTCGCTCAGCGTCATCGTCGGCATCCTGGCGATCACCACGATCCTCAGCCTGCTGAAGTCGCGCAGCATGACCGAGAAGGAGCGCGACGACGCCACCGGCCCGCGCAGCATGTAGGCCCTACGCTGAGGTCATGACGTCAGTCCCTGCCCCAGGTCCCCGTTGGCTCGGAGACCTGGGGCAGGTCGCGTTGGCGGGGTTGCTCGCCCTGGTGCTGCTGCCGGTCGGCTGGACGTCGGTGGTCGATGGTGAGGTGGCCAGGGGCTGGGAGATCGCCCTCGTGGCCGCACTGCTGGCTCTGCACGGCGCCGTGGCCACCGCCCGTCGCTGGCCGCTGGCCTCGTACGTCGTGGGCGCGCTGTCCGAGCTGGTGCTGGTCGCAGGCCCGGATCTGAGCGGGCCCACCGCGGAGGCGGCCGGGAGCGACTACGGGCCGGTGCTGCTGCCGAGCAGCCTGTGCTTCTTCGTGCTGCTCTACGCGGTGAGCGCCCGGGACCGGAGGCCGTGGCCGGGGGTGGCGCTCGGCATCGCGCTGGTGGGGTGCCTGGTCACCGTCGTACGTCTGTCGAAGTTCGAGGGCACCGGGCTGGAGGGGTGGACGTGGTGGCTGATGGTGGCCACCGCGACGCTCGGTGCCACGGTGGCCGCCTGGGCGCTCGGCAGGTTCCGGGCGACCCGGGCCGCCTGGATCGACCAGCTCGCCGACCGGGCCGCAGCCGAGGAGCGCCAGCGCATCGCCCGGGAGATGCACGACGTTGTCGCGCACTCGCTGGCGGTCGTGGTCAGTCACGCCGAGGCCGGCCGGATGGTCGTCGCGCAGCAGCCGGATCGGGCCTCCGGGATCCTCGACACCATCGCGACCACCGGCCGGGAGGCGCTGGCGGAGATGCGCGGGCTGCTCGGCGTACTCGGCGGCGAGTCATCTCGACAAGCTCGATACATCGCCTCGACCGAGCCGCAGCCGGGGTTGGCCGATGTGGACGATCTCGTCGAGCGGATGCGCGAGGCCGGTCTGACGATCCGCCTCGAGGCGGACGAGCTCGGCCAGGTCGCGCCGGCCGTCGGCCTGACCGCCTATCGCGTCGTCCAGGAGGCACTCACCAACGTCACCCGTCATGCCGGCCCGGGAGCCGTCGCGACCGTGTCGATGACACGCGTCGGTCGCCAGCTGCGCGTCGAGGTCAGCGACGACGGCGTCGGGATCCAACGACCGCCGGGACGCGGACTGCGCGGGATGCGCGAACGGGTCTCTGCCGTCGGCGGCACCCTCGAGGCCGGGCCGAGCGGCGAAGGATGGCGGGTCCGCGCCATGATGCCCCTATGACCGAGCACGAGACCCCGATCCGGGTCGCGATCGTCGACGACCAGGAGCTGATGCGCTCGGCACTCCGGATGATGGTGGAGAGCCAGCCCGACCTCGAGCTCGCCGGCGAGGCGGCCGACGGTCACGAGGCGCTCGCCCTGGTGCGTACGAAGCGGGTCGACGTCGTCCTCATGGACCTGCGGATGCCCCGTCTCGACGGGATCCAGGCGACGGCCTCGATCACCGGCGAGCAGCCGGCCACCAAGGTGGTCGCGCTGACCACGTTCGATCTCGACGACTACGCGTTCCCGGCGATCCGTGCCGGGGCCAGCGGCTTCCTCCTCAAGGACGCCCGCGCCGAGGAGATCGTCGCCGCCATCCGCACCGTTCACGCAGGTCACGCCGTGGTTGCGCCGTCGACGACGCGACGCCTGCTGGAGCACGTGGCGACCGGCCCGGCCCCCGACGGCGGGCGGGCCGCCGACATCCGCGCGACTCTGACGCCTCGTGAGCTCGACATGCTCCTCGAGCTCGCCACCGGTGACAGCAACGCCGAGATCGCGCGTCGCGTCCACCTCTCCGAGGCCACGGTGAAGACGCATGTCGGCCATGTGCTCGCCAAGCTCGGCCTGCGCGATCGGGTGCAGGCGGTCGTGCTGGCGTACGAGACGGGGTTGGTCGGACCCCGGAGCTGAGTCTCATCCCAGAGGATGAGGGGTCCGCGACCTGTGGGCGACGAGCCACCGTCGCCCGAGGACCAGTGTGGAGACATGACCACACAGACAGCTGTCAGAACGAGACCGATCCCGTCGGGCGCCTACTCCAGCCGGCCCTGGAGGATCCACGAGATCACCGAGGACTTCGACCTCGAGGACGTCTGGGCCCTGCCCGTCCGGGGCGGAGCGGACGACTTCCCGCGCTTCGTCGACTCCATGATGGGTGGTGACGACCGCGACTTCCCTGCGGCGTACCGCTTCCTGTTCGCCGTCCGCATGGCCCTCGGCCAGCTGCTCGGCACCGACGAGGACGAGCACGGCCTCGGCCGACGGGTCGCCTCGCTGAGCGACCGCCTGCCGGCCGACCTCCGCGACCAGCCCGCCCCTGAGCACGACGGCGCGTTCCACCCGCTCTTCCTGACGGATCGGGAGTACGCGGCGGAGGTCGCCAACCGCACGGTCCACGGCGTCCTGCACCTCGGGTGGGTCGAGGTCCCCGAGGTTCCCGACGACTACAGCGCCCAGATGAGCGTGCTGGTGCGGCCGAACGGCGTGCTCGGGGAGGCGTACATGGCGTTCATCAAGCCGTTCCGCTACCTCGTCGTCTACCCGGCGCTGCTGCGCACCGTCGGCCGTCGCTGGGAGACCGCTCAGGGGGTGGCCCGATGAGTGTCACGATGGAGCGTACGCAGCCACCGTCGGCCGTGCGGCGCGCGGCGCCGTGGGTGGCCGGCGCCTGGACCCTCGCCTTCGGCGCCCTGTCCGGGCTGGCGTTGCTGGGCAGGGCGCCGGACCCGTGGGTGCCCGACGCGGCCTCGCCACTCGGCGGCCTCGACGGCACCCAGATGTCCTGGGTGATTGCGATGCTCGCCCTCCTCGTCCTGGTTGTCGGGGGCGCGGCGGTGAAGACGCGGACGCCGCGTACGACCAGGGCGACCGGGTGGTTCCTGATCGTCGTCGGACTCGTCGTCGCCGCGGTCGTCTCCGACGTCCGCGCCCTGATGTTCCTCGGCTACCTGCCACAGGTCCTGCTCGCGACAGTCGGGCTCGGGCCGGGTGCCGGAAAGCTCGAGTGGGGTCTCTTCGTCGATTCCGGGGCCGCTCTGGGGCATGCTGTCGGCGGCCTGGCCATGGTCGTCGCCGGCGTCTCCCTGCTCGCGCGGGCCACGCCGGGCGGGCGTCTGGACTGGGGCCGCTGGGCGCGCTGGGGTCGTCCTGCGGTGGCGGTCGCAGTCGTCGTACCGCTTCTCTACGCCGCCACCCGGATCGCCTGGACGGTCGGCATCCCGTTGGGGATCAGCCGGGAGATGCTGGACGAGCTCGGCGAGGGGAGATGGGCGGGCTTCGGACTCGGCACCTTCGCCGTGGTCGGGGCGATCCTGACCTGGGGACTGGTGGCCCGCTGGGGCGAGGTGTTCTGGCGCTGGGTGCCGCGTGTCGGTGGGCGCCCGGTCCCGGTCGCGATGGCCCTGGTGCCGGGGATCCTGGTCGCCAGCGCCGTGACGTCCGCCGGGATCTCGTTCTGGCGGATGGCGATCGCGGACGACCTCTGGACGGTCCCCGGGGCCACCTCGGACTGGGGCGCCTGGGCCCCGGAGATGCTGTGGCCGCTGTGGGGTGTCGCTCTCGCGGTCGCCTGTCTCGCCTACCTGGGGCGGCGCACCGACGGAGTCGAACTCTTGGCCAAGTCCAGGAAAACTCTCGGCTGAGCCCGGGCCAGCCGCAGCCTGAACAGGGACTATGTACCCATGCGTATCCGTCCCCCACGCGCCGGTCGCCAGCATTTGAATCATCTGACCGGACAGGGCGGAACCGCTCTGAACAGTCAGAGCCTTGCCGGCCGGCTTGTCCAGGAGAGCCGTATCCCCCCTGCAGAGGCCGCGGCCATCGTCGCTCAGGTCGCCCGCATCCTCGAGGCGGGCCACGCCGTCGGGCAGGTGCACGGAGACATCCGGCCGGCCACCATCGGGTACGCCCCGGACGGCCGCATCGCGCTGATCGGCGCGCCCGCGCCGCGCGGCGGTGAAGCCCTGCCGTACATGTCTCCCGAGCAGATCGACCGCCGGCGGATCAGCCCGGCCGGCGACATCTACTCCCTCGGCGCGGTGTTCTTCGAGCTGCTCGCCGGGCGACCGCCGTACGCCGGGGTGGAGCCCGAGCGGGTCGGCAACCTGGTGACCGTGCCCGGTCACCTCGACGGCATCACGGCCGCGATGCTCGCCGACGACCCGGTCAAGCGGCCCCGGGCCGACGAGGTGGTGGCCGTGCTCGAGAGCGGCGTCGCCGCCCCGCCGAAGCGGGTCGTACGGCCGACCGGCCGGACCGGGCCGAGGCTCTCGCCCACGGTTCTGGGCGTGCTGATGCTTCTGGTCCTGCCCGGGCTGGTCTTCGGTGGTTGGGGCACGCTCCGGGAAGCGGACACGATGTCGACGGTCGGGAGCGCGAAGCCGCTGGCGGGCATCCTGCCGACCAGCTTCCAGCTCGCCTTCGACCTCTCGATCGAGCGCGACGCACTGCGGACCGACGCCGAGCTGACCGAGGACTTCCTGCAGGTCACCGACCGGTCCATCGAGGCGTGGACGGCCGAGGTCAGGGAGCTCGACGTCTCGGGTGATCCGGGGTTGCGGCGGCGTACGGAGCGTTCGGCGGCGGCCCTCGAACGGCTCTCGGACATCCGTGCGGCCGCGCGAGAGGGCGACAGGTCCGGCAAGATGGTGGCCGTCGAGCTCTACACCAACGCGGTCAACGGACTGTTCGATCTCGCCGCCGAGCTGCCGACGTTCCAGGACGACGAGCTGGCCCGGCAGGCCCGCAACCTGGAGCTGATCGGGTCCGTCTCCGAGGTGCTCGGCCTCGAGCGGCGGGTCATGGCCAACGCGCTGCGGAACGGGCGCATCAGCGACCAGGGCATCGCCGACCTCGGCGCGGCGCAGGACTCCTGGGCGACCCACTCGGAGTCGATCTACGCGCGCGCCGATCCCGGCATGCGACAGAGGCTCGACAAGATCTCGGGTCGGTCGTTCGAGTTCGGCTCCTACGCGGTCTCGTCCCAGCGCGCCGTCATCCGGGTGCTCAACGCTCGTGACGTCGAGGACGTGATCCGGCAGCTCGAGGACGGTGCCGACGGCAGGCCGGTGGACCAGGTCTGGCTGGCCGACGCGGCCACCTACGTACAGGACCTCAAGAGCGTGGTCGTCGGTTCCGCTCGCCAGCTCGCCGACGATGTCGACCGTGCGCACCAGGACGCCAAGAACCAGACGATCGGCTGGGGGATCTTCACCGGGATCGTGCTGGCGGTGCTCGTCGTCCTCGGTGTCGTGCTGTTGCGATCGCGAGGACGATCAGTTGATGCGTAAACAGGCGACTTCTGCGAAGATCGGCGGATTTCATCGGTGCGTACACGAGACGCACGGGGTGTGAGTCCGACAACATATGCGCATGCGAACGCGCCCCCCGATCGCAGGCCGCTACCGCCTGCACCGACTGCTTGGCCGCGGCGGGATGGGCGAGGTCTGGCAGGCGGCCGACATCCGGCTCGAACGCTGGGTGGCGGTCAAGGTCGTGGAGACGTCCGCCGACCCGAAGGTGACCGAGCGGTTCCGGCGTGAGGCGCTCTCGACCACGGCGGCCAGCCACCCCGGCACGGTGCAGGTGCACGACGTCGGGGTCGAGCAGACCGAGTACGGCAGCATCGTCTACCTCGTCATGGAGCTGCTCCCGGGTCCGACGCTGGCCGACCGGCTCGAGAAGCAGGGGCGGTTCACCGTCGAGGAGGCGAGCGAGGCGATCGTCCAGGTCGCGCGCACCCTCACCGCGGTGCACGCCTCCGGGATCATCCACCGCGACATCAAGCCGTCCAACCTCGTCTACGACGGTGACGGCCGGATCCGGGTGCTCGACTTCGGCATCGCGCAGCTGGCCAACCATCAGGCCGAGCGGCTGACGTCGACCCGCCACGTGATGGGCAGCCTGCCCTACATCTCGCCCGAGCAGGCCGCCGACACCGTGGTCGGGCCGCCGAGCGACATCTACGCGCTCGGGTGCGTCGCGTTCGAGCTGCTCACCGGACGCGCTCCGTACGCCGGTTCCGAGCCGGTCTCGATGATCTACCAGCACGTGACCGCTCCCGTCCCGCACGTCAACGACGTCGTCACGGTGCCGGCCCACATCGACGAGTTCGTGGCGTCGATGATGGACAAGGACCCGTCCCGGCGGCCGACCGCCGGCGAGGTCGTCGCCTTCGCGCGTCGTCCCGGCGTCGTCCCCGCGATCACTGCCGGCAGCCGGGAACTCGCCTCCGCGCCGAAGCCCGCGGCGCTCGCGGCTCCCAAGGCGGCCTCGCTCGCCGTGCCATCGCCCTCCTCGCCGTCGAAGGCCTCGCCGGTGACAGCGGTCGCGGGCGTGGTGGAGTCGGTGCAGCGTACGCCTCGGTCGCATGCCGCCCCGAAGCCGAGGTTCCTGCGCAGGCGGGTCCTCGGCACGCTTCTGGTGCCGGTCGTGATCGCCCTGGTCCTGGGCGGGCTGTCCTTCGCCGACGCCCTCGACGAGCGGTCCGTCTCCAGCCGGGCGATGACGATCGCCGGCGCGCTCCCGGAGAGCTACGAGCTCGGGATGGACCTCATCTTCGAGCGGGACGCGCTGAGCTCCGACGAGGTCCCGGACGCGGTCCGGCAGGCCTATCGCCAGGTGACCGACGACTCGATCGAGGCCTGGCACGCCGACATCACCAAGGTCGACCTCGCCGACACCCCGAGCCTGCGCGAGCGGGTCGAGCGCACCTACACCGTCCTCAAGGGCATCGACGCCTACCGCAAGGACCTCGAGGACGGCGACAAGGCGAGCACGGAGGCGGCGGCCGCTGCCTACACCGACACCGCCTACGAGCTACTCGACTTCGCGACCGAGATGCCCAACATCCGCAACGAGAAGATCTACAAGCAGGTCACCAACCTCAAGTACGTCCGGTCGGCGGCCGAGTCGCTGGGCGTCGAGCGCGCGATCATGGTGCCGGCGCTGATGACGGGACGGATCGACGAGGAGTCGATGGAGGCGATGAGCGAGGCGCGTACGTCCTGGCAGCTCACCTCGCGCTCCTTCTACGCCGACTCCCCGAAGGCCACCCAGAAGGCGCTGGACAAGATCTCGAACGGCACCTTCGCGGACGGCTCCCGCGGTGTGGTGTCGCAGAACGCCGTCGTCCAGGTGATCAACGACGGGTCCTTGGAGGGTGTCGTCCCCGACCTCGCGGAACACGGTCTCGGTAGGCCGGCCGCCCAGGTCTGGGCCGAGGACATGAACCGCTTCATCCAGCTCCTCAAGGACACCATCGTCGCGATGACCCTGATCGTCGCGGACGACGTCGGCGAGGAGCACCGGGGTGTCCAGACCAAGGTCGTCGTCAGCGGGATGGTCGCCGTCGCCGCGTTCCTCGGTGCGCTCGCCCTGCTGGCGGGGATCTTCGTCGTACGCCCGCTGCGCGGGCGCCGACGGTCCGTCAGATCAGAGCAGTGAGGCTCGCGACCAAGGCATCCCAGCGGCTGTCGACGTCGAAGCCCATCTGGCTCAGCATCGCCCAGCCGAAGCCGACGATCGCGTAGAGGCTGATCGGGGTCATCACGACCCACTCCCGGATGGAGCCGGCGTCGCCGAGGATCGGGAGGGCGAAGTGTCCGCCCCGGGTCCACATGTTGTCGAACGGCAGCCACTTGTTGCGCCGTACCCACCTGGGCGGCTTGGGTGCGATCGGCCAGAACAACGGGATCCCCATCGTCGTCACGAAGTCGCCGATGAGATGGACGACGCAGCCCAGAGCGACCGAGAACGGCATCCACCACCACTCCTCGGGCGCGAAGATCGCGATCACGCTCGCCAGCGTCACCGCGGAGACCCAGGGCCAGATGAATCCCCGGCGAGTGAGCTTCAGGGCGTTCATCGCGAACGCGACCAGCAGGATGCACATGATGCCCGGGCCGATCAGGATGCTGCCGAAGCGCTCGGTCTGGACGGCGAGCGTCCCGGCGCCCCAGGCGAGGCCGGTGAAGGCGGCCACGCCGAGGATCGAATGGGTGCCGTTGCGGTGGCCCCCCGAGACCTGTCCGACGATCTTGGTCAGGCCGTCGGAGATCGGCGGCAGCGAGTTGGCGATGGTGCCGTTGTGGTGGTCCGCGTCCGGCAGCAGCGCGGCGCCGGCGCACACCAGGGTGCCGGTCATCACCCCTACGTCCGAGACGCCGGGATACCACCCGAATGCGATCGGTGCCGACGATGTCACTGCGATCCACGCGGCAGCGCCAGAGGCCGCGTGATGCCCGCCCATCATGTGAAGTTGTGTCCCTCTCCAGTGTTCCCCGCCGAATGACCGCGGACGAACGTACCGGTCATCGTGAGGTTGCGCGCGTGCTGGGGCGGTGTGTCTCGTGGCGAGATTCGAATCACTGTTCGAGGGATGATCCGAGGGGAGAAAGGGGTGCGGCCGAGGCGGCAACCTGAATATGATCCGCGGTCATGACGACTCCCGGCACCCACGGCCAGGCCCGCCGTGCGCCGTGGACGTTCGAGACCAGCCGGTGCGCCGCCACGGTCACTCCTGAGGCGATCGAGTTCCGGTTCATGGTGACCGCGCCCGACGGATCGCTGAGCGAGATGCTGCTCTCGGTGGGGCGTCACGACATGCCGACGCTGCTCGAGGAGATCGCGTTCGAGATGCCCGAGGCGCTCGAATGGATGTCGGCGGCGATCATGACGGTCGCGCGGGAGCGGCGGCTGGCCGAGGAGGCCTCGTCCGTGCCGCATCAGCGCGGGGCATAACCTCGGGCGGAGCCGGGTTGTCGCCTCGACAGGCTCGACGACCGATGTCCGACGTTCCAAGGAGAGATCTTTGACCACTACGCACGACTTCGAAGCGACCGCCGCCGACGGCAGCACCGTCGCGCTCGGCGACTACAAGGGCAAGCTTCTGCTGATCGTCAACGTTGCGAGCAAGTGCGGCCTGACGCCACAGTACGAGGGCCTCGAGGCGCTCTACCGTGCCACCAAGGACTCCGGCGTCGAGGTCATCGGGTTCCCGACCAACCAGTTCCTGGGTCAGGAGCCCGGCACCGACGACGAGATCCAGGACTTCTGCAAGACGACGTACGACGTGACCTTCCCGGTCATGGCCAAGGTGGACGTCAACGGTGAGAACGCTGCGCCGCTCTACGACTTCCTGCGGGCGGAGGCGCCCGGAGACTGGGGCCCGCACCTCGGAGCGTTCTACGAAGGCGTCAAGGACCTGACGCCGGCGACCGAGCCCGGCGACATCAAGTGGAACTTCACCAAGTTCCTCATCGGCCGCGACGGCGAGGTCATCAAGCGTTACGAGCCGCCGGTGACGCCCGAGGAGATCCAGGCGGACCTCGGGCAGTATCTCTGACCTGACCCCGGGCGGCGCTCGTTCCCGATGTCTTGTCGGGGCGGGCGCCGTCTTTGCCTAGATAGTTGATCAGAAGATAGTTCGGTATCAGATGGTTCGTTATCATCTGGTTCATGACCGGACCGCGTATCGACCTGCTGTTCCTGCTCAACCAGTCCGCGCACGCCTTCGCCGCTCAGGTCGGCGAGGCGCTGGCGGACCTGGATCTCTCGGTGCGGGAGTACTGCGTCCTGATGAAGGCCGCCGAGGGCGAGTACACCCAGAACGCGGTGGCCGAGATGGCGATGCTGGACAAGACGACCATGGTCACGACGCTCGACAACCTGGAGCAGCGCGGGCTCGCCGAGCGACGCGTCTCGACCACCGACCGTCGAGCTCGCATCGTCGCGCTCACGCCGGACGGCGTGAAGGCGCTCGACGAGGCCTCGAAGGTCTACAACGCGACCGTCGCCACGGCGCTCGAGAGTCTGGCGCCGAGCGAGGGCGAGGCGTTCCTCGAGGCGCTCCAGCACCTGGTCGAGGGGCCGTGGGCCACGCCGTCGCACACGATGACGCTGCGGCGGCGCGCGCCTGCTTCGGCTCGCTGAGAGATAGGTCCACAAAGGAATATCCCGAAATAGATTGTTTCATAACAAACAATCTTCTATGGTCGTATCTATGACGACCAAGACAGTCGCGCTCGCGACCCTCGCAGCAACTCAGCTGATGGTGATCCTCGACGGCACGGTCGTGACCGTCGCCCTCCCTGCAATCCGCGACGACCTCGGTTTCGGCGACACCTCGCTGTCCTGGGTGGTCAACGGCTTCCTCCTCGCCTTCGCCCTCGTCCTGCTCCCGGCGGGCCGGGCCGGTGACGTCTTCGGGACGCGCCCGGTCTTCCTCGCCGGGTTGAGCATCTTCACGCTCGCTTCGGCCTGGTGCGGCATCGCCTGGGACCCGGTCTCCCTGGTCATGGCCCGGTTCGTCCAAGGTCTCGGCGGCGGCATCGCCTCGGCCGTGGTGCTCGGCATGATCGCGGGCCTCTACCCCGAGGCCCGCGACCGCCTGCGCGCCTTCGCTGTACTCGCCTTCGTCGGCTCGATCGGTGCGTCGGTCGGCACGGTCCTGGGTGGCGTACTCACCGAGGTGGCCTCGTGGCGCTGGGCCTTCCTGATCAACGTGCCCTTCGGGATCATCGCCCTGATCGTGGCGCTGCGCGCGGTGGAGGGTACGCCGCCGACCGGTACCAAGGGCGGCCTGCTCCCGCGCGGCCTGTTCGCCGAGCGCCGGTTCGCGCTCGCGAACCTGATCCTGGTGACCCTGACCTTCGCCGGGTTCACCTTCCAGTTCGTCACCACGCTCTACCTCCAGGACGTCCTCGGCTTCGGCGCCCTGGCGACCGGCCTGGCGTTCCTCCCGGTCAGCGGGGTGATCGCGGTGGCGAGCCTCGGCTTCAGCGCCGCCCTGGCCGAGCGGTTCGGCTCCGAGCGCATCCTGGTCGCGGGCTTGCTCGCCTTCGTTGTCGGCATGGTCTACCTCGTCCGCCTGCCCGAGTCCGGCAGCTTCCTCCTCGACGTCCTCCCCGGCGCGGTCGTGATGGGCCTCGGTTTCGGGCTCGCGATGCCGCAGGTGACCGCGCTGGCGATGGGCGCGCTGGCGCCGGAGTACGCCGGGATCGGCTCCGGTCTGACCACGACGACCCAGCAGGCCGGCGGATTCCTCGGCACTCTGATCGCCGCGGGCCTGCTCACGACCTCCGGCTACGCGGCCGCCTACGCCTCGGCGGCGGTCGCGCTGGCCGTGGGGGCGGTGGTCGCGGCGTACCTGCTCGTGAACGCCGCACGCGCCCGGGACCCGAAGGTCTCCGAGCGCGTGCCGGAGGAGGCCGCCCGCCTCTGAGCTCCGCGGCGATCCCTCGACGCGAAGATCGAGATCCTCTCGGCCCTACCTCCGGGCCGGGAGGATCAGCGTCGAGGGGTGCGTCTTCGTGTGGTGGACGGTGACCACACCGGCGACGCCGCGGACCAGCTGCTTGACGTTGGGCAGCAGGTGAGGGACGTCGTAGGAGTGGACCGTGACCCGGAGCCGGTGCCCCTTCTTGATCACCGCGCCGGTCGGGAAGACCTCGACGGGGACGCGGTAGATCTGGCCCGGCGTCACCGCCTGCTCGGCCGAACGGGTGAAGGGATGCCAGGGCTGGACGACCTGGCCGTTCAGTGTCCGAGACCTCGACGGGATGACCGCGCGGTGACGCAGGGTCTGCCAGCCGCCAGTGATGCGGTCGACGGATCCGTCGGGAGCGACATCCTCGACGGAGACCGCGATCAGCCCGTCGGTGCCGGTCGTGGACACCGACAGATCGGCGTTGATCGGCCCGGAGAACGCCAGGTCGGAGGTCGCCGGCGCGGTCTCGTAGGAGACCCCGAGCGCGTCGTTGATCCGGTTGTCGGTCTCGCAGCCGGGGATCGCGAGGGCACCGGCGGTCCACTGCGAGGTGCTCCGGGAGCACAGCCCCTGCACCGGCAGCGGTGCGATGGTGTCGCCGCCGACGGGCTTCAGCGCCGACCCGAGGGCGTACGTCTTGGCCTTGACCTCGCTCCCGAGCCATGACTTCATCGTGCGCCACTTCCCGGACCCGATCTCGTGGTAGGTCACCGGCGCGACGTCCCGGTCGAGCGTGGTGTCGGGGAGGCCCTTGATGTGGGTGTCGAACCACCGCAGCGCCATCTCGTCCAGGCTGCTGATCCCGCTGCCCTCCAGGCCGCCGCCCATCGATCCCTCGGCGTGGGTCCACGGTCCGATGAGCAGCTTGGTGTCGACGCCGTTGCGCTGCATCCGGTCGAAGAGCATCGGGGCGCCGCGCTGGAAGATGTCGTACTGGCCGGCCGTGACGAAGGTCGGCACGTCGATCTCGTCGACCACGCTCAGCGGCGAGCGCTTCCGGTAGAAGGGGCCGTCATAGGCGGCGTCGCTGCCCAGCGCGGCGCTCACCAGCATCGGCACCTGGAACCCGACCGCACCGCCGACGTGCTGCAGCAGCGTGGTCAAGGTTGCTTCCGGGCGGGCCTTGTTGACGGCCGGCGGCACCAGCCCCGATCCGGTGACCAGCCCGAACCACAGCGGGATGAACCCGGCGTCGATCTGCCCGCCGGAGGCGACGACGTCACGGTAGACGTCGCCGGCCGGCACGATCGGGAACATCGCCTTCAGTCCGCGCGGGTGCTGCGCTGCGGTGAAGAACTGGTTGATCGCCATGTAGGACGGGCCCCACAGGCCGAGCTCCCCGTTGCTCCACGGGCGCTTCTTCGAGGTGGCCCAGTTGGCGACCTCGAGGCCGTCCTTCTGCTCGCGGTCGCCGAAGGCGTCCCACTGGCCGGCGGAGGAGCCGGTGCCGCGTACGTCGGTCTGCACGAACACATAGCCGCGCTGCACGAAGTAGTCGCCGCCACCACCGGTGGCGCCGCCGGAGACGTTCTTGTTGTAGGGGTTCTGCGTCAGGATCACCGGGAACCGACCCGCCGCCGGGGTGCCGTCGGCCTTCGCCGGGCGGTGGATGTCGGCCCGGAGCACGACTCCGTCGGACATGGTGATCTCGACGTCCTTCTCGACGACCACGCCGTACGTCGGCGGGCGCGGCTTCCAGGTCCCGACCCGCGCCTGGGGCGCCTGGGTGCTGACCGCAGGCGCCGCCGAGGCGGCCGGCGGGGAGAGCGCCGGTGGCAGGAAGGTCGCGACGAGAGCCAGGAACGGAACGAGGAACGCCAGTCTGCCGAGTTTCACGACTCACTCCAGAGGTGCGGTGGGTATCACACCTCGAACGACGGAATGCAAACGCGAGTTACGGAAACCTGTTCCAGTTTTGGATGGTGAGACTAAGCGGCCGGAGCCGTGGTCCTGTCGACCACCGGTGCGCCCGTGGCCGCCACGACCTCGTCGTACGTCACCCCGGGAGCGAGCTCCACGAGCTCGAACGCCTCGCCGGTGACATCGAGGACCCCGAGGTCGGTGATGACCCGCTTCACGATCCCGCGCCCGGTCAGCGGCAGGTCGCAGGCCTCCAGCAGCTTGGGGGCGCCCTTCTTGGTGACGTGCTCCATCAGCACGATCACGCGCCCGGCGCCGGAGACGAGGTCCATCGCGCCGCCCATGCCCTTGACCATCTGGCCGGGCACCATCCAGTTGGCGATGTCACCGTTGGTCGACACCTGCATCGCGCCCAGGACGGCGACGTCGATGTGACCGCCGCGGATCATCGCGAAGGAGGTCGCGGAGTCGAAGTAGGAGGCCCCGGCGAGCACGGTCACGGTCTGCTTGCCGGCGTTGATCAGGTCGGGGTCGACCTCGTCCTCGTAGGGGAACGGGCCGACGCCGAGGATCCCGTTCTCGGCGTGCAGCACGACCGTGGAGGTCTCCGGGATGTAGTCGGGGATCAGGGTCGGCAGACCGATCCCGAGGTTGACGTAGTCGCCGTCCTGCAGTTCCTGTGCGGCGCGCGCGGCCATCTGGTTGCGGTCCCAAGCCATGACTCAGGCCTCCTTGCTCGACGTGGTCTGGGTGGGGCGCTCGCCGCGCGTCGTACGCTTCTCGATGTCCTTGCGTGCCGCCTGCTCGGGCGTCAGCGCGACGATCCGCTTCACGAAGATCCCCGGAAGGTGTACGTCGGCCGGGTCGATCTCGCCGACCTCGACGACCTCCTCGGCCTCGACGACGGTCACCCGGCCGGCCATCGCGGCGGGTACGTTGAAGTTGCGCGAGGCGGCGTGGAACTGCGCGTTGCCGGCGCGGTCGACGCGGGTCGCGCGCACCAGCGCGAAGTCGGTGACGATGCCCTCCTCGAGCACCATCTGCTTGCCCTGGAACTCCCGGACCTCCTTCGGCTCGGAGGCCTCGGCGATCGTGCCGTCGGGGTGGTAGCGGTAGGGGAGGCCGCCGTCGGAGACCATCGTGCCGACGCCCGTCGGGGTGTAGAACGCGCCGATCCCGCTGCCGCCGGCGCGCATCCGCTCGGCGAGCGTGCCCTGCGGGGTGAGCTCCAGGGTGATCTCGCCGGCCAGGTACTGGCGGCCGAACTCCTTGTTCTCGCCGATGTAGCTCGCGATCACGCGGGAGATGCGGTGGTCGTCGAGCAGCAGCCCGAGCCCGGCGCCGTCGACGCCGCAGTTGTTGGAGACGACCATCAGGTCGTCCGCTCCCTGCTCTCGCAGCGCCTCGATCAGGAACCACGGAATGCCCACCAGCCCGAAGCCGCCCACGGCCAGGCTGGCCCCGCTGTGGATGTCGGCGACCGCCTCCGCGGCCGACCCAACCACCTTGTCCAGACCCATGTCTTCTCTGCTCTCTCGAATGCTCTACTTGAAAAAGATCACGTACGAAGCGTGCCGGCCGCTCAGCGGACCGACTCGAACACCGCCGCGAGCCCCTGCCCGCCACCGATGCACATCGTCTCCAGGACGTACCGGGCCTCGCGGCGCTGCGCCTCGCGGGCGGCGGTGGCGAGGATGCGGGCGCCGGTGGCACCGATCGGGTGGCCCAGCGAGATGCCGGAGCCGTTGGGGTTGAGCCGCTCGTCGGTCGCGTCGATCTTCCACTCGCGGAGGACAGCGAGGACCTGGGCGGCGAACGCCTCGTTGAGCTCGATCAGGTCGATCTCGTCGAGGGTGAGCCCAGCGCGGGACAGCGCGGCCTTGCTGGAGAGGACGGGGCCGATGCCCATCCGCTCGGGCTCGCAGCCGGTGACGGCCCACGACCTGAGCGTCAGCAGGGGAGTCAGGCCGCGCCTGTCGGCCTCGGCGCGGGTGGTCACGACGCACATCGCGGCGCCGTCGTTCTGGCCGGACGCGTTGCCTGCGGTGACCGTCGACTCCTCGTCGACCTTCAGCCGGACCGGGCGCAGCGAGGCGAGCTTCTCCAAGGAGATGTCGGCGCGCGGGTGCTCGTCACGGTCGACGACGACGTCGGGCTTGCGGCGGCCACCGGGCACGGTCACCGGGACCAGCTCGTCGGCGAACTTGCCGGCCTCGTGGGCGGCCACGGCGCGCTGGTTGGAGCGCAGCGCGAACTCGTCCTGCTCCTCGCGGGAGATGCTGTACTCACGGCGGAGGTTCTCGGCGGTCTCGATCATGCCGCCGGGGATCGGGTGGTCCTTGCCGCCCGCGGTCTCGCGGGCACGGTCGAGGCGGTCGAGCAGCTCGATGCCGCCCTGCTTCACCCCGCCACGCAGCCCGAGCGCGTAGTGCTCGACGTTGGACATCGACTCCGCGCCACCGGCGATGACGAGGTTCGCGGCGCCGGTTGCGACCGAGCCGGCGGCGTACAGGATCGCTTGGAGACCCGAGCCGCAGCGGCGGTCGATCTGGAGGCCGGGGACGCCGGTGCCGAGCCCGGCGTCGAGGGCGGCGATGCGGCCGATCGCGGGGTTCTCGCCGTTCGCGTACCCGTTGCCGAGGATGACGTCGTCGACGTCGCCCTCCTGCAGGCCGGTGCGCTCGACCAGCTCGCGCATGACGGTCGTGGCGAGGTCGGTCGCGCTCAGTGGCGCCAGGGCGCCGAGGAACCGGCCGACCGGGGTGCGGAGGGGCTCGCAGATGACGATGTCGTTGGCGGAGCTGCTCATGCCTTCGACGGTACGCGCGCAGTCATGACTTGAGAAGTATTCATTTGACGTCGATTGAAACCTCTGGAGTCTGGATATCCCGCTCGACCGGACAGTGCGCGAGCGAGGCTATTGCGATAAGTTCGCGTTAGCAGTTTCGATCTCGGGCTCCACTTCGACCTACCCCACGCAGATCCCAGAGGTGACCATGCACGTCCCCGACGGCTTCCTCGACGCTCCGACGTCGATCGCCACCGGCGCTGTCGCTGTCGTCGCGGTCGGTGTCGCGCTGCGCGGCGCGCGCCGCGAGCTCGACGACAAGACCGCTCCGCTGGCCGGCCTCGTCGCCGCGTTCGTCTTCGCGACCCAGATGCTCAACTTCCCGGTGGGTGCGGGCACCAGCGGTCATCTGATGGGCGGCGCCCTCGCCGCCGTGCTGGTGGGGCCCTGGACCGGCGTGCTGTGCGTCTCGGTCGTGCTGATCGTGCAGTCCCTGCTCTTCGCCGACGGCGGCATCACCGCCCTCGGCACCAACATCCTGCTCATGGCCGTCACCACCGTGGTCGTCGGCTGGGTGGTCAGCCGAGTGCTGCTCAAGGTGCTGCCCAAGCGGGTCGGCCTGGTCGCGCCCGCCGCGGCGATCGGCGCCTTCGTCTCCGTCCCCGCGGCAGCGCTGGTCTTCACGGCCCTCTACGCGGTCGGTGGCACCGCCGACATCTCGCTGACCACGCTGGCCACCGCGATGCTCGGCTGGCACACCCTCATCGGGTTGGGCGAGGGCGTGATCACCTTCCTCGCGGTCGGCGCGATCCTGTCCGTACGTCCCGACCTCGTCTACGCCGCGCGCGGCGTGATCACCGAGCGCGACCTGGTCATCAAGCCGAAGGAGTCGGTGGCGTGAGTGAGACCGAGAAGAAGCGCGTGCCGTTCAAATGGGTCGCCGTCGTCATCGCCGTCGTCGCCCTCCTCCTGGCCGGTGTGGTCTCCTACTATGCCTCCGCTCACCCCGACGGCCTCGAGTACGTCGCCGGCCGGACCGGCTTCCTCGACAGCGCCTCCGAGCACGGCACCGCCGACGGCCCGCTGGCCGACTACGGCACCAAGGGCGTCGACAACGAGCGGCTCTCCGGCGGTCTCGCCGGGGTGATCGGCACGGTCGTGGTGCTCCTGCTCGCCGGTGGCCTGGCGATGGTCGTACGCCGCCGCTCCAGCAGTTCGACCGACGAGGCCTGAGCCGTGCCCGCACACCTGAAGGTGCTGGCGCTGGTCGGCTTCATGCTCGTGGTGGTGGCGACCCCGCGGGAGTGGTTCGCTGCGTACGCGTTCTTTCTCGGTGTCCTGGTGACGGTCGGCGCGGTCGGCCGGGTGCGTCCGGGGTGGGTGCTGAAGCGGATGGTGGTGGAGACGCCGTTCGTGGTGTTCGCCGTGCTGATGCCGTTCATCGCGCACGGGCCGCGGATCGAGGTGCTCGGGCTGAGCCTGAGCGAGTCGGGCCTGCTCTCCGCGTGGGGGCTGCTGGCCAAGGGCACGCTCGGCGTGATCGCCGGTCTGATGCTGGCCGCGACGACGACGCCCCAGGAGCTGGTCCACGGCCTGGAGCGGCTGCGGCTGCCTCAGCAGCTGGTGCAGATCATGGCGTTCATGGTGCGCTACCTCGAGGTCGTGACCGACGAGATGCGCCGGATGGCGGTGGCGCGAGCCTCCCGAGGGTTCGTCGCCCGCAACCCGCTGCACTGGCCGGTGCTCGCCCGTTCGGTCGGCGCCCTGTTCATCCGTTCCTTCGAGCGCGGCGAGCGGGTGCACCTGGCGATGGTCTCGCGCGGCTACACAGGGAGAATGCCCCGGTGACGACTCCAGTCCTCGACGTACGCGGCCTCGCCTTCGCCTACCCCGACGGCCATCAGGCGCTCTTCGGCGTCGACCTGCACGTCCACCGCGGTGAGCGGGTCGCGCTGCTGGGGCCCAACGGGGCCGGTAAGACCACGCTGGTCCTGCACCTCAACGGCATCCACCTGGCCGGCGCCGGGTCTGTCGCGGTCTCAGGACTGCCGGTCACCAAGGCCAACATCAAGGAGATCCGCCGCCGCGTCGGCATCGTCTTCCAGGACCCGGACGACCAGCTCTTCATGGGCACCGTCCGCGAGGACGTCGCCTTCGGCCCCGCCAACCTCGGCCTGCGCGGCGAGGCCTTGGACGCGAAGGTCACCGAGGCGCTCGCGAAGGTCGGGATGGAGGAGTTCGCCGACCGCCCGCCCCACCATCTCTCCTTCGGTCAGCGCCGCCGGGTGGCGGTCGCCACCGTGCTCGCGATGGATCCCGAGATCCTGGTCCTCGACGAGCCGTCCTCCAACCTCGACCCCGCCTCCCGCCGCGAGCTCGCCGACATCCTCCGCGGCCTGGACGTGACGGTCCTGATGGTCACCCACGACCTGCCGTACGCCCTCGAGCTCTGCGAGCGCTCCGTCATCCTCGACGGCGGCGTCGTGGCCGCCGAGGGCCGCACGGTCGATGTGTTGTCCAACGCCGACCTGATGCGGGCCCACCGCCTGGAGCTCCCCTTCGGCTTCGACCCGGTCGCCGCAGCCGCCACCCTCTAGCCGAGACCGCAGTTCTGGGCGACGAAACGACAGTTTCGTCCGCCACTTCTACGGTCTCGGCCGCCACAACTACCTATTCGGCGAGGCGCTTCGAGCGGTAGTGGAGCTTGGCGCTGACGTAGCCGCGCCAGCCGATCAGGGTGAGGCCGAGGAAGAGGATCGAGACGACCAGGAAGGCCGGCGCGAGACCCTCGCCGGTGAGGCCGCGCAGCATCATCCCGATGACGTACGTCCCCAACCAGACGACCACGCCGGCCGGCCAGGTGCGGACCGCCGACCAGCGGCGCCCCGCCACCACGGCCCAGGCCACGACGAGCCCGACCAGGAACGGCCAGGCGATGCGGAGCACGACGAGCGCCGGGCCGGAGTCGTGCGACTGGCGCCCGGCGTAGGCGAAGAGGAGCACGAAGAAGACGTCGGCCGCGAAAGCCGCGACCGCCCACTTCGGCACGAGTCCGGCGACGAGCGGGGCGGAAGGCTTCGTGGAGGACATGGCGCCCAGGATACGAGCCCCGGCTACGCCGAGAGCCAGGCCCCGCCACGCATCACCCGGGTCGGCTGCAGGGCATCGTCGGTGATCACCAGGTCGGCGCGGGCGCCGGGCTCGAGGCGGCCCGCGTCGAGCCCGACCACCGAGGCGGGCCTGAGGCTGGCGGCCTTCATGAGCATGGCCAGGTCGACCCCGGCGGCGGCGTGGCGGCGTACCTGGTCGATGAGGCGTGAGGTGCCACCGGCGATCGACCCGTTGCCGGTCCCGTCGGCGACGCGGGCGACCCCGGAGCGTACCTCCACGGACAGCGGGCCGAGCTGGTAGTCGCCGTCGGCCATCCCGGCCGCGGCCATCGCGTCGGTGACAAGCACGACGGACCCGGGCACCATCGACATGACCGCCCGGACCGTCTCGTCGTCGAGGTGTACGCCGTCGGCGATCAGCTCCACGCAGGCGTCTCCCACGCCCGCGGCTCCCAGGGACCCGAGCACAGGCCCAGGAGAGCGGTGGTGCGCAGGCGGCATCCCGTTGAACAGATGGGTGACCAGACCGCCGGGCCCGGCGAGGAACGCGCGAGCCCGCTCCGCCGACGCCGCGGTGTGGCCGAGCGCCACCACGACCCCGGCCTCGGTGAGCACCGAGGCGACCTCGTCGGCGCCTGGCAGCTCGGCGGCCAGCGTCATCACCCGCAGCTGCCCGCGCGCGGCGGCGACGAGCTCGCGGGCGAGCCCCGCGTCCGGCGCCCGCAGCAGCTCGGGATCGTGCGCGCCGCGGCAGGAGTGCTCCAGGAACGGCCCCTCCATGTGGATCCCGGCGATCAGCCCGTCCTCCGCGGCGGTGGCCAGGGTCGAGACCACGGACAGCAGCCGTGACGGTGCGTCGGTGACGGTCGAGGCGAGCAGCGTGGTCGTGCCAGCAGTGTGGTGGACGCCGGCGGCGACGGCGATCTCCTCCGACGACGTGGAATGGAAGGACGCACCACCGCCGCCGTGGTTGTGGATGTCCACCAGGCCCGGCAGCAGGATCCCCGAGGACGCGGGGTCACCGGACACGGCGGCCCGCACGTCGGAGACGACGCCTGCGGACACCGTCACGACGACGTCGTCGAACCCGCCCGGCCGGGGCACCCGACCACGCACCACATGCGTCAGATCCATCGCTTGAACCAGATCCTCGTCAGCCATTCCTGCCTGGTCAGCAGCTCGTCGGTGTAGATGGGCCAGAACCAGGCGAAGTTGCAGATCACCAGCACCACGAAGATGCCGCCGGCGACCGCACCCCCGACCCGGCGCCTGGTGGCGGGGCTGCCCCCGGCCAGCGGAGGTGGCCGGTCGAGCAGCTTGCCCAGACACAGGCACAGGCCGAGCACCAGGAACGGCAGCGCGATGATCATGTAGAAGGAGAAGATCGGCCGCCCGGCGTACTGCAGCCACGGCAGCCACGTCGACAGCACCCCGACGACGGCGACCCCGAACCGCCAGTCGCGCGCGGCGACCCACATGAAGGCCGAGACGATCAGCGCGACGAAGGCGCCCCACCACAGCACCGGGGTGCCCAGCAGCAGCACCTGTCGCAGGCAGGTCCCCGCCTCCTGCGGGCCGTCGCCGTCAGGATCTGTGGTCGGGGAAGCCTCGCACATCTCGCCCCTCGACTTCGAGCCCGACAGGATCCCGGTGTCGGCGGCGACACCCACCGGCCGGTTCAGGACGAGCCAGCCGATCGGGTGCGAGCCGTATGTGTGCTCGGCGCACTCCAGGAAGTGGGTGTGGAAGGTGTAGACGTCGCGGTGGTAGTACCAGAGCGACCGCAGCGACTGGGTCGCCTCGCCCAGGCCGGAGGCGTCCGGCTCGGTCGCGGTCGGCCAGCGCTTGTCGTTGAGGTTCTCGGGGACGTACGACTTGTTCTCGCAGTGGCCCTCGCCGGAGTAGCGGGTGTACTGCGTCGCCGAGAGCGCCTCCTCGTAGACGTCGGCGTGGGTCATCCACGGGATCCAGGTCATCACGTAGACCGCGAGCGCCACGCCCACCAGGTGCACGAACGCCGTCGGACCGTCGGCGACGCAGGCGCGGAGCCAGGAGAGCCGTACGCCGAAGGAGCGCCGCATCCCGGCGGACCAGGCGACATAGAGGAGACCGAACGCGGCCAGCGGGTAGAGCGCCTCCCACTTACAACCGATCGCCAGGCCCCAGGCGATCCCCGAGCAGAGCAGCCACGGCCGGAACAGCATGCGCCGGACCGGGCCCCAGGCGCCTGGCTCGGCCAGCTGGGTGGGTGCGAGCGCGGAGAACCGGCGCCGGCACCAGTCGCGGTCCATCACCATCAGGTGCACCGCGAGCAGCAGGAAGAAGGCGACGAAGAGGTCGAGCAGGGCCAGCCGGGAGAGCACGAAGGCGAGCCCGTCGAAGGTGACCAGGATGCCGCCGACGAGACCGAGCAGCATGGACCCGGAGATGCGGCGTACGAACCGGATCGTCAGCAGCACCAGGAGCGAGCCGACCACGACGGACGCGATCCGCCAGCCGAACGGGTCCATCCCGAAGAGCTTGATGCCGATCGCGATGAGCCACTTGCCCACGTCGGGGTGGACGATCATCGACGGCCCGTCGGCGAACTGCCCCTCGAGCTGCCCGGCCAGGATGTTCTCGTCGGCGCCCTCGATGAAGTTGCGCGCGTAGCCGAACTCCAGCAGCGCCCAGGCGTCCTTGGCGTAGTAGGTCTCGTCGAAGGCGAAGACCTTCGGGGTGCCGAGGTGCCACAGTCGCAGCAGGAAGGCCAGCGCGGTGATCCCGATCGTCGCCATCCAGCCGGCCCGCGGCGAGCCGCTGATGCGCCGCCGGGCACGCTCCCAGGCGGTGGGGAGGAGGTGACCCGAAGGGGTGGTCGCCAACCCCTCCATGGGCTCATCGGCCCTGGTCACCGTCGTTGTCACGATGGCACCTTATAGGCCTGCGACAATATCGGGGTGGTAGTTCCAGACGACGGCGTGCTCGTACTCGCGGCAACCCCGATCGGACGTGTCGAAGACGCCCCACCCCGGCTGGCTTCCGAGCTCGCCACGGCGGACGTGATCGCGGCCGAGGACACCCGCCGGCTCTCCCGCCTGACACGCGATCTCGGGGTCGAGCTCAAGGGCCGCATCGTGTCCTACTTCGAGGGCAACGAGAGTGCGCGTACGCCGGCCCTGCTCGCCGACCTCCTCGACGGCAACCGCGTCCTGCTGGTCACCGATGCCGGCATGCCGTCGGTCTCCGATCCCGGCTATCGGCTGGTCGCTGCCGCGGTCGAGAAGGACGTACGCGTCACCGCGGTGCCCGGACCCTCGGCCGTCCTGACCGCGCTGGCCGTCAGCGGCCTCCCCGTCGACCGGTTCTGCTTCGAGGGCTTCCTGCCGCGCAAGGCCGGCGAGCGCTCCCGCCGCCTCGCGTCGCTGGCGAAGGAGGAGCGCACCATGGTCTTCTTCGAGGCCCCTCACCGCACCGAGGCCGCTCTCGAGGCCATGCGTGAGGCCTTCGGCGACACCCGTGCCGCCGCCGTCTGCCGCGAGCTCACCAAGACCCACGAGGAAGTACGCCGAGGCGGCCTCGCCGAGCTCGTCGACTGGGCACGCGACGGGGTGAGAGGCGAGGTCACCATCGTCGTCACCGGCGCCGACCCCTCCGCCGAGATCGGCAGCGATCCCGACAGCCTCCGCGAAGCCGTGGCCGACCTGGAAGCCGAGGGCCGCACCAAGAAGGAGGCGATCGCCGAGGTCGCGAAGCTCGCCGGCGTACCGAAACGCGAGGTCTACGACCTCGTGCACAAGAGCGTGTAGAAGACTGGTGAGCATGAGCTTCGCCCCGGCACCCGAGCCGCTGCCCGCACCGGTCGTCGACAACCACACCCACCTCGACATCGTCCGGGGAGACGAGAGCCTCCCGGTCGAGGAGGCGCTCGCTCAGGCGGCGGCGGTGGGCGTGACCAGGGTGGTCCAGATCGGCTGCGACCTGCCCGGCGCGCGCTGGGCGGTGGAGGCGGCCGAGACGTACGACAACATGGTCGCCGGCGTCGCGCTCCACCCCAACGACGCTCCTCGACAACCCGACCTGGAGGCGGCGCTCGACGAGATCGAGAAGCTCGCCGGTGCGCACGACAAGGTGCGCGTGGTGGGGGAGACCGGGATGGACTTCTTCCGCACCGACGAGGACGGCCGCGAGACCCAGGCCTACTCCTTCCGGCGTCACATCGACATCGCCAAGCGCCTCGACAAGACGCTGATGATCCACGACCGCGACGCCCACCAGGCGGTGCTCGAGGTGATCGACAGCGTCGGCCCGCCGGAGCGCTGGGTGATGCACTGCTTCTCCGGCGACGCCGAGTTCGCGCGCCAGTGCCTCGACCGCGGCGCCTACCTCTCCTTCGCCGGCACGGTGACGTTCAAGAACGCGCAGTACCTCCGCGACGCCCTCGCGATCACGCCCCAGGACCGCATCCTGGTCGAGACCGACGCCCCCTTCCTGACGCCCCACCCCCACCGCGGCGCGATCAACTCCAGCTACATGATCCCGGCGACGATGCGGGTGATGGCCGACGTACGCGGCGACGACCTCGAGGCGCTCTGCAACGCCGTCAACACCAACACCGAGACCGCCTTCGGCGGCACCTGGTGATCTCCTGACAACGGAGCTGACACGGAAGAAGGGCCCGAGGCGATCGCCTCGGGCCCTTCTGTTGTGGCTGAGTCAGGTCAGGAGACCCTGATCTTCATGATGCCAGCCTTCTCGTCGGAGGAGAGGACCTCGATCTTCACGCCGGAGCCAGCCGTCTTGGTGGAGTGCCGCGGGTTGTCGGCGTTCCAGTAGGCGGTCTCGCTCGAGTCGACGAACGCGGCAACCGACCGGGTGGCCGGAACCGAGAGCGTCTCGCGGCTGATGAACGCACCGGTCTTCGGGTCGAGGAAGTCCTGCTCCAGGTTGAGAGCGTCCTTCTTGTCGACGTCGAAGGTCGAGTCGTACCCCTGCATCCGGTTACGGGTCAGGGTGCCGTTGGACCACTTCTGGATCGACGCCGTGGAGTCGACGATCAGCGCCTGGCCGCCACCGGGGTGGGCGGAGGTGTTGTTGTCTGAGTAGAGACCGTTCTGGTACCAGACCAGCAGGCCGTCCTGGTAGCGGTAGTGGTCGACCTTGTCGGGCGCGGAGTTCGCGTAGCCGAAGTTGTACGGACCCTCGGCCAGCGTCTTGTCGTAGCCCTTGTACTGCCGGTTCTCGGCGATGTAGAAGTGCTTGTACGGCAGGGTGTAGGTGCCGTCGGCGAGGGTGAAGTACTTGTTGACCGTCCAGCCGTCGAAGGACGAGAAGTCCGTCGTGTAGGCCGAGCCGACGGCCAGGTCGTCGATCGCGAAGCCGTAGTAGTGCACGCCACCGTCGGTGGCGGTGCGGAAGCGGAGCTTCACGGTCTGACCGGCGTACGCCGACAGGTCGACGGACAGGTCCTTGAACTCGACCGGGTCCTTGGTCTTGCAGTTGGTGGTGCAGGAGCTGTCCGAGGTGCCGTCGATGCCGTTGTTGGCCTCGGGGGAGGTGGAGGACAGGTTCGTCTTCAGCGGGGTGGACCAGGTCGAGCCGCCGTCGGTCGAAGCCTCGACGAAGGTGTAGTCGTATTCCTTCTCGAGGTCGTACTTCACCTTGGCAGTCAGCGTGCCGCCCGCAGGGATGGCGATCTCAGGGGTGGTCGCAGTCGCCGAGAGGTCGTCGCCCTTGCCCGAGTAGAGGAACGAGCGCCCGGAGGAACCGTCGCCGGCGTCGTACGTCTTCTTGCCGTCGGGCAGGTTGACGATCAGCGCCTGCGGCGTCTTGGCGCCGGTGTCGTGGTACGACGGGCCGAGCGCGAGCTTCTTGGCGGTGCCGGCCTCGACGGTGTCGTAGTTGAGCCAGCCGAGGAAGAGCTTCTCCGGCGCACCCATGTGGTTGGGGGTGGTGCCGATCGCGCCGTCGCCGTGACCCAGCCACGAGCCGGAGCTCATCAGGGTCCAGAAGCCGGTGCCGTTCTCGCCGCCGGCGGTGTCGTAGAAGTCCGGCAGGCCGAGGTCGTGGCCGAACTCGTGCGCGAAGACGCCCAGACCGCCGTTCTCGGGCTCCGTGGTGTAGTCACGGATCCAGATGTCGGTGTTGCCGATCTGCACGCCGCCGACCTTCGGGAAGTTCGACGGACCCTCGGAGCCGGAGGCGTTCGCGGCCCAGCGGTGCGACCAGATGGCCCACGGGTCGGCGCCGGCCTCCTCGCCCTCGCCGGAGTGGATCGCCTGGAAGTGGTCGATGTAACCGTCGGACTCGTTGAAGTTGCCGTCACCGTCGATGTCGTAGCGGTCCCAGATGTCGTAGTCCTTCAGGTAGGACACGATCTCGGCGTCGGTCTTGCCGGCGGCCTTCTGGGCGTCGTACCAGGCGTTGGCGCTGTCCTGGATGAAGTTCTTCATCGAGGAGGCGGTCTCGTCGCCGGTCTCGCTCTGGTAGTAGGACGCGGCGTGGGGGAGCTTCACCCAGTCGCTGGTGTCGCCCTGGAGGTCGAAGCGGCCGCTCGACATCTCCTTGTAGACGTTGTGGAAGGACTCGGCGCTCGGGTCCTCGTTGAAGAACATGTCCTGGTAGTGATCCCGCGAGAAGTCGGGCTCCCAGTAGGTGGAGTTGTCACCCTCCTCCGGGGCCTCGATCTCGTTGTGGAGCGGGCCCGAGGTGTTGTCGGGGAACGCCGGGTTGCCACCCTCGCCGAACTCCACCAGGAAGCTGAGCAGCTGGGACTTCTCGGTCGGCTGGTGCTCGACCCAGCGGGTGTTGTCGCCCTTGCCCATCTTGACGACTTCACTGCCGTTCTTGGTGACAGTCGTCTTCTCGCCCGTGGCAACGGCCTCGGCCGCGGCCTGCTTCAGCTCGGTGCGCTTGGTGTGGAGCGCGTCCGGCTTGTTGTCGATCTTCTGCTTCACGCTGGCGGAAGCCGGGGTCCTGGTCTCCTCGGCGGCGGTTGCCGCCGATGGGGAGAGGACAACCGGCGTCACTCCCGCGACCGCAACTGCGGCGAGGGCGCTGAAAACGCGCTTGTTCATCGTTCCTCCGGGGTCTGGTGACATCGCGCACATCTGCCTTCCCGAGAAACGACCGGCACGACGGGCCATCACGACGCAGATGGCTGGGGAGTACAACACCAAGCAACGCAGTTACCTGTAAAGGATTTGTCGCCTATTGGCCAGCGGGCACGATATTTCGTGGCGGGATTACGACAGCGACCATGATCCACCTGCTTGACCTGCGATTTCGGCGTGGTGAATCGCACAGGTGTCATTCGGTGTGACAGGTATTGACAGCCCTGCCTGGTGCTCCTTTGATGCCAAGATTGCATGCTTGTATTTGCCTGCTGCACGTGCGCGGAACTTGCATTTAACCGACCGGATTTGTTCCGCTGTCCGGCGAGATAGCCGGGGTCGGGATAGATCCGGACGGTGTTGGGGGTGGGCCTCAGCGCGTAGATCTTCAGATCTCGCAACACCGTGCGCCCGTGCCCGGGGAGCACGAACATCGGAGCATTGTGCCCGTCAGCAGCACCACCTCATGGGTTCGCAACATCGCATCTACTCGTCGCCGTAAGGCCCTTCTGGTCGGCGGACTCGCCGCCGCAGTTGTGGCCGCAGGCGGCACCGCATACGGGGTCAAGACCTCCCAGACCGACGTCGTCCTCTCGGTCGACGGCAAGGCCAAGGACATCAGCGTCCACGCCGACACCGTCGGTGAGGTCCTCGAGACCCAGGGCATCGAGATCGGCGACCGCGACGCCGTCGCCCCGTCGGTCGACACCAAGGTCGAGGACGGCAGCGCCATCAGCGTCCGCTACGCCCGGCAGCTGAGCCTCGAGGTCGATGGCAAGTCCCAGGACCACTGGGTGACCGCCACGACCGTCGGTGGCGCTCTCGCCGAGCTCGGCCGTGACTACGACCGCGCCGAGCTCTCCACCAGCCGCGGTGCGTACATCGGCCGCGACGGGATGTCGCTCGACGTCGTCACCCCGAAGACCGTCAAGGTCGAGCTGGCGGGGAAGAAGGCCAAGAAGGTGAGCGTGACCGCGCTGACCGTCGGTGAAGCCCTGAAGGACCTCGGGGTCGACCTGGAGCGTCGCGACAAGGTCTCCCCGGCCTCGGACAAGGCCCTCAAGACCGGTCAGAAGATCGTCTTCACCGACTTCTCGGCCAAGAACCAGAAGGTCGCGCGCGAGACCATCGAGGCGCCGGTCGAGGAGCGCGAGGACTCGTCGATGTACGAGGGCGAGACCGAGGTCGTCCAGGAGGGCGCCGACGGCGTCCGCTCGGTGACCTACCGCATCGTCTACAAGAACGGCGAGGCCGTCTCCCGGAAGGTTCTCGAGCAGAACGTCATCAAGGAGGCCGAGCCGCGCATCGTCAAGGTCGGCACCAAGGAGAAGGAGGCCCCGGCGGCCAACTTCGCCGGTGGCAGCACCGTCTGGGACCAGCTCGCGCAGTGCGAGTCCGGCGGCAACTGGGCGATCAACACGGGCAACGGCTATTACGGCGGTCTGCAGTTCAACCTGCAGACCTGGCAGGCCTACGGTGGCTCCGGCTACCCGCACGAGGCCAGCCGTGAGACCCAGATCGCGATCGCGACCAAGGTCCGCGACGCCAACGGTGGCTACGGCGCCTGGCCGCACTGCTCGCAGCAGCTCGGCCTGCCGCAGTAAGGCTGTTTCGGCCTTCGGGCCATAGGCTGTACCCATGACCGACCGCACCCCGCCGCGCCTGTTGGGCCCGGCGGAGGTGCGGTCGCTCGCATCCGAGCTCGATCTGCGCCCCACCAAGCAGCGTGGGCAGAACTTCGTCATCGACGCCAACACGGTCCGCCGGATCGTCCGCGAGTCCGGCGTCGGCGCCTCCGATGTCGTCGTGGAGGTCGGTCCCGGCCTCGGGTCGCTCACCCTCGCCATCCTCGAGACCGGCGCCACGGTGACCGCGATCGAGATCGACGAGGTCCTGGCCGAGCGGCTGCCGCGGACCATCCAGGAGTACGCCCCCGACCAGGCCGACGCGTTCAGCCTGATCCGCGCCGACGCCCTCAGGGTCTCGTCGGTTCCAGGGCCGCCGCCCACGGCCCTGGTCGCCAACCTGCCCTACAACGTCTCGGTCCCGGTCCTGCTCCACCTGATGTCGCTGCTGCCAACGCTGCGCCACGGGCTGGTGATGGTGCAGGCCGAGGTCGCCGACCGGCTCGCGGCCAAGCCGGGCTCGAAGGTCTACGGCGTCCCGTCGGTCAAGGCCGCCTGGTACGCCGACGTCCGCCGGGCCGGCGCGATCGGCCGCAACGTCTTCTGGCCGGCGCCCAACGTCGACTCCGGCCTCGTCTACTGGAGCCACCGCGAGCCGCCCACGACCGCGGTCTCGCGCGAGGACGTCTTCGCGGTCGTCGACGCCGCCTTCGCGCAGCGCCGCAAGGCGCTCCGCGGCGTACTCAAGCCGCTGGCCGGCTCCGCCGACGCGGCCGAGAAGGCGCTCGTCGCGGCCGGGATCGACCCGCTCGCACGCGGGGAGTCGCTGACCATCGACGACTTCGTACGCATCACCGAATCGCTCCAGAAGGTTCCCTCATGACGATCACCGTCCGTGCGGCCGCGAAGTTCAACCTTCACCTCGGGGTCGGGCCGGTCCGCGACGACGGCTACCACCCGCTGGCGACCGTCTACCACGCGATCGGGCTCTACGACGACGTCACCGTGAG
Source organism: Nocardioides turkmenicus (assembly GCF_011045035.1). GTDB lineage: Bacteria > Actinomycetota > Actinomycetes > Propionibacteriales > Nocardioidaceae > Nocardioides > Nocardioides turkmenicus. The sequence goes on from NZ_JAALAA010000006.1 coordinate 153,739, forward strand.
CGAGGCCGACGAGTGGCAGGTCGCGCTCACCGCGGAGGATCACATCGCGCTGGGCGAGGTCCCGACCGGCGACGACAACATCGTCGTGCGGGCCGGCGAGGCGCTCACCGCCCACCACGGTCTCGACCGGGCGGCGAGGATCGAGATCCACAAGGGCATCCCGGTCGCCGGCGGTCTCGCCGGCGGCTCCGCCGACGCCGCCGCGACGTTGATCGCCCTCGACCGGCTGTGGTCGCTGGAGACCTCCGACGAGGATCTGTTGGCCCTCGCGGGGCAGCTGGGCTCGGACGTACCGTTCGCGCTGATCGGCGCCACCGCCATCGGCGGCGGCCGTGGTGAGATCGTCGAGCCGGTGACCGACAACGGCGCCTGGTGGTGGGTCGTGGTCGGCAACGAGCAGGGACTCTCCACGCCGGCGGTCTACCGCGCCTTCGACGAGCACACCGGGAGCGAGGTCGGCGACCCGCAGGTGCCCGAGAGCCTCCTCATGGCGCTGGAGAAGGGCGACGCCGAGCTCCTCGCCGACGCGCTCGCCAACGACCTGCAGGGCCCGGCTCTGGAGCTCCGCCCCGACCTCGCCCAGACCTTCGCCGACGGCGAGGAGGCCGGCGCCCTCGCCGTCCAGCTCTCCGGCTCGGGCCCCACGATCCTGATGCTCTGCCGCGACGCTGCCCACGCCCGCGAGGTCTCCGGGGCGATGCAGGCCAAGGCGTACGACCGCGTCTGGACCGCGCCCGGCCCCGTCGCCGGCGCCCACGTGGTCACCTACTGAGCACCTGCCGAGAGGTCGGCCCCGTCGGCCGAGACGTCGGTTAGATCGGCCGAGACGTCAGCGTGTGACGCCTCGACCGACGTAGCCGACGTCTCGGCCTGCGTACGTGACGCCTCGGCAGGGGTCTACGCGGCGCTGGTGACGACCTCGTCGGAGATCGCTGCGGCGGCGCGGCGCAGGTGGCGGGTGATGCTCGCGGCGTTGAACCCTGCGGCGCTGCCGGAGACGGAGACCGCGGCGATCGCGCGGCCCTCGATCATGATCGGGACCGCCGCGCAAACGATGCCGAGCTGGGCCTCCTCGCGGTCGAAGGCGATGCGCTCGCTGTTGGCGCGGCGGAGCTCGGCGAGGAACTTCGCCGGGTCGCTGTGCGAGTGGCGGGTGCGCCTCACCAGGCCGGACTCCAGCACCGCCGCGATGTGGTTGCGGTCGCTGAAGGAGAGGATCGCCTTGCCGAGGGCGGAGCAGGCCGCAGGCGCGCGCCCGCCGACGTACGTGTCGGGCTGGATGCCGCCGCGTCCGGTGATCTTCTCCAGGATGACGATGTCGGTGCCTTCGAGGATGGCGAGGTGGACGGTCTTGCCGGTGGCCACGTAGAGCTCGGCCAGATGCGGCATCGCGGTCTCACGAATGCCCTGCGGGCGACAGATCTGCACCGCGTTGCCGAGCTCGAAGAGCCGGCGGCCGAGGACGTAGTGACGCCCGGTGCGCTCGACGTATCCGCTCTGCTCGAGATGACGCAGGAGGCGGAACGCCGTCGACTTGGGTAGGCCCGCGGTGCGCGCGATCTCGCTGACACCGAGCTTCGGGCCGGCTCCGAGAAATGCCTCCAGGATCTGGAGGGCCTTCGTCGCAGACGGGGTCGCCGAGGAGGTCGTCCTCGGGGCACCTTCATGGTCGTGCTGACTAGCCAGGGTGGGGATAGCAGAGACGCTCATGGGGGATCTCCTTTACTGAGCCGAAGACACACCACGATGGGGGGATCTGGGTGCCCCGGCTCTCTGTGACAGCAGTCACTGTAACGATCGTTCCGGAGGTTGTGGCGAAAATGTTGGATAAATCTCATTCCTGACCTGCGGAAATAGATGACACGGCACACATTTCGATGTGTTTTCGACCGTTAGCGTCGTAGATCGTCTGTGGATCTACGGTAGTAGGTCAGTGACTTATCTGTGTATGAAATGGCGTCGCCGTGACCAGTCTCGCCAGCAGGTCCGAGGTCGTGGCCGGTGGCATGCCAGCGCTGTCGAGCGCCTCGGCGAAGAGGAGTCCGTCTGCGATCGCGAGCATGAGCGTGGCCATCTCGTCGGCATGCGCCGCCCCGTTCTCGCCGAGGGCGCCGCGGAGCCAGTCGGCGAAGTCCGCCCGCGACTGGAGGCGTACGGCGAGGAACCGGTCCCGGCCGGGAAGCGGCTCGGACCGCTTGGGAAGCACGAGCATGAGACCGATCCGCAGGAACGGCGGCAGCCGGTGGAGGCTGGCCACGAGCGGCGTCAGCATCCGGGGGAGCTCGGTGGACCAGTCGCAGTCCGCGCGCGGCGGCCGCCAGGAGGACTGGGCGCTCTGCCAGGCGCGGTAGGAGTCGTCGACCGCCGCCGAGAACAGGTCGTCCTTGTTCGCGAAGTGCCAGTAGACCGAGGAGGCCGGGAGGCCGGCCGCGGCGCAGATCCGGCTGATCGAGGCGCCCTCGTAGCCGCTCTCCGCAGCGACCTCCAGCGCGGCTGCGACGAGCTTCTCCCGGCTACCGCTCCGACCCTCGTACGTCACCGGCGGCAGGTCCACGGCCTCCGGGGTCGCTGCCGGGTCCTGCTTGCGGAGGTGGTCCGCGATGGCGGCCAGGCCGTCGGCCAGCCGTTGCCGGAGCGGGTCGAGCTCGGCGTACTCATCGGTCTGGACGTGGATGAAGAGGCCGTCGTGGGCGGCGAGGGTCAGCCGGGCGAGGGTCTCGATGTGGGCGGGCGGAAGGTCGACGGCCCCGGACCACCACATCTCGAAGCCGGCCAGGGTCTGGGTGCGGATCTGGAGGAAGCGCTGCCGCGGACCGTCGCCGACCGTCGGCCCGGACTCGAGCGCGAGCATCAGACCCATCCGCCACCAGTCGGCGTTCGCGTCGCGGGTGTCCGACGTCGTCCGCCGCAGATTGGCCAGCAGCCCTTCGCGCAGGTCTCCGTCGGTCGGCTTCGACTCCCACCGCGGGACGCGCCCGTGCCAGCGGGCGTAGCCGTGCTCGAGCGCCTCGGCGAGCAGCTGGTCCTTGTTGGGGAAGTGCCAGTAGAGGGAGGACGGCGGCAGGCCGGTGGCGCGCCGAACCAGCGCCATCGTCGTGCCGACGTAGCCGCGCTCGGCCGCCAGCCGGAGGGCAGCTTCGAGGATCATCTGACGCGAACCCTGGGTGTGCTCGCGGAGCGCCTTCTCGACCATTGCACGGAGTCTAGGCAGGTCAGGGGCCGTTCGTCCGCTCGGTGTGCCGCTGGGTGGCCGCCGCGATGCGGGCCGCCTCGCCGCCCTCGGGGACAATGGGAGGCGATATGGCGAACCTCCTCAACCTCGAGCACGTCTCCAAGGCGTACGGCATCCGGCCCCTCCTCTCTGACGTCTCCCTCGGCATCAGCGCCGGTGAGCGGATCGGCATCGTCGGCCGTAACGGCGACGGGAAGACGACGCTGCTGCAGGTGATGACCGGGCTGGAGGAGCCCGACTCCGGCCGGGTCTCGCGCCAGCGCGGTCTGCTCGTGGGGTTCCTGCACCAGGGTGACCAGCTCGTCGACACCCACACCGTCCGCGAGGCGGTGCTCGGTGGGCGCTCGGACCACGAGTGGGCGGCGGTGCCTGCGCTGCGGGAGATCGTCGAGCAGCTCCTGGCCGGGATCGATCTCGACCGTTCCGTGATGGGGCTGTCCGGTGGTGAGCGTCGTCGCTGTGCCCTGGCTGAGCTGCTGCTCGGGGAGCACGACCTGATCGTGCTCGACGAACCCACCAACCACCTCGACGTCGAGGCCGTGGCCTGGCTCGCCTCTCACCTCGCCGCGCGCAGCTCCGCGCTGGTCGTGGTCACCCACGACCGCTGGTTCCTCGACGCCGTGTGCCAGTTCACCTGGGAGGTCCACGACGGTGTCGTCGATGCCTATGAGGGTGGTTACGCCGCCTTCGTGCTGGCGAAGGCTGAGCGGCAGCGCCAGGTCGCCGCCTCCGAGGTACGCCGCCAGAACCTGGTCCGCAAGGAGCTCGCCTGGCTGCGCCGCGGCGCCCCGGCGCGTACGTCGAAGCCGAAGTTCCGCATCGACGCCGCCAACCAGCTCATCGAGGACGTACCTCCTCCGCGCGACCGCTTCGAGCTGCAGAAGTTCGCCACCCAGCGGCTCGGCAAGGACGTCATCGACGTCGAGGACGTCGACCTGTTCCGCGGTGAGCGGCAGCTGCTGTCGCATGCCACCTGGCGGATCGGCCCGGGCGACCGGATCGGCATCGTCGGCGTCAACGGCGCCGGCAAGACCTCGATGCTGTCGCTGCTCGACGGCTCTCTGGCGCCAGCGGCAGGAAAGGTACGCCACGGCCGCACCATCGCGCTCCAGCACCTGACCCAGCAGCTCGACGACCTCGACCCGGACGCGCGGGTGCTGCCGACCGTCGAGTCGATCCGGCGCGTCACCAAGACGACCGACGGCCAGGAGCTCTCTGCGACCTCCATGCTCGAGCGCTTCGGCTTCACCGGCGACAAGCTCGTCACCCGCATCGGCGACCTCTCCGGTGGTGAGCGCCGCCGCTTCCAGCTGCTGCGTCTGCTCCTGACCGAGCCGAACGTACTGCTACTCGACGAGCCCACCAACGACCTCGACATCGAGACGCTCAACGTCCTCGAGGACTTCCTCGACGCCTGGCCGGGGACTCTGATCGTCGTCTCCCACGACCGCTACTTCCTCGAGCGCGTCACCGACTCCATCTGGGCGCTCCTCGGCGACGGCCAGATTTCCATGCTCCCGCGCGGCGTCGACGAGTACCTCGAGCGCCGCCTCCCGATCCCTGCCGAGACGTCGGCCCCGCAGACCGAGGCGTCGCCCGCGTCGGCCGAGACGTCGCCGGCGGGCGTGTCGAAGGCCAAGCCCGGATCTGCCGAGGAACGAGCGGCGAAGAAGGTCATCGCCCGGATCGACAAGCAGCTCGAGCGGATCGGCGAGCAGCAGCAGAAGCTCGAGCTCGCCATGGCCGAGGCGGTCAACGACTACACCCGGCTCGCCGAGCTCAGCGCCGAGCTCGACCAGCTCGCCGCCGAGAAGGACGAGCTCGAGATGGAGTGGCTCGAGGCGGCCGAGGCGTTGGAGTAGCCGCTCCGGAGCTGTAACACGTCGTTCGTGGCACTTCTCGCCCGATCGGAACGACCGGATAGTCGGTCGAACGACGTGTTACACGGTTTGCGGCCCGCGCAGACTCAGGCCGAGAAGGGGACCAGCAGCCGGCGCAGCAGGTCGGTGAGCTGGCTCTGCTGGTCGGCGGAGAGTCCGTCGAGAAACTCCCGCTCAGCCGCGAGCAGCGCCTCGAAGGCGCTGTCGACGGTCGCCTTGCCGTCGGGGGTGAGCCGGACGAGCACGCCGCGGCGGTCGGCGGGATCCGGGAGCCGCTCGACGAGGCCGCGCGAGGCGAGCCGGTCGACGCGGTTGGTCATCGTGCCGCTGGTCACCAGGGTCTCGCGCAGCAGCCGGCCGGGGGAGAGCTCGTAGGGGGCGCCCGCCCGTCGAAGGGCGGCGAGCACGTCGAACTCCCACGACTCGATCCCGGAGCTGGAGAACGCGTCGCGCCGAGCGAGGTCGAGGTGGCGCGAGAGGCGGGAGAGACGCGAGAAGATCTCGACGGGGCCCAGGTCGAGATCGGGCCGCTCGTGTGCCCAAGCCTCGCTCAGGTCGTCGACTTCGTCGCGCATGGCGTCGAGCCTAGCCCAAGTTCGCCTCATCGAGAATCTTGACATCGAGACAAGTCGGGAGGACGATCGGAATATCTTGACATCAAGAGAAATCGAGAGGACGTACGCCATGACCGCATGGGATCCCGAGCGCTATCTGACCTACTCCGATGAGCGCGGGCGGCCGTTCGTCGACCTGCTCCGTCGGGTCGCTGCCGAGCGTCCGGCGTCGGTGGTCGACCTGGGCTGCGGTCCTGGCAACCTGACTGCGCTGGCAGCGGCCCGCTGGCCGGAGGCCAGGGCCGTCGGGCTGGACTCCAGCGCCGCGATGATCGACAAGGCGCGCGCGACCGTCGACGGCGTCGACTTCGCGGTGGCAGACCTTCGTGACTGGGCCGACTCGGTGGCGCCCGGGTCTGTCGACGTACTCCTCGCCAACGCCACCCTCCAGTGGGTCCCGGGCCACCTCGAACTGCTCCCGGCGCTTGCCCGTGCGGTGGGCGATGACGGCTGGTTCGCCTTCCAGGTGCCGGCCAACTTCGACGAACCCAGCCACAGGCTGCGTGAGGAGCTTGCCGCCGAGGAGCCCTACGCCGAGCACACGCGCCACCTCGAGGCGCCGGGTTCGCACGATCCGGCCGACTACTTCGACGTGCTGGCGGGAGAGGGCTTCGAGGTCGACGCCTGGGAGACGACGTACCTGCACGTGCTGACCGGCGAGGACCCGGTCTTCACCTGGATCGCAGGGACGAGCCTGCGTCCCACCGCCGCTGCGCTGGAGAAGGCCGGCATGTTCGAGCCCTTCGCCGAGGAGCTCAAGAACCGTCTGGCACAGGCCTATCCGGTACGAAACGATTCCGTAGGAAACAGTTTCGTCCTGCTCCCGTTCCATCGCGTCTTCGTGGTCGCCCACAGGCTGGCGGCATGATGCGCATCCATCACGTACAGGTCGGCATGCCCGCCGGCCGCGAGGACGACGCCAGGACCTTCTATGCCGATGGGCTCGGGCTGGCCGAGGTGCCGAAGCCGGCCGAGCTGGCCAAGCGCGATGGCGCCTGGTTCCGATCGCCCGGCGGCGCGGAGATCCATCTCGGGGTCGAGGACCCGCACCGACCGCAGGCCAAGGCCCATCCCGCCCTGGCGGTCGAGACCGAGGCAGCGCTGGAGACGCTGGGGGAGAAGCTCGAGCGACTCGGCTTCGACGTCGACTGGAGCCAGCGTCACAACGCCGACGGATTCCAGCGCTTCCACGTCCGCGACCCGTTCGGCAACCGTGTCGAGATCGTCTGGCCGGTCGCCGTTTAGCACGAACTTCTGGTCCATGCAGGCGAAAACAGGAATCAGGCAAAAAGAACCGTAACGCCAACTGGTCTGGACCGTTGTCCCCCGGGGGATACAACAACGAGCCAGGAATGATGCCAGAAACGATGGAAGGCAAGACTTTGACTGACGACGTGACCGTCCCCCAGCCTCGGGACGCGGAGACGACGAGCGTGGTCAATCGAGTCCGCCGGGCTCAGGGCCAGCTCGGTGGCGTGCTCCGCATGATCGAAGACGGCCGCGAGCTCGCCGACGTGGTCGGTCAGCTCAAGGCAGTGACCAGGGCCCTCGACAAGGCAGCGTTCGCGCTGCTCTCCAACGAGCTGCGCCGTGCGCACGCCGATGGAGACCGGCCGGAGCAGATCGAGGAGCTCGAGAAGGTCTTCCTCTCCCTCTCCTGATCTCGGGCCAGGAGAGGGGAGGGGGTTACCGTCGGGTAACCTGACGGCCATGAGCCAGCTCTACGACCTCTGGAAGTCCTTCAACCGTGTCCCGGTTGTGGGCAAGCGAGCATTCTCGGTCGCGTTCGCGAAGAAGGCGCCGTACTTCGGGTCCATCCACCCGCTGGTCAACCAGCTGCGACCCAACTACGCCGAGGTCATCGTGCCCAACCGCAAGGGCAACCACAACCACATCGGGACCGTGCACGCCATCGCGCTGTGCAACGGTCTCGAGATGGCCATGGGTGCCCTTGCGGAGGTCACCATCCCCCGCGACAAGCGCTGGATCCCCAAGGGGATGACCGTCTCCTACACCGCCAAGGCGACCTCCGACATCACCTGCATCGCGGAGACCGACCAGGAGGACTGGGAGGCCGCCGACGGCGATCTCGCCGTCCGGGTCAAGGGCATCCGCGAGGACGGCACCGTCGTCATCGAGGGCACCATCAACCTCTGGGTGACCCCGAAGAAGAAGTAGAAGCAGATACACAACGGCCCGCCGCCCCGAGAGGGGCCGCGGGCCGTCGTCCTGTCCTTGACCGCGTCAGGCGTTACCGCCCGGCATGCCGGCTGCCGTAGCCGTCTGCACGTTCGGGTCCTCTGCATGGCCGACGGGGCCGGCGGTGTGACCCACGCGCCGCGTACGGGCCTCGACGAAGTTGGCCACGAGTCCGAGGATCGTATTGAGCGCGATGTAGATCAGCGCGACCACGAGGGCGGCGGGAATCAGGTTGTCGAAGTTGCCATCGAGCTTGTTGATCTGGTTGAGCAGCTCGCTGTAGGCGAGGATGTAGCCGAGTGCGGTGTCCTTGAGGAGCACCACGAGCTGGGCGATGATCGCCGGGAGCATCGCGCGCACCGCCTGCGGCAGCAGGATCGTACGCATCACCTGCCCGGGCGAGAGGCCGATGGCCACACCGGCCTCCGACTGTCCCTTCGGCAGGGCGTTGACCCCGGCCCGGATCACCTCGGCCAGCACGGAGCCGTTGTAGAGCATGAGCCCGAGGACGACTGCCCAGAACACGCTGGTGTCCAACCCGAGGGGCTGCTGCATGAAGTAGATGAACATCATCAGCAGCAGCATCGGGATCGCCCGGAAGAACTCCACGACCACGGCGCTGGGCACGCTGATGAACCGGCTCTGCGAGAGGCGGCCGACAGCGAAGACGAACCCGAAGGCGACGGCGAGCACGGCACCGACCGCGAAGGCGCTCAGCGTGCCGATGAGGCCCGGGATCAGGAAGTTCTCCCAGGTCTGGGACTCGAGGAAGGGCGTCCACTTGTCGGCTTCCCACTGACCGGTCGAGTCGAACTTTGAGTAGACGATCCAGGCGACCCAGGCGAGCGCCGCCAGGGCGACGGCGGAATAGACCAGGTTGAGAGCCTTGCCGCGCGGGCCGGGGGCGTCGTACAGAACTGAGGCGCTCATTATCGGATCACCGCGAATCGCTTGGACGCCCAGCCGGCGATGAAGCCGATGGGCAGGGTCAGGATCATGAAACCGGCCGCGAAGATGATGAAGATCAGCAGAATCTGGTCGGAGTTGCGCTCCATCAGGGCCTTCATCTGACCCGAGGCCTCGTTGACGAACGTCGCCGTGGTCACGCCGATGGTGACCGCGACCGTCGTGTTCTTGGTCATCGCGATCAGTACGCTGGCGAGCGGGTTGATCACCGACCGCAGTGCCTGCGGGAGGACGATCAGGCGAAGGTTCTGGGTGAAGGTCAGCCCGATCGCGCGGGCGGCCTCGGCCTGTCCGAGCGGCACCGTGTTGATGCCCGAGCGGAGCACCTCGCACACGAAGGTCGAGGTGTAGACGCTGAGCGCGAGCACGGCCAGCCAGAAGTTGTTGCGGTAGAGCAGCTCCTTGTCGAAGCTGACCCCGAGCTGGTAGCTCAGTCCGAAGAGCGTGAAGAACATGACCAGGGTCAGCGGGGTGTTGCGAAGCGTGTAGACGACGGCCGCGCCGACCCAGCGCAGCACAGGCACCGGAGAGACCCGGAACGTCGCGAGCACGACGCCGAGCAGCAGCGAGAAGATGCCGCTGAAGAAGGCGAGTCTCAAGGTCAGCCCGAACGAGGTCAGGATGGCTGACCCGCTCTCGGAGATGAGGTCCATTGGTCCTTCCAAATTTTCTTGCGCTGGACGTGCCGACGGGGCAGGAGAGCGGACTCCCCTGCCCCGCGGGTGACTCAGTAGCGGTCGACCGTCGGCGGTTCCGGCAGCTCGTAGCCGGACTCGCCCAGGTTGTCGTTGAACGCCTTCTCCCAGGCGCCGTCCTCGAAGGACTGCTCGATCAGGTCGTTGATCTTGTCGCGGTCCTCGCTGCCCTTGGGCAGGCCCACGCCGTAGTTCTCCTCGGAGAACGGCGCACCGACGATCTTGAACTTGCCCGGGTCCTGCTGGGCGTAGCCCGCCAGGATGATGTCGTCGGTGGTCATCGCGTCGAGCTGGCCGCCCTCGATCGCGGTGATGCACTTGCTGTAGGTGTCGAACTCCTGCAGCTGGACGCCCTTGGAGTAGTTCTCCTTGATGTTCTCCGCCGGGGTGGAGCCGGTGACGGAGCAGAGCTTCTTGCCGTCGAGGGTCTTCGGGCCGGTGATGTCGGTGTTGTCGGCGGCCACCAGGATGTCCTGACCGGCGACGTAGTACGGACCGGCGAAGTCGACCTCGGCCTTGCGCTCGTCGGTGATCGAGTAGGTCGCCAGGATCATGTCGACGGTGCCGTCCTTGAGGAAGGTCTCGCGGTTGGCGGAGACGGCCTCGACGAACTCGATCTGGTCCTCCTCGTAGCCGAGGCCCTCGGCGATGTAGGTCGCCATGTCGACGTCGAAGCCCGAGTAGGAGCCGTCGGCCTCCTTGAAGCCGAGGCCCGGCTGGTCGAACTTGATGCCGATCTTGATCTTGTCGCCGCCGGCGTCGGAGCCGGTGTCGTCGCCGCCACCACAGGCAGCGAGCGAGCCGGCGAGCGCGAGGGCGCCCACGGCCGCGGCGATCTTCTTGAACTTCATCGAATCCACCTTCTGGAATATGAGTGTTGGTGCGTTGCAGGGTTCGCGAGCTCAGCGGCTCACCCGAGACGTACGTTCAGTGCTTGAGGATCTTGCCGAGGAAGTCCTTGGCGCGCTCGGACTGCGGGTTGTCGAAGAACTCGGCCGGGGTGTTCGACTCGACGATCTGGCCGTCGGCCATGAAGACGACGCGGTCGGCGGCCATCCGGGCGAAGCCCATCTCGTGGGTGACCACGATCATCGTCATGCCCTCCTTGGCGAGGCTGACCATGACGTCGAGCACCTCCTTGACCATCTCCGGGTCGAGAGCGGAGGTGGGCTCGTCGAAGAGCATCACCTGCGGCTTCATCGCCAGCGCCCGCGCGATCGCGACGCGCTGCTGCTGGCCGCCGGAGAGCTGGGCGGGGTACTTCGCCGCCTGGGCGCCGACGCCGACGCGGTCGAGCAGCTTCTTGGCCTCGGCCTCAGCCTCGGCCTTCTTCAGCTTGCGCACCTTCATCGGGCCCAGCGTGACGTTCTGCAGGATCGTCTTGTGGGCGAAGAGGTTGAAGCTCTGGAAGACCATCCCGACCTCGGCGCGCAGCTTGGCGAGGCCCTTGCCCTCCGCGGGCAGCTCCTTGCCGTCGAGCTTGATCGTCCCGGAGTCGATCGTCTCCAGCCGGTTGATCGTGCGGCAGAGGGTCGACTTCCCGGAGCCCGAGGGCCCGATCACCACGACGACCTCGCCACGCTTGATCTCCAGGTTGATGTCCTGGAGCACGTGCAGGTCGCCGTAGTGCTTGTCGACATGGTCGAGCACCACCAGGGCGTCTCCCGAAGGTGCGCTGGTGGGTTCTGTGTCAAGCACGGTCATGCCGCAGACCTAACCACATCCTGCATTGCACATCCATGACTTGGTCCCCGGTATCGGTTACAAGCAGATAACCAACAAGATTCAGTACGTCGGCGCCGACCGGCGTCCGCGCTGGATTCCTCCGCGCGGCCCCTGCGGTCGTACGCTTGAAGGCGCTATGACTACGTCGATCGCCTCTGGCTCCGCAACGGCCCGTACGTACGAAGTCCGCACCTACGGCTGCCAGATGAATGTCCACGACTCCGAGCGCCTCTCCGGGCTGCTCGAGGACGCGGGCTACCTCAAGGCGAGCGAGGGTACGCAGGCCGACGTGGTCGTCTTCAACACCTGCGCCGTCCGGGAGAACGCCGACAACAAGCTCTACGGCAACCTCTCCCACCTGGCCCCGATCAAGGAGGCCAACCCCGACCTCCAGATCGCCGTCGGCGGCTGCCTCGCGCAGAAGGACCGGGCGACGATCACCGAGAAGGCGCCCTACGTCGACGTCGTCTTCGGGACCCACAACATCGGCTCGCTCCCGGTGCTGCTCGAGCGTGCCCGGGTGCAGGAGGAGGCCCAGGTCGAGATCCTGGAGTCCCTCGAGGTCTTCCCGTCCACGCTGCCGACCAAGCGTGAGTCGGCCTACGCCGCCTGGGTCTCGGTGAGCGTCGGCTGCAACAACACCTGCACGTTCTGCATCGTCCCGAGCCTGCGGGGCAAGGAGAAGGACCGGCGCCCGGGCGAGATCCTCGCCGAGATCGAGGCCCTGGTCGCCGAGGGCGTCAGCGAGGTGACCCTGCTGGGCCAGAACGTCAACGCCTACGGCGTGGAGTTCGGTGACCGGCAGGCCTTCTCGAAGCTGCTGCGCGCCTGCGGCGAGATCGAGGGGCTGGAGCGCGTGCGGTTCACGAGCCCGCACCCCGCGGAGTTCACCGACGACGTCATCGAGGCGATGGCCGAGACGCCCAACGTGATGCCGTCGCTGCACATGCCGCTGCAGTCCGGCTCCGACCGGGTGCTGAAGGCGATGCGGCGCTCCTACCGGTCCACCAAGTTCCTCGGCATCATCGATCGCGTCCGGGCGGCGATCCCGCACGCGGCGATCACCACCGACATCATCGTAGGCTTCCCGGGGGAGACCGAGGAGGACTTCCAGGCCACGCTCGACGTGGTGCGTGAGTCGCGGTTCTCGAGCGCGTTCACGTTCCAGTACTCCAAGCGGCCCGGCACCCCGGCGGCCGACCTGCCCGACCAGATCTCCCCCGAGGTGGTCAAGGACCGCTACGGCCGGCTCGTCGACCTCGTCAACGAGATCGCCTACGACGAGAACAAGAAGAACGTCGGACGTACGCTCGAGCTGCTGGTCGCCGAGGGCGAGGGCCGCAAGGACTCCTCGACGAACCGGCTGTCCGGCCGGGCCCCGGACAACCGGCTGGTCCACTTCGACGCCGCCGGCGTCGAGGGCGTACGTCCCGGCGACATGGTGAAGGTCGAGATCACCCGCGCGGCCCCTCACTACCTGATCGCCGACAACCCGGTGCTCGAGGTGCGGCGCACCCGTTCCGGCGACGCCTGGGAGGCGCGCCAGGGCCAGACCGAGCCCGAGACGCGTTCGGTGGGGCTGGGCATGCCGTCGGTCGGCGTACCCGCTCCGCTACCGGCGGCGCCGGCCTGCGGCTGATCATGCGGTGACGCGTTACCCCGACAGCAAATTCTCCGTAACGCCGTTCCATCGAGGGGTATTCCTGCTCTAGCCTGAGGCAACTCGTCTCAGGAAGGGATACCCCATGTCGATTCCCAAGCTGGCCAGCAGAGCAGCGGCCATGGGCGCGCTCGGTGTGCTCGTCGCTTCAGGTCTGGCGGCCGCGGCCCCCGCGTCCGCGATGCAGGCGGCCGCCGGTGGCGATGCCTGCTTCGACCCGCACGAGGTCGGAGCCGCCCGTGTCGCCGAAGGTGCCAAGCAGGTACGCGACACCAACCATCTGACCGCGAAGCAGGCCGACGCCAAGGAGAAGGCGCTCGCCGACGCGCTGGCGGCGAAGGGGAAGAAGGGTGGCGGCGCCACCCTCGGCCCGACGACCATCCCGACCTACATCCACGTCATCCAGGAGGACGCCACCACCGGCGCCGTCCCGCAGGCGAACATCGACGCCCAGATCGACGTGCTCAACGCGGCGTACGCGGGCACGCCGTTCTCGTTCGAGGTGGCCGGCCAGGACACCACGATCAACCCGGCGTGGTACCCGATCATCTCCGGCTCGGCCGGCGAGCGGGAGATGAAGTCGACGCTGCGCCAGGGCGGCGACAACGCGCTCAACGTCTACATCGGCGAGATCGACGACGGCCTGCTGGGCTGGGCGACCTTCCCGACCAAGAACATCTCGTCGCAGGACGGCGTGGTCATCCTGGCAGGTTCGCTGCCGGGCGGTGACGCGGCGCCGTACGACGAGGGCGATACCGCCACCCACGAGGTCGGCCACTGGCTGCACCTCTACCACACCTTCCAGGGCGGCTGTCACGGCAAGGGCGACCAGGTCGACGACACTCCGGCCGAGGCTGCACCCGCCTTCGGCTGCCCCGAGGGGTCCGACACCTGCACCGCTCCTGGCCTCGACCCGATCCACAACTTCATGGACTACACCGAGGACGCGTGCATGGACGAGTTCACGCCGGGTCAGGTGCAGCGCATGATCGACGGATGGGTGGCCTACCGCGCCTGATCTGATCAGGAGCCTCACCCACAGAAGCGCCGAGCGCCGGGTCCCTTGCGGGCCCGGCGCTCGATCTGTGTGCGATCAGCAGAACTGAATCAGTACTGCGACTGCTCCTGGTCGCCGCCGAAGCCGCCCTCGGACTGCTCGCCGCCGCCGAAGCCACCCTCGCTGGAGCCCTCGTCGGAGCCGTAGGAGGAACCCTCGGACTGCTCCTGGCCACCGCCGAAGCCGCCCTCGTTGGACTGCTCCGAGCCGTAGCCACCCTCGCTCTGGCCGCCCTCGGAGCCGTAGGAGGAGCCCTCGTTGGACTCCTGGCCGTAGCCGCCCTCGCTCGAGCCCTCGGACTGCTCGCCGCCACCGTAGGAGCTGCCCTCGCCGGACTGCTCACCGTAGGAGGAACCGCCCTCGCTCTGGCCGCCCTCGGAGCCGTAGGAAGAACCCTCGGACTGCTGCTCGCCGCCGCCGAAGCCGCCTTCGTTGGAGGACTCCTGGCCGTAGCCGCCCTCGCTCTGGCCGCCCTCCTGGCCGCCGCCGAAGCCGCCCTCGTTGGACTGCTCGCCGTAGGAGGAGCCCTCGTTGGACTCCTGGCCGCCGAAGCCGCCCTCCTGGCCGTAGTTCTGCTGCTCGTCGCTGTTGCCGTAGTTCTCAGACATATTGGGTCCACACTTCCGAGTAGTTGTGATCGGACCGGATTCCGAACATGCATCGCACGTCCGCCCCCCGGTTGCCCCCATTCGGTGAGGCACGCGAATGAGACGGTCTAGACCGTTCCACGTGACGGCACTTGTGGCAACAGGTCTGTAACAGTGTTTCGAAAAAAGCCACGAAAAATGTCTTACGGGTGTACACGCCCCCGAAGACGCGAGGCGGGGAGCAACCCGGTGTGGGTTGCTCCCCGCCTCGTGGAAGACGATCGGCTCACTCGTTGCCGAGGTGCTCGTCGCCCTTCTCGCGGGCGACGTCGATGCCCTGGTCGATCTTGTCGCTGAACTTGCCACCGGTCTTCTCGTCGGCGAACTCGCCGACCTTGTCGAGACCCTGGTCGAGCGCCTTGTCGCTGACGCCCTCGGCCTGCTCGCTGCCGAGCAGGTCCTTTGCCTTGTCCAAGAAGCCCATTGCTTCCCCCTCTTGATCGGTGGCTCCCCGTATGAGCCATCTAGCGGTCAGACTAACCACATGGAGTACGACAGCAACAGGGGGACACGCGACCCGAATAGGTCACACGGACTACACAACTTGGGATCTTTTACCCGGTCGACCACTCCGATCGTCGCTGTCGTCGGTGCCACTGCGGCGGGCAAGACGTCCCTCTCCCTGGACCTCGCCGAGACCCTCGGCGGCGAGATCATCAACACCGATGCGATGCAGGTCTACCGCGGGATGGACATCGGCACCGCGAAGCTCCCGGTTGCCGAGCGGCGCGGGATCCCGCACCATCTGCTGGACCTTCTCGACATCGCCGAGCCGGCCTCCGTCGCCGACTTCCAGAGCCTGGCACGCGAGCAGATCGCGACGCTCCGTGAGGCCGGGAAGACGCCCGTGCTGGTCGGCGGCAGCGCTCTCTACACCCGAGCGATCCTGGACCGCTTCGAGTTCCCCGGGACGTCCGCCGAGGTGCGGGAGCGCCTCGAGAAAGAACTCGAAACCGCAGGTGAGAAGGCGCTTCACGACCGGTTGCGAGCCCTGGACCCGGTGTCGGCGGAGCGGATCGAGATCGACAACGGTCGTCGCGTCGTACGCGCCCTGGAGGTCATCGAGCTGACCGGCAAGCCGTTCAGCGCCCGGCTGCCCGAGCAGGTCTACGAGGACCCGGCCTCCGTCCAGATCGGGGTCGACATCTCCCGGGAGGCCCTGGACGTACGCATCCGGCAGCGCGTCGCGGAGATGTTCGAGGTCGGGTTCGTCGATGAGGTGGCCCGGCTCCTCGACGAGGGCCTGGGACGGTCGCGGACGGCGGCGAAGGCCATCGGCTACAACGAGGTCGCGGCGTACCTCTCCGGGGAGATGACCCTGGAGGACGCCATGGAGCGGACCGCCATCAGGACGCGACAGTTCGCACGGCGTCAGGACGCCTGGTTCCGCAAGGATCCGCGGGTCGTGTGGGTCTCATATGATGATCCGTCCCGTCTCGGGAAGGCCGTCGCGGCCGTGCAGGCGGTGACGGCATGAGCGAGCAGGTGCGAGACCGTCTGCGGGAGCTGCTGGACGCGGTGCTCGAGGGTGCCGACGACGGGGAACCACGCACGCTGGCGCAGATGGCGGGGGACGTCTACACCTCGCCGTACCACTTCAATCGGCTTCTCTCCCGAGGCGCGGGCGAGCCGCCGGTGGCGATGCGGCGGCGCGTGATGTTGGAGCGCGCCGCCTGGCAGCTGAAGCACGGGGGCACGGTGACCGAAGCCGCCTGGGCCGCCGGATACGAGTCGGTGGAGGGCTTCTCCCGGGCCTTCGCCAAGGCCTTCGGGCACCCGCCGAGCACCGCCGCGGTCAGCCACTGGCTGCCGGCGCCGAACGGGATCCACTTCCACCCGCCCGAGTCGCTCTGGGTCGACTCCCAGGAGCGGGTGCTCGCGCCGCTGACCGAGCAGCTGGTGATGCACGACCTCGATGACACCAGGGCGCTGCTCGACCTCGCCGCAGGGCTCTCCGAGGACGTGCTCGCCGGCGTACGGCTGCCGGGTCACGAGGTGCTTCCGTGGGACGGCCCGGAGGAGTCCCTCGTCCAGGTCCTGGAGGCCACGGTGTGGTCCAAGGAGTGCTGGGTCGCCTCCATCGAAGGGCTCTCGATGCCCGTACGCAGCGGCCCCGGCTCCGTGGTCGCGCTGATCGAGCGGCACGAGGCCGTCGCGGCCCGCTGGCTGGCGGTGGTGCGCGACATCGAGCGCCGTGGCGCCTGGGAGGATCGGCTCGTGGACGCCCTGTGCGAGCCGCCGGAGAGCTTCCAGATGGGGTCGGTGGTCGCCCACGTCCTGACGTACGCAGCCCACCGGCGTCTGCTGGCCCGGATGATGCTCCGGATGGCCGGTGTCGAGGTCGACCGGGGCGACCCGATCGAGTGGTTACGGGCTCGCCGGGGTGAGGTGCCGCCTCGTACCCTGGGGCCGTGACCCCTACCTGGACTGAGATCAGCACGCTCGAGGAGCTCGTCGGCCTCGTCGGCACGCCGCACGAGCGGGCGGTGACCAAGGGACGCCCGGCGCTCCTCGACATCGACCGGGCGTGGCTCGCCGCGACGCCGTTCTGCGTGCTCGCGACCGCCGACGCGGACGGCAACTGCGACGCCTCGCCCAAGGGGGACCCGGCCGGCTCGCTGGTGCACGTCATCGACGACACGACGATCGCGATCGCGGAGCGACCGGGCAACAAGCGCGTCGACGGCTACCGCAACGTGCTCTCCAACCCGCACGTCGGGCTCAACTTCCTGATCCCGGGCCGTGGGGACACGCTGCGGATCAACGGCCGCGCCCGGCTGGTCTCGGACGCGCCGTTCTTCGACGAGATGGTGGTGAAGGGCAAGCGCCCGATCCTCGCCCTGGTCGTCGAGATCGACGACATCTTCTTCCACTGTGCGAAGGCGTTCCTGCGCTCGGGGCTGTGGGACCCGGAGACCTGGGACCCCGACCACCTCCCGAAGCGTGCGGTCATCGCCAAGCAGGTCGAGAACGACCCGCGCACGCTGGCGGAGATGGAGGACTACTACCGCACCGACGTCTACTCGAAGTACCTCTACTGATGACCTACACCTACCTGAAGGGCCACGGCACGGAGAACGACTTCGTGCTGCTGCCGGACCTCGACGGGTCGGTGCACGGCGGGCTCTCCGAGGAGGAGATGGCCGCGCGCGTCCGGGCGTTGTGCGACCGCCGGGCCGGCATCGGCGCCGACGGGATCCTGCGCGTGATCCGCACCGCCGCCTACACCGGTGCGGACCGGCCGGCGAGCGACGCCGAGTGGTTCATGGACTACCGCAACGCCGACGGCACCCTGGCCGAGATGTGCGGCAACGGCACCCGGGTCTTCGCCGAATACCTGCGCTCGGCCGGGCTGGCCGGCGACGAGGTCACCTTCGCGACGCGCGCCGGTGACAAGACCCTGCGTGCGAACGGGGACGTCTGGACCGCCGACCTGGGTTCCCCGAAGCTGCTCGGGACGACCCAGGTCACCGTCGCCCATCACTTCTGGTCGGCCTGCAACGTCGACATGGGCAACCCGCACGCCGCCGCCGAGGTCGAGTCGATCGATCCGCACGGTCCCGTCGGGGACCTCTACGACTCCCCGATCTTCGACGAGACGGTCTACCCGCACGGCGTCAACGTCGAGTTCTTCGAGCGCGTCGCCGAGCGTCACGTCGCCATGCGGGTCTACGAGCGTGGGGCCGGCGAGACCCGCTCCTGCGGCACCGGTGCCTGCGCGGTGATGGTCGCGGCCGCCGAGGCCGACGGCCTCGCGGTCGCGCGCGATGCTGACGTGACGTACCGGGTCGATGTGCCGGGCGGCACCCTCCAGGTGACCTGGACGGCCGACGACCGCGTTCTGCTCACCGGACCGGCGATCCTGGTCGCCGAGGGCACGACTGCGCTCTGACCGGGCCTGATCGGCTCCGACCGCGAGACGGTTAACGGGTATTCACCACCGTGAGGGTGGTCACGTCTATGGTGCTGCCCATGGAGTTGACTGACAGCACAGCGATCGTGACCGGAGCGGCCAGCGGGATCGGGGCGGCGACGGCCCGAGCGCTGGCGGCCAAGGGTGCGACGGTCATCGTCGCGGACATGCAGAAGGACAAGGGCGAGGCCCTGGCGGAGGAGATCAAGGGGCTGTTCGTGCCCGTTGACGTCACCGACACCGACCAGATCACCAACGCCGTCGAGAGGGCCGTGGAGATCGCGCCGCTGAAGGCGGTGGTCAACTCGGCCGGGATCGGGTGGGCGCAGCGCACCATCGGGCGTGACGGCCAGATCGGGTCGGCGCACGACCTCGACGCGTACAAGAAGGTCATCGCGATCAACCTGATCGGCACCTTCGACATGTGCCGCCAGGCGGCGACCTACATCAGCCGCAACGAGCCCGACGCCAACGGGCAGCGTGGCGCCATCGTCAACCTGGCGAGCGTGGCGGCCTTCGACGGCCAGATCGGACAGGTGTCCTACTCCTCGTCCAAGGGTGGCGTCGTCGGCCTCACCCTCCCTCTCGCCCGCGACCTCGCCGCGGTCGGCATCCGGGTCAACACCGTCGCCCCGGGTCTGATCGACACCCCGATCTACGGCGAGGGGCCGGAGGCCGAGGCGTTCAAGGCCAAGCTCGGCGAGAGCGTGCTGTTCCCGCACCGCCTCGGTGTGCCGGAGGAGCTGGCCAGCATGGTCGTCGAGTGCCTGACCAACGACTACATGAACGGCGAGACGATCCGCGTCGACGGCGGCATCCGGATGCCACCGAAGTGAACGCACGCGACTGAGGTAACCGGACGCAGGTAGTACCCCGACGGCTGGCGCACCGCTAATGTGTGCGCCAGCCGCGGGCCGTCCAGACCGCTCCGCGGGAGTCGGAGCTAGGGGAGTTCGCATGTCCGAAAAGGCGGGCACCAGTACGTCCAAGGCGCTCGCGATCATCGAGCCCGACGACTCCACCGGAGCCTCGGGACCGACCGAGCCCGAGCAGGAGCCGCGGTTCACGCGCGAGACGCTCGGCGTGATCGCCGGTGCTGCCGGTGTGCTGGCCGTGTGTCTGCTCGCGACCGCGCTGGTCGCCAACGGCAAGGCAAACCCGAGCGGCGACCGCACCTGCCTGGGACCACAGATGACGATCGCGGTGGCCCCCGAGGCGGCGACCGCCGTCCGCAACATCCTCCAGGACGCCGGCTGCAGCCAGATGGAGGTGGAGGCCACCAAGGCCGACCAGGTCCTCCACCCGCTGGCGGTCGGTGGGGAGCTGCCCGACGTCTGGATCCCCGACTCCTCGCTCTGGCTCGACCGGGTCACGCCGGCCGAGGAGCCGGTGAAGCTGCGCGACTCGATGGCCTCCTCGCCGGTCGTGCTCGTCTCCGGCGACGGGCTCGCCCGCACCTCCTACTCCGAGGCCTTCGCCGAGGACGACCTGCTGCTCGGCGATCCGCAGCGGATGATGAGCGCCCTCGGCACCGTCGTCGCGGGCCAGGCGAAGCCGGGCGGCGAGGCCAGGCTGGAGCCGTACGCGGAGCGGATCGCCTCCGGCGCCGAGGCCGCCGCCCCGGCCGACTCGGCGCGTCTGGCCGAGCTGCAGACCGTCATGAGCGGAGTGACCGCGACCAGCGAGCAGCAGTGGTCGACGTACGCGCCGATGCTGAAGGCGGCCGCGCCGAAGGAGGGCACGGTCGTCCTCGACTACCCGGTCCTGATCACCGCCGACTCGTCCCGGCGCAACGCGATCGCCTCCTCGATCACCAGCTTCGCCCGGGTGCTCGACAGCCGTGCCGCCGACACCGCGCTGACCCAGGCCGGGTTCCGCACCAACGGGGCGGGCAAGCCGTCGCCCAACGTCGGCGCGTTCACCCGGGTCGACCAAGCCACCGTCGCGAGGACCGCTGCCGACTGGGCCGCCAAGCTGCGGCCGCAGCGGGCGCTCGCGGTTGTCGACGTCTCCGGCTCGATGGCCTGGCCGTCCGCTCCGGGGAGCGAGACGACCCGCCTCCAGCTCACCCAGGCGGCGGCGACGGAGGCCGTCGAGCTCCTTCCCGGCGGTGCCGCGATCGGGTTGTGGGCCTTCTCCGAGGAGACCGAGGGCGCCCTCGGGGGCGACCACACCGTGCTCGTCCCGACCCGCCAGCTCGCCACGAACGGCCAGCGCGCGGCGCTGAGCGAGGAGATCGCCGGGCTCACCGCGCGCACCGGCGGCGGCACCGCCCTCCACGACACGGCGCTCGCCGCCTACCAGGCCGCGGTCGCCTCCTACGACCCGCTCGCCTCCAACACCGTGCTGCTCTTCACCGACGGCACCAACGACGACCCCGACTCGATGGACCTCGCCGAGCTCGTACGTCAGCTGGAGGCCGCCTCCGACCCGAGCCGGCCGGTCCGCGTCCTGGGCATCGGGATCACCGCCGACGCCGACCTCGGCGCGCTCCAGGCGATCGCCGACGCGACCGGCGGGGAGGCGTACGTCGCCGAGCGGCCGGAGGATGTCGGCAGTGTGCTGCGGGAGGCGCTCGGGCAGCGCTGAGGGGCGCTCTCGGATAAGCATTGTCCCCCGGGTGGTGTGGCGCCGTACCCTTGTTGGTATATGACGAACAACGCACACGATTTCTCACTCGCTGACGAGCTCGAGGCCACCGAGGACTGGGACGCGCTCGACGACAGCTTCGAGAGTGCCGAAGAGTTTGGGTACAGCGCCGACGAGGATCCAGAGGACACCGATCCGACCGTCGGCGCGATGGAGCTCGCCGAGCGGCACGCGCTCAGGCGCGTCGCCAGCCTGCGCACCGAGCTCGAGGACATCACCGAGGTCGAATACCGGCAGCTGCGTCTGGAGCGAGTGGTGCTCGTGGGCGTGTGGGCCGGCGGCACCCAGGCGGACGCCGAGAACTCGCTGGCCGAGCTCGCGCTCCTCGCCGAGACGGCCGGCTCCGAGGTACTCGAGGCGATCTACCAGCGCCGCCAGGCGCCCGACCCTGCGACCTACATCGGCCGCGGCAAGGTCGAGGCGCTCAAGGAGATCGTCGCCGCCACCGGCGCCGACACCGTGATCGCCGACGGCGAGCTCGCGCCTTCGCAGCTCAGGAACCTGGAGGACCGCACCGGGGTCAAGGTCGTCGACCGGACCGCGCTGATCCTCGACATCTTCGCCCAGCACGCCAAGTCCCGTGAGGGTCAGGCCCAGGTGGAGCTCGCCCAGCTCAACTACATGAAGCAGCGGCTTCGTGGTTGGGGTGGCAACCTGTCCCGCCAGGCCGGTGGCCGGGTCGCCGGCGGTGCCGGTATCGGTGGTCGTGGTCCCGGTGAGACCAAGATCGAGACCGACCGTCGCCGGATCAACACCAAGATCGCCAAGCTCAACCGCGAGCTGAAGGCGATGAAGGGCACCCGCGACACCAAGCGTGCCGACCGCAAGCGTCACCAGATCCCCGCGGTGGCGATCGCCGGCTACACCAACGCCGGCAAGTCGTCGCTGCTCAACCGGCTCACCGGAGCCGGGGTGCTCGTCGAGGACGCCCTCTTCGCGACCCTGGACCCGACCACCCGGCGTACGACCACCGAGGACGGCCGGGTCTACACGATGTCCGACACCGTCGGATTCGTGCGTCACCTGCCTCACCAGCTCGTCGAGGCTTTCCGCTCGACGCTGGAGGAGGTCGCCGACGCCGACCTGGTCGTGCACGTGGTCGACGGCTCCCACCCCGATCCCGAGGGCCAGTTGGCCGCGGTGCGCGAGGTGTTCGCCGAGATCGGTGCCGGTGACGTGCCCGAGCTGGTCGTGATCAACAAGTCCGACATCGCCGACCCGCTGGTGATCAGCCGGCTGCTCCGCGCCGAGCCCCACTCGGTCGCGGTCTCGGCCAAGACCGGAGAGGGCATCGAGGCGGCCATCAAGGCCGTCGAGCACGACCTGCCGCGGCCGGGCGTCGAGTTCTCCGCGCTGGTTCCCTACGAGCGGGGCGACCTGGTCAACCGGATCCACCAGCACGGCGAGATCGACCACCTCGAGCACACCGCCGAGGGCACCGTCGTCAAGGGCCGCGCCAACGCGGACCTGGCCGGTGAGCTGGCGGCTTACTCTGCCTGATCTTCTGCGCTGATCCGGGGCCGGTTCCGGCGTTGCGACGTTGGTGATGCCGGGCTCGTCCCCCACACTTGGGACGGTCGGTCGATGGAGAGGGCACGGATGCGCACAGAGGTACGTCCTGCGACGCGCGCCAGGATCGTGGGTGCGCTGGCCGGTGCTGCCCTCGTGGCCACGCTGGCCGGCTGTGCCACCCCCGAGGACGACGGCGCGCTTCCGGGGCAGGAAACGAGCCAGGGGAACGAGGTCACCCAGGACCTGTGCACCCGGCTGGCCGCCGAGTCCGTGACCCGCGCCGCGGTCGTGACCGGGGCCGGTGAGCGGGTGGTCGTGATCGGCGACTCCTGGGCCTCGGGCTTCGGGCTGGACGACCCCGGACTCTCGTGGCCGCGCTATCTCGACGGCGAGGTGCGGGTCTCCGGCTTCGGGGGCACCGGCTACTCCCATCACCTGATGGAACGGTGCGGCCCGATCTCCTTCCCCGAGCGCGTCCCCGACGCGGTGGCGCAAGGGGCCGACCTGGTCGTGCTCGAGGGCGGCATCAACGACTCCAAGAGCGACCTCGACGACGTCGAGAAGGGCTTCCGGGCCACCCTCGACGAGCTGAAGGGCTACGAGGTCGTCGTGCTCAGCGCTCCGAAGGTGAACTCCCGCGCCAAGGCGATCCGGGCCGTCAACAAGATGATGCGTCGGGTCTCGGCGGAGTACGGGGTGACCTACATCAACGTCTTCGACCTCGAGCTGCCCATGCTCGAGGACAACACCCATCTGACCGTCGCGGGTCACATGCAGTTCGGGGAGATCGTCGCCCGGCGGATCGCGGAGAGCCGATCGGAGACTGTCCCCGCACACGGCTAAGGTTGCCCGAGTGACCGCAACCGACACCGCCTCCCAGACGCCCGTACGTGAAGCCCTGGCGGACGCGGTCGCGACCCTCGGCGGTGCCACCCGCGAGGGCCAGGTGAAGATGGCCGACGCGGTCGCGCAGGCGCTCGCCGACGAGGAGCACCTGCTGGTCGAGGCCGGCACCGGCACCGGTAAGTCGCTGGCCTACCTGGTCCCGTCGCTGCTCCACGACAGCCGGGTCGTGGTGGCCACCGCGACCCTGGCGCTGCAGCACCAGCTGGTCGAGCGCGACCTGCCACGCCTGGTCAAGGCGATCGGCTCGCGCCCCGGCGTCGACGCCTCCTACGCCGTCCTCAAGGGTCGTTCCAACTACGCCTGCCTCCACCGGGTGCGCGAGGGTGCTCCCGACGACCAGGGCACCCTGGTCGACGTCCCGCTGGGCCCGATGGCCGAGAAGGTCCTCGAGCTGCGCAGCTGGGCCGAGAAGGAGGCGGAGAAGGGTGGCAGCGGTGAGCGCGACTCCGCGCCGCGCCACACCGACCGGGAGTGGCGGCAGGTCTCGGTCAACCACCGCGACTGCCTCGGCGCCGCCAAGTGTCCCTTCGGCGAGGAGTGCTTCGTCGAGGTCGCCCGCGACAAGGCGCAGAAGAGCCACCTGATCGTCACCAACCACTCGCTGCTCGCGATCGACGCGATCGAGGGCGTGCCGATGATCCCGGAGTACGACGCCGTGGTCATCGACGAGGCCCACGAGCTCGTCGCCCGGGTGACCCAGGCGGCGACCGACGAGCTGACCGCCGCCGAGGTCGAGCGAGCCGCCCGCCGGGCCCAGAAGCACGTCGACGGCTCCGAGGCCGACGACCTGGCCGACGCGGCCGACGCGCTGCGGGCCGCGATCAACGAGACCTCGCCCGGTCGGTTCGTGACCATCCCGGAGGTCGTCTCCGACGCCCTCGTGCTGGTGCGCGACGCGGCCCGGTCCGCGCTCTCCGCGCTCCCGAAGCCGAAGGACTCCGACAGCGCCGACCCCGGGTTCCAGCAGGCCAAGGGTGGCCTGCAGGAGGTCTTCGCCACCGCCGAGCGGATGGCCGCCGCCTCCGACGCCGACGTCATCTGGCTCAACGAGGGCAGCGACCGGATCCCGCCGCGGCTCTGCGTCGCGCCGCTGCAGGTCTGGGCCCAGATGCGCGAGAAGCTGCTGCGCGAGAAGACCGTCGTCTTCGCCTCCGCGACCCTCAAGCTCGGCGGCGACTTCGGCCCGGTGGCCGGATCCCTCGGCCTCAAGGCGGAGGAGCGCACCGAGCTGGGCGCCGGGGCGCAGCGTACGGAGGATGTGCTGCCGTGGGTGGGGCTCGATGTCGGCAGCCCATTCGACTACGGCCGGCAGGGGATCCTCTACGTCGCCCGCCACCTGCCTCCTCCCGGACGCGACGGCATGGGCGCCAAGACCCTCGACGAGATCGTCGACCTGGTCGACGCCGCCGACGGACGTACGCTCGGGCTCTTCTCGTCCCGGCGGGCCGCCGAGGCCGCCGCGGAGGTGGTCCGCAAGAAGCTGCCCCACCTGACCACGCTGGCCCAGGGCGACGCGCAGCTGCCCGAGCTCGCCGCGCAGTTCGTCGCCGACCCCCACACGGTGCTCTTCGGCACCCTGTCGCTGTGGCAGGGGATCGACGTCCCCGGTGACACCTGCCAGCTCGTGATCATCGACCGGATCCCGTTCCCGCGGCCCGACGACCCGCTGATGTCGGCCCGGCAGCAGGCCGCCGACAAGGCCGGCGGCAACGGGTTCATGCAGGTCGCCGCCACCCACGCCGCGCTGCTCATGGCGCAGGGTGCCGGCCGGCTGATCCGCACCACCACCGACCGCGGAGTCGTCGCCGTCCTCGACGCGCGCCTGGCGACCGCCCGCTACGGCGGCTTCCTCAAGGCGAGCCTGCCGCCGATGTGGGCGACCACCGACCCCGCCATCGTGCGGCAGGCACTGAAGCGTCTCTCCGAGTCGGCATCCGTCTGACCCCGTGCCGAGTGGGCTCGTTCTGACAGAAAACAACGCCGAGTCGGCTCGTCATGACGAGCCGACTCGGCGTTGTCTGGGTCAGCGGTAGGTCTTGGCCCACCAGCGGTGGGTGGCCTTATCGGGCGAGGCGATGCCGTGGCAGGAGTACGCGGTGCCCTGGCCGCACTTGAAGTTGCTGCTCGCGTTGGCGAAGGTGACCTCGACCTTGCGGATCCGCTTCGAGGAGAAGCCCTCGATGGTCTTGGTGGCGATGCCCTGGCTGTTGGGCTTGAGGTAGTAGACGCCGCGGGTGCCGTCGGTGCGGAAGACGCTGACCACGGCGGCGTTGGCGCTGGGGCGGGCCACGTCGACCTTCACCCGGAGCTTCCAGCCCCGACCGACGTTCTTCGGGACCAGGCGCTGGGAGGCGTAGGTGAGGTGCTTGAGGGTGAACTGGCCGTCGACCGTCTGTCGCTTGGCCGGCAGCGCGGTGCGGCCGTCGTAGACCGGCGGGTAGTAGGCGCCACCCTCGCTGTAGGTCTTCGAGGGGGCCAGGTTGGCGGCGGCGAAGCGGGTGTACTGCAGCTTCAGGGTGGTGCCGCGCGCGGCGAGCGCCTGACGGATGGCGGTCGTGGAGTAGGTCGAGGGGGCGCGGTTCCAGACGCTGAGGACCACCTCGGGCAGGTCGCCGCGCTCCCGGGCGAAGCGCTCGGAGAGGTAGCGGAAGAAGATCCAGTTGCCGTAGATGCCGAGGTTGGAGGCGCTGGAGTTGTCCAGCGGCTTGCGCTGGTCCTCGAGCTGACCGTAGGCCAGGTACTGCCGGTTGTCGTTGATGCTGTCGTAGACCTCGTCCTCGACCCAGGTCGCGGTCGACTCCATCATCCAGCGGTCCTCGCCGGCGTCGTAGGCGAACTGCACGGCGTGGAAGTACTCGTGGGCGGCGGTGACGCGGAGGTTCTCGGTGGGCGTGTTGACCGTGCCGTACTCGCTGCTGGCGTAGTCGTTGTCCAGGACGCAGTAGGCCGTCGCAGCGGTCTTGGAGACCTTCGTCTCCGGCGCGCAGTAGCCGTAGTAGCCCTCGTCGTAGAGGTTCTCCAGGTAGATGTCGACCTTGCCCGGGGTGACCGTCTTGTCGGCCGCCGGCTTGCGGTAGCCCGCCTTCACGTAGATGTTGTGCACCTTGGTGACCACGTCACGCACCTGGGTCGCGTACGTCACCGAGGCCTTGTCGCCGCCCTTGCCCGGCGTGTAGTGGACGCAGACCACGTCGCTGCAGGTCTGGGTCGCGGCCCGCGGACGGGCGAGCAGCTCACGTGCGGCGGCCTTGTTGGAGCCGTCCAGGGCGTCCTTGGCGTTCCACAGGTCGGTCAGCGCGATGGTCGCGTCCGGCCGGCCGGCGACGTGCCGACCCGGCACGAACTGCCGGACGCCGCGCACCGACTGGTTGCGCTTGATCTTCTTGGCCTCGGCGAGCGCCTTCCTGGCCGCCTTCTCCGTCACCGGCTGCTCGATGCTGGTGTCGCCGCCGGTCCTCATCGAGCTCACCGAGCTCGCCGGGGTCGAGCCGGTTGCGGGCATGGTGGCGGCGAAGGTGGCCACGACCATGCCTGCGATCAGGACGAACGAGCGTTGGGTGCGGGTGATCCGGCGGGCAATGTTTCGCATGAGATACCAGACGTTGGGGAAGGCAGACCAGGGCAGTCTAAGCGCACCGGCCCGCTGTGTCCGGGGGACACGGCCTAGTTGGCCTGGACGGGCCTAGACCGGCTCCGTGACGTGATGGAGCCGGTTGCTTCCGGTTGCGGTGGCGTACGACCTGGTCCAGGTGGCCGGCGTGCCGGCGTCGCGGCGCTCGCCGATGACGTACCAGTCCATCTGCGCGCGGTTGCGGGTCACGTCGAGCACGGAGAAGCCGTGGTCGTCGAAGTTGAGGTAGCGAACGTGGCGATTGGCGGTCCTGATGATGTTCTCGACGGTCACGCTGACCGTGCGCCGCGGGGCGCCGAGGATGTCCTTGAGGTTGTTCGAGGTCACCGAGGTGGCGACGAACTCGACGCCGGCCGTCTTGCCGAGCGGGTAGACGGCGGAGTCGTACGGCAGGTCGCAGGCCCACGCCGAGTGGATGTCGCCGGTGACGAAGACGGTGTCCGTGATCGCGTTGTTGCGGATGTGCTCGAAGAGCTCGGTGCGGTCCGCGGTGTAGCCGTCCCACTGGTCGACGTTGTAGGCGATGCCGTTGTCGGGGAGCAGGCCGGTGACGTCGTTGACCGGGCTGATGAGGCTCTTCGGGAGCGCGGCGAAGGTGACCGGCGCGATCATCACCGGGTTGCCGACGATCTTCCACTGGGCGTCGGTGAGCAGGCCTTCCTTGAGCCACTCCATCTGCTCGTCGCCGGTGATCGTGCGGTCGGGGTCGTCGACCTTGGCCGGCTCGGTGGGGGCGACCTGCTCGGAACGGTAGGAGCGCAGGTCGAGCATGCTCAACTCGAGCAGGGTGCCGAACCTCAGGCGCCGGTAGATCCGGTCGTGGAGGTGGCCGTCGGTCTCGATGGTGGCCGTGCCGCTGACGCGCAGGGGCATCCACTCGTCGTAGGCCTGGTTGGCGTTGGTCTTGCGCTCGATCCAGTCGTACTCGCCCGGCTCGTTGTTCTCCGCGCCGAGCAGCCAGGCGTCGTTGGCCGACTCGTGGTCGTCCCAGGTGACGATCCAGGGCACGTGGGCGTGGGCGTCGGAGAGGTCGGAGTCGCGCTTGTACTGCGCGTGCCGGATCCGGTAGTCGGCCAGCGTGCGCATCTCGGTGACCGGCTCGTGGGAGCGGACGTCGTCGTTGTTCATGCCGTTGCCGTACTCACCGGGGGCGTACTCGTAGAGGTAGTCGCCCAGGTGGAGGATCGCGTGCAGGTCGTCCCGGGCGGCGAGGTGGCGGTAGGAGGCGAACCAGCCGGCCTGGAGGTTGGAGCAGGACACCACCCCGAAACGTACGTTGTCCGGGGTCGCGTCGGCGGCGGGAGCGGTGCGGGTGCGGCCGACGCGGCTGGTCTGGCCGTTGTAGGCGAAGCGGTAGAAGTACCAGGTCTCGGGGGAGAGGCCGGTGACGTCGAGCTTCACGGTGTGGTCCCGGTCGGGGCCGGTCTGCTGCGAGCCCTTCGCGGTGATGCGGCTGAAGTCGGCGGTGGGCGACATCTCCCAGCGGACCAGGACCTCCTCGCCCAGCCCGGAGCCCGGTGTCGCCTCGGCGGTGGGCGTGACCCGGGTCCAGATGACCACCCGGTCGGGGAGCGGGTCGCCGGAGGCGACGCCGTGCTGGAAGTGGTTCAGCGTCGAGCCGGTTGCCTCGGCCGGGGCGGGGAGTGCCACGACTCCTGCTCCTGCGGAGGCGGCCAGTCCGGCGACGATGAGGGTGCGGCGATCGATCTGCGTCTGGGTCGGGCTGCTGTGGGTCACGCTGTATGGAACGACGCAGCCGCCGGCCCTGTCATGGGCCGGCGGCTGGATTTCACGCAGTGTTCCCGGGCTGGTCCCCGGGCCGGACTCAGAGGCTGCGCAGAACTGCGGTCACCTTGCCGAGGATCGTCGCGTGGGTGCCGTCGATCGGCTCGTACGCCGCGTTGTGCGGCAGCAGCCAGACCTTGCCGTCCTTGCGGGAGAGCGTCTTGACGGTCGCCTCGCCGTCGATCAGCGCGGCCACGATCTCGCCGTTCTCCGCGGTCGGCTGCTGGCGCACGACCACGAAGTCGCCGTCGCAGATGGCGGCGTCGACCATCGAGTCACCGGAGACGGAGAGCAGGAAGAGGTCACCGTTGCCGACCAGCTGCTTGGGCAGCGGGAAGACGTCCTCGACGCTCTGCTGGCTCGAGGTCTCCTCGGCCAGGATCGGACCACCGGCGGCGATCCGGCCGACCAAGGGAACCATGGTGGCGTCGGGGTTGGGGTTGACGACGGCCTCGGCGGTGATCGCCGTGTCGGGCTCCTCGCCGGACATGGCCTTGCGGTGGGCCATCACCTCGGGGAGGAAGACCTCGAGCGCACGGGGCCGCTTCGGGTCCTTGCGGATCAGACCACGCTGCTCCAGCGCACGCAGCTGGTGGGCGACGCTGCTCGTGCTGGTCAGTCCGACCGCGGCGCCGATCTCACGCATGCTGGGCGGGTAGCCGCGTTGCTCGATGCTGTCGCGCAGGTGAGCGAGGATGCGCTGCTGACGTGGCGTGAGCCCGGTCGCGTCCGGCGGCCCGTCGGGCAGCTCGCGGACGCGGCTCTTCGAACCGCCTGATCCGGTGCCTGTCTTCTGCGTGGTCATGTCATCACATTAGTCCCTCTGGCCCCACCACATCAAACATCTGTTCGATCTCGTGAAGGGTGCGTGTCGGCGTTCGAAAATTCTTGGGGTCGCTACTTGCGTTGTTCGAACACGTGATCTACCTTCGAACATGTGCTCGATCGAACACGTGATCGAGAGACTTGTGAACTGGAGGCTGTGATGAGTGCAACCGTCTATGTGCTGCCTGTCGCCGAACCGCCCCGCCCGGTGCGGGAGCAGCGGCGCTCGACCGTGCGACTCACCCGCCGCGGACGGATCGTGGTGTTCGCGTTCGCGCTCGTCGTGCTCTTCGGGATCGCGCTCATCGGGGCCCGGGTGGCCTTCGCGGTGGAGAACGGTGCCGACAACGGTGCTCGATTTCGTGGCCCTGCCCCCGCCGCCCACACGATGGTCGTCGGCGATGGCGACACGCTCTGGGACATCTCCGCGAAGGCCGTCGCCGGCACTGACGCTTCGATTCGGGAGATGGAGCAGACGATCAAGGAGCTCAACAGCCTCGAGTCCTCCATGCTCGTGGCCGGCCAGACCCTGATCATCCCGACCGCGCCGTAACGCGCCACACAGATGTCCGGCTGCTCCTTCGACCCTGGCAGCCGGCAACCGGGGAAAGTGAGAGTGCTGCAGACGATGGGAAGCGTCTGCAGCACTCTCGCTGTCGTCGGTGGGCGTCAGTGACGGCCGCGGTAGGGGGTCTCCGGCTCGGGCGGCGGCCACTGCTTGTTGCGGGAGCTGTGCCGGGGAGGCCACTCGTCGTCCGGCTGGGCGGCGGGCGGGTCCTGCGGCTGCCGCTGAGTGGGCATCGCCTGGGTCGCCGCAGGGTCCTGGGTCAGCCGAGCCCGCGAACCGGTCTGGCCGTATCCGGTCGGGGCCTGGTAGGCGCCGGACTGGTACTGCGACGAACCGGCCTGCTGGGTCGGGTAGCTGTCCGTGCCATAGCCCGGCGTGCCGTACGTCTGGGGGCTCGCCGGCGTCGGGGTGGAAGCCGGGGTCGGCGGGCTCGTGTAGTAGGGCGGAGGGGTCTGCGGCGCCTGGGTCGGCGGCTGGTAGGTCGGGGCGCCGTAGGCCGATCGGCTTCCGGTGCTGCCGAAGTCCGAGGCGCTGCTCGGGTAGCCGTAGGGCGACTGGGAGCCGGTGTCGGTGTAGGCCGAGCGGCTGCCGGTGTCGCCGTAGGGAGCCTGGCTGCCGGTGTCGGAGCTGTGCCGGCCGTAGGAGCCGGTGTCCTCGTAGCCGTAGGAGCCGGTGCCGTAGTAGTCCTGCTCCGGATAGGCCTGCTCGGAGTACATCTGGTCGCCGTAGGGCTGGTCCGGGTAGTCCTGCTCCTCCACGTAGGCGTTGGAGTGGCTTCCGGTGTAGTCGTCGGCGGGCGGCGGGGTGGGGGAGCCGGAGAGGGCCTGCCATGCCCTCCCGGCGAAGGTGAAGGTCAGGAAGAGGCAGGCGACGGCGACGACGGCCGCGATGGCCAGCTTCGCCCAGGCGCCGGAATCGCCTCCTCGTGCGTCGGCCCCGAAACCGACGGCGACCCACACGAGCACTCCCCAGATGACGAGGAATGCCAGTGTCGCGATCGCAGGCAAGATGAACGGTGGCCGGGGACCGCTTCTGGGGCGCGTGCCTCTCCGCGACCCGACGCGATTTCCTCCGGAGATGTTTGTCACGGGGTCATTCTTACCCATCCGGCCCAGTCGGGCGCCGCTGAACCGGAATCTTTCGGTGTTTGGTCGGCGACACGCCGGACACGCGGGGAAACGCGACCCTCGCTTGCATCGGCTGGGGGGCGGGCGTACGGTTACCACTACATCTAGTAGTTACACCGCTGTAGTTATCCACATCTAGTTCACATGAACGCGTGGATGGCCCACAGCGATGGGGGTGTTGTTCCACAGGGACTCACGCTCAATTCCACAGGTTCCACAGGCTCGGGTCGCCGCTGAGACGGCCTGGATCCACAAGGCTTCACGAGAGGGGCTCGACCGTGCACTGTCCGTTCTGCCGACACAGCGACACCAAGGTGCTCGACTCCCGTGTGGCCGAGGACGGTGGCCAGATCCGGCGACGCCGGGTCTGCCAGGAATGTGGGAAGCGGTTCACGACCGTCGAGCAGATGCAGCTGATGGTGGCCAAGCGCTCCGGCGCAGCGGAGCCGTTCAGCCGCGACAAGGCGGTGCACGGCGTACGCAAGGCGTGCAAGGGCCGCCCGGTCACCGAGGACCAGCTCGCCTGCCTCGGCCAGGAGGTCGAGCAGGCGTTGCGGAGCCAGGGGTTGGCCGAGGTTCCCAGCCACGAGGTGGGGCTGGCGATCCTCGCGCCGCTGCGCGAGCTCGACGAGGTGGCCTACCTGCGCTTCGCCAGCGTCTACCGGGCCTTCGGCTCGGCCGACGACTTCGAGCGTGAGATCCAGATGCTGCGTACGGAACGGGAAGTCCAGGACTTCGAGGCAGAGCATCCGGTCGAGGCCCCGGTGGGCACCGACTGATCCCACGGCCATGAATACGAGATGGCACACAGACCGGCCCGGGCAGGCCGTGGGGAAGCGACCTGTCCGGGCCATCCAGCGAAACAGATAGACAGAGCAAGGACTCCACCATCAGCACCGACCAGCAGTACGGCACAGCGATCGATGACAACAGGGGGAACGAAATGACAGACACGGCAGCAGAGGCACAGGCATCGGCGAAGGCGGGCGCCGGGCTGAAGATCGAGCGGATCTTCAGCACCGAGGGCGTCCACCCCTACGACGAGATCACCTGGGAGCGACGCGACGTCGTCCAGAAGAACTGGAAGACCGGCGAGACCGTCTTCGAGCAGACCGGAGTGGAGTTCCCCGACTTCTGGTCGATCAACGCCTCGACGATCGTGACGACCAAGTACTTCCGCGGTGCCCTCGGCACCGACAAGCGTGAGCAGAGCCTCAAGCAGCTCATCGACCGCGTCGTGAACACCTACGTCGCCTCCGGCAAGGAGAACGGCTACTTCGCCTCCGAGGCCGACGCCGACCTCTTCGGCCGCGAGCTCACCTGGCTGCTGGTCAACCAGCACTTCGCCTTCAACTCGCCGGTCTGGTTCAACGTCGGCACCGAGTCCCCCCAGCAGGTCTCGGCCTGCTTCATCCTCTCGGTCGACGACTCCATGGACTCGATCCTGAACTGGTACAAGGAGGAGGGCCTGATCTTCAAGGGCGGCTCCGGTGCCGGCCTCAACCTCTCCCGCATCCGCTCCTCCAAGGAGCTGCTGAAGTCCTCCGGTGGCACCGCCTCCGGCCCGGTCTCCTTCATGCGCGGCGCCGACGCGTCCGCGGGCACCATCAAGTCCGGTGGCGCCACCCGCCGCGCGGCGAAGATGGTCGTGCTCGACGTCGACCACCCCGACATCGAGGAGTTCGTCGAGACCAAGGCGCGCGAGGAGGACAAGATCCGCGCGCTGCGCGACGCCGGCTTCGACATGGACCTGGGCGGCAAGGACATCTCGTCCGTGCAGTACCAGAACGCCAACAACTCGGTGCGCGTCTCCGACGAGTTCATGCGCGCGGTCGAGGAGGGCAAGAAGTTCGGCCTCCGGGCGCGTACGACCGGTGAGGTCATCGAGGAGATCGACGCCCGGGAGCTGTTCCGCAAGATCTCGGTCGCCGCGTGGGAGTGTGCCGACCCGGGTCTGCAGTACGACGACACCATCAACGACTGGCACACCAACCCGGAGACGGGCCGCATCACCGGCTCCAACCCGTGCTCGGAGTACATGTCGCTGGACAACTCCTCCTGCAACCTGGCGTCGCTCAACCTGCTGAAGTTCCTCAAGGACGACGACACCTTCGACGCCGTGCGCTTCCAGCAGGCCTGCGAGATCGTCTTCACCGCGATGGACATCTCCATCTGCTTCGCCGACTTCCCGACCGAGGCCATCGGCGAGACCACCCGCGACTACCGCCAGCTCGGTATCGGGTACGCCAACCTCGGCGCCCTGCTGATGGCGATGGGTCTCGGCTACGACTCCGAGGGTGGCCGCACGATGGCCGCCGCCATCACCTCGCTGATGACCGGTGCCGGCTACAAGCGCTCGGCCGAGCTGGCCGGCGTCGTCGGCCCGTACGCCGGCTACGCCCGCAACGCCGAGGCTCACCAGCGGGTCATGCGCAAGCACCAGGCCGCCAACGACGCGGTCCGCTCGATCAACCCGGTCGACCGCAACATCATCGACGCGGCGACGAAGGTGTGGAGCGACGTCGTCGAGATCGGCAAGGTCAACGGTTTCCGCAACGCCCAGGCCTCGCTGCTCGCGCCCACCGGCACCATCGGCTTCATGATGGACTGCGACACCACCGGCATCGAGCCCGACTTCTCGCTGGTCAAGTTCAAGAAGCTCGTCGGTGGCGGCTCGATGCAGATCGTCAACCAGGTGATCCCGCGGGCCCTGAAGAAGCTGGGCTACCAGGCCGAGCAGATCGAGGCGATCGTCGCCTACATCGCCGAGCACGGCCACGTCGTCGACGCCCCCGGCCTGCGCCAGGAGCACTACGAGGTCTTCGACACCGCGATGGGCAAGCGCGCGCTGCAGCCGATGGGCCACGTACGCATGATGGCGGCGACCCAGCCGTTCCTCTCCGGCGCGATCTCCAAGACCGTCAACCTCCCCGAGTCCGCGACCGTCGAGGACATCGAGCAGGTCTACATGGAGTCGTGGAAGCTGGGCCTGAAGGCCACCGCGATCTACCGAGACAACTGCAAGGTCGGCCAGCCGCTGGCCGACGGCAAGTCGGAGAACGCCAAGAAGGACCAGGGCCTCTCCACCGCTGCTGCGGAGGCTCCCGCCGCCGAGGTCGAGCCCGAGGTCGTCGAGAAGATCATCGAGAAGATCGTCTACGCGCCGACCCGCAAGCGCCTGCCGAAGTCCCGCGTCTCGCGCACCACCTCCTTCACGGTCGGTGGCGCCGAGGGCTACATGACCTCCGGTGCGCACGCCGACGGTGAGCTCGGTGAGGTCTTCCTCAAGCTGGGCAAGCAGGGCTCGACCCTGGCCGGTGTCATGGACGCCTTCTCCATCGCGGTGTCCGTCGGCCTTCAGTACGGCGTCCCGCTCGAGACGTACGTCTCCAAGTTCACCAACCTGAAGTTCGAGCCCGCCGGTCTGACCGACGACCCGGACGTACGCATGGCGCAGTCGCTCATGGACTACGTCTTCCGCCGGCTGGCGCTGGACTACATGTCCTTCGAGGACCGCGCGGCGCTCGGCATCTACTCCGCCGAGGAGCGTCAGCGCTACCTCGAGACCGGCTCCTACGAGCAGCTCGGCAACGGCACCACCGCCGCCGAGCTCGTCGAGAAGCCGGCTCCGGAGCGCAAGGTCGAGGCGAAGACCGAGGTCGTCGAGGCCGACGTCAAGGACGAGGCGCCCGCCGAGGCTCCGGCTGAGGCCGCTGCCGCGTCGGAGGCCCCCAAGGCCGCCCACACCACCGCCGAGCTGCTCGAGTCGATCAGCGGCATGGCCATCGACAGCCCGCTCTGCTTCACCTGCGGCACCAAGATGCGCCCCGCCGGCTCCTGCTACGTCTGCGAGGGCTGCGGCTCGACCTCCGGTTGCAGCTGATCTCTGAGTGACTGAGTCCGGTCCCGTGCCCGAGTGAGGGCGCGGGACCGGACTCATTTCGGGGACGTGGATAGCCTGCGGCACGTGAGGGATACCGAACTGGCCGATGTAATGGCGCTCGAACGCGAGCTGCAGACTGCGTCGGTTCGCGCTGATCCGAGTCGGCTCGTGGAGCTCTTGGCTCCAGACTTCGAGGAGATCGGTGCTTCAGGCCGCCAGTGGGACATCACGTCGATTCTCGAGATGCTCGCGGGCGAGGACGAGGACATGTCCGACATCGAGGTGCACGGACTCACAGGGCGCGTGATCGCGGACGGCGTGATCATCCTCCGATGGCAGTCCGTCCGCGATGAGTGTCGCGTCAATCGAACCTCTCTGTGGCAACGTCGTCCCGAGGGCTGGCGCTTGGTGCACCATCAAGGAACGCCGGTCGGATGGGCCTAGGGCCGCCGGATGAACTAAGGCGGACCGACGTCCCGTATGTGGGTACTGACTTCTACTGCGACGTCGCGATCCCGCACCCCGAGCGCCTGCATGTGGTGCATGAGGACGAGCACGTGCTCGCGTTCCATCACACGCGCCCGTTCTGGGAGGTTCACATCGTGGTGGTGCCGAAGCGCCACATCGGGTCGCTGACGACCGTTGGGGCCGACGACGAGGACGACGTACGTCGGTTGCTCGGTGTCGTCCAGGCCGTCGCGAGGAACATTGAGCTCGAGCACGGTGCCGCAGCGGTGCTCACGAATCTCGGTGCCTACCAGGACTCCAAGCACCTGCACGTCCATGTCCACAGCGGCGGGCGTCGAGACCAGAGGTGAGGCCCTGCTCGCGGTGACACCGGTGACCTCAGGAGGTCCGAATGTCACAACCGCAGCGTCGTCGACGTCCTGGTACCGGAGACGACCAGACGGGCCGGATCCAGACGTAGCGACGTCGACAGCCGCAGAGGGACGGAGACCTCGTGCCCGGATCGAGGAGGAATGCGATGACGACCACCGAAGCTGAGATCAGGAAGTTCTTGGCGCGGCGTACCGATGCCCAGCGTTCGAAGGACATCGACCGGCTCCTTTCGTTCTATTCACCGGATGTCGTCTACTACGACGCTGTTCCACCACTGCGATTCGTCGGCACCGAGGAGTTGCGTCAGAACTTCCTACGGTGGTTCGACGGCTACAAGGGGCCGATCGGCCTGGAGACACACGACCTGAGCATCGTGGCCAGCGAGGACGTCGCGTTCGCGAACATGCTGCATGTGGATTCCGGCGAGCGGAAGGGGCTTGCTGCTCCTCTGTCGTCGATCTGGGTGCGGGAGACGGTGTGCCTGCAGCGATCGAACGACACGTGGACGATCACCCACGAGCACATCTCGATCCCGTTCGACCCGCCCGGGCTCGCCAAGAGCTATGTGCGAGGCCTGGTCGGACGGCGCTAGGCAGATGTGAGGTCAGTGGGCCGATCACCATCCACAGGCAGGCATCGGGATCGAGTTATCCACAGGCGCGTCGATCGGGGTGGCGGGGTGCGCGCATCGGGGGTCTGCTGGTCACATGTCCAAACGAAAGAAGCGCGAAGGCTCGCCCCGACCAGGCAACAGGTTCGGGGATCCGCGGCGGCGGTCGTTCGCCGAGAAGGTCGTCGACAGTCCGTACTGGCCGGCGATGTTCGCGGTGATCGATGCCGAGGCTCGCGGGGATGTGAAGGCAGCGTTGGAGATCATCCACCGGGCCGGCAACCAGCTCGACGGCGAGCAGTTCTGGCATCCGCTGCGGATCGAGCGGCTCGAGCAGATGCGGCTGCTCGGTCCCGAGATGCCGAGATGGGCTCACTCGCGATGGATCGTCTCCCAGGCGATGCAGGGGACCCAGCCGCGCAACAAGTGGAGGATGTCCAAGGCCATTCAGGTCGCGATGGACGTGCGCGGCGGCCCCGATCCTCATCGCGATCGGGAGGACGACCGGATCCAGATCATGGATCGCGACTGGGTCTATCGCCAGACGTTCCTCTACGAGCTCGGCGGGCTCGAGGCGTTCCTGCGTCACAACGCCTCCGGCGATCTCCTCGCCGGCGCCGATCGGATCTGGGAGTGGACGCGGGCGCCGATGCGTGGCGTACGACTTCTGGAGCGGGAGCCGAGACACCTGCTGTGGGAGGACCCGGAGACCGGGGAGCAGGTGCGCACGATCAACATCGGAGCCGGCATGCTCGTCGAGGACGGCGAGTGTGCGATCGGGCGGATCGTGCCGCTGGAGAGCGGGTCGATGTTCGAGACGGCGCCGTTGCGGGTCCCGGACGAGGTGGCGTACGCAGTGGCGGACGAGCCCGACCGTTGGATCGAGGTGCTGCGCGATGCCTGTGCCCAGGACCCGGGCGAGATCTGGACACGGCGGGGGCTGCGGGACTACGGGCTGCTCACCGACATCCCGCACGCCTTGGTAGACCTCGCCATGGACGCAGGACTGCACGCGTTCCATCACCCGGATGACGAAGAGCTCACCGAGCTGTTCACGCACCCCGCCGACTACCCGGCCTGCCTCGCCGCCTGGCTGGTCCGCCCGGCGACGATCAGTGCGCTGCGCGCCGGTCTGCCCTCTGAGGGCCGGGCCGCGCTCCTCGGATTCGCAGGTTTCGTGCACGAGCCGGCGGCGAGCCTCATCCGCGACCTGGTCGACCACCACGAGGAGGCTGCCTGACACCTCGCGATGCCCTCGCCCAAACCGGGGGTTTGGCTTAGTTTGATGCCAGTCGAGACGTGCGGGTCGGAATGGCAGCACCGCAGGCAGCGTCGGACACCGAGCCTGGCCCTATAGGGCTTTTTACCTTCGTCCGTGTTTGAAATCGGCGAAACCGGGTAGGACGAAGGCATGACCGACGACGACATGCACGTCAACCCCGACGATCTCAGGTCCATCAAGAACACGCTCGACACCGCTGGCGGTGACCTCTTCAAGCAGGCGCAGCCGCTGCAGAAGACCCCGGACGTCGGGGAGTCGTCCTCCGAGGTCGCGACCGCGCTGGCGTCGTTGGCGGCGGCGGTCGGCGGGATGGCCGAGGGTCTCGGTTCGCTCGGTGACGGCGTGCAGAACGCGCTCGACCACGCGACCACGTCCGACGAGGCCGCCGGCGATGCAGGCCGGCGCCAGGAGCAGAGGGTGAGGGGCAGCTGATGCCGGAGGCGATGGACACCAAGGTCTACGGCGACGCCGCCGCGGTACAGACCGCGGCCGACGCGTGCACGACCGCCAAGGACGCCGTCGGGGACGCGCTCGACGATCTCGGCAAGGCGATCAAGACCGCCGGCTCCTGGAAGGGGCAGGCGGGCGCTGCCTTCGAGACGAAGGCGGAGAAGCGCAAGAACGACCTGCGCCAGCTCGAGTCGCG
Organism: Nocardioides turkmenicus; assembly: GCF_011045035.1. GTDB lineage: Bacteria > Actinomycetota > Actinomycetes > Propionibacteriales > Nocardioidaceae > Nocardioides > Nocardioides turkmenicus. The sequence goes on from NZ_JAALAA010000006.1 coordinate 192,591, forward strand.
CATCGAGGCCATGGGCAAGGGCCTGTCGACGTTCTCGGGAGACCTCAAGGCGGTCGAGACCAAGATGTCGACGATCCGCGACGAGGCCAGCGGTGCCGGGCTCACGGTCAGCGGCACCATGATCTCACCGCCGACCGACCCCGGCGACGACGCCTCCGAGAGCGATGTCGACGCCCACAACACCAAGGTCGAGAAATGGAACGACCTGGTCAGCCGGGTCGAGGCGGCCCGCAAGGACGAGGACAACGCCCACGAGGATCTCGGCAAGGCGATCTCGAAGTCCACCGGTGACGGCTGGATCGAGGACCGCCTCGAAGACCTGGGCCTGCTGCCGAAGGACTTCTCCGACGGCATGCAGATCGGTGCGTACGCTCTGGGGTTGGCGGGTCTGGGAGCCGGCGCCGGCGTCGACTGGATGGTGAAGAGCCGCTACGGGACGTTCCAGCCGCGCGTGAACGGCCGGTTCGCCAGCCCCGCGAGCCTGACCAAGCTCGAGCGCGCGGCGAAGGTGCTCAGCGACAAGAACTGGCACGCGAAGGCCAACAAGGCAGCCGTACGCGGCAAGTGGCTGACCGCGGGTAAGTGGGCGACCCGTGCCGGCTGGGTGGTCACGGCCGGCAGCTCGGCATGGGAGCAGTGGCAGAAGGACGCCGACGACCCGTCGCTGTCGACGACCGAGCGGGTGAGCCGCACGGTGAGCACCTCCGCCATCACGACCGCGGGTGCCGCGGGCGGAGCCTGGGCCGGAGCCCAGGCCGGTGCCGCCATCGGCAGCATCTTCCCCGGTCCGGGCACGGTCATCGGTGGTGTCGTCGGCGGTCTGGTCGGTGGTGCGATCGGCTCCGGGCTGGCCGGCAAGGCGGCCGAGTTCGTCGTCGACGAGGCCGGCGAACTCGGCGAAGCGGTCGTCGACGGGGTCAGCGACTTCGCGGAGGGCGCCGGCGAGGTAGCCTCCGATGTCGGCGACGCCATCACCTTCTGGGACTAGGACCTTCATGATCTGGGCCGCAATCATCCTGGCCGCCGGCGTCATCGGCGCCGGGGTCAGCATCTGGCAACATCTCGGACTCTCCGCCCGTGCCCGCTCGTGGGCGAATGCGTGGAACCGGGGCGGTGTGGGCGAGGACGTCGTGCTCATCCATCTGCCTTGCATCTCCGCGCTGGCGATCACCGGCTCGACGGCGTTCGGGCTGGTGCCGGAGCAGACCGCCGCATGGACGATCATCGGTGGGCTCTTCCTGCTCACCTGCGTCGTCTACCCGTTGCTGGTCATCCTGCCCACCCCGTCGTTCCTCGAGCCGAAGTGGTATCGCGAGTCGCGTCCGAAGAAGCGCTCCGCGGGAAAGAAGTGACCGTGTCCGAGACTCAGACGACCCTGACGCTCCCGGACGGCTGGGAGAGCGTCGACCCACCCGACGGCGTACGTCTCCTGGCGCTCGCGCCGGCCCACGGCACGTTCCGCGCCAACATCACGGTGACCGCCCAGACCAACGGCGACATCGGGTTCCGCGACTGGCAAGTCGGATCGGAGATGGCGTTCACCCAGATGATGCCGGGCTACACGCCGATCGATCTCGAGCGGCTCACGATCGCCGGGCAGGAGGCGGGGCGGCGGCTGGCGATGTACGACGGACCTGGCGGCTCCGCGCTGACCATGGAGCAGTGGTTCGTGGCGATCGACGGAGTCGGCCACACCCTCACCGCCACCGTGCCGACCAGCGACTACGCGACCTGGGCCGCCCGGATCGACGCCACCGCCGCCACCTGGAGCCCGGCATGAACGCCGCGGCGACGGAGGTCGTCTGGGTCCTGGCAGGCCCGGGCGGACGCCTGGAGCACCGCGCCACGGTCGACCCCACGGGGGATCCATCTCCGGCTCGCCCTCGACGGCACCCGTACGCAGCACCTCGGTGTCCCGCGCGGCCACCTGGTCCCGAGCCTGGTCCGCACCCTGAAGATCCGCCCGATCAAGGATGCCGCCGGGTCGGTGCGCCCGTTCCCGACCGCTCGGATGGCCGAGCTGCTGGGCGAGGACCAGGATGCCCGCGACACGGTCCTGGCCGAGGTCGGCGCCCGCACCGCGTGGTCGATCGCGGTCGGCGAGTGGCAGCTCACAGGCATCAACGGTCCCGACGGTCTCCACCTCGCCCTGGAGGACAGGCTCACCCCCGTCACCAACACCGCCTTCTACCGGCTGCTGTGCGAGCAGCTCGGTGCCTACTGATCCCGGCGGAGCGTGAGGGTCGTGAGGTCGGCGCCGAGGATGCGGAAGGCGTCGACGAGCAGGTCGGCGACGAGCCCGGCCTCGGACTGGGGCACGGTCCGCCAGTAGTGCGGTTGAGACGGCGCCGGGCCGATCGGGTCGGTCTCGCCGGGCGTCAGCCAGCCGGCCGCGCGAAGCGCCTCGTGCTGCTCGGCTGAGGCCTCCCAGGTGCCGCCGATGTGCTGCGTACCTGCGAACTCGGCGAAGAGCACCTCGTCGACACACAGCACCTGACCCCAACGAAACGGGACGGCAGGCTTCGACCTGAGCCGGGCGAGGAAGCCCGTCGGCTCCGGGGCCGGCGGCTCGGGCTCGCCGATCGTCACGAACTCCTGCTGTCCGAGATCGGCGAGCTCGGAGGTGATCCGTTGCTGCCACTGCGTCGCGTCCATCCGTCCATCCAACCAGGGCCGGGAACACGCCCCGCGGGTTACCGCCACGTTCACCAGCCGGGGGTTGTCACCCCGACGCCGCACTGGTTGCATCGGTGCGCTGCCTTCCGCCCCCACGACGAAGGACCCCCACATGACTCTCGGGAAACGCCTCGCGCGCCGGCTCGCCCTCGCCCTTCCGCTCGCCGCACTCCTCTCCGTCGTACCGGCGGCCGCCTGGGCCGCCCCGCCACCCGCGCTGCCGGCCTCGGCACCCGAGGCCGACCGCACCTGGCAGCCGGCGCTCGACTTCGACACCGACGGCTGTTACAGCACCCCGGCGATCGGGCCGGACGGCACGCTCAACGGCGGCCTCGCGATGGGCGGCACCGTCAACGGCCAGTGCCGCGACCTCTCCGACCTGCAGAACACCAACGTCTACTCGCGCTCGAAGTGCAACAACGGCTGGTGCGCGTACCTCTACGGCTACTACTTCGAGAAGGACCAGGTCTCCTGGGGTCCCGGCTCGGCCGGCCACCGGCACGACTGGGAGCACATCATCGTGTGGGTGCAGGACGGTCACGCCCGCTACATGTCGGTCTCGCAGCACTCCAGCTACGCGATCAAGCCCGAGTCGGAGCTGCAGTTCGAGGGCGGTACGCACCCCAAGGCCGTCTATCACAAGGACGGCGGCAGCACCCACTGCTTCCGCTTCCCCAAGACCGGCGGCGGCGACGAGCCGCCCGAGAACCACGAGGGTGTCTGGCAGGTCAAGGGCCTGGTTGGCTGGGACAACTACCCGGCCGGCATCCGCGACCGGCTGGTCGCGGCCGACTTCGGTGCCGCCACCTTCAAGCTCACCGATGCCCGCTTCGGTGCGACGCTGGCCGCCGGGAAGCCGAGCGCGGTGACCCTGGACCCGTACGCCTGAGGTTCAGTCGGAGTCGCGCATCTTCGCGAGCCTGGCGCGTAGGGCAGGCTCGCGGTGCGCGTTGGCGCGCAGTTCGACGTACGCGTCGCCGTAGACCCAGAGCAGCGCGTCGTCGAGCCGCCGCACGGCACCCGGCGGGTAGCGGTAGTCCATCCGCGCCATCAGGGTGTCCTCGTCGACCGAGCGCAGCGTGTCGCCGAGCTCGGTCAGCGAGGTGATGCCCAGCTCGAGGATGACGCCGGAGATCCAGCCGTAGTGGTCGGTGCGGGACCAGCCGGCGTCGGCGTACTGCCCGGCGAGGAAGGCCGCCAGCTCACGGGGACTGATGCGGGGGTCGTCGTCGAGCGCCTGGGTGCTGGCGCCGGTCACGCCCTGCCGCAGGCGGTCCCTGATCGTGGAGAACTCACGGTCGGCGAGCTCGAGCAGCCCAGCGGCGAGGGTGAACCGGCGGTCGAAGTCGGGTACGTGCTCGCTGGGGATGGTGCCCTTGTAGCGGATGTCGTGCTCGAACTCGGCCCAGGCGTGCTGCAGCACGGTGCGGATCTGGATCTGCGCCTGGCGGCCCCGCAACAGCTCGTACGCCGCCTGCCCCTCGCGCGCGGGGTCGAGGCTGACCAGCAGGTGACGGCTGGCGTACCCGAACCGGCCCTCGCTCGCCGTCTCCTCGCCCATGTCGCGGTCGTCGAGGACCACCACCTGGTCGTCGAGGAGCTCGGCGACGGCCTGGACGTCGCTGTGGACGTACGTGATCACCCGGAGCCCGATCTGGTCGGTGATCTCGCGGAGCGGGTCGGTGTAGACGGGCCGTCCGTCGACGGTGCGAGCCGCCTTCGCCGCGAACGACGCGACCGACTTCGCGCGGGAGCTCACGGTGAGGTAGTTGATGCCCGCCTCGTCGAGGATCGACGTCACCAGCTGGACGTACAGGTCGGCGGCCTCCTGCAGCGTCGGCTGGATCGCGGCGTACTCACGGACCGCGGTCCCGGGGTCGTGGACCTTCGCGCCGGCTCGCCCGCGCGGTGTGGGATGGAGGTCGTCGGGCAGCGTCGGCGTGACGATGTAGCCGGTGGCGAAGTCGCCGTACGTCGTGGTCTGGTCCGGTGCGCGGGTCGCGAACAGGCCGATGTAGGCGCACAGCACCGCGTCGACCTGGTCCTCGACCGCGCGCAGCTCGCTCTTGCGTACGGCACTCTCGGCGGCGGTGCGGAGGGCGAGCCAGGACGGGTCGTCGAGCAGCAGCGACGGGTCGGCGCTCTGGAGCCCCTCGAGCAGGCCGAGCAGCACGAGCAACTCGGCGCGGAGCTGGTCGATCTCGCGTCCCGACTTGTGCTTGTACTTCAGCGTCCGGCCCAGGCGGAAGAGGGCGACCGTCGCGGGGTGCGGATAGACCTCGATCGCCCGCCGCCGGCGGCCCGACCGCGGGTTCATGTCGAGCCCGAGCCGGGCCGCGATCCGGGCGCCCCGCGGCTGCTCGCCGAACTCGGGCTTGCTGGTGTTGGTGGGGTGCGCACCCGCGTCGAAGCGAGCGAAGTCCTTGTTGAGCGCCGCCTCGGCCGGCCGGTTGCCGGTGGGGTTGGTGACGATCAGCGGAGCATCGATCGCGGCCAGACACTCGTCGGCGACGTACGGCTCGAGGGCGGTGACGATCTCGTCGTCGGTCCGGGCGGCCGAGACGTGGACGAGGCGGCCCTCCTCGTCCAGGACGGCCAGGCCGGTGGGCCTGCGCGCGCCCCAGGCGAGGTCGACTCCGATGAAGTACATGGGCCCAGCCTGCCCGCCCGGGCGGCGCCCGCATAACCCCGGAGGTCGTCAGCGAGTCGCCTGCACGATCGTGATCGGCCCGAACCGGTGGTCGATGTGGTCGATCTCGCGGGCGTCGGTGAACCCGGCGTCGGTGAGCAGGTCGACGATCCCGTTGTCGAGGTTGCGCTCGGTATAGGCGTTCATGCCGCGGTGGCGGTGGCCCTCGTGCCCGTGTCTGCGCCCGTGGTCGTGCCCGCCGGGGCCGTGGTCGGGGGCGCCGAAGTCGACGATGGTCACCCGCCCGCCGGGCTTGAGCACCCGGTGAGCCTCCCGCCCGAACCCCTCACGCCCGGCGTCGTCGACGTGGTGGAGCGCGAGCGAGGAGACGATGTGGTCGACGCTGCCGTCCTCCGGCAGCAACCGGTCGGCATACCCCTGCACCAGCGAGAGACGTACGCCTCGCCGACCCGCCTTCCGGGCGGCCAGCCGCAGCGCGCTCGGGTCGGGGTCGTGGCCGGTGACGACGGCTCCGGGTACGGCACGCAGCACCGCGAACGAGAGGTTGCCGGTGCCGCAGCCGACGTCGAGCACGGTCTCGCCGGGTCGGATGCCGGCGAGCTCGACCGTCCGTTCGTGGAGCGGGCGCACGCGCGCGAACCGGGTGAAGAGGTCGTAGAGGGGGAGGAGCCAGGTGCGGCCCATGCCGGGGAGGAAGTCGCGGCCTCGATCGCTCTCGGCGCGGCCGTCGATGATCTGTATGGTGGTCATATCTCCACGATGGGACATTCTGCGGATATGCGGTGGGAGGGAAGTCGGTGACGATGGGACGTTCTTCGGATGCGGCCACGCCCGCGAGGAGCGTGCTGCGCACCGTGCGCGCCGACGGCACCCCGATCTACCGCTGGGACCAGCGCCCGGGCGTACCTCCCGTCAGGGTCGTACCCTTCGATCCCGACTGCGACACCGAGCATCTGCCGCCCGACAACCGGCACGCCCACGACTTCTGGGTGCTGGCCTACGTCGAGCGCGGCGGAGGCCCCGTCGGCCTTGACGGCCGGCAGGTGACGCTGCGCGACGGAGAGGTCCACGCGGTGGCTCCCGGCGAGGTCGTCGCCGCCGAGTCGATCGCCGAGCTCACCCACGCGCGAGCCTGGTCGGTGGCCTTCACCCCCGACGCGATCCCCTCCCTCGCCTCCATCTCCCCGCTCACCTGGGCCCACCACCCCCTCCTCGCCCTCTTCGCCGCCGACGGCCGCCAAGCGCTGGTGCCGGAAGCCGAGCGCCCGCGCTGGCAGTCCTGGCTCGCCGAGCTCGCCGACGAGCTGCAGCACCCCGACCGCCTCGGCGCCCCCGAAGCCATCACCGCCATCCTCACGAACCTCCTGGTCGCCTCCGCCCGCCTGGCCCCGAGCGCTCCTATCGCCCCCGACCCGTTGGTCAGTCGCGTGTTCGACGAGATCGAGAGGACGTACGCCACCAAGGTCACCGCCGGCGACCTGGCCCGGTCCTTGGGCTACACCCCCGGCCACCTCACCACCGTCCTGCGCCAACGCACCGGCCGCACCCTCCTCGACTGGCTCACCGAGCGCCGCCTCACCGAAGCCCGCCGCCTTCTCCGCGAGACCGACCTCCCCCTCTCGGTCATCTCCACCCGCACCGGCCTCACCGACCCCGGCTACCTCGTACGCCGCTTCAAGGCCCGCTACGGCACCACCCCCGACCGCTGGCGCCGGGAGGCGTGAGACGCGTAAGGCGTCTTACGCAACTCGCTTAGGCGGACGCCTCATCGAGACGCTCACTCAGCCACTCGGGGATGTTTCCGGCTTCACGCGGAAAGTCGCGTACGTCGATGGCGTAGTTGAACGCTCGAATCGGCGTGCTCCATCGGGGCTCATCGTCATAGTTGAACGTTGTGCGGGCATCGGCGTGGCCGTCGCCCAAGTCAGTGATGGTCCACCGGGCCGACATCCAGGTGCCTGCCCCGGGTGTGTACATGACCTTACGCAGTTCGTTGAGGAGGTCGTCGACCTCGAAAGGGACGCCCTGGGACTCATCGATGGTGCCGTCGGGTCGCTCGACGATGAGTTCGTGCTCGGACAGCATGGAGAGGGAGTTGCGGTTGAAGGTCAGCTTGCGCCAAGGGCCGGTGACCTCGGCAGGAATGAGCGCCGAGATCTCACTGATCAGCTCCCCCTGACGTGTCAGGTTCGGGCCTTGCGGATTCGGGGCGGACATTGGTGAACGTCCTCTCTCTGCGCTTGCCGTTCACGGTCATGACGGCGTGGATCTTTGACGGGACTCGTCGGTCCCCTTCGTATCTCGGAACGATCTTGAGGGCAATGTCGTAGGCCGGGTTGTCACCATCGGCGTACGTGCTCACCCACTGGCGGAGCTGCTTTTCCATATCGTAAAAGTTGTCGGTCAGCTTCGCTGGTCCCGAAGCGACCGACTCGTTGAGCTCGGCCAGCATTGCGATGATGTTGATTCGGTCGGGGCCGCCTCCGCTCGCGCGTTGGAGCAGATGGCCTCCCTGGAAGCCAGGTCCGCCGGAGCGACCGACGACGCCCTGGACGTGCTCGGATCGCGTGGCGTTCCTGAGCGCAAAGTGCGGGTCATTCGCTTCGACCGTTCGTGCCTGTGGGTCGGTGCGGAACACGTGGATGTTGCTCACGACGAAGGTCGCCGAGGGCGCAGGCGAGTTGAGGTCCGGATTGAGACTGCCCTTCTCGCCGTACTCGGTATGGATGTGAGTCAGCATGCCGTCATCGTCGGTGAAGAAAGTCCCTCGGCCGGTGACGTCGTAGGCGGTGTTGGGTTCGAGGGTCAGCCCTCGGGGCGGGAACTTCGTCCGAGGCCCGAGCGGCCCCACCGCGACACGGTTGACCACATCGGGCGCCGGCCATCGCTGCTGGATGCGGATCGCAGACATCGATCCAGGAGCAGGAATCACCGCCGCTACTGAAGTGACCCCTGGTGCCGAAGTGGACGCGCTGGCGGGGGTGAGAGCCGGAGGATTCGGCATCGCGACTTGGTGGTGAACCACTCGAGGCCCGGCCACCTCGGGCGGCTGGCGCGCAGGGCCGGTGACGGAGGGCGGTGTTTGTGGTGCGGGTTCTGAGAGAGGGGTGACTTGGCGACGCCAGCCGGTGGCCATCCCCCAGGCGAACCCGGCTGCGCCCCAGATGTGGCCGACCCCGTAGGCGGCCGGGCGGGTGAAGCGCCAGGCGAGGTAGGTGAGGACTGCGCAGATGGCGAGCTTGAGCGCGTAGTGCACCTGGGCGCTGGTCAGGACCTCGCTGAAGAACCGGAGCAGGCACAGGGCCACGACGAAGTAGATCGGCCCCATGACCAGCGGGCCGATCACGCGATGCAGCCAGCCGACCGCCAGGTCGCGGGTGCGGTCGAACATGAACAGGATCCCGGCCGCCGGAGCGAACGGGACGATGAGGCGGATGAGGACGAACGCAAGCAGGATCGCCAATCCGGCGATCAGCAGGTAGCCGCAGGTGACGATCACCGCGACCAGGTTGACGAGGCCTGCGGTGGCGCGCTGGCCCCAGTGCTCGCCTTTGAAGTACTCGTACGCGACCGAGTCCTCACGGTCGATCTGATCGGCGATCGTCTTGAACGCGTCCTGCTTCTCCTCGACGATCGCCTTGCCATCACCTTCGGGATCGGACCGGTAGGTCTCGTACTCGTCGAAGGTGAAGTGGGTCGCCCGGAACAGGTCCGGTCCGTACTCGCGGGCCGTGGCGGAGTCGGCATCGCCCAGGGCGCCGGTGAGCCAGGTGCGGTATTGGGTGGAGCGTACGACCTCGTCCATCTGGCCGTTGATCGCCGCCACCGCTGGATCCTCGCCGGGCGCCGGGTGATCCTCGAACCCGGTCGCGATCAGCGTGACCGTGTTGCGTACGCCGTCATCGACCAGGCGGACCGACTCGGCGGGATAGGAGATCAGCAGAGTCGTTCCAAGAAGTACGACTCCGGCCCATGCGACGGCAGTCGCGGATCCGGCGATGTGGCCCGTGCGTGCGCGCCAGATCGCGGTCGCGGCGACGAGGAGGACGGCGATCGTGATCCACGGGCGCCAGACACCGTCGGTGACTGCACGGGTGGCATCGACGACCGGGTTGTCGAGGGCCTGGACCGGAGAGTCCGGATCGACAACGGCGGCCAGGAGGGCGTGGGTCCAGTTCGGGATCGCCCCGGAGATCTGGAGCAGGATGTTCCCGATCGCCGTCCCGGCTCCGGCGACGAACTGGCCGGTGCACCCGTTGTCGTAGGTCCACAGTTGCGGGCTCGTGCCGTAGGTCGACTCCAGGGTCACGCCGTCGTCATCGAAAGGATCGGCGTCCTTCGGGCTCTCGCCGAACTGGACGATCCACGACCCTGCCCCGTACGGGGAAGCCGGGATGGGCGCCTCGTCGTTGTTGCACGCAAGATCGACCGCACCAGCCGGCGAACCGACCACGACCGATCCGATGACGACGAAGGTCAGGGCAAGCAGCGCAGGGAGCAGACGCGATCGCCCGCGGCGACGTACCCGAAGCGGTGCCTGACCACCCAACTCCATGCCCCCCGATGCTCCCGAAACCGGACAGCAGTTTCACCCACGACGCTTATGGTGGCCACCGTTTAGGGTCTCAGCGCCGGTGCTGAGCATGCGGCCGAGCGGCCCGCATCTTGCTTAGCCGGCAGCGACGGACGCGGTGGTGAAGAAGTCGGTGGGCATTGCGTGATCCAGTCGCCATGTGATCGCGATGGGGCGATCACCGGTGTGGGAGACGTACGTGGCCGGGCCGAGGAAGAGGTACGGCGACGTGCCCAAGACTCCGTCGGCCTGTTCCCTGGCGAAAAGCAGCACCGTGCTTGCACCAGTCAGATAGCGCTGGCCGGTCTTGCTCGCCACCGAGGTTGTGGACTGCGTCTCCCAGTGAAACAGCGTCGGGCTGATCGGGTAGTCGCGGTACATCGTTGTCGGCGAGAAGTCGGCTTCGGACTTCTTGAGGTTGATGAAGAAGGCATCCACGTTGAGTTCAGGGATGTGCTTGACGCCTTCACGCATGGAGTTCGGCTTCCGGTCGAGGCTCGCATAGCCCAAGGCCGCGAGGATCTCTTCGCGCTGATACCGCGCGTGGACCATGAGCGGCACCCCGGAAAGTGAGCCGGTCAGCTCAGACAGACGGTGGCGGGCAGAGTCGAAGGCAAGATCGACAACGGATTGGATCTCGGATCGTGTCGCCTGCTCTGCCCGAAGAGCTGCGAATCCCGCATCAATCGACGCGAATCCGCCGCCATCGGGCCAGAGCGAGAAGAAGAGCATGTCGGCCAGCCGCTGTTCGCCCGGCGAAAGCGATGAATACGACGGCGCGTCGTCGGCGAGCATTCGAGTGAAAGCGGTCGCGCGAAGCGGGTCATCGACGTGGGAAAACGCGCGTACGCGACGCAGCAGTCTCGTCTCGGCCTCGGTCCCTTGAGGCACCGGAAGGCCAGCCGAGCGACGAAGTTCCGTCCATGAACGCTGGCCCTTCCGCAGAATGTCGGGCAGTTCCATTCCAGACTCGTCGAGATACTCAGGAAGCGACAGGTCACCGTACGAGCGCAGCTCCTGAACCATCGAAGGCCACCGGTTCGAGATCTGCGACTTGAGGTTGTCGACGATCAGCGCCTGTGCTTCACGATCCATGACGATCTGGCAACCGGCGGGCAGGAACGGGAAGCCGCGTTCCACCTCGCGGCGGAGGGCAGCTCTGGTCAGCCCGGTCATCGCTCGAAGCTTTCGGTCCCAGGAGAACTGCTTGTTCTGATGGCCGACGAAGTCGAGGACGGTAAGAACGGCCTTGTCGCGGGTGCGCCGCAGGCCGCGACCGAGTTGCTGCAGAAAGACGGTGGCGGAGTCGGTAGGCCGAAGGAACAGCACGGTGTCGACGTCAGGAACGTCGAGGCCTTCATTAAAGACGTCGACAGAGAACAGCACGTTGAGTCGTCGTTCGCGCAGGGCGGCGATGGAGTCGCGGCGCACTGGAGAAGTCGTGGTGCCGGTGACGACTCCGGCGGGGATTCCGGCCTTGTTGAAGACCTCGGCCATGTAGTTGGCATGCGCCACGTCGACACAGAATCCGAGGGCACGCATCTCGGACACATCGGGCATCTTGTCGCGGAGCTCGTTGAGGATGATCCTGGCGCGAGCATCGTTGCCGGTGTACAGCGTCGAGAGTGCCGTGTCGTCGTACTTACCACGCACCCACTTCACGGTCCGGAGGTCAGTGTTGTCGGACACTGCGAAGTAGTGGAACGGACAGAGCAGGTCTGCGCCGAGTGCATCCCACAGCCGGAGCTGTGTGGCGATGCGGTTGTCGAAAAACGAAGCGACATTGACTCCGTCCGCACGTTCCGGCGTCGCGGTCAGACCCACAAGCTCTGTGGGCTTCAGATGGTCAATGAGCTCGCGGTAGGACTTCGCCTCGGCATGGTGGAACTCGTCGATGACGACGATGTCGTAGGTATCCGGTGGGATCTGTGAGACGCCGTACGACTTCAGTGACTGCACACTGGCAAAGACGTGCTCCCAACGCTCCGGGCGAGCTCCGTCGACGTACAACTCTCCGAAGGTCGCATCGGAGAGGACTTCACGGTAGGTCCGCAGAGACTGCTGCAAGATCTCCTTGCGATGCGCCACGAACAGGAGCTTCGGACGCTTCCCATCTGTGCTGTTCTCTGCCAGCCGCCGGTAGTCGAGCGCGGCGACGACAGTCTTTCCGGTCCCGGTCGCAGCGACAACGAGGTTGCGATGCCGGTCGTGCAGAGTCCGCTCCGCGTCTAGGTCGTCGAGCATCTTCTGCTGGTAGGGATATGGCCTGACTTCGAGGCCTGAGAGCGAGATCGTGACCCGGTCTCCACGGCCGCGGCCCGATGCTTCAGCCAACGCATCATCGAGCCGATCCCGGTCTCGGTCGGGGTCATACAGTTCGAAGTCGCCGTGGTTCCAATAGGTGTCGAAGGTCGCGGTGAACTTGTCGAACAGAGACGGCGTGCCCTTGCGAGACAGACGGACATTCCATTCGACGCCCTCGACCATGGCTGTTCTCGTGAGGTTCGAGGAGCCGACGTACGCGGTGTCGAACTCGGTATTGCGGCGGAACATCCAAGCCTTCGCGTGGAGACGAGTGCGCTGAGCGTCGTACTGAACCTTCACCTGCGCGCCGAAGTCTCGAACTAGTCGGTCGAGCGCGTCGCGCTCGGTCGAGCCGGTGTATGTGGTGGTGATGACTCGCAGGCGTGCGCCGCGGTCGCGGAGGCGCTTCAGCTCAGGCTCGACGAGTCGAAGTCCGTACCAGCGTACGAACGCGCAGAGCAGGTCTACTTCGTCGGCGGTGTCGATCTCGGCGCGGAGCTCGGCGGCGAGGCTGGGTTCTTCCTTGGAGTTGGTGAGCAGTGCCGCCTCAGTGAGTGGGGTCTTCGGGCGGGTGTTGAGGTAGGTGACCGTGCCCGGGGCCTGTGGGCTGCTGATCCGGCGGAGCTCGGTCGGGGGAGTGACGATGTGGTCCGCATCGCCGGCCGCCAGTTGAGCGATGAGCTCATTGGCGGCCTTCACCCGAAGCTCAGGATCTTTGACGGCCTCAAGGCTGCGTACAGCTGCTTGGTAGACGTGGCGAGCAAGCACATGCGGCTGATCGGCCTGGTCCACAGGTGTGGTCTCGACGTCGCGATCGGTGACTCGTCTGAGCTGGTCGTGAAGGTCGTTGGTGACGAGCAATTCGTAGAGGCCGTCATGCGATCCGAGGTCTGACACCTGTCCAGCTTCTCTAACGGTGCCGCCGAATCGTCGGAACTTTGCAAATCTCGTCCTCAATTGTGGGGAGGACCTCCCAGACTTTCCTCTGAGAGGTCTCTCGCGGGCTCGATCCTGGCGGAATCCACCGGGACGCTGGTCATCTACGCTGCTCTTATGACCAGAGGGCCGCGCCGGGCGACGGTGAAGGACGTCGCGGCGCTGGCGGGGGTGTCGCCGAAGACGGTGTCGAACGTGATGAACGAGACCGCGTTCGTACGTCCCGACACCCGCGAGAGGGTGCTGGCGGCGGTCGAGGAGCTGGGGTTCGTACCGAACCTGAGCGCCCGCAGCCTGCGGAACGGACGGACCGGCGTGATCGCGCTGGCGCTGCCGGATCTGGCGACGGCGTTCTCGGCGGACCTGCTGCACCGGGTGGTGCAGGTGGCGCACGAGCGCGGGATGGTGGTGCAGATCGAGGAGACGGCGGCGGAGCCGCAGCGGGAGTACGACCTGGTCTCGCGGGCCCGGGAGCACCAGATCGACGGGCTGATCCTCAACCCGATCCGGCTCAAGGACAGCATCATCGTCCACGACGACCAGCTGCCGCCGGTGGTGCTGATCGGGGAGGTCGAGCAGCACAAGGTCGATCGGGTGCTGATCGACAGCCGGCAGGGCGGGTACGAGGTGACGAAGCACCTGCTCGAGCGCGGTGCGCGGCGGATCGCCACCCTGGGCGGCGAGACGGGCGCACACGACGCCACGGCCACCAGCATCCAGCGGCTGGAGGGTTATCACCGGGCGCTGGCGGAGCACGGGATCGAGGCCGACCCGAAGCTGGAGGTGTACGTCGAGGAGTGGTCGATGGTGGGCGGCGCCGAGGCGGCCGCCGAGCTGCTGGAGCGCGACACCAGTTTCGACGCGATCGTCGCGTTCACCGACTCGATCGCGTTCGGTGCGATGCACGTCCTCGACGAGCACGGGATCTCGGTGCCCGGCGACGTGATGATGACCGGGTTCGACGACGTCGAGCACGCCCGGTTCATGAACCCGTCGCTGACCACCATCGGCCTGAACCGGCACGCCTTCGCCGAGGCGGCGGTCGATCTGCTGCTGACCCGGATCAGCGACCGGACGAGCCCGCCCCGCGCGGTGGCGATCCCGCACGAGCTGGTCGTCCGGGCAAGCACTACGCGGTAGGTCGGTCGCGGCGATCTAGTGAGCGGTCCGGCGGCCGTGTGCGATCCACACGCCGACCAGGATGCCCAGCAGGTAGCCGATACCCGCACCGATGAGGAGCGTCGTGCTCATCGGGAGAGTGGGTTTCGGGACTTCATGCTTCCCATTGGCACTCGCCATCGAGGCGTGATCGATCGACGGCGGCAGGGATCCACCGAATCGGGGACGAACAGGCCCTTGCCAGTCTCATTACATCGATGTAATAGTGTGGCATGTAACGCAGGTCACACCCCACCTCTGTGACAAGGAGACGCGATGGCACGTCGATCCACGATGCTTTCCAGACGCGGGCTGCTCACCGGAGCGGCCGCGATCGGCGGGGCGGCCGCCCTCTCCGGCGGCCTCTCAGCCTGTGGCGCGGCAAGCGCCGCCAACCCCGACCAGATCCAGTTCTGGACGCTGCTCAGCGGCGGCGACGGCGGCACCATGGCCGACATGGTCGCGAAGGCGACCGGGTCGGGCGCCGCGTACGACGTCAAGACCACCACCCTGGTCTGGGGTGAGCCCTACTACACGAAGCTCGCCATGGCGGCGACCGGCGGCCGTCCGCCCGAGCTCGCGATCATGCACGCCTCGCGCGTGCCCGGCTACGCGCCCGGAGGTCTCCTCGACTCCTGGGACGTCGCCCGGCTCGCAGAGCTCGGCGTTAGCCAGGACGACTTCCCCGAGGAGATCTGGCAGAAGGGCATGATCGGCGACAAGGTGTTCGCCGTCGCGCTCGACGCCCACCCGACGGTGCTGATGTTCAACCCCGAGATCTGCGACAAGGCCGGCGTCCTCGACAGCGACGGCAAGCTGCGCAGGACCGAGTCGCCCGAGGAGTTCCTCGATCTGCTCGGCCAGGTGGGCGGCCAGACGAAGGGCTCGCCGCCGCTGTCGTACGGCTATCTCGGTGACGGGTCGCAGATGTTCCGGCTCTTCTACACCTTCTACACCCAGCACGGCGCGTCGATGACGTTCCCCGAGGGCGGGAAGGCGGAGATCGACGACGACATCGCCGTCGAGTCGCTCGAGCTCATGCAGAGGCTGCTCGACGGCAAGCTCGCCGTCCAGCGCAACGACTACGCCGCAGCGCTCGCCGAGTTCGCGACCGGTCGGAGCGGCCTGCTGTTCACCGGCGTCTGGGAGCTGCGGTCCGTCAAGGAGGCCGGGGTGCCGTTCGACATGACCGCCATCCCGACACTGTTCGGCACCCCGGCGGCGTACGCCGACTCGCACGCGTTCGTCCTGCCTCACCAGAACGAGGTCGACGAGCATCGTCGCGACCTGACCTACCGGTTCGTGGCGGACCTGCTCAAGGGTTCCTACGACTGGGCGACCGCCGGCCACGTACCCGCCTATCTTCCGGTGACCCAGAGCCCGGAGTACGCGAAGCTGACGCCGCAGTCGCACTACGCCGAGGTCGCGCAGCAGGTGAACTACGACCCGGCGGCCTGGTTCACCGGGTCGGCCTCCAACTTCCACTCCAACTTCGGCAACGCGATCCAGCCGGCCCTGATGACGGGGAAGGACGCGCCGGGCGCCATCGACGCGTTCCGTGCCCGGGTCGACCGGCTGCTGAAGACCCAGAACCCGGTCGACCCCGATGGGACGTGGAAGCCATGACCACCATGTCCACCGCCGCACCCGCCGCCGCACCCAGCCGCGAGCGGCTGGTCAGCTGGGCGTTCCTCGCTCCGTTCCTGATCGCCTTCGCGCTCTTCCTGGTCTGGCCGCTGGTGCACGGCCTCTACCTGAGCGTCACGAACCAGTCACTCACGGGCGCAGGGGGCTCGTGGGTCGGGCTCGACAACTACCGGGAGGCGCTGACCGACCCGACGATGTGGCGGGCGCTGCGTACGACCGTCTGGTTCACCATCGTCTCCACGATCCCGCTGGTGATCCTCGCGCTCGTCATGGCGCTGCTCGTCCATCGCGGGCTGCCGGGGCAGTGGCTGTGGCGGCTGTCGTTCTTCATGCCGTTCCTGCTCGCCTCGACGGTGATCTCGCAGATCTGGGTGTGGATCTTCAACCCGGACATCGGTGCGGCCAACTCCGTCCTCGGCACGTTCGGGATCGAGCCGATCGCATGGCTTCAGGACCCGGCCGTGAACCTCTACGCGATCGTCATCGCCACGGTGTGGTGGACGGTCGGGTTCAACTTCCTGCTCTACCTGGCCGCGCTGCAGAACATCCCCGACCAGCTGTACGAGGCCGCCGCCATCGACGGCGCCGGACCGTGGCGCCGGCTCACCTCGATCACCTTGCCTCAGCTCTGGCCGGCCACGATCCTGATCGTGATGCTGCAGGTCCTGGCCTCGCTGAAGCTGTTCGACCAGGCGTACCAGATGCTCATCGGCGTCTCGACGGACACGACCCGGCCGATCGTCCAGTACATCTACGAGTCCGGGTTCGTCGGCTATCGCTTCGGCTACTCGGCCGCCATCTCGTACGTCTTCTTCGCGCTCATCGTCATCGTGGGCGTCTTCCAGATGACCGCCATGAACCGACGGAGGAGCCTGTGATGAGACCAGGGGAGAAGAGATTCGGGGTTGGTCAGATCGTCGCCTTCGTCGTCCTGGCGCTGATGGCGGTCGGCTGGCTGATGCCGTTCCTGTGGGCGGTCGCCACCGCGTTCAAGACCGAGACGGACGCCGCGTCCGAGTCGGGCTGGATCGGCGACGACGGCCTGACGACCGGGGCGTTCCGCGGGATGCTCGAGAACGGCAACGTGTGGATGTGGGCGTTCAACAGCCTGTGGACCTCGCTGGTCATCACGCTGCTCACCGTGACGATCTCGGCACTCGCGGCGTACGCCTTCTCGCGGCTGCGCTTCCCGGGCCGCCGCTGGCTCTTCGCGGTCATCGTGGCGGCGATCATCATCCCGCCGCAGGTGCTGATCATCCCGCTCTTCTACGAGATGCTCACCTTCGACCTGATCGACACGGCCTGGGGGCTGATCCTGCCGCAGATCGTCGCGCCGGCGATGGTGTTCATCCTCAAGCAGTTCTTCGACGGGGTGCCGATCGAGCTCGAGGACGCCGCTCGCGTCGACGGCGCCAACCGGTTGCGGGTGTTCTGGTCGATCGTGCTGCCGCTGTCCCGCCCGGTCATGGCGGCGGTCGCGATCTTCGTGTTCATCAACGCCTGGAACAACTTCCTGTGGCCGTTCCTCGTCATCAACGACACCACGCTGATGACCCTGCCCACCGGGCTGCAGACCGTCATCGACGCCCACGGCATCCAGTACGCCCAGACGATGGCCCAAGCCGTCCTGGCCGCGCTGCCGCTGATCGTCGTCTTCCTGTTCTTCCAGCGACAGATCGTCAAGGGTGTCGCGACCACCGGCTTCGGCGGCCGGTAGCCAGTTCGTATCGACAAAGGAGCTTCATGACCCGCGCACGTATCACCATCGACCGTGACTTCACGATCGCCGATGTACCCCGACGTCTCTTCGGGTCGTTCGTCGAGCACATGGGGAGATGCGTCTACACCGGCATCTACGAACCCGGCCATCCGACGGCCGACGGCCGTGGCTACCGCAAGGACGTGCTCGAGCTCGTCCGCGAGCTGGGCCCGACGGTCGTACGCTACCCCGGCGGCAACTTCGTCTCCGGCTATCTCTGGGAGGACGGCATCGGACCGGTCGCCGACCGGCCCCGCCGCATCGACGGCGCCTGGCACACGATCGAGACCAACGAGTTCGGGCTCCACGAGTTCATGGGCTGGGCCCGCGAGGCCGACGTCGAGGTGATGGAGGCGATCAACCTCGGTACGCGTGGGGTGGAGGAGGCGCGAGCGCTGGTCGAGTACGCGAACCAT
Source organism: Nocardioides turkmenicus (assembly GCF_011045035.1). Taxonomy (GTDB): domain Bacteria; phylum Actinomycetota; class Actinomycetes; order Propionibacteriales; family Nocardioidaceae; genus Nocardioides; species Nocardioides turkmenicus. The sequence goes on from NZ_JAALAA010000006.1 coordinate 210,710, forward strand.
CCCGGTGGGACGTACTGGTCGGACCTTCGGCGTCGCAACGGAGCCGAGGAGCCCTTCGACATCAAGCTGTGGTGTCTGGGCAACGAGCTCGACGGGCCCTGGCAGATCGGCCACAAGACCGCTCACGAGTACGGTCGGCTGGCCCAGGAGACGGCCAAGGCGATGAAGCTCGTCGACGACTCGATCGAGCTGGTCGCGGTCGGCTCCTCGAACCGCTACATGGACACGTTCGGCTCCTGGGAGCACACCGTCCTGACCCACACGTACGACGAGATCGACTACATCTCGATGCACGAGTACTACCAGGAGAGGTCGGGCGACGCCGCCTCGTTCCTGGCCGAGGGGGTCGGGATGGACGCCTTCATCGACGGTGTCGTGGCGACCATCGACGCCGTCAAGGCGGCCGGCAAGCACACCAAGCAGGTCGACATCTCCTTCGACGAGTGGAACGTCTGGTACGCCGAGGGGCTCGACACCGCCGACCAGATCCACCAGGTGAAGAAGGAGTGGCGCGAGCACCCGCGGCTGATCGAGGACGAGTACTCGGTCACCGACGCCGTGGTCGTCGGCACGCTGCTCAACTCGCTCCTGCGTCACGGTGACCGGGTCCGGATCGCCAACCAGGCCCAGCTGGTCAACGTCATCGCCCCGATCCGCTCCGAGGAGGGCGGGCCCGCGTGGAGGCAGACGATCTTCTGGCCCTTCGCCCGGATGGCCGCGCTGGCCCGCGGGCAGATCCTGCGGCTCGCGGTCTCGTCCGACCGGATTCCGACCGAGAAGTTCGGCGACGTCGACGTCATCGACGCTGCCGCGACCTGGTCCGAGGCGGACGGTCGGGTCGCGCTCTTCGTCGCGAACCGGGGTCTCGACGATGCCTCGGAGGTGACGGTCGACCTGCGCGGGCTCGGGGTCGCGCGCGTGGTGAACGCCGAGGTGCTCACCATTCCCGAGGGGGGCGACCGGCACACGTCCAACGTCGAGTCGGCTCCCGACGCCGTCGGGCTGGTGCCCCTCGAGGGCGTCGGTGTCCAGGACGGCGCGGTCCGGCTCGCCCTGCCGCCGCTGTCGTGGGCGGTGGTGCAGTTGGAGGTGGCGGTGGCGTGACGGTCTGGGGGTGACGTCATGCTTTGACTAGACGATGACACTTTGTGAACGGTTCACAAGGTGTCATCGTCTGGTAAAGGCCCGATCGTCCGGGCGTCTCCGGTCCGCGTCGTGGAGGTTGACCTTGACCGTCAGTGAAAGTGAGCTCCTCCGGTTGGCGGAGAAGCTACGGGAGAAGGCGGGCGCCAGGTTCGTGCTCGGGATCGTCGGTCCGCCGGGGGCGGGGAAGTCGACGCTGGCGGAGCGGCTGCGGGACGTGCTCAACGAGGGCGGACGGGTTGCGGTGGTGGCGCCGATGGACGGGTTCCACCGGAGCAACGCGGAGCTGGACGAGATCGGGGCGCGGGCGCGGAAGGGGGAGCCGGACACCTTCGACGCGGAGGCATATGTGGCGGCGTTGCGACAGGTTCGCGCGGGCAGCCGGGTTGAGTGGCCGACGTTCAGTCGGGTCACGGACGAGCCGGTGCCGGGCGGGGTGATGATCGGGGACGAGCCGGTCGTGATCACCGAGGGCAACTACCTGTTGCTGGACGAGGGGCCGTGGCGGGACGTACGCGGTCTGCTGGACGAGGCCTGGTTCATCGACGTTCCGGACGAGCTCCTGGTGCCGAGGCTGCTCGAGCGGTTCCTCGCCGGCGGGAGGTCCCGGGAGGAGGCGGAGGCGAAGATCGCCGCGAGCGATCTGCGGAACGCTGCGCTGGTGCGGGCGACGCGGGACCGGGCGGACGTCGTGCTGTGAGCCGTCAGTCGTCGGGGGAGGCGGAGCAGTCGACCAGGAACGACATCAGCTCGGTGGCGTCGTCGGTCGCGACAAGGGTGTCGAGGGCGTGGTCGAGCTCGAGGCGACGGACGCCGGGGATGGTGATGGCGTCGAAGCCGTTGGAGATCAGGATGCCGGTCATCATCAGCAGGGCGGTGCGGTTGTTACCGGCGGTGTAGAAGCGGGTGCAGGCGGCGGAGCAGAAGTAGATCAGCGCCTGGAGCCGTGGGTCGCCGGTCTCCGCGATGCGCTCCTGCAGCCCCGCGAAACGGGTTCGGAGCAGCTCGCTGCCACCGCGGCGCAACGTGCCTTCGCCGCGGAACCTCCCCGCATCGGGCGACTCGTGGCGGGCGACGATGCGGTTGAGGCGGTCGGAGATCGATTTGTCGATATGGAACCTGCCGTAGCCGACCAGGTCGCGGAGCGCGGCGTACGCCTCGCCGAGCGCCAGCACCTGCCGCTCGTCGCCGGCCGGGTGGTCACCGACGGTGACGCCGGCGAGGAGGGTGCGCACCTCGGGGAGGGTGAAGCTGTTGCCCTCGAGCCGTGCTGCGTTCCAGACCAGCTCGGGGAGGTGGGCGCGGAACCGACGCCAGGCCCGCTCGGTGTCGCCGGGGAGCATCCGGGAGGTGTCGACCTCGGTCCACCAGACGCCGGTGTCGCGCACCTGGGCCTCGCGGTCCGCGACCACCCGGAAGGTGTCGTCGGTGGCCGGCTTGCGGGCAGCGTACGTCTCGGGGGCCGGTGCCCAGCGGGGCTGCTTCGTCACCATGTCCGGATCTCCTCGCGGGCGCGGTCCGCGGCGTCTCCGCCGACGGAGATGGCGTCGATGGCGATCTGGATCGGGGCGGCGTAGACGACGCGGTCGCGCTCGAACGTACCGAGGAACAGGTCGGGCTCGGCGGCGGCGATGACCACCGTGGCCTGGTCCGGGGTGGACGCGGGGCGGAGGGATCCACCCGCGAGCAGGGGCTGGAGAGCGCTCGGGTCCTGGCACCACAGCACCGAGATCCGGGGTACGGCATCGTCGAAGGCAGGGAGGTCGAGGCCGGCCGCGCCGGAGAGCGCCCACCGCTGACCCGAGGCTTCGCCGGCGGAGGCGAGCCGCCCGATCGTGGCCTCGCCGCTCAGCAGGACGGCACCGGGACGATGCACGACACCCGAGGCCCGGGCGGCCTCCTCGACGATCTCGACCGGGTCGCCGTCGGCCCAGGCGTCGATCCGGTCGGCCCAGAGCTCGATGTCGGCGTCCACGTCGGCCGGGTACAGCGGATCGAGGATCGCGCGTGCACCCGCCGCGGCCGCCGGCGCCGCCAGCGGAGAGGCGGTCATCGTCAGCCCGGCGCCGCAGGCAGTGGTGATGGTGTCGAGCGTGTCGACCGACGGGCTGACCACGCCGTTGACGATCCGGTGGACCGTCGAGGCGGACACGCCCGCCCGGGCGGCCACCTGTCGAGCGCTGAGCCCGGAGCGTTCGATGCACTCCGCGACGAGGCTGCCGACGTCCTGTTCCATATATGCAACGCTAGTCGAATTCGTTGCATATATGGAACAGGCGTGCCGACGTACGTTCTTCTAGGGTGTGCGCCATGCGACCGATCACGCTGCTCGTCGAGGGAGAGTCCGACAAGGCTCTGGTGGAGGCGCTGGCGCCGAGGTACGGGGTGGAGCTGGTCGAGCTCGGGATCGAGGTCGTCTCGATGAACGGCGCCGGGAACGCTGGCCGGTTCATCAAGGAGATGACCGCGGCGGGGCATCGGGTCGGCGGGCTCTACGACGAGGCCGAGGAGCGCTTCGTCGCCAACGCTCTCGGCAGGCAGATCGGCGAGGACCTCTCCGGGCAGGGATTCTTCGCCTGCCGCCGCGATCTCGAGGACGAGATGATCCGGGCGATCGGCGCGGCACGGATCGTCGAGATCCTCGAGGCCAACGGCGAGGGCGGCAAGTTCCGTACGCTGCAGAACCAGCCCGAGCATCGCGGCGAGGAGGTCGCCGACCAGCTGCACCGGTTCTTCGGCACCGCCTCGGGACGCAAGATCCGCTACGGCACGATCCTTGGCGAGGCCGTCGAGCTCGAGAACATCCCGGACCCGCTGGTCGGGCTGCTCACCTGGTGCTGGGGCTGAGCTAGGGCTCCATGTCGTCGTGGACGACGACGCGGGAGAGCTCGATGGTGCCGTCGGGGCACTTCCAGAAGTGCAGCCGGCGGGCGCTCGGGGTGTGGATCTGCATCGAGACCCGGTAGCAGACCGCGCCGTCGGGACGGGACTGTGGCGCGGCGTTGCCCCCGGCAGAGGTACGCAGCTGGTGCAGCTCACGCCCGGTCGACTGCTCCGCGAGGCCGGTGAGCACCTCCATGACCACGTCGGCGATCTTGTCGACGGTGATGCCCTCGAGCGCGTCGACGCTGTCGAGGAACTTGTCGCCGATCGCATAGTCGGGCAGCGGGCGAGTCGGCTGCTCGCCGACCGGGATGCGGCGGGCCCAGGCGGCCTCGACGAGGTGACGGAAGCCGCGCTCGCGGTCGGCGAAGACAGGGAGGGCGACCTCAGGCGGCGCGGTGCGCTGCTTGGCGCGGCGCAGCTGGGACCGCATCCGGGCCAGCTCGGCGTCGCGGGTCTCCAGCTGGCGGGCCGCACGGGCGAGATCCTTGGCGAACTGCACGCGCTCGTTGCGCAGCCCGGAGACCTGGTCGCGGAGCTCGGCGAGCTCGGCCTCGAGGTGAGCCTTCTCGGCCTTGATCGCGGTGACCTGCAGCGACATCGACTGCACCGCGGCCTTCTTCGCCGGCGCGGACTCCCTCGCCGGCGTCGGTGCAGGCTCGGGCGCAGGGGCGGGCCGGACCGCGCGGACCGGTTCGCCCTTGCGACGAGGCATCATCGCCGGGGTCGGGATCGCCGGCTTGGGCGGAGCCTCGGGCACGGGCTCGGCCGAGACCTCCGGAGCCCGGGCCGCCGGAGCCGGCGCCTCGGTGACGGTCTCGACATGCTCGACGACCGCAGGCGGAGGCGCGTCCGGGTCGAGCCAGGGCGGACCACCGGCGTACAGGGCAAGGGCCTCGCGGGCCGTGTCGTGCTCCCGGACGTCGCGCAGGGACAGCCGCCACTTCGGGCCGGCGGCGACGACTCGCGCGAGCACGACCTCGCCGGGCGTGAGGAGGGCCTGCAGGTCGTCGTCGGGGTCGCCGGTCACGTCGGAGCGGAAGACCTCGACGGTCACGTCGGGGTGCAGGCGCAGGTCCGCGGAGCCGGCGAGGACGGAGCGGACCTCGGCGGGGACGATGTCCCCGACGGCGTACGTCTTCAGCGCTTCCTCGGCGGTGGGGCGGCTCTCCCGGATGTCGAGCCAGCGTGACTTCTTCTCCAGGACGCCGTCGACGTGCATCCCCGGGGCGAGGACGCGTTCGATCGGCACCCCCGCCTGGGCGAGCTGGGGCGGGATCGACGCCATGTCGCCACCGTCGAGGTCGACCAGCGCACGCTCGCTCATGATCGAGCGCACCGTGCCGGCGCGGCGCTCGCGGGTGGAGGCGGTGCGGGCGCTGTCGAAGAGGCCGGCGGCCGCGGCCATGTCGAGGGCGTCGTCGATGAGCTGGCCGGTGAGCTTCTTGCCCTCGGACTTGTTCCAGGCGAACCGCAGTGGCGCCTGCTTCAGGTCGACGTTCCAGCCCAGTCCGACCGGGTAGACCCGCCCGGCACCGCCGTAGACCTGCGTGCCGGGCGTCATCTTGTTGGAGAAGGCCCAGGTGTGGCCGCCGGTGGTCACCAGGTAGAGGTCGGCGAGGTCACCGATCTCGGCCGCGATCCGCTCCACGTCGGCGTACGGCTCGGTGTGGCCGGACGCGACGGTCACCACCACGGTCGGTTTGGTGCGGGCGTCGCCGTTGAGCAACGCCGCCAGCGCCTCGGCCTCGGACGTGTTCGTCACGCGTTTGATCGCAGACATGCCCCTCCTTTCACAAAAACGTACAGCGAACGGAAAGGGGACGTACGTCAATGACCCGGCTCTCTCGCGAGGGAACTTCGACTCCCGCCGACGAGTGCGGGTGACCGCCGTCCGATGGTTGCGGGGAAGTGTCGGTGCTGCGGTGTACGATCGCCGCGCCTGCGAGAACGACCCTTCCAACCAGCCCCTATGCCTGAATCCTCCCAGCCGGCCGTCGCCGAGATCCTGCGCCTGCGGGCTCCGTTGAGCCTGCAGGTCCTGCGCGCCGCGCTGAAGGGCAAGCGCGTGCTGCTGACCGAGGAGGAGCTGCTCTCCGTGCTGACGTCGGGCGGCTTCGTCGAGGGGCCTCCGGGGCAGTGGAGCCTGGCCCCTGCCGCCCCCGCGGCGCCCGCGGCGCCCGCGCCGGCTCGGTTCAACCAGACGACGCTGGCCGCGCGTGCGGGAGTGGAGGGTGACGTACTCCTCAAGGTGCTGGACGCGCTGGTGACCGACCACCCCGAGGTCAACTGGGGTGCGCTGCGCGACCGGCTGGAGTCAGGTGCCGACGTCGCGGTCTCCGACCGCACCCTCGGCCTGCTGGAGGAGGGCGTACGCCGCTTCGAGGTCGCCCGGCTGCGGGCCGAGAAGCAGGCGGCCGAGGAGCGTGCCCGGGAGGCGGAGCGTCGCCGCGAGCTGCAGCAGCTGGCCGAGAGCGAGGTCGCGATGCTGCGTGCCGAGCTCGACGACGAGCGGCGGCGGGCGCACGACGCGGCGCTGGAGCGGGACCGGCTGCGGCAGGAGGCCGAGAAGCTGGTCGCGCTCAAGGAGCAGGAGACCGCCTCGTGGGTGGCCACCGCCGCGGGCGGCTGGATGCTCGACCTCGGCGCCCCGGAGACCTTCGGTGAGGAGAAGCTCCGCCAGGCGCTCGGCCAGCTCGAGTCGGCGCTGGTCGTGCTCAACGTCCCGGTCTCCGGCCGCGAGATCGAGGCGGTCGTGGTGCACCTGGGCGGGATCGCCGTGGTGGAGCAGTACGACATCCCCTCGACCGCCGGGGTGGTCGAGGTGCCGGCTGACGGGGCGGCGTCCGTCGAGGGCCGTCCGCTCGAGATCGCGGATCCGCGTGCCGACGTGCTCGCCGCCGTACGCCTCCTGCAGAAGGCGGCTTCCCTGGACCTCGCCTACCTGCCCGTGCTCGCCTTCCAGGGGCCGGCCGAGGCCGAGGGCGAGGACGTGCTCGTCTGCCTCACCGCCGAGGTCGATCTCGCTGTCGACGACATGCTCCACTCCCAGTCGACCCGGGTCTCGACCGACGACGCGGTCGCGCTGCTGACGAAGCTCGGGCTTCCGGAGCTGCCCGAACCTCCGTCGGGGTTCTGAGGGATCAGATCAGCCCGGCGGCGCGGGCCGCCTCGGCGTACGCGGCTGCCAGGGTCGGCACGGTCTCGTGGGCGTTGAGGCCGGACGGGTTCGGCACGACCCACAGCTCGGCGCCGGCCAGCGGCTCGGGCTGGCGGCCCTGCTTGGCCTTCGGGCGGTTGAACGCGGTCCGGTAGGCGGTGATCCCGGCGATCGCGACGACTGTGGGTTTCCTCCGTGCGACCAGGGAGAACAGTTCGGCGCCGCCCTCCTTGAGCTCAGCGTTGGTGAGCTCGGAGGCCTTGGCGGTGGCGCGCCGGACGATGTTGGTGAAGCCGATGCCGCGGGCACGGAAGTAGTCGCGGTCCTCCGGCGTCATCCCGGCGGAGGCGTCGATCGGCCGGGTGGTGATCCCGGCGCGGAAGATCGCGGGGTAGAAGCGGTTGAGCGGGTGCGCGAAGTGGGTCTGGGTCGCCGCGGTCCACAGGCCGGGGTTGATGCCGACGAAGAGGAGGCGCAGCGGTTGGTCGTCTGCCGGGAGGAGGTCGGGGACCGAGGCGCCGTAGTAGGTCTGGAGCTCGGCCTGGGTGAAGCGGGCCACGGCCTGATCCTTCCATCTCCGTAACGACCTTCCTGCCCGGGGTGCAACAGCAGGGTGCCGTGGGGAGTATGTGAAATATGCACCCCACGCGTCTTCTCCCACTCGCAGTCGCCGCTGCGACGGCGCTCCTGATCTCTGCCTGTGGCACCCCCGAGGAGGCGAGCGACCCGGCCTCGAGCCCGTCGCCCTCGGCCTCCTCGTCCGAGACCACCAGGCCCAAGCCGCAGCCCGAGCCGTCCCGTCCGCCGAGCTCCGAGAAGCCCGTACGCGGCATGGTCTCCGCCGGCGGGGCGGCCCAGGGCGACCTGGACAAGACCGCGACCCCGCTCCCGGACGCGGCCGCGATCCAGGCGTACGCCGCGACGCTCGGCACCCCGCTGCAACAACCCTTCACGGTCGAGGCGACCCGGCTGCTCGAGCACGTCCCGGCCGGTCAGCGGCTCTATGCGCAGACGGTCTACGACGGCTGCGAGGCACCGAACCCGGCCACCATCACCGCCGGCGCCAGCGGCGAGGGTGTGGTCCTGAACATCACCCCGCCCAAGAGCACCAAGATCCAGTGCCTGGTGGCCGAGCGATCGGTCGCGTTGCTCAGTGTCGACCAGCCCGTCGGCTAACGTTCCACGCGTGCGGGAGCCGTGGAACACCTTCGTCGAGGGCGACAACCTCGACGTTCTCCAGGCGCTCTCCGCGGCAGGGGAGAGGTTCGACCTGATCTACATCGACCCGCCCTACAACACCGGCAGCCTCTTCGCCTACCACGACGACCGACGTGGCGAGGACGGCCGGCGGGCCGGCCGTCACGAGGCCTGGGTCGCGATGATGCGGCCCCGGCTGGAGGCGGCGCGCACCGTGATGTCGGACCGCGCGGCGATCTACGTCTCCATCGACGACAACGAGGCCGCTCACCTCAGGGTGCTGATGGACGAGGTCTTCGACGAGCGCAACCACCTCGCGCAGATCGTGGTCAACCTCAACCCCAAGGGGCGCCAGCTCGGCAACGGGTTCGCGACCTCCCACGAATACCTGCTCGTCTACGCCAAGGACGTCCGGTCCTGCGCGCTGGAGTCGAGCATCCCCGAGGCCGTCAACGAGCAGGACTTCCCGCTGGTCACCGACGACGGTCGCCACTACCGGCGGCTGCCGCTGCGCAACACCAACAAGAAGTTCAACCCGGCGACCGCCCGGACGCTCCACTTCCCGGTGTGGGGCGACCCCGACTCCGGCCGCGTGAGTGTCGAGCCGTTCGAGGGCGGCCAGGAGATCTGGCCGGTCTTCGGTGACGGCCGCCCGGCGGTCTGGCGCTGGAGCGCCCCGCTGATCGCGGCCCGGCCCGACGACCTGATGTGCCGCCGCGTACGCGGGAAGCTGGGGGAGCGCGTCGACGTCTACCAGCGCGACTGGCTCTCCCGCGACGCCTCCGGCGACGCCCGGCGCAAGAAGCTCACCACGATCTGGATGGCCGAGGAGATCGGCTCGACCGACACCGCCGTCGCGGAGCTGAAGTCGCTGGTCGGGCCGTTGTTCGAGTCGCCGAAGCCGACCGGTCTGATCCGCCGCATCCTGGCCACGATGCCCGCCGACGCGCGGGTCCTCGACTTCTTCGCCGGATCCGGCACCACCGGCCACGCGGTCGCGCTGGCCAACGTGGAGGACGGGGCGCGGCGTACGTGCTGGTCGGTCCAGATCGCCGAGACGACCCGGCCGGGCTCGAACGCGGCGAAGGCCGAGATGGCGTACGTCTCCGACATCACCCGCGCGCGGCTGCGGGCCGTGGTCGCAGCCCATGGGAACGGCGACCAGGAGGAACTGGTCGAGCGCGACCTGGGAGAGCTTCTCCAGACGTCTGCGTGACGCGAGGCGAGCAGAACGCGTGGCAGGATCGCGGCCATGGCCATCAGCGTCCCCCGCCTCCGGACCGGCTCGACCGAGATCATCGCTCTCGCCGACGGTGAGGGTCCGTTCTTCTCCCCGCGCGCCGATGCCTTCCCGGAGGCCACGGCGGCTCAGTGGGCCGAGGTCGACCGCTTCGATCCGGGCGCGGTCGACGCCGAGGGCCGCTGGCGGCTCCAGTTCCGTGCCTACGCGATCCGCAGCGACCAGGGCCTCACCGTCGTGGACGCGGGGATCGGGCCGGCGGACGGCCCGGCCGCCTCGTGGGCGCCCGTGCCCGGCGTCCTTCCTCAGTCGCTCGACGCTGCGGGCATCGACCCGGCCGAGGTCGACACCGTGGTGCTCACCCATCTCCATACCGACCACGTCGGCTGGGCGGTCGTGACCGAGGCCGACGGCCGCCGCCCGTTCTTCCCGAACGCCGACTACCTGCTCCAGCAGGCAGAGTACGACGCTCTCGACGCGCTCAACCCACAGCTTCGCGAGACCCTCACCGACCCGCTCGCGACGGCCGGCCAGCTCCGGCTCCTGGACGGCGACACGACCCTGCGCGCCGGGCGCGCCGTCGCCACGCCCGGTCACACGCCCGGTCACCAGAGCGTGCTGGTCGGCGAGGGGCGCGAGCTGGCGCTCGTCACCGGCGACCTGTTGGTGCACGCGCTCCAGCTGCTCCATCCCGAACTCGCCTACTCGCACGAGGTCGACCCGGATGCGGCCAGGCGCTCGCGAGAGCGCATGCTCAGCCGCGATCCCGCCACCAGGCTGCACCTGGCGACGCCGCATCTGACGGAGGCGTTCCTCATGGCGTGATCGCGCGAGCTGGGTGAACTTCTCGAAACATCTGGTAACCGCGTTACACGGAGTGCGTAAAACGCGGCATCGTCAGGGGGCGACCGAACACCTCACCTCGGGAGACCCCCATGAAACTCCGTGGCCTGTTCATCCTCGCCTGCGGCGCCCTGGTGCCGCTCACGATCCCGGCGGCAGCGCACGCCGAGACCTACTCCCAGCCGCTCTCGACCGCCATCGGCGACCTCCCCGTCGCTGCCGAGAACCGCACCGGCTACAGCCGTGACCTCTTCCAGCACTGGATCGACGCCGACAGCGACGGCTGCAACACCCGCAACGAGGTGCTGATCGCGGAGGCCGAGGAGGCTCCCACGGTCGGCTCCGGCTGCTCCCTGTCGGGCGGCCGCTGGTACTCCTACTACGACGGTGTGTCCTGGACCGCCACCAGCGACATCGACATCGACCACATGGTCCCGCTCGCCGAGGCCTGGGACTCCGGCGCCCGCACCTGGACCTCGACCGAGCGCAGGAACTTCGCCAACGACCTCGGCTACTACGGCTCGCTCGTCGGTGTCACCGACAACGTGAACCAGGCCAAGGGCGACCAGGACCCCGCCACCTGGATGCCGACGAACCAGAAGTGCCGCTACCTGAAGGAGTTCGTCTCGGTGAAGATCCGCTGGCGGCTCTCGGTCGACAGCACCGAGAAGTCCGCCCTCAACAACCTCAGCTCCACCAACGGCTGCGGCAGCCAGACCGTCTCGGTGACTCGCGCCCGCTGATCCCCGAGCCCCGGCTGCCCTAGGATCTGCGGCATGGCGTTCTCTGCTCCGCGAGTCACCCGTGAGCAGGTGGGATCCGACGTACGCCGCCGGCTGGCGCGGCTGAAGTCGAAGCGCTGGCACGTGCTGCAGGCCGCCGGGGCAGCCGGGGTCGCGTGGTTCATCGCGGCCGAGTTGCTCGGCCACGTACAACCCGTCTTCGCGCCGATCGCGGCGGTGGTCAGCCTCGGCACCTCCTACGGCCAGCGGCTGAGGAGGGTCACCGAGGTGACCATCGGCGTGGCGCTCGGCGTCTTCCTGGGTGACGTCGTGGTGCAGGTCATCGGCGACGGCGCCTGGCAGATGACCCTCGTCGTCGGGATGGCCATGGTCGTGGGGATCTTCATCTCCTCGGGCCAGGTCTTCCGCAACCAGGCGGCGGTGCAGTCGATCTTCGTGATGGGGCTGCTGCCGACGCCCGGCGCGGCCTTCACCCGCTGGACCGATGCGCTGATCGGTGGTGCGGTCGCGCTGGTGGCCGCCTCGATCGTGCCCGCGGCGCCGCTGCGTCGGCCTGGTGAGCAGGCGGCCGTGGTCGCCCGGAAGATCGCCTCGCTGTTGCGCGCCGCCGGCCAGGTGATGCTCGATGCCGACGCGGTGCACGGGCTCAAGGTGCTCGCCGAAGCACGCGCCACCGACCCGCTGATCCGCGAGCTCCAGGACGCGTCCGACGAGGGTATGTCGGTGCTGGCCGTGTCACCGTTCCGGTTCCGACATCGCAGCCACGTGCACCGGATGGCCGAGCTCGTCGAGCCGCTCGACCGCGCGCTGCGGAGCACCCGCGTGCTCGTGCGGCGGACCGCGGTGTCGGCCTACCGCGGCGACGTGGTGCCGGAGAGCTACTGCCAGCTGGCCTTCGGGCTCGCCGACGCCGTCGACGTCGTCGACGCCGAGCTCGCCGCGGGCCTCGGGCCCGACGGGCTGAGCGAGCAGGCCCGGTCGGTGCTGCTCGCGGTCGGCGAGCACTCGGCCGAGGTGGAGCGTACGGAATCGCTCAACGCCGAGGTCATCCTCGTCCAGATCAGGTCGATCATCGTCGACCTGCTCGGGGTCACCGGGATGGGGCAGTTCGAGGCGACCGACGCGTTGCCGCCGCTGCCGCCCCGCTGAATGTTCACCGAGTTACCTCGGTGAGTGGTCGCTTCCTTCGCGGAACTCCACGAAGTATGTGGTGCCTGACCGAGTTACCTCGGTGAACATCCGCTATAGCGACCCCCGCAGGTCGCGTACGACCGAGTCCACCACCGCGACCAGGTCGCCCTCGGTCGACGCCGCGATCGCGCGTTGCCGCTGGTAGGAGGCGCCCTTGTGGATGATGTCGTGCACCCCGGCGAGCTCCTTCTCGCAGCCGAGGCGCGCGGCCACGGGCTCGAGCCGCACCAGCAGCTCGGCGAGGTCCTCGGTGACCAGCCGCTCGTCGGAGGCGTCGTTGAGGATCACGATGGCGTCCAGGCCGTAGCGCGCGGCGCGCCACTTGTTCTCCTGGACGTGCCACGGCGGCATGGTGACGATGGGTTCGCCGGCGGCGACCCGGGCGTCCAGGTCGACGCAGAGGCAGTGGGCGAGGGCGGCGATCGCGGCCAGCTCCTGGAGCGTCGAGACGCCGTCGCAGATCCGGTTCTCGATGGTGCCGATCCGGGGTGACGGCCTGATGTCCCAGCGGATCTCGCTGATGTCCTCGATCACGCCGGTGACCGTCTGGTCCGAGACGTACGCCTCGAACTCCTGCCACGTCGAGAACTGGAACGGCAGTCCGGCGGTCGGCAGCTGCTGGAACATCAGCGCCCGGTTCGACGCGTACCCGGTGTCGACGCCCGCCCAGATCGGCGAGGAGGCCGACAGTGCCTGGAAGTGGGGATAGTAGGTGAGCAGCCCGTTGAGGACGGGCATCAGCCGGTCGCGCTCCGGCATCCCGACGTGCACGTGCACGCCCCAGATCAGCATCTGCCGCCCCCACCACTGGGTGCGGTTGATCAGCTCCTGGTAGCGGTGCCCCGCGGACAGCTCCTGCCTGGTCCAGGACGCGAACGGATGCGTCCCGGCACCGTAGAGGTCCACGCCGAGGTCGTCGCCGGCACGTACGACCTCGGAGGTCGTCTCCCGGATCTGGTCCATCGCCTCCTCGACCGTCCCGCAGATCCCGGTCACGATCTCGACGGTGTTGCGCAGCAGCTCCTTGTGGATCCGCTCGGGGTTGGGGACCCGCGCCTTGGCCCGCGCGAAGAGGTGGTCGGCGACGTTGACCAGGTCCCTCGTCTGGCGGTCGACGAGCGCGAGCTCCCACTCGACGCCGAGCGTCGGACGCGGGGAGGGATGGAAGTCGATCCGCATATGACGAGCGTTCCTTGGACGGGCCGGTTTGTCGAGCACCGTGAATGCCTGTCGATCACCGCCCCGATGGCACCCTGTGACGGTGGACGCGCGTGAGGTGAACCTGACTCTGGACTTCTGCCTCCGCGTCGGTGAGCTGCTGATCTCCACCGGCGCCGGGGCCGCTGACGTGACCGCGACGATGAGGTCGCTCTCCCAGCACCTCGGGCTCCGCGGAGCCGAGGTCGACGTCACCTACACCAGCCTCTCGATGAGCTACCAGGCCGATCCCGAGGCCATCCCGATCCACACCACCCGCCAGGTCAAGAACCGCACGATCGACTACGACCACCTGACCGCCGTCGACCACCTGGTCCGTCAGGTCGTACGCGACGAGGTGGACCTCCAGGGCGCCCGGATCGCGCTCGGCCGCATCATCTCCGGCGGCCACCGCCGGCCGCGCTGGGCGGCGACGCTCGGGATGGCGGTGATGGCTGCCGCGTTCACCGTCTACGTCGGTGGTGATCCCTGGGTCGTCGTCCTCTCTTTCATCTCGGGCGCCTCCATCGACCAGCTGCAGCACCTCCTCCACCGCCGCTGGCGGCTGCCGCTCTTCTACCTGCAGGTCGCCGGTGCGGGGCTGGCCACGCTGCTGGCGGTCATCGCCGCGGCGCTTCCGCTGGATCTCGACGTCTCGACCTCGATCACGGCCAACATCACCGTGATGCTGGCGGGGATCAGCTTCATGGGTGCCCTGCAGGACGCCCTGACCGGCTTCCACGTCACGGCCAGCGCCCGGATCATGGAGGCGCTGGTCTCCACGGCCGGGATCATCGCCGGAGTCACCGGCGGTCTGGTCTTCGCCGGTGCGGTCGGGGTGCCGATCCACGGCGCGGTCTCCGGTGGCACTACCACGCTGCAGTCGATCACCCTCGCGACGGTGGGCGGCGCGGTCGGCGCCGCGGCCTTCGCCTATGCGGCGTACGCACCGAAGCGGACGATGCTCCCGATCGCCCTCATCGCCGGCGTCGCCGTGGTGCTGTCGATCGTCGTGCCCGGCGACGTCGGACGTACGTGGCGGGTGGCCGTGGCCGCCCTCTTCATCGGTCTGGTCGCCTACTCGGTGGCCAACCGGCTGAAGGTGCCGCCGCTGGTCATCGTGGTCTCCTCCGTCGTGCCGTTCCTGCCGGGCTACTCGATCTACCGCGGCCTGACGATGCTCGCCCAGGAGACCCCCGCGACCACCTCGGTCGGCCTGGTCGCCCTCTTCACCGCGGCCTCGGTCGCGCTGGCCCTGGCCTCCGGCGTCTACCTCGGCGAGTTCATCGCCCAGCCGCTCAGCCGCCGGTCCTGGCGGATCGAGACCCGGCTCGCCGGGCCCCGCCTGGTCGGTCCGCTGCGGAAGGACCGCGCCACCACCCCGGTGCCGGCCGCCGAGTCCGACTCATAGGGACTCACAGCCCGCCCAGCACCTCGAACCAGCGCTCGGGAGTGGCGTCGTACGGCGCCCGCCCCTCCTTGACCGCGAGATATACCCGCTCGGCGGAGTCCTCGGTCATGGAGATGATCTCGGGCGGGTAGCCGTACTCGATCTGGTGGTGCTCGAACTCGTCCTCGTCGTCGATGTAGACCGAGCCGTCGAACTTCTTGACCACGTCGAGGTCGAGGTCGATGCAGGTGACCGTCGAGTCCTGCCACACCGGCGGAGTGCACATGTCGACATATATCTGCGAGGTCACGCGCCCGTTGGGCCGGTTGAAGGCGGGGAAGTGGGCCGCGTCGTGGTGGGGGACCAGGGTGACCGAGTCCCAGTCGGCGACCCAGCCCCGCCCCGGACGGGCGAACTCGGTGCCGACCGGGTGCCCGAGCCACTCACCGTGCTCGTCCTCGCCGAGGTAGAGCCCCGTGAAGGACCAGTGAGGCCGGCCACCCCACTTCGTGAACTCGACACGAACGGGATGACCGGCCTCGAAGCGCATGGCGCCGATTCTGCCTCAGCTCTGCTTCTTCGGCATCACGTACTTGGCCCCGAGCGCGATCAGGTCCTGGTAGCGCGAGCCGGTGAACTTGCCGAAGTTGTGGATCACGTGGGCGTCGAGTCCGACGAGCACGCGGGCCTGCTTCTTCTCGATGCCCTTGACGATGATCTCGGCGGCGCGCTCCGGCTCCATCTTGGCGAGCTTCTCGTCGAAGAACTTCGCGGTCGCCGCCTGGTCGTCCTTGGCCGAGACGCGGGCGCTGCGGGCGACCGCGGTCTTGATGCCACCGGGGTGGACCGAGGTGACGCCGACCTTGTGGCCGTCGATCAGCATCTCCTCGCGCAGCGCCTCGGTGAAGCCGCGCACGGCGTACTTGGCTGCGTTGTAGAAGGCCTGGTCGGGCATGGAGACCAGCCCGAACAGGGACGAGATGTTGACGATGTGCGCATCGCCCGACTCGATCAGGGCCGGCAGGAACAGCTTCGTGCCGTGCACGACGCCCCACCAGTCGATGCCGATGATCCAGTCGATGTCCTCCCAGTCCAGGTCGTTGACCCGGCCCGAGAGCGCGACGCCGGCGTTGTTGATCACCACGTTGACGGTGCCGAAGTGGGCGATGACGCCCTCGGCGTACGCGGTGAAGGCCTGGCGGTCGGCCACGTCGAGCAGGTCCGACTTGATCTCGCGGGCGCCGGCCTGCTTGGCCAGCTCGACGGTCTCGGCCAGACCGGCCTCGTTGACGTCGGAGAGCGCCAGCCGTGCGCCGCGGCCGGCGAGGTTGAGCGCGAGGGCGCGGCCGATGCCGGAGCCGGCTCCGGTGAGAACGACTACCTTGTCGTCGAAGGACTTCATGCGGGGACACTCTCCTTGGTCGTGGCCGGGCCGGCCGGGCTGGTCGGCGTGGTCGCGGCGGTGACGACGTACTTGTCGACGTCGAACTTGCTGGTCAGGTGGCGGAACAGGAAGGTGAAGCTCGGCCAGAGGGTGGTGTTGCGGCCGTGCTCGTCGAGATACCACGACGCGCACCCGCCCTCCGACCAGACCGTCTTGTCCATCTTGCGCTGCAGGTCGTCGTTCCAGGCGGACGTGGCGTCCTCGGTGGGTTCGACCGTGGCGTACGCATTCGTACGCATCGTGCGGATCGCGTCGCGGATGTAGGCCACCTGCGACTCGATCATGTAGACCATCGAGGAGTGGCCGAGACCGGTGTTGGGGCCGACCACGAAGAAGAGGTTGGGGAACTCGGGGACGGTGGTGCCCTTGTAGGCGCTCATCCCCGTCTCCGCGAACCGCTCGGCCATGGTGCGGCCCTTGCTGCCGGTGATCGCGTGGGCGATCGGGAGGTCGGTGGTGTAGAAACCGGTCGCCACCACCAGGACGTCGATCTCGCGGCTGGTGCCGTCCTTGGCGACGATCGCGTTCTCGCTGACCCGGTCGATGCCGTCGGTGATCAGGTCGACGTTGTCGGCGGCCAGCGCCGGGTAGTAGGCGTTGGAGATCAGCGTGCGCTTGCAGCCGAGCGTGTAGTCGGGGGTGACCTTGCGGCGCAGCTCGGGGTCCTTGATCCCGCGGCGGATGTTGTTCCTCGCCATCAGCTCGTGGGCCTTGGTGAGCCTGGGCTCCACGGCGAGACCCAGGACGCGGACCTCCAGGCCCCAGTAGACCGCCGCGCGGGCGAGGCGCTGGGCGCCGGGCACGTGGCGGAAGGCGGCCTTCTCGAGCTTGGAGTAGCGGTGCTCGTTGCGGGGGAGCACCCAGGGTGCGGTGCGCTGGTAGACGTCGAGGCGCGCTGCCTTCTTCTGGATCTCCGGGACGATCTGGATCGCGCTGGCGCCGGTGCCGATCACCGCGACGCGCTTGCCGGTCAGGTCGACGTCGTGGTTCCACTGGGCGGAGTGGAAGATCTCGCCCCGGAAGGTGTCGATGCCCGCGATGTCCGGGAGCTTCGGCTCGGAGAGCGCGCCGGGGCCGGCGATGACGGTGGTGGCGGCGTACGTCCTCTTGCCGTTGGTTCCCTCGGTCTCGACGAGCCAGCGCTGCTGGGTCTCGTCCCAGGTCGCGGCGGTCACCGCGGTGTCGAAGACGAAGCGGTCCAGGGTGCCGGAACTCTCGGCGACCTTCTTGATGTATGCCTCGATCTCCGGCTGGGGCGAGAAGCTCATCGACCAGTCGGGGTTGAGGGCGAAGGAGTAGCTGTAGAGCTGGCTGGGCACGTCGCAGGCGGCACCGGGGTAGGTGTTGTCGCGCCAGGTGCCACCGACGCCGGAGCCCTTCTCGATGACGACGAAGTCGCGCTCGCCGTCCTCCTCGAGCTTGATCGCCGCGCACAGGCCTCCGAAGCCGGCGCCGACGATGAGGTGGTCGACGTGGGTGAGGTCAGCAGTGGTCATACTTCGAGTATGGCTTGCCTATTGAACAGGTGTCAATAGAATGGATCGCATGAGCCAACGGACGAGACTGACGCCCGAGCAGCGCCGCGAACAGCTGCTGGACCTGGGCATTCGCCTCTTCGCGCACCACTCCCTCGACGAGATCTCGATCGACGTGGTGGCGCGTGAGGCCGGGATCTCGCGCGGGCTGCTCTACCACTACTTCGGCGACAAGATGGCCTTCCGCGAGGCGGTCGTACGCCGCGCCGCCGACGCGCTCGTCGCCCAGACCGCCCCGCCCGCGACGGGGGAGCCGGTCGAGCGCCTGCTGGCCTCGATGACGGCCTACGTCGACTTCGTCGACGCCAACTACGAGGGGTACGTCTCGATGGTCCGCGGCGCCGCGAGCGACCCGGTCCTGCGCGAGATCTACGACGAGGCTTTCGGCGCGCTGGGGCTCCGGATCTTCGACGCCGGTGCCGACTTCGTCGAGGACACCCCGGCCGCCCGGCTGATGGTGCGCGGGTGGCAGGCGATGTCGGAGGAGCTGGTGCTCTCCTGGAAGGCGGACCCCGCGGGGCTGTCGCGCGAGGAGCTGCTGGGGGTGCTGGCCGGGTCGCTGCCGGTGCTGCTGGAGATGCTGCCCGAAAGGACTAGGCGCGAATAGCCCGATCGGGTCTCCCCGCGAGTCCCGCGTGACCTTAATGTTCGGCCTCTGTGCTCCGGGGCGTCCGTGAGCCTCGTCCCCAGGAGTCTCGAAGCATGTCGTGGTTCAGTGCTGTCCTGCGTGCGCGCATGACGCGTGCCGTCGGAGCCGTCGCGGTCGTCCTTGCCGCGATCGGTCCTGTCTCCGCAAGCCCCTCGGCCTCCGCGGCCGAGCCGGCAGCGCCGAAGATCGCCAGCGCCTCCTACCCGACGTTCCTGGCCCCCTCGGCGATGCGGTGGCGCGGGTCCCACTGGAGTGCCACCCCGGCCTTCAGCTGGAAGCCGTCGACGACGACCGGGGTCGCGAAGTATCAGGTGCAGTCCTGGCACGGCGCCCGATGGGGCTCGTACGTTCGCGCGTCGAACACGCCCTACTCCGGGACGATGTACTCCGGCTACCGCTCCACGATCGACACGTACGCGGCCTCCCGCACCTCCATCGCCCCGGCGGTCTACTCCGGTGACCAGGTGTGTCGCCGCGTACGCGCCGTCAACGCCGCCGGCGCGGCTGGTCCGTGGTCGGGATGGAAGTGCACCTACGCCCCGTTGGGCACCGAGGAGCTCGAACGCGGCTTCGACGTGACCCCGTTCAAGTACGTCGTGCGCAACAACGGCGCGTGCTGTAACCCGGTCAACTCGGGCACGTACCTCGCCAAGGGCATCCGGATGCGAGTGCGCACCGGGCCGGTCTACGGCAAGGCGCGGATCTACATCGGCACGACCTACCTGGGCGAGGTCAGCGGCTACGCGAAGGAGTACGGCTACAAGTACGTCACGCGGCAGAAGACGTCCAACCTCAAGGGCAGGATCCGGGTCCGGTCGCTCTCGTCGACCCGCTCGTTCCGGTTCGTGTCGCTGTGGGCGCTGCGGGCGACCGCACCTGTCGGCACGAGCAGGGTGACACCGCGGCCTTGGGGTTCGACCGAGCAGCCTGATGAGCACACCAGGACCGGCACGGACAGCGTCGCCCCACGCATGACGTCGTTCACCGTCTCGCCCACGTTCCCGACCGTTCGCAATCGCAACGGCGTCTACGGGGTCAAGGCCACGTGGAAGGCCAGCGACAACGTGAAGGTCGCCGGCTACGAGATCGCTGGTAAGTGGGGTGGTCACACCTCCTACGAGGACGGCGGCGGCTTCTACCAGACGACCAGCACGGCGATGTCGGCGAACGTGGACTTCGCGGGAACGTCCAACTGCCAGCGGGTCCGGGCCTTCGACGCGGCCGGCAACCACTCGGCATGGACGGCCTGGAAGTGTGCCTACTCGCCGCTGGAGCCTCTGAGCGGGAACTGGACGATCGGCGCCGCCAGCGAGGCAGGCGGCAAGATCTGGTCCTCGGTGCGGGACCAGGACGAGTTCGGCAGCCACCTCCGTACGACCGAGCGCTGGACGGCCAAGCGACTCCGGATCCAGTATCGAGTCGGCCCGTCGTACGGCCGGGCGAAGGTCTACGTCGGTGGGACCTACTTCGGCACCATCAACGCCCACTCCGCGACCTACGGCAACCGCTGGATCACGCTCACTGCCGACCGCGAGGCGCACGAGCGGGTCAGGTTCGTGCCGCTCACGACGAAGACCGTCTTCATCGGCAACGTCTTCGTCATGCCCGACGTCGCCAAGTCGGTGCCGCCGGCGCCGACTCGCTACTGACGCGTCCGCCTCGCTGACGCCGCCGCTGGTCGCGTGCGTCGACGTGTGACACAGGCGCGTGCACCCGGGAAAGCCGTCACCGGTCCCAACCGATCGACGACCGACTACGTCAGTAGGGCGTCGGGGGTTGGACCGGAGAAGGAGAGATGTTGAGCAGGGACGAGGAGTTCACGGCCTACGTCAGCGAGAGACGCGCGCACCTGTTCCGCGCGGCCTACCTGCTGTGCGGTGACGAACATCGCGCCGAGGACATCGTGCAGCTGACGCTGTCGAAGGTGTACGCCGCGTGGCGGCGGGTGAAGAAGGCCGACAGCGTCGATGCCTACGTACGCCGGGTGCTGGTCAACAGCCACCTGGACGAAGGTCGCCGTCCGTGGCGGCGTGAGCGATCGGGTGAGATCGCCGACCGGCCGGCGACGGCCGGCCTCGGGGTCGAGGAGCTCGATGAGCTCTGGACGGCGCTTCGATCTCTTCCCGCAGGTCAGCGCCGGGTCGTGGTGCTTCGACACTACTGGGGTCTGTCGGTCGAGGAGACGGCCGCCGACCTCGGGGTCAGCAGCGGGACGGTCAAGAGCCAGACCTCGACCGCCCTGGCCAACCTGCGCCGCGCCCTTCGTCCCGGCCACGCTTCCGCCGACGTTGCCCGAGGAGGCCAGCGATGAACACGTTCGACGACGACACCCTGCTGCGCGACAGCCTCTACCGCATCGGAGCGACCGCGCCGGTCCCGCTCGCGGACCCCGCCGAGGACGTACGCCGCGGCCGCCGCCGCGTACGCCGGACCCGCCTGGTCGCGACCGTCGGGACCGTGATGGCGGTCGGGATCATCGGCATCGCCGGGGTGGCGCTCCAGCCCGTCATCGCGGACCGGGCCACCGATCCGGCGGGGTCGCCGACGGTCACCTCGACCTCGTCGGTGCGCCGGGCCGAGTCGGTCGCGCAGGCGCTGCCCAGCACGTTCGACCTGGCGATCAACGTGATGTTCGAGCGCGACGGCGCCTTGGCAGGCGTCCCCGACGTCGTGATGAGGCCGTTGCAGGCGACGACCGATGAGGCCATCACGATCTGGACGGCGAAGGCGGAGCAGATCGACGCCGGCGGTGACCAGGAGCTCGCGGATGTCCTCGGGAGGATCCAGCAGTCGTTGGATGGCATGCCGAAGACACGATCGGACATCCGTGACACGGCCCGGACCCAGGTGGCGGCGGCAGCGGCCTACGGGACACTCGCCGATGATCTCTTGTCGCTCGCGACGCTCGTGCCGTCGGTCGGTGACGCCGAGATCGATGCCCAGATCGAAGCGCTCGGCGCCATTCGCCCGGCGTTCCGGTCATTGGGCGAGGAGCGGGCCATCATGATGGAGGCGCTCACGAAGAAGCGCGAGCACTCGCAGGCTCTTGATATGCCCGCCGAGCCCATCGGCGAGGACGACCTCGCGTCGCTCGCCTCGGCCGAGGCCACCTGGCGTCGATCGCTCGCGGACTTCTACACGGCGACCTCGGAGCGTCAGCGCGAGGCCCTCGACCGGATCACCTACAACACGGCGTCAGACGGGGCCATCGGGGTTCCCGCGCACCGGGCGGTCAACCAGGTCCTGTCCACCGGAAGCCTGGACCAGGTGACGATGACGCCGGACGCTTACACGGCGTCCTGCACCGAGCTCATCCGGGGGCTGCAGAAGCTGTTCGTCGCTGCGGCGAACGAGATCATCGACGATCTCGCCGCGCTCGACCGCTAGCGGGGTGTAACACGTCGTTCGACGTACATTCCGGTCGTTCTCTTGGGGCGACCAGTACGTCGAACGACGTGTTACAGGGCGGCTCGGCCCTACTCGGAGACGGCCGCCTCGAGCTGGTCGAGGGCCCAGTGGAGGTCCTCCTCGGCGATCACCAGGGGCGGCGCGAGGCGGATGGTGGAGCCGTGGGTGTCCTTGGCGAGCACGCCGCGGGCGAGGAGGCGCTCGCAGATCTCGCGGCCGGTGCCGACGGCCGGGTCGATGTCGACGCCGGCCCACAGGCCGCGGGAGCGGAAGCCGACGATGCCCTTGCCGACCATCGCGAGGAGGCGGTCGCGGAGGACCTGGCCGAGCGCCTCGGCGCGGGCCTGGAACTCGCCGGTCTCGAGCAGCTCGATGACGGCGGTGCCGACGGCGCAGGCGAGCGGGTTGCCACCGAAGGTGGAGCCGTGCTGGCCGGGGCCGATGACGCCGAGCACGTCGCGGTCGGCGACGACCGCCGAGACCGGGACGATGCCGCCGCCGAGGGCCTTGCCGAGGATGTACATGTCCGGCTTCACACCGGCGTGGTCGCAGGCGAACGTGTAGCCGGTGCGGCCCAGGCCGGCCTGGATCTCGTCGGCGGCGAAGAGCACGTTCTCGCGGGTGCAGAGCTCGCGCAGGCCGATCAGGAAGTCGTCGCCGGGGATGACGACGCCGGACTCACCCTGGATGGGCTCGACCAGGACGGCCACGGTGTTGGGGGTGATCGCGGCCTCGATCGCGGCGAGGTCGGCGTACGGGACCATCACGAAGCCGGGGGCGAACGGGCCGAAGCCGTCGCGCGCGTCGGCGTCGTCGGAGAAGCCGACGATCGTGGTGGTGCGGCCGTGGAAGTTGCCGGCCATCACGATGATCTCGGCCTGGTCGGCCGGGACGCCCTTGACGTCGTAGCCCCACTTGCGGGCGACCTTGATCGCCGTCTCGACGGCCTCGGCGCCGGTGTTCATCGGCAGCACCATGTCCTTGCCGCACATCGCGGCCAGGCGGGCGGTGAACTCGGCGAACTGGTCGTGCACGAACGCACGCGAGGTCAGGGTGACCTTGTCGAGCTGCTCACGGGCTGCGGACAGCAGCGCGGGGTGACCGTGACCGAAGTTCAGCGCGCTGTAGCCGGCCAGCATGTCGAGGCAGTGACGGCCGTCGACGTCGGTCACCCAGGCGCCCTCGGCGTGGCTGATCACCACCTCGAGGGGGTGATAGTTGTGCGCGGAGTGTGCCTCGGCGGCCGCGAAGGCGGCGGGGGTCAAGCTGGTCGCAGCGGTGGCCTGAGCCTCGTTGAGCAGGGTCATCGCACTCCTCCATCGTGGGTGTTCTGGGTGATCTGAACCAGGATCATCTGATTGTCAGACAATCCTACGATCAGGTTACGCCAGATGTCTCATCGCTGTCGCGCCTGCGGGGAAGCCCCGCATGGTCGAACGTCGAACGCGCAGCTCGACGGGCACCCCTATGAATCGGGGAGGTTCGGTGGTGCCCTCGATCACGTCGATGAGTGCGGAGGCTGCCTGGCGGCCGACGTCGCGAGGAAAGGCGAACATGCCGGTGATCTGCGGTGAGGTCAGTTGCAGCGCGCCGCTGTCGACGGCGCTGCAGACGCCCAGCTCGGCCGGCACGCTGATGCCGCGGTTCTGCGCTTCGTGGAGCGCGCCTATGGCCAAGTACTCCGCACTTGTGAAGACCGCGTCGGGCGGCGTCTTGCTGTCGAGCAACGATGCCAGGGCCTGGCCGGCGTCTTGCAGGGTCGGCTGCTCTGCGATCTCTACGACGCGATGCGTGATGCCTTTGGCTTCAGCCCACGACCGGTATCCCTCGGTGAGGTCCCATGTATAGGAGCGGGTCCTTCTTGTGGTGATGAAGGCCGGCTTTCGGTAGCCCTGTTCCCAGAGGTGGTCCAGCATCGTCGCTGCTGCGTCCTGGAGTTGATGATCGACGACTGCTCGGATCCGCCGCCCTCTGACGATCGGTCGGGCGGTGGTCACGATCGGAGGCTTGGGCTTGAGTTCGGGAGAGAACCATGACTCCTCCCCAGTAGGGTCCACGAGAATCACGCCGTCCACCGCGAACTGAGCCAAATCGAAGGGGCTCGAGGTGGGTGAAGCCATCACGAGTGCGTAGGAGCGCTCGTCAGCCACCTCCGCAGCACCGTTGAGCAGCTCGAGAAAGTATTCGGAGTTGGGTACCAGTGAGCAGCCGTCGGTTGCTTGGACGGAGTTCGCGATCTGCACCGCAAAGGTCCTGCTGTGGCGGGTCATCAGCTGCTGCGCGTGCACGTTGGCTCGATAGCCGAGCGAGGCGGCGGCGCGCTTGACCCTCTCCCGGGTCGCAGCCGCTACTCGGCCACGTTCTCCCAGTACGTGGGAGACCGTGGTGATGGAGACCCCAGCCTCCCGAGCTACATCCTGGATCGTGGCGCGCATCGCGTTGGTCCCTCCCATGCCAAACCGCTTTGGACCCATCATGCATGCTGGCGCCAAAGCGCTTTGGCAGGAGGAGAGATGAAGGTACTCGTCATTAGTTCCAGCCCGCGACGGGCGGGTAACTCCGCGGCGATGGCACAGCAGGCAGCAAACGGCGCGGAGGCGGCGGGGCACGAGGTCGAGTTGCTCCACCTCAGCGACTTCGTGGACGGAGTGTTGGGCGACTGCCGGCGCTGCCGCGACAGTCACGGCCGATGCTCGATCCTCGACGAGTACGAGACCCTTCTCGTGGATCACGTGGTCCCTGCGGACGCCGTCGTGATCGCGACTCCGTTGCACTACTACGGCATGACCAGTCGTCTGAAAGCGTTCTTCGACCGGCTGTTCTGCTACACCTCGAACAGTGCGCCCGACGGGGAGCGCGTGATGGCCGGACTCACCGGCAAGCGCATCGGCCTCCTGGTCTCATGCGAGGAGAACTATCAGGGAGCCACGCTCGGGCTCGTCACCCAGTTCCAAGAGCTCACGCGCTACAACCGACAGGAACTCGCCGGCGTAGTCGTGGGAGTGAGCAACTCTCGTGGTGAGGTCAAGTGGGACCCGGCCAACCCACTGCAACGGGCCTACGACCTGGGGGAGCGCCTCTTCACCACGCATGTGACGGACTATCGGCTCGACACTCCGCGCTCCAACCGCGTGTGGGCCGATCACGGTGTCCCAGCAAAGCCCCCGGTGGCAGGAGACGAGGTCGTGTCGGTGACCAGCATCCAGTAAGCAAGTGCGTGACCCGGCGGCGTACGTCTTGATTTGTCTCTGCCGTGCGAGGGCTCGTAACCTTGTGAGGTCGTGACTCCTGCCGCGTCCTGATCCCTGGTTCGATAAGAACTGCGCACGGTCAGGGACGCAGATCCGGATGACTGTCGCTGGGACCACCCAGAGGACAGGGCAAGCCGGGCCGTGTTCGTCAGAAGCCACGCAGCACCATCCCGGTGCGCATCCGTGCGCCGGGTCCAACGAACTAAGAAGGCACACGTGCGTACTTACGCTCCCAAGCCGGGCGACATCGAGCGCGCCTGGCTCGTGATCGACGCGACCGACGTCCGTCTCGGCCGCCTCGCTGTCCAGGTCGCCGAGCTCCTCCGCGGCAAGCACAAGGCGATCTTCGCGCCCAACGCGGACACCGGCGACTTCGTCATCGTCATCAACGCCGAGAAGGTCTCCCTCTCCGGCAACAAGAAGACCACCAAGCTGGCTTACCGTCACTCGGGTTACCCGGGCGGTCTGACGGCCACCCCGATCGGTGAGGTCCTGGACAAGGACGCTCGCAAGGCGATCGAGAAGGCGGTGTGGGGCATGCTGCCGAAGAACAAGCTCGGCCGTCAGATGCTCAAGAAGCTGAAGGTCTACTCCGGCCCTGAGCACCCGCACGCCGCGCAGCAGGCCGTTCCGTTCGAGATCAAGCAGATCGCCCAGTGAGCCAGGACCAGAACATGACTGAGAACACCGTAGAGGTCGAGGAGACCTTCGAGACCGACGAGCAGGGCCTCGCCTACACCTCCGAGAGCGCCCCGTCCGCCGACACCCCCGAGCGTCCCGCGACCATCGCCCCGGCTGCCGCCACCGGCCGCCGCAAGGAGGCCGTCGCCCGCGTCCGGATCGTCCCGGGCACCGGCGCGTGGACCATCAACGGTCGCACCATCGAGGACTACTTCCCCAACAAGCTGCACCAGCAGGTCGCGAACGAGCCGTTCGTCGCGCTGCAGCTCGAGGGCCGCTTCGACGTGATCGCCCGCATCGACGGCGGCGGCATCGCCGGTCAGGCCGGCGCGCTGCGTCTCGGCGTGGCCCGTGCGCTGAACGACGTCGACGTCGAGGCCAACCGCCCGACCCTGAAGAAGGCCGGTCTGCTGACCCGCGACGCCCGCGTCGTGGAGCGGAAGAAGGCCGGTCTCAAGAAGGCCCGCAAGGCCTCGCAGTTCAGCAAGCGCTGATCGCCCTCGCGATCGCCTAGCATTGTTGGGGTGCCTCGGCTCGCCGAGGCACCCCAACTCTTTTCGGGCGGGGGCCGACGTACGAAAGAAGGTCACACGGACGTGGCACGCCTTTTCGGCACTGACGGGGTTCGCGGTCTCGCGAACGGCGAGGTCCTCACCGCCTCGCTCGCCCAGAAGCTGGCGACCTCTGCAGCACTGGTCCTGACCGAGGAGCTTCGCGGCTCCGGCAGCGGACGTAAGCCGCTGGCGGTCATCGGCAACGACTCGCGCGTCTCCGGGCAGTTCCTCCAGGCGACGGTCGCCGGCGGGCTCGCCTCGGCGGGCTGCGACGTGATCGAGGTGGGCGTCCTGCCGACGCCCGGCGTCGCCTACCTCACCGCGGCGCTCCAGGCCGACCTCGGCGTGGTCATCTCGGCCTCGCACAACCCGATGCCCGACAACGGCATCAAGTTCCTCCAGCGCGGCGGGCACAAGCTCGACGACGTGCTCGAGGACCGGATCGAGGCCCACGTCGATGAGCCCTGGGACCGCCCGACCGGCGCCTCGGTGGGCCGGATCTCGTCCCACGACAACCCAGTGGAGACGTACGCAGCCCACCTGGTCTCCACGCTCGAGCGCCGTCTCGACGGGCTGACCGTCGTCGTCGACTGCGCCAACGGCGCCGCCGCGGCCGCCGGGCCGCTCGCCCTGGACCAGGCCGGCGCGAAGGTCATCGCGATCAACGACACCAACGACGGGCTCTCGATCAACGACGGCGTCGGCTCGACCCACCCGGAGATGCTCCAGAAGGCGGTCGTCGAGCACGGCGCCGACGTCGGCTTCGCCTGGGACGGCGACGCCGACCGCTGCCTGGCTGTCGACGCCGAGGGCAACCTCGTCGACGGCGACCAGCTGATCGCCATCCTCGCGCTCGGACTCCACGACGCCGGCCGGCTCCCCGACGACACCGTCGTGGTCACCGTGATGAGCAACCTCGGCTTCGTCAAGGCGATGGACGCCGCCGGCGTGCAGGTGAAGCAGACCGCCGTCGGCGACCGCTACGTGCTCGAGGAGATGCGCCGCGGCGGCTACGCCATCGGCGGCGAGCAGTCCGGCCACATCATCATGAGCGAGCACGCCACCACCGGCGACGGCATCCTCACCGCGCTGCACGTGCTGCAGCGGATGACCGACACCGGACGTACGCTCGCCGATCTCGCCTCCGTCGTCACCCGCCTCCCGCAGGTCCTGCTCAACGTCAAGGGCGTCGACAAGGCGCGCTGCAAGACCGACTCCGGTCTCCTGGAGGCGGTCGCCGCGGAGGAGACGGCCCTCGCCGGCTCCGGGCGCATCCTGCTGCGCCCGTCGGGCACCGAGAACCTCGTACGCGTCATGGTCGAGGCACCCACCCACCACGAGGCCGAGGCGTGTGCTGAGCGTCTCGCTGACGTGGTGCGGTCCCGGCTGGCCCTCTGACCCCTCTCGTCACACCCGGTGCCGAGTCGGCCCGTCATGACGGGCCGACTCGGCGTGGTTTTCGGTCAAGACGGGCCGACTCGGCGTCAGATTTTGCGGAGGCGTACGTAGCGGACGGAGTGATCGCTGTCCTTGCGGAGGACGAGGGTGGCGCGGGAGCGGGTGGGGAGGACGTTCTCGCGGAGGTTGGGGCCGTTGATCTCGTTCCAGATCTCGGTGGCGCGGGTGACCGCCTCGTCGTGGGACAGGGCCGCATACTTCGTGAAGTAGGACGACGGGTCGCGGAAGGCGGTCTCGCGCAGCCGCAGGAAGCGGTCGACGTACCACTGCTTGATGTCGCGCGACCCGGCGTCGACGTAGACGGAGAAGTCGAAGAAGTCGGAGAGTGCCGGCGAGATGGTGCCGTCGGCGCGGACGCGGGAGGGCTGCAGGACGTTGAGCCCCTCGAGGATGACGATGTCGGGCTTCTTGACGAGCACGGTCTGGTCGGTGACGTCGTAGGTGAGGTGCGAGTAGATCGGTGCGCGGACCTCGTCCTCGCCCGACTTGAGGTCGACGAGGAAGCGGAGGAGGGCCTTGCGGTCGTACGACTCCGGGAAGCCCTTCCGCTCCATCAGCCCGCGACGCTCGAGCTCGGCGTTGGGGTAGAGGAACCCGTCGGTGGTGACCAGGGCGACGTTGGGGTGCTCGGGCCAGTGGGCCAGCATCTGCTGGAGCACGCGCGCGGTCGTCGACTTGCCGACGGCGACGGACCCGGCGACGCCGATGACGAAGGGCGTACGCTCCGGCATCGTCTTGCCGAGGAACAGCTCCTGCTGGTCGTGGAGCTTGGCCGAGGCGCTCACGTAGAGGCTGAGCAGGCGGCTCAGCGGCAGGTATACCTCCTCGACCTCCTTGAGGTCTATCTGGTCGCCCAGGCCCCGAAGCGACTCGATCTCGGCCTCGGTCAGCGGACTCTCGGTCTCGGTCGCGAGCTCGGCCCACGCACTACGGTCGAGCTCGACGTAGGGCGAGGAGCCGCGGTCATCGCCGTGTGGCCCGGGGTGTGACATGGCAACGATTGTTACGCACCGGCGCCGCCACTTCCTGATGGGGTCCACGAGCGCCGTAGGATCATCCGCCATGTGCGGCATCGTTGGGTACGTCGGAGACCGGTCGGCGCAGAGCGTCGTGATCGATGGCCTGCGGCGGTTGGAGTACCGCGGCTATGACTCGGCCGGGATCGCGTTGGTGGCCGGCGGGAAGCTGGCCGTGGACAAGCGGGCCGGCAAGCTCGCCAACCTGGAGAAGGCGATCGTGGACACGCCGCTGCCGGCGTCGACGACCGGGATCGGCCACACCCGCTGGGCGACCCACGGCGGTCCGACCGACGGCAACGCCCATCCCCACATCGGCCGTGCCGGGCGCGTCGCGGTCGTCCACAACGGGATCATCGAGAACTTCGCCGAGCTCCGCGCCGAGCTGGAGGAGGCCGGGCACGAGTTCTCCTCGCAGACCGACACCGAGGTGGCCGCCCACCTGCTCGAGCGCGAGGTCGTCGGCGGGACCGACCTGACCGTCGCCATGCAGAAGGTCTGCTCGATCCTCGAAGGCGCGTTCACCTTCGTCGCGGTCGACGCCGAGGACCCGTCCCGGGTCGTCGCCGCCCGGCGCAACAGCCCGCTCGTGGTCGGTCTCGGCGAGGGCGAGTCGTTCCTCGGGTCGGACGTCGCCGCCTTCATCGAGCACACCCGCGAGGCGCTCGAGCTCGACCAGGACCAGGTCGTCACGATCACCCGCGACGGGGCGTCGGTGACCAACTTCGACGGCAGCCCCGCCGAGGGCCGCCGCTTCCACGTCGACTGGGATCTCGCGGCCGCGGAGAAGGACGGCCATGACTGGTTCATGCGCAAGGAGATCTTCGAGCAGCCTCGTGCGGTCGCCGACTCGCTGCTGGGGCGGCGTACGCCTTCGGGGTCGCTCCACCTCGACGAGATGCGGCTCGACGACGACGAGCTGCGCGAGGTCACCAAGATCATCATCATCGCCGCGGGGACCTCGTTCTACGCGGGCATGGTCGCCAAGTACGCCATCGAGCACTGGTGCCGGATCTCGGTCGAGGTCGAGCTGGCCTCCGAGTTCCGCTACCGCGACCCGATCCTCGACAACTCCACCCTCGTGGTCGCCATCTCGCAGTCCGGCGAGACCGCCGACACCCTGCAGGCGATCCGGCACGCCCGCTCGCAGCGCTCCAAGGTGCTGGCGATCTGCAACACCAACGGCTCCACGATCCCGCGCGAGTCCGACGCGGTGATCTACACCCACGCCGGCCCGGAGATCGGGGTCGCCTCGACCAAGGGGTACGTCACCCAGCTGGTCGCCTGCTACCTGCTCGCGCTCTACCTGGCCCAGGTCAAGGGCACCAAGTACGGCGACGAGATCGACGCCGTGATGACCCAGCTCGAGGCGATGCCTGCTGCCGTGGCTCAGGTCCTGGAGACGGCTCCGCAGGTCTACGAGCTCGCGCGTGAGTACGCCGACCGCCGGGCGTTCCTGTTCCTCGGGCGCCACGCCGGCTATCCGGTCGCACTGGAGGGCGCGCTCAAGCTCAAGGAGCTCGCCTACCTGCATGCCGAGGGGTTCGCCGCCGGCGAGCTCAAGCACGGCCCGATCGCGCTGGTCGAGGAGGGCCTGCCGATCTGGTGCATCGTGCCCCCGCGCGGCCGTGACTTCCTCCACGACAAGATGCGCTCGGGGATCATGGAGGTACGCGCCCGAGGCGCCCGCACCATCGCGCTGGTCGAGGAGGGCGACGACTCCGTCGACGCGGTCTCCGACACGATCATCCGGCTGCCGAAGGTGCCGGTGCTGCTGCAGCCCCTCGTCGCGGTCGTGCCGATGCAGCTCTTCGCCTGCCAGCTCGCCACCGAGCTCGGCTACGACGTCGACCAGCCGCGCAACCTCGCCAAGTCCGTCACGGTCGAGTGACGGCGCCGCGCTGATGGCTGTGATCGGAGTCGGGATCGACGTCTGCGACCTCGAGCGCTTCGAGGAGTCGCTGGAGCGTACGCCGCGGCTGCGCGAGCGGCTGTTCACCACCGCGGAGGCGTCGAAGCCGATCGCCTCGCTGGCGGCCCGGTTCGCCGCGAAGGAGGCGCTCGCCAAGGCGCTCGGCGCGCCGCAGGGGATGGAGTGGCACGACGCCGAGGTGATCTCGGAGTCGTCGGGGAAGCCGCGCTTCGAGCTCCGCGGAACGGTGCTGGCGCAGGCCACGAAGCTCGGAGTCGCCACCGTCCACCTCTCGCTCTCCCACGACGCCGGGATCGCCTCGGCGATGGTCGTCCTCGAGGACTGACCTTCGACCCGTCCGGGCCCGCGACCAGGACGCGTACGCTTGGACCATGCGGCGTGCACACTCGGTGGAGCAGGTCAGAGCGGCAGAGAAGGCCTTGATGGCGAGGTTGCCGGAGGGCGCCCTGATGCAGCGCGCGGCCGCCGGGCTGGCCCACGCGGTCATCGACCATCTCGGTGGCGCCTACGGCCGCCGGGTCGTCCTGCTCGTCGGGAGCGGGGACAACGGCGGAGACGCGCTGTACGCCGGGGCGCTGCTCGCGCGTCGCGGCGCGCGGGTCGAGGCGTGGCTGCTGTCGGATCGGGCGCATGCGGGTGGGGTCGGTGCCCTGAAGGCGGCAGGGGGAGTTGTCTCCTCTGGCGTGATCTCGACAAGCTCGATCACCCCGGACCTGGTCGTCGACGGGATCGTGGGGATCGGCGGGAAGCCGGGGCTGCGGCCGGACGCCGAGACGGCGCTGAAGACGCTCGCCGGGGTCCCGGTGGTGGCCGTCGACACGCCGAGCGGCGTCTGCGTGGACACCGGGGAGGTGGACGGCGCCCACGTGACTGCCGACCTGACGGTCTCCTTCGGCACCTACAAGCCCTGCCATCTGCTCGATCCGGCGGCCTCGGCCTGCGGGAAGGTCCAGCTGGTCGACATCGGCCTCGATCTGCCGACGCCGGCGATCGAGAGCCTGGAGGCCGCCGACGTGGCTGCGCTGGTGCCGCGGCCGGCGCCGGACGTGCACAAGTACACCCGCGGCGTGGTCGGCCTGCGGGTCGGCAGCGCCACCTACCCCGGCGCCGCGCTGCTGGCGGTCGCCGGCGCCAACACCGGGCTCGCCGGGATGGTCCGCTACGTCGGGACCGCCTCGGAGTGGGTCAAGCGCCAGCACCCGGAGGTGGTCGGCGACGGGCAGGCACAGGCCTGGGTGGTCGGCTCCGGCAGCGCCGACGGCGCCAACAGCGCGCTCGCGTTCGCGCGGGCCAGCGGCGTACCTCTGGTCATCGACGCCGACAGCCTCCGTGCGTTGAACGGGCCGCTGGGCGTACCGGCGATCCTGACGCCGCACGCGGGCGAGCTGGCGGCGCTGATCCGGGAGGATCGCGCCGACATCGAGGCCCGTCCGCTGCACTACGCTCGGCTCGCCGCCCAGCGGTTCGATGCGGTGGTGCTGCTCAAGGGGCGGCGTACGACCATCGCCGCACCCGATCCCGACACGCCGGTACGCGTCAACACCACCGGCACCTCGTGGCTGGCCACCGCCGGCTCGGGGGACGTGCTCGGCGGCCTGATCGGCTCGCTTCTCGCGACCGGTCTCGCCCCCATCGACGCCGCCTCGGCCGGGGCCTGGCTGCACGGTGCGGCGGCGACCCTCGCCAGCGCGGGCGGGCCGGTCACGGCGAGCGGCGTCGCCGCCGCGATACCCGCCGTTATCCGATCCCTTCCTGCTGTCTCCAGCTAGCAGCAACTACCCTTGACACCATGTCACCGAGCCCAGCGCCTCGGGCTCCGCTTCGGCGAGCCGAGATCGTCATCGACCTCGCCGCGATCCGACACAACGTCTCGCGGCTGAAGGAACACCTGCGTACGCCGATCATGACGGTGGTCAAGGCCGACGGCTACGGGCACGGCCTGGTCGAGGCCGGACGGGCCGCTCGCGAGGGTGGCGCGGACTGGCTCGGGGTGGCCTCGGCCGACGAGGCGCTCGCCCTGCGCGCGGCCGGCGACGGGGGGCGGCTGCTGGCCTGGCTGATCATGCCGAGCGAGCCCGCCGAGGAGCTCGTCGCCGCGGACATCGACGTCACCGCCTACACCATCGCAGACCTGGAGAAGTTCGCTGCCGCCGGCGATGCCCTGGGTCGTACGCCACGCGTGCAGCTCAAGGTCGACACCGGGCTCTCCCGGGGCGGTGCTGCGTTCGCCGACTGGGCGAAGCTGGTCGGCCTGGCGCGAATCCTCGAGGCCGAGGGAGCGATCCGGGTCACCGGCATCTGGTCCCACTTCAGCGCCAGCGAGAACACCGCCGACCCGGCCAGCGCTCTTCAGGAGAAGGT
Source organism: Nocardioides turkmenicus (assembly GCF_011045035.1). Classification (GTDB taxonomy): domain Bacteria; phylum Actinomycetota; class Actinomycetes; order Propionibacteriales; family Nocardioidaceae; genus Nocardioides; species Nocardioides turkmenicus. The sequence goes on from NZ_JAALAA010000006.1 coordinate 243,987, forward strand.
CTTCGCCGAGGCGCTCGCGGTCGCCGAGGAGGCGGGCCTGCGGCCCGAGGTGCGCCACCTGGCCAACTCCGCGGGAGCGCTGCTGCGCCCCAGTGCAAGGCTCGACCTGGTGCGGGTCGGGATCGCGACGTACGGCATCGACCCGGCGCCGGGCGTCGAGGGCTCGCCGTGGCCCGAGCTCGGACTCGTCCCGGCGATGACCGTGCGGGCCGAGCTGGCGCTGGTGAAGCGGATCGAGGCCGGCGCGGGCGTCTCCTACAACCACACCTGGGTGGCCGAGGAGCCGACGACGGTGGGGCTGGTCCCGGTCGGCTACGCCGAGGGCATCCAGCGTCGTTCCGGGAACCGTGCGTCGGTGTGGGTGGACGGCGCGCGGCGACCCGTGCGCGGCACCATCTGCATGGACCAGATCGTGGTCGACCTCGGGGACTCCACGGTCGAGCCCGGCGCCGAGGTGGTGCTGTGGGGCACCGGCGCCGATGGCGAGCCGACCGCCCAGGACTGGGCGGAGGCGAGCGAGACCATCGCCTATGAAGTCGTCACCAGGATCGGAGGACGGATGAAGCGCCGTTATATCGACACCGACGTCGACACCGAGCAGGGAGGCGACCAGTGAGCATCGCAACACGTATCGGTCAGATCGCGGCAGGCACGTTGGGAGCGGCGGCGGTCGCCGCCGCGGCCCGCGGTGCGGTGGTGGTCAAGAAGCGCCGTCGCGCGATAGAGGAACGCCCCGAGGACCGCACCCCGCTCGGTACGCTGCGGTCCTGTCCGGTCACCGTGGTGACCTCCGACGGCGTACCACTGCACGTCGAGGTCGACGAGGTCGATCAGGCTCACAACCACAACAGCGCGTCGAGCAACGTGACCATGGTCTTCGTGCACGGCTACTGCCTCAACCTCGACTGCTGGCACTTCCAGCGCGCCGCCTACCGCGGTCTGGTGCGGTCGGTCTTCTACGACCAGCGCAGCCACGGTCGCAGCGGCCGGTCCTCGCTCGGCAACGCCACCATCGACCAGCTCGGTGACGACCTGCTCCAGGTGCTCGACGCGGTCGTGCCCGAGGGCCCGGTGATCCTGGTCGGCCACTCCATGGGCGGGATGACGATCGCCGCGCTCGCCGAGGACCACCCCGAGCTGTTCGCGCCCTACGACGAGGGTGGCCGGATCATCGGCGCCGCCCTGATCTCGACGACCGCCGGTGGCCTGGACCCGAGCCGGCTGCTGATCCCGGTGCTCCCGGCCAAGCTGTCCGGCGGGATCGCCAACGGCACCATGCGGACACTGGCGCGCGGGCACGGGATCGTCGACCGGTTCCGGGTCATGGGGGCCTCGGTGGCGACCGTCTTCACCGACGTGTTCGCCTTCGGCGACGAGGTGCCCGCGGCGTACGTCGAGTTCGTCGACGGGCTGCTCTCACAGACGCCGTTCGAGGTGGTCGCGGAGTTCTTCCCGAGCTTCCGTGCGCTGGACAAGTTCTCGAGCGTCGCTGCGATGGGGCGGGTGCCGACCACGATCATCTGCGGCACCGCCGACCGGCTCACCGCGATCGGCCACAGCCGCAAGCTGCACTCCTACATCCCCGGCTCGCGCCTGGTGGAGTGCGAGAAGGCCGGACACATGGTCATCCTCGAGCGCCACGGTCAGGTCAACGCCGAGCTCGACCAGCTGCTCGCCTCGGCCACCCGGGATGCGGCCTCGGCATGACGCTCGTCTTCGAGCGGGTCGGGGCGGAGGCCGCGGCGGAGGTGCTCGGCATCGTCCGTGCGGCCTTCTCCGCCCGCCCGCCCCTGGACCCGCCTGCCGATGCGCTCGGCGAGACCGAGGGGTCGCTGAAGGAGCGCCTCTCCGGCTTCGGGGGTGTGCTGGCGCGGCTGGACGGGGTCGGCGTCGGCGCCGTCGTCATGGATCCCGCCGACTCGACCATGTGGCTGCGTCGATTCGCTGTTCTGCCTGATCAGCAGGGTCATGGTGTGGCACACAAGATGGTGACGTACGCCGCCGGCATCGCGCGTGCCGAGGGGTTCGACGACCTCGCGGTGATCGCTCGCGAGGAGCTCCCGGAGACGTTGCGGTTCTGGGTCCGTCAGGGCTTTCGTGAGGTCTCCCGTGCTGCGCCCGCCGTACGGCTCCACCGTCCGCTCAACGAGCACGTCGTCGAGGCGCTCGACGCCGACGCGATGTTCGAGTTGGGGCGGCGCGTGGCCGCACTGGTTGCCGCCGGCGACGTACTCGTCCTCTCCGGTGGCCTCGGTGCCGGCAAGACGACCTTCACCAAGGGCCTCGGCGCCGGGCTGGGGGTGCGCGGCGAGATCACCTCGCCGACGTTCGTGATCGCCCGGGTGCATCCTTCGACGGTCGGTGGCCCGGAGCTGGTCCATGTCGACGCCTATCGGCTCGGCGGGATGGACGAGCTCGACGACCTCGACCTGGACACCGATCTCGACGATGCGGTCACCGTGGTCGAGTGGGGCGAGGGGCTGGCCGAGGGGCTCTCCGACTCCCGACTGGAGATCCGGATCGTACGTGCCGAGGCCGACGAGGCTCCCCTCGATCTGGTGGAGGCGCCCGACGGCGCTGATCCGCGACGTGTCGAGATCGTCCCGGTCGGGGCCCGCTGGCGTGGCGTGGACCTGAGCGCGCTCTAGGGTGGGAGTTGTGCTTCTCGCCTTTGACACCGCCACACCCCAGGTGACCGTTGCGCTCCACGACGGTGACGACGTCGTCGCCGAGGTCGCCTCCGACCGGACCATGAAGCACGGCGAGCAGCTCGCGCCGCTGATCTCCGACGTCATGGCGGAGGCCGGGATCGTACGCCAGGACCTGACCGCCATCGCCGTCGGCGCCGGTCCCGGGCCGTTCACCGGTCTCCGGGTCGGGCTGGTCACCGCCCGGACGCTCGGGTTCGTTCTGGAGATCCCGGTCTACGCGGCCTGCACCTTGGACGTGCTGGCGGTGGAGGCGGTGGAGTCCGGCGTGGTCTCGACAAGCTCGACCGCCGAGGGGTTCTTCGTGGCGACCGACGCGCGCCGCAAGGAGGTCTACCTGGCCTCCTACGACCCCGACGGCGTACGTCTCGAGGGGCCCGTCGTCGCCCGCCCGGCCGAGGTCGCCACCTCGATGCCGGTGGTCGGCGAGGGAGCGCTGCTCTACCCCGACGCCTTCTCGACGCCGCTCGGTCCGCAGCGTCCGTCCGCAGGCTGGCTGGCACGGGCCGTGGCCGAGGAGCGGGTCGAGCTGATGGACCCCGAGCCGCTCTATCTGCGTCGGCCTGACGCGGTGGAGCAGGCTGCCCAGAAGAAGGTCCACAAGCAGGTCTCGCAATGATCGTACGCTCGGCCGGCCCGGACGACGTCGACGCGATCGCCGGCCTCGAGGTCGAGGCCTTCCCCGACGACGCCTGGACCCGCGACTACCTGCAGGTCGCGATCGAGGGGAAGATGCCGACGGTCCGGATCCTCGTCGCCGAGGAGGGCGGGGTGATCGTCGGCCATGCGCTGGTGAGCGTCGTCTACGAGATCGCCGAGCTGCAGCGGATCGCGGTCGCGGCCGACCAGCGGCGGCAGGGGATCGGTCGTGGGCTGCTCGAGGCGTGTGTCGAGCTGGCACGGGAGGAGCAGGCCGAGCGGGTGCTGCTCGAAGTGCGGGAGGACAACGCCGCTGCCCTCCCGTTCTACGACCGAGCGGGCTTCGTCGAGATCGACCGCCGCGAGCGCTACTACCGAGACGGGGCGACGGGGATCGTGCTGGCGATGGACCTCACGGACTCGGGAGCGACGCCTGACTGAAATGTCGGTGGTCTGTGGTGCGATGAGTGTCATGGCCTTCAACCGCGACAGGTTCGAAACGAAGACGGCTGGCATCGCCCTGGCGAGGACGATCGGCCGCGACGGTCTGCGTGCGCCGACCCTGAAGGTGGTCGCCGAGGAGGCGAACATGTGTCAGTCGACGTTGCACAAGTGGTTCGCCGGGCGGGAGAACATGCTGCCCCATGCCGCGGCAGGGTTCGCTGGGATCTACTGGGAGCAGATCGCTCAGCGCGTGAACCTACGGGGTTGGTCCGGCTACCTGCCGTCGACCAAGGACGAGATCTACTTTCTCCGGGCCTGGCTCGGCATCGAGGAGCTCGCTCGGTCCAACGACGTGGTCGGCGAGGCGGTCCGAGACCTGTGGCACAACGTGAGGTTCTGGCTCCGCAGCTCGATCGGTCGCGACCTCACCGACTTCGAATCGGGCGGGCTGGTGGTCCTGCTCCGTGGGTTGTGGGACGGCCTCTGCTCAGCCGAGCCCATCGATCCTGATCTGGCACAGCAGATCTGGACCGCCGCGTACGCCGCTCTTCGCGACGATCTGGACAGCGCCCAAGCCGCCTGAGCGGCCGGTGCTTCGGATGGAGCGCATCTCGGGCGGACCACGTGAGGCCCAGGCGAACGAAGATTCGTTCGCGTGCCCGTGACGAACGAAAATTCATTCGCGGCCTGTGACGAATGAAGATTCGTTCGCGGACGGGCACGGGTGAAATGAACGTTCGTTCGCGCGTCCAGCGTGAATGTACGTTCGTTCGTGCGAGCGGGGTGAATGAAAATTCGTCCGCGAGCTTGGAGCGAATGAAAATTCGTTCGTCCGCCACGGCGAGGGGCGGGCTCCCCGCCTCGGATCGAGGGGAAGGCAGAATGGGCTCATGACTTCCGGTGCCCTCGTTGATGAGCCCCTGGTCCTCGGGATCGAGACCTCATGTGATGAGACCGGGATCGGCGTCGTGCGTGGCCATACCCTGCTGGCCGACGCGGTGGCGAGCAGCGTCGAGGAGCACGCCCGATTCGGTGGGGTGGTGCCGGAGGTCGCGAGCCGGGCGCACCTGGAGGCGATGGTGCCGACGATCGAGCGGGCCTGCGAGGAGTCCGGCATCAAGCTGAACGACGTCGACGCGATCGCCGTCACCGCCGGGCCAGGTCTCGCGGGTGCCCTGCTGGTCGGGGTGGCGGCCGCCAAGGCCCTCGCGCTGGGGCTCGACAAGCCGATCTACGGCGTGAACCACCTGGCCTCGCACGTCGCGGTCGACCAGCTGCAGCACGGGCCGCTTCCCGAGCCCTGCGTGGCCATGCTCGTCTCCGGCGGCCACTCCAGCCTGCTCAAGGTCACCGACATCACCGAGGGCGTGGACCCCATGGGCGCGACGATCGACGACGCCGCGGGGGAGGCCTTCGACAAGGTCGCCCGCCTGCTCGGCCTCGGCTTCCCGGGTGGTCCGGTCATCGACAGGACCGCCACGTCGGGCAGCTCGATCGCGATCGACTTCCCGCGCGGGCTCACCAGCCGTCGCGACCTCGAACGGCACCGCTTCGACTTCTCCTTCTCGGGCCTCAAGACCGCCGTGGCTCGTTGGATCGAGGCAAAGGAGCGTAGCGGCGAACCGGTCCCGGTCGCCGACGTCGCCGCCAGCTTCCAGGAGGCCGTGGTCGACGTGCTGGTGCGGAAGGCCCTCGACGCGGCCTCCTCCGAAGGCATCGAGGACATCATCATCGGCGGCGGGGTCGCCGCGAACAGCCGGCTCCGCGTGCTCGCCGAGGAGCGTGCCACCAAGCTGGGCATCCGGGTCCGGGTCCCGCGTCCGGGTCTGTGCACCGACAACGGCGCGATGGTGGCTGCTCTGGGGGCGGAGATGGTGGCGAGGGGACGTACGCCGTCGGCGCTGGACCTTCCGGCCGACTCGTCCCAGCCGATCACGTCCGTCCTGGTCTGACCCGCGGTCCGGACCTCAGAACGGCCGTACCAGCAGACAGGTCCCCTCGCCGGCGACCCTGGTGAGCACGATCGTGGCCTCCGCGGAGCCCGACAGCGCGAGCCGCTTGCGGAGCTGCTCGGGCACGACCTGCACGCCCCGCTTCTTGATCGTCAGCTTCCCGATCCCACGCTCCCGCAGCGCTGCCTTGAGCTGCTTCTCCCGGTAGGGGAGCTCCTCGAGCACCTGGTACCCGCGAGCGAAGGGCGTCTCGAAGGAGGCGGAGGAGGTGACGTACGCGATGTGCTCGTCGATCAGATGCCCCTGCACCCCTGCGGCGACGGCGGTGACCAGCCCGGCACGGATCACGGCGCCGTCGGGCTCGTAGAGGAACTCGGCGACCTCGCCGACCTCGCCACCCTGGTCGTCCTCGGAGGTGAGCGTCGCCAGGCCGCGCTCGCCGATGACGGTGGCCCGCCGGTGCGTGCTGGCCAGCGAGCCCGACCACAACGCTGCCTCCTTGACCTCGCCGCGGTCGCTGACCCACTCGGCCTCGACCTTGTCGGGTACGAGATCGTGCGGGAACCCAGGGGCGACCTTCACGCACGCGTCGCGCGCGAAGAGGGTCTCGACCCACGACCAGGGCGGAGTCCACCCCTCCGCGGAGAAGACCCGGCCCTTGGCGCCGCGACGTGCGGGGTCCGCGTACGCGACGTCGAAGGGTGAGTGGTCGACGGCGGTCGCATCGGCGACGGTGACGGCGCCGGGGAGCCCGAGCGCGTCGAGGTTGGCCTGGGCGACGGCGACCCGCTCCGGATCGTTGTCGACCCCGGCGGCGGTGAGCCCGGCACGGGAGGAGGCGATCAGGTCGCCGCCGATCCCGCAGCCGAGGTCGATGACGCTGCCTGCGTCGAAGGCGCGCAGTCGCGCCGCCCGGTGGTGGGCGACGGCGAGGCGGGTGGCCTGCTCGAGGCCGTCGGGGGTGAAGTACATCTGCGGCGCCAGGTCGCCGAACTTGGCGGCTGCCTTCCGGCGTAGGTCGACCTGCGTCATCGCCGCGGCCACATGCTCGGCGGTCTCGTCCTTGCGCAGCGCGGACTGCACCGCCAGGGCGGAGTCTTCGCCCATGGCGGTCATCTCGGTGGCTCGCGCCAGCAGTCGCTGCCCGTCATCGGTGAGCAACCAGGCGAAGGCGTCGAGATCCATGGCTCGATCCTCTCAGGCCGTTTTCCGGTCTTGGCAAACTCCATTACCCCCGCGGGTGTTCCTGATCTAGGATCCGCCGAGTGCGTAGATCCCCCCGCATAGCCCCGTTGACCCTGTGGACGGTCGCCGTGGTCATCACTCTGGTGTCGCTGTTGCTGACCGCGCCCATGCCCGCCTCGGCGGACTCGGTGAGCCCGGTGGGTCAGTGCCCGGCCGGGGACCGCTCCTATTCGTCGGTGGGCTCCCGCTCCGCCACCGCCACGGCGCCCGACGGCTACGGGATCGCGTCCTTCTGTGTCGTCGGCCGTGGTAATGCCGGCCCCGAGGTGCACACTCTGGCCACCCCGCAAGCGAGCACGGTGATCCAGCACAGCAGCGGCCGGCAGCTGGACAGCTACACGGTGACGTACGTCCGGACCCGGGCTGCGAGCGAGCCGGAGGCGACGGAAGAGGCGTCCGCGAAGCCGGAGAACAACGCGACCGAGGAGCCCTCGCCCACGCCGCAGGAGGAGGGGGCGAAGCAGCAGGAGTCGGCCGCCGCCGAGCGGTCGGAGAGTCCGGAATCCTCGACTGACCTGCTGCTACAGGGTGACGGCGAAGAGCTCGAGATCACGAACTTCGAGGAGAGCGACGACCGCGAGGACCGCTGGTCGTTCATGATCGTCGGCGGCATCATCGTCGTCGGTCTGCTCGCCGGCGCGGTCGCACTGACCGTGCGACTCCCCGGCCAGCGGTAGCCCATTGCTGGCACTCATTGCGGGCGAGTGCTAACGTCTGCATTGGCACTCTCCCCCTGAGTGTGCCAGCGCTTGCGAGCCGGGTGCGACCCCCGCGACGGCGTACGCGGCATGTCGCAAGCACAGACGTAGCAACACCCACCCAGAATCATCTGACTCCATAGAAGAAATGGGGAGGTCGACACAGTGTCGGTCAACATCAAGCCGCTCGAGGACCGCATCGTCGTGAAGGCCGTCGAGGCCGAGCAGACCACCGCCTCGGGCCTGGTCATCCCGGACACGGCCAAGGAGAAGCCCCAGGAGGGCGAGGTCCTGGCTCTCGGCCCGGGTCGCATCGACGACAAGGGCAACCGCGTCCCGCTCGACGTCCAGGTCGGCGACAAGGTCATCTACAGCAAGTACGGCGGCACCGAGGTCAAGTACGCCGGCGAGGAGTACCTCATCCTGTCCGCCCGCGACATCCTCGCGGTCATCGCCTGACGTCATCCGTCTCGCAACAGCGCGGCCGGGCCGGCGGGGTGGAAGTCCTGGCCGACCACGGCCGCGCGCTGCGTACTAGGGAGTAATGCATATGCCGAAGATCCTGGAGTTCGACGAGAACGCCCGCCGCGCCCTCGAGCGTGGCGTCGACGCCCTCGCCAACGCCGTCAAGGTGACGCTGGGTCCCAAGGGCCGCTACGTCGTCCTCGACAAGAAGTGGGGCGCCCCGACCATCACCAACGACGGTGTCACCGTCGCGCGTGAGGTCGAGCTGGACGACCCGTTCGAGAACCTTGGTGCTCAGCTCACCAAGGAGGTCGCGACCAAGACCAACGACATCGCTGGTGACGGTACGACCACCGCGACCGTCCTCGCCCAGGCGATGGTTCACGAGGGTCTGCGTGCGGTTGCCGCCGGCGCCAACCCGATGAGCCTCAAGCGCGGTATGGACGCCGCTGCCGCCGCCGTCGGCGACGCGCTGCGTGCCGCCGCCCGTGAGGTCGTCGACGAGTCCGACATGGCCTCGGTCGCCACCATCTCCTCCCGCGACGCGAAGATCGGCGAGATCCTCGCCGAGGCTTTCGCCAAGGTGGGCAAGGACGGCGTCATCACCGTCGAGGAGTCCAACACCACGGGCACCGAGCTCGAGTTCACCGAGGGTATGCAGTTCGACAAGGGCTACATCTCTCAGTACTTCGTGACCGACCAGGAGCGGATGGAGGCCGTCATCGACGACCCGCTGATCCTGCTCGTCCAGGGCAAGATCAGCTCCGTCCAGGAGCTCCTGCCGCTGCTGGAGAAGGTCATCGCCGCCGGCAAGCCGCTGTTCATCATCGCCGAGGACGTCGAGGGCGAGGCCCTCTCGACCCTGGTCGTGAACAAGATCAAGGGCACCTTCAACGCGACCGCCGTCAAGGCTCCCGCGTTCGGTGACCGCCGCAAGGCCATGCTGCAGGACATCGCGATCCTGACCGGCGCGCAGGTCGTCGCCGAGGAGGTCGGCCTCAAGCTCGACCAGGTCGGTCTCGAGGTGCTCGGCACCGCCCGCCGCGTGACCGTCTCCAAGGACAACACGACCATCGTCGAGGGTGGCGGCGACGCCGCTGCCGTCGAGGGCCGGGTTGCCGAGCTCAAGTCCGAGATCGAGCGCACCGACTCCGACTGGGACCGCGAGAAGCTCCAGGAGCGCCTCGCCAAGCTCGCCGGCGGCGTCTGCGTGATCAAGGTCGGCGCTCACACCGAGGTGGAGCTCAAGGAGAAGAAGCACCGCATCGAGGACGCTGTCTCCGCGACCCGCGCCGCCATCGAGGAGGGCATCGTCCCCGGCGGTGGCTCCGCGCTGATCCACGCCGTCTCCGTGCTGGAGAAGGACCTCGGCCTCGAGGGCGACGAGGCGGTCGGGGTACGCGTCGTCCGCAAGGCCGCCGACGAGCCGCTGCGCTGGATCGCCGAGAACGGTGGCGAGAACGGCTACGTGATCACCACCCGCGTCCGCGACCTCGGTGTCGGCCAGGGCTACAACGCCGCCACGGGTGAGTACGGCGACCTGGTTGCCCAGGGCGTCATCGACCCGGTCAAGGTCACCCGCTCCGCGCTCGTCAACGCCACCTCGATCGCGGGCATGCTGCTCACGACCGAGACCCTGGTCGTCGACAAGCCGGAAGAGGAAGAGGCGCCTGCGGCCGGTCACGGCCACGGTCACGGCCACTGACACACAGCCGAGTCGGCGCATCTGACCCCGTGCTTCGCGAAGCGAAGCGAGCGAAAGGGGTCCGATGCGCCGACTCGGCGATTTCAGCGAACGACCAGCGATTCGAGCGAGACGTCGTCCGAAAGCACATTCATATCGACGTACGCCTCCTTCTCACTCCCCACGCCGTCGAGCCGGTCGCGGTTGGAGTACTGCCAGACGGTCCAGTCGCGTCCGTCGGGAATCCGCGGCGGCCAGGCGACGGAGCGGAACCAGATCGGGTTGTCCGGGTAGAGGTCGACCAGGTAGGCGCGGTATGCCGACGGCGTGGTGTATATGACCGGCGCGATGCCGTAGTGCGCCTCGAGGGTGCTCAGCAGCGGGTCGAGGATGGCGCGGACCTCGGCCGCGGGCGGCAGGTCGCCCATGAACGAGCCGTACGGCTCCAGGTCGACGACCGGGGCGAGCGTGCCGGCGACCCGAGGGACCGTGGCGATCATGTTGTGCGCCTGGTCGCTGCCAGGGCTCTCGAAGCTCATGAAGTGGTAGGCGCCGGTCGGGATCCCGGCCCGCTGCGCCTGGGCCCAGTTGGCGGCGAAGCGCGAGTCCACGTGGGAGGAGCCCTCGGTCGCCTTGATCCAGGCGAAGTCGATGTCCTGCTCGGCGACCCGCGGCCAGTCGATGGTGCCGTTGTGGTGGGAGACGTCGATGCCGCGTACGTCGTACTTCGCCGCGAACATCCGGGTGGGCATCACGACGCCGGTGTAGACCAGCGCGGTCATGACCAGCGCGAGGACGGCGACGACGGCGGAGCCGATGAGCACCTGTCGACGGCGGGTGGGGGTGAGGGGCACCGCCGCAACGTACCCGGTCTCACAGCTCGGCGAGCAGCTTCTCCATGATCTCGATCTCGACCGACTGGGTGGCCTCGACGTCGGTCGCCATCTCGAGCGCCAGCGCGTCGCTGCCCCGGGACGCCATCGGCTCGGCCATCTCCAGGGCACCCTGGTGGTGCTGGATCATCCCGGTCAGGAAGAGCCGGTCGAACTCCTCGCCGCGGGCCTTGCCGAGCGCGCTCATCTGGTCGGGGGTGAGCATGCCCGCCATCGTGTGCGGGGGATCCGAGGCCCGGGGCACCCGCAGACCGCGCAGCTCGAGCCAGCCGCTCATGGCCACGATCTCGGGTCCCTGGGCCGACTCGATGCGCTCGGCCAGGGACACCACCTCGGGGTGGACGGCGTGCTCCCGTGCCAGCCGGGTCATCTCCAGCGCCTGGGCGTGATGGGGGATCATCATCGTCACGAAGTCGGCGTCGGTCCGGTTCCACGGATCCGTGTCGGCGGCCGAGGGCGAGACGGTCCGCGCGGCCTCGCCCGGCGCCCCGCCCTGCACCACCGGCGCCGACTGGGTGGCCGCCTCGGGGCTGGGCGAGTGGGCACCGTGGGCACCGTGGGCGTCGTGGGTGGAGCCTCCGCACGCGCCGAGCGACATCGCAGCGATCACGACACCCGAGGCGATGACACCGAACCGTCGAACGGGCATGTGACTCCTTCCGAGATGCCGTAGGCGCGAACAATTTATTCACATTCCGTGCGGCCCGTGTACGGCTTTTACTAAAGTTGAGAAGTCATGCCCGTGCCACCCCACGGCGGCCGACTCGGAAGGCTTGCGATCATGAGGCTTAGACGACCTACCCATTACCTGGCCCCCATCGCGGCGGTCATGGTTGTCGCAGGAGGGCTGGCCGTCGCCGCCCCGTCCTCCGCAGACGAGTCCCACACCCACGGCACCGAGAGCACGCAGTCTCCCGAGGCCCAGACGAGCTGCACGGCCGAGGAGAAGCGGGCGATCACCAAGCTCGGCGACAACTTCGCCTCCGCCTGCGTCGCCGGCAACGACCTCGCCCGGCTGGGCGCCAACGACCCGGTCGTTCCCGCCGGCGAGTCCGCGGGCTCGCCCAACATGCACCTGATCGCCAACATCCCCAAGTCGGGCGCCTTCGAGCCCGTCAACGCGCTCAACAGCGACCTCGCCTTCCAGGGCGACTACGCGTTCGCGGGCAACTACAGCGGGTTCAACGTCATCGACATCAAGGACCCGAGGAAGCCGCGGCTGGTCAAGCAGTACGTCTGCCCGGGCTCACAGAACGACATCTCCGTCTACGGCGACCTGCTGGTCCTCTCCGTCGACTCCAGCCGGAGCAACAACACCTGCGACAACGTGGCGCAGTCGGCCGAGATCAAGGAGTCGTGGGAAGGCCTGCGCGTCTTCGACATCAGCAATCCCCGCGAGCCGGAGTACGTCGCAGCCGTCGAGACCAAGTGCGGCTCGCACACCCACTCGCTGGCACCGAGCAAGGACGGCCGGTCCGTCTACGCGTACGTCTCCTCCTACGGCCCCCGCCTGACCTACCCGGACTGCCAGCCCCCGCACGACAAGATCAGCATCGTGAAGATCCCCACCCGGGCGCCGGAGCAGGCCGCGGTGGTCGGTGAGCCGGTGCTGTTCCCCGACGGCGGCTACACCAACACCGCCGGCTGCCACGACATCACCACCTACCCGTCCAAGGACATCGCGGCCGGCGCCTGCATGGGTGACGGCATCCTGATGGACATCTCCGACCGCGAGCACCCGGTCGTGACCGAGCGGGTCCGCGACACCGAGAACTTCGCGTTCTGGCACTCGGCCACCTTCAACAACACCGGCACCAAGGTCGTCTTCACCGACGAGCTCGGCGGCGGCGGTGCGCCGACCTGCAACCCGGAGACCGGGATGGAGAAGGGTGCCAACGGCATCTACGACATCGAGGACGGCCAGCTCGTCTTCAAGTCCTACTACAAGATGCCGCGCACCCAGTCCAACACCGAGAACTGCGTCGCTCACAACGGCTCGCTGATCCCGGTCAAGGGCAAGGACATCATGGTCCAGGCCTGGTACCAGGGCGGTGTGTCGGTCTACGACTTCACGGACTCGGCCAACCCGAAGGAGATCGCCTGGTTCGACCGCGGCCCGTTCGAGGACACCTCGACGATCGCCGGCCCCTGGTCGACCTACTACTACAACGGCTACATCTACTCCAACGAGATCCAGCGCGGGTTCGACGTCTTCGACCTGCGCGACCCGCGGGTCGCCTCGGCGAAGAAGGTGCGATTCGACGAGCTGAACGTCCAGGCTCAGCCCTCCTACTGAGCCCAGAGCGCCAACACTCGCCCGGCCCTCACCCGGGCGGGTGTTGGTCTTTTGAGTCCCAGCATTGTGCCAAGCGTTCAGCAACCTGCAGGACGCGACACTAGGCTCCGCAGATCGTGACCTCGATCACTTGGGAGCAGCAGCCGATGCGCCACGGCGAACACTCAGCGGAGACCATCTGGGCCTTGTTCGACGCCCAGGCTTCAAGTCGCCCGGCCCGGACCGCGGTCGTCGACGGGACGGTCGACATCACTTACGAGCAGCTGCGCGCCCGAGCGCAGGTGATCGCCGACGAGCTGGTCGCGCGGGGCGTCGCGCCGGGATCGCTCGTCGGGGTCTGCCTGGGACGTACGTGGGAACTGGTCGCGACGCTGCTGGGCGTCCTGCGAGCAGGCTGCGGCTACGTACCTCTGGACCCTGCGTACCCGTCGGAACGGGTGCGCTACATGGTCGAGCACTCCCGAGCCGTCACCGTGATCGTCGACGACGAGGCGGCCGAACTGTGTGCAGCAGCGCCCGACCTCGTGCCCCTTCGCACGATCTCGGACCGCCGGCTGCCGCCGGGAGCCGAGCCCGTGGCCGGTGACATCGCGTACGTCATCTACACCTCGGGATCGACGGGCAACCCCAAGGGCGTGGCGGTCGAGCACCGGAGCGTCGTGGCGATGGCGAAGGCGATGCGCCGGCTGCTCGACGAGGAGGACCTGGGTGGGGTCCTGGCCGGCGCGTCGGTCTGCTTCGACCCGTCGGTCATGGAGATCTTGGGGACGTTGATGCTCGGCGGGACAGTCGTGCTGGCGGAGAACGTCCTGGCGTTGCGTGAAGTGCCCTGTGCGGATCGGGTGCGAACGACCATCATGGTGCCGTCCGCGATGAAGGCTCTGCTCACGGCCGGCCCGCTGCCGGACGGAGTTCGATGCGTGGTGCTCGGCGGCGAGGTGCTCACCCCCTCCCTCGTTGCCGACCTGCATGCTGGGCCGCGTCCGCCTCGGGTCCTGAACGTCTACGGTCCGACGGAGACCACGGTGTTCACGACCGCCGGAATCGTCGATGCGGCCGACGAGCCGATCACGATCGGGGCCCCGGTCGCGGGTGCGCGGGCGTACGTCCTGGACGAGTCGTTGCAGCCGGTGCCCGCCGGCGAGGCGGGTGAGCTCTTCGTGGCCGGGGACCAGCTCGCGAGGGGATACCTCCACGACGACGAGCGGACTCGGCAGCGTTTCCTGGAGCTCAAGTCTGACGGGCCGATCCCGGAGAAACGGATCTACCGGACCGGAGACCTGTGCCGGTGGACCGAGTCGGGAGAGCTCGAGTTCCTCGGGCGGGTCGACCGGCAGGTCAAGATCCGGGGCCATCGGATCGAGCTGGACGAGATCGAGGTGGTGCTGCAGTCGATGCCCGGGGTCGCGGAGGCAGCGGTGGTCGTCGACCGGGCGGAGGGCAAGGGCCTCTTGGTGGCGTACGTGGAGACGCAGTCGGAGTCGGTGAGCGCCGCCTCCGTGCGGGCCGATCTGGCAGACCAGTTGCCGAAGTACATGACTCCGCACATCGTGATGCCGCTGGCCGAGATGCCGCGACTGCCGAACGGCAAGGTGGACCGTCACCGACTCCCCGCGGTGAGGCGTACCGAGGGGGTGGCGGGCGGTCCGACGGCGACGGAGACCCGGCAGTCGTCGCTCCTCGACGCGGTCAGGAACGAGGTGGCCGTGCTGCTCGGCTCTCCTGCTGCCGACTCGGTCCCACCGAAGGTGTCACTGGAGTCGCTGGGCCTTGACTCGCTGGACGTCGCCGAGCTCACTGTACGTCTGTCTCAGGTGTTGGCAACAAGCCTTCCGTCGTCCACGCTGGACGAGCTGATGACCGTCGAGGACGCCGCGGACGCGTTGTCGGCAATCCGCCGTGCGTCCGGCGGCCGAGAGCCGGATGGGCGCCCGAACGGTGTCGGAGCGGCAGCTCGACTCCCTGCGTTCCAGGCGCAGATCCGGTCGGGGCACCCGCCTGCTTTCGCTGCCAAGATCCCAGCCTGGTCCGCGATCGACAAAGGTGCCCTCGTGCAGCACCTTCGGAGCCTCCTCTCCCGCTCGGGACTCGATCCGTACGGCAAGGTCGTGCGCACCGGGAGTGCCGAACGCGGCACCGTCGTCGACGTGCACACCGGCGAGGAGCGCGAGGCGATCATCTGGACCACCAACCTCTACCTCGGGTTCAACCGGGACGAGAAGATCATCGAGGAGGCGCGGAACGCTCTCAGCCGCTTCGGCACGGGGATGGGGATCTCCGCCGCCGGCTCGGGGCAGACCGATCTCCACGTGGAGTTCGAGCGCGAGTTCGCCGCGATCGTCGGCAAGCCGTCCGCCTGCCTCCTCCCCACCGGTTTCACTGCGAGCCTCGGCGCCATCGCAGGGGTGGTCGGCGAGGGGGACGTGGTCGTCATGGATCAGCTGTGCCACGCATCCCTCGTCGACGGAGCTCGCCTGAGCGGTGCCCGGGTGAGGACGTTCCGGCACAACGACACCGCCGATCTGCGGGCGGTGCTCGAGGCGGAGTCGTCGCCCCACCACACGACCCTGGTCGTGCTCGAGAGCGTATACAGCATGGGCGAGGGGGCGGCCCCGCTGCGGGACATCGTGCCCGCCGCGAAGGAGTTCGGCGCGCTCGTCCTCGTCGACGAGGCCCACTCCTTCGGCCTGTACGGAGGGCGAGGTGCCGGGCTGTGCGCGGCGGAAGGAGTCACCGAGCATGTCGATCTCATCCTCACGACGTTGAGCAAGGCGCTCGGGAGCATCGGCGGTGTGGTGGCCGCACAAGAGCCCCTCATCGCTCTGCTGAGGAGCTCGGCGAGGGCGTACGTCTTCCAGGCGAACACATCGCCTGCCGACATCGCGGCGGCGCTCGCAGCGCTACGCCGGGTGGGCGAGAGCGATGCGCTGCGAGAACGGCTCTGGGACACCGCGAACTACATGAGGGAACGCTTCGCGGCGGCGGGTTATGAGCTCGGCACCGGGGACGGGCTCATCATCACTCCGCACTTCTCCGACGGGAAGAACCTGAGAGCCATCGCCCGCGGTCTTTTCGAGCGAGGCATCCACACCGCGGCGGTCACCTACCCGATCGTCGAACGCAGCCGGGGCCGGTTGAGGTTCATCTGCTCGGCCTCCCACACCCGCGAGGACGTCGACAGGACCCTGCAGGCGCTGGTCGAGGCGGAGGCAGAGGCGACCCGACGGACTGCATCCGACGGCGCCGCGTCGCAGTCTCATGGAGTGGAGTCGCCGGCGTCGAGATGCACTGTGACCGGGTGGGCCGAGGCGTTCACCGCCTACCTGAACACCACGCTGGCCGAGCTTCCCACGGCGGTGCCGAGCCTCGTGGTCACGATCGAGTCGCCCGACGAGGAGGATGTCGTCGTCCGGATCGACGAGCGCGGCGCGACCCGAGGCGCCGATGTGCCCGCCGAGGCCCTCGCCTGCTCTCTTCGGCTCCTCGACGCGGGAGCGGTGGCCGCACTCAGCGCGCGGGACCCCGAGAGTCTGCTCGCGAGCATCATCGACGGGAGGTGTGCTCTCGGAGGCCACACCCAGCCGTTCGTCTGGTTCATCGGGCGTCTCGCCGATTGGCAGCGTACGGCGAGCGAGCCCTTGACTCGGGTTTCCTGATCCGCGCCGCCGTGTTGGCCTTTTGAGTGCGTGAGTTGCTCCGGCGGCTCGCTAGCCGCAACCTTCTGGTCACTACGCATGGCCATGGTTCTCTGCGATGACCGAGATGGCTGCCGATGACGATCGTGTCGAGACCAACGCGATCGGATGGGCGATCGCAGCTCTCCTCGCCTTGCTCCTGATGAGGTTCCTGTGGAGCCTGGCGAGGAACGAGAACCTGCTCCCGGGCGAGGTCGTCGACCACCTGCTCCACCCGGACGTCCTCGCCGGCGTCTGGCTGACGGTCCGGCTGACCGCGCTGGTCTTCGCGGTGGCGTCGGCGATCGGACTCGTCGTGGTCAGGATGGAACGCTCGGGCAACCCGTTGCTGGGCGGGATCGCGGCGGCGTACGTCTGGGTCTTCGGCAGCATCCCGGTGCTCGTGCAGCTCCTGCTGTGGAGCAACGTCGCGCTGGTCTTCCCCGACATCACGTTCGGGATCCCGGGGGTGCACATCGACGCGGTGCGGCTGGTCACGCCGGTCCACGCGGCGATCGCCGGGCTGGCGCTGGCGCTCGGTGCGTACGCGGCGAGAACCCTCCCGAGCGGCGACCGGCTCGACGCGCTGGGCGACATCCTGGTGACGACGCTCCAGGCGACCAGCCTGGTCTCGGTGCTCGCGATCACCGACCTGCTCGGGGTCGTCCAGGCGCTCGACGGGCGCAACCATCTGATCATCCCGCTGCTGGTGGTGGCGGCGATCTGGTACCTCGTCCTGGTCACCGCGGCGCGCGGCTCGGTGCGCCTGGTCCGGCTTGTGGGCGTGAAGGGCGAGGCACACAGACGGTAAAGCCGAGGGTAAAAGTCGGCGACCATTGCAAGACCTGGCAACGCAAGTCTTTGTAGAGTGCGGCGCGTGACTTTCGAGCAGGCCTGGCAGCGGTGGCGCGATGAGCGAGAGGCCGAGCTGAGAAGTCCCGAAGGTTTCCTGGCGATCACCGGGCTGCACTGGCTGGGCCCCAAGCCGCAGCGTTTTCCCGGGATCCCGGGCGTCTGGTCGAACGGGCCGGAGGGTGCCGTCGTCGAGCTCGGCGAGGGCGAGTGGCTCGAGCTCGGCGGGGCCACGCTCGCCGGCCGGCACGTCTTCGGCCATGTCGATCCCGTCGGTGTCATCGCCACCTATGACGCCGGGACGGTCGAGATCGCCGACCGGTTCGGCACCCCGGTGCTTCGGCCGCGGCAGCCCGACGGTCCGTTCCTGCGCGACTACACTGGCACGCCGACGTACGCTCCGGACCCGGCGTGGCGGATCATCGCCGCCTTCACCGCCTACGCGGAGCCGCGGCCGATCTCGGTCGGCTCCGTGGTCGAGGGGCGGTCGACCACCATCGACGCCGTGGGGGAGGTGGCCTTTGAAGCGGCGGGTCGCCCGCAGCGGCTGATCGCGTTCGACGGCGGCGACGACGAGCTGTGGCTGCTGTTCACCGATGAGACCAGCGGGGTGACGACCTACGCGGCGTGCCGCCAGCTCGCCGTCGAGCGGCCCGTCGACGGGAAGGCCGTCCTCGACTTCAACCGCGCCGCCAACATGCCCTGCGCCTACACGATCCATGCCACCTGCCCGCTGCCACCCGCGAGCAACCACATCGACGTGCTCGTCGAGGCGGGCGAGCAGACTCCGCCTCGTCCGCCCGCGGACTGAAGGTTTAACCGTGGGTAACGGACCAGAAACAGCGAAACAGGCAGACTAGGGCACATGGCGGGGACGATGTTGTGGAGAGTGCGTACGACGCTGCCGGACCGACCGGGTGCGCTGGCGGCGCTGGCTCAGCGCTGCGGTGAGGCCAAGGTCAACATCCTGGGGATGCAGATCTTCCCCGGGCTGGCGCAGGTCACCGACGAGTTCGTGCTGCGTACTCCCGCAGGCTGGGGCGAGAAGGAGATCTGTGAACTGATCTCCTCCGCGGGCGGCGGCGGGATCGTCATCCAGATCGCGACCGAGGCAGCCCTGGCCGACCAGCCGACGCGCTACGTGCAGGCAGCCCGGCATGTCCTGGAGCGGCCGATGTCGTTCCCCGAGGTGGTCGCCCAGCTCTTCGACGCCGAGGCGGAGGCCCCGCCCGGGGTCGTCCACGACACCATGGAGCTCCGCGTCGCGGACGTCGACGTCCAGCTCCACCGCACCGCTCCCTTCACCGCGACCGAGCACGCCCGCGGCTCCGCGATGGCCGACCTGGTCAACGACGTCCTCGACCGCAGCCGCGAGTCGGCCGCGATCGGCACCACCCCGCCCGTACGCCGCCTGGGCACCGGAAGCACCCCCGACCTCGTCGTCACCGGCGAGACCGTGACCGCCCTGATCGACGGCGTCGCCGTCGGCATCGGCGAGGTCCTGGGCCAGGCGGAGGACGACGAGAACGTACGTATCGTCAACCTGCGCGTCGACCCGGCTTGGCAGCGCCGCGGCATCGGCACGCGGCTGCTCGTCGACACCGCCAAGCTCGCGCACATGCTCGGTGCCGACGAGATCCTGCTCACCACCCAGTCCGACAACCAGGCGGTCCTGCCCATGGTCCTCGCCGCCGGGATGCGCGGCCGGATCCGGATGGCGGGCGATCTGCTGACCGTCAAGGTGCCGGTGCGGGATCTCAAACCGTTGCAGACCTAGATTCGCCAGGATGACTCCTGGCGTTTTCGGTCACGCGGGAGCCGGAACGTAGAATCTCTTCATGGAGATCCCGGAGAAGTTCGCGACGCTCGGCCTCACCTACGACGACGTACTCCTGATGCCTGGATACTCGGATCTGGCGCCGTCTGACATCGATACGACCTCCCGGCTGACCCGCGAGATCGACCTGCGGGTCCCGCTGATCTCCGCCGCGATGGACACCGTGACCGAGTCCCGGATGGCGATCGCGATGGCCCGTCAGGGCGGCATCGGCGTGCTCCACCGCAACCTGAGCATCGAGGATCAGGCCTACCAGGTCGACCTCGTCAAGCGCACCCAGACCGGGATCATCTCCAACCCGGTCACCATCGGCCCCGATGCGACGCTCGAGCAGCTCGACAAGCTCGCCGGCGAATACCGGATCTCCGGCTTCCCCGTGGTCGACGTCGACCAGAAGCTGATCGGCATCATCACCAACCGCGACCTGCGGTTCACCCCGGTCGCGGAGTGGGCGACCACGAAGGTCAACGAGGTGATGACCTCGAAGGACCTGATCACCGGCCCCGCCGAGATCTCCCGCGAGGAGGCCACCAAGCTGCTGCGCCAGCACAAGCTGGAGCGCCTCCCGCTGGTCGACACCGACGGCCGCATCACCGGCCTGATCACCGTCAAGGACTTCGTGAAGTCCGAGCAGTTCCCCGACGCCTCCAAGGACGCGCAGGGCCGTCTGCTCGTCGGTGCCGCGATCGGCTACTTCGGTGACGCCTGGGAGCGGGCCACCACGCTCATCGAGGCAGGCGTCGACGTGCTCGTCGCGGACACGGCCCACGGCAACGTACGCATGCTGATCGACATGGTCCGCCGCCTCAAGACCGACCCGGCCACCAAGCAC
The DNA here is from genome assembly GCF_011045035.1 of Nocardioides turkmenicus. Lineage (GTDB taxonomy): Bacteria > Actinomycetota > Actinomycetes > Propionibacteriales > Nocardioidaceae > Nocardioides > Nocardioides turkmenicus. The sequence goes on from NZ_JAALAA010000006.1 coordinate 264,206, forward strand.
GTCCAGGTCATCGGCGGCAACGTCGCGACGCGCGAGGGTGCCCAGTCGTTCGTCGACGCGGGCGCGGACGCCGTCAAGGTCGGTGTCGGCCCGGGCTCGATCTGCACCACCCGCGTCGTCACCGGCGTCGGCGTGCCGCAGATCTCCGCGGTCTACGAGGCCTCCCTTGCCTGCAAGCCGGCCGGCGTCCCGGTCATCGCCGACGGCGGCCTGCGCTACTCCGGCGAGATCGGCAAGGCGATCGTCGCCGGCGCCGACACCGTGATGCTCGGCTCGATGCTCGCCGGCACCGAGGAGACCCCCGGCGACACGGTGCTGATCAACGGCAAGCAGTTCAAGGCCTACCGCGGCATGGGCTCCATGGGAGCCATGTCGAGCCGCGGCAAGAAGTCCTTCTCCAAGGACCGCTACTTCCAGGCCGAGGTCACCGATGACGACATGATCGTCCCCGAGGGCGTCGAGGGCCAGGTCGCCTACAAGGGCGCGCTGGCCACCGTCGCCCACCAGCTCACCGGCGGCCTCCACCAGACCATGTTCTACGTCGGCGCGCGCACCATCCCCGAGCTGCAGGAGAAGGGCCGCTTCATGCGGATCACCTCCGCCTCGCTCAAGGAGTCGCACCCCCACGACGTCCAGGTCACCGCCGAGGCTCCCAACTACCACATGTGAGCCTTCGCGAGACGAGCCCCGGATCCCACGGATCCGGGGCTCGTCCCATTTCTCGGATGCTCCGCCGGGATCCAGGAACCACGGCTAGAATGTTGAGCAAGTTACTCGACAAATAGGTGGTGGTTGCGCGTGAGTGTTGACGAGGCCGTACGTCGCCCCCTGCTCGCCCGCGACGGCGACGAGGAGCTGCTCGGTGCCCGGCTCGTCGCGCGCCGCAAGCCGGGACAGTGGATCTCGGCGGTGCTGGTGCTGCTGGTCGTCGCCGGGATCGTGAAGAGCCTGGTCACGAACCCGCGCTACCACTGGGACGTCGTCGGCGCCTTCTTCCTGCGCCCCTCGATCCTCGACGGGCTGGTGCTGACGCTGTGGCTGACCGCGGCGGTGCTGGTCAGCTCCTACCTGCTCGGCATCGTGCTCGCGGTCATGCGGCTCTCCGCGAACCCGGTGCTGAGCTCGGTCAGCGCGGTCTACATCTGGTTCTTCCGGAGCGTGCCGCCGCTGCTGCAGCTTCTCTTCTGGTTCCAGATGGCCTCGCTGTATCCGCAGATCAGCCTGGGCATCCCGTTCCTGAAGCCGTTCGTCACGATCGAGACGGCCCACCTGTTCAGCGGGCTGCTCGCGGCCTTCGTCGGGCTCACCTTCGACATGGCCGCGTTCGCCGCCGAGATCATCCGCGGCGGCCTGGTCTCGGTCGAGGCCGGCCAGACCGAGGCGGCCAAGGCGCTCGGCCTGTCGAAGGCCCGGATCTTCTGGCGGATCGTGCTGCCGCAGGCGATGCCGGCGATCATCCCGGCCTCCGGCAACCTGCTGATCGGGCTGCTCAAGGGCACCTCGATCGTCTCGGTGATCGCCGTGCAGGACCTGCTCTACTCGGTGCAGCTGATCTACGCGCAGAACTACCTGGTCATCCCGCTGCTCCTGGTCGCCACGATCTGGTACCTGATCCTGGTCACGATCCTGTCGACGATCCAGTTCTTCGTCGAGCGCCACTACGCCCGCGGCAAGGGTGCGCGCAGCGGGTTCTGGCAGCTGTGGCGCGGCCAGCTCCCGCTCGTCCCGCGCTCGCGCCCGCGTCGTGACCTGGAGGTGCTCCGATGAGCGAGCCCCTCGTCCGCGTCCGCGGCCTGAGCAAGCGGTTCGGCCACCACACGGTCCTCGACGGCATCGACCTCGACGTCGCCCGGGGCTCGGTGGCGGTCGTCCTGGGGCCGTCGGGCTCCGGCAAGTCGACGCTGCTGCGTACGGTGAACCACCTGGAGAAGCCCGACGCCGGCTTCGTCGAGGTCAACGGCGAGATCATCGGCTACCGCCGGGACGGCACCCGACTCAGAGAGCTCTCCGACCGGGCCATCACCCGCCAGCGCAGCCGGATCGGGATGGTGTTCCAGCAGTTCAACCTGTTCCCGCACAAGACCGCGCTGGAGAACGTCCTGGAGGGCCAGCTGGCCGCAGGCGTACGCCGCGGGCCGGCCGAGGCACGCGGTCGCGAGCTGCTCGACCGGGTCGGTCTGGCCGACAAGGAGCGCTCCTACCCACGGCAGATGTCGGGCGGCCAGCAGCAGCGGGTGGCGATCGCCCGGGCGCTCGCGGTCGAGCCCGAGCTGATGCTCTTCGACGAGCCGACCTCCGCGCTCGACCCCGAGATGGTGGGCGAGGTGCTCGGTGTGATGAAGGACCTCGCCCGCACCGGGATGACGATGATCGTGGTCACCCACGAGATCGGCTTCGCCCGCGAGGTCGCCGACCAGGTCGTCTTCCTCGACGAGGGCCGGCTGGTCGAGGCCGGCACGCCCGACGCCGTCCTCACCGAACCCACCCATGAGCGCGCTCGGGCGTTCCTCTCCGCTGTGTTGTGACCCCTCGAAAGGACCCCATCCGTGAAGCTCAAGCTCGCCCTGGTCGCCGTCGCGGCCCTCGCCCTCGCTGGTTGCGGCAATGCCTCCGACACGCTCAGCGACGCCGAACGTGGCATCGGCTCGGACGGGTCGGCCTCCGCCGAACCGGGCGCGATCCCGACCCAGGACGTCGTCTCGGACGTCCAGGCGGACCCGGCCCTGACCGAGCGGCTGCCGGCCGACGTACGGAAGTCGAAGACGCTGATCCTCGGCACCACCGAGGCGACCGGCGAGCAGGGGCTGCCGCACGGTGGGTCGGACCAGTCCGGGGAGCAGATCGGTCTCGACATCGACCTGCGCAACGCGCTCGCGGCCAAGCTCGGGGTGACCTGGAAGACGGAGTTCGGCAGCTTCGAGACGATCGTGCCGGGCACCCAGAGCGGGAAGTACGACGTCGGGCAGGCCAACTTCGCCGTCACCTCGGAGCGGCTCGAGGTCGTGGACTACGCCACCTACCTGCTCGACGGGCAGTCGTTCGTCTCCCGTGAGGACGGTGACCTCGACCAGGTGAAGACGCTGACCGACATCTGCGGCCACACGGTCGCGACCACGCCGGGCTCCAGCTTCCAGCAGATCCTCGAGGACGGCGCCGCGGAGTGCGAGAAGGCCGGCAAGAAGGCCTACGAGGTGGAGTACTTCAAGGACAACGCCGCGATCCTGCTCGGTCTGCAGAACGGCAAGACCGACCTCTACTTCGGGCCGACCCTGTCGCTGAAGTATCTGGTCTCCCACCAGTCCGGCCTGAAGTACCTCGGCGAGCTCAGCCTCACCGACGTCGGCTTCGTCGTCGCCAAGAACTCGCCGCTGGCCCCGGTGCTCGTCGACGCGATCAATGCGCTCATCGCCGACGGGACTTACAACAAGATCTTCACGAAGTGGGACGTTTCGGACATAAAGCTCGACAAGTCGGAGTTCAATCCGAAGCCGGCATTCTGAACCTTCCGGGAGGACCCATGACCGTCACCGACACCTTCGCCGAAGAGTGGACAGCCTGGCACGAGGAGCACGAGCGGCGCCGCGCCGACAAGCACGGTTTCCTGGCGATCACGTCGATTCGCTGGCTCGGCGAGGAGCCGGAGACGTACGACGACGTGCCGGGCGCCTGGTCGATCGGGCCCGAGGGCATCGTGGTCTCGCTCGCCCCGGGTGAGTCGCTCGTCGTCGACGGCACCGAGATCACCGGCCGGCACTCGTTCGGCGTCATCGACGAGCGCGGCGGGATCACCGCCGGGTTCGGCGACGCGGTCGTCGAGATCGCCAAGCGCGGCGGGAACGACATCCTTCGCCCGCGCCATCCCGACAACCCGGTCCTGGTCGGCTATCGCGGCACGGAGGCCTATCCGCCGGACCCGAAGTGGGCTCTTCCCGGGCGCTTCGTGGCCTACGAGACGCCGGTGCCCACCACCGTCGGCTCGGTCGTCGACGGCCTCGAGCATGTCTACGAGGCGGTGGGCGAGATCGAGTTCACCGTGGGCGACGCCGTGCACAGTCTGATCGCGTTCCCCGGCTCCGCGCCCGGCGCCCTGCACGTGCTCTTCGTCGACCAGACCTCGGGAAAGACGACGTACGCCGCCAACCGGTCGCTCTCCGTCGCCGCACCCGACGCGGAGGGCAACGTCGTGATCGACTTCAACCGCGCCACCAACCTGCCGTGCGCCTACACCGACCACGCCACCTGTCCGCTCCCGCCCGCCGGCAACCGGTTGCCGGTCGCGGTCGAGGCGGGGGAGAAGCTGCCGTAGGGCGAGCTGCTGGATGCTGACCGAGGTAACTCGGTGAGCGGTCGCTGCTTTCGTGGAGTTCCGCGAGGGAAGCGATGCCCCACCGACGTACCTCGGTCAGCATCCGGGCCTAGCGACCGCGGCGGGCCCACTCTTCGGCGAGCAGCTCGTAGGAGCGGACCCGGTCGGCGTGGTCGTGGGTGATGGTCGTGATGACCAGCTCGTCGGCGTCAACAGCCCGCTGGAGGATCTCCAGCTGGTCGGCGACCTGAGCCGCGGTGCCGACGAACTGGGTGTCGAGACGGTCCTGCACGAGTGCTCGATCCTCCTCGGTCCACTCCCACGCGCGAGCCTCCTCGGGGGTGGGGAACGGGATGGCGCCCTCGGCGGTGCGGATGGAGCGGACCCAGAGGCCGTAGCCGGTCGCGAGCTCGCGTGCCGACTCCTCGGTCTCGGCGACGACGACGTCGGCGGAGACCGCGACGTGGGGCGCGGCGAAGGTGTCGGACGGCGCGAAGGCGGCACGGTAGGAGTGGGCCGCCTCGAGGACGCCCGCGGGGTTGACGTGATAGTTGGTCGCGAAGCGGAGTCCCCGCTTGCCGGCCACCTCGGCGCTCTCACCGCCGCTGCTGCCCAGCACCCACAGCTCGAGCTCGGCGCCCTCGCCGGGTACGACCCGTGCCGGGGTGCCGGCGGCGTCGCGGTAGGTGCCGTCGACGAAGGCCAGGATCGTGTCGACCTGCTCGCCGTAGTCGGCGGAGGTCGCCCCGGGTAGCTGCAGGAGCTCCTTCTGGAGCCGGATCCGCGGTGACCCGAGCAGTCCGCTGGGGTCGAACCTCGGCGGCACGAGCAGGCCTTCCGGAGTGCGCCCGTCGACCAGCTCCACCGGGACGGTCACCGGACCCGACGCCCCCGGTCTGCCGCCGGAGCGCCCCAGGCCGAGGTCGATCCGACCGGGGAAGGCCGCGTCGAGCAACCCGAACTCCTCGATCGTCGACAGCGCCGTCCGGTGCCCCATCAGCACGGCGCCGGAGCCGAGCCGGATCGTCGAGGTGGCACTGCCCAGCAGCGCCAGGACCACCGCCGGTGACGTGCCGGCGACGCCGGGGTTGAGGTGGTGCTCGGCGACCCAGTAGCGGTGGTAGCCGAGGGACTCGGTCGCCTGCGCGAGCGCCACGGCGTTGCGCAACGCGTCGGCGCCGGAGGACCCGGAGGAGACGGGGACGAGATCGAGGACTGACAGGGGTACGCGGCTCATGCGTCTTCTCCTCTGGTGGGGGAGCCCCAGCCCCAGGGC
>NZ_JAALAA010000007.1 GCF_011045035.1 Nocardioides turkmenicus
GTGGAGGGGCGTACGCAGCTGGGGGGTGGCCCAGAGGGAGCGCGGCTTCTTCTTGGGTGCCTCGCCTGCCGATCCCATCGCGGCGAAGACGGCCACGATCGCGGCTACGTCTTCGGGGGTGGCGTTCTGGTCGATGACCTTGAGCAGGGGCTTCTGCTCGGCCGTCAGTTCTTCCGGCGCGGTCACAGCGGGATGTTCCCATGCTTCTTGGCGGGCAGGGTCTCGCGCTTGGTGCGCAGGAGACGCAGCGCGCGAGTGACCTCGGCGCGGGTCTCGTGGGGCGGGATGACCGCGTCGACGTAGCCACGCTCGGCGGCGATGTAGGGGTTGGCGAGGGTGGTCTCGTACTCGTCGATCAGCTCGGCGCGCTTGGCCTCGACGTCGCCGCCGGCGGCCTCGACCTCGGCCAGGGTGCGGCGGTGGACGATGTTGGCCGCGCCCTGCGCGCCCATGACCGCGATCTGGGCGGTGGGCCAGGCGAGGTTGATGTCGGCGCCGAGGTGCTTGGAGCCCATGACGTCGTAGGCGCCGCCGTAGGCCTTGCGGGTGATGATGGTGACGAGCGGGACGGTGGCCTCGGCGTAGGCGTAGATTAGCTTCGCGCCGCGGCGGATGATGCCGTTGTGCTCCTGGTCGGTGCCGGGCAGGAAGCCGGGCACGTCGACGAAGGTGATGACGGGGACGTTGAAGGCGTCGCAGGTGCGTACGAAGCGGGCGGCCTTCTCGGAGGCGTCGATGTCGAGGGTGCCGGCGAACTGCATCGGCTGGTTGGCCACGATGCCGACCGGGCGGCCCTCGATGCGGGCGTAGCCGATGATGATGTTGGGCGCCCACAGCGGCTGGACCTCGAGGAACTCCTCGTCGTCGACGATGTGCGAGATGACCTCGTGCATGTCGTAGGGCTGGTTGCCGCCGTCGGGGATGAAGGTGTCGAGCTCGCGGTCGAGGTCGGAGATCTCCAGGTCCGCGACCTCGTCATAGGCCGGCGGCTCCTCCATGTTGTTGGAGGGAAGGTAGGAGAGCAGCGCCTTGACGTACTCGATCGCGTCGGCCTCGTCGGAGCCCATGTAGTGGGCCACGCCGGACTTGGAGTTGTGGGCGAGCGCGCCGCCGAGCTCCTCCATGGTGATGTCCTCGCCGGTGACGGTCTTGATGACGTCGGGGCCGGTGATGAACATGCCGGAGGTCTTGTCGACCATGATCGTGAAATCGGTGACGGCCGGCGAGTAGACGTGGCCACCGGCGCAGTTGCCCATGATCAGGCTGATCTGCGGGATCACGCCGGAGGCGTGGACGTTGCGCTTGAAGATCTCGCCGTACAGACCCAGGGAGACGACACCCTCCTGGATGCGGGCGCCGGCGCCCTCGTTGATGCCGATCAGCGGGGAGCCGGTCTTGATCGCGAGGTCCATGATCTTGGTGATCTTCTCGCCGTAGACCTCACCCAGCGACCCACCGAAGACGGTGAAGTCCTGCGAGAAGACGCAGACCTGGCGGCCGTCGATGGTGCCGTAGCCGGTCACCACGCCGTCACCGAAGGGGCGGTTCTTCTCCAGGCCGAACGCCGTGGACCGGTGGCGGGCCAGCTCGTCGACCTCCTGGAAGGAGCCCTCGTCGAGCAGCATCTCGATACGCTCGCGGGCGGTCTGGCGACCCTTCGCGTGCTGCTTCTCGACAGCCTTCGCGGAGCCGGCGTGGACGGCCTCGTCGAGACGACGCTCCAGCTCGGCCAGCTTTCCGGCGGTGGTGTGCAGGTCGATCTCGGGCTGCGGGGTGGCTTCGGCGCTCACGGTGCTCCTTTGGACTTCGTGCGGTGCGGGGGCCAATCTAATGCCCGTGCCACCTTTCGCGATGCGACGCCCGTCACTTGACCCTTCCCGGCTCGATGCGCTACCGGGCGGCTGGCGGGTGGAGATCCTCGACTCGACGCCGTCGACGAACGCGGAGCTGGCCAGGCGGGCACGCGCGGGCGAGGAGCCGGGCCTGGTGATCACCACCGAGCACCAGACCGCCGGCCGCGGCCGGCTCGACCGGGGCTGGACGACGCCGGCGCGCTCGGCACTGACCGTCTCCGCGCTGCTGCGCCCATCGGCGTCGATCCCGGTGGAGCGGTGGCCCTGGCTGCCGTTGATGACCGGCGTCGCCGTCGCGTCCACACTGCGGAAGAAGGGGTACGCAGCGGGGCTGAAGTGGCCCAACGACGTGCTCATCGAGGGCCGCAAGGTGTGCGGCATCCTGATCGAGCGGATCGAGGCTCCCGAGGGAGCCGCCGCGGTGATCGGGTTCGGGCTCAACACCTCCCTGACCCGCGAGGAGCTGCCGATCGAGACCGCCACGTCGCTGGAGCTGGAGAGCGGCGCGCCCGTCGATCGCACCGAGATGCTGGCTGCGTTGCTGGAGGAGCTGCGGGCTGCGTACGAGATCTGGGGGTCGGAACCCGACGAGCTCGCACGCCGCTACCGCGAGCTGTCGGTGACAGTCGGGGAGCGGGTGCGGGCGGAGCTGCCGGGCGGGGACGTCTGGGAGGGCGTGGCCACCGAGATCGACGACTTCGGCCGGCTGGTCATCGAGACCGGCGAGGGGACACGGGTGGTCGGTGCGGGCGACGTGATTCACGCGCGGCTGCGCCCGAGGTCTTGACGGGCGGGCATGAAGCGCCGAGTGGCATGATCTGTTCGTGGCGAAATCGAAGCAGCCCGTCAACCTGACCTCGGCGGAGGTGGCCGAGAAGGCCGGCGTGAGCCTGGACCAGGCGAAACGCCTGTGGCGTGCTCTCGGGTTCCCGGAGATCGGTGACGACGAGGCGTTCTTCGACGAGGCCGACGTGCAGGCGCTGGCCAAGGCCAACGAGATCTCGGGCAACGGCCTGGTCAGCTTCGACCTGGTCGTCAACCTGACCCGCGGCATCGGACAGTCGATGGCGCGGCTCTCCGACTACGAGGTCTCCGCGCTGCTGCACCACGTCGAGACCCAGAACGAGGACGAGCGGTCGCCGTCCGAGCTGCTGAAGGCGACCGTCTCGGTCTCGGAGCAGTTCGAGAGCGCGTTCGAGGAGATGATGACCTTCGCCTGGCGCCGCCACATGCGCGCTGCGCTCGCGCGGGCCGAGGCGTCGGTCGCGGGGCCCGAGGAGCAGCTGGGCACGGTCTGGCAGACCGTCGGGTTCGCCGACATCGTCTCGTTCACCGCGCTGTCGAACACGCTCACCGAGGAGAAGATCGGCGACCTCGTCGAGCTCTTCGAGTCCCGGTGCGCCGACGTGGTGGCGACCTGGGGTGGCCGGATCATCAAGTCCCTGGGCGACTCGGTCCTCTTCGTCAACGACGATCCGCTGCAGGCCTACGGCACGGCCGAGGGGATCATCAACGTGATCGGGCGCGACCCGCGGATGCCCGACGTACGCGTCGGGCTGGCCTCCGGCAACGTCGTCTCGCGTCTCGGCGACGTCTTCGGGCCACCCGTGAACATGGCTGCGAGGCTGACCGCCGTCGCCCGCCGCAACCGGATCATCATCGACGAGGCGACCGCCGGGGCGATGCCGGAGGACGAGTTCGAGACCCGGCGACTGGCCGCTCGACCGGTGCGAGGCTTCGGGATCGTGGAGCCTGTCGCGGTCCGTCGTGTCTGAATCGTGACCTACCAGGGTGCTGCTGACCTGCGATTTCGCGGATTTGTTCACATTCCGTTGTAGTTAACAGTCGATCAACGCAGGGCGTTGATTGCTTTACCTGGTCATGCCTTCGTGGGCATGGTTGAGAACGTCATTCGGGGACGCACGTTTGTCATGCCCATTTCGTTGCACGTTGGCCTGAAAATGTCAGTGGCAATATCGTGCAATCCTTTGCCAAGGGCTCTTTACCTCCCTAGTGTCGGTTCCATGATCGAGGTACAGGAGATCAAGCTCGACCCGGAAACCCGGCGAGCATGGCGGAACGATGAGGAGCTGACGCTCTCTCGCAAGGAGTTCGACCTGGTTCATGCCCTGATCAAGAGGGCTGGCGACGTCGTCTCCCGCGACGAGTTGATGAGGGACGTGTGGAACGCGACCTTCTACACCTCGTCGAAGACCATCGACGTCCACCTTGGCTGGGTGCGTCGCAAGCTGGGCGACGACCCCCGGAAGCCCCATCTGATCACCACCCTGCGCGGCAAGGGGCTGCGCTTCGAGAAGGCCTGACCTTCTCGCAACCTGCCGGGAGCCGGATTTCGCGGATATCGTGAGGGGGATCCGCGAAATCGGCTCCGGCCCGGCAGTTTCCTTATCCTGTCCGTCGTGACCCTCGCACCGACACTTGCGATCATCGGCGGTGGCCAGCTGGCCCGCATGATGGCTCAGCCCGCAATCGCGCTCGGCCTCCCGCTCCGGCTTCTCGCCGAGGGTGAGGGCGTCTCGGCCGCCCAGGTCATCCCCGACCAGCTGGTCGGGGACTACCGCGACCTGGACACGTTGAGGAAGGCCACCGAGGGCTGCGAGGTGGTCACCTTCGACCACGAGCACGTCCCGACCGAGCACCTGCACGCCCTCGAGGCCGCCGGCGTCGCCGTCCGGCCCGGGCCCGACGCGCTCGTGCACGCCCAGGACAAGGGCGTCATGCGCGCCCGGCTGACCGAGCTCGGCATCCCGTGCCCGCGCAACGCCATCGTGTCGTCGGTAGAGGAGGTCGAGGAGTTCGGCTTCCCGTGCGTCCTCAAGACCACCCGCGGCGGCTACGACGGCAAGGGCGTCTGGGTCGTACGCGGCGTCGCCGATGTCGCCGAGCCGCTTCGCGTCGCCGAGGAGGCGGGTGTCCAGATCCTCGCCGAGGAGCTCGTCGACTTCCGCCGGGAGCTCTCCGCGATCGTCGCCCGTTCGCCGAGCGGTCAGGCTGCTGCGTACCCGGTCGTGCACACCTACCAGGAGAACGGTGTCTGCAAGGAGGTCATCGCCCCGGCGCCCGACCTCTCGCCCGAGCTCGCCGTCGAGGGCGAGCAGATCGCGCTGCGCATCGCGGGCGAGCTCGGTGTCACCGGTGTCCTCGCGGTCGAGATGTTCGAGACCGTCGACGGCCGCCTGCTGGTCAACGAGCTCGCCATGCGTCCTCACAACACCGGCCACTGGACCCAGGACGGCGCCGTCACCTCGCAGTTCGAGAACCATCTGCGCGCGGTCATGGACCTGCCGCTCGGCTCGCCCGCACCCCGCGCGAAGTGGTCGGTGATGGTCAACATCCTCGGCTCCTCCCGGCCGGATGTCGGCCGGCTCTACGACGGCTACCCGCACGCCATGGCCCGCGACCCGCACCTCCGCGTCCACCTCTACGGCAAGGAGATGCGTCCGGGGCGCAAGGTCGGCCACGTCAACGTCTACGGCGACGACCTCGACGACTGCCTCGAGCGCGCCCGCCACGCCGCCGACTGGTTCCAGGGCGACCTCGGCAACGACTCCGACTGACCGCCGAAGCGTCAGCCGCGTCGGCCGACGCGTCGCCCGCGTCGGCCGACATGGCACTCCGCTGCCAACTCGGCCGACCTGGGTGACGTCTCGGCCGACGTACCTGACGCCTCGGCAGGGTCAGACGCCGAGGCGCTGGCGCTCGGTGGCGACGACCTCGCGGGCGATCTCGGCGTCGGAGGCTTCGGCGGCGAGAGCGGCGACGGCGTCGTCGGGGTGCGAGGTCTCGTACGCCTCGGGGCTGCTGGCCGCGGTGGCGCTGACCCGGGCGAAGTCGTCGAAGAGCTCGGCCTTGGCGGCGAGGATGTCGTGGACGCGCTGGTCGACGCCGACCTCGGAGAGCAGGCGGTGGACCTGGACCGACTGGAGCTGGCCCATGCGGCGAGCGCGGGCGATGGCCTGCCACTCGATGGTCGGCTTGAGCTGAGGCTCGCAGATGACCACGACCGACGCCGACTGGATGTTGAGGCCGACGCCACCGGCGACGATCTGGGTGACCAGCACCGCGCCGTGGCCGGCTGCGGAGAACTCGTCGACCATCTGCTGGCGCTCCTCGGCGGGCACCGACCCGGTCAGGGGACCGAACACCTCGCCGGGCAGCAGCGTGACCAGGTCGTCGAGGACCTTCCTGAAGTGGGAGAACACGATCACGCGGCGGCCGTTCTCCTCGGCCTCGCCGACGATCTCGATCAGCCGCTCGACCTTCGCCGACGACGTGCCCTGGAGCATGGCGGCCTGGCGCATGGCCATGAAGTTGCCGTCGCGGACGCACTCGGCGTACGCCCTCTCGTCAGCCGGGGACAGCGGCAGCCAGTCCTCGACCTCGACGAGGTCGGGCAGCTCGGTGAGCACGTCCTCCTGGTTGCGGCGCAGGTAGACCGGGGCGACCTGCTTGCGGAACCGGTGGGGGTTGAACTCGTCGGCGGAGAGCAGCAGGTCGGGGCGGAGATAGGAGACGAGGTTGCGGAACTCGTCGATGCGGTTCTCCATCGGGGTGCCGGTGAGCAGGATGGCGCGCTCCGAGGCGTCCAGCGCCCGGCGTACGCGCTCGGTCCGCTGGGTGCGCGGCGACTTGATCATGTGAGCCTCGTCGACCACGACGCAGGCGACCTCGACCTGGTCGAGGAAGGGCTGGATCGTGTTGAGCGTCTCGTAGGTCGTCACCGCGACGCCACCCTGCTCGACCCAGATCTTGGCGGCCTTCGAGCGCCGGTTCCCGTGGAGCCGATGGGGGATCAGGGTCGTCTTCGAGTCGGTCTCGCGCACCCAGTTGGTGACCACCGCGGCCGGGCAGACGACGAGCGTGTGCGAGGCGCCCATCGCGTGCAGGTGGGCGAGCACGGCCAGCGACTGGAGCGTCTTGCCGAGCCCCATCTCGTCGCCGATGATCACCTTCATCTGCACCAGCGCGAAGCGGACGCCGAAGTGCTGGTAGCCGCGGAGCGAGGCGGTGAGGTTGTTCGTACGCAGCTCCTGCGCGCGCACCGCCTCGATGATCTCGGCCGACAGGTCGCCATGGATCTTGTCCTCGTCCTCGGTGAGGAAGCCGAGCTCGGAGAGCATCGCGTAGTAGTCGGCCGGGCGCTTCTCGAAGTCGTCCCACGGATCGGCCGGCCGGTTGCCCGGACGGATCCGGCGGGCCATCTCGGCACGGTGGGCGATCGATCGCAGCGCGCTCTGGAAGTCGTCGAGGCTCGCCGCGTTGGCGAGGATCAGGTGGAACCTCGCGCCGCTGTCGAGGGACCGGATCAGCGGCCGCAGCGACTGGACGAGGGCGAGCTCCGCCCCCGCGTCCTTCGTACGCCGCCCCGCCTCCCACTCCGCCAGCCGGGCGAGCAGCCTGGTGGCCGCCGGAGTGCGGCGGTCGTGGTCGATGGCGAGCGGCATCTCGTCGTAGGTGCGCTGCCACAGCGCCTGCGCCGCCTCCTGCATCCGCATCGCCGTGGCCGGCCCGACCCCGGGAAGTTCCCGCAGGTCAGACCGGGGATGGATGACCTCGTGGACGGTGCGGATCCCGGCCTCGAGGAGGGGCTCGATGCGTACGAGATCAGCGAGCTCGTCGACCGGAAGCGACCTGACCGCGGTGTCGGTGTCGGCGCTCCTGACCGCGTTGCCGGCCTCGGTCGCGGCCCGGCGAGCGGGCTCCTCGGAGCGCCTGGCCTCGTTGAGCGCCTCGGCCTCGTTGCGTAGGACCAGGATGCCCTTGCGCGGCGCCAGCGCCGCCTCCGAGCCCAGGCCGGAGAGAGCCTCGAGGAGGCCGACGCTCGGCAGCAGCGCCTCCCGGATCCGCACCCGGCGACGGCTCGGGAGCCGCCCCAGCCGGTCGAGCCGGGCCGGCGCCTGGATCTCGCTCGCCCGCTGGTGCAGGTCGAGGATCCGCCGGCCCGCCAGCTCCGCCTCCTCGCGTCGGCTGCCACGCACGAACAGCCGACGGGCGCCGGCCGCCTTCTTCGCCTGCGCGACGTCCTCGGCCGCGACGGCCAGCGACTCGACGAGCTCCTGGGTGGTCTCCTCGACGGGCTCGAGCGCGTGACGCCGGGCGATCGCGGCCAGTCGTGGCCCGTCGCTCCGGTCGAGCGCGAGGCTGCGCCAGGCCACCTGGGCCGCGCGTTTTAGCTCGGCCGCGCTCGCCCGGAAGTGGTCGACCGCCTCGGTCGCCTCCTGCTCGATCACGGCCCGCGCGGCGGTCGCCGACGCCGCTTGCCGCGACCAGGACGAGACCTGCCGCACGCGCGAGGGCAGCGCCTTGCGCTCCGCCTTGGTCAGCCCGGTGAACCGCTCGACCGAGGCGGTGCTCGGCGGCGTACCGATGACGACGTCGGTGCTCGTAGCTGGATCCATCTGCCTTTGTGGGGGTCGTAGGGGACGGCGGGCGGCGTCGGAAGACCCTAGCGGGCAGCACCGACATGCAGATGACGGACAGAGGTCGGACCGGTGACGCGGGGCAGGTCGGCGGCCGCATAGCCTGTCTCCATGAGCGCTCGCGTAGGCATCGTGATGGGATCCGACTCCGACTGGCCGACGATGAAGGCCGCGGCCGACCTTCTCGACGAGTTCGGGATCGAGTGGGAGGCCGACGTGAAGTCGGCCCACCGGATGCCGCAGGAGATGATCGACTACGGCCGCGACGCCGCCGGCCGCGGGCTCTCCGTGATCATCGCCGGTGCCGGCGGTGCCGCCGCGCTGCCCGGCATGCTCGCCTCTGTGACCCCACTGCCCGTCATCGGCGTCCCGGTGCCGCTGAAGTACCTCGACGGCATGGACTCGCTGATGTCGATCGTCCAGATGCCCGGCGGCATCCCGGTGGCGACGGTCGCCATCGGCAACGCCAAGAACGCGGGCATCCTCGCCGCCCGCATCCTCGGCGTCGCCGACCCCGAGCTGCAGCAGAAGCTGGTGGCGTACGAGAAGTCCCTCGCCGAGCTCGCCCGCGAGAAGGGCGAGGTCGTACGCCGCGCCACCTCCTGAGCCTCAGGGCAGGAGCGACAGGCCCTTGACGAGCTTGTCGATGACCCGGCGCGGGCCGAAGAGGCTGACCGCGCAGTAGGAGAGGTCGGCGCCGCGGCTGTTCCCGACGGCGAACAGGTAGTCGTCGTAGACCCGGGTGTGCTGCGCCTGGGTGGGCATGTCGACGACGGCGACGCCAGGCTGGGCGACCGCCTGACGCCGCAGGTCGGTGAGCCGCTGGGCCGGGGCGCCGAGCACCGTGCAGCCGATCCATGGCAGGCCGGGGTGGGTGGAGCCGTCGGCATCGGCCGCGTCCGCGCCGAGGAGTCCGGACGTACGCTGCGTGGTCGCGCCTGCGACGCAGACGGCCGCGTTCACGGCGCGACCGGCGGGGAGGTCATGGTCGACGACGACCACCCACTTGAACGGCACCTCGCGGGTGCTCAGGGACTGGTCGATCTCGTCCGGAGCGAACCCGATCCTCGCTGTCTCGACACCTGTGCTCATCACTCTGACTCCTGTCATTCGCCAACTGAACTCGCGACAAGTCTTGGGAATATCAGGCTGATTCGCAATCAAGCCGGTCATTGTCAGGAAGACTCGGTAATCTGGCGTGCATGGATGAAGTCGACCGCCAGATTCTGGCCGCCTGGACGATGGATGCACGGCGGAGCCTTCGGGACATCGCCGCCGAGGTCGGCGTCTCGGCGACCACCGTGCACGATCGCGCCCGGGCGATGCAGCGCCGCGGGCTCATCCGCGGTGCGTACCTCGATCTCGACCTGCGCCAGATCGACCGCGGCGTGCAGGCGCTCGTCGCGGTCCGTATCCGGCCGCCCTCGCGGGCCAACATCGAGGCCTTCCGCGACTGGGTCGGCGCGCTCCCGGAGGCGGTCGGGGTCTTCGTCACCTCCGGCCGGATGGACTTCATCGTCCACGTCGCGGTCCCCGACAACGACGCGCTCTACGCGTTCGTGATCGACCGGCTCACCTCACGTGCCGAGATCGCCGACGTCGAGACGTCGGTGATCTACGAGCACATGCGGACGATGACGTTCGAGCCGTAGCGCTACTGCTGCGACGTCCGTGCGCCCGCCTTGGCGCGCTCGAACCAGATCTTGCTGGGGCAGGTGTCCATCACCATCGGTACGCCGGCCGCGGTGGTGCGCTCGAAGGCCGACTCGTCGACCACGCCCATCTGGAACCAGACGCCGCCGGCGCCGATCGCCACGGCCTCGTCGGCGAACTGACCGGCCGCCTCGGAGCGGCGGAAGACGTCGACGACGTCGATCTTGCCGACGGCCGCGGCGGCCTCGGCCAGGGTCGCGTAGACCTTCTCGCCGAGCACCTCCTTGCCCTCGGCGGCGGCACCGGGGTGGATCGGGACGATCCGCTTGCCGTGCTGCTGGAGCTCCTGGGCGATCGAGTAGGCGGTGCGGTAGGGGTCGCCGGAGAGGCCGACGACGGCCCAGGTCTCCGAGTCGTCGAGAAGCGTGTCGATGGTGTCCTGGTCGAGCCATGCGGCGGTCATGTGGAGGGGAACAACAACATCGCCTCGACGATTCCGTGACCCGCCGACGTACTGGCGAGTAGCAATCAGGCATAGACTCCGGAACATGAGTGCCGAGTACCCGTTGTTCGCCCTCTCCGAGGAGCACCAGGAGATCCGCAAGGCCATCCGCGAGATCTGCGACGCCAAGATCGCTCCGGCCGCGGCTGCGGTCGACGAGGAGGCTCGCTATCCGCAGGAGGCTCACGACGCGCTGATCGAGACCGAGTTCTTCGCGCCGCACGTGCCCGAGGCGTACGGGGGTGTGGGTGCTGACGCGCTCGCGACCGTCCTGGTCATCGAGGAGATCGCCCGCGCGGACGTCTCGGCCTCGCTCATCCCGGCCGTGAACAAGCTGGGCTCGCTGCCGGTGCAGATCGGTGGCTCGGAGGAGCTGAAGAAGAAGTACCTCGGCAAGCTCGCCGCCGGTGAGGGCAACTTCTCCTACTGCCTCTCCGAGCCCGACGCCGGCTCGGACGCCGCCAACCAGAAGACCCGTGCGGTCCGCGACGGCGACTTCTGGGTGCTCAACGGCGTCAAGCGGTGGATCACCAACGCGGGTGTCTCGGAGTACTACACGGTCCTGGCGATGACCGACCCCGAGAAGCGCTCCAAGGGCATCTCCGCCTTCGTCGTCGAGAAGTCCGACGAGGGTGTCTCCTTCGGTGCCCCGGAGAAGAAGCTGGGGATCAAGGGCTCCCCGACGCGCGAGGTCTACTTCGACAACGTGCGCATCCCCGCCGACCGGCTCATCGGCGAGGAGGGCAAGGGCTTCACCTACGCCATGCAGACCCTCGACCACACCCGCATCACGATCGCCGCCCAGGCCGTAGGTGTCGCGCAGGGTGCGCTGGACTACGCGTTGGGCTACATCAAGGAGCGCAAGCAGTTCGGCAAGCCGATCGCGGAGTTCCAGGGCCTGGAGTTCATGGTCGCCGACATGGGCATGAAGATCGAGGCCGCCCGTCAGCTCACCTATGCCGCTGCCGGCCGCTCCGAGCGCGGCGACAAGGACCTCACCTTCTTCGGCGCCGCCGCGAAGGCGTTCGCCAGCGATGTCGCGATGCAGGTGACCACCGACGCCGTGCAGCTGCTCGGTGGCTACGGCTTCACCCGCGACTACCCGGTCGAGCGGATGATGCGGGATGCCAAGATCACCCAGATCTACGAGGGCACCAACCAGGTCCAGCGGATCGTGATGGCCCGCCAGCTCCTCGCCGGCATCCAGTCGACCCTGTGACCGGCTTCCGGCTCCGCGAGTGGGAGACGTCCGATGCGGCGCTCCTGCTCGCGGCGTACGGGGGCGCCGGGATGGCGACCGAGCGGCCGGCGGGTGTCTCCACCGTCGAGGATGCGGGGCGGTTGATCCGCGAGTGGGCTGAGGAGGCGGCGGCCGGCAAGGCGCACACCTTCGCGGTCGTCGACGCCTCCGAGATCCTGGGACAGATGAGGGTCACCATGCAGTCGTCGGTCCACAGCATCGGCTGGATCTCCTACTGGACCCTCGAGAAGCACCGCGGGCGAGGCGTCGGCAGCACCGGCCTGAAGCTCCTGGCGCGGTACTGCTTCGACGAGCTCGGCCTCTTCCGCCTCGAGACCGGTCACCGCGTCGACAACCCCGGATCGTGCCGTGTCGCCACGTCCGCCGGGTTCCTCGTCGAGGGCCGCGAACGCCAGAAGCTGCTCTACGACGGGGTCCGCTACGACACCGAGACCCACGCCCGGCTCGCGACCGATCCCGATCCTGCCTGACGCTCGAGAAGACGTACGCCTCGGCCTAGTCCTGGACACGGCCGCGGAGCTGCTTGGTCTGGCTGCGCTGTCGCTTCGCGTCGAGGCGGCGCTCCTTGGAGCCGCGGGTGGGCTTGGTGGGGCGCCGGGTGGGCGGTGGTGGGGCCAGGAGCTCGCGGATGCGCAGGGCGAGACGCTCGCGCGCGGCGACGCGGTTGCGGTGCTGGGAGCGCTGCTCGTGGGAGACGACGAGGATCGGGCCGGGCGAGCGGGCGAGGACGCGGGCGCGCTGCGACTCGTCGAGCGCCTCGGAGGCCGACGGGTCCCAGGTCAGCTCTACCCGCGAGTCGGTGGTGTTGACCGATTGCCCACCAGGGCCGGGCGAGCGGGAGAACCGCTCGACCAGCTCGGAGTCGGGGATGACCAGGCCCTCGGGCAGGCCAGGGCCTGGCGGCACCCGCATGTCCTTCATCTGGCTCCTCTCGCTCGACCCCCCATTCTCCTCCGCGCCGTCGGCAGCGCCCACAGGCCCGGTCGAGTCGCGCACCACGAGCTCCGCCGGTACCCGCTGCCGCCGTGGCCGTGCGCCGGGCTCTTTCAGCGCCAGCGTGAGGGCCCGGGCGCCCATCTCGGCCATCGGCAGGCGCACGGTGGTGAGTCCGGGGGAGAGGTCCTGGGCGACGGCGACGTCGTCGAAGCCGCTGACCGAGACCTGGCCCGGCACCGAGACCCCCGAGCTGCGCAGCTGGGAGAGGCAGCCGATGGCCATGTCGTCGTTGAGGGCGATGACGGCGGTCGTACGCGGGTGGTCGGCGAGCATCCGGCGGATGCACTCGCGCCCGCCCTCGCGGGTGAACGGACCCTCCAGGACGGGTACGTCACCGGCATCGAGCCCCGCCGCCGCGAGCGCGTCGCGCACTCCCTCGAGGCGGTCGGCCACCGTGGTCAGCTCGAGCGAGCCGGAGACGACCACGATGCGCCGGTGGCCGAGGCCGAGGATGTGCTCGGCGACGGCGCGGCCGCCGGGGCGGTTGTCGGGCAGCACGCTGTCGACGCCGAGGTGGTGGCGGCCGACGACCGCGACGCGACCGCCCGCCTCGGCGTAGCGCTGCACCTCGAGCCGCATCGGTGCCTCGACCGAGGCGTCCACGAAGCCCGATCCCGCGATCAGGATGGCGCCGACGCGGTTGGCCACCAGGCTGCGTACCTGCTCGACCTCGGCCTCCGGGTCGCGGCCGGTGTGGCAGATCTGGACGGTGCGGCCGTGCTCGGCGGCGAGGCTGAGCACGCCGCTGGCGATCTCGGAGAAGTAGGGGTCGCCGATCTCGTGGACGACGAGCCCGATGGTGGCGGTGGAGCCGCTGGCGAGCGAGCGGGCATGGAGGTTGGCGACATAGCCGAGCTCACGTGCCGCCTGCCGGACCTTCTCGGCGACCGAGTCGCTGACGCCGGGTGTTCCGGAGAGTGCGCGGGAAGCGGTTGCGATCGAGACGCCGGAGGCGTTGGCGACGTCGATCAGGCGGGGGGAGCGGGCGGAACGGTCCATCGATGCCCCTTGTCGTCAGGAATGTGACCCTTGCCACACTAAGCGGGAGTCGGTAACGTCATCGTAAACGCTTACGTAAGCGCTTTCGTAGAGGAGACCCGCAGATGCGCTTCACGACGATCCCCACCGCGAGCAAGCGGTCCAGAGCAACCCTGGCCGCCACGGCGGCCCTGGCTCTCGCCTCCACCCTCGCCGCCTGTGGCGCTGCCGAGGAAGGAGGCGGCGACGACGAGATCGTGATCGGCATCTCGCTGCCCCTGACCGGCGACTTCAGCGAGCCCGGCAAGGGCATCCAGCGTGGCTACGAGGCCTGGGCCGAGTACGTCAACGCCAACGGCGGCCTGCTGGGCCGCGACGTACGCCTGGAGATGCTCGACGACCAGTCCAGCGCCGAGCGCGTCGCGGCCGACTACGAGAAGCTGATCAACCAGGAGCAGGTCGACCTGGTCGTCGGGCCGTTCTCGACCCGCCTGGTGATCCCGGCCGCCCAGGTAGCCCAGGACTACGGCTACCTCTTCGTCGAGCCCGCCGGCGCGGCGCCGGAGGTCTTCGAGGAGGGCTTCGAGAACCTCTTCTACGCCGCGCCAGCCGTCGCCGACGACCACTACAAGCTGCTCGCCGAGCACATCCTGTCGATGCCCGAGAGCGAGCGGCCCAAGACCGCGGCGTACGCGTCCATGGATGACCCGTTCGCCCAGGGCACCGCCTACGGGCTCAAGGACGCGCTGGAGGAGGGTGGTGTGAAGACGGTCGTGGACGAGGTCTACCCGCCCAACACCACCGACTTCAGCAGCATCGCGGCCAAGGTCGCCGACAGCAAGGCCGACATCGTCGTGGGCGGTAGCCAGTACCAGGACGGCGTCAACTTGATCGTCGCGCTGCAGCAGCTCAACTACCAGCCGAAGCTGGCCGCGTTCTCGACCGCGCCGACCGAGACCGAGTTCGCCGAGGCGATCGGCGACAAGACACAGGGCATCATCGCGCCGACCGGCTACACCACGAAGGCCGACTACCCCGAGAACCAGGAGTTCGTGAAGTTCTACGAGGAGAAGCACGGGGAGGCACCCGGAGAGGACGAGGCCAACGCCTGGACCACCGGTCAGGTGGTCGCGGCGGCGGTCGAGGCCGTCGAGTGCGCAGAGCCCGACCCGGAGTGCCAGTCCCAGCTGATCGACTGGCTGCGCGAGAACGAGGTCGACACCGTCGTCGGTCCGCTCAGCTGGGACGACAAGGGCCGCCCGCAGAGCGCCCACATGATCCAGCAGTGGGTCGACGGCGAGATCAAGATCGTCCTGCCGAAGGACCAGGCCGAGGCCGAGTTCATCTTCCCGAAGCCGGCGTGGTGAGCCGATGTCACTGTCACTCCTCCTGCAGAGCCTGATCCTGGGGCTGCTGCTCGGAGGCCTCTATGCCCTGCTCGCCGCCGGCCTGACGCTCTACTTCGGCGTCATGCGGGTCGTGATGATCGCGCACTCCGCGTTCCTCATCCTGGCTGCGTACCTGGCCTGGTTCTTCACCAAGCAGACCGGGCTGGACCCGCTGCTGTCGCTGTTCATCACCGTGCCGCTCTTCTTCGCGGCGGGCTACGTGATGCAGCGGGCGCTGCTCTCGCGGCTGCGGCCGGCGACGCTGACGATGATGTCGGTGCTGCTGACCTTCGCGATCGCGCTGGTCATCGAGGGCGGCCTCGGCTACCTCTTCTCCGGCACCCAGCGACGGATTCAGCTCGGCTACTCAGGCGCCAGCCTGGAGCTGTGGGGCGCCCGGATCGCGGTGGTGAAGCTGATCGCCTTCGGGCTGGCCGCGATCTCGCTCCTGGCGCTCTTCCTGCTGCTCAAGAAGACCCGCTTCGGGCAGGCGCTGCGGGCCACGATCCAGCACCGCGAGGCCGCTCAGCTGCTCGGCATCGACACCGACCGGATCGCCGGCTTCGGCTTCGGGCTCGGGCTGGCGACCGCGGCGGTCGGCGGCACCGCGCTCGCGCTCGACGCCACGATCTATCCCTCGCTGCACTGGCACTGGATCGGGCCGCTGATGGCGATCATCGTGATCGGAGGCCTCGGCAGCATCCCCGGCGCCGCGATCGCGGCGATGATCCTCGGGGTCACCCAGGCGCTGCTGCAGATACCGATGGGCACCACCTGGGCGCAGACGGTCTTCTACGTCGCCCTCTTCGCCACCCTCATGTTCCGCCCCCAGGGTTTCTTCGGAGGTCGCCTTGCTCAGCGCTTCTAGCCACGGCCGTACGCCTGCCGCGATCAGGCTCGTCGCGGCCGTCGTCCTGCTCGGCCTGGTCCTCGCCTTCCCAGCGCTCGCCCCGGACCCGTTCATCCTGTCGGTGGGTGTGGTGATCGCCAGCTATGCCGCGCTCGCGGTGGCGTGGAACTTCGTCGGCGGGCTGACCGGCTACATCTCGCTGGGCCACGCCGCCTACTCGGGACTGGGCGGCTACGGCACCGCGCTGCTGATCACCGAGGCCGGGGTGAACCCGTGGGTCTCGATGGTGGTCGCGGCGCTGCTCGTGGGCGCGGCTGCGGTGCCGATCGGGATCGCGTCGCTGCGGGTCCGCGGCGCCTCGTTCGTGATCGTCTCGATCGCGCTGGTGCTCATCCTGCTGCTGGTCGCGCAGAGCTGGGCCGGTGTCACCGGCGGGTCCAACGGCCTGCGGGTGCCGCGGCCGTTCGGCACCGACGTACTCCGGCCCGAGCAGCACGAGCGGTTCTTCTACCTGTTCGTGGCGCTGACGCTCGTCGCTCTCGTGCTGTGGTGGCTGATCGACCGCTCCCGGCTCGGCACCGGGCTCAAGGCCATCCGCGAGGACGAGGACAAGGCGCAGGCGCTGGGTGTGCCGACCTTCGCCTACAAGCTGGTCGTCTTCGTCGTCTCCGCGTTCTTCACCGCGATGGCGGGCGGGATGTACGCCCTCTGGTTCGGGTCGCTCGACCCGATCTTCCAGTTCTCGATCCTGACCGGCTCCTACCTGGTGCTGATGTCGCTGCTCGGCGGCGTACGCAGCCTGCTCGGCCCGGTCGTCGGCGCGGTGATCGTGGGGTATGCCGTCGAGTTCTTCAAGAACCAGTACGGCGACACCCAGCTGCACCTGGTCGCGCTCGGACTCCTGCTCGCCCTGGTCGTGCTCTTCATGCCCGACGGGGTCATCCCGTGGCTGACCTCCCAGCTCGACCGGTTCCGTCCCGGCGGCACCTCGATCCGCGAGGTCGATGCCGCTCAGCTGGCCGAGGAGCGCAAGGCGCTCGAGGAGGCGAAGCGATGACCTTCTTGGAGACCAACGGACTGACCAAGGCCTTCGGTGGCGTACGTGCCGTGGACGAGGCGACGGTCAGCTTCCAGGAGGGCAGGATCAACGCCCTGATCGGCCCGAACGGGTCGGGCAAGACCACCTTCTTCAACTGCGTCACCGGGATGATCCGGCCCGACTCGGGGACGGTGACCTACCGGGGTCGCGACGTGACCGGTCACGCACCGCACCGGATCGCCCGGGCCGGGCTCGGGCGCAGCTTCCAGCTGTGCCGGGTCTTCCCGCGGATGACGGTGCTCGACAACGTGCTCGCCGGGGTCCGCTCGACCGGGCTGGCGCACCGGCTGCGCGGGGCGCACAACCCCGATGACATCGCCCGGGCCCGGGAGCTGCTGGCGAGGGTCGGTATCGAGCACCTCGAGCGCAGCGAGGCCCGCGACATCTCCTACGGTCAGCAGAAGCTGCTCGAGCTCGCCGGCGTGCTGATGGCCGAGCCCGACACGATCATGCTCGACGAGCCCGCCGGCGGCGTGAACCCGGCGCTGATCGGCCGGATCGCCACGCTCGTACGCGAGCTCAACGCCGAGGGCCGCACCTTCGTCATCGTCGAGCACAACATGGAGCTGGTGATGAGCCTCTCCGACCATGTCGTGGTCTTCGACCGCGGCCGTCCGATCGCCTCCGGTGCGCCGGCGGACGTGCAGAACGACCCCCGAGTCCTGGAGGCCTACCTTGGTGTCTGAACCTCTTCTCGAGCTGCGCGACATCGAGGCCGGCTACGGCCGGGCGGCGCTGGTCCTGCGCGGCCTCACGGTCACCGTTCCCGCAGGTCAGATCGTCTGTCTGGTCGGTCCCAACGGGGCCGGCAAGTCCACCGTGCTCAAGGTGGCCAGCGGCATGCTGACGCCACGCTCGGGGACCATCACCCTCGAGGGCGTCGACGTCACCCGCAACGGTCCGCAGCAGATGCTCCGTGCCGGCATGGCCCACGTCCTCCAGGGCCACTCGGTCTTCAAGGAGATGACCGTCGCCGAGAACGTCGGGCTGGGCGCCTACACGGTGCGCGACCAGGCGGCGGTGGCCGAGCGGACCGACTTCGTCAAGAGTCTCTTCCCCGTCGTCGCGGAGCGGTGGAACACCCTCGCCGGCGCGCTCTCGGGCGGTCAGCAGAAGCAGGTCGAGTTCGCCCGCTCGCTGATGGTGAGCCCGAAGGTCGTGCTGCTCGACGAGCCCAGCATGGGCCTGGACCCGAAGACCACCGCGACGGTGTTCGAGCAGGTCGTACGCATGCGCGACGCCGGTCTGGCGGTCCTGCTCGTCGAGCAGAACGCCCGGCGGGCCCTCGAGTCGGCAGACCTCGGCTGCGTACTCGATCTGGGGAAAGTCCACATCGCGGGGAAGGCTGCCGACCTGCTCGCCGACCCGCGGATGGCGGAGCTCTATCTCGGGGGAGCCGCAACGACCTCAACAGGGGCCACCGACGGTCCCGACTAGGGGAAGGGAAAGCACCATGAGATGGAACAGGAGATCGACGCTGAACCGAATGGTGGGGCGAGGCGTACGCGCCGGTGTGATCGCCCTCGCCGTCGCCCTGGCCGCTCCGCTCGCCGGAGCCCAGGCGCACGCACCCGACGGCCACGGACTTGCCGTGGTCAAGCCCAGGGCGAGCCTGGCCGACTGGGATCCGCTGACCGACCAGAAGTGGGCCTTCGAGGACGGCCAGGTGATCCTGACCGAGCCGGGGACGCCGCAGCCGGGCCCCAGGCGCCCGTTCGAGTACGCCATCGTGACCCAGGGCCCCGCGCTCGGGTCGCTCACCTATCGCGCCGAGGTGCGCATCGACGAGGCCGTCACGGTCACCAACCGCGACGTGATCCTGGTCTGGAACTACCAATCACCGACGCGCTTCTACTACGCCCACCTCTCGACCGACAACACCATCTACCCCCACAACGGCATCTTCGTGGTCAACGACGCCGACCGGCTGCGGATCGACCACCAGTGGAACGGCACTGTCGGCGCCGCGCCGTCGATCACCGACGCGGAATGGCATGACGTACGCCTCGACTACAACGCCCGGACGGGCGCGATCGCGGTCTATGTCGACGGCGCGGACGAGCCGCGGATGACCGCCACCGACACCAGCTTCGCCGGAGGCCGGTTCGGCTTCGGTTCCTTCGACAACTTCGGGCGCATCCGCGACGTCACGGTCGCGGGCGTGCGCCATCGCTGAACCCTCGGTTTAGGAGAGAACAACCCATGGGATCCTCACGTCTATGGGGTGGTCTCGCGGCCGGCGCCATGATCGCCGCGCTGCTCACCCCCACGCTCTCTGCCAGCCCCTTCAACGCAGCGAACGCCGCCATCCCCGGCAGCGAGCCTGTCCCCGACCCCATCCCCGAGCAGCCCGTACGCAGCAGCCTCGGTCTCGTGCTCGAGGAGGTCACCCAGCTTCCGAAGACCGAGCCCTACCCCACCCCTACCGACCAGCGCCTCGTACGTCACAACCGCATCAACTTCATCGGCGAGGTCCCCGACGGCTCGGGTCGGATGTACGTCCCCGACCTCAACGGACCGATGTATCTGCTCGAGAACGGGCAGCAGCACGAGTACCTGGACCTCCGGGACCACTTCGTCGACTTCTGGTCCGGTGCCGGACTGGGCAGCGGCGCAGGCTTCATCACGTTCCACCCCGACTTCGAGGAGAACGGGCTCTTCTACACCACCCACACCGAGCGCTTCGGCGGTTTCGCCAAGACCCCGACGTTCCCGTCCCAGACCAACCCCGGTTCCGGGCGGACCGTCAGCGTCGTGACCGAGTGGCACGCCACCGACCCGGCCGCGGACGTCTTCGCGGGAACCAGCCGTGAGGTGATGCGGATCGACTTCGCCGGCCAGATCCACGCCATCCAACAGATCGACTTCAACCCGACCGCCCAGCCGGGCGACGAGGACTACGGGCTGCTCTACATCGCCTCCGGCGACGGCGGCAACGGTGTCCGCAGCGACGACCCGCAGGACCTCGCCAACCCCTTCGGCAAGATCCTGCGGATCGACCCCCTCGCCCGCGACGGGCGCAACGGGGCGTACGGGGTCCCGGACAGCAACCCGTTCGTCGACCGGGAGGGCGCGATCGGTGAGATCTTCGCGTACGGCATGCGTGACCCGCACCGGTTCACCTGGGACGTCGAGACGGGCCGGCTGCTGCTCGGTCACATCGGCCAGCACGCGATCGAGGGCGTCTACGACGTCGAGGCCGGGGACAACCTGGGCTGGAGCGAGATCGAGGGCCGGCTGCTCTACGACAACACCGACGAGTGTGCCCTCTACACGGTGCCCGACGACTACGACATGTCTCGCTTCACGCTCCCGGTGGCCTCCTTCGACCACGACCCGCCCGCCAACTACTCCTGTACGTCCGACAGTGGCCACGCGGTCAGCGGCGGCGTCGTCTACCGCGGCCGGTTCGACGACCTGAAGGGCAAGTACGTCTTCGGCGACCTGGTCAACGGCGAGGTCTACTGGACCGACGCCCGGCAGATGAAGCGGGGAAGCAGCAAGGAGGCGACCCTGCACCAGATGCAGCTCTTCGACACCTCGGGGAAGCGGCTCTCGATGCAGGACTTCGTCGACCACCCGCGCGTCGACCTGCGCTTCGGCACCGACTCCCGCCGCAACCTCTACCTGCTGGCCAAGGCCAACGGGAAGGTCTGGAAGGTCGTGGACACGGTGCACCGGCCCTGGCCGAGCGAGGTCCTGCCGTCGCTGCGCGAGGACCTGGTCAGCTATTACGACTTCGAGCACCCCTTCGCCCCGGGGTCGCGCGAGGAGGACCAGGGCTTCTCGCGGACGCTGCTGAACCAGGTCAACGGCGGCAACGCGATGCAGCTGTCCGACTCGGCCTACCCGACCAGCAACAACGCCCTGCAGACACAGCAGCTGAACCCGGAGGTCAACGGCAACGACGACTGGAAGGCGGGGTCGTGGAACCAGAACGGGGTCGCGTCGCTGGCGCCGTTCGCCGGGGCCGAGGAGATCACCGTGGCCGGCTGGTTCAAGGTCGACATGGACGGGCCTGCGCTCAACTCGGTGACCGCCGACCCGACCGACCGGTTCAACGCCATCGGGCTGGCCGGGGTGCTGTCGGGCAACTCCGACGGCCACGGCGTACGCGCCCTGCTCGAGCTCATCAACGTCAACGGCACCCTGCGCCTGGTCGCGCTCGGGCGCCGGCTCGACGAGGGTGCCTCGCAGACCTTCGCGGCCTCGGCGGACTGGCAGACCCTGCTGCCGCGTGGGCAGTGGGTGCACCTGGCGGCGACGTTCGACTACACCACGGGGACGATGGCGCTCTACCGCAACGGCAGGGCCGTCGAGGGGTTCTACACCTCGGCCGGTGACCCGTGGAAGGTCGACGGCACCGGCACCTCGGACACGTTGCCGCGCGGCTACAAGGTCGGTGGCTCGTTCCCGCAGGACACCGTCGAGCGGAACCCGTGCGACTGCCGGATGGACTCGCTGATGTTCCTCGACCGGGCGATCACCCCGGACGAGGCGCGGGCCCAGTACCAGCGGTTCGTCAACAGCCGCTGACCTCGGTGGGGTCCACGGCTCCGGTTCATCGGACCGGGCCGTGGACCTCGCTGCGCAGCCGGGCCATGGTGGCGTCGAGGTCGGCGGCGGTGCGGGCGGCGGCGCCGAGCTCGTCGCGCAGGGTGGTGGGGACGGTGCCGTCGTACTTGTAGTAGATCGAGTGCTCGACGCTGGCCCAGAAGTCCATCGCGATGGTGCGGATCTGCAGCTCGACCGGTACGTCGACGGCGCGGTCGGAGAGGTAGACCGGCACCTTGATGATCAGGTGGAGGCTGCGGTAGCCGTTGGCCTTCGGCTCGGCGATGTAGTCCTCGACCTCGACCACGTCGACGTCGGACTGGCTGCCCAGCATCTCCATGATCCAGTAGACGTCGGAGACGAACGGGCACACCACCCGGATCCCGGCGATGTCGCGGATCTGCTGCTCGAGCGCCTCGAGGGTGAGCGGGCAACCGATCTTGCGGGCCTTGGCGAGCAGGCTGTCGGGCGACTTCAGCCGGGTGCGTACGTGCTCGATCGGGCTGTGGTCGTGGGTGTGCTCGAACTCCTCGCGAAGGATCGCGATCTTGGTCGAGACCTCGTCCATCGCGAACTTGTAGCGCATCCGGAACCTGGCCAGCTCGCGTGCCATCTCGTCGCCGCTTGCCTCGACGAGATCGACCAACCCGTTGATCGGGTTGTCGTCGACTGTTGTCATCGTCCCCTCCTGACAGAGTCATCTTTGCAGGCGCCGACAACACGGCGACGTGGTGCCCACCAGGAGGCCGGGGCGAGCGGCCCTGGCTGACCAGGCCTTCCGTCCCTCTCCTGGACACCGGCGTGCGACGGGCCGGGTGGGCCCGATACAGTGACACCCCTCGGGGGATATATACCCCTCGGGGGATAAGAGGTCTGTTCGGGCTACCACGACAAGGAACTCCCCCACATGCGCATTCTGCTGCTCGTCTCCGCGTTCAACGGTCTGACCCAGCGGGTCTGGTGCGATCTGAAAGAGGGCGGCCACGACGTCGGCGTCCTGCTGGCGCCGGTCCACGACGACGCGTCCCTGGTGGCGGCCGTCGAGGAGATCGGACCCGAGCTGATCCTGTGCCCGTTCCTCAAGCACCGGGTGCCGGAGGCGGTCTGGGGCAGCTACCCGACGGTCGTGATCCACCCGGGGCCGATCGGCGACCGAGGCCCGTCCTCGCTCGACCACGCCACGCTCGACGGGCGCTCCCGCTGGGGTGTCACGGCGCTGTCCGCCGTCGAGGAGATGGACGCCGGCCCGGTCTGGGCGACCGAGACGTTCCCGATGCCCGAGGTCCCGATCGCGAAGAGCGCGCTCTACAACGGGCCGGTGGCCGATGCGGCGATGGCGTGTGTCGCGGAGGTCCTCCGCATGGTCGCCGCGGGGGAGGCCCCGAAGCCGGCCGAGGAGTGGCCCGCAGAGGTCGCGGGCACCGGCGAGCTGCCGCTGCTGCGTCGCACCGCCTTCGAGATCGACTGGTCCGCGCCGGCGACCGAGATCGCCCGCCGGATCGCGGCGGCCGACGGCGCGCCGGGTGCCCCGGCGACCGTCGACGGCAAGACGTACTGCCTCTTCGACGCGGCGACGACCTCCGACCAGCACGGCGCCGAGCCCGGCACCGTGGTCGGTGTCGACACCGACGCGGTCGCGATCGCCACCGGCGAGGGCACGCTGTGGGTCGGCTACGCCGCGACGCTCGAGAAGAAGCGTGGCCCCAAGCTCCCGGCGGCCTGGGTGCTCGACACCCGCCACGCGCCCTACCGGGCGATGCCCGAGGCGCTGGCCGAGACGACCTACGAGCGCGACGGCGACATCGGCTACCTCACCCTGCGCTCCTACAGCGGCGCGATGCACACCCAGCAGTGCCGACGGATGACCGACGCGGTCCGCAAGGCGCTCATCGAGGACACCCGGGTCCTGGTCGTACGCGGCACCGAGCACGCCTTCTCCAACGGCATCCACCTCGGCGTGATCGAGGCGGCCCCGGACCCGGCGGCCGAGGCCTGGGACAACATCCGGGCCATCGACGAACTCTGCGTGGCGATCGCCGAGGCCGAGCAGCTGACCATCGCCGCGTTCACCGCCAACGCGGGTGCCGGCGGTGTGATGGCCGGGCTCTGTGCCGACATCACGGTCGCGCGGGCCGGTGTCGTGTTGAACCCCTACTACGACATGGGCATCTTCGGCTCCGAGCTGCACACCTGGGGCCTGCCGAGCCGGGTCGGGCCTGAGAAGGCCGACGAGCTGCTCGGCGCGAAGCTGCCGATCTCGGCGGCCGAGGCGGCTCGGATCGAGATGGTCAGCGAGCTCGGCCCGCGCGACGCGGCGGAGTTCGACGGCTGGCTGCGCGACCTGGCGCAGGGCTACGCCGACCCCGAGGCGTATGTCCCGGCCCTGGCGGCGCGCGAGTCGCGCCGGGCCTGCGCGATGCCGATGTCCTACTACCAGAGCATCGAGCTGGCCGAGATGGCCCGCGACATCTTCGACGACCGCTACGGGTTCGCGGCGAAGCGGAAGGCGTTCGTCACCAAGGCTGCGCCGACCGAGACGCCGTCGAAGATCCGGTTCTGACGATTGACAGACTAGAACGTGTTCCACCAACCTGGGGCGTGTGATCTGACTCACACGCCATCAGGAGGAGCACGTGACCCAGGCGCCCCCGCCGCCCGAGATGACCTTCCAGAAGTCGGGCCGCGACCTCGCGGCGATCGGCGCCAGGCTGGAGCAGTGGCTGACCACCGCGCTGCCGCCTGACGCCGATCCCGAGGTCGCCATCCTCGGCGGCATCGATGCCAACGGGATGTCCAGCGAGACCGTGCTGCTCGACGTCACCTCGACGGTGGACGGCTGGAGGCAGACGAAGGCGTACGTCCTCCGGGTGGCGCCCCGCCCCGAGGACATCCCGGTCTTCGCGACCTATGACCTGCAGGCGCAGTACGACGCGATGCGTCTCGCCGGCTCGCTGTCCTCCGTGCCGGTGCCGGAGGTCGGTCTCGCCGAGATGAGCGGCTCGGTCCTGGGGACGCCGTTCTTCCTGATGGAGCGGGTCGAGGGTGTCGTGCCGCCCGACGTGATGCCCTACAACTTCGGTGACAGCTGGCTCTTCGACGGCTCTGCCGCGGATCAGGCGGCGCTGCAGAAGCGGTCGGTCGAGGTGCTCGCCGGGCTCCACGGGATCCCCGACGCCGCCTCGCGGTTCGGCTTCCTCGACCCTGCGCTGGCGGGCCATGGCGGGGAGACGCTGATCGCCCGCAACCTGGCCAAGACCCGAGCCTGGTACGCCTTCGCCTCCTCCGCCGAGGAGTGGAGCGGCCGCTCGCCGCTGGTCGAGCGCGGTCTGGCCTGGCTCGAGGCCAACCTCCCCGACGACGTCGGCGAGCCGGTCCTGTGCTGGGGCGACGCGCGGATCGGCAACATCATCTACCGCGACTTCGCGCCGGTCGCCGTCCTCGACTGGGAGATGGTCACCCTCGGGCCGCGCGAGATGGACGTGACCTGGATGATCTTCGCCCACCGGATCTTCGAGGACCTGGCGGCGATGCTGGGCCTGCCGGGGATGCCGGACTTCCTCACCGCCGCCGAGGTTCGCGACGCTTATGTTGCGGCGACCGGGGTCGAGCTCGGTGACCTGACCTGGCACGAGATCCACGCGGCGGTGATGTGGGGCGTGATCTATCTGCGGATCGCTGCCCGGCAGATCCACTTCGGCGAGATCGAGGCGCCCGAGGATCCGGAGTCGGCGCTCTACCACCGGGCGATGTTCGAGGCGATGCTGGACGAGGTCGGCGCGTGAGCGGGACTCCTGGGGCGCATGGGGAG
This sequence comes from Nocardioides turkmenicus, assembly GCF_011045035.1. Lineage (GTDB taxonomy): Bacteria > Actinomycetota > Actinomycetes > Propionibacteriales > Nocardioidaceae > Nocardioides > Nocardioides turkmenicus. Next base: position 25,383 of record NZ_JAALAA010000007.1, read on the forward strand.
TATGTCGGGATCGGTCCGCTCGACGAGTACCCGATCCACCAGCTCCCGCGGCCCGTCGCCTGGGCGGGGAGCAGCGACCGCAACTTCTACGACCGTTGCTACCTCAACGCCCACGACCGCACCGGCGACCTCTTCCTCGTCACCGGGATGGGGTTCTACCCCAACCTCGGCACCAAGGACGCGTACGTCCTGCTCCGCCGTGGCGACGAGCAGACCGCCGTGCACCTGGGCGACGGCGCCGACCCGCGGGGCGGTGACCGGATGGAACAGCGGGTCGGGGCGTACCGGATCGAGGTCGTCGAGCCGCTGCGGAGACTGCGGCTGGTGATGGAGGAGACGCACGGGATCGCGCTGGACCTGCGGTGGAACGGCTCGTTCGACGTGGTGCAGGAGCAGCCGCACGTGATGCGCCAGGGCGCTTCGACCGTGCTCGACGCGCAGCGGTTCGCGCAGGTCGGGACCTGGGAGGGGGTGATCGAGGTCGACGGCGAGACGATCGTCGTCGACCCCGACCGCTGGGTCGGCACCCGGGACCGGTCGTGGGGGATCCGCCCCTCGGGAGAAGGGGCGCCGCCGGGCAGGCCGGCCGACCCCGGCTTCGAGGGGATGTGGTGGCTCTACCTGCCGTTGCGGTTCGAGGAGTTCGCCGTCGTGCTGATCGTCCAGGAGACCCCGGACGGCTACCGCACCCTCAACGACTGCACACGGGTGTTCGCCGATGGTCGGGTCGAGCAGCTCGGTTGGCCGCACGTACGGATCCACTACCGGGAGGGGACGCGGATCCCGGAGGGCGCGACGATCACCTGCACGACGCCGGCAGGGGAGCGGCTCGTGCTCGAGGTCTCCTCGCTGCTGGGGGTGCCGATCCACGTCGGCGGCGGCTACGGCGGGGATTCCGACTGGTCGCACGGGGTCTGGAGGGGCGCGGGGTTCAGCGAACGGCTGACCTACGACATGAAGGCGCCGGAGGTCGCCGGGCGGGTGCCGTTCGGGGTGATCGACCACGTCGGGCGGGCGGTCGCCCGCGGCCCTGGGGCCGATGGCGTCGAGGGCTGGGGGCTGTTCGAGCACGGGATCCTCGGCCGCCACGACCCCTCCGGCTTCACCGACTGGCTCGACCGCGTCTGACGCGGTCTCAGGATCCGAACAAGGATTTATGACTAAAATCTAGTGACTTACTCTGGTTTGAACGGACCGACCAGAGGAGAGCCATGATCCGCCCCACCCCACCGCGCCTGACCGCCATCGCCGCCGTGCTCACGACCGTGCTCCTGGGAATGTCGGCGTGCGGCGGCGCCGATGCGACCGATGCCTCCAAGCTCGCCGCCGACGCGGCGCTCCCCGACCAGGTCCCGGAGGGGACCGTGCTGCGCCTCGGGCTCCCGCCGATCGAGGTCGCGCTGAAGGCGTCCGGCCTGATCGACGAGGTCGAGGGCTACGAGATCGAGTGGGCCAACATCTCCGGTGGCCCGAAGAGCATCGAGGCGTTCCGTGCCGACGCCCTGGACGCGAGCTACGTCGCCGACATCCCGCCGTTGTTCGCCACCTGGACCGACACGCCGGTCAAGATCGTCGCGGTCACCGAGAACCCGGACCCGCTCGACAACCCGATCTACGAGCTCGGCATCGCACCGAAGTCGAAGGTCGAGACGCTGCATGACCTGAAGGGCAAGAAGATCGCCTACTCGCCCGGCCAGGCGCAGGGTGCCCTCATCCTCAAGACGCTCGAGGCGGCCGGGCTCACCCAGGACGACGTCGAGCTCGTCGAGATCCAGAGCGTCGACGACACCTACTCGAACGCGCTGGCGTCCAACCAGGTCGACGTCGCTCCGCTGGGTGGGACCCAGCTGGCCTCCTACATCGCCAAGTACGGCCGCGACGGCGCCACCTCGATCCGGACCGGCATCCGTGACGACTCGACGCTGATCTACGGCCCGGAGGAGACCTTCGAGGACGCCGGCAAGGCGGCCGCGTTCAAGGACTTCCTCAGGCTGTGGGTCAAGTCCGAGAAGTGGGTCGACGAGCACCCTGACGAGTGGATCCAGGCCTACTACGTCGACCACGAGGGGCTGACCTTCGAGGACGGCAAGAAGGTCTTCGAGACCTCCGGCCAGACCATCATCCCGGAGGGCTGGGACGAGTTCATCAAGCGCCACCAGGAGACCGCCGACATCCTCTCGAAGGAGCAGGACCACCCTGAGCTGGACGTCACCGAGCTCTACGACCGCCGCTACGAGAAGGTCATCGCCGACGCCGTGAAGGAGGGGCAGTGATGGCCACCACCGCCGTCGAGGCGCCGGTCGTCGGCGTCGTCTCCGAGAAGGTCACCGACGAGCGGGTCGTACGCCGCCGGCTCGGCCCCGGGCCGCGGATCCCCGGCACGCTGTGGATCGGGCCGGTCCTGCTCCTGGTGCTGTGGATCGTCGCCTCCGCGACGGGGGTGCTGGACCCCCGGACCCTGTCCGAGCCGTGGGTGGTGGTCGAGACCGCTCAGCGACTGATCGCCGACGGCCGGCTTCCCGAGGCGCTCGCCACCTCGGCCTACCGGGCCGCGCTCGGGCTGGTCATCGGGGTCGGCGTCGGGCTGGTGCTGGCCCTGGTCTCCGGGCTCAGCCGGGTCGGTGAGGCGCTGATCGACGGGCCGGTGCAGGTCAAGCGGGCCATCCCGAGCCTGGCGCTGATGCCGCTGCTGATCCTGTGGCTGGGGATCGGGGAACCGATGAAGGTGATCACGATCGCCCTCGGCGTACTCATCCCGATCTACATCCACACCCACAACGGGCTGCGCGGGATCGACAGCCGCTACGCCGAGCTGGCCGAGACGGTCAGCCTGCGGCGCGGTGCGTTCGTCCGGCACGTGGTGCTGCCGGGCGCGACGCCGGGGTTCCTGCTCGGGCTGCGGTTCGCGGTGCTCAACGCGCTGCTGTCCCTGGTGGTCGTCGAGCAGGTCAACGCGACCAGCGGCATCGGCCACATGATCACCCTCGCGTCGAGCTACGGCCAGACCGAGATCATCGTCGTCGGCCTGGTCGTCTACGCCCTGCTGGGCCTGGTCGCCGACGGCATCGTCCGCTTCATCGAGAGGAAGGCACTGGCATGGCGACGCACGCTGGAGAGTCACTGAAGGAGACCGCCGTACGTGTCGAGGGGCTGCACCGCAGCTTCTCCGAGGCAGGCGGCGTGCTCAACGGGCTCGACCTCACCATCGAGGCCGGGGAGTTCGTGGCGCTGATCGGGCGCTCGGGATCGGGGAAGTCCACGCTGCTGCGGGCGCTGGCCGGCCTCGACCGCGCGGTCGCGGGGTCCGGGGTCGTCGAGGTGCCCGAGCGGGTCTCGGTGGTCTTCCAGGACTCCCGGCTGCTGCCGTGGCGGCGGGTGCTGGACAACGTGATCCTGGGGCTGGGTGGCTCGGATGCGCGGACGCGTGGTTTCGAGGCACTCTCCGAGGTCGGTCTCGAGGGCCGCGACCAGGCCTGGCCGCACCACCTCTCCGGCGGCGAGCAGCAGCGCGCCGCGCTGGCGCGATCGCTGGTGCGGGACCCGCAGCTGCTCCTCGCCGACGAGCCGTTCGGTGCCCTGGACGCGCTGACGCGGATCAAGATGCACAAGCTGCTCAAGAAGCTGTACGCCGCCCACAACCCCGCGATCCTGCTGGTCACCCACGACGTCGACGAGGCGATCGCGCTCGCCGACCGGGTGATCGTGCTCGTCGACGGTGTCGTCGGCTCCGACATCCGGATCGATCTGGGGTCGAAGCGGAGCCCGGGCGACCCGCGGTTCGCCTCGCTGCGGGCTCAGCTGCTGGCCGAGCTCGGCGTGGTCGACTCGGCCGACTCGGCCGACTCGGCCGACTCGGTCGAGGAGGAGGTGGCCTGATGGGGGCGCGACAGCTCCACCTCAACCTGTTCCTGCTCGACACCGGCCACCACGAGGCGTCGTGGCGGCTGCCGGGCTCGGACCCGCACGCCAACCTCTCGCTCGCCGCGCACCAGCACCTGGCGCGGGTGGCGGAGGAGGCCAAGTTCGACTCGCTGTTCCTGGCCGACTCGCCGGCCATGTTCGGCGAGCCGGGGCGGCGGCCGTCGGCGCGGATCGAGCCGACCGTGCTGCTGTCCGCGCTGGCGGTCTCCACCCAGCGCATCGGCCTGATCGCGACGGCCTCGACGTCGTACAACGAGCCCTTCAATCTCGCCCGGCGGCTGGCCTCCGTCGACCACATCTCTAGCGGGCGCGCGGGGTGGAACATCGTCACCACCGCAGGGGACGCGGCGGCGCGCAACTTCGGGCTGGAGGGGCAGCCGCTGCACAAGACCCGCTACGAGCGAGCCTCGGAGTTCCTCGAGGTGGCCACGAAGCTGTGGGACAGCTGGGCCGACGACGCGATCGTGGCCGACAAGGACGCCGGGGTGCACGCGGTCGGCGACCGGATCCGGCCGATCTCCCATGTCGGGACGCACTTCTCGGTGGAGGGACCGCTCAACCTGGCCCGGCCGCCGCAGGGTCACCCGCTGCTGGTCCAGGCGGGCTCCTCCGACGACGGCAAGGAGTTCGCCGCCCGATGGGCCGAGGCCATCTTCACCGCCCAGCCGACCTTCGCGGAGAGCCAGGCGTTCTACGCCGACATCAAGCGCCGGGTCGTCGCGGCCGGGCGCGATCCCGACCACGTGCTCGTCCTGCCCGGGATCGTCCCGATCCTGGGCGAGACCGAAGCCGAGGCACGTGAGCTGGAGGCCGAGCTCGACCGGCTGATCGCCCCGGAGTACGCCGTCGCCCAGCTGGCCCAGCTCCTGCAGGTGGATCCCGCGCGGCTCCGTCTCGATGAGCAGCTGCCGGCCGACATCGCGACCGAGGACGAGATCGAGGGTGCCAAGAGTCGCTACACGCTCATCGTCGACTGGGCTCGGCGGGACCGGCTCACCGTGCGCGAGCTGATCGGGAAGCTCGGTGGTGGTCGCGGCCACCGCACGTTCGCCGGGACACCTCTCCAGGTGGCCGACACGATCCAGCACTACTTCGAGAACGGGGCTGCTGACGGGTTCAACATCATGCCCGCCGTCCTGCCCTCGGGGCTCGAGGCCTTCGCCTCCGCGGTCGTCCCGATCCTGCAGGAGCGAGGGCTGTTCCGGACCGAGTACTCGGGCACCACCCTCCGCGACCACTACGGTCTCCCGCGCCCGGCCAACCGGCTCGATGCGGTCGCCGAGGAGGTCGTCGCCTGACCAGACCTCGCCGACTCGGCGACTGGTCTGTTCGGGGTCAACGCACGACGTCGGGCGTCATCAGATCCTCGTTCTCGTCGACCCAGTCGGCCACCCGATCCTCGCGGACCGCGCGCCACAGGTCGCGGTCGCGGGAGGGGTCGAGGCGTACGACGGACTGGTCGCCCACCATGCCGGTGCCGTCGGTGGGGACGGTGAGGTAGCTGATGTCGTCGGTGCGGAGGTTGCGGAGGGAGGCGGCGAGCCTGGCCATCTGGGTGGTCGACCAGTCGTCGTCGACGGAGGCGTGCTTCGAGAAGAGCTCGAGGAGGTCGAGGACCTGGTCGGGGTTCTTGCGCAGCTCCTGGTTGAGCGTCTGCTTGAGGAGCGTGCGGAGGAAGGCCTGCTGACGGGCGACGCGGTCGAGGTCGCCGTCCTGGAGGCCGTAGCGCTGGCGTACGTAGAGCAGTGCCTGCTCGCCGTCGAGGTGGTGGCGGCCGGCTTCCCAGCGGACGCCCCGGGCCGAGTCGTAGACGGTCTTCGGGATGTCGATGTCGACGCCGCCGACGGCGTCGGTGAGTGCCTTGAAGCCGTCCCAGTCGATGACGGCGAGGTGGTCGATGCGTACGTCCGTCATCTGCTCGACGGTCTCGACGGTGAGGTTGGGGCCGCCGAAGGAGTAGGCCCAGTTGACCTTGCCCTTGCCGTGCCCGGGGATGTCGACCCAGGCGTCGCGGGGGATCGAGATGACCGAGGCGGAGCGGCGGTCGCAGTCGAGATGTACGAGCAGCATCGTGTCCGAGCGGGCCTGACCCGGCTCCCAGCCGGGTGCTTCGGCGCCGGTGGTGGGTGCGTCGGAGCGGGTGTCGGTGCCGAGGACGAGGATGTTCACCGCGTCCGCGGCCGACCCGGAGGTGGGTTTGGCGGGGCGGTCGGTGAGCCCGGCGAACGTGTCGGGCAGGCGCTGGATGTTTCCCTCCACCTTCGCTCGGAGCCACAGCGCCCCGGTCAGGCCTGCCGCGCAGAGCAGGAGGACGCACACCAGCAGCCCGATCAGGGGCTTGCGGGCACGGCGCCATCCGCGCACGGGGGTCTCACCCGAGGGGTCCGACTGCGGCGGCACGGGCGGGTGATCGAGGAGAGCCACCCGAGTATGTGACCCGGAAGGTCGCGACGGCGGGGTCCAGATGCTCGCCATTCCTCAATTTCAGGCACCGCTCGGTAACGGCTGGTAACCAAAAATAGGGAGGCAATACGTCGTGCGAGGTGTCTGAGTAAAGTCACTTTGCTGTACGGCGCTGATCGTGTCGGAGTTCGGGGTCTCCGCGTGTTTCCAGCCGCCTGGCTGTGTCTTGGGAGGGCGCAGTCTCGAGGATGACCAGGGGAGAGCTGTGTCGAAGTCAAGAGTCGGTTCGGACGAGCGAGCCCGGTTGCACGAGGCTGCCTCCGTGCTGGCCGGGATCCGGGCGGCGACCACGCTGCTCCACTCGCCGACCCGGACCGGCGAGATCGACGAGGAGCGGCGCGCCGCGATGGCGGCGATGGTGCAGAGCGAGCTGGAGCGGCTCGAGCGGATGGTCCGCCGGCATCAGGAGGCCGCGACGACGGCAGCAATGGAGCCGCGTGTCTACGACATGCGTGCCGAGGTGATCGACCTCGACGCGGTGGTGGCCACCATGGTTCTCGCCCACCAGGCCAAGGGCACGGTCGTCGAGTGGCGCCCCAGCCGGATGCTGGCCCTGGGCGACTCCGACCAGGTGACCGAGGCCCTCAACGTGCTCCTCGACAACGCCGCCGACCACGGCAGCGGATCGGTCCGGATCGAGGTGCGTGCCGCCGGACCAGGAGACACCTCGGTCGAGATCGCGGTGACCGATGACGGGCCCGGCGTCGCGCCGGAGCTGCGCCGCCGGATCTTCGCCCGAGGCGTCAGCCGCCCGGGATCCACGGGTCAGGGCATCGGCCTCCACGCCGCGCGCGACCTGATGGAGCGTCAGGGCGGCTACCTCGAGCTCGAGACCGGAGAGCACACCACCTTCGTCCTCGGCATCCCGATGCTCGGCTGTGCCGACGAATGGGCCGACGACCACGACAGACCGAGCCGCGGAGGCCGCAGTGGTGTCGCCGCGTAAACGGGTGAAGGTGGTCATCGTCGAGGACCACACCCTGTTCGCGGAGTCGCTCGAGCTGGCGCTGACCTTCGAGGGCTACGACGCCCACCGCGTCGACCTGCCCCAGGATCCGCACAGCGAACCGTCCTCGGAGGCCAAGCTCACCTCGCTGATCATGCGCTCCCAGCCGCGCATCGTGCTCCTCGACCTCGACCTGGGGAAGCACGGCTCGGGCACACGCCTCATCGCCCCGCTCGCCCGGACGGGGACCGACGTCGTCGTGGTGACGGGTTCGACCGACCAGGCCCGGTGGGGCCACGCCCTGCACGTCGGAGCCCGGACGGTGCTGCCCAAGACGGTGCCGCTGGGCGAGATCCTGGGCACCGTACGCAGACTCAACTACGGCCACAGCGTGCTCGACGTCGACGAGCGTGAGCGCCTGATCCGGGCCTGGGTGGGGCAGGAGCAGGACATCATCGAGACGCGTCGTCGGCTCGCGCAGCTCTCCCGGCGGGAGTCGCAGGTGCTCGAGCACCTGATGGACGGCCTCACCGTCGGTGAGATCGCCAAGCTCCGCGTCGTCTCCGAGGCGACCGTGCGTACGCAGGTGAAGTCGATCCTCGCCAAGCTCGGCGTCTCCTCGCAGATCGCCGCGGTCAGCCTCGCCCACAAGGCCGAGTGGCGGGCCGCCTGATCCGCGTCCCTCAGAGGGCGACCAGGCCGTCGTCGTCGCTCGCGCCGCGCAGGCGGTAGCGCCTGCCGGTCGTCGGGCACAGCCAAGTATCGCCCTCGGCGACCAGCGGCGTGCCCGCGTGACCGACCCAGCCGACCCGCCGCGCCGGGACCCCGACGACGAGCGCATGGTCGGGTACGTCACGGGTGACCACGGCGCCCGCCGCGACCATCGCCCAGGCCCCGATCGTTACCGGCGCGACGCAGACGGCGCGGGCGCCGATGCTGGCGCCGGTGCGTACGGTGACGCCGACGGCGTCCCAGTCGTCGCCGTCCTTGAGAGTCCCGTCGGGGTTGACGGCGCGGGGCAGGTAGTCGTTGGTGAACACGACCGCGGGCCCGACGAACGCACCGTCCTCGAGCACCGCCGGCTCGTAGACCAGCGCATGGTTCTGGATCTTGCAGCGGTCTCCCACCACGACCCCGGGACCGACGTACGCTCCCCGGCCGATGATGCACTCGCTGCCGACCCTGGCGTGCTCGCGCACCTGGGCCAGGTGCCAGACGAGGGTCCCGGCGCCGATCACGGCACGGTCGTCGACGTCGGCGCTGGGCTCGATCCTGGGCTCGATCCTGGGCTCGATCCTGGGTTCGGTCCTGGGTTCCGTCGTGGGTTCGGTCATCGGTTCCGTCCTTGGTTCGATCAGGGGAGGACCGCAGGCGAGGACGCCTCCGGGATCAGCACGCGCGGGGTCGCGGTGGCCGAGGTGTCGAGGGCCCAGACGTCGCTGACCGGTTCGTCCTCACGGGCCAGGCCGTAGAGGACGGTGTCGTCGTCGAGCCACTCGATCTGGTCGTCGATGCTGTGCGTCTCGCCGGTGAGCACGGTGCGCTCGCCCGTGGCGAGATCGAGGACGGCGGGCGTCCAGCGGGTCCCGTCATCGACCGCCTCCTTGAAGGCGATCCGGGTGCCGTCGGGGGAGAGCGAGGGGCACTCGACGTGGTCGGCGACCGTGGTCAGGGAGCGTGCGGCGAGGTCGCCCCGGGCGAGGTAGGTCCGTCCGCCGGTGGCGACGGTGGCGTAGAAGGTGCGGTCGTCGTCGGCGAAGGTGACGCCCCAGATGTTGCGGTCGACGGGGGCGACCCGGCGGCCGTCGATGACGAGCCTGAACTTCTCCAGGTTCCCGTAGCTCGCCCCGCCGATCCGGCGGATGACCGTGCGCGTCGAGAACCCGCTGACCATGTAGGAGTCGCCGTTGACGAACACCGTCGAGGAGACCAGCTTCCCGTCGGGCGAGATCCGCGTGCGGCTCGGCAGGCCGGGCAGGTCGATCCCGTCGACCTCGCGCCAGGCCTTGCCCGGGGACGAGGTGGCCAGGTCGGTCGCCCGGTAGCGGCTGACCACGCCGCGCTCGGTGGCCAGGCACGACACCGAGCCGGCCCGCGCGTGGACCCGGTCGCAGCTCAGGTCGGTCAGCGCCCGGGCCCCACCGGGGTCGGACAGGGACACCGCGCCGACGTGGCCGTAGTCGGCGTCGCGCCCGGTGTGCCGGAAGAGGATCCGGGGCCCCTGCTCGACCCGCGTCATGGAGGTGGTCGTCGCGTCGGTCGCCTTCGACGTACGCCGGTCGTTCTCGGCGATCGCCGAGAGGGCGTACGCCGTCATGCCCGCCGTGACGAGCACGACGACGGCACCGAAGACGGCCGTGCGCTGCTTGGCCCAGGCCGTCCTCACCGTGCCGCCCTCCGTAGCACGGCGAGGCCGGCCGGGATCGCGGTGACCAGCACCGCGCAGACGGCGAGCATCGCGACCCGGGGGCCGACGGCGTACCAGAGCAGGCCGAAGCCGGTGGCCGCCACGAGCCGGGCGAGCGCGACCGCGGTCTGGGCGGTGGCGATGCCGCTGGCGCGTACGGTCTCGGGGACCAGTTGTCCGGCCACGGCGGCCAGGGTGCCGTCGGTCGCGGCGTAGAAGACGCCGAGGAGGAGCACCGCGGCGCACGTCGTCCAGAGCGCGCCGGAGCCGGTCGCGGCGCACAGGTAGGCCGCCGCGAGCGGCAGGTGGCCGAGCACGAGGACCCGGACCCGTCCGACGCGGTCCGCGAGCCGGCCCATCGGCACGGCGAGAGCGAGGTAGGCGAGGTTGGTGCCGACGTAGAGGACCGGGAACCACTGCGCTGCGAAGCCGCCGGTCTCCAGCAGCGCCAGGTAGACGAAGCCGTCGCCGACGGTGAGCAGGGCGAGTACGCCGGACACGCCGGTCAGGCGGAGGAGGCCCGGGGTGAGGGCGGCGCGCCACGGCACCTTCGGGCGTGCGGCGCGGCCGGAGACGACCCGGCGGACGGCCCCGGTGCGGAACGGGACGAAGAAGGCCATCGTGGCCACCCCGAGGACGGCGAAGCCGAGCGAGACGACCAGGACGGTGTCGTAGCCGTCGGCGATCCGCCACAGGATCACGAAGGCGAGCAGCGGCCCGAGGGTCGCCCCGATCGTGTCCAGCGCCCGGTGGACGCCGAAGCTGCGGCCGAGGTGCGCGGGGTCGCTGGAGGCGGCGATCATCGCGTCACGCGGGGCGGTGCGTACGCCCTTGCCGACCCGGTCCAGCGAGATCGCCGCCGAGATCGTGCCGAAGCCGCCGGCGAAGATCAGCCCGAGCCGCGCGACGGCGCTCATCGCGTAGCCCGCCAGCGCCACCGGCTGCGGCCGGTCGGTGCGGTCGGCGGCCCAGCCGGCCGCGATCCGCACCAGCGAGGAGACGCCCTGGTAGAGCCCGTCGATGAGCCCGTACGCCACCGGCGAGAGCCCCACCACCGCGGTCAGGTAGAGCGGCAGGATGGCCGCGACCGACTCCGAGGAGATGTCGGTGAGCAGGCTGACGATGCCGAGGGTGACGACCGTGCGGGAGACCCGCCCGCCGGAACGCCGCGGCTCGGCACCGGTGCTGGTGGCGGGTCGGTCGCTGAGAGAGAGGTACACCGGCGCTCAGGTCTTCGTGCGGAGGACGGAGTAGAGGCTGAAGTCGACCGTGCGGCTGCCGGTGCGGGTGACCGTGACGCTGACCGACTCCTCGCCGCGCTGCAGCGACATCGCCGGAGCGTTCTCGACCGAGGTGGTGCCGACCTCCTCGAACCCGTGCTGCGCGAGGCGGGTCCGGTAATGGCGGAGTACGTCACAGGGTCGCCGGCAGCTCGCGGTCAGCGCCACCTGGAGCGCGCCCTTGCTGGGCGAGACGCTGGAGACGTCGACGGTGGTGCGTGCCGGCGCCGCGAGGGCGGTCGGGTAGCCGGCCACCAGGGCACCCTTGCGGACCGCCTGCTTCGGCAGCGGGTCCGAGACCAGCGCCGCCGCCTTGGTGCGCGGCTTCTCGGTGAGCCCCGGAAGACCCGACTCGGACGGGGTCGAGGCCGCCTCGGGCAGCGCCTCGGTCGCGGGCTCGGGGTCCGACTTCCGGCCCGGCCCCGAGCCCGATCCCGACCCTGAGGCGGAAGACCCGGGCTCGGTGCTCGCGTCGGCCCTCGGCGAGCCCGACCGGGACGCCGAGGCGCCCGTCAGGCTCCCGCCGTCCTCGCCGGACGAGGAGTCCGCGAAGCGGCCGGGCACCCAGAAGATCGTGACGCCGACGAGCACGCCGAGCAGCACGAGGAGGGCGAGGCGCTTGAGGTTCACGGGACCAGTCGACGCGCAGCGGAGCCGGGTCGCGAGCGTTGGCACGGCCGCGTACTCAATTTCAGGCAGCCTGCCCGACCGGCGGCGGTCCGTCGAGGCGAGGCGTGCGACGTTGCGGTGGCCGGGAACCGTCCCGGCCGTAGCATCCCGGGGGACGGGCCACGTTGAACACCGCCGACTTTCTTCTCGAGCTAGCGCCCGAGGAATCGATCGCGCTCGCCGAAGCGGGTCGCGAGTACTCCTTCGCGGAACTGCGAGCCAGCGTGTCCGTGCTCATCGGACGCCTCTCCGTGCTCGGACTGACTCCGGGCACACCGGTCGGGATCATGGCGCCCAACGGGCTGTTCTGGGTCTCGGCCTACCTCGCGGCGCTCCGGATGGGCCTGGTCGTGGTGCCGCTGGCGGTCACGCTTCCGACCGAGGAGGTCGTGGCCCGGGTGCGGTGGGTCGGTGCGGACGCCCTGCTGGTCGGACGCGCCCAGGCGGAGGCGCTGCGGCTGAGCCTGCCCCGGACCCTGCCGGTCGTCGTGGAGCGGAAGGAGCGGCTGGTCCCCAAGCCGCGATCGGCGCCGATCGAGCTGCCCGATGCGGTCGACGTCGACCCCGACCAGGACGCGCTCTACATGTTCACGTCCGGCACAACCGGCGACCCGCGCGCGGTGCGGCTCACCCATCGCAACATCCAGGCCAACACGACCTCGATCCTCGGCTACCTCGACATCACCTCGACGGACCGGATGCTGGTCGTGCTGCCCTTCACGTACGTCTTCGGGCTCTCGCTGCTGCACACCCATCTGCGCGCCGGCGCCGCGATGGTCATCCAGCCGACGTTCGTCTTCCCGCAGGCCGTGGTGGACCGGATGGTGTCCGCGCGCTGCACGGGTTTCGCCGGCGTACCGTCGACGTTCGGGATGCTGCTGCGCAACAGCACCTTCGGCTCGGTCGCGATCCCGTCGTTGCGGACGATCCAGCAGGCCGGCGGCCGGCTGGCGCCCGCGCTGGTCGAGCAGATGGCGCAGGCCCAGCCACAGGCGCGGGTCTTCGTGATGTACGGCGCGACCGAGGCCACCGCCCGGCTCTCCTACCTCCCGCCCGAGGAGCTCGCCCGGCGGCCGGGGTCGATCGGCCGCGGCATCCCGGGTGTGGACCTGCGGGTGCTCGACCGAGACGGGGTGCACGTCGCACCCGGTGAGGTCGGCGAGATCTGGGCCGGTGGCGCGAACGTCTCGCCCGGCTACCTCGACGACCCGGAGGCCACGGCCCGCAAGATGCCCGGCGGGATGCTGCGTACCGGGGATCTGGCGAAGGTCGACGAGGACGGCTACATCTACGTGGTCGACCGGGTCGAGGACTTCATCAAGTCGCGGGAGCATCGGATTTCGAGCCAGGACGTCGAGTCCGCGGCACTCGCCATCCCCGATGTCGTCGCGGCAGCTGCGGTCGGGCTTCCAGACGACACGGCAGGCGAGCGGGTCGAGCTGGTCGTGGTCCGTCGGCGCGGCTCAGGGCTGCTCGTCGCCGACGTCATGGCGCACTGTCGCGACCATCTTTCAAGGCACATGGTGCCCGAGGTCGTCCGCATCGTCGATGCGCTGCCGCTCGACGCGAACGGAAAGGTGATCAAGCGGGAGGTACGCGCCATGTGCCTGAGGTTGGCGGAAGGACTGTCCGGCGCGGTGGAGCGCATCGGCGCCACCGATGTCGACGACGACAGTGTCGGTGGCGTCAAGGTGAGCTGAGATGGCGGAGCGGACGGTCCCCGCATCGGTGAGGTTTCTGGCCGGCATCTGGGCAGCGGTCCTGGTCATCGTGATCGCAATGGCCGGGACGTGGCTGGTGAGGAGTCCAGGGGTGAACGAACCGATCGAGGTCGTGTGGCCATCCGAGGCCGAGCTGCGAGCTGTGGGAAAGACCAAGGTGTTCTTCGGGCACCAGTCGGTGGGGACGAACATCCTCGACGGGGTCGGGAGGATGTACGCCGGCGCCTCGCTGCCCGCACCGGTCTTCGCGGATTTCTCCGCCGTCGGGGAGGCGGAGGGCGCGACGTTCATACATGCCCATCTGGGGGTCAACGGTGATCCGCGCAGCAAGTTCGCGGCGTTCGCAGACGTGATGGACGGCCCGGCCGCGAGAGACGTTGACGTGGCGTTGATGAAGCTCTGCTACGCCGACATCACGGCGGCTAGCGATGTGCGCGCCGTTTTCGACGCGTATGTGTCGACGATGGCCGAGGTCGAAGAGGCCCACCCGGACGTACGTTTCCTCTACACGACCGCGCCGCTCACCGCCGACCGCAACTGGGAGTCGAAGATCAAGGCGGCGCTCGGGCACGACGACGGCATGGGGCCGGCAGACAATGTCGCCAGGGAGCGCTACAACGCGTTGATCCGGGAGAAGTACGCCTCGACCGGCCGTCTCGTCGACATCGCCGCCGTCGAATCGGCGGGTACCGAGGAACGTAGCCAGGACGGCAACGTCTACTACGTCCTCAACGAGAACCTGACGTTCGACCGTGGTCATCTCAACGAGGCGGGCTCGGAGGCGGTCGCCGCGGAACTCCTCACGATGGTCGCAGCCAACAGTTCGGTCGCACGGGATCACGACGACGGACGGTGACAAGCCGATGAGTCTGCAGGGGGTCGGGGTCGACGTCGCCGACATCAGGCGCTTCGCACGGCTCCTGGCGATGCGTGGGTCGGGGTTCGCGGTGCGGTGGTTCACCGACGCCGAGATCGCCCAGTGCATGGCCGCGGCGACCCCCGCCACGGCTTTCGCGATGCGGTACGCAGCCAAGGAGGCCGTCTGGAAGGCGCTCGGTCCGGCGAATGGTCCGGGCCGCTGCCGTGGCGGGGGATCACCGTGCTCGAGGACGCTCCCGGATCTCTGTCGGTCAGCCTCGCGGGCCCGGCGGCCGAGCTCGCGGCTCTCGCCGGCGTCACCGCGGTGCGTGTCGCGACCGTGCCCGGGCCCCGGATGGCCATCGCCACCGCCGTCGCCGACGGAGCCCCGGATGCGAGGTGAGCATGCCCGGCGGTGGGGTGGATCGAGTGATCTCTTCGTCTCGGTTGTCTGTCGCGGACTGTTCCTTCGGGGTTGGGGTGGGCCGCCGACCCTTTCCTTGAGGGTGTTCTCGCCGGCCCCCGGAGTAAAGGACGGCCTTCGGCCGCCGGCTTCGCCGGCCGCTTCGCGGTCCTTGACACCGGGGTCCGGCGAGAAAAGATTTGGCTGGCTATCGGGGCGGCGGCCCGGGTGTGACGCAGCAGAAGAGGGTCGTTCGCTGACCGCGAAAGTAGGAGTTGACCTGGGAAAATAGGTTCTCCCGGAGGTGGTTCCGGAGTAGAATAAGGACCATCACAGCACACCCCTTGAAGGCGGGAGAGCGATGAGTCTCGGGAGCGGGATCGACCACTGGGGAACCAACCCCAGCGACTCGATCGACGCTGCCCTGACGGCCATCGAATCCTCCGTCCAAGACCTGCTCGCCACCGACCCCGCCTATTGGCGGACCGGGCAGAAGAAAGACCTCCTCGAACGGCTCGAGAAGCTGCAGGCCCAACAGGCCGCGTTGAAGCTCCGAGTGCTCGCGTTGGCCGGTGATATCGCCGAGGAGACCGGGGCCAAGGACGCCTCGGGGTGGCTGCGGACCGAGCTGCTGGTCGACAAGGCGGTGGCCCGTGCCCAGGTCAAGCTGGCTGCTGGGGTCGCGAAGTACGACCTCGTGGCCGCTGGCCTGGCCGACGGTGTGGTCTCCTTGGACAAGGCCCGGGTGATCACCACGGCCCTCGACAAGATCGACAACGATCCGGTCGCCAGCGCCGAGGACCTGGTGCTGGCTGAGAAGCTCCTGATCGACTACGCCACCCAGTTGACCGCCAACGAACTCCGCATCATCGGCAAGCAGATCCTGCGCGAGATCGACCCCGCCCGGTTCGAGGACGCCGAAGCCAAAGCACTCCTCGCTGAGGAAGAACGCGCCCAGCAGAAGACCGCGTTGCGCGTGTGGGACAACCATGACGGCACCATCGGGTTCGACGGGGTCCTCCCGACCTCTGTGGGGATGCGGTTCAAGCGGCTGGTCGAGGCCTACGCCCAACCCCGCAAACAACAGCTCGCCGACAAGGGAGCCCCGCTGCCGCCGTGGGAACGGCTGATGGGCCAAGGCTTCGCCCGGCTCGTGGAGACCATCGACCCTGCATCCCTGCCCCGTCACGGTGGGGATGCGACCACCATCAACGTCGTGATCAGCCTCGAGGAGCTCCGCAATGACCTCGGTGCCGCGACCCTGGGCTATGACGAGACCAACGGCACCACGATCTCCGCTGCGGAGGCGCGGCGGATGGCGTGCAACGCGACCATCATCCCCTGGGTCCTCGGTGGCGACAGCGAAGTCCTCGACGCCGGCCGAGCCAGCAGGCTCTTCCAACCCATCCAACGCAAAGCACTCCGGCTACAGGCCAAGTGCTGCCAGGCCGAAGGCTGCGACATGCCACCGGAGTGGTGCGACTCCCACCACCTCAACCCCTGGGCTGCCGGCGGCAAGACCAACCTCAAAGACGGGGCATTGTTGTGTCCCCATCATCACCGCCTGGCGCACCACCCGGCGTACGTCCATGAACGACTACCGGATGGCACCATCAGGTTCACCCGCCGCCCCTGACCGGCCACCTCTTTCGATTCACACTCGCCGCTTCCCCGCTGGCCGGGACACTTCCCCACTGCGGTGAAGGTTCCCCGCGCTCCGGATCGTGGGGAAGCTCCGCGTGCGTGGGGAAATCTTCCGGCGAGTGCGGAACTCCTGCCCTGCGGCCACGAGCGTCACGGACCCTGGTCACTGGCCCGGATCCCAAGCCCGTACCCAACCTGAATCTCGCTGCGCCAAACCCCGCCGCCGACCCGATAGCCAGCCAAATTTCTCGGCGGCCACCAGCCCAAAGCGGCTTCAGTCCCCCGTAGAACCCTTTCGACGCCCCCGCCGGATCTCCATGTCGAGCGCGTCGAGGTGCTGGGTCCAGAAGCGGCGGAACTGGTTGAGCCAGGCGTCGACCTCGACCAGGGGACCGGTGTCGAGGGAGTAGATGCGGCGGGTGCCGTCGGGGCGTACGTTGGCGAAGCCGTGCTCGCGCAGGACCTTGAGCTGCATGGAGACCGCGGGCTGGCGGATGCCGAACTCGGCGGAGATGGTCTCGACGACCTCGCCGGAGGTGAGGTCGCCGGCGGACAGGAGCTCGAGGATGCGGCGGCGTACGGGGTCGCCGAGGACGTCGAAGGCGTGCAAGCCGGCTACTCCGGCATCGCCGTGTAGGCGGCGACGCAGCGCTCGCCGGCGGCGCGGGCCTGGTCGGGGTCGGTGCCGAAGGCGATGTCGGCCTCGACCCAGGCGGCGGCGGAGCCCTGGGTGTGCTCGATCATCGCGGGCAGCGCCTCGGGGGACATCGGGTCCATCTTCTCGGCCTCGGGCGCGGAGAGGTGGAGGGCGAGGCCGAGCAGCATCTGCTCCCAGCCGATGCCGACGGCGCTGGGGCCGAACTCCTTCCACTGCTCCGGCGGGACGGGGGCGGAGTGCTCGAGGCGGAGCAGCGTACGGCCGCCGGCGGCGGTCAGGGTCGCGTCGACCCACGACTTCATGTCGCCGTAGTCCCAGGTGATCGAGAGCAGCTTCGGGCGGTCGCAGGCGAGGATCTCGCCGCCGGCGTTGCCCTCGAGCTGGTAGCGGCCGCCGACCTCGAAGTCGCCGGTGACCGGCATCAGCCAGCGCGGGATGCGCTCCTTGGTGGTCAGGGCGTCCCAGACCTCGTCGGGGTCGGCGTCGTAGCTGCGCTCCACGACGAGCACGCGCAGCTCCTCGCCGCCGCGGGTCGTGGTGGTCAGCGCGCGGTTGACGGCGCCGAGGTGGTCGGCAGGGATGAAGGGTGGTGTGCTCATGCCTGCGACGTTATATTAAGATCTCTTGATATTCAACGGCACCTCGTCGACGAGCACGGGAGCGGCGTGGAAGTAGGCGGTCGTACGCCGCTTCTGCTCGATGTCGCGGTAGACGCGCTCGACCTGCTCGACGGTGAGCCCGGTGGCCTCGGCGACCGCGGCGGTCGGGACGCCGTTGTTGAGGCCGTAGAGGCACAGGTCCATCCGCTGGTAGGGCAGCGAGAAGTAGAACTCCTCCTGCGACTGCTCCAGCGAGTAGGTGTCGGTGGTGGAGGGGCGCGCCTGGATCTCCTCGGGCACGCCGAGGTGGGCGGCCATCGCGTAGACCTGCGACTTGTAGAGGTGCGCGATCGGCTTCAGGTCGGCGGCGCCGTCGCCGAGCTTCACGAAGAAGCCCTGGTCGTACTCGAGCCGGTTCGGGGTGCCGGCGACGGCGTAGTTGAGCCGGTCGGCGTGGAAGTACTCCAGCGCCTTGCGGGCCCGCTGCTTGAAGTTCGTCGCCGCCACGATCTCCAGGTATGCCTCGGTCGTGAGGCGGTGGGTGCTCTGGGTGCCGTTCGGGTCCTCGACCACCACGGAGAAGAGCCGGAACGCGTCGGAGTCGACCACGCTGGGCAGTACGATCTTCGACTTCCACCCCGGGCCGTACGCAGGGACGACCCGCCGGATCGCGTCGTCTCGCCGCTGGTAGGCGCCGAGACCGACCAGGACTGGGGAGATGTCCTCGAGCACCGAGTCGATCCCGAGGGAGTCGGTCAGCTTCGTGCTGAAGCCGATCGTGTCCTCCGACGACTCCTGCTCGGGCATGTGCAGGGCGAAGACCCGGTCCCGGCCGAGCGCCTTGACCGCGAGCGCGGCGACCACGCTGGAGTCGATCCCGCCGGAGACCCCGACCACGATGCCCTTGCGCTTGTTGGCCACCAGATAGCGGCGGATCGTGTCGCCGATCCGGATCGCCTCCGCCTCCTCGTCGAAGCGGAGCGTCTCCAATCCGTACGACGCTGCCGCGGCAGGAGGGGTCGTGGTCATGATGGTCCTCGTCATGCTGGGGTCCTTCCGGTGATCTCGAGGCTGGTGCGTTCGAGGCTGGTGCGTTCGAGGCTGGTGCGTTCGAGGTTGGGGTCGAAGACGGTGAGTGGTTCCGGCGGCGCAGCCGTCCGGTCAGCCGAGCCGGTGAGCAGCTCGCTGTGCAGCAGCTGGGTGGACAGGACGGCCACCAGGCGCATGTTGTCGGTGTTGCCGAGGCCGCGGCCCTGGGTGCGCCGGGCCTTCTCCAGCAGCCGCTGGACGAGCTCCGGCCGGAAGACCCGGGCGGCCTCCAGAGCGGAGACCGAGGTGACGTCGAAGACCCAGTCCGGGGTGCCGCCGGCGAAGAACGCCGCCGCGTCCGGCGCCCGGTAGGGCTGCTTGGGACGGCGCAGGATCTCCTCGGGGACGAGGTCGGCGAAGGCCCGCTTGAGCAGGTGTTTCTCGTCCATGCCGTGGATCTTGTGGTCCGCGGGAACGGCGGCGGCCAGCTCGGCGATGTTCGGGTCCAGGAACGGGAACCGGCCCTCGATGGAGTTGCCCATGAGCATCCGGTCGCCCTGCGAGGCCAGGATGTAGCCGGGCAGCAGGGTCGTCATCTCCAGCCACTGGGCTCGCGACAGCGGGTCCCAGCCTGCTTCCTCCGCGGGCATCGCGGCGACGACCTCGTCCGCCGGGCTCCGGTCGCAGGCCTCACGTATCTCGGCGGTCAGCATCGAACGGAGCACGGCCGTCGTATCCCAGCGGGGCCGATGCGAGATCGCTGGGTCGCCGGCGACGATGTTGCGGCCGAAGAAGCTCTTGGCGAAGGCGGGGGCCTGGTGGGGGGAGCGTTTCATCCATGGGTAGAGCTGCTCCACGGCCGCTTCCGCGGCCGCCGGGTCATGGGTCCACAGCTCCCGGATCCGCCCCTCGCGGAAGATGTCGTAGCCCCCGAGCACCTCGTCGCTGCCCTCGCCGGTGACCACCACCTTGAACCCTGACTCGCGCACCAGCCGGGAGAGCAGGAACATCGGTGCCGGGCCGGTACGCAGCAGCGGGCTCTCGGCGTGGCGCACGACGTCCGGGAAGACATCCGCGATGTCACGCTCGCGTACCACGACGTCCTGGTGCACCGTGCCGAGCTGCTTGGCCATCAGCGTCTGATAGCTGCCCTCGTCGAACTCGTCGTCGGCGAAACGCAGTGAGAAGGTGTGCAGCGGCACATCCGTGAACCCTGCGATCGCACCTGCGGTGACCGCCGAGTCGATCCCGCCGGATAGGTACGCCGCAACCGGCACGTCGCTGCGCTCGAAACGTAGCCGGGTGGCCGTCACCAGCCGCTCTCGCAGCGCATCGGCGTTGGCGGTCAGGTCTGTGCGCGGCTCGCTTCCGCGGGCCGGAAAGGTCGGCGCCCAGTAGCGGGTGCAACCGGTCGCGACACCGTCCCGGAAGGTCAGGTAGCTGCCGGGAGGCACCTGCTGGATCCCGCGGAACACCGTCTGCGGCGCGACCGCGGACCACAGCGTCAGCACCTGGTCGATCCCGGCAGGGTCGAGCTCGCGCGGCACGTCCGGGTCGGTGAAGAGCGCTTTCACCTCCGAGGCGAACAACAACCGGCCGCCGGAGTGGGTGTAGTAGAGGGGGCGCACGCCGAACCGGTCGCGGGACAGCACCAGATCGCCGCTCCGCCGGTCCCAGACCGCCAGCGCCCACTGGCCGTTGAACCGGTCGAAGCAGCCCGGTCCCCACTCCTCCCAGGCGTGCACGATCACCTCGGTGTCGTTGCGGGTGCGGAAGCGGTGCCCACGCGCCCGGAGGTCGGCTGCGAGCTCGACATGGTTGAAGATCTCACCGTTGAAGGTGACCCACACCTGCTCGTCCTCGCCGCACATCGGCTGCACGCCGCCGACGGTGTCCACGATCGCCAGCCGGGTGTGACCCAGTGCGACCCGCTCGTCACGGTAGTACCCGCTCCCATCGGGCCCGCGGTGGGCCAGGGCAGCCAGCATCCGGCGTACGAGATCGGGGTCAGGCGCCTCGCTCGCGGAGTGGACCCCGCAGATTCCGCACATGGCACTCCTCGGTAGATGTCCGCGCGTCTGATCGCCAAGGCTTGTCGGCCGCGACGGGACAGGGGGCCGCCGTCCGGGCGTTTATCACCCAATGTCGGCATGTTTCAGGCGTGTGACCTCGAAGCCCGACGTCACCTGCCAGAACAGTGGGCGTGCAAGGACGTGGTCGGCCGAGCCGACGCTGCGTAGGTGATCAAGGAGAGAACAGACGATGGCAGACGTACAGAGAACGATCGAGGCGTTCATCCTCGACAGCCTCCTGCTGGGTGACGAGGAGCGGCTGCCGGCGCCGACGGACTCGCTGGTCGAGTCCGGAGTGATCGACTCCACCGGGATCCTGGAGCTCATCGAGTTCCTCGAGGTCGAGTTCCAGATCAGTGTCACCGAGGCCGAGACCGTGCCGGCGAACCTCGACGGTGTCGCCAACCTGGTGGCGTACGTGGCCCGGAAGACAGCGGCCGACTCTCTTGCCGGGTAGGTCCGCCTTGTTGGTCAGACCTGGTCACGGCGGCCGGGAAGGCGGCGACTTCGCCGTCGACCTGGCCAAGATGTACACGATCAATCTCGGCACCCGACGTCCGACGCTGCTCGCCAGGCTCCGGTTCTGGCTGACCGACTACGAGCTGCGCTGCGTGGCCTGCTACCGCTTCGGACGCTGGGCGGGCCGGGTTCGCGAGACTCGTCCGCTGCTGGGGGTGCTCCTGCTGGGCATCTTCTGGTTCTGGAACCGGCACAACATGCGGATCCACCACGCGGACATCGGCCGGCGCGCCGACATCGGACCGGGACTGCTGGTCATGCACCGCTCAGGGATCATCATCGGACCGGCGGTGATCGGCGGAAACTGCGTGCTCCACCACAACGTCACGATCGGCCAGCGGATCGCCGCGGGGGACCATGGAGTCCCCACCCTCGGCGACGACGTCTGGATCGGCCCCGGTGCAGTGATCTCGGGTGCGATCACGGTCGGCGACGGCTGCACGATCTCCGCCGGCACGGTACTTTCCAAGGACGTGCCGGCACGCAGCCTCGTCGGCGGCAATCCCGGCCGGGTCATCGCTCGCGACTACGACAACGCCAACATGATCAACTTCGTGCTGCCGAGGCGGGCTGGGGATCCGCCGTCACCGATATTGGGTGATGAGTGAGACCGGCCGGTCATGGACCGGCGACGGGCGGCGATGCTCCGGGGCATGGAGCGTTCCCCGACAGCAGCGAGCGTCGTCGTGCCCGCGCACAACGAATCGGCTGGCCTGCGTGGAAACCTGACCGCGCTGCTCGACGGTGTCCCGACAGGCACCTTCGACGTGGTGGTGGTCTGCAACGGCTGCACCGACGACACCGCCACGGTGGCGCGGTCGGTCCCCGGTGTCCGCGTCATCGAGACCGAGTCCGCCTCGAAAGCGCTCGCGGTCGAGCTGGGCAACGCGGCCACCTCGATCTTCCCTCGGATCCACCTGGATGCGGACGTACGCCTCCCCGGTCCCGACGCGCTCCGCCTGGTCCGTGCCGTGGCAGAAGCAGGGGTGCACGCCGCCGGGCCGTCGCGGGACGTTCCGGTGGACTCCTCGTCATGGCCGGTCCGGGCCTACTACCGGGTGTGGGAGAACCTCCCGAACGTACGCAGCGGCCTCTTCGGCCGTGGTGCGTTCTGCCTGTCCGAGGAAGGACAGCGACGGGTGGATGCACAGACGAGGCTGATGAACGACGATCTGATGGTCTCCGAGGCATTCGCCCCGGAGGAGCGCCGGATCGTCTCGCATACGTCGGTGGTGGTGCGGCCGCCGGGCACGGCCGCCGACCTGATCCGTCGACGGACCCGGGTCGCAACCGGCAACCATCAGGCCGACCAGCACGCGGCCCGCCACGCATCGACATCACTCTCGGATCTCATCAAGCTCGGGCTGCGTCAGCCTTCGGTCGGCCTCCGGGTCCCGGTCTTCCTGACGATCACCGTCATCGCACGTCGGCTCGCCCGCAGAGCTGTCCGTGCGGGTGACTACACGACCTGGCTGCGCGACGAGAGCTCGCGAGCCTGACTTCCAGAAGGAGCACGTCTTCATGATGCGTCCCGCATCCGGGAGCCGCAGGCTCTTGGCCGCCGTTCTCGGAGCCGTCCTGATCCTCACGGGCCTCACGGCCACCACCACGACGACCGCGTACGCTGCCGGCGACCCCTGTGGGCCCGGCGGCAACAAGATCGCCTGTGAGAACTCCAAACCGGGCTCGCCGCCGAGCGTTTGGGACATCGACGGTGCGGGGCACGACTCGATCCAGGGGTTCGCGACCGACATCAGCGTCGACGTCGGAGACCCGATCGATTTCAAGATCGACACCGACGCCAGGGCGTACACGATCACCATCTACCGCACCGGGTGGTACGGAGGTGACGGGGCTCGGCGGATCGCGTCGGTCACGCCGTCTGCGACGCTGCCGCAGATCCAGCCCAACTGCACACGTGAGTCGGCCACCGAGATGACCGACTGCGGCAACTGGGCGGTCTCGGCGACCTGGCAGGTGCCAGCCGACGCCGTCTCGGGCGTGTATGTCGCGCGACTGCACCGCGCCGACACCGACGAAGGCAGCCACATCACCTTCATCGTCCGCGACGACGCCAGTCACTCCGACGTCGTCTTCCAGACCTCGGACACCACCTGGCAGGCGTACAACCTGTACGGGGGATCCAGCTTCTACCACGGCGGCCAGAACGGGAGGGCCTACAAGCTCAGCTACAACCGGCCCTTCGTGACCAGGCACAGCCCGGCCCGAGACTTCTACTTCGCCAACGAGTACCCGCTGGTGAGGTTCCTGGAGCGCAACGGGTACGACGTGAGCTACATGTCCGGTGTCGACACCGATCGTCGCGGCGAGCTGATCAAGAACCACAAGACGTTCCTCTCCGTCGGCCACGACGAGTACTGGAGTGGCCGCCAGCGGGCCAACGTGGAGGCTGCCCGTGACGCCGGGGTGAACCTGCAGTTCCTCAGCGGCAACGAGGTCTACTGGCGTACTCGTTACGAGTCCTCTCAGGTGGGTGCCGCCGGGACGAATGCGTACCGGACCCTGGTGACCTACAAGGAGGCCTGGGGTGCAGAGGACCCGGCCGACGAGTCCACCTCCACCTGGCGTGACCCGCGCTACGCGCCGAAGAGCAAGGGCGGCGGGCTGCCGGAGAACGCTCTGACCGGCACGGTGTTCATGTCCAACTGGACCGACAAGCCGTTGACCGTCACCCGCGAACAGGGCCGGCAGCGACTGTGGCGGAACACCGGACTGGGGCAGATGACAGGAGCCACCACCGAGCTGGCGCCACATACGGTGGGTTATGAGTCCGACGAAGATCAGGACAACGGATTCCGCCCGCCCGGGCTGATCCGGGCCTCCGAGACGACCGCGTTCGTCGACGGGCAGTACATGACCGACTTCGGCCGCAACGTCGGCAGCGGCACGACGACCCACTCGATCACTCTCTACCGGGCCAAGAGCGGGGCGCTGGTCTTCGGCGCCGGCACCGTGCAGTGGACCTGGGGCCTTGATGCGACCCATGACAGCGCCTACGACGACGACGCGACCAGTCCGGCGATGCAACAGGCCCAGGTGAACCTGCTCGCCGACATGGGCGCTCAGCCGACCACGCTGATGGCCGGCCTGCAGCAGGTCGCGGCGTCGACCGACACCACAGGTCCTTCCGTCACGATCAGCTCGCCCGCGGCGGGATCGGCTCAGGCCAACGGCGCCAAGGTGACGCTGACCGGCACGGCCACCGACTCCGGTGGAGGGATCGTGGCCGGCGTGGAGTACTCCACCGACGGGGGCACCAGCTGGCACCCCGGCAAGGGCACCTCGGCATGGACGGTCGAGTACATCCAGCACGGGGTCGGCAACACACCCGTCCAGGTTCGTGCCGTCGACGACAGCGCCAACATCGGCGCAATCGCGACGCGTTCGTTCAACGTCTCCTGTGGCTGCAGCATCTTCGGACAGACCGCGATCCCGACGACTTGGACCGCGGTCACCAGCCCGGCGACGCCGTCCGCCGACGACCCCAGCGCCGCCGAGCTCGGCCTGCGGTTCACCCCGCTCACCGACGGGTACGCAGCGGGTGTCCGCTTCTACAAGGGCTCCGGGAACACCGGCACCCACACGGGCTCGCTGTGGAGCACGAGCGGCGAGCGGCTGGCCCAGGTCACCTTCAGCAACGAGACCACCGGCGGCTGGCAGCAGGCGCTGTTCAGCAGCCCGGTGCCGCTGAGCGCGGGCACGACCTACATCGTCTCCTACACCGCCCCCAACGGCCACTATGCGGTGCAGCCGTGGGCCTTCGCCGCGCAAGGGTTGGAGGCGTACCCGCTCGAGATCGCCGGTGGCCACGGGGCCGCCCCCGCGGGGGTCTACGCCAACCCCGGGACCTTCCCGGCCAACTCGCACCAGAACTCCAACTACTACGTCGACGTGGTCTTCACGACCACCGACGACTCACCGCTGTCCGCGATCAGCCCGTGGCCGTTGGCGGACTCGTCCTCGGTCCCGCGTTCGACGACGATCAGCGCTCGCTTCTCCAAGCCGGTGGTGGCCTCCTCGGTCCAGGTCGCGGTCAAGGACGCCGCGGGCGCGTCGGTTCCCGGAACCACCAGCTATGACGCCACCACCAGGACCGTCACGTTCACGCCGACCAACCCGCTCGCCGGCTTCGTGAAGCACACCGTGACGCTGTCGGCCACCGACACCCAGGGGACGCCCCTGACCGGAGGGAAGTCCTGGTCGTTCACGACCGCGAAACCGCCGGCGACACCCGGAGTGTGCCCGTGCTCGATCTACAACGACGAGGACGTGCCGACGATCCTGGAGGACTCCGAACGCGCCTCGCTCACCTTGGGCGTGCGGTTCCGGCCGACGGTCACCGGAACCGTGACCGGGGTCAAGTTCTACAAGGCCGTGAACAACACCGGGCCCCACACCGGCACACTGTGGTCGAGCAGCGGTCAGGCGCTTGCCCAGGGCACCTTCACGGGTGAGAGCACCACAGGCTGGCAGACGCTCACCTTCACCCAGCCGGTCGCGGTTCAGGCGGGTGTGGACTACATCGCCTCCTACCACACCAACGGGTCCTACTCGGCGACGCCGAACGCGTTCGCCGCCTCGGACCTCTCCAAGGGACCGATCTCCGTCAGCTCGACCGCAGGCGCGTATGCCTACGGCGAGGGATTCCCGGGCAACTCCTCGGCGTCGAGCTACATGGTGGACCTGGTCTTCGAGAAGGGCGCACCGACGCTGAAGGTGACCGCCCAGAGTCCGGCGCCGGGTGCCGTCTCGGTGTCTCGGGGGACCAACATCACCGTCGGCTTCTCGGCTGAGATCGCGGACGGCTACCAGATGGACGTCTCCAGCCCGGGCGGGCCGATCGCGGGGTCGTCGTCGCTGAACCAGGCGCGCAACGAGATCACCTTCGACCCCACCGGTCCGCTTCCGTCGGATACGGACATCACGGTCAGCCTGACCGGGGTGACCTCCGCCGAGGGTGCGGCGCTGGGCCCGCAGAGCTGGACGTTCCGCACACGCGCACAGTCGGCGACGAGCCAGACGCTCTTCGGTGATCAGGTGCCGCAGCAACAAGCGGTGAGCGATGCCTCCCCGGTCGAGGTCGGCACCGCCTTCACCTCCGCGCGAAACGGCCAGGTGACCGCCATCCGGTTCTACAAGGGGCCTGGCAACAACGGCACTCATGTCGGGTCGCTGTGGTCCGCGGACGGCACCCGTCTCGCCTCGGTCACGTTCGTCGGCGAGACCGCCTCGGGCTGGCAGGAGGCGACGCTCGACCAGCCCGTCGCGGTGACGGCAGGAGCGACGTATGTCGTCTCCTACCTCGCTCCGCAGGGCCACTACGCGGCCACCGGTGGATTCTTCAACACTGCCTGGACCTCGGGTGACCTGACCGCGCCGGCGACCAACAACGGGCGCTATCTCTACGGTGCCGCGGGCGGCTTCCCCACGTTCACCTGGGGCGCGACGAACTACTTCGTCGACGTGGTCTTCGAGCCGTACGTCCCGACGATGAGCGTCACCGCGCGGGACCCGAGCCCGGGTGCGACCGGGGTGGCGACCTCGGTGAACCCGTCGATCACGTTCTCGGCGGCGGTCGCGAACGGCTGGAACATGTCGGTCACGGCCAACGGGTCCGCCGTGGCCGGGTCGGCGGCACTGAGCGGGGACGGACGCACACTGCGCTTCACCCCGACCTCGGCGTTGCCGTCCGCGGCGACGGTCTCGGTGACCGTCTCGGGCGTCGTGTCGACGGAGGGGGCGAGTCTGCCGACGCAGACGTGGTCGTTCACCACGGCCCTCCCGGAGGAGGTCTCGCTGTTCACCGGTGTGACACCACAGAACCCTTCGACTTCCGAGATCCTGCCCATCGAGCTCGGCACCGCGTTCAAGTCCTCGGTACCCGGCTCGGTGACGGCGATCCGGTTCTACAAGGGGAGCGGCAACACCGGCACCCACACGGGATCGCTGTGGAACTCCGCAGGCACCCGGATCGCCAGGGTGACCTTCACCAACGAGACCGCGACCGGTTGGCAGACCGCCACGCTGCCGACCCCGGTCGCGATCACCCCAGGGGCGACGTACGTGGTGTCCTACTACGCCCCGAACGGCCGTCATGCATCCACGCCGGCAGCGCTCACGCAGGACTGGCGGGCTGGCCCGCTGACGGCTCCGGGCGGAGCCAACGGCCGGTATCGGTACGGGATCGGAGGGGGATTCCCGAACCGGTCCTGGAACTCCACGAACTACTTCGTGGACGTGCGGTTCCGCCCGGCGTCACCGTAGGCCGGACGAGCGGTCCCTAATTGGGGGGATAGGTGGGGCGAGGCTCTTCGGAGCCCCGCCCCACGCCGATTTCATGGTCGACATGACAGATGGGGAACCGCTCGGCGTCGCAGTGGTCGGGGCCGGTTACTGGGGGCCGAACCTGGTCCGCAACTTCCGGAACGCACGGGAATGGACGCTGGTCGCGGTGGTCGACCTGGACCTCGCGAGGGCCCGGGAGGTGATCGGGGGAAGCACCGACGTGCTGGCCACCAACGACCTCGACGAGGTGCTCGCGCGCGACGACGTGGACGCGGTCGCGATCGCCACCCCGGCTCGGACCCACCGAGGGCTCGTCGAGCAGGCGCTGCGGGCCGGGAAGCACGTGCTCGTCGAGAAGCCGCTGGCCGACGACGTGGAGTCGGGCCGGAGCATGGTCGAGGCCGCGCGGGCCAACGATCTGGTGCTGATGGCCGACCACACCTACTGCTACACGCCGGTCGTGCAGAAGATCCGCGAGCTGGTCGAGGACGGCTCCCTCGGCGAGATCCTGTTCGTCGACTCGGTGCGGATCAACCTCGGCCTGGTGCAGCCCGACGTCGACGTCTTCTGGGACCTCGCCCCGCACGACCTCTCCATCCTCGACTTCGTCCTGCCCGGCGGCCTGCGCCCGACGGGGGTCGCGGCGCACGGCTCCGACCCGCTGGGTGCCGGGAAGGCGTGCGTGGGCTATCTGACCCTGCCGCTGGAGGGCGGGGCGATGGCCCACGTCCACGTCAACTGGCTCAGCCCCACCAAGATCAGGCAGATGGTGATCGGCGGGAGCCGGCGTACGTTGGTCTGGGACGACCTCAACCCGCAGCAGCGGCTCAGCGTCTTCGACCGCGGCGTCGACCTGGTCCAGCAGAGCGTGGACATCGCGGACCGCGCCGCGGCGACGATCTCCTACCGGCTTGGCGACACCTGGGCGCCCGCACTGCCGGAGTACGAGGCCCTGTCCCGGATGGTCGGCGAGTTCGCCGGTGCGATCAGGGAGGGCCGTACGCCGCGGACCGACGGGGCCGCCGGGCTCCGTGTCCTCTCCGTCCTGGAGGCGGCCCAGACCAGCCTCCGAGCCCGCGGCGCCCTCGTCGAGGTGGCCGCCGAGACACCGACCCTGGAGCTGATCCGATGACTACCCTGCAAGGCGCGAACGTGCTGGTCACCGGGGGTGCGGGCACCATCGCCTCCACCATCGTCGACCAGCTCCTCGACGAAGGGGTCGCGCATGTCGACGTGCTCGACAGCCTGATCCGGGGCCGCAAGGCCAACCTCGACGACGCGCTCGCCTCGGGCCGGGTCACGCTGGTCGAGGGCGACATCCGCGACCGCTCTCTCGTCCACGATCTGACGCACGGCAAGGACCTGGTCTTCCACCAAGCCGCCATCCGGATCACGCTCTGCGCCGAGGAGCCGCGGCTGGCCAACGAGGTGCTGGTCGACGGCACCTTCAACGTCGCCGAGGCGGCGGTCTCCGCAGAAGTGGACAAGCTGGTCTACGCGTCCTCGGCCTCGGTCTTCGGGCTCGCCGAGGAGTTCCCGACGCCCGAGGGGCACCACCACAACAACAACGACACCCTCTACGGCGCCGCGAAGTCCTACAACGAGGGGCTGGTGCGGTCCTTCCGGGCGATGCACGGGCTCGACTACGTCGGGCTGCGCTACTTCAACGTCTACGGTCCGCGGATGGACGTGCACGGCGCCTACACCGAGGTGCTGGTGCGGTGGATGGAGCGGATCGCCGACGGCAGGCCGCCGCTGATCTTCGGCGACGGCCGGCAGACGATGGACTTCGTCTGCGTCCCCGACATCGCCCGCGCCAACATCCTGGCGGCGGCCTCCGACGTCACCGAGGGCGTCTACAACATCGCCTCCGGCACCGAGACCTCGCTGCTCGAGCTGGCCGAGGCGCTGCTGCGGGTCATGGGCGCCTCCGGCCTGGAGGTCGAGCACGGGCCCGAGCGGGCGGTCAACGGGGTCACCCGCCGGCTCGCCTCGATCTCCGCGGCCCGCGAGGACCTGGGCTGGTCGCCGACGATCGGGCTCGACGAGGGGCTGCGCCAGCTGGTCGAGTGGTGGCGGCCGCTGCGGTCCGAGATCGCTGCCGGCCGGGCGCTTCAGGCTGGTGTCTCGTGAGCCGTGTCAACGTGATGCAGCCGTGGCTGGGCGACGAGGAGGTCGAGGCGGTCACCGAGGTGCTCCGGTCCGGCTGGGTCGCCCAGGGGCCGCGCGTGGCCGAGTTCGAGCGCCGCTTCGCGGCCTCGCAGCAGGCCGCCCACGCCGTCGCCACCTCGAGCTGCACCACGGCGCTGCACCTGGCGCTGGTCGTCGCCGGGGTACGTCCCGGGGACGACGTCGTCGTCCCGTCCTTCTCCTTCATCGCGACCGCCAACGCGGCGGTCTACGTCGGTGCGCGGCCGGTCTTCGCGGATGTCTCGGTGGAGACCGGGAACCTCACCGCGGCGACCGTGCGCGAGGCCCTCACGCCGCGGACGACCGCGGTGATCGTGGTCGACCAGGGCGGCGTGCCGGTCGACCTGGACGCGATCCGCGAGGTCTGCGACCCGCTCGGCATCGTGGTGATCGAGGACGCGGCCTGCGGCGCCGGGTCGACCTACCGCGGCCGCCCCGTGGGCGCCGGCGCCGAGATCGCGGCCTGGTCGTTCCACCCGCGCAAGATCCTCACCACCGGCGAGGGTGGGATGCTCACCTTCGCCCGCGAGGACCGGGCCGTGCGGGCGCGGAAGCTGCGCGAGCACGCGATGAGCGTCTCGGCCGCCGACCGGCACGCCAGCCTGGTCTCGCCGCCGGAGTCCTACGACGAGGTCGGCTTCAACTTCCGGATGACCGACCTGCAGGCCGCGGTCGGCATCGTGCAGCTGTCGCGGCTGCCCGAGGTCGTCGCCCGCCGCCGTGAGCTCGCCGCGGTCTACGCGAAGGCGGTCGCCGACATCGACGGGCTGCGCGCGGTCGCGGACCCGGCCTGGGGGACCTGCAACTTCCAGTCGTTCTGGATCGAGATCGGCTCGGCGTACGGGACGGACCGCGAGGATCTGCTGACCGCCCTGGCCGAGGCCGGCATCTCCGCGCGGCGCGGGATCATGGCGGCGCACCGGCAGCCTGCGTACGAGGCCTCGGGGGTGAGCCTCCCGGTCACCGAGCACCTCACCGACAACACGCTCATCCTGCCGCTCTTCCACCAGATCTCGGACTCGGAGCAGGCGCGGGTCATCGACGTACTCAGACAGGGGGGAGCACGCCGATGACCACGCTCGTTCTCGTCGCGGCCAGCGGGCTGGCGGGCGAGGTCGCCGCTGCTGCCAGCGGCTACGACCAGATCGTCGCGGTCGACGACGACCGCGAACGGTGGGGGACCGTCGTCGGCGGGGCCAAGGTGATCGGCCCGGTGGAGCTGGTCTCCGACTGCGGTGCCGACCTGGTCGTCTGCGCCGGATCGGGCCGGGTGCGCCGCCGCCTCGTCGGACGGCTGCTCGACTACGGGGTGACCCCCGAGCGGTTCGCGACCGTCATTCACCCCGACGCCTCGGTCGCCGTCGGGTGCGAGGTCGGAGCGGGCAGCATCCTGCTCGCCGGTGTCCGGCTGACATCGCAGGTGTCGGTCGGCCGGCACGTCGTGGCCATGCCCAACGCCGTGCTCACCCACGACGACATCGTCGGGGACTTCGCCACCCTGTGCGCCGGCGTCGCCCTGGGTGGGGAGGTCGTCGTCGCCGAGGCCGCCTACCTCGGGATGAACTCCTCGGTGCGCCAGCGCCTCACCGTCGGGACCGAGGCCGTCCTCGGCATGGGAGCCGTGCTCCTCGAGAACCTTCCCGCAGGCGGGACGTGGGCCGGGGTGCCCGCGCGACCGGTCAGGGTTCCGGTCTGATGCGCCGGTTCCATCGTCCCCGACCGCTGCGGACGCGGCCGTCGGTCAGCGTCGTGATTCCTTGCTACAACTACGGACACTATCTGCCTCAGGCGGTCGCGGGTGCCCTCGCCCAGGAGGGTGTCGACGTCGATGTGCTGATCGTCGACGACGCGTCCCCCGACGGCAGCGCCGACGTCGCACGTTCGCTGGCTGCTGCCGATCCGCGTGTGGACGTACTCGTCCACGAGCGGAACGCCGGGCACATCCAGACCTACAACGACGGTCTCTCCCGGGTGCACGGGGACTATGTCACGCTGGTCTCCGCGGACGACGTGCTGATGCCCGACGCACTCACCCGGGCCGTCGCACTGATGGAGCATCATCCCAGCGTCGGTCTGGTCTACGGGTATGCCCGATCGTTCACCGACGACCTCCCGGTCGGGCCGACGCGGACACGAAGCTGGTCGGTCTGGTCAGGAAGGGACTGGCTCGGCACCGCGGCACGGCAGGGTCGCTGTTTCCTGGTCAGCCCCGAGGCGGTGATGCGCCGCGAGGCGCTCGAGCAGACCGATGGCTACGACCCTCGGCTGCCCCACTCGGGTGACTTCGACATGTGGCTGCGTACCTCGGTGAACTGGGACGTCGGCCGTGTCGACGGTCCGATCCAGGCGGCGTACCGGGTGCACGACGCCAACATGCACCTCACCGAGTACGCCGGCTGGCTCACCGATCTGCGCGAGCGTCGCCGCACGTTCGACATCCTCTTCGACGAGCGCGCACCGGACGTCGCCGACGTTCAGAGCCTGCGGCAGGATGCGATGAAGGCTCTGGCCAAGGAGGCGGTACGTCGTGGGCGGGAGGTCGCCCACGGTGACTCGGAGTCCGTGCTCGACTACCTCCGGTTCGCCGCCGAGACACACCTGGCCATCAGGCACACCCGGGCTTGGAGCCGCGCCTGGGCCGAGGCCGTGGAGGGGAGAACGTCCGAGCCGGCGCCGTGGGCCCGCGCGACCGCAAAGGTCCGCCACCATCTGCGATGGCGGTTCGAACGCAGGTACGGCACATGACGACGGCCACCAATGACGGCCCGGTGGCCGGGCGGGTGAGCCGCGGCCTCGGCTGGGGCCTCGGCGGCACGATCGCGATGCGGGTCGGCAGTGTGCTCTTCGGGATCCTCGTCGCCCGGTTGGTCGCGCCGGAGGAGTTCGGCGTGTACGCGGTGGCGCTGACGGTCTGGACGATCCTGAGCACCCTGGCCGACCTCGGGCTCGGCGCCGACCTGGTCCGCGCAGCCGACATGGAGCCGCGGGCGCCCACGGTGGCCAGCATCGGGCTCGGGGTGAGCGTCTCCCTCGGCGTGACGATGGTGCTCGCCGCCGAGCCGATCGCGCTCGCCTTCGGCAGCCCGGAGTCGGTCGACGTGATCCGGCTGATGGCGGTGAGCATCGCCGTCTTCGGCTTCACGATCGTTCCCTCCGCCCGACTGACCAGGGCCTATCGCCAAGGTGCGCTCTTCGGCATCAACGCGCTCGGCCTGCTGGCCTCGGTGGTGGTATCCCTCGGTCTGATCCTGGGCGGCGTCGGCGCTGAGGCTCTCGCCTGTGGCCAGATCGCCTGCCAGAGCGTGATCGCCGTGGGTCTGTTCGTCGTCACGCGGACCGTGCCACGCCTGGGGTACGACCCAGCTCTGGCTCGGGAATCGCTCGTCTTCTGTCTGCCGCTGGCCGCCGCGAACCTGCTCTCCTGGTTGCTGCTGAGCCTCGACAACCTCATCGTGTCCCGGACCCTCGGCCCCGAGCAGCTCGGTCTCTACGTGCTCGCGTTCAACATCTCCTCCTGGCCGATGAGCGCGCTCGGAGCAGCCATCAGGGTCGTGGCCCTTCCTGCCTTCTCCCAGGCCTCCTCACCGGAGGTCCGCAACCGCGGCCTGGTGCTCTGCATCGCACCCTTGGTCACCGTCTCCACCCTGATCTCGCTCGGCCTCGCCGCGGCAGCCATCCCCCTGGTGACCCTGATCTACGGAGACCGGTGGGAGCCTGCCGCCGCCGCACTCACGGGTCTCGCGGTGTTCGGTGGCAGCCGGGTCCTCCTCGACCTGGTGGCCACCTTTCTCGTCGCCGCGGGTGAGACCCGCGCTGTTCTCGCGGTGCAGGTCGCGTGGGTGCTGGCGATGGTGCCGGCGATGGTCCTCGGCGTAACGCGTTGGGGCCTGGCCGGCGCCGGCTGGACCCACGTCGCGGTGGTCGTGGCCGTGGTGGTCCCGCTCTACCTGCGCGCGCTCGGGAAGGTGGGCATCCCACCAGGTGAGCTCCTCCGCCCGGTCGTGGTTCCGCTCGTCGCCGCTGTTCCTGCGGCCATCGCCTGCATCTGGTTCAACGGCCTCGGGAGCAACCGGCTCCTGACGCTGGTCGGGGTCGCCGCCCTGGTCCTCGCCCTCTACGGACTGCCGCTGCTGCGCTGGTGGCGTGCCCGATTCACCCAGCTTCGCCGGCTCGAGCCGGTCTCCGTCCCGGAAGGAACTCCGTCATGACCGCGAACCCACGCCCGAGCGTGCCCTTCGTCGACCTGCGGCCGCAGAACGTGGCCATCAACGACGAGGCGGTCGGCGCGTTCGCCGAGATCTGCGAGAGCGGTGCCTTCGTGCTCGGGCCGCAGGTCCGGCGCTTCGAGGAGGAGTACGCCGCCTTCGCCGGTGTCGAGCACTGCATCGGTGTCGGCAACGGCACCGATGCGCTCGTGCTCGCCCTGCGCGGCGCAGGCATCGGGGCCGGGGACGAGGTGATCGTGCCCGCCAACACCTTCGTCGCCACGGCAGAGGCCGTCGCGATCGTCGGAGCCGACCTGGTGCTCGCCGACTGCGACGAGGACTTCCTGATCGACCCCGTCGACGTCGCCCGTCGGGTCACCGGCCGCACCCGAGCGGTCATCGGAGTGGATCTCTACGGACAGGTGGCACCGTTCGAGCAGCTCCGTGAGGCGGTCGGTGGGGACGTACTCCTCGTCGAGGATGCCGCCCAGTCACAGGGAGCCAGTCGGAACGGCCGACCGGCGGGATCCTTCGGGGTCGCCGCGGGCACGAGCTTCTACCCGGGCAAGAACCTCGGCGCGTACGGCGACGCGGGAGCCGTGACCACCGGGTCGGCGGAGATCGCCGATCGGGTCCGGGCTCTACGCAACCACGGCGGCGTCGCGAAGTACGAGCACCTCGACGTCGGCACCAACTCCCGCCTGGACTCGGTCCAGGCGGCCGTCCTCTCGCTGAAGCTCGAGCGCCTCAAGGGCTGGAACGCCGAGCGCGACGAGGCCGCGCAGCGGTACGCCACCCTGCTCGCGGACCTGCCTGGGGTCGTCCTGCCGCGAGTCCTGCCGGGCAACCAGCATGTCTGGCACCTCTACGTCGCCCGGGTCGCCGACCGGGACCGGGTGCTGCGCGAGCTCCTGGACGCCGGGGTCGGTGCCGGGATCCACTACCCGGCACCGGTGCATCTGTGGCCCGCCTTCTCCTGGCTGGGACACGGCGCCGGGTCGTTCCCGGTCGCGGAGGCGCTCGCACAGGAGATCATCTCGCTGCCGATGTTCCCGGGCATCACCGGAGAGCAGCAGGAGATCGTCGCGGACGCACTGAGCCAGGCGGTACGCCGGTGAACGGCATCGGCGGCATCGCCGGGAAGCTCCGGCGCGAAGGGCCGCGCGGCGTGGTCCGTCGCGTCGTACGGCGTGCCTACCAGCATCTCGACGCGCACGCCCTCGACTTCGGGCTGCTGCCGGAGGACATCGCCGATTCCACACGTCTGGAACTGGGGCGCGTTGCTCCGGTGCCGGGCGGACGTCCCCTCGTGGTCGGCTGGCTCACCACGCCGCCGGCGGCCGGCTCAGGTGGTCACACCACGATGTTCCGGATGGTGGAGGCGCTGGAACAGGCCGGCCACCGCTGTGTCGTGCTGCTCTACGACCGGCACCATGGCTCGGCGACCGCGCAGGCCGAGGTGATCCGTGACTCCTGGCCAGGGGTCCGGGCCGAGGTCCGTTCGGTCGACGACGGGTTCGACGGCCTCGACGCATGCGTGGCGACCGGGTGGGAGTCGGCGCACGTGCTCGCCGTTCGGCCGACGAAGCCGCTGCACCGGCTCTACTTCATCCAGGACTACGAGCCGCTGTTCTCGCCTCGCGGGTCGGAGTACGAGCTGGCCGCCGACACCTACCGGTTCGGGTTCACCAACATCGCGCTGGGTGAGATGGTGCGCGGCCGGCTGCGCGACGACCTGGGTGTCGCCTCGGAGCTGGTGCCGTTCTCGTGCGACACCACCGTCTACTCGGCGCACAACCACGGGCCTCGCTCCGGCGTCGTCTTCTACGCCAAGCCGGGCCTGGCGCGCCGCGGCTACCGCCTCGGCAGCCTCGCGCTCGTGGAGTTCCACCGACGTCACCCCGACCAGGCCATTCACGTCTACGGCTCCGCCGTGCCGGACCTGGGGATCCCGGTGGTCCACCACGGCCGGCTCACCCCCGAGGAGCTGAACGGGCTCTACAACCGGTGCATCGCCGGTCTGGCGATGTCGTTCACCAACATCTCGCTGGTCGCCGAGGAGATGCTCGCGGCGGGCTGTGTGCCCGTGGTCAACTCCTCGCCCGACGCCCGTGCGGACCTGGACAACCCACACGTCGCCTGGGCCTCGCCGACACCGGGTGGCATCGCCGACGCGCTGTCCGATGCCGTCGCTGCGGCCGACATCCCGGCCCGGGCTGCGGCTGCCGCCGGGAGCGTACGCACGGACAACTGGGAAAGCACCCGTGAGGGCGTACGCAGGATCATCGAGCACACCGCCTACGGCGCTCCCGTGGATTGGGTACGCATGGCCGATGGCGCCGGCGCCGCCACCAGCCCTTCCTAGGGTTCTGCTCATGTCCTCCCCACCAGGTTTCGCGGCAGTCTCCGCAGCCGCCGGACACCGCCCGCCGGCCCTGGCCGCGGCCGCCACGTCCGTCGAGCCCGCCGCGCTCTGCGACGGCGCGCCGGCCGGGCTGCAGACGGCCACGTGGGGGACGGACGGTCCACTGGTCGAAGGCCGGACGCTGGTCCTCTCGCAGGAGCTGAGACGACGGAACCTGGTGATCGAGCCCGAGGACGTGGCCCGGATGCTCGCTCGCAGAGACAAGAACGCGCTCGCGGAGATGCTGCCCACCTTTGGTGCCGTGCACCATGCGGGGAGCGCCCTTCTCGCCACGACCGATGCGCTCGGGTTTCGCCATCTCTACTACCGCGTCGGCGACGGCTGGGCGGCGGTCTCGACATCGGCGCGGGTGCTGGCCGGGCTGGCGCCGACGTCCCTGGACCACGACGGCCTCGCCGTGCAGAGCCTGCTCGGCTGGCAGCTGCGCGGGCGCAGCCTGTTCGAGTCGGTGACGAAGGTGCCCGCCGGGCGGTCGGTCGAGATCCGCGACGGCCTGCTTCGCCTGGACGCCTTCACCGACGACCTCGGCGATCAGCAGGACGGACACCGCGTCGGTATCGCCGACGCGGTCGCGTCGATGAGCAGCATGCTCCGTGGCTACCTGAGCTCCTACCTCGACGACCACCCAGACGCGATCCTCCAGCTCACGGGCGGGCAGGACTCACGACTCCTCCTCTCGGCAATCGAGCCGCGACGCCGCCGCGGACTCAGAGTGGTGACCCTCGGGCGGCCCGATTCTCCTGATGTGCGGATCGCCGCCGACTTGGCGCGGCGCTACGGGATGAGGCACGAGATCATCAGCGTCGACGGCCTCGACACGCTGCAGCCCGAGGAGGCGTACGCACGATGCGCGGCCGCTGCCGGCGCGATCGAGCTCGGAGCGGATCCGCTGGCCTGGGCGGCCCTCGACTTCGCCGAGGCTCGGGCGACGCCGGGGCCCCGGATCTCCGGCCTCGGCGGAGAGGTGGCCCGCGGGTTCTACTATCTGGGCCGCGACGGCGACGGCCCGGTGACCGAGGCCCGGGCACGACGTCTCGCCGATTGGCGGATGTTCGTCAACGAGGCCGTCGAGCTCTCGGCGCTCCGGCCGGAGTTCCGGGAGCACGCGCGCGAGGTCGCCCATG
This sequence comes from Nocardioides turkmenicus, assembly GCF_011045035.1. Classification (GTDB taxonomy): domain Bacteria; phylum Actinomycetota; class Actinomycetes; order Propionibacteriales; family Nocardioidaceae; genus Nocardioides; species Nocardioides turkmenicus. The sequence continues at coordinate 62,822 of NZ_JAALAA010000007.1, forward strand.
CGGACGTGCTGACCACACTCGCCGACGGCGGTCGCCCATGGTTCGAGGCGACCGACGAGCTCTACCTCGGCCAACGGATGCAGCATTGGGCGGGGGCGACCGAGTCTCCGGTGAGCGCCCGCCGACGGATCGTCAACCCGATGCTGGATGACCGCTGGATCGCCAACTCACGGGCGCTCGTGCCCGCGGACAAGGCAGGCTCCAGGTTCCTCGCCCGGCTCCAGGTCGAGCTGGATGTCGATCTGGCCCGGCTCCCGCTCGAGGGCCGGCCCTCGCCGGCGACCTATGTCACCCCCGGATGGCGCAGCACGTGGCGACGAGGCGCGACGACGGTGGCCAAGGCCGGCCGTAAGCTCGGTCAGCGGGTCCGGCACCGCAGCCGGCCACCGGTCGGCGGCGAGATCCTCGCCGATGCGGTGGTGCGGCACTGGCGTACGTATCCGGACGCGCTCCTCGCTCTCGCGGGTGGACAGGTCGTCGAGCCGAGCTGGATCGATGACGTCGTAGCGGGCAGGCACCAGCCCGGGCCCAGCACGGTCGCGTTCATGCTCAACCTCTCCCTCGCGACCGATGCCGTGCGAGGGTCGGGGCTCACCGCTGCGAGATGAGCTCCCGCTCGGCGGCACGGCCCCGCTCGAGTGGCAGTGCCCGGCGCGCTGCCCGTGCCCGCGAGAGGCGCTCGACCCAGATCACCGCGACCACGGTGAGCGACCCTCCCAGCAGGGCGAGCCCGCCAGCCGTACGTCCCCGGCTGCCGCTGATCTCCTGGACGACGACGTCCTCGGGTGCCATCTCGGTGGACATCCGCGACGTCTCGCGGACACCCAGCTCGTCCTGACGGCGTTCGAGGATGCGGTCGAGGTCCTGGGCGATCCGGGCCGCCTCCTCCTCGACCCGACTTGCGTCGGGGTCCACGACCTGCACGTCGATCACCGGATGGTTGTAGACGGGAAGCCACTGGTTCCCGACGTTGCGCATCCGGACCCGGACGCCCTGGTCGAGACCCTCGCCATAGAGGGTCGTCTCCGTGGTGCTCATGTTGAGCGGATGTCGGCCTTGGTTGTACTCCTCCACCAGCAGGCCCGCCATCGGGACCATCCCGTAGGGGTCCTCGCGAAGCGTGTTCGGATTGACGGACTCCTTCGGGGGCAACAGCACCACCTCGAACTGGGTGAAGTAGACCGGTGGCCGGTCGAGCAGCACCAGCGCTCCGCCCAGCGTCATCAGCGCGCAGACCGCGACGACGTACCACCTGCGCAGCAGCAGGACGACGAGTTCGAGGGCTGTCACAGCCAACACCATGAGCCTCGCCGCCTGCCGGTCACCACGATCGTCGGTGTCGTACCTCGTCTTGGGTATGAGCGCGAGGGTGCGGCTCCCACGCGGCTGGAGGCCATGACGATTGCCATGGCTGGGCACGAGGGGTGCCGCCGGCCACTGTCGAGCGAAGGCGATCAGACATGGAACTCAGCGCGGTGTGGGGGGCCCTGGCGCGTCGTTGGTATCTCGTGATCGTCTCGCTGGGCCTGACCGTCGTCGCCGTGGTGGTGATGATGGGACGGGTTGGGCCGTCCTACACCGCCCAGGGCACGCTGCTCCTCTTCCCGCCCGAAGGCACCACGCGAGCGGGGGAGAGGGTCGAGGGCAACCCCTACCTCTCTCTCGGTGGGCTCAACCCTGCCCGCGACATCCTCATCCGCGCGATGACCTCCAAGTCGGCTCGGGCCGACGTTGCGAAGAGCCATCCCGGAGTGGGGTACGAGATGTACGCCGACATGGCCGTGAGCGGACCGATCATCGTGGTCGACGTGACCGGTCCGAGCGACGAAGCCACGGTGGGCGCCCTGAACACGCTGTTCGAGACCGTCCCGAGCGTGCTCAGCGACCTGCAGACCGATCTCGGGATCAAGCGCCGCGAATACATCACGGTTCAGCAGCTCACCATCGACGAGGACGCGCAGAAGGTCACGAAGGACCAGCTCCGCGCCGGGATCGTCGCCGGTGCGGGAGTCATGGTGGGCGGCCTGCTCGGTATCGGTCTGCTGGACGGACTGCTGCTGGCGCGTCGCCGTGGTGGTGGACGTCAGCGCGACGATGAGCTTCGGGATTCCGCTGCCATCGGCGGGGAGCGCGCCGAGCGCAGCAACGTCGAGCCCCTGGAGGGGCATGGCCGGTCGCTGCCCGTCCGGAACGGGTTCACCCAGGTCATGCCGCACGACGAACAGTCGTCCCGTGCGCAGCGCGGTTGAACCGACCGCAGGGGTACGCCGGTCGATCGATGCCGCGACCATCCTGACGGTCTACATCGTCGTGCTGCTCGCCATCCGGTCGGTGCTCGTCGTGCCGGCGCTGGGCACCGCCGGCGCACCGGCGACGATCGTCGCGATCGGCGCGTTCCTGTGGTGGGTCTGGTACCACGTCCAACGGGTCTACCGGATCGACCTCGGGCTGCAGCCGCTACGCGTCGCGATCCTGGGTCTCCTCCTGGCCGTGATGGCCTCGTACGTGCTGGCGATGTCCGGCCCCATGCCGGGCAACGAGCTGACGCCGGCCGACAGCGGACTGCTCAGGATGATCGGTCTGGCCGGTCTGGCGATGGTCGCGGCGGAGGGGATCTCGTCGCTCGACCGACTGCACGCGGTGGCACGCCGGCTGGTGATCGGCATCGGGTTGGTGGCGGTGCTGGGCCTGGCTCAGTTCGTGACCCGGCAGCCCCTGGTGGACCGGATCAGCATCCCCGGGCTCTCCGCACGCGGCATCGAGATCGGTCTGTACGAACGCAGCGGCATGCCGCGGCTGAGCGGAACCTCGACTCACCCGATCGAGTACGGCGTCATCCTGTCGATGGTGCTGCCGCTGGTGATCGTGTACGCCCTGCACGCACCCACCCGCCGCTGGCTCTACCGGGCCGTCCTGGCGGTGGTCGCGATCGCGATCTTCATGGTGATCTCGCGCTCCGCCATCCTCTGCACAGCGGTAGCCATCATCGTGCTCGCTCTCCGGTGGAGCTGGAGGATGCGTCTGGTCGCGCTCGGGTGCCTGTCGGCGATCTCGGGCGTGGTCTACCTGATGGTGCCGGGGATGCTCGGTGTGCTGACCGGCCTGTTCGTCGGCGCCGGTGACGATGCCAGCGTGGCGTCACGGACGGACGCGTACGGCGTGGCCTTCCAGTTCATCGCGCGTGACCCGTGGCTCGGTCGCGGGCCCGGGACGTTCCTGCCGCAGTACTGGATCCTCGACAACCAGTACCTGGGCCACACCATCGAGACCGGGCTGATCGGGATGGCCGCCCTGCTGGCGGTCATCCTGGTCGCCGCATTCACGGCTCGCTCCGCCCGGATGGCCGCGACCACCGACTTCGACCGTGAGCTCGCCCAGGGCCTGCTCGCCGCGATCCTAGCGGGCGCAACCGCGATGGCCTTCTACGACCTGTTCGCCTTCCCGCAGTCGTCGGGTTGCTTCATCCTGATGGTCGGGCTCGCCGGAGCCCTGCACCGACTCGTCCGCGTACGACGGACGGAGCCGTCAGCCGGGGTTCACGACTCCGCCGTCCGACCACACGTTTCCACGCCAGACGTTGCCGGGCGCTGAGGTGTCGAAGGACGCGATCGGGAACCAATACCCGCAGTTCGGCCGCGCCGCAGTGCGCTGGAAGACGTTGTCGATGAACCGGATGCGGTTGGCGTCGCCGTAGGCCTTGCCCTCCGACGACCCGCCGTAGGCGCACGTGCCGCCGGTCGTCACCAGGAACACGTTGCGCTCGATGAGGTTGTCCTCCACCGTGGCGAAGTCCCCGTATCCGGTCAGGCCGGCGGAGCAGCCCGCGTCGGGTGGGACGTCGGGAGCGTCGCAGGCGATCGTGTTGTGGCTGATGACACCGCCGGACCCCATGCGGATCCCGGACTCATGGGCGATGCCGCTCAGGTCGGTGAACTGGCCGTGCACGTAGGAGTCACGGACGGTGCAGTCGCGCCAGCAGTTGATCGAGCGGTTGCCGCCGGTCACCTCCACACGCACGGCGGTGAAGCCGACGTTGCCGATCCCGGTTCCGCCGCGGTTGCCGATCCGGACCTCGCTGTCGACGATCGTGAATCCCAGCCCATTGGACGCCTCGTCGTTGTACACGGTCCCGTTGATCACCGAGTTGCGGATCGTGACGTCGGCCGCCCGTACGTTCAGTGTGCAGTTCACGATCTTGCCGTCGATCACGGTGCCGGCCGCGGTGATGTTGCACGGTCCCGTGTACGGAGTCAGCCGCACACCCGTGGGCACACCGGTGGTGGCGGGGTTCGGGAACCCGTCGGGTATCGAGGCCGGCGGCTGAGGGCCGGCGGTCGCTTCCGGCGACGCCGATCCCGGGGGTGGTGCGGTGGGAGTCGCGGGAGCCGGGTCGGAGGTCGGTGAGGTCGGCGCCGGGGTCTGGGGCGTGGCGGAGGAACCGACCGAGGTCGTCGAGGAGGGGGTGTGCGGGGGAGACGACGGGCGGGCGGAGCCGGTCCGGCGCACCACGATGTCGACGGCGTAGCTGTTGGCTCCGAAGGACCGGGTGGGGAAGGAGCCGGGCCGGTACGAGTAGACACCGGCGTTGGGCGCGGCGGTGATCGGTCCCCTGGAGACGGGCCGGGTGAAGAAGCTCTGGTCGGTGGAATAGCGACCCTTGGGTGCGGTGTAGGAGACGACGTAGTCGCGGCCGGGCTCGAGGACCACCTTGTCGTCGAGTTCGGCCACCTGGAGGCCGCGCCGGGGCTCATCGGTGAATCGCGCCGTCGCGAGCTCGCGTCCCCGCCCGGACCACAAGGTGCCCGTGTGCGGTCCGGTGTTCGCGGCGCTCTTGTAGAACTGGACCGCGACGGCTTCGACCGGCTCGGTCACCCGGAACCGCAGCCCCAGCTCGACCGGACGGCGATCCGAGTCCGTCACGATCGCGGGGACCGCATCGTCAGGAAGCAGGCTGACCGCCTCCGCCTGGCTCTGCGAGATCGGCCAGATCACCCAGACGGCGATGGCTGCGACCGTGATCAGGACGCTGCTGACGAGGAGAGCCGGTCGTCGGGCAGGGCCTCGGCGGCGTGCCGGTCCGGAGTTTCGACGTGCCGAGATTTGCATGTGTTGCACCATTCGGGTGTAGACAGCGCCGTTTGCGATATCCGACCCTGCACAGATTCCGGCGGTCCGGGCATCCTCCAAAGTCGGTATCTCGGCCGGAGGGCTGGGCGGACACGTGCCGAGACCTCGCGCCACGCCTACCTGATACGGGGGATCCGGGTTCTGTGCGCCGTTCGACGGGTGGCTGGCCCGTGACGATTACGGGGTGAAGCTCGAGCTCCGATCCCGACTGGTGGACTCTCCCGCCTCCCTGGGCGCCAAGCTGCGGCTGCGGCGCTGGGAGAGGTTCACGACGCTCTTCCCCGACATCGCCGACATGAAGGTGCTCGATGTCGGCGGCACGACCGAGTCCTGGCTGCGGGCGCCGGTACGACCGGCGCACGTCGTCGTGCTCAACCTGACCGAGCCCGGGGCGGGTGACCAGGGCTGGGTGACGCCGGTGACCGGAGATGCCTGTGACGCGCGCGGTGTGTTGGAGAGCGCGGGGGCGCCGGTGGCGTACGACCTGGTGTTCTCCAACTCCCTGCTCGAGCACGTGGGGGGCCATGCCCAGCGGTCCAGGCTGGCCGAGCAGATCCGTCAGGCGGCGCCGCGGCACTGGGTCCAGACGCCCTACCGGTACTTCCCGATCGAGCCGCACTGGCTCTTCCCCGGGATGCAGTTCCTGCCGATGGCCCTCAGGGCCCGGGTCGCCGAGCGCTGGCCGTTGGTCCACACTCTTCCCGCATCGCGGGAAGAGGCGATGGCCGATGTCCAGTGGACCGAGCTGGTCGGGATGACGGAGATGCGCTCGTACTTCCCCGACTCCGACATCCTCAAGGAGAAGGTCCTCGGCCTGACCAAGTCGATGGTCGCGGTGCGAGCGCGATGAGGACCTCGCTCCACTCGATGTTGCGCGAGCACACCCGCGCGCGGCCGGACGCCCCGGCTCTCTCCTACAAGGGCATCACGCAGAGCTACGCGGAAGTCTGGGCCTCGGCCTGTGCGGTCGCCGCCGGGCTCGGTGACCTCGGCCTGGCCCGCGGGGACCGCTGCGCGATCTTCTTGGAGAAGCGACCCGAGACGGTCGCCTCGATCTTCGGGGCCACGGCCGCAGGCGGGGTCTTCGTGCCGGTCAACCCGCTGCTCAAGGGTGGCCAGGTCGCCCACATCCTCGACGACTGCTCGGTCAAGGTGCTCATCACCTCGCGCGAGAGGCTGGTCCTGCTCCGCGAGGAGCTGAAGGGGTGCGAGTCGCTCGAGCACATCGTCCTGGTCGGCACCGAGGTGCCCGACGACCTCCCGATCGACATCGCGGTGCACGCCTGGGCCGACCTGTTCGCAAGCGGCGCCTGCGCGCCTGCGGATACGACGATCGATCAGGACCTCGCTGCGATCCTCTACACCTCGGGCAGCACCGGCAAGCCGAAAGGCGTGGTGCTGAGCCACCGCAACCTCGTGGTCGGCGCCGAGAGCGTCAGCAGCTATCTCGGCAACGGGCCCGAGGACGTCATCCTCTCGGTGCTCCCGCTCAGCTTCGATGCGGGCCTCAGCCAGCTCACCACGGCCTTCGCGGTCGGCGCGCACGTTGTGCTGATGAACTATCTGCTCCCGAGCGAGGTTCCGGCGCTGTGCGCGGAGCACGGCGTGACCGGATTGACCTGCGTACCACCCCTGTGGCTGCAGCTGGCCGGTGTGGAGTGGCCGCCGGAGGCCCGAGCCCGCCTGCGCTACTTCGCGAACACCGGCGGACGGATGCCGCGGGCGACGCTGCAACGGCTCCGCGAGCACTTCCCGACGGCGCAGCCCTTCCTGATGTACGGACTGACCGAGTCGTTCCGCTCCACCTATCTCGACCCCACCGAGGTCGACCGTCGGCCGGACTCCATCGGCAAGGCCATCCCCAACGCCGAGGTTCTCGTCGTGCGCCCCGACGGGACACCGTGCGAGCCCGGGGAGGAGGGAGAGCTCGTCCATCGCGGCGCCTTGGTGGCCCAGGGCTACTGGGGCGATCCCAGGCGAACCGCCGAGCGGTTCCGGCCGCTGCCGCGGGAGCAGGCGTCGTGGCGTACGCCGGAGCTGTGCGTGTGGTCCGGAGACCGGGTCGTAGCCGACGAGGAGGGCTTCCTCTACTTCGTCGGGCGCTTGGACGACATGATCAAGACTTCCGGCTACCGGGTCAGCCCGACCGAGATCGAGGAGGTCGTCTACGACACCGGTCTGGTCCGCGACGCGGTGGCGCTCGGTCTGCCTGACGACAGGCTCGGGCAGAGGATCGTGCTGCTGGTGACCCCTCCCGCCGGCGAGGCGGAGATCGAGGTCGACCGGCTGCTGACCGCGCTGCGCCGCGCGATGCCTCCCTACATGGTCCCCTCGACCATCGACGTACGTCCCGAGCTTCCGCGGTCCCCGAACGGAAAGTTCGATCGCGTCCTGATCAGGACCGTGCTGGCGTCGTGACCGTCAGCGCAGCCTCTTGACGAGCCCCGCCGCCTGGCGTTCCACTCGCCTGGCGATGCCCTGGCCGCTCAGGATCTGGCTGCGCACGGTGTCGCCGTCGTCGTCCGCGGTGACGCTGAACCTCGGCTGCAGCCAGGCCCCGGCCACCGCGTGGGCGCGGTCGCTGGTGTGCACGTGCTGGTAGCCGAGGCGGCGCAGATGACGCAGCGTGGTGCGGTCGTAGCGGCCGAGCGGCAGCGCCGCCTCCTCCACCACCTCACCGGCCGCCATGGTGATCTGCTCGCGGGCCTCGATGAGCTCGCGGCGTACGCCTGCGGCGTCGAGGCCGCGCCAGCTGACGTGGTCCATGCCGTGGGTGCCGATCCGCATGCCGGCCACCCGGAGGAGGCGGATGTCGAGGCGGTCGACGCTCCCCCGCTTGCCGAGGCGGCCGGCGAGGACGAAGAAGGTCGCGGTCAGGCCGCGGTTCAGCAGGCCGGGCAGCCCGAGGACGACGTCGGAGTGGTTGCCGTCGTCGAAGCTGATCCGCACCTCGGGCCGGCCGGCGACGGCGTCGAGGATGTCCTCGTAGGCGTCGCGGCTGATCCAGTAGCGGTCCTCACCCGGCTCCAGCTCGCGCTCGGGTTCACCGATGCCGTGGAAGCAGATGTTGGTCACGTGGGCGGGCATGTCGTCCACGCTAGGGAGCCGGAGGCCGCCTACGGCCACCCCGTGCGAAGGCCTACCTCATACGGGGGATCTGCGGTCGGGAGGCGGCTCCGGCGGGTGTCTATGCCGTCGAGACTCGTGACGTGCCGCAGCCGATCCGCACCATCGCCGTCGTGGTGGTGACCTATAACAGCGCTCACCTGCTCGCCGATCTCGTCGGCTCCCTGCCGGGTGGGCTCACCGGTCTCGGGTGGCGGCTGGTGATCGCCGACAACGCCTCGGCCGACGACACCGTGACCGTCGCCCGTCGCCTCGCCCCGCAGGCCACGGTCGTCGAGACCGGGCGCAACGGCGGCTACGCCGCCGGGATCAACGCCGGCGTCGCCGCCGCGTTCGCCGGGGACCGCGATCTCGATGCGGTGCTGGTGCTCAATCCGGACGTACGTCTCGAGCCGGGCTGCGCCGCGGCGCTGGCACGCGAGATCGGGCCCGGTGTCGGTGTCGCCGTTCCGCACCTGGTCGACGCCGAGGGCCGGCTGATCGAGTCGATGCGCGGTGCGCCGAACCTGGTCAGGGCCTTCGCCGACGCCGTCGTGGGCGCCAACCGCGCCGGACGCGTGCGTTGGGCCGGGGAGATCGTGGCGTCGCCGGCCGAGTACGAACGAGCCCAGGACACCGACTGGGCCGAGGGCTCCACGCAGCTGATCAGCGCCGCCTGCTGGCGCGCGTGCGGACCGTGGGACGAGTCCTACTTCCTCTACTCCGAGGAGACCGAGTTCCACCTGCGCGCCCGCGACCGGGGCTTCCGGGTGCGGTACGTCCCCGCCGCCCGCGCCGTGCACCTCGGCGGCGAGTCCACCACCTCGCCCGGGCTGTGGGCGCTGCTGGTCGCCAACCGGGTGCGGCTCTTCACGGCCCGTCGCGGGCGGGTCCAGGGGGCGGCGTACTGGCTGATGGTGCTGGCCCGCGAGTGCAGCCGGGCGCTGCTGGGGAAGCGGACCTCGCGACGAGCGGTCCGCACGCTGGTCAGCCGCCGGCGGATGAGCGCCCCGCGCGGACCCGAGTGGGTGGCGAGCGCATGAAGGCGGTGCTCGCTCCGATCACGGCCGAGGATCTCCCGGCCGTCTCGTCGTTCCTGCACGAGCAGCTGAACCCGCGGGTGCGGGAGCTGGAGTGGACCCAGGCGCTGCGGGTGCCGTGGGACGTGCCCCAGCCCAACCACGGCTTCTTCCTCACCTCGGAGAAGCAGGTCGTCGGGGCCTACCTCGCCTACTACTCCGAGCGGACGGTCGGCGACGAGACGCTTCAGATCTGCAACCTGGGCGCCTGGTGCGTGCTCGACAGCCACCGGCATCAGGGGCTGCGGCTGCTGACCACGCTGCTCAAGCAGCCCGGCTACGAGTTCACCGACTTCTCGCCCTCGGGCAACGTGGTCGCGCTCAACCGGAAGCTCAAGTTCACCGACCTCGACACCACGACCTCGCTGGTGCCGGCGGTGGCGCTGCCGGGGCGCGGGGTGCGGGTGAGCAGTCGTCCCGACGTGCTCGACTCGGTGCTGCAGGGCGAGGAGCGGGACCTCTACGCGGACCATCGCGCCGCCGCCGCGGCCCGGCACGTGGTGCTGAGCACCGGCTCCGAGCACTGCTACGTCGTGGCCCGCAAGGACACCCGCAAGGGCGTACGTGCCTTCGCTTCGGTCCTCTACGCCAGCAACCCCGGGCTGCTCCGCCGGCACGCGCCGCGGCTGGCCTGGCACCTGCTGAGGCAGCACGGTGCCGCAGCGACCCTGATCGAGCACCGGGTGGCGGACGGTGCGCCGGCCGGAGGCCACCGACTGTCGCGGTCGCGGCCGAAGATGCTGCGCAGCGACGCCCTCGACCCGGCCCGGGTCGACTACCTGTACAGCGAGCTGACATGTCTGGAGTGGTGATGACCGACGCCGATGGACCGGCTGTAGGGGGCGTACCGGTGCGGCTGCTGGCGGAGCGGGTCGGCTCGACGCCGTTCTTCGCCTACGACCGGGACGCGATCGACGCCCGGGTGGCGTCGCTCCGGGCCGCTCTTCCCGACGATGTGCACCTGAGCTATGCGGTCAAGGCCAACCCGATGCCTGCCGTGGTGCAGCACCTGGCCCGGAGGCTCGACGCGCTCGACGTCGCCTCGGGGGCCGAGATGCGGGTGGCGCTCGACACCGGGATCGATCCAGGGTCGGTGAGCTTCGCGGGGCCCGGGAAGTCGGTCGCCGAGCTTACGTCGGCGGTGGCGGCGGGCGTCCTCGTCGAGATCGAGTCGCCGCTGGAGGCCGACCGTCTGGTCGAGGCCGCCGAGCGGCTCGGGCTTCGGCCGCGGGTCGCGGTTCGGGTCAACCCGGACTTCGAGGTCAAGGGCTCCGGGATGCGGATGGGCGGCGGCGCCCAGCAGTTCGGCGTCGACGCCGAGACGGTGCCGCTGCTGCTCAAGACGCTGCACGACCGCGACGTCGAGGTGGCCGGCTTCCACGTCTTCTCCGGCTCCCAGAACCTGCACGCCTCGATCCTGGCGGAGGCGCAGGAGCGCACGGTCGACCTCGTGCTGCGGCTCTCCGGCGACCTGCCGGAGCCGATGGCCTACCTCAACATCGGCGGCGGCTTCGGGATCCCGTACTACACCCAGGATCGGCCCCTCGACCTCGACCTCGTCGGTTCCCGGCTCGAGGAGCTGCTGGCCACCCGCGTACGTCCCGCGCTGCCGTCCGCGCAGGTCGTGATCGAGCTCGGCCGCTATTTCGTCGGCGAGGCCGGGGTGTATGTGACCCGGGTCGTCGACCGCAAGATCTCCCGCGGCACGACCTTCCTCGTCGTCGACGGCGGCATGCACCACCAGCTCGCCGCCTCCGGCAACTTCGGCCAGGTGATCCGCCGCAACTACCCGATCTCGGTCGCGGCAGCCCATGAGGCCGCGGAGGAGACCGTCCAGGTCGTCGGCTGCCTGTGCACGCCCCTGGACCTGCTCGGCGACAAGGTGAGCCTGCCGCGGGCCGAGGTGGGCGACCTGGTCGTGGTCCACCAGGCCGGCGCGTACGGCCTCACCGCCAGCCCCACCGCCTTCCTGAGCCACCCGGCGCCGCTCGAAGTGCTCGTCTGACGTCCCGTGAACCCGAACCCAAGGAGTCCCCGCTCATGACCATCGACACCACCGACGCGACCCTCGACCGGGTCGGCGAGGCGATCACCGACGTGATCGGCCCCGACCACAGCGCCGGCACGCTGACCGCCGACACGCTGCTCTTCGGCTCCCTGCCCGAGCTCGACTCGCTCGCCCTGGTCGAGCTGATCACCGTCCTCGAGGACCGCTTCGGCTTCGAGATGGACGAAGACGACATCAACGCCGAGGTGTTCGAGTCCGTCGGGTCACTGGCCGAGTATGTGCGGGGGCAGCTCCGCTAACCGCTGGTCGAGCCGCCGGAGCCGCGAGGCGGAGGCGTGTCGAGACCAACACGGTCTATTCGAGCGCAGAGGGGACTGTGTTGGTCTCGACACGCTCGCTGGTGCTCGCGGCTCGACCAGCGAGGAGCTGAGCCGCCGCCTGGTCGATCTTGCCGTTGCCGAGGCGGGGGAGCTGGGCGACGGGAAGGAGTACGTCGGGCACCGAGTCCGGCCGCAGCACCGTCGCCAGGCGGCGGCGGAGATCGTCGATGACAGGACGACCCTCGACGAGGCTGACCAGGTCGCCCGCGGGAGTGGCGGCGGTGAACGTGACCACGCCGAAGGCCTGCTTCACCTCGGCATCGAGGGCGTCCAGGTCGACGAAGCTCGCGCTGCGCTTGACCCGGCGGCCCGCGCGACCCAGGCAGAAGAGCTCCTCGCCGCGCCGGGCGCCGAGGTCTCCGGTGAGCACCCGCTCCGCCCCGTCCCAGCGCGGAAACTGCCCGCTCGGGGAACCGAACAGATAGCCCCCAGGCAGATGGGGCGACCCGATGGCGAGCATGTCACCTGCCCCCACCAGCGATGTACGCCACGCCCCGACCTCCCCGCGCCCGATGCCGACCGCACCGTGGACCGTCGCCAGCTCGTCACCGGCGTCGAACCGGGCGGCGCTGGCGAACCCGATCGTCTCGCTGGTGCCGTACGTGTTGACGACGGTCGGGACCCCGAGGTCGAAGACGCGCCGGGCGTCGGCGGCGGAGAGCCGGTCGCCGCCGGAGCCCCACACCCGCAGGCTCCGCGGAGCGGCGTCGACCCGCTCGGCGGCCGCCAGGTCGATGAACCGCGGAGCCAGCCGCAGGTGGGTCGCCCCGACGCGGGAGCAGAACCCGAGCGGTCGGAGCCGGTCCCCAAGAGACGAGGACACCTGGACCGATGCTCCGGCGGCCAGGGCGACCAGCAGGTTGGTCATCGCCAGGTCGTAGGAGAGATGCGAGACCTCGGCCCACACCGAGGCGTCGTCCAGGGAGAGCGCGGACGCGCCGTGCGGGACGAACGCGTCGATCCCGGCCCAGGCCGACAGCACCCCCTTGGGGCCACCGCCGGTGGAGCCCGAGGACATCGCGACGTACCCGGCCCCCATGCCCTCCCGCGCCGACGCTGAGGACGCGACCGCCCGGATCCCCGACCTGTCGAGCACGACGTCGGGATGCAGCGCCTGGACGAGAGCCCGGCGGTGATCCTCGGCCGCCGACGGGTCCACGAAGCAGACCGAGAGGTCACCGACGATCGCGGCCACCAGCGCGACGACCGCGTCGGTGGAGAGCGGCAGCGACATCGCGACCAGCGGCCGGGGCACACCCGCCGCCGCGACGAGCGCGAGGCGCAGCTCCTCGGCCGCCTCGACCAGCGCGTCCGGGCCGACCGAGGTGCGTCGATCGGCGATCACGGACCCCGACAGAGGTCGGGTGCGTGCGGAGAGGATGCGCTCGGCCAGCGGGTTCACAGCAGGCGACGCTAGGAGCCGCCGGACGCCGCGGCACCCGCCTCACCGTTCACGATCCCCGGATTCGGGGATATGGCGGGTGTCCCCGGTGAGCGTGTCGCCGCGCTCCTCAACGCTGCTCGTATGGTCGACGCAGCCCAGCAGAGAAACGGCGTGGCAAGGACGCACGTGCTGATCATCGTTCAGAACCTTCCCGTGCCGCTGGACCGACGGGTCTGGCTGGAGTGCCAGGCTCTGGTCGCGCGGGGCTACGAGGTCAGCGTGATCTGCCCGAAGGGCCCCGGCGACCCGGGACGTCAGCAGATCGGCGGCGTACGCATCTACAAGTACCGGCCCGCACCGCAGGCCCGCGGTGTGCTCGGCTACCTGCTCGAGTTCGTCTACTGCTGGATCCGCACGGCCCTGCTGGCCACCAAGGTCTGGCGCGACCGCCCCTTCGCGATCATCCAGGCCTGCAACCCGCCCGACACCTACTGGCTCCTGGCCCGCATCTGGAAGCGTCGCGGTGTCCGGTTCGTCTTCGACCAGCACGACCTCAACCCCGAGCTCTTCCTCTCCCGGTTCGGCACCCCGACGTCCCCGTCCGGCCGCGCCCAGCTGGCCGGGCTGCGCTGGCTCGAGAAGCAGACGTACGCCACCGCCGACCGGGTCATCTCGACCAACGAGTCCTACCGGAAGGTCGCGATCACCCGCGGCGGGATGGATCCCGCCGCCGTGACCGTGGTCCGCAGCGGACCGGACACCTCCGTGATGCGCCCGGTACGTCCCCAGGACCCCGCGCCCCAGGGCCGCCGGCACACCCTGGCCTACCTCGGGATCATGGGTCCCCAGGACGGTGTCGACACCGTGCTGGAGGTGATGGACGAGCTCGTCCACCGGCGCGGCCGCACCGACGTCGACGCCGTGCTGATGGGCTTCGGCGACTGCCTGGAGGACCTCAAGCGTCGCTGCACCGAGCTGGGCCTCGACGACGTGGTCACCTTCACCGGCCGGGCCGGCTCCGCGCTGATCGCCCAGCACCTCAGCGCCGCCACCATCGGCCTGTGCCCCGACCTGAAGACGCCGCTCAACGACGTCTCGACGATGAACAAGACGATGGAGTACATGGCCTACGCGCTGCCGTCGGTCTCCTTCGACCTGGTCGAGACCCGGGTCTCCGCCGAGGACGCCGCGCTCTTCGTCCCGTCGGGGGACGTGGCCGCGTTCACCGACGCGGTCGAGTCGCTGCTGGACGACCCCGAGCTCCGGGTCGAGCTGGCGTTGCGGGCACGGGAACGCGCGGCGAAGGTGCTCGACTGGGGACCGCAGTCGGCGGCGTACGTGCAGGTCTACGACTCGATGTGTGCGATCGAGGAGACACGGGCGGCGATCGAGGGGTTCGAGTACGTCGACCTGGACGACCCGGACGCGCTGCGGCAGTTCGTACTCACCCGCGGACCTGCGGTGACGTAACCGATTTGGGGTATATGACCCGGACTTCGGGACCGCTGTCCGCGCGGATCCTCTTGGATGGCTCCTTGTGCTGAAAATAGGGGCCATCGGCTCCTAGCAAACTAGGAGTCAACCCCACGTGACCCCCACTGTACGGATGCTCGGGACCCGTGGTGTGCCCGCTGCCCACGGCGGCTTCGAGACCGCGGTGGAGAACATCGGACTCGACCTGGTCGACCGCGGCTGGCGGGTGGTCGTCTACTGCCAGGACGACGAGCCGCACGCGGACCTGCGCATCGACTCGTGGAAGGGCATCGAACGGGTCCACGTGCCGGCCCGTCACGACGGTCCGCGCGGGACGATCGAGTTCGACGTCGGCGCGGTGCGGCATGCCGCCCGGGAGGCCGCTCAGGACGGCAGCGTCTGCGTGACGTTCGGCTACAACACCGGCGCGCTCAACTCGGTGCTGCGCTCCCGCCGCATCCCCAACATCATCAACATGGACGGCATCGAGTGGAAGCGGGCCCGATGGTCGGGCCCCGAGAAGGCCTTCTTGTGGACCCAGGAGCGGGCCGCCTGCTGGCTGGGTGACCACCTCATCGCCGACCACCCCGAGATCGCCCGCCACCTGGCGACGCGGGTGCCGGCCGAGAAGATCACCACGATCGCCTACGGCGCCCCGAGCGTCGTCGACGCGCCCGAGTGGGCGGTGCTCGACCACGGGCTGGAGCCGGGCGCCTACCTCACCCTGATCGCCCGCCCGGTGCCGGAGAACAGCATCCTGGAGGTCGTCCGCGCCTTCTCCAGCCGCCGCTGGGGCCGGCGGCTCGTGGTCCTGGGCGACTACGACCCGGCCGACGACTACCAGCGCGCGGTCCTCGAGGCGGCGAGCGACGAGGTCGTCTTCCTCGGCGCGATCTACGACACCGACATCGTCTCGGCCCTGCGCTTCCACTCGGTGGCGTACGTCCACGGGCACCAGGTCGGCGGCACCAACCCCTCCCTGGTCGAGGCGCTGGGCTGCGGCAACGCCGTGATCGCCCACGACAACCG
The DNA here is from genome assembly GCF_011045035.1 of Nocardioides turkmenicus. GTDB lineage: Bacteria > Actinomycetota > Actinomycetes > Propionibacteriales > Nocardioidaceae > Nocardioides > Nocardioides turkmenicus. The sequence continues at coordinate 78,407 of NZ_JAALAA010000007.1, forward strand.
CTACAACCGCTGGGTCGCCGACGGCGCGGCGCTCTACTTCTCCGACGAGGCCGGGGTCGTCACCGCGCTGGAGCGGGTCCTGTCCGAGCCGGAGCTCACCGCGTCGCTGTCCGCGGCCGCCCGCGCCCGGCATGCCGCAGAGTTCACCTGGAGCCGGATCACCGACCAGTACGAGGCGCTCATCCGCGCCCACCTGCGCTGACGTTCTCTAGACGTCGGTGGTGACGTCCGCCGCCCGGGGCGCTGCCTCGCGGGCGGCGTAGGCACGGTAGGTGAGGACGCAGGCGACGGTGAGGACCGCGGCGGTGGCCGCGCAGGCGGTGAAGAGGGTGTGCCACTCGTCGTGGTCGGCCGCCGGACCGGCGACGACGGCGGCGACCGAGCTGCCGATGAAGAGAGACGCGGCGAAGCAGGCCACGACGGTGCCGCGCGCCTCGGGGACGATCGAGGTGGCCCAGGTCTGCAGCGAGGTGTGCAGGAAGGCCCAGGTGACGCCGAGCATGACGACGATGCCGATGATCGTGGGCACCGAGACGCGCAGGGTCGCGGTGGCGTACCCCAGTGTCAGCGCGCTGCCGCCGATCCCCATCAGAGCCCAGCGCGGCAGCCGCCGCGTCAGCGCCTTGAGGACCTGGGAGGAGAGCAGGACCGCGACCCCGTACGCAGCAGCCGCGAGCCCCGCCCGCGCGGCGTCGACGCCCTGCGCCTGCAGCGCCGGGGCGAGAAGGGTGAGGACGCCGAGGACCAGGCCGCCCTCGACGAAGACGAGCACCCCGACCACCAGCACCCAGCGGTTGCTCAGCGCGGCCCGGAACGCGGCCCCGATCCCGCCGTTGGCTGCTCGCGGCGGCTCGGCGAGCGTCCTCAGGCCCCAGGCGCTGACCAAGGCCACGACTGCCGGGACCGCGAACACGACCCGCCACCCGGCGAGCTGCCCGGTGATCCCGGCCGCGGCCGCCGCCAGGGCGGTCCCGACCGCCATCGCCGCCATCAGGTCGGAGAGCGCGCGCTGCCGGTGGGCGGTGGAGACGGTGTCGCCGACGTACGTCAGTGACGTCGGCACGATGGCCCCGAAGAACGCTCCCGCGACGACCCGCACCACCACGAGGGTGACCAGGTTCGGTGCCGCCGCCGAGACCAGCCCGGCGATACCCGCCCCGACGAGAGCGCCCTGCATCAGCCGCACCCTGCCGAAGCGGTCCGAGAGCGCACCCCACAGCGGCTGGCTCAGCCCGTACGCCAGGTAGTAGCCGCTCGCGATCGCCACCGCCTGCCCCACGGAGACCCCGAAGGTCGTCGCGACCAGGACCAGGATCGGGCTCACCACGAACCGGTCGAAGCTGCTGACGAACGAGGCGACGGCGATCCAGAGGGGTGGGCGGTGCTTCTGGTCCGGGGGCACGTTTGTCAGGTTAGTAAAGGATGGTTGCCTGGGGGCTGGGTGGCCGGTGGCCGGAGTCAGGAGGACATGTGCAGCGTGGCGAGGTGTGGTGGGTGGAGTTCGACGAGCGGCGGCCGGTCGTGCTGCTGTCGGGAGACGACGGGTCCGGGATCGAGGTGATGCAGGTCGTCGCTCCGGCGGGTGTCGACCTCGCCGGTCTGGGCGTCGAGGTGGCCGTGGGGGAGGGGCTGCCCTGCGAAGGCGTGCTCCGGGTGGCCCTGCCGCGCCCGGGCTTCACCCCGTGCACGTGGCTGACCACCTTGTCCCGGGACGACCTGATCGAGCGGGCGGGCACCCTGTCCGCCGCGAAGCTCGGCGAGATCGACGAGGCCCTCCGGCTGGCCGGGCTCGGGTAGCGGAGACCGTCTCAGGGCAGCAGCGCGGCCCGGAACGCGGCGGCGTGGAGGGCGGCTGACTCGGGCCACTCCCGTGCGGAGAGATCCGGCCGCCCGGGAGGCGGCTCGGCGGCGACCGCCTTCAGCGCGCGCTCGAGATCCTCGATGGTGAGCGTGCCGTCGAAGAGATGGAGCCAGCCGTCGCCGACCTCCTCGGACAGCCGGCGGTTGACCTCGTTGTCGGGGGCGAGGACCGGGGTGTCGAGGGAGAGTGCGAGCAGCAGGGCGCCGGAGTTGTGCATCGCCTTGTAGGGCAGCACCACCAGGGCGGCGGCAGCGATCTCGGCGGCCAGGGTGGCGTCGTCGGCGTAGCTCAGCTCGGCGCTCACCCGGGGGTCGGCGGCCACCGCGGCGCGGACCCGGGCCTCGAGGGCGGGGTCGGTGGGGGAGCCGACGAGACGTACGTCCAGGTCTGCCCCGGGGCTGCCGGCGACCGCCTCGAGCAGGTGCTCGACGCCCTTGTAGGGCTTGATCAGGCCGAAGTAGAGGGCTCGTCGCGGGTTCGGGGTCGCCTCGAAGGCGGGTTCGACCCGGTCGAACCAGTCGCGGTAGTGCGCGTGGACGATCGTCGAGGTCGGCACCGCGAGCGGCGGAGCGGTCTGGTCGGTGAGCCGGATGACGTGCCTGGTGCGGCGCTCGAGGGCGTCCAGGAGCCGGTGGTCCCAGCGGCTCAGGCCGTCGGGGCGGGCGAGGTTGTGCCAGGTGCGTACGACCGGGGTCCGGGTCAGGTGCAGCCGGGCCACGAACGCGGTGACGAGCAGGCGGCGGGCGAGGCGGCGCAGCGGCGTACGCGCCGACATGAGCAGCTCGGGCCAGTGCACGTGGAAGACGTCGTAGTGGCCGGCGATGGCGCGCGCGAAGCCGAAGAGGAGCACGTCGGTGTCGTCGCGCCGGTCCAGGGTCTGGATCAGCTGGACGATGTAGGGGTTGGTCGTCGCACGCAGCTCTCGGACCGACTCCATGACCCGCACCGGCCGGTCGCGGCGCCCGTCGCGTAGCCCCTGCAGGACCGCGGAGAGGGGGCGCACCGGGTGCAGGAGCTGTCGGCGCCCGCCCCGCATCAGGATCTCGTACGCAGCCCCCACCGCCCCGCGGCGCCAGGCCCGCTCGCGCTCCTGGCTGAGCCAGGTGCGCGCGAAGAGGGCGCGGTTGCGGACGTTGAAGTAGTAGTAGGCCGGCGACTTGGCGCGGGAGCCCTCAGCACGCTGGGTGCCGCCGCCGGCATGGATCGCGGTAGCCCCGTCGACGACCGCGACCCGGCCGCCGAACGCCCGGACCCGGGCGCACAGGTCGACGTCCTCCCAGTAGAGGAAGTAGCGCTCGTCGAAGCCGGCCAACCGCTCCCAGAGCTCACGCGTGACCGCGAAGCAGGCGCCGGTGACCCACGGCAGCGTCTCGGCGTCGGGGTGCTCGGCGCGACGTCGCCAGGAGCGCATCGTCCCGGTGTCGAGGTCGAGGTCGAGGCCCGCGGAGGCGACCTCTCCGTCCGGGCCGAGCACGGTCGGCGCGGCGAGGAGGAGCGGCTCGGCCTCGACGGCTGCCAGGAGGCGTACGGCCGACTCGGCGTCGATCGTGGCATCCGGGTTGAGGAAGAGCAGCACCTCGGCGCCCTCGGCCAACGCCGTCGCGGCACCCAGGTTGCAGCCCGCGCCGAAGCCGGTGTTGGTGCCGGGGTAGACGCCGGTCCAGCCCTCGCGGTCGCAGAGAGCCCGGACCGCGGCCCGGTTGGCGTCGGTCGAGTGGTTGTCGACGACGACGATCCGGGCGGGCCGGAGCGCCGCAGCGACCTGAGTCGTGTGGCGCTCGAGCAGTGAAGGATCGCCGTAGCCGACCACGACCACGGCGAGGCGGGCGAGGTCGCTCATGCGAGGCCGCCGTCCAGCGCCCGCAGCTCACGCCACCACTTGCGCAGCGCGATGGCCAGGGCGGCCGCGTTGCAGGCGAAGACCAGCGCGTAGGTCCACGAGAAGACCATCCCGAAGCCGAGCAGCACGAACATCCAGCACTGCGCGCCGTAGTCCATCGGCAGCAGCGCCCACTTGCGCAGGGGGTGCTCGTGGACCGCCGACGAGGCCGGCCCTGGAGGCTCGGGAGCCGGGCGCAGGGTCGGCATCAGGATCAGCCCGAAGTACGTCACCACGGCGACCACCTCGAACCCGAGCGGCACCAGCAGCCAGCCGTCGGTGGCCGGACCGAAGCGGTGCCAGGAGACCAGCACCGCCAGATGCAGGCTCGCGGTCTTGAAGCAGTCGATGGTGTGGTCGAGCCACTCGCCCGAGCGCGACCCGCCGCCCCGCAGCCGCGCGAGCTGGCCGTCGGAGGAGTCGAGGACGTAGCCCGCGGCCAGCAGCACCGCGACCAGGAGCCCGGTCCACCAGCGCGGCTCGACCAGCGCGAGCACCGCCAGGCCCCCGGCCGAGAGCGTCGCGCTCAGCGCGGTCACCTGGTTGGGCGTCGCGCCGAGCGTGTGCGCGGCCGCGGCGACGACCCGGCCGGCGGGCCGGTTGACGAGCCGCGAGTAGGCCGCGGTGTTGAGCGAGGGCTTCTGCGCCCGTCCCAGGGCCTCCAGGTGCGTACGGAACCCGCCGGGGGCGCGTTCGGCGCCGGTCGCGGCCATGCTGGATCCTGCTTCGCTGTGACGTGGGGGAGTGACAGCGGGACCCTAGACGAGCACGCTTCGGCCGTGGCCGCTCGAGGCCTCCGCTCCCCAGATCTGGGTAGGACTTTGCCAGGACCTTCGGCCCGGGCCGTTCGGGTGGCCTACCTTTGCTCATCATGCGTTTGTTGGTCGCCCACCCGTCGCCGGACGTCTACGGCTCCGACCTGCAGCTGGTCGAGACGGTGCACGGGCTTCGTCGGGCGAGCCAACAGGTCACCGTCGTCGTACCCGAGCACGGCCCCCTGATCCCGCTGCTCCAAGCCGCCGGCGCGAGGGTCGAGGTGATGCCGTTCCCGGTGCTGCGCAAGGCCTACCTCAGCCCCGCCGGGCTCCTCCGGCTGGCCGCGGCGCTGATGGTCTTCTGGGTGCGCGCGGCGCGGCTGTGGCGGCGGGTCCGGCCGAGCCGGCTGCTCGTCAACACCGTGACCATCCCGTGGTGGATCCTCGTCGGGCGCGCGGCCCGCGTCCCCGTGGTGTGCCACGTGCACGAGGCCGAGGACGACCAGCCCAGGCCCGTACGCCTCGCCCTGACCGCTCCGCTCCTCCTGGCTACGCGCGTGGTGGCCAACTCGCGGGCGTCGCGCGATGTGCTGGCACGCGCGGTGAAGGTGCTGGGGCGGCGTACGACGGTCGTCTACAACGGTGTGCCGGGGCCGGAGTCCGTGGCGGCAGCACGCACCCGCACCCCGGACGGGCCGCTGCGGCTGGTCCTGGTCGGGCGGCTCTCGCCGCGCAAGGGGACCGACGTGGCCCTCGAAGCGCTCGCCGAGGTGCGCCGCGGCGGGATCGACGCGCGGCTGCGGGTGTGCGGGTCGGTGTTCACGGGGTATGAGTGGTTCGAGCGGGAGCTCCGCTCCCGGGCCGCCGACAGCGACCTCGCGGGCAGCGTCGAGTTCCTCGGCTACGTCGACGAGCCGGCCGGGGAGCTCGAGCAGGCCGACGTCGTGCTGGTGCCGTCCCGGGTCGAGCCCTTCGGCAACGTCGCGGTCGAGGCGCTGCTCGCCGAGCGGCCGCTGGTCGCGAGCCGGGTGCAGGGGCTGGCCGAGATCGTGACCGATGGTGAGACCGGCCTGCTCGTGACCCCTGGTGACGTGCACGAGCTGGCGGACGCCATCCGGCGGCTCGCCGCCGACCCCGCCCTCGCCGCCAAATTAGCGTCCGCCGGACGCAAAAACGCCGAGGAGCGCTTCGGCGTCGAGCGCTACCGCGACGAGATCGCCGCCGAGGTGCTCGGTTGAGTCAGCAGCTCGGTCGCAGCGCCGCCCGAGGCGGGATGGTGGTGCTCGCCGGCCAAGGCGTACGCATCCTGGTCCAGGTCGCCTCGGTCGCGGTGCTGTCCCGGATGCTCGGCCCCCGCGACTACGGCCTGGTGGCGATGGTCCTGGCGGTCATCGCGGTCGCCGAGATCTTCCGCGACCTCGGCCTCTCGACCGCCGCGGTCCAGGCCAAGGCGCTGACCCGCGAGCAGCAGACGAACCTGTGGTGGCTCAACGCCGCCCTCGGCGCCGGCCTCGCGGTCCTCGCCGTCGCGGCCGCCCCGCTCGTCGCCCTCCTCTACGACGAGCCGGCCCTCACGGGCCTGACCGCGGCGATGGCGGGGATGTTCGTGCTCAACGGCATGGCGGCGCAGTATCGCGCCGACCTCACCCGCCGGCTGCTCTTCGCCAGGCTCGCCGCCGCCACGACCCTGGCCCCGCTGCTGGCCCTCGGGATCGCGGCGTACGCAGCAGCCAACGGCGCCGGCTACTGGGCCCTCGTCGTCCAGCAGCTGGTCCAGGGCGCTGTCGGCCTGGTGGCCGTCGGTGTGTTCGCCGGCTGGCTCCCGGGTCGCCCGCGGCGCGGCGTGGAGATGGGTGAGTTCCTGCGTTTCGGCTGGTCGCTGGCGGGAACCCAGCTGATCAACTATGCCGCCAGCAACATCGACTCGGTGCTCATCGGCACCCGCCTGGGCGCCGACCAGCTCGGCTCCTACAACCGCGCCTGGCAGCTGCTGATGAACCCGCTGGTCCAGCTGCGCGGCCCCACCACGACCGTGGCGTTGCCGGTGCTGAGCCGGATCCGCGAGAACCCGGCGCTGACCCAGCGGTTCGTGCAGCGCGGCCAGGTCGCGCTGGGCTACAGCCTCGGCGCTGGGCTCGGCCTGGTAGCCGGCGCCGCCGCCCCGGTCTGCGCGCTCTTCCTCGGCCCGGGCTGGGACGTCGCCGGCGTCTTCGCCCTGCTCGCCTGCGCGGGCCTGTTCCAGACGCTGGCCTACGTCGGCTACTGGGTCTACCTCGCCCACGGCCTGACCACCGAGCTGCGCCACTACACGCTGGTCGCCTCGGTCCTGAAGGTCGTCTGCGTGCTCGTCGGCGTGCGCTACGGGATCACCGGGGTGGCGGCCGGGTACGCGACCGCCCACCTGCTCGAGTGGCCGCTGTCGCTGTGGTGGATCTCCCGCCGCACTCGGCTCCGCGTCGGCCCGCTCTACCTCGGTGCCGCCCGGATCCTGCTCGTGGCGGGCGCCGTCGCCGGTGCGGCGTACGCCACCGCCCAGGCCCTTCACGGGCAGCACCCCGGGGTGACGGTGCCGGTCTGCGTGGTCGCCGGCGGCGTGGCGTACGCGCTTCTGCTCGTTGTCCCGCCGATCCGCCGCGACGTGATGTCGCTGGTGGTGACGGTGCGGGGTGCTGTGGGGGACAGGTTCAGCCGCGGCTCGGCCTGACCGGCTGGCCGGTGTCGTCCCAGACGTTGCCGGAGTGAGAGACCTTCGTCGACGACGGGTGGATGATCGCGCAGCCGTCGATCCGCTGGTCGCTGAGGAACCGGTTGTCGCGGATCACGGTGCCACGGATCGGGCCCCGGCCCTTCTCGGCGATGTTGACCGTGCAGCCGCCGCCACCGAGGAGGTTGTCGCGGATCGTGACCCCGGAGACGTCGGCGATGCTCTGGGTGATCTGCACGCCGGCGTTGTAGGCGCCGGTGAACCGGTTGCCCGCGATCGTGATGTTGCTGCCGCCGATGATCTGGATCGAGTCGTCGTGGGAGGCGCCGCCGTCCTGGTACGGATCGTTCTCGAAGTGGTAGTTGTCGTGAAACCAGTTGTCGCGCACGGTCACGTTGCTGCCGGTGATGTGCACCTGGTCGGTGACGTGGTGGATCTCGGAGCCCTCGAGGGTGAAGTCGTGGCCGACCACCCCGTTGACGCCCGGTGCGGCGCCGGCGGCGTGCACCTCGACGTTGCTGACCAGCATCCCCGCGCCGTTGCCGTTGTTGTTGGAGATCCCCGCGGTCTCGGAGCCGGTCGGCACGATCACCCTGCTGTTGCGGATCGTCACGTTCGGCGCCTCGACGCTGATCCGGCCGTGCACCTCGAGGCCGTCGACCACCTGTCCGGGAGTCCTGACGACCAGGTCGCCACGGTGGACCCGCAGCTTCTTCTTCGGAGGTACGCCGGCACCCGGAGGAGGCGATCCCAGCGGCTCGCTCTCCCGTGGACCCTCGCCGGAAGGCCGGTCGCCGGACCGGTTGGCGCGGTCCGAGGGCCGCTTCTTCGGCGACGGGCTCGCCGAGGGCCTGACCGAGCTGGTCGAGGAGGCCGAGGGCGACGCGGACGAGGACGGGGACGGCTCCGGGGTCAGCGTCACCGGCCCGCCGAAGTCGTCGGGCGGAAGGTTGGCGTAGTTCCGCTCCGCACGCGGAGCAGGCTCCTCGGCGGGCCCCGACGTCAGCGCGTACGTCGAACCCAGCGCGACCACGGTCGCGACCGTGGAGATGCCGAGGAGGAGGACCCGGGACGGGACAGCCAAGAGACGTACGCCTTCCTGTGGACTCTGCATCCAACCGATGGTGCGGGAGTCTGCCCCCTGGACCACCCGGTTTGCGAGCGTTGGATGCATGTGCCCCCAGACATACCCGATTCAGGGGATCGGAGGTGCGTTTCGCGGGCGGAAGCCCGGGAATGTCCACGACACTGCCGTGTCGCGGCCGAGGTGGCCGCCTTGTGCAGGGATGGATGATGACGCGGATTCGACGCCAGTGGCGCCTGATCGCGGCCGGGGCGGTCGCAGCTGTTCTCGGGATGAGCAGCCTGGTCATGTCGGGAGGGGCGACGGCGGACACCGCTCCGGTCGACCCGGAGCTGCCGGAGACGGTCTCGGCCGACGTACTTCCGACGGTGCAGATCGACGGGGTCGCCTGGAAGCAGGTGATCGTCGGGGACACCGTCTACGTCGGCGGCAACTTCACCTCGGCTCGTCCGGCAGGCGCCGCGGCCGGCACGAACGAGACCCCGCGCGCCAACATGCTGGCCTACCGGCTCTCCACCGGTGAGCTGATCGACGGCTTCGCGCCGAGCTTCAACGGCCAGGTCAAGGACCTGGCGCTCTCGCCCGACAAGTCCCTGCTCTACGTCGCCGGCAGCTTCACCCAGGTCAACGGCGTCAACCGCTACCGCGGCGCGGCCATCAACCTGGCCACCGGCGCACTGACCAGCTTCCGGCCCATCTTCAACTCGACCACCAACGCGGTCGCCGCGACCGCCGACGCCGTCTACTACGGCGGGGTCTTCACCTCCGCCGACAACACCGCGCGTACGAAGGTGGCGGCCGTCGCGCCCACCGACACCGGCACTCAGTTGCTGCCGATGAACCCGACCGTCTCCAACGGCTCCGTGCAGGACATCGTGGTCTCGCCCGACGGCGCCGACATCGTGATCGGCGGCAACTTCACCCGGGTCAACGGCTCCTCCAACCCTGGCTACGGCCTGGCCCGGATCAAGGTCGCGACCGGCGCCTCGATGTCGCTCCCGGTCAACTCCGAGGTCCGCAACGGCGGCTCCAACTCTGCGATCCTCTCCCTGGAGAGCGACGGCACCAGCTTCTACGGCACCGGCTACCACTACGGCAGCGGCGGCAACCTCGAGGGCTCCTTCAAGTCCGACTGGGCCACCGGCAAGCTGACCTGGCTCGAGGACTGCCACGGCGACACCTACTCGATCTGGCCTACCGCCGAGGTCGCCTACCAGGCCAGCCACAAGCACTACTGCGGCAACTCCGGTGGCTTCCCGGAGACCAACCCGCGCAGCTTCCAGCACTCCACCGCGGTCACCCAGGACGTACGCGGCACCAACACCCGCGACATCTACAACTACCCTGACCACCCCGGCACGCCGCGGCCGGAGTTCCTGGAGTGGTACCCGAAGTGGACCCCGGGCACCTTCACCGGCGCCAACCAGGCCCCGTGGACCGTGACGGCCAACGACGACTACGTCGTCTACGGCGGTGAGTTCCTGAAGGTCGACGGGGTCGCCCAGCAGGGGCTGGTCCGCTTCGCGATCAAGACCATCGCGCCCAACAAGGTCGGCCCGGCCCTGTCCGGCGCGGACTTCGGGCTCACCGCGACCTCGCCCGCCGACGGCCAGGTCCGGCTGGCCTGGCCCGGCAACGCCGACCGGGACAACGCGACCGTGACCTACAAGGTCTACCGGGCATCGGCCGACGCTCCGATCCACACGACGGCGGTCACCGCGACGTTCTGGAAGCAGACCACGCAGAGCTTCCTCGACACCACGGCGCCGCCGGGCACCACCCAGAGCTACCGCGTCGTCGCCGAGGACGCCTTCGGCAACCAGTCGCCCACCGAGTGGGTCACCGTCGACGTCGCCGGCGTGCCGGTCCCGCCCGTCGAGGGCATCGTCGCCGCGGACACCTTCGGACGCGCCGAGACGAGCGGCTGGGGCATGGCCGAGACCGGCGGCGCCTGGACACGCACCACCGGCACCGCCGGCAGCTTCTCGGTCTCCGAGGGCCGTGGCCGGCACGCGATCGCTCCCGGCGCCACCACCGAGTCCCGGCTCCAGGAGGTCTCGGTGACCGATGTCGACGCGACCGTCAGCGTCGGAGTCTCCCGGCTCCCCGACGCCGGCTACGTCTGGTCGGTCCTCGGCGCCCGCGTCTCCGGCAGCGACCACTACGCCTCGCGGCTCCGGTACAACCCGGACGGCACCGTCGGCGTCCACCTCGTACGCAGCGGCACCCCGGTCGTCGGCACCAACGTCGTCCCGGGCCTGAGCGTCGCCGCCGGCGACCGGCTGATGGTCCGCCTCCAGGTCGCCGGCACCGCGCCGGCGACCGTGCGCACCAAGGTGTGGCCGGCCGGCTCGGCGGAGCCGTCGGGATGGACGTACGAGATGTCGGACTCGACCCCGGCCAACCAGGCCCCCGGTGGCGTGATGCTGCGCGGCTTCGGCTCCTCGACGATCGGAGCCACGCCGGTGGAGGTCGGCTACGACGATCTGAAGGTCATCGAGCCCTGAGGCATACCCCATCTTGGGGAGCAGACGCCCGGATCCCCCCACGGGCGTCCGAGTTGGGCTTGAATGCGACGTCTTCGAATCGATTTCTGTGTCCGACCCCGCCCGCGGAAGATCCCCCATGCTCAGTCAAGTCCCGCGTTCGAGGATGTACGTCGCGGCAGCCGTCGCTGCCGTCGTCCTCGTGAGCGTCGCGGTCGTGCTCATCGTGCGCAGCCCCTCCGGCCCGGCCACCGTCGGCTCGGACTCGACGGTCGCCGCCGCGCCCTCTCCGACGGCGACGCCGTCGGAGAAGAAGTCCACGTCCTCCTCCGACGAGGAGGAGACGGAGCCGGGGAAGCCCACGAACGGCAACCGTGCGGTCGGCCTGAAGGCCGAGGCGACCTCGGCCCCGGGCGTGACGGCGCGGCTGGCCAGGATCGACTCCGTCCAGGCCACCGCGAGCCTGCCCGGTGAGATCGGCGGTCCGGCGCTCGCCATCACCGTCAAGGTCAAGAACGAGACCGGCAAGAAGCTCGACCTGGGCCTCGGCGTGGTCAACGCCTACTACGGGCCCGAGCGCACCCCGGCGGTGAGCGTCGCCTCCGACGGCGAGGTGCCGTTCCCGGCCTCGGTCGCCGACGGCGAGTCCGCCAAGGGCGTCTACGTCTTCCAGATCCCCGAGGAAGCCCGCCCCGTCCGCGTCGAGCTCGATCTGGGCAACGGCGCCGACGTGGTGGTCTTCAAGGGCCGTCCCCAGCGATAACCGTCCCCACGATGAGAGATGTGATGAAGCCGATCCTGGCTGTGCTGGCGCTCGTGGCAACGAGCCTGACCCTGGCGACCTCCGCGACCCCCGCGTCCGCGGACACCGCGCCGACCGATCCTGACCTGCCGACGACGGTCTCGGCCGACGTACTTCCCACCGTGCAGATCAACGGCGTCGCCTGGAAGCAGGTCATCGTCGGTGACATCGTCTACGTGGGCGGCAACTTCACCTCGGCCCGTCCGGCGGGCGCCGCGGCCGGCACGAGCGAGTCAGCGCGGTCCCACATGCTGGCCTACCGGCTCTCGACCGGCGCCCTGATCACCGGCTTCGCGCCGAAGTTCAACGGCCAGGTCAAGGACATGGCGCTCTCGCCCGACAAGTCGACCCTCTACGTCGCCGGCAGCTTCACCCAGGTCGACGGCCTCAACCGCTACCGAGCCGCCGCGATCGACCTCGCGACCCGCAAGGTGACGAGCTTCCGGCCGATCTTCAACTCGACCACCAACGCGGTCGCGGCCACCTCCTCCGCCGTCTTCTACGGCGGCGTGTTCACCTCGGCCGACAACACCGCGCGTACGAAGGTGGCGGCGGTCAAGCCCACCGACACCGGCACCGGCCTGCTGCCGATGAACCCGAAGGTCGCCGGCGGCAGCGTCAACGACCTCGTGGTCTCCTCCGACGGCACCAAGATCGTCATCGGAGGGGCGTTCACCAGCGTCAACGGCTCCTCAAACCCCGGATACGGCCTGGCCCGGCTCGCGGTCTCCTCGGGCAGCTCGCTGGCGCTGCCGGTCAACTCCGAGATCCGCAACGGCGGCACCGAGGCGGCGATCCTCTCGCTGGAGTCCGACGGCACCAGCTTCTACGGCACCGGCTACGACTACGGCAGCGGCGGCAATTCCGAGGGCTCCTTCAAGGCCGACTGGGCCACCGGCAAGCTGACCTGGCTCGAGGACTGCCACGGCGACACCTACGCCGTCTGGCCGACCGCCAGCGTCGTCTACCAGGCCAGCCACAAGCACGGCTGCGACACCTCCGGCGGCTTCCCGGAGACCAAGCCGCGGGCCTGGTACCACTCCACCGCGACTACCCAGGACGTACGCGGCACCAACATCGCCGACGACAAGTACGGCTACCCCGACCACCCCGGCACCCCGCGCCCGGAGTTCCTGGAGTGGTATCCCAAGTGGACCAACGGCACGTTCACCAGCGCCAAGCAGTCGACCTGGACCGTGACTGCCAACGCCAAGTACGTCCTGTACGGCGGTGAGTTCCTGAAGGTCAACGGCGTCGCGCAGCAGGGCCTGGTCCGGTTCGCCGTCAAGGACATCGCCCCCAACAAGGTCGGCCCGACGCTCAAGGGCGCCAAGTGGGCCCTGACCGGCTCCTCACCCTCCGCGGGCAAGGCCACGCTGAAGTGGCCGGGCAACCCCGACAAGGACAACGCCACCGTCACCTACAAGCTCTACCGGGGGTCGATCGACTCCACGCCGATCAAGACCGTCAAGGTGACAGCTCCGTTCTGGAAGCACACCGCGATGACCTTCACCGACACCGGTCGCGCCAGCGGTTCGTCGCAGAAGTACAAGATCGAGGCCGTCGACCCGCTCGGCAACGTCTCGCGCTCCGACTGGGTGACGGTCACGATCAAGTGATCTGGGTCTGCATGCTCACCTACCGGCGCCCCGAGGGGTTGGCCGAGGCGGTCAGCATGCTCCGGGTCCAGCTCGACCTGGTCCCTGACGCGCGGCTGCTCGTCGTTGACAACGACGAGCAGCCCAGCGCGGCCTCCACGGTGGCCGAGGCGGCCGCCGGAGACGTACGCGTCGTCTATGTGCACGAGCCCACCCCCGGCATCGCCGCCGCCCGCAACCGGGCGCTGACCGAGGCCGGTCCCGACGCCGTCGTCGTGTTCATCGACGATGACGAGCAGCCGTCGGAGACGTGGCTGCCGACCCTGCTCGCCTGCAGGGAGGAAACCTCCGCCGCGGCTGTCGTCGGGCCGGTGGTCTCGCACGTCGACGGGACACTGGACCCGTGGATCGAGGCGGGCGGGTTCTTCCGGCGCCTGCGACACCCCACCGGCACCGTCGTCACCACCGCGGCGACCAACAACCTCCTGCTCGACATGGCTCAGGTCGGCGCACTCCGCTTCGACCTCGGCTTCGGCCTCTCCGGCGGCTCCGACACCGTCTTCACCCGCACCCTCTCCGCCGCCGGTGGGCGGATCGTGTGGTGCGACGAGGCGCCCGTGTACGACCTGGTGCCCGCCGACCGGGCAACACGCGAATGGGTGCGCGCCCGCGCCTCCCGCATCGGGAACTCCGACTCCCGTGTGCAGGTCTACCTCACCCCCGCCGGCCGGCGGCCGATCGCCCGGCTCCGTGCCACGGCCCGAGGCCTCGTACGTCTCCTCGGCGGCTCCGCCCGCCTCGCCATCGGCCGCCTCATCGGCTCACAGACCCACCACGCCCGCGGCACCCGGACGTACCTCCGCGGCCTCGGGATGCTCCGTGGCGCCTGGGGCTCCTACGTGACCGAGTACGCCCGCTGACCGCTCAGCGCACGTTTGGCCGTCCAGCGTGCGACGGGGAAGTCGAAGACGCCGCGGACGCGGCCGGTGACCGGCCGGTCCAGGGCGAGTGCGAGCAGGATCGAGGCGAGCGTCAGCAGGGGCACGGCCACCAGGCCGGCTCCCGGCGGCCAGTCGACGGCGCGGCCGGCGAGCAGGGCCGCGGCCGCGGTGATCGGGAAGGCGTGGACGACGTAGATCGGGAGCGTGCGGGTGCCGAGGTGGCGTACGAAACCGAGAGCCGGGATCCGGGCGATCAGCACCCCGAGCCCGCAACCCGCGGCGACCGCCAGCAGGCCCAGCATCGGCCGTACGAAGATGATCCGGTCGTCGGCGACGTAGAGGAAAAACCCCAGCACCACCACGTACGCCACCCCGACCCCGACCACGTGGACCAGCCGCATCCGCGGGACGACCGAGCGCACCCTGGGCGCGGCGCGGGAGGCCAGGACGAAGAAGAACCAGTAGCGGAAGGTCTTGTCCCACGGGACGTCGCCGGTGGAGACCAGCCCGGCGGCGAAGACCGCAGAGACGATCAGGGCGGTGCCGACGACGAGCCAGGCGGGGAGCCGACGGGTCAGCCAGCCGGCGAGGGTGAACAGGCACAGCGTGTAGAGGAACCAGAGGTAGACGTTGGGCTCGATCAGCGCGCGGGCAACCGCAGCAACGCCACCTGGCGGGGAGTGTGGCAGGAGCTCGCGGAAGGCGCCGAGCAACAGGCACCACAGGACGTAGAGGTAGATCAACGTCAGGCAGCGGGTGCGCAGGACCTCCCGCAGCGGTCGGGCGAGCAGCGCGGGCGCGAGGAGGCCGGCAAGGAAGAAGAACAGCGGCATCCGGAAGGTGTCGAGGGTGTAGGCCAGCCGCGACCACGGGCCGGCGAGGCCGACCAGGTCGAGGTTGATCACGGCATGGAAGAGCACCACCAGGATGATCGCCAGGCCGCGCGCGGAGTCGATCCAGGCTTCACGCACGCTGCGGTCCTCCGGCGAGATAGCGACGGCGGGCCCGCTGGCCATGACGACCCCGACGGCGCGGCAGCTGCGGCCGCGGCGCCGGTGTCGGCAGCGCCGGGTCGGCCTCCTTGCGCTGCAGCAGGAACACTCCCAGCGCGAGCGCGAGCGGCGGCAGCGAGCTGATGATCGGGCCGAAGAAGAGGTTCCAGCCGAGCTGCAGGGCGAGGAAGATGCCGAGCGCGGTGCCGGTGCGGTGGGACATGCTGCGGCCCAGATAGATGGTGGCGAGCCACAGCAGCCAGCCGGACAGGACCAACCCGGCGAGGCCGAACCAGATCCAGAGGTCGCCGATCAGCGAGTGCACCTCGATCCGGGTGCCGAACATGTAGTGCTCGACGTAGCCGTTGTCGGGGTCGTAGCCCAGGCGGGACATGCCCTGTTTCGCGGCCTGCATGTCGGTCGGCGTGGCCATGATGCCGGCGCCGTAGCCGAGGGGCTCGTGCAGCATCAGCGCCACCGTGGCTCCGATCTCCGGGCGGCCGCCGAGGATCAGCGATCCGGCTGCCTGGGTCTGCTCCTGGGTGCGTTCCTGTGCCGACTGGCCGAGGTAGCCCTCCAGCGCGGCCCCTTCCAGTGCCCGGTAGAGCCCGAGGCCGAGCGCGCCGACCAGCACCAGCGAGAGCAGTGCCGAGGTCGTCCGCTTCGCCGTCCGAGGCCGGTGCTGCCACAGCAGCAGCACGGCGGTCATGATCAGGAACGCGCTCATCGAGCGGGCTCCGGACAGCGCGGTGACCGCGGTGAGGAGCCCGAGGGCGGTCATGTCGGCCAGGAGCCGCTTGCGGGGACGCCGCCGGATGAGCAGGCAGGCACCGAGCAGCAACATCGTCGAGGGCATCGCGAACCCGAACCGCCACGGTTCTTCGGCGAAGCGCGAGCCCATCGTCGCGGTCGTGAACGAACCGAGCGCGTAGAGGCACACCACGACCCCCGGCGAGAGCACGCGCTGCCCCCACAGGAGGGCTCCGACGCACATCGCGGCCGAGACGACCGGTATCAGCTCGAACAGCACGCCGGCCTCGGTCGGCGGGTGGGTCGCCGAGCGCCAGGTGTTGAGCGCCAGCGCGGAGACGAGGCAGGCGAGCAGCAGTACGCCGCTCAGGACGGCTCCGCGGTAGCGGCCGGCCTCTCTGATCCACACCGGTGCCAGGACCGCACCCATCAGCCCGCCCACGGTCAGGCCACGGGCGAGAGTGAAGTCGGTCCCGGCCAGGAACGCCGCGGCTCCCGCCAGGAGCGCTGTCAGCACCTCCCAGCCGGAGCGCTCGGCGAGCTGAGTGCGCCCGGCGCGTCCGTTGCGGACCCGGACCGCCGTCGCGACGGCCATGCTCAGCTCCCGGCGGCGGGGTAGCCCTGCTGACGCGGTTCCCGGGGACGTACGAAACCGGAGAGGAGGCGGGCGAACCAGCCCTGCTCCGGCTGGCCGTAGTAGGTGTGCGCGGCCGTGTCGCGGACCTGGTTGGCGACGATGCCGAGGCAGCGGGCGTCGACGGTCTCGAGGCTGTCGATGGCCTCCAGCACCTGTGGCCGGTGGATGGTGCGGCAGTTGGCGACCACCAGGGCGCCGTCGGTCAGCCGGGACAGGATCGCGCCGTCGGCGACCGGAAGCAACGGCGGGGAGTCGAGGATGACCACGTCGTAGCCGGCACGTGCCTCCTCCAGGAGGTCGGCCATCCGCGGCGAGCCGATCAGCTGCGCGGGGTTGGGCGGGATCTCGCCCATGGTCAGCACGTGCAGGTTGGCGTCGCCCCAGACCTGGACGACGTCGTCGAGCTCGGCCTTCCCGATCAGCACCGTCGTCAGCCCGGCGGCACCCTCCAGGCCGCAGTAGTCGGCGACCGCGGGACGGCGCATGTCGGCGTCGACGAGCAGCACCCGCTGGCCCTGCTCGGCGATCGCCAGCGCCAGGTTGATCGACGTCGTCGACTTGCCTTCGCCACCGATCGAGGAGGTCACGACGATCGAGCGGACGGGGGAGGAGGCGTCGAGGTACTGCAGGTTGGTCTGCAGCCTCCGGTAGGCCTCCGCCGCGACGTTGTGGGGATCGATGGCGGTCACCGCGCCCCGCGAGCGTCGCTGGCCCCGGCGCCGGGGGATCGCCCCCAGGAGCCCGACGTCGGTGAGCTGCTCGATCTCGGCCGCGGTGCGGACCCGGGTGTCGAGGAGCGCGCGGACCACGGCGATCGCGACGCCGAGCCCGAAGCCGCCGGTGAAGCCGACCAGGGCGGCCAGCCGCGTACGCGGTGCGAACGCCTCCTCGGGCGGGTCGGCACGGGCGACCACGGTCACCTCGACGGCCGACTTCTTGTTGGAGCTGGGGGAGAGGTTGGTGATCGTGGTGGTGAGCTCGTCGGCGACCGAGTTGGCGAGGTCGGAGGCGCCGGTGCTGGTCGTCGCCACCGCGTCGATCTCGATGATCACGGTGTCGAGCGGGTTCTCCGCGGTGATCTGCTCGGCCAGCTTCTTGGGGGTCGTGTCCAGGTCGAGGTCGTAGATGACCTGGTCGAGCACCACCGGCATCGTCGCCAGCTTGGCGTAGGACTGGACGATGTCCTGGGTGAAGGTCGAGCCCTGGACCAGCTCCTGGGTCGTCGCGCCGCGGGCGATGGAGACGAAGACGGTGCTCTGCGCGCGGTACTGCGGCGGGCTCGCGTGCGCCTGCGCGAAGGCCGCGCTGGCACCGAGGATCGCCAGCACGGCGACGATGTACCAGCGCTTTCGCAGGGCAGCGACATAGTCGCGCAGGTCCAACAGGTCACTCCGTCCGATGTCTGTGCCGGGCTGCTCGTCCGTGACTCATCCGCCGTCAGGCAGGTCCACACGGGGCCATCGCACATCCTCACCCGAAATGGGGGATGACAGGGCCGGGTGTTCCGCCCGTTCCCCCAAATGGGGGATTGATCTCCGGTCGGTTCCTGGAGGCGTACGCCGACTGCGTAATGTCTGTCCGTCACGTTCGGGGGTTGGCTGCGTGGATGAGCGATTCCATGCTCCAGAATCGTTCGGCAAACTCGAAGGTAGGCAGGGATGGACACCGCGACGATCCTGGTCGTCTGCACCGGGAACGTACGACGATCCCCGGCGATCGAGGCGATGCTCCGTGAAGGCGTCGGCCAGATCGGCGGGCTCGCGCGCCACGGCATCAACGTGATCTCGGCCGGCAGCGAGGCGCTCGAGGGCTACGACATGGACCCGATGATCGCCTCCGAGGTCGCCCTCGCCGGCACCCGGCTGACCAGGCACCAGGCCTACCCCCTCGACGTCGCCGACATCGAGAGCGCCGACCTGATCATCACCGCCGAGCGCTCGCACCGCAGCGAGGTCGCCAAGCTGGTGCCGTCGGCGGTCAAGCGCACCTTCACGCTCGTCGAGATCGCCGCGCTCAGCGACCTGTTGGGGCGCACCGCCCTGGGCGGGCCGGCGGGTTCGGAGGCGGATGCGGCCACCCGGCTGCGTACGCTGGTCCAGCTCGCCCCGCTGCAGAAGGCCCGCCGGCGGGTCCGTCGTCCGTCCGACGACGACCTCGCCGACCTGAAGAAGCGGTCACCGCGCGAGGCGCGCCGGCTCGTCACCGAGGCGCGTGGCCACGTCGAGACGCTGCTGAAGGTGCTGGAGCCGAGCCTGTCCCTGGTCAGCAAGCCCCAGCGGCCTGCTCCGGCGATCCCCTCGCCCGCCGCCCCGGTCGAGTCGACCCAGCCGCGCTCGGTGCACTCCACCCGGTCGGCGGGTTGACCGCAGGCGGTTTGTCGCACTCGATTTTCATGGCGAAGTTAGGGTTGCCTACATGAACCGTCCCGCGAAGCCCGAGACCGTCCTCGTCGTCACCGCCACCCGGCGGCTGAGTCCGACGATGATCCGGGTGAGCTTCCGCTCCGAGGACCTCGGCGCCTTCTCGTCGAGCGTGTTCACCGACCGCTACGTGAAGCTCGCCATCCCGGCCGAGCACAGTCCGCATGAGAGCGGCGCGGTGATCCGCACCTACACCGCGCTCAACCCCTCGGTCGAGGACGGCACCCTCGACATCGACTTCGTCGTCCACGGCACCGAGGGGTACGCCGGTCCCTGGGCCGCCGCGGCCCAGCCCGGTGACACCCTCACCGCTCTCGGCCCGGGCGGCGCCTACGCGCCCGACCCGGAGGCCGACTGGCACCTGCTGGCCGGTGACGAGACCGCCCTGCCCGCGATCCGCGCCGCCCTGGCCGCGCTGCCCGCCGACGCCCGCGGCTACGCGATCATCGACGTACCGACCACCGGCCTCGAGCAGCCCCTCGACCACCCCGCGGGTGTCGAGGTGACCTGGCTGGTCACCGGCGGTCACGCCCACCACGCCGCCGAGGACGCGGAGGGTCACGAGCAGCCCCTCGTCACCGCCGTCCGCGCGCTGCCCTGGCTCGAGGGCCGCGTCCACGCCTTCGTCCACGGCGAGGCCGCCGTCACCATGCACGGCATCCGCCCCTACCTCCTCAAGGAGCGCGGCGTACCGAAGGCCGACCTCTCCATCTCCGGCTACTGGCGCCGCGGCCGCACCGAGGAGACCTTCCGCGAGTGGAAGCGCGAGCTCGCCGCCGTCGAGTCCGCCTGACCGCCGAGCCGGCGCGTCTGTCCTGCCCAAAGCGGTCGACCCGGCGCATCTGTCCCGCCGCAAAGGCTCGAGTCGGCGTGTCTGTCTCGCCGTAGAGGGTCGAGTCGGCGCGTCTGTCCCGCCGACGTTCTGAGACAGATGCGCCGACTCGACCCTGAATTGCGGGGCAGACGTGCCGAGTCGGCCGCTGATCTTGAGACAGATGCGCCGACTCGGCGGGGTTTCAGGTGCCGTTCTCAGAGAAGTGCTGGTAGTCCTTCAGCGAGTTCCAGTCGCCGCCCCACTCCCAGCCGATGTCGGCGAACGCCTGGACGACCACGTCGTCCGGGTGGATCATCCCCGGCGCTTTCCGGGAGCGGTCCAGGTACCAGCGGGCGAGCTCGGGGATGACGCGGTCGCCCTTGACGTACGGGTTCTGGAAGGTGTTGATGTCGATCGCCAGGCCGTAGGCGTGCTGGGAGAACGAGGTCTGGCCCACCGAGGGGCGGCAGACGAAGCCGCCGGTGCCGTTGCCGTCGCCGGTCGGCGGCGCATCCAGGGCCGCCTTCGTGGTGATGTCCATCTGCTCGATCGGGAACCTCGCCTCGTAGAGGCGCCGGAAGACCCCGACGACGTCCTCGGCGACCCGGGCGTTGATCAGCATCTCGCCGGTGTGGCGGGCGCCGTCGAAGCCCCAGAACGTCATGCGTACCCAGGCCAGCTCCTGCCGCGAGACCGGACACCCGGGCGCCCAGGTCGAGCGCGCGATCACGTCGTCCGGCGCGACGTCGACCTCGGCCGCGAAGCCGTCGCCGGGAAGCATCGGCAGCATGTCGGGCAGCGTCCACGCCCGGTTGCGCAGCTCCGGCGGCGTCGGCCCGGCGATCCCGTAGCCCTCCGCGTCCTCCTTCAGCACCCGGGTGCCGAGCCACGGCGGCGGCACCGACCCTGGCTTCGGGGCGGCCGGAGAAGACGAAGGTACGTCGCTGGGTGACGGTGTCGCCGAGGCCGTCGCCGACTCGGTCGACGGCGCAGGACTGGGTTCCGCGCCGGGCTCCCCGCCGCACCCAGCGAGCACGAGCGCGAGGGCCGCCAGCGCGGCGGCGTACGTCCCGGTTCTCACCGTTCCATTCAACCCGGTGGTCAAGCCGCTGCCGGCCAAGCGTTCATCGCGACCGTGGCCAATGCGCGCAGCTCGGCACGCGTCGCGCCGTCGATGGCCTGCACCGACATCCCCTGGATCACGGCGCCGACGAGGCGGGCGAGGGCGGCGGCGTCGGTCTCCGGGGGGAGCTCGCCGTCGTCGACTGCCCGCCGCAGCCGTTGCTCGATCGAGTCGAGCGTCTGCGCCCGCATCTTCGCCGGCCGGGTGGCGACCGCGCGCTGCGCGGCGCCCACGCCTAGAGCGGCCGTCGAGATCATGCAGCCCGGTGGCAGCCCGCCCTCGCTGAACCGGTCGGCCGCGTCGAGCAGAAACTCCGCGACGGCCTCGCGGGCCGGGCCGTCGGGTCGCAGCACGGCGCCGTGCTCGCTGGCGTAGCGCTCGAGCGCCGACTGGTAGAGCGCCTCCTTGGAGCCGAACGCCCCGTAGAGGCTCGGTGCCTTGAGCCCGGTCGCCGACTCGAGCGTCGTGACGCTCGTCCCTTCGTAACCGTGCTCCCAGAACGCCCGCATCGCAGCGTCGAGCACCGCGTCCTCGTCGAAGGAGCGCGGTCGTCCGCGGGAGGTCTTGCGCATTTCCATAACGATCCCTACATTATCTTCCGAGAGTTATTTTATCGATCGTTACAGAAATGGAGTGGGAGAGATGACCAGGAACGCACTCGTCACCGGAGCCTCGCGCGGGATCGGCCGCGCCATCGCCGTGCGTCTGGCCGCCGACGGCGTCGGCCTGCTGGGCATCCACTACGGCTCGAACCGCGCCGCCGCCGAGGAGACCGCCCGGCTCGTGGAGGCGGCCGGAGCCCGGGCGGTCCTGATCGAGGCCGACCTCGGGAAGGACGGGGCGCAGGCGGCCGCCGACATCGCGGAGGCCTGGGCCGAGGCGGCACTCGCAGCGGAGGACGGCTTCGACATCCTGGTCAACAACGCCGGCATCAACGGCAACCAGGAGCTCCACGAGCTCGAGCCCGACACCGCCCGCCGCGTCCTCGAGGTCAACCTGATCGCGCCGATGTTCCTGACGCAGGCGATCGTCGCGCGGATGCGCGAGGGCGGCCGGGTGATCAACGTGTCGACCGGATACACCCGGGTGGCGGCGCCGACCCATCTCGCGTACGCCGCCGCCAAGGCGGGCATCAACAACCTCACCCGGGCGCTGGCCGCGCCGGTCGCGGCGCGCGGAGCGACCGTCAACGCGGTCCTTCCCGGGGTGATCGAGACCGACATCAACGCCGACTGGATCAACCTGCCCGGACCGCGGGCGCAGGCCGAGCAGCTGTCGGTGTTCGGCCGGATCGGCACGGCCGAGGACGTCGCCGACGCCGTCGGGTTCCTCGCCTCGCCGCAGGCGCGCTGGGTCACCGGCGAGACGCTCGACGTGACCGGCGGCTCGGCGCTCTGAATCGGCTTGACTTCGAGCGTGCTCTAACCGGGACACTGAAGGCATGACGTCCCACGGACTCAGCATCGCCGAGGTGGCCGAGCGGACCGGCCTGACCGCACACACGCTGCGCTACTACGAACGCGACGGGCTGATGCTCGACGTCGGCCGCAACGGCTCGGGCCACCGCGCCTACACCGAGGACGACCTCGGCTGGATCACTCTCATCACCAGGCTGCGCTCGACCGGCATGCCGATCCGGGAGATCCGGCGCTACGCCGAGCTGGTCCGGTCCGGCGCGGGCAACGAGGCCGACCGGCTCGCCCTGCTGCGCGCACACCGCGACCGGGTGCGCGCGCAGCTCGCCGAGACGGCCCGCCATCTGGAGGCGATCGAGTTCAAGGTGGAGTACTACGAGGCGACGGTCGGCGGCTGTGATCCCGATGCCGAGCTCATCGCCCAGCAGCGTCGAGCCGAGCCCTCTGCTCCTCGCTGAGCTCCAGGTCCACGGCCGCCAGGCTCTCGTCGAGCTGGGCGACCGACGACGCCCCGACCAGCGGGATCACCGGGAGCGAGTCGCCGAGCATCCAGGCCAGCACCACCTGGTTGCGGGTCGCGCCGGTCTCCGCGGCGACCTCGTCGAGCACCTGGAGTCGCGCGGTGGTCCCAGGGTGGTCGTACGCACGATCGAGAGGCTTGGACGGATTCGTGTAGGCCCCGCTGAGCAGCGGTGTGTACGCCACCAGCGTCAGCCCCGGCGTCGCCCGCACGTAGGCGAGCAGGGAGGCGTCGGCCACGCCGATCTCACCGTCGACCGAGAGCCGTGGGTCGGGAATGTCCGTCCGCGGACGCAGGTAGGTGTGGTGATACTGCAGCACGCTCGGCCGCGCCGCCTCCGGGTTGACCGCCCGGGCCCGCTCGACCTGCCAGGACCAGTGGTTGCTCAGCCCGAACTGGCCGACGACACCGTCCTTCACGAGCGCGGCGAAGCCGGCGGCGTACTCCTCCAGCGGCACCCCGTTCATGTCCGGCACGTGCGCGTAGTAGAGGTCGAGCCGCTCGACGCCGAGTCGTTCGCGGGAGCGGTCGGCCTGCTCGCGTACGTTCTCGGGGGCCAGTCCCTCCCAGCGCCGGTTGCGCTGGTTCTCCCAGCCGTTCTCGACGCGCTCGACGACATCCGTCGGGCGCGCGCCGACCTTGGTGGCGATGACGAGCTCGTCGCCGATGCCACGGTCGCGGCGCCACTGACCGAGCGTGGTCTCGCTCTCGCCGCCCTGGGTGCCGTTGGCCCAGTAGGCGTAGTTGTTGGAGGTGTCGACGAAGGTGCCGCCGGCCTCGACGAAGCGGTCGAGGATGTCATAGGAGGTCGAGACGTCCGTGTCCGTGCCGAACCGCATCACGCCGAGCGCGAGCTTGCTGACGCGCCGGGAGCCGGCGCCTGATCCGATGGTCGTGTATCGCATACCGTCCACGCTCCGCCTTCGCGCGCGCTCGAAGTCAAACGTCTTTACGAGTGTCTCCTAGACTGGGTCCGCACCCCCTGTTCTTCCCGGCCGGGGGCTCTCGTGCATGCCCATCACCTTGGAGTCACCCGTGATCCTCGCCCCGCTCGCCGATCTCGTCCTGCGCGATGCCGCCCTGAGCGAGGTGATGGCGGAGGCCAAGGGCGGACGGATGCTGGCGCTCGACGTCACCGGGCCGGAGGCGCTGCGTCCGTTCGTCGTCACCGGTCTCGTACGCCAGGAGCGCACCGTCCTCGCGGTCACCGCGACCTCGCGCGAGGCCGAGGATCTGGTCAACGACCTGACCGACCTGCTCCCGCCCGACTCGGTCGCCTACTACCCGAGCTGGGAGACGTTGCCCCACGAGCGGCTCTCCCCTCGGTCGGACACGGTGGGGCGCCGTCTCGCCGTGCTCCGCCGCCTGCGTCACCCCGATGCCGACGGAGCCCACGGGCCGTTGAAGGTCGTCGTCGCGCCCGTCCGCAGCGTGCTGCAGCCGCAGGTCAAGGGCCTCGGCGACCTCGAGCCGGTGGAGCTGATCAAGGGCCAGGAGGCGAGCCTCGACGACGTGGTCGTGAAGCTCGCCGACGCCGCCTACTCCCGCGTCGACCTGGTCGAGAAGCGCGGTGAGTTCGCGGTCCGCGGTGGCATCGTCGACGTCTTCCCGCCGACCGAGGAGCACCCGGTACGCGTCGAGTTCTGGGGCGACGAGGTCGACTCGATCCGCCACTTCGCGGTCGCCGACCAGCGCGCCATCCCCGAGGAGCACGGCGGGGCCACCGAGCGCCTCTGGGCGCCGCCGTGCCGCGAGCTCCTGCTGACGCCCGAGGTCCGCGACCGTGCCCGAAAGCTGGGCGAGGACCACCCCACCCTGATCGAGCTCACCGACAAGATCGCCGCCGGCATCGCGGTCGAGGGCATGGAGTCGCTCGCGCCCGCGCTCGTCGACGACATGGAGCTGCTGCTCGACCTGATCCCCGACGACAGCCACGTGCTGCTCCTCGACCCCGAGCGGATCCGCAGCCGCGCCCACGACCTGGTCGCCACCGCCGAGGAGTTCCTCGGTGCCTCCTGGGCCGCCGCGGCCAGCGGGGGCGTCGCCCCGATCGACCTCTCCGCGGCCTCCTACCGCGACCTCGCCGACGTACGCGCCCACGCGATCGCGCAGGGCAAGCCGTGGTGGTCGGTCAGCCCCTTCGGGCTGGACGACGCAGACGCCGATCTCGCTGACCCGGACGTCGTCGGGGTGCCCGTCCGCAAGATCGCCTGGCAGCCCGCGAGGGCCTACCGCGGCGACACCGCTGCGGCGATGGCCGACATCGAGAAGTGGCGCGACGACAGCTGGCGCGTGGTCGTGGTCCAGCCCGCGCACGGCACGGCGCAGCGTACGGTCGAGGCACTGGGGGAGCGCGACATCCCGGCCCGCCTGGCGGAGGCCGGCGACGAGACCGCGAAGCCGGTCCACAAGACCGTCACCGTCATCCACGCCCGGCTGACCCACGGCTTCCTCGACGAGGCCAGCCAGCTGGTCGTGCTCACCGGCGAGGACATCTCCGGCCAGAAGTCGTCGACGCGCGACATGGTCAAGATGCCGGCGCGCCGCAAGAAGCAGATCGATCCGCTCGAGCTCAAGCCCGGCGACTACGTCGTCCACGAGCAGCACGGCGTCGGCCGGTTCATCGAGATGAAGCAGCGCGAGGTGCAGGGCGCGACCCGCGAATATCTGGTGCTGGAGTACGGCGCCTCCAAGCGGGGCGGCCCGCCCGACCGGCTCTACGTCCCCGCCGACGCCCTCGACCAGGTCACCAGATACGTCGGCGGCGAGCAGCCGAGCATGGACCGCCTCGGCGGTGCCGACTGGCAGAAGCGCAAGGCCCGAGCCCGCAAGGCGGTCAGGGAGATCGCCGCCGAGCTGATCAAGCTCTATGCCGCCCGGCAGGCGACCAAGGGCTTCCAGTACGGCCCCGACAACCCCTGGCAGCGCGAGCTCGAGGACGCCTTCCCGTTCCAGGAGACCGCCGACCAGCTCGCGGTCATCGACGAGGTCAAGCAGGACATGATGCGGCCGGTGCCGATGGACCGGCTGGTCTGCGGCGACGTCGGCTACGGCAAGACCGAGATCGCGGTGCGCGCGGCCTTCAAGGCGGTCCAGGACGGCAAGCAGGTCGCCGTGCTGGTGCCGACGACGCTGCTGGTCTCCCAGCACCTGTCGACCTTCATGGAGCGGATGTCGGGCTTCCCGGTCAACGTGCGCGGGCTGTCCCGCTTCCAGACCGACAAGGAGGCGGCCGAGGTCATGACGGGCCTCGCCGACGGCACCATCGACATCGTCGTCGGCACTCACCGGCTCCTCAACAAGGACGTACGCTTCAAGGACCTCGGCCTCATCATCATCGACGAGGAGCAGCGCTTCGGCGTCGAGCACAAGGAGGCGATGAAGCGCCTCCGGACCTCCGTCGACTTCCTGTCGATGTCCGCCACGCCGATCCCGAGGACCCTGGAGATGTCGATCACCGGCATCCGGGAGATGTCCACGATCACCACGCCGCCCGAGGAGCGACACCCGGTCCTGACGTACGTCGGTGCCTACGAGGACCGCCAGATCGTCGCCGCGGTGCGGCGTGAGCTGCTCCGCGAGGGCCAGGTCTTCTACATCCACAACCGGGTCAACTCGATCGAGAAGGCCGCCGCGCGGATCCGCGAGCTGGTGCCCGAGGCGCGGGTCGCGGTCGCTCACGGCCAGATGAACGAGAAGCAGCTCGAGCAGGTGATGGTCGACTTCTGGGAGAAGGAGTTCGACGTGCTGGTGTGCACCACGCTGGTCGAGTCGGGACTGGACGTCTCGAACGCCAACACGATGATCATCGAGCGTGCCGACACCCTCGGCCTCTCCCAGCTCCACCAGCTCCGCGGCCGCGTCGGCCGCTCCCGCGAGCGGGCCTACGCCTACTTCCTCTACCCCGGCGAGAAGCCGCTCACCGAGACCGCCCACGAGCGCCTCGCCACCCTTGCCCAGCACTCCGACCTCGGCGGTGGCATGGCGATCGCGATGAAGGACCTCGAGATCCGTGGTGCCGGCAACCTGCTCGGTGGCGAGCAGTCCGGCCACATCGCCGACGTCGGCTTCGACCTCTACGTACGCCTCGTCGGTGAGGCCGTCGCCGAGTTCAAGGCCGGCCCCGACGGTGCTGCCGAGGAGCTCAACGAGGTGAGGATCGAGCTCCCGGTGGATGCGCACCTCCCGCACGACTACATCCCGAGCGAGCGGCTACGCCTGGAGATCTACAAGCGGCTGGCGGAGGTGCGGTCCGACGAGGACGTCGAGTCGGTTGCCGCCGAGCTCCTCGACCGCTACGGCAAGCCGCCGGCGGAAGTGTCGTCCCTGCTCCAGGTCGCCCGCTTCCGCGCCCGCGCCCGCCAGGCCGGCGTCTCCGAGGTCACCCTGGCCGGCAAGAACGTACGTTTCCACCCGGTCACGCTGCCCGACTCCCGGGTCGTCCGCCTCAACCGGATGTACCCGAAGTCGCTGGTCAAGCCGCAGCTGGAGACCATCATGGTCCCGCGCCCGGTCTCCTCCGGCTTCCCGGCCAAGCCCCTCGACGGCCCCGAGCTCCTCGACTGGGCCCGGGTCGTCATCGACGCGATCATCGACCCGCTCACCTGAACAACGCGCATCTTTGTGAGGGTTCCGTTGCAACGTACGGCTGTAACGGAACCCTCACAGGCTGCAAATATGATGGTACCGTGGCATCGATTGCGGAGGTATTCCATGGAGATACACGCACTGCAAGACCTCATGTCGATGGTGGCGACCCGCCGTCGAGACCTGTCCTGGACCCAGGCCGAGCTCGCTACGCGTGCCGGTGTGTCACGTCGGTGGGTCTCGCTGTTCGAGTCGGGCCATGAAAAGGCGGAGGTCGGTCGCGTTCTTGCTGTGCTCGACGCGCTGGGGGTGAGGCTGGAGGCGGACACTGGAGACGGCACCGGCTCCACGCCCGTCGAGGACATGCCGGATCTGCGCGCCGCGCTCGATGACTACTACGCCGGCGACTCCTGATGGCCACCGAGCGGATCGTCCTCCTCGGCAACCGTGTTGCCGGCGTCCTCGAGCGGGCCGGCGGGAGTCTCACCTTCACCTACGACGCCGACTATCAACAAGATCGAGCCGCGACTCCGATCTCGGTCTCGATGCCCCTGGCCCGACGCCGTCACGGCGACGCCGAGGTCAATCCGTGGCTGTGGGGTCTATTGCCCGACAACACCCGCGTGCTCGATCGGTGGGCGCGTGAGTTCCAGGTCTCCGCGGGCAATCCGTTCTCGCTGCTGGCCAGCCCGGTCGGCGAGGACTGTCCTGGTGCGGTACGCATCGTCGCTCGTGATCGCGTCGACGACCTCCTGGGCGAGACCGACAACGAGGTCGATTGGCTCAGCGAGGCCGATGTGGCCCAGCGTATTCGCGATCTCCGGACCGACTCCGCGGCCTGGCTGGGCGCCGCCTCGTCAGGCCGTTTCAGCCTCGCTGGGGCGCAGCCGAAGACGGCCTTGCTGCACCGCGACGGCCGGTGGGGTGATCCGGCCGGCTCCGGGGCGACGACCCATATCCTGAAGCCTGCCATCGAGGGCATGGACGAGCACGACCTCAACGAACACCTGTGCCTTGCCGCGATGGGATACACCGGTCTCGGAGCCGTACGCACCCGCATCGTGCGGTTCGAAGACGTCTCGGCGATCGTGGTCGCCCGATATGACCGGCGGACGACGACGGATGGGCGGCTCGTACGCCTCCATCAGGAGGATCTTGCCCAGGCGCTCGGGTACTTCCCGACGGCCAAGTATCAGAACGAGGGCGGACCCGGACCGGCTGACGTCGCCCGCCTGATCCGGCGGCTGATGGCGCCGGCCCTTGCTCGTTCGGATATCGAGCGTTTCACGGGGGCGCTGGTCTGGAACTGGATCATCGCAGGGCCGGATGCTCACGCGAAGAACTATTCGGTGCTCCTCGCGGGGAGGCAGGTTGCGCTCGCGCCGTTCTATGACGTCGCTTCGGCGCTGCCGTATACGGATCTACATCCCCGCAAGCTTCGCCTGGCGATGAAGTTCGGATCCGGTTACCTCATGGACCCGCCCTCCCCGCCGTGGGAGCGCCTGGCCAAAGATGTAGGGCTCTCTGAGGATGAGGTACGCACCGTCGCCAGCCGCCTCCTCGATCTGGCCGTACCTGCGTTCGAGAAGGCGGCGGCGGATCCCGGGGTGGCGGAACTCGCGTCGGACCTGCCGCAACGTCTGGTGAGGCTGGTGGTGGAGCGGGTCCGGCGTTGTCGGCGCCTCGTGTGACGGGAGGATGCACATCGTCGTTACCCCTGTGACGTCTGAGGTGCCTCACCTGTCACGCCTTTAACGACCGTGTGCATCAGGGCAACTCTCGCTCCTCGTGACCTGGACCCGGCCGCGATGTCGGTGCTCAGATCTACGGTGGTCACATGAAGGAGAAGCGGGAGCCGTCGTGGCAGGTCCTGGCGGTCTTTCACAACGAGGACGACAGTCGAGACTTCGCTTACACGCTCGGACTGGCCGAGCGTGGGCTGCCTGAGGTGCACATGTGGGCGCGGCCGGACGCCGGAGAAGACCCTGGCCATGACTGGCGGTTCAGTCCCCACGATGCGGCTGTCATCCTCAACGAGCTTGCGTGGCGGCTGATCGATGGTCGTATCGCCCCGGGCGATACCTACAGCCGGCGGTTCGACGCCGGCATGGTGCAGGTGGCGTTCGAACTCGGCGACCCCGTGGAGGCAGCCAGTCTTGACGCATACCAGGCGGAGCCATCGAGCGTCATGCCATTGCGTTGGTCGCTCCATCGTGCGCCCGAGGGGGCGCTCGTGTCGATGGACGATGACGCGATCGACGTCGCTGAGTCCGAGTATGTCCGACTCAGCGCGGGCCCTCGGCGCTCATTCGATTCACCAGGTGAGATATGGACAGCGCCTACAGTGCCGTCCTGGGATCCGGGCCAACGGTGGGGACCGCGTACGCCGCTGGTGGCCGCTCATGCTGGCGTGATCTGCGCCTTCTCGCCAGAGGACATGATCGGGTTGGTGAACATCGCCTTTCCTCTGGAGGCGGCACGGTCGGCCGGTCACCCGCAGTTGGTGGCACGCGCGGCGGCCCGAAGCGTCGGCAGAAGTGCCGCACTCGACCGCCTGGCGCAGGACACGTCGACCCTCGTCGATGGACTCGGTCTCACGTGGGGCCGCAGCGCTTGGCCGGCTGCGCGTGACTGGTTGGACGGCGACGACAGCGACGACCGGTTCCCAGAGGGAGACCTTCGGCGGATGGTCAAGACGATCGTGACCAGCCATCTGTTGACGGTAGCGGTCGCGGACCAGCTCACCACGGACCAAGAGCTGACCGGGACGGGCCCGGTCGCGTTCGCTGCGACGATCGACGGCCTGCCGCCCGACGGGCGATGGCACGCTGCGCCGCACATCGTCGACCTCGTGGTCGGGTTGCTGGCCGACGTCGACGCGGCTGTTGCGGCGGCCCGTGCTTGGCGCCTGGTGGACAACGATCTGGTGATGGGAGCCCGTGGGGATCTCCAGATCGCCGCCATCCATGGTCCATCGATGTTTCCCGACCTGTCGGTCGCGCTTCCGCCGTCATTGCTGGATGACGTACGTCAGGCGACGCTCGCTCACCGTGTGACAGGGGCGGTCGTGCAGTCCTGGCTCAGTGTCCTTGCGACGGTGCTGACGCACCGAGCACACCTTCGGGACGAGACGGTCGCTGCGGTCGTCGAGGTGGGGTCGGTGATGCCGGGCCTCGCAGTCACCCTGAACACGCCTGTCGCCGTCTGAGTTGGAGGGTCCACGGGGTTTCGTATCCACAAAATGGAGGTTATTATCCATTTTGTGAGAAGTCAGGCTCCGGTGCTCGCGCCTCTGTTCCGGTCGGAGGCGCAGGCGCTGCTGCTCTCGGAGCTGCTGCTCCCGGGGGAGGAGATGAGCATGACCGACCTCGCCGAGCGGGCCGGGCTGCCCTATCCGACGGTCCATCGCGAGGTCGCGCGGCTGCTCGATGCCGGCCTGCTCGTCGACCGCCGCGTCGGTCGGACCCGGCTGGTGAAGGGCAACGAGCAGAGCCCGCTGCTCGCGCCGACGCGGGAGATCCTGCTGACCGTCACCGGACCGGCCGTGCTGCTCCAGGAGGCCCTCGACGGTCTCGACGGGATCGAGCGTGCCTTCATCTTCGGGTCGTTCGCGGCCCGCGCGAAGGGGGAGCCGGGGCCGCCGCCGAACGACATCGACCTGATGGTGATCGGCACCCCCGACGTACGTGCCGTCTACGAGGTCTGCCGCGAGGTCTCCGACAGCGTCGGGCGCATCGTCAACCCCACGATCCTGAGTCCGGAGGAGGCCGAGGAGCAGACCGGGTTCCTCGAGGAGGTCCGGGCCAACCCGGTGATCGAGATCTACGGAGGAGGACCGGATGCCCCTGCCGCTGACCCCGGCGCAGCAGAAGGCGGTTGACGCGCTCGTACGCTCCGGCGCGCTGCGCGCCGTGAGGCCGGACGAGAAGAAGGCCCGTGCCTTCCTCGCCGGTGCGGAGTCGGCGCTCGCCGACGTACCCCACGTCACCCGCACCGAGAACCGCTACAACCTCGCCTACAAGGCCGCCCACGACGTCGGCGAGGCGATGCTGGCGGGATACGGCTACAAGACGACGTACGGCGCGGGCGGGCACGTGAAGGTCGGCAGGTTCCTGGCCGCGGTCTTCGACACCCCACCGCCGCGCGACGCGGCCGCCCACTATGACGTGATGCGCCTGGACCGCAACGCCAACAACTACCTCGGCAAGCCGGTCACCGTCGCCGCCGCCGACGTGGCCGCCGAGGCGGCGCAGACGCTCTATGACGCGGCGGTGAAGCGGCTCGCGACGTGAGCGCGTCAGCGCTGGCCGTCGGCCGCCCGGCGCAGCGCCTCGAGGGTGGTGTCGGGGCCGGCGTTGAAGGCGAAGCGGGCCTTGGGCGCGAGCTCGTGGACCAGGTTGACGATCGCCTCGAAGAGCTCGGTGTGGGCTGGGATCGCCCTGATTCCACCGCCGATCATGACGATGTCCCACGCCTGCTGCTCGAGCGCTGCGCGCACCTGCGAGATCGCGTCGGCGAGCTCGGTGCCGATCTCGCAGGCGAGCGCGTCGTAGCCGGCGTCGGCGACCTGCGCGTTGCCGACGGCGATCCGCTCCTTCAGCGTGGCCAGATCGATCGGTGCGTCGGAGAGATCGACAGCCTCGGGCGCCAGCCCGATCATGAGGACTCGGTTCATGCCCACGACGCTACCCAGCCCTCCCAGGCGCAAGAATGAACCTGTGACCGGCGAGCCAGAGGTGCGCTACGCGCAGACCAGCGACGACATCGCGATCGCGTATCAGGTCGTCGGGAGCGGGCCGGTGGTGATCTGGATGCCGTCGCTCAGCAACATCCGGGCGCAGTGGCGGGTGCCGGCGCTGCGGATGGCCTACGAGCGGCTGAGTCAGGACCTGACGCTCGTGCTCTACGACGGCCGCGGCACCGGCTCCTCCGACCGCCGGCCCGGCGACCTCGGGCTCGATGCGCACCTCCGTGACCTGGAGGCGGTCATCGAGGCCGTCGGTGCCGACCGGGTCAACCTGCTCGGCTACTACCACGCGGTCGCGACCGCGGTCGCGTACGCCGCCACCGACCCGCAGCGCGTCGACCGGATGCT
Source organism: Nocardioides turkmenicus (assembly GCF_011045035.1). Lineage (GTDB taxonomy): Bacteria > Actinomycetota > Actinomycetes > Propionibacteriales > Nocardioidaceae > Nocardioides > Nocardioides turkmenicus. The sequence continues at coordinate 110,870 of NZ_JAALAA010000007.1, forward strand.
CCTCTTCGGCGGAGCGGCGCGGATGCGCGACGCGATGAGCCCGGCGCAGACGCAGGCGCTGCTCTCGCTGGTCGAGCAGGACTGGGACCTCTTCGCCGACGCCGCCGCGACGGCCTGGCTGGGCTGGGGCTCCGGCGAGAACGCCGGCCGGGTGGCCGAGGCGTTCCGCACCGCGACGACCCCGGCGGTCGCCCGTGACTGGTTCGCCGAGGCCGCCCGGTTGGACGTCAGCGACCTGCTCGGTCAGGTCGTCGCACCGACGCTCGTGCTGCACCGCCAGGCCGCCGGCCAGATCCCGGTCGAGGTGTCCCGTCGCCTGGCCGAGGGGCTCCGCAACGGGACGCTGGTCGAGCTCGAGGGCACCACGCCGACGCTCTTCGTCGAGGGCGGCGCGCGCGACCTCGCCATGGTCAGCCGCTGGTTCCTGACCGGCGAGGTGTGTCGTGACTCTGCGTCGGCGCCGGCCCCAACGGCCCTGACGGCGCTGACCACGCGCGAGCAGGACGTGCTGAGGCTGATCGCCACGGGACGTACGAACGCCTCGGTCGCACGCGACCTCGGCATCACCGAGCACACAGTCGAGCGGCACGCGGCCAACCTCTACCGCAAGCTCGGGGTACGCAGCCGGGCCGAGGCCACCGCGTGGGCGATCCGCAACGGAGCGGACTGACGGGAACCCGTCACTCCGGCTGATCACTGTCCGGGAAGCGGCGAGCCCGCGTGCCCGGGACAGTGGGGACATGACGACGACGATCACCCCCAGCAACGACTCCTGGCGGATGGCGAGGGCGACCGCCCCGGTGATGCGTACCCTGGCCGGACACCGCCTGTTCCCGCTCTGGGCCGTGGTGCACCACCGCGGCCGCAAGACCGGACGCGCGCTGAGCCTGCCGGTCGCCCTGCTGCACACCGAGGACGAGTTCGTGATCACGCTGCCGTGGGGACCGGGCACCAACTGGGTGCGCAACGTGCTGGCTGCCGGCGGGTGCACGATCACCTGGAAGGGGCGCGACCACGCCGCCACCGAACCGCGGATCCTCGGCCGTGACGAGGCGCGCCCCTACTACGACGGATTCTCCTGGTGGATGGTGGAGAAGGTCTTCAAGGCCGACAGCTTCCTGCTGCTGCGGCGCTGAGAGTCCATACTGCGGCGCCGTTGCTCCGTGACGTACGCCTGTGTCTGGCAGGATCGACGCATGACCATGGAGGCGTTCGGCGAGCAGTCCTTCCCTGAGGAGCCCTTCGGCAACGAGTGGGACACCGAGCCGGGGTGGCTCTCCGAGGAGGAGCTGGGCGAGACCCGCGGGCGGGTGCCCATCCTCTATGTGGAGGCGGTGCCCGTGCGGGTCGATCCAGACGGCCGGGTCACCGAGGTGGGGCTGCTGCTGCGGGGCTCGCCCACGACCGGGACGATCACGCGGTCGCTGGTCTCCGGCCGGGTGCTGCACGGCGAGCGGATCCGCGACGCGCTGATGCGCAACCTGGAGAAGGACCTCGGTCCGGTCGCGTTCCCGACCCTGCCGCTGACCACGGTCCCGGTGACCGTGGCCGAATACTTCCCGTGGCCCGGGGAGCGCTACCAGGACCCACGCCAGCACGCGGTCTCGCTGGTCTACGTCATCCCGGTGACGGGCGAGTGCGAGCCGCGCCAGGACGCCCTGGAGCTGTCCTGGATGACGCCGGCCGAGGCCGCCTCCGACGCGGTCGTGGGTGACATGGAGGGCGGCCGCGGCGCGCTGCTGCGCCAGTGCCTGAGCGCGTTCGGAGCGCTGGATTGAGCGAGCGGACGTACGCATCGGGGGAGGGGCTCGTCGAGTTCCTCGACCTGATGCGGCTGATGCGTGAGCGGTGCGTGTGGAAGTCGTCGCAGACCCATTCGTCGTTGGCGAAGTATCTGCGCGAGGAGTCCGACGAGGTGCTCGAGGCGATCTCCGAGGAGGACCCGGAGCACCTCAAGGAGGAGCTCGGCGACCTGCTCCTGCAGGTCTACTTCCACGCCGCGATCGCGGAGGAGGCCGGTGAGTTCACCATGGACGACGTCGTCGCAGGTCTCACCGAGAAGATGAAGCGCCGCAACCCGCACGTCTTCGGCCCGGAGGCCGAGTCCGGTCGTCGCTACACCCTCGACGAGGTCGAGCGGCTCTGGTCGGCGGCCAAGGCGGCCGAGAAGGGCCGACCCGGCCCGAGCTGACGAGAGCCGACTCGGGGCGGGTTTCTCAGGCCCACTTGACCGCGGTCTCCTCGGCGACGCGAGGGAGGCGGTCGAACCACGGGTTCTCGCCCGGGTGGCCGATGTTGACGATCATCTTGGTGGTCCAGTTGCCCTCGGGGAAGAACTCCTTGTCGACGCCCGCGGTGTCGTAGCCCGCGATCGGGCCGGCGGCGAGACCGGCCGCGCGCACGGCGAGGATGAACGCGCCCGCCTGCAGGCCGGCGGACCAGCCGCCCGCGCCGTGGCGCGCGGTCTCGTCGGACTCGAAGTAGTCCTTCATCTCCGGGCGGATCGGGAAGACGGTGGGGATCTCCTCGTGCCAGTTGTTGTCGTAGGCGACGATCGCCGTCGCCGGCGCGGCCTTGGTCTTCTCGAAGTTGCCCTCGGCGATGTGGGGCAGGAGGCGCTCCTTGCCCTCGGCCGTGCGCACGAACACGACCCGCAGCGGCTGGGTGTTGGCCATCGTCGGGGTCCAGCGGGTGAGCTCCCAGATGTCGGCCAGCTCCTCGTCGGTGACGGGCGTCTCGGCGAAGGTGTTGGACGTGCGGGCGCCGGTGAAGACGATCTCGCGGCCGCGGGGGTCCAGCTTCTCGAGGGCAGGGATCTCAAGCACGGTGGTGTCGGTCATGTCGCTCTGAACTCCGGGGTTGCTAGGGATATTCCGGTTACTTCGAAAATAGTAGTTCCTCGCGATTCGGGCAATCCCTGTACCCTGGGGTCCATGTCCGCGACGAAACCCGTGCACGACCCCCAGGTGTGCAACGCAGCGCTCGTGCGGGCCTTCGACTTTCTCGGCAAGCGCTGGAACGGCCTGATCCTCGGTAGCCTGACCCAGGGCCCGCTCGGCTTCGCCGAGCTCAAGCGAGCGGTGACCGGCATCAGTGACTCGATGCTCTCCGAGCGCCTCAGTGAGCTGGCCGGCCTCGGCCTCCTCGCCCGCGAGGTCGACCCCGGTCCGCCGGTGGCGGTCCGCTACGCGCTCACCGGGGCCGGTGACGCGCTCGCGCCGACCCTCAACGCGCTGACCGAATGGGCCGGCACGCACCTCCCGGCCGGCCGCTGCTCCGAGGACTGACCGGTCCACGAACGACTCCGGCCCGCCACCGAACGGTGACGGGCCGGCGTGCTGACGATCCTCAGCGCTTGAACGCCCTGCCGAGGTCGAGGAAGACGGTCTCCCCGGTGGCGTCGTCGAGGCCGTCGTTGTCGGTCACCGCGTAGGCGTGCCCGTCCGCGCCGACGGTGAAGCCCTCGAGCTTCTCCTGGGTCCAGCCGTGGGTGCTCTCCAGCGCGGGCAGCAGGTCGTACGCCAGGCGCTTGCGCAGCGGCTTCACGGGGCTGAGCCCGGTGGTGCCCGTCCGGGGCACGTCCACGGTGTAGACCCGCTTGATCGCCGCCGTCGTGCCGTTCTGCTTGTCGCGCTCGATGACGGCGAGGGTGTCGCCGTCGACGGCGGTGATCTCGGAGAGGCCGATCCAGTCCCCGGCGACCGAGGTCGACTCCAGGCCGTAGCCGAACCACGCCCACTCGCCCGTGGCCGGGGTGTAGCGACCGATGCGGGCGGTGCTCGCGCCGTCCACACCGGGCTTCTTCGCGGTCGAGTCGGCCCACAGCGGGCGCTGCAGCGCGATGTACACCTGCTCGGAGGCGCGCTTTCCGGTTACCGTGACGCCCTCGAGGCCCCACTTGCCGACCTTCTCGGCGATCTCCGCAGGCAGCGGGACCGTCTCGGCGATCCGGCCGGCGCGGTCGAGGCGGAGCAGGGCGTTCCCGGCGCCGGTCGCACCCTCGTTCGCCACCCAGAAGCCGCCGCCACGGCGGGCGGCCAGACCCTCGATGTCGAGATCCTCGGCGACCTCGCCGGAGGCGTTCGTGACCTCGAGGACGTCGCGGATCACCTCAGGCGACCGGCGGACGTCCACCGTGTAGATGCGGCCGGTGGCGTAGGCGGCGTCGCTGGCCGCGTAGAGCTTGCCGGGCTCACCGGGGACCTTCGAGAGCGCGCCGAGCGCGCCCCAGCCGATCGGCTTGCTGTCCTGGGAGGCCGACTCGACCGTCGGGAAGGACGACGACTGCTTCCGCCCGAAGCCGTAGAGCGAGACCGAGGCCCGCACCAGGTCCTCGGCCGAGTCCTCCTCGGAGGAGATCGCCAGCAGGTTGCGCGAGGGGATCGGCAGCAGCCCCTCCGGCCCGTTGGTCGCGGGCAGCACCTGCGTGAACTTCGGGGACGACGGCGTACGCATGTCGTAGACGGCCACGAAGTTGCTGCGCTCCGAGCCCACGAAGGCGTACGGGACGCCGCCGAAGGTGTCGAAGGCCAAGCCCTCGGGCTCGGCGCCCTTCTTGGCGGCGCGGCCGTCGTTGTGCAGGCCGTATTTGGTGGCGAGGTCCTCGAAAGAGGATCCGGCGTCCCAGACGACCTCGCCGGTCGCGGCGCGGAAGACGGTCCAGCCACGGGTGCCGCCCTTCCAGTCACCCTCGTTCGCCGTCGCGACGAGCCCGGGTCCGACCCACTGGATCGAGTCGGGCTCGCGCGGCGCGTCGATGGTGTCGACCGGGTTGAAGCGGCCGTCCTTGGTCACGTCCACGCCCTCGACGACCGCGTTCCCGGCGCTCCACGCCGTCTCGACGGTCGCGGACGGCAGGTCGATGATCGCGACGCCGTTGTTCTCCTGCAGGGTCAGCGCGAGCTGGTTGTCGGCGTTGATGTCGACGTACTCCGGCTCGGCGTCCTCCGGCGTGTCCAGCCCCTTCAGCGCCGACGCGGGCAGCGTCACGTCGGTGATCGACCACGCGTCCGGCGCGCCGTCGAGACGGACGATCATGACCGAGCCGGCTGGCGCCTGGGGCAGGTCGCCCTCCTCGCCACCGGCAGGGGTGGCGGCCTCGTTGCGCTGGTTCTCCATCGCGATCGCGGCGTACGTCCCGTCCGGGCTGACCGCGATCGAGTCCGGCTGGCCGCCGAGATCGTACGAGGCCACCTCCTCGTGCGGCGCGGCCAGCGAGATCACGTCGATCCGACCGGCACGGGTGCCGACGGCGGGCTCCTCGTCCTCCCACTCGGTGTCCTCGAGGCCGGGGTAGGGCGACTCGTCGACGACCACGAGGGCGTAGTCGCCCACGATCGAGACCGACGTCGGCGAGCCGCCCTTGCCGCCGGAGACGTCGTGGCTGCCGAGCCCCTCAGGAGCGGAGGGGTCGGTGATGTCCAGGAAGCCGATCCGGCCGCCGGCCGCGTCGGTGTAGGCGAGTGTCTTCCCGTCCTCGGAGACCGCGGAGATCTCGGCGACGGTCGCGTCGGCTGGGTCGACCCCGGCGGGCACGTTCTGGAAGACCGGATACGTCGCGAGCCGGCTGAACTCGCCGTGCCGGCCGGGTCCCGCGGCGGCGGTGCCACCGAGGACGGTCATCATCGAGACGCCCAGGCCCCCGATGGCCAAGGCGCCGACACCGGCCAGCGCGAGACGGTTGTGCAGGAGTTGCATGTCGGGGTTCCTCTCGGAAAATCATTTACCGGGACGAACGATCTCGGCGGCACCGCGCGCCGAGGCGTCACGTACGTTTCGACCAGCCGACTCCCCGATGAACAGCAGGTGGGCAACCCTCGTCGCACCCCTACTGTCCGGTTAACGTTCCAATCGCCAGGCCCATCCGGCCGAGTAATAGGCTGACGGGCGACACCACCCCAGTGTTTCCATCCAGTCCTGACCCAGGAGTAGTTCAGTGGCATCGATCGACGCCGTAGGAGCCCGCGAGATCCTCGATTCGCGAGGCAACCCGACCGTGGAAGTTGAGGTCGTCCTCGACGACGGCACCTTCGCCCGCGCCCAGGTCCCCAGTGGCGCCTCGACCGGAGCCTTCGAGGCCGTCGAGCTGCGCGACGGTGGCGAGCGCTACGGCGGCAAGGGCGTGCAGAACGCCGTCACCGCCGTCGTGGAGACCCTCGCCCCCGCGATCGAGGGCTTCGACGCCGACGACCAGCGCGCCATCGACCAGGCGATGATCGACGCCGACGCGACCCCCAACAAGGCCAAGGCCGGCGCCAACGCGATCCTCGGCGTATCGCTCGCCGTCGCGAAGGCCGCCGCCGACTCGGCGGGCCTCTCCCTGTTCCGCTACGTCGGCGGCCCCAACGCCCACGTGCTGCCGGTCCCGATGCTCAACATCCTCAACGGTGGGTCCCACGCGGACTCCAACGTGGACATCCAGGAGTTCATGATCGCGCCGATCGGCGCGCCGACCTTCGCCGAGGCGCTGCGCATGGGCGCCGAGGTCTACCACGCCCTCAAGTCCGTGCTGAAGGCGAAGGGCCTGGCCACCGGCCTCGGCGACGAGGGTGGCTTCGCGCCCAACCTCGAGTCCAACCGGGCCGCCCTCGACCTGATCGCCGAGGCCATCGGCAAGGCCGGCTACGAGCTCGGCAAGGACGTCGTGCTCGCGCTCGACGTCGCCGCCTCCGAGTTCTACCAGGACGGGGCGTACCTCTTCGAGGGCGCCAAGAAGACCGCCGAGGAGATGACCGCCTACTACGAGGAGCTCGTCGCCGCCTACCCGATCGTCTCCATCGAGGACCCGCTCGACGAGGAGGACTGGGACGGCTGGAAGGCGATCACCGACGCGATCGGCGACAAGACCCAGCTCGTCGGCGACGACCTGTTCGTCACCAACGTCGAGCGTCTCGCGCGCGGGATCGAGGGTGGCCAGGGCAACGCGCTGCTGGTCAAGGTCAACCAGATCGGCACCCTCACCGAGACCCTCGACGCGGTCGACATGGCCCACCGTGCCGGCTTCAAGACGATGATGTCCCACCGCTCCGGCGAGACCGAGGACACCACGATCGCCGACCTCGCCGTCGCCGTCGGCTCCGGCCAGATCAAGACCGGTGCCCCGGCCCGCTCCGAGCGCGTCGCGAAGTACAACCAGCTCCTCCGCATCGAGGACGAGCTCGGCGAGGCCGCCCGCTACGCCGGCGCCTCCGCCTTCCCGCGCTACCAGGCCTGACCGCCACCCGGCGCGTCTGTCCCGTCTCCCAGTGCCGAGTCGGCGCAAATGTCCCGCCGCTGCGGGGCAGATGCGCCGACTCGGCGTCATTTGGCGGGGCAGTAGCGCCGACTCGGCACGGCTCGGCGGGACAGATGCGCCGACTCGCTGGCCTCGGATGGGAGGATGAGTGACGTGGCGACGCAGGGACCTGGTCAGAGCAAGCGCGTTCAGCGACCCCGAGGCCCACAGGGTCCGGGGCGACGGCCGCGTGCCCCGCTCCCGGTCCGGCCGCCGTCGGGTGGCGGCATCGAGGCGCTGCGCAAGCGGCTGCGCCGACCCAAGCTGACCGGCCGGGCGATGATGATCATGGTGGTGGCCGCCGTGCTGGTGATCTCGTACGCCTCCTCGCTGCGCGCCTACATCCAGCAGCGCCACGACATCAACGCGCTCCAGACCGAGATCGCCCAGCGCAAGGAGCACATCAAGCAGCTCGAGGAGCAGACCCGTCGCTGGGAGGACCCCGCCTACGTCCAGCAGCAGGCCCGGGAGCGGTTCGGGTTCGTGATGCCGGGGGAGACGGCGTACGTCGCCCTCGACGAGAACGGGGAGCGCATCCAGACCGAGCCGGAGCTCACCGACCCCAAGTCGGTGGGCAGTGCCGAGCAGCCGGAGGCGTGGTGGGACGATGCGTGGGGTTCCGTGCTGCTGGCCGGAGACCCGCCGGAGCAGACTGGAGAAGGGCCGGAGTCGGAGATCGACCCGCCCAAGCAGAAGAAAGACTGAAGACATGGCCATCGATCCCAAGGACGTGGCCGCGATCGCGGCACAGCTGGGACGCGAGCCACGGGGGATCCACGAGGTCGGGCACCGCTGCCCGTGCTCGTTGCCCGATGTGGTGACGACCGAGCCGCGGCTGCCCAACGGCACCCCGTTCCCCACGACCTTCTATCTCACCTGCCCGCGCGCCGCCTCGAAGATCGGCACTCTCGAGGGCACCCACGTGATGAAGGACATGGAGGCGCGGCTTGCCGAGGACGAGGAGCTCGCCGCCGCCTACGCCAAGGCCCACGAGGCCTATCTCGAGGCCCGCTACCAGCTCGGCGACCCGCCCGAGATCCACGGCATCTCCGCAGGTGGCATGCCCAATCGCGTCAAGTGCCTGCACGTACTCGCCGGCCAGGCGCTGGCCCAGGGCCCTGGCGTCAACCCGCTCGGCGACGAGGTGCTCGAGCGCCTCGGTGAGTGGTGGAAGTCCGGCCCGTGCGTGGATCTCGAGCTGGAGGACGAGGAGCAGTGACTCTGTGACGCAACGGGTCGCTGCGATCGACTGCGGCACCAACACGATCAAGCTCCTGATCGCCACGGTCACCGCCGACGGCCTGACCGAGGACGTACGCGAGGCCCGCATGGTCCGCCTAGGCCAGGGTGTCGACCGCACCGGTGTGCTCGCCGACGAGGCCCTGGAGCGGGCCTTCGGCGCCATCGACGAGTACGCGGCGCTGATCCACGAGCACGGCGTCGAGAAGGTGCGCTTCGTGGCCACCTCGGCCACCCGCGACGCCGCCAACGCGGCGACGTTCACGGACGGCGTACGCGACCGGCTCGGGGTCACGCCCGAGGTCGTCACCGGGGCGGAGGAGGCGGCGCTCTCCTTCGGCGGCGCGGCCCGCAACCTCCGCGGCATCCCCGAGCCGCCGGTGCTGGTCATCGACATCGGTGGCGGTTCGACCGAGCTGATCCTCGGGGACGGCCCGACGATGGGGGTCAGCGAGTCGGACAGCATGGACATCGGGTCGGTCAGGCTCCACGAGCGTCACCTGCGCTCCGACCCGCCGACGCGGGAGGAGATCGAGGCCTGCGTACGCGACATCGACGCCCACCTCGACGCCTGCCCCGTCGACCCGGCGAACGCCCGGACGGTGGTCGCGGTCGGCGGCACCATGATCCAGCTGGCCATGGGGCTGCTCGAGCTGGAAGCGTACGACCGCGATGCCACCGACCACGCCGAGGTCTCGCCCGACGACGTCTACCGGCTCGTCGACCGGCTGCTGGCGATGACGGTCGACGAGCGGCTGGCGCTGCCCTGGATGCATCCGGGCCGCGCCGACGTGATCGCCGCCGGCGGAGTGATCCTCAGCCGGATCCTGAGGCGCTCGATCGTCGACTCTCTGCTCGTCTCCGAGTCCGACATCCTCGACGGAATCGCATGGTCCGTTAGAGACTAGGCATGTCGGGGGACTTGATCTTTGTGTTTGGCGCCTAGGTTTGGGTTCACCGGCGTACACCCATCAAACAGAACCAAAGCTGTCTCTCGGAAGGTCAAGAAGTGAAAAAGCTCATCCTGCTTGCCATCGCTGCCGCTGGTGTCGGCGTGCTGGTCAAGAACAAGTCTGAGCAGCTGAAGGCCGGCGCGAACAAGGTCACCAGCGATCCGCGCGTCCAGTCGGCCCTCGCGACCGCCTCGGAGAAGGCGGCGCCCCTGAAGGAGAAGGCTGCTCCTTATGCCGAGGCCGCCATGGCCAAGGCGAGTCCCTATGCCGCCACCGTGAAGGAGAAGGCGGGGCCCTACGCGGAGCAGGCCAAGGAGAAGGTCTCGGCCGCGGCCGGGGTCGCCTCCGAGAAGCTGCACCGGAACGGCTCCGTCCCGGAGTCCACCTCGGAGACCGCTGCGGCGGCCGCTCCGGAGCCCGCTGCCGACCCGGTCGTCCCGGAGGCCCCGGCGGCTCCGGCCGCTCCGGAGTCGACCGACTCGTCGTCGACCAGCGAGTACGGCGGCTACCCGCCCGCTCCGCCGGCGCCGTCGGCCCCGCAGGCCGGTGTCACCGGTGACCCGCTCACCGACCCGATCGCTCCCGCCGACCCCTACGCCACCGAGGTCCCGGCCCCGCCGGCCGGGCCCGACCAGGCATCCGACCAGGGGTCCGACCAGGCCTCTTACGACGACCTGGGCGAGGGCGACACCGTGGTCAAGCCGACCCCGGAGGGCACTCCGGAGTTCGCTCCCGAGCCGGTTGACCCCACGGAGGAGCAGAAGACCGACAAGTGGTTCCGCGGCTGATCCGCGAGCCCTCGACGTCCAGCTGAGTCACCCGCGGTCCGCCATCGGCGGGCCGCGGGTGACAATGGTCTGGTGACCATCCACGCCATCACCGTCCTGGGACACGACCGCCCGGGGATCATCGCCGACACCACCGCCCGTCTCGCCGGACTCGGACTCAACCTCGAGGACTCGACGATGACCCGGCTGCGAGGTCACTTCGCGATGACGCTGCTGTGCGCGGGAGAGGCCACCACCGAGGCCATCCAGGCCGATCTCGAGCCGATCGCGTCCGACGGCTCCCTGACCGTCACCGTCTACGAGCTTCCGGAGGAGCAGGCTCCGGCCGCTGCCGGCCAGCTCTTCGTGCTCTCCGTCCACGGCGGCGACCGTCCCGGCATCGTCTCCACGGTGACCGCCGAGATCGCCGCCGTCGGCGGCAACATCACCGACCTGACCACCCGTCTCTCCGGCGACCTCTACGTCGTCGTCGCCGAGCTCGAGCTCCCGGCCGACGCCGACGTCGCCGTGCTCGAGGCGTCGGTCAAGCGGGTCACCCAGGAGCTCGGCGTCGACGCCACCTTGCGGCCGATCGAGGCCGACGACCTGTGAGCGAGCGTCAGCGAGTGAACCATCCGATCAACACGCGGCCGCGTCCGTATCCTTGCGCTCGCGCGACGGAGGTGGTCGCGTGAGCATCAACGAACGTGTCTTGTCCTGGACCGAGGCGGAACTGGGAGTCGAGGGCAGGGTCCTCGACGTCGTACGCGCCCCCGCCCACGTCCTCTCCGTCCCCGGCAAGGACGTCGACCCCGCTGCCCCCGAGACCGTCCAGCTCGCCGCCGACCTGATCGCCACCATGCGGGTCTCGCCCGGCTGCGTCGGTCTGGCGGCCGACCAGGTCGGCGTCTCGGCCCGGATCTTCTGCGTCGACGTCTCCACCCACGTCAAGACCAGGACCCACCACGGGACGTACGTCCTGTGCAACGCCGAGGTCGTCGAGGCCAGCCGCAACGAGAAGGCCCGTGAGGGCTGCATGTCCGTCCCCGACCTGACCGGTGACGTGAAGCGGGCCTCCCGACTGAAGGTACGCGGCCAGCTCCCGGTCACCGGCGAGACCGTCGAGATCGTCACCGACGCCTTCGAGGCCCGCTGCCTGCAGCACGAGATCGACCACACCAACGGTCTGCTCTTCATCGACAGGGTCGCGGGCGCTCACGCGCTCCACCAGCGCCAGACGTACTTATGACGCTAAGGTCTGGCTGTTCGCCCCGGTGTCCCAACTGGCAGAGGATGACGACTTAAAATCGTCCAGTTGTGGGTTCGAGTCCCACCCGGGGCACGAAAGCCCGAGCCTTGTCGGCGATCAGGCCGCTGCCGAGGAGCACGTGACCGACCATGATCGGATAGATCACGCCGCGTTCGAACAGGCCGATGTTCCACATCCACCCGGTGAAGACGTCGGCCATGAAGACGGGGAACGTGACCAGGCCGACGATGCCGAGCACGACGCTCGCGATCGACCGGCCACGGCTCAGGCCGATCCGGGTGCCGTTGGCGCCGACGACGATCGCCATGGTGTTCCCGGCGAGCATCACGCTCTGGGCACCGAAGGTGTGGAACGCGATGAGTCCGTTCTCGACATTCGCGTTCGATCCTTGGAATATCCCGACGAGGGCGACGCCGACACCGGCGATCGTCGCCAGGACCGCCACGATGATCGGGCGTGCTCCCTTGCGTACGTCGAAGACCAGGAACGTGCCGAGGATGAGCAGGACGCCGTATATCACCCAGCCGGCGTTCATGACAGCCCCGAGCGGCGAGTTCCCGACCTGCCCGAACGCCGTCTGCGCGGGGCCCGTCAGGCCGAGATGACTGACCCAGTTGTACAGCGGCGAGTACGGCGGGTCCTGCCAGGCAGCCGCGGTGATGAGCTCGGCGACCCAGGACAGGAGCGGGCCGATCAGCAGCAGCACGGCTCCGGTACGGCCTGCTGCTCCGGAGCGGACGATCGAGGTCATGACAGCGCCATCCCGGGTACGCGCTGGCGGATCGCTTCCAGCTCGGCTTCGTCCGAGATGCCCTGCCAGTCGTACCGCGGGGTGTAGGGCGCCTCCAGAGCCCGCACCTCGTCGTCGGTGAGGTCGACGTCGAGCGACGCCACGGCGTCGTCGATCTGCTGGATCGAGCCGGCGCCGACCAGTGGGGCGGTCACGACCGGTTGACGGCGCAGCCAGGCGAGCGCGATCTGGGCGCGGCTGACTCCGTGGGCGTCGGCGACCCGGCCGACCGCATCGATGATCGCGCGGTTCGAGGCCTCCTGCTCCGGGGAGTAGAGCATGTCGGCGTAGGCGCCGTCGGTCTCCGACCGCGCGGTCGAACGGGCGTCGTGCCAGGCGCGGGCGAGGCGTCCGCGGGCGAGCGGCGACCAGACGATCGTGCCGACCCCGTTGTCCAGGGCGAGCGGGATCATCTCGCGCTCCTCTTCGCGGGCGAGCAGGTTGTAGTGATCCTGCATCGACACGAAGCGGGCCCAGCCGTTGACCTTCTGCAGGTGCAGCGCCTTCGCGAACTCCCACGCGTGCATCGAGGACGCGCCGAGGTAGCGCACCTTGCCCGCCTTCACGAGGTCGTGGAGCGCTTCGAGGGTCTCTTCCCACGGCGTCGAGTGGTCGTTGCGGTGGATCTGGTAGAGGTCGATGTAGTCGGTTCCCAGTCGCCGGAGCGAGTGGTCGACCTCGGTCATGATCGCCTTGCGCGACAGTCCCCGACCGTTGGGACCCAGACGCATCGGATGCCGCAGCTTCGTGGCGATCACCACCGCATCGCGGTCCGCGAAGTCCTTCAGTGCGCGCCCGAGGATCTCTTCGCTGGACCCGTTGGAATACATGTTCGCGGTGTCGAAGAAGTTGATCCCGGAGTCCAGCGCGTGCTTGATGAGCGGGCGGGCCTCGTCCTCGCCCTTCGACCAGACCGGGTGGCCGCGATCCGGCTCGCCATAGGTCATCGCGCCGATCGCGATCGGTGACACCTCCAGGCCGGTGGTGCCGAGCTTGATGTACTGCATGGTGCTCCTCTAAGGTATGTGGAGAGTTCTCCATATACAGTAGTGGAGAGTTCTCCACATAGCAAGAGGAGACGTCCATGGTTCGTTCCGACGCCCGGGAGAACCGGGCTCGCATCCTCGCGGCCGCCCGCGAGGCGTTCACCGAGGACGGCGCCACGTCGATGAACCAGGTCGCGCAGCGTGCCGGCGTGGGCGCCGGCACCCTCTACCGCAACTTCCCGACGCGAGAGGCGCTGGTCCTCGCGGTCTACCAGGACGAGGTCGCTCGGATCATCGAGACCGCGCCTAGGCTGCTGGCCGAGATGGAGCCGCTGGAGGCGCTGCGTCACTGGACCAACGATCTCGTCGAGGCGATGCGAAGGAAGCACGGCCTCGGCGATGCCCTCAGCCCGAGCGCGCACCAGGCGATCACCGAGCAGACCTATGGGCCCGTGGTCGCGGCGATCCGCGAGCTGTTCGCTGCCGGCAAGAAGGACGGCAGCATCCGCCAGGACGCCGAGCCGGCCGACTTCCTCCAGCTCACCGGCGCGCTCTGGCGCGCTGCTCCGGGCCCGGAAGACCGCTCGCCGCACATGCTCGCGCTCATCCTCGACGGACTCCGCGCGCAACGTCCGCGCTAGTCGCACTCCTCCGTCCCCGGAACCTCAGGGTCGTCCCGGACGTTGAGTGAGACACAGGGCCGGTACGCTGGCCACAGGGATCCGCCACCGTGGCGGAACCTTTCAAGTCGCTTTCGAGGAGTGACCCCCAGATGCAGAGCAACAACCCGGTGTTCCGTAGGGCAGAGGGCTTCGGGCAGCCGTCGCACAACGCCTACGGCAACGCGACCTACGGCGGCAGCGGCGCTCCGTACGCCGGCTACGGGCAGGACCCGAGCCAGTGGTCGACCGGCGCCCCCCAGGCTCCCACCACGGGCGCCCCCATGACGATCGACTCGGTGGTGCAGAAGGGCGCGATCACGCTCGGCGTCGTCTTCCTCGCCGCCATCGCGACGTGGGTCCTGACCCCTGACATCAGCTCGACCGCCAACCTCGCGCCGCTCTACCTGGCCGCGACCCTCGGTGCCGGTGCGGCGTTCATCCTGTCCCTGGTCAACTCGTTCAAGCGAGTGGTCAGCCCGGCGCTGGTTCTCGCCTTCGCCCTGGCCGAGGGCATCGCCCTGGGCGCGCTGAGCAAGACCTTCGACGCCATGATCGGTGGCGGCATCGTCGTCCAGGCCGTGATCGGCACCTTCGCGGCGTTCGCGGGCACGCTGGCTGCGTACAAGTTCTTCAACATCAAGGTCGGTGCGAAGTTCCGCACCTTCGTGATCGCCGCCATGTTCGGCATGGTGGGGCTGAGCCTGATGGAGCTCGTGCTCGGCATGTTCGGTGCCAGCTTCGGCCTCTTCGGTCTCGGCACGCTCGGCATGATCACTGCCATCGCCGGCCTCGCGCTCGGTGTCTTCATGCTGATCCTCGACTTCGACCAGATCGAGCAGGGCATCCGCGCCCAGCTTCCTGAGCGTGAGTCGTGGCGGGCCGTCTTCGGTCTTACCGTCAGCCTGGTGTGGATCTACACCAACCTGCTCCGCCTCCTGGCGATCTTCCAGCAGGATTGATCGAGACCTGAGTCGCTGACAAGCAACAACCGCCCCGTGCCTACAAGGCGCGGGGCGGTTTGTTTCGCTGGTCGAGCCGGATTCGTGAGGAACGAACGAATCCGTGTCGAGACCAACACGGTGAATCGAGCGCCGAGGGGACTGTGTTGGTCTCGACACCGGCTCGCTGGCGCTCGCCGGGCTCGACCAGCGGTGGGCGGGACCGGCTCGACCAGCGGGGTCAGCGAGCTCGGTTGATCTCCGCGAGCGGGGGAGTCTCGGCGGGGCGCTCGCCGCGACGGGGCTCGCGGTGCTCGTTCTCGAAGGAGCGGGCGCGGGCCCAGTTGCGGCCGAAGCGGCCACGGGGGCGCGGGGCCGGGTCGATCTCGGTGCCTGGCCGGATGACGGCGCGCAGCGAGGCGGCGGCGAGCGGCATCACGTGCTTGCCGTTGTAGGTCTCCAGGATGGCGTTCTCGTCGCCGACCAGGCCCAGCACGGAGAGCGTCGGCGGGACCAGCACCTCGCCGAGGGCGTGATAGCCGGCGGCGGAGGGGTGGAACAGGTCGGCGCCGAACCAGAACGCCGGGGTGGCCTTGAAAGCCGGGCCGAGGACGTCACCCAGCGACACCGTGTGGCCACCGGCGCGGATGACGTGGAAGATCTGCCCGGCGGCGATGCGGATCGACCAGGCCCGCATGATCGACCGCAGCGGAGGCAGGATCGGGGTGGCCGTGCTGAGGTCGGGGACGGTGCCGACGAGCACCTTGACCCCCGCCTCCTGGAGCCGGATGACGGCCTGGGCGAGGTGGCTCACCGCGACCCGCGGGCGCACTCGGCGGATCACGTCGTTGGAGCCGACCAGGATCACCGCGATGTCGGCGTCGGCGGCGATCGCCTTCTCGACCTGCGGGTGCAGGTCGGAGGACTTCGCGCCGATCTCGGAGAGGTCGTGCAGGCGCACCGGCCGGTGTGCCTTCTCGGAGACTCCGGAGGCGAGGACGGCGCCAGGCGTGTCCTCGACCTCGGTCATCCCGTAGCCCGCGGCGCTCGAGTCGCCGAGCAGCGCGATGTTGATGGGGCGCCCCGGCTGACGTGCTCCGTACCACCCCGTCGGGGAGGGTGCCACCGGCATCTTGACCTGGTGGGTCGCCCGGACGGCAAGCGCTGCTTCCGCGACGAGGACCCCGGCGAACGCGGCCGTCGCGGCCAGAACACCCCCGCCGGCGTACGCGGTCTTGCGTGCCAGACTCTTCTTCGCCACGGGGAACACTCTAAAGTCTCAAGCCCATTACCGGGCACTCAGTATCGGGATATAGGGGATCTCACCTAGTGGACATACGCTGTGGCCATGGAGTACGTGGACTCGCTTCTCGACCTTATCGGCAACACTCCGCTCGTCCGTCTCGAGCGTGCGCTGGACGGCGCCGGAGCCTCGAAACCGGGGGAGGGGCCGCTGGTTCTGGCCAAGGTGGAATACCTCAACCCGGGTGGTTCGGTGAAGGACCGCATCGCCACCCGGATGATCGAGGCGGCCGAGGCCTCCGGTGAACTGAAGCCCGGCGGGACGATCGTCGAGCCCACCTCCGGCAACACCGGTGTCGGCCTGGCGATGGTGGCCCAGCAGAAGGGCTACAAGTGCATCTTCGTCTGCCCCGACAAGGTCAGCGAGGACAAGCGCAACGTGCTGAAGGCCTACGGCGCCGAGGTGGTCGTCGCGCCCACGGCCGTGCCGCCCGAGCACCCCGACTCCTACTACAACGTCTCCGACCGGCTCGCCTCGCAGCCCGGCGCCTGGAAGCCGAACCAGTACGCCAACCCCAACAACCCGCGCTCCCACTACGAGGAGACCGGCCCCGAGATCTGGCGCCAGACCGAGGGCAAGATCACCCACTTCGTGGCCGGCGTCGGCACGGGCGGCACGATCTCCGGGATCGGCCGCTACCTCAAGGAGCAGAACCCCGACGTCCAGATCATCGGCGCCGACCCCGCCGGCAGCGTCTACTCCGGTGGATCCGGTCGCCCCTACCTGGTCGAGGGCGTCGGTGAGGACTTCTGGCCGGACACCTACGACCGCAGCGTCGCCGACCGGATCATCGAGGTCTCCGACGCCGACTCCTTCGCCTACACCCGCCGGCTCGCCCGCGAGGAGCAGCTGCTCGTCGGCGGCAGCGCCGGCATGGCTGCGTACGCTGCCAAGCAGCTCGCCGCGGAGCTGGCCGGCACGCCCGAGGGCGAGAACGCCGTGATCGTCGTGCTGCTGCCCGACTCCGGGCGCGGCTACCTGACCAAGGTGTTCAACGACGAATGGCTGGCCCAGTACGGCTTCGCAATCGGCGAGGCGGCCAAGCAGACCGTCGGCGACGTGCTGCGCGGCAAGTCCGGCCGGCTGCCCGACCTGGTCCACACCCACCCCGGCGAGACGATCGCCGAGGCGGTGCACATCCTGCAGGAGTACGGCGTCTCGCAGATGCCCGTCGTGCGTGCCGAGCCGCCGATCGTGGCCGCCGAGGTCGCCGGCTCGGTCTCGGAGCGCACCCTGCTGGAGGCGCTGTTCACCGGCAAGGCCAAGCTCACCGACTCGGTCGAGGAACACATGTCCCCGCCGCTGCCCTCGATCGGCTCCGGTGCGGACGCCCACGACGCCGCCCACACCCTGGGCGACTCCGACGCGCTGCTGGTGCACGAGGACGGCAAGCCGGTCGGTGTGCTCACCCGCCAGGACCTGCTCTTCTTCCTGACCAGCTCCTGAGGCGACGGTCACCCTCCCCCTGGCGGGGGAGGGTGACGTACGCCATGATGCGGGGTCATGATCGCGTACCCCCACATGCGCCGGTCGGCCCTGGCCGCGGCTTCTCTGCTCACGCTGTTCTCGCTGACCGCCTGCGGCGGTGGTCAGGACAGCAACGAGAACAGCGACCGTCCCAGCATCGCCGACATCGAGGGTCAGATCACCAAGAGCAGCGGTGACCAGGTGACCGAGGACCAGTCGGCGTGCCTGGCGAAGACCTACTACGAGTCGGACCTCTCCGACGAGGCGGTGCGGCTGCTGGTGGAGGCCGAGGACGTCTCCAAGATCAGCCCGGAGGACCTCTCGGAGGCCGACCAGAAGGCGAGCAAGGAGCTCTACGACCCGTTGGTGAAGTGCCTGTCGCCGGAGGGATCGCGGGAGTAGTCGCCGTCCGGCGCCGGCCGGAGCCAGGTGGTGGCCACCCGAGCGAGGTCCTCGCGGCCGGAGACCCCGGTCTTGCGGCTGATGTTGTGCAGGTGGGTCTCGACGGTGCGGGTGCTCATCTCGAGATCCGCGGCCAGGGACGCGGTCGTGGGGCCGTCGGGCAGCAGCCGGAGCACCTCGCTCTCCCGCGCGGACAGCCCGATGTGGGTCGCCGCGCGGCGGAACAGACCGGCTCGGTTGCCGGAGATCTCCGAGCGCTCCCACGCGATGTCGAGGGTGTCGGCGGCTTCGGCGAGGTCGCCCGCCTCGCGCTGCAGGATCGCCAGCGTGATGGCCGCCCTGGTCACGAAGACGAGGGCCCCGGCGTCGGCGAGGGTCACGATCGCCTCGCGGAGGGCGTCGATGTTGCCGGCGGCGGTCGCGGCTGCGTACGCGCCCATGCCGTGCAGCAGCGGGCTCTCGGTGCCGGTCGCGAGGCTCGCGGCGCGGGTGATGTGCTTGTTCTCGTTGGCGCCGCGCTCGACCGCCTCGACGGCGAGGAAGACGCCGCCCGTCACGTAGCCGGCGTCGAGCCGCTGGCCGACGAGCTCGCACAGCTCCTTGAGGCTGGGCATCCGGCCGCTGGGCGGCGCCATGATGCTGGCCACCATGCCGGGCCACGGGCCGAAGGCCACCTTCGCGCCACCGATCTGGGAGGCCAGGCTGCGGGCGTACTCCGGCCGCCCCTGCGCCATCGCGATCTCCGCGCCGAGGGTCAGGATGCCGGTGTGGGCGACGTCGCGGTAGGCGGCGACGCTCGAGGAGGAGAGGCTCTGGAACGCTGCCTGGCTCGCCTCGGTCAGCCGGCCCGCGATGCTCAGGCCGAGTACGCAGAGATAGGCGTGGGCCTGAATCAGCATCGCGTCGCCGCTCTCGTTGGCCCGCTGCAGCTGGTCGCGGGCGAAGTCGATGCCGCGTTCCAGATCGCCGCCGAGCACGTCGGCCAGCCCGACGAGGAAGGCGTGCAGCCCGGCAGGGTGAAGGTGCTGTGGCTGCTGGCTCTCCAGCAGGTTGCGCGCCTGCTCGACCATCCCGGCCGCGAGGAGGCGCTCGGCGGCGACGACGCCGAGCAGCTCCGCGCCGGTCGCGTCGCGCGGGTCGGGCTCGACCGACGGCAGCTCGGGGACGTACTCGGTCTGGAACTGCAGGTGGGCTCGGGCGCCTTCGAGCGTCGCGGCGAAGGTGGGCAGTCGGGTGAGGCCGTCGTCGAGCACGGCCTTGGCGGCCTTCAGGTCGCCCAGCTCGACCGCCTTCCAGGTGGCGAACCAGGCCAGCATCCAGGCCGACTCCTGGGTGTCGGCCAGCGGGGTGCGCCGCTCGACCTCGTCGATCTGGTCACGCGGCGCGGCGGTGTTGCGGAGCGCGACGAGCAGCGGCAGCGCGGTCTCGGCCGACGGCGTCTCGGTCCAGGCGCGGCGGGCGCGGGCGACCTCGTCGGCCATCTGCCGCTGGGTGCGCTGGTGGAGCAGGGCGGCGTCGGCGCCCCGCGGGCGGTGGGTGGCGTAGTCGAGGAGCCGCTGGTCGGCGGCGAGGTGGTTGCGCGCGATCACCAGCCCGAACGCCGAGCCCTCGGTGATCAGGTAGTCGCCGATGAGGGGAGGGTAGAGGCCGACGACGCCGCTGCCCGGTCCGTCCTCGCTGTGGCGCGCCAGCCCGTGGGCGAAGAGGGCGTCGAGCACGGTGCGTTCGAGCAGCTTCTCGGCCTCGTCCAGCGGCACCGGTCCCGTCACCGCGAGCGCGGTCGCGCCGTCCCAGGCGTCCTGGTCGAGCCCGGCGACCAGCGGCTCGACCGCCGAGGCCAGCTCAGGAGCCCAGCCCGTACGCCGCGGCAGCCGCCACAGCCCGTCGAGCTGCTCCAGCACCCCTGTCCGTGGCCCGACGGTGGCGATGGCCCGGACCAGGCCGACCAGCCCGCCGGTCGCCATCGCGATCCGAGCCAGAGACCCGGCCTCGACCGGAGCCCCGAGGATCTCCCGGCACACCTCGTGCACCTGGTCGACCTCGAGCGCGGGGGCACGCACCTGGACCGACGGGGCGATCCCGACCATCAGCGTGTTCTCGGCGACCGGGTGCTGGTGGCGGCTGCTGGTCACGGCGAGGAGACGTCGCTGGCGGTGGATGTTGCGCAGGGCGCCGACCGAGTAGGTGTCGAGCGCGTCGGCGTCGTCGATCACCAGGACGGTGCCGCTGCTGACCTGCTTGCTCAGTGCCGTGGTCATCTCGCCGATGGTCCTGCGGGGCCCGGCCGGCGTCGCGGTGCCGATGCCGGCCGCGGTCAGCGCGGCGAACGGCTCGTTCTGCCAGGCACGATGGCCGCTGACGTGGAGCACCGGGACGCCCTCGTCCTCGAGGCGGTCGGCGACCAGGGCGCAGATCTCGCTGCGTCCCGATCCCCGGGGGCCGACGAGGTGCACGCTCAGACCCGCGCCGACGTAGTCGGCGACCTCGTCCACCACGCGCGCGAGGACGCCTTCGCGATCGGACATGGCCACCCCCAGCCTCAAGGTACAGCCAAATGCATACCGGATTTTCTGTGGGAGCGCTGTATCGCCCGCGTATTGGGTCAACTGATACGCAGGTTACCTGTTTACAGTACGTAAACAGTCCGCCCGCGACCGCAACCTCAGGCCGCGGATGATGAGATAGTGATCTCACGGGCTGAGGTTCACCTCGGCCTGCACCACTGAGTGACCACCAGGTCGCCGCATCAGCTCCCCCATCTGTTGCGGCCCTGGTGGCACGAGGGCCAGAGCCCGGCCGTCCCGGACTCGAGGTCGCGATCATCCCCCCGCGGTCGTGACCTCGAGCCCAGGGCGGCCGGGATGGTTTTCGAGACGGCGTCGCGCCGCCGTCGTGGGGTGGCTCACAAGGAACGGCCCCTCACGGGAGGTGGTGCTGAGGTGCGTGTTACGCCAGTGACATAGTGACCGACGTGGACAGCGTCCTGGAGTTAGCCAGGTGGCAGTTCGGCATCGTGACCGTCTACCACTTCCTGTTCGTCCCGCTCACGGTGGGACTCACCATGCTCGTCGCCGTGCTGGAGACGATCTGGCTGCGTACGAAGAACCCTGAGTGGCTTCGGCTGACCAAGTTCTTCGCGAAGCTCTTCCTGATCAACTTCGCGCTCGGTGTGGTCACCGGGATCGTGCAGGAGTTCCAGTTCGGGATGACCTGGTCGGACTACTCCCGCTTCGTGGGAGACGTCTTCGGGGCTCCGCTGGCGATCGAGGCGCTGCTCGCCTTCTTCCTGGAGTCGACCTTCCTCGGACTGTGGATCTTCGGCTGGGACAAGCTGCCGCGTGCGCTGCACAACGCGTGCATGTGGATCGTCCACCTCGGCACGCTCGCCTCGTCCTGGTTCATCCTCGCCGCCAACTCCTGGATGCAGCACCCGGTCGGCTACAAGTTCAACGAGGTCACCGGCCGCGCCGAGCTCACCGACTTCTGGGCGGTGATGTTCAACAAGGTGCAGCTGGGCACGTTCCCGCACGTCATCCTCGCGGCGTACCTGACCGCCGCCGCCTTCATGCTCGGCATCCTCGGCTGGCTCTACATGCGCCGCCCGGGGACCGACGGGTCCGAACGGCCGATGTATCGGCGCGGGATGGTGCTCGCGGCCTGGGTGATGGTCTTCTCCGGCGTCGGGGTGGCGGTCTCAGGTGACGTCCAGGGCAAGATCATGACCGAGGTGCAGCCGATGAAGATGGCGGCCGCGGAGGCGCTGTGGGAGACCTCGGACTCGTGCGCGCCGTTCTCGATCCTGACCATCGGCACCCGCGACGGGAAGCACGAGAAGTGGGCTCTCGAGGTGCCCTGCGTGCTCTCCTTCCTCGGCACCGGCACCTTCGACGGCAAGGTCGAGGGCATCTACGACCTGCAGGAGAAGTACCGCTCGACGTATGGAGCGACGCCGGGGGAGACCTACTACTCGCCCGGTGACTACACCCCCAACATCCCGGTCACCTACTGGACGTTCCGCTGGATGATGGGCCTCGGCGTGGTCGGCGGTCTCGTCGGGCTGGCGGTGCTGTGGCTGACCCGTCGGGGACGTACGCCGACAGGGTTCGTCGGGCGGGTCCTGCCGGCGCTGGCCATCTCCGCGCCGGTGATGGTGCTGCTGGGCAACTCGATGGGCTGGATCTTCACCGAGATGGGGCGCCAGCCGTGGGTCGTCTTCGGCGTGCTGACCACCGCCAACGGCGTCTCGCCGGGCGTCGAGCCGTGGGAGGTGTGGATGTCGCTGCTCGGGTTCACCGCGCTCTACGCAGTGCTCGCCGTCATCGAGGTGGGCCTGTTGATCAAGTACGTGAAGAAGGCTCCGGACCCGTTCGTGGAGCCCCCCTCACCGTCCCTGCGCGGCTCCGAGAAGGATGCCGACGAGCCGATGAACTTCGCGTACTGAGGAGCCTGCGATGGAACTCACGACAATCTGGTTCTGCCTCATCGCCGTGCTGTGGATCGGCTACTTCGTCCTCGAGGGCTTCGACTTCGGCGTCGGCATGCTGCTTCCCGTCCTGGCTCGCGACGACCGCGAGCGGCGCGTCATGATCAACACGATCGGCCCGGTCTGGGACGGCAACGAGGTCTGGCTGCTGACCGCGGGTGGAGCGACGTTCGCCGCGTTCCCGGAGTGGTACGCGACGTTGTTCTCCGGCTTCTACCTGCCGCTCTTCCTCATCCTGATCGCGCTGATCGTGCGTGGGGTGGCGTTCGAGTACCGCCACCAGCGGCCCTCGGCCACCTGGGCCGGCTGGTGGGACCGCGCGGTGATCTTCGGGTCCTACGTCCCGGCGTTCCTGTGGGGTGTGGCCTTCGCCAACATCGTGCGCGGGGTGCCGATCGACGCCGACTTCGAGTTCACCGGCACGGTCATGACCCTGCTCAACCCCTACGGTCTCCTCGGTGGGCTGGTCACGCTCTCGCTGTTCGTGACCCACGGTGCCATGTTCATCGCCCTTAAGACCGACGGTGACATCCGCGGCCGGGCTGGCGCGCTGGCGCTTCGCGTCGGGGCCGTGGCGGCGGTGCTCGCCGTCGTGTTCCTGGTCTGGACCCAGGCGCTCACCGGCAACCTGGCGACCGCGGTGATCTTCGTGGTGGCGGCGCTCGCGCTCGTGGGCGGGCTCGGGGCTGCGTACGTCGGTCGTGAGGGGTTCGCCTTCGCCGGCACCTTCCTCGCGATCGGGCTGGCCGTGGCCGGGCTGTTCGTCGGGCTCTTCCCCGACGTGATGCCGTCGACCACCGACGTCGCGAACTCGCTGACCACGACCAACGCCTCGGCGACGCCCTACACGCTGAAGCTGATGACCGTCGCCGCGGCCGTGTTCACGCCGCTCGTGGTGGGTTATCAGGCCTGGACGTACTGGATCTTCCGCAAGCGGATCTCCATCCACCACATCCCCGCCGCGCACTGAGTGATCCAGCACCGATGAGACCGAACGACCCCCGACTGCAAGCTCAGCTGACGGTGGCCCGGCGGCCGCTGGCGGCGGTGGTCGCGGCGGGGGTGGTCGGGGCGGTGCTGCTGATCATCCAGACGTACGCCGTCACCGGGCTGCTCATCTCCGCGATCCGTGACACCGGGTCGGTGAGCGGGTGGGCGCTGGCGGTCGTGGCCGTCTTCGCCGGGCGTGCGCTCGTCGGAGTGGTCTCCGACGTGGCCGGCGCGCGGGCGGCCGGTGTCGTGGGAGCGGACCTGCGCCGTCGGGTGGTCGGGGCGATCCTGCGCGGGCACGCGGGTCGCTCGGGTTCCTTGTCGGCGCTGGCCACGCGTGGGGTCTCGGCCGCCGAGCCGTATCTGACGCGTTACGTACCGGCGTTGGTGCTCGCCTGCGTGCTGCCGGTCATGGTGCTCGCGGTGATCGCCTGGACCGACCCGCTCAGCGGTCTCATCGTGGGGCTCACGCTGCCGCTCATCCCGATCTTCGGGGTGCTCGTGGGGCTCGCCACGCGCGACCAGGCGGCCAGCCAGTGGCGGGCGATGGCGGCCTTGGCCGGCCACTTCCTCGACGTGATGAAGGGCCTACCGACGCTGGTCGCCTTCGGCCGGGCCCGCGCCCAGTCGCGCGTCATCGCCTCGATCACCGACAGCTACCGCCGTCGCACCCTCGAGACCCTGAAGATCGCCTTCGCCTCCTCGGCCGTGCTCGAGCTCGTCGCGACCATCTCGGTCGCGCTGGTCGCCGTGATCATCGGGGTCCGGCTCGCCGCCGGCTCGGTCGACCTGCAGACGGCGCTCGTCGTCCTGCTGCTGGCTCCCGAGGCCTACTGGCCGCTGCGTCGGGTGGGGACGGAGTTCCACGCCGCCGCCGAGGGCACCGCCACGCTCGAGGCGACAGCGGACTGTGTTGGTCTCGACACGCCTCCGCCTAGCGGCTCCGGCGGCTCGACCAGCATTCGCCGGTCGAGCCCGGCGAGCGCCAGCGAGCCGGTGTCGAGACCAACACAGTCGCTCCGCGTCGACGGTGTCACCGTCACCTACCCCGAGCGCGAGCATCCCGCGCTGGCGCCGGTCTCGGCGACGGTTCCGGAGCGGGGGATCACCGCGATCGTCGGCCCGAGCGGCTGCGGGAAGTCGACGCTGCTGACGATCGTCGCGGGCCTCCACGAGACGTACGCAGGTGCCGTCGAGCTCGACGGACAGACCCCGACGGCGGGGGACGAGTGGCGGCAGCAGTTCGCCTACCTTCCCCAGCGCCCGGTGTTCGTCAACGGGACGATCGCCGACAACCTCCGCCTGGGATCGCCGGAAGCGAGCGACAGCGAGCTCTGGCAGGTGCTGAAGCGGGTCGCTCTCGCCGACCGGATCGCCGAGCTCCCCGGCGGGCTCGGCGCCGACCTGGCCGAGGACGGCCGCTCGCTCTCGGCGGGCGAGCGGGCCCGGCTGGCGCTGGCTCGCGTCGTACTCTCCGACCGCCCCTGGGTCCTCCTCGACGAGCCGACCGCTCACCTCGACCCCGACACCGAGCGGATCATCGCCGACACGGTCACCGACCTCGCCCGCGACCGCGCCGTCGTCCTCGTCGCCCACCGCCAGGCTCTGATCGACATCGCCGACCAGGTCATCACCCTCTCCGCCGAAACCGTAGAAGTGGCGGCCGAGACTGCAGAAACGGTGGCCGAGTCGGCAGAAATGGCGGACGAAAGTGGAGTCTCGTCGCCCACAACTGCCGATTCGCCCGCCACAACTCCCGATTCGGCTGCCAAAAGTGAGGATTCGGCGCGGGTGGCGCTGTGGGGATCGGCGGTGGTCGGCGGGCTGAGCTGGGCGTCGGGGGTGGCGCTGACGGCGCTGGCGGGATGGCTGATCATCAAGGCGTCCTACCACCCGGTGATCATGACGCTGGTGGCGGCGATGGTGGGGGTGCGTACGTTCGGGATCGCGCGGCCGGTGCTGCGCTACCTGGAGCGGCTGTGGTCCCACGACAGCGCGCTGCGGCTGCTGGCCAGGCGGCGGGTGGAGATCTACGACGCGCTGGTGCCGCTGGTGCCCGGTGCTCTCCCGGGCAGAAGGGGAGATGTGCTGGCGAGCGTCGTCGACGACGTCGATGCCGTGCTCGACGAGGAGCTGCGGGTGCGGCTGCCGGTCCGGGAGTACGCCGTCGTGGCGGCTCTCGCGGTCCTGGCCACCGCCCTCATCGACCCGCTCGCGGCGGCCTTCACCGCGGCCACGGTGGTGGCGGCGGGGGCTGCCTTCGGCATCGCGTACGCAGGAGCAGCACGCGCCGAGCACCTCTCGGTCACGGTGCGGGCGAGAGTGTCCGAGCAGGTGGTCGAGGCGACCCAGACCGCGACGGAGCGCCGGATGTGGCAGGCCGGCGAGCCGGTGCTGCGCAGGCTCGACGACCTCGCGCGAACAGCCACTAGGGCGACCGTCACCGCAGCCGGAGCCGCCTCGGCGGCCAAGGCGCTCGTGCTGCTCACGGCTGGTGCGGCGGTCGCGGCGACCGCCACCTCCACCACCGTCGGCGACGGCCCGATGCTCGCTCTCCTCACCCTCGTCCCGCTCGCGCTGGCCGAGCCCGCCACCACGCTCGCCGACGCCGGCGCGGCGAAGGCCCGCACCCGGGCCGCGCAGCGGCGTCTCGACGACCTCACCAGCCGAAAACCAGCGGTCCAAGCCCCTGAGCAACCGCTGGAGCCGACCGACGACACCACGATCGCGATCACCGGCGTCACGGCTCGCCCCGGCGACGGCCACGCGGTCCAGGTGCCCGACCTGCACGTCGAGCCGGGCGCGAGGATCGGCATCGTCGGCCCCTCCGGCTCGGGCAAGAGCACCCTGGCCGCGCTGCTGCTGCGCTTCCTCGACCCGGACACCGGCACGATCACGCTCGGCGGCCGGCCGACGAGCGACCTCGATCCTCAGGACGTACGGAAGATCGTCGGGATCGTCGACGACGACCCGCACGTCTTCGCCTCCAACCTCGTCGAGAACGTCCGCCTGGCGCGGCCCGCCGCCACCGATGACGAGGTCGAGAAAGCGCTCCGGCGCGCGCATCTCGGCGACTGGCTCGACGCTCTTCCTGCCGGGATGCAGACCAGGCTCGGCGACGGCGCCGCCCAGGTCTCGGGTGGCGAGCGGGCCAGGCTCGCGGTGGCGAGATCGCTGCTGGCAGGGCACAAAGTCCTGGTTTTGGATGAACCTTTGGCTCATCTGGACACCTCGACCGCCGAGTCGCTGGCGCGTGAGGTGCTCGCGCGGGAGGATGGCTCGGCGGTCGGCGCAGAGCCTGGCACGGAGCCCGACACGGCGCATGGTCCGCATGGCGGCACGAAAACCGTGCTGTGGATGACTCACACATCGACCGGACTGGGGCTGACCGATACCGTGGTCTCCCTTCAACGAATGGGGGAAGTGAGACGGTGTTGACCGAGACGAGGACGATCCGGGTCTACCTGCTCGACGACCACGAGGTCGTCCGTCAGGGGTTGACGACGCTGCTCGACAGCCATGACGACATCGCCGTCGTCGGCCAGGGCGGCACCACCGCCCAGGCGCGCGATGACATCGACCGTCTCCAGCCGGACGTCTGCGTGCTCGACGCCCGCCTCCCCGACGGCTCCGGGATCGAGGTCTGCCGCGAGGTCCGAGCAGCCTACCCGGACATGCTCGCGCTCATCCTGACCTCCTATGACGACGACGAGGCGCTCTTCTCGGCGATCATGGCCGGGGCGAAGGGCTACGTCCTCAAGGACATCCGCGGCAACGACCTGGTCGAGGCGATCCGCACAGTCTCCGGCGGCGGCTCGCTGCTCGACCCGCTGATGACCGCGAAGGTCATGGAGAAGATGCGCAACCCCGACGGTGAGTCGCCGCAGATGCAGGCGCTCACGCCTCAGGAGAAGCGCCTGCTCGCGCTCATCGGCGAGGGTCTGACCAACCGCGAGATCGCCGGCCGCATGTTCCTGGCCGAGAAGACGGTCAAGAACTACGTCTCCAGCATCCTCGCCAAGCTCGGCGTGCAGCGGCGTACGCAGGCTGCGCTGATGGCCAAGGAGCTCCTCCACCCCCGCAAGGGGAACTGAGCCGGGCTCAGACCCCGGCAGTGATCGGCACCTGCCACACGAGCTCGGTGCCGCTGGGCGAGCGCGGGCCGATCTCGAGCTGACCGCCGAGCTGCACCGCGCGACAGCGGGCGTTCTTCAGCCCGCTCTCCTCGGCCTCCTCGGGGACACCGCTGCCGTCGTCACGCACGACCAGCTTGATCTCGCCGTCCTGGAGGGTGAGCTCGATCTGGGCGCTGTGGGCCTGGGCGTGCCGGGCGAGGTTGGAGACCGCCTCGCGCAGCACCGGCAGCAGGTGGTTGCGGACCGTGTCGGGCACCGCGGTGTCGACCGGCCCGGTGATCTTGATCTCCGGAGTGAAGTCCATGACACCCGCGTACTCCCGGACGACCTCGCGCACCTGTGCCCGCAGCGAGGAGGTGTCGTGGTTGCTGAGGTCGAAGATGGAGCCGCGTACGTCCTTGATGGTCTGGTCCAGCGCGTCGACCTGCTCCGAGAGCCGCTGGGGCAGGTCGTCGACCCGCTGCGGGTTGCGGCCCAGGGTCTCGAGCTGGAGGCCGATCGCGAAGAGGCGCTGGATGACCACGTCGTGCAGGTCGCGGGCGATCCGGTCGCGGTCGGTGATGACGGCGAGATCGGCCCGGTCCTCGACCGCGCGGATGCGGTCCAGGGCGAGGGCGGCCTGGCCGGCGAAGCCGAAGAAGAGCTCGCGCTCGTGCTCGTCGCGGGCGGCGCTGGCCTTGTCGTAGATCGCCAGCAGCGCGCCCCGGCCGGCGAGCGAGGAGCGCACCGGAGCGACCACGACATGGAGGTCGTCCACCTCCAGGTCGAGCGGCTCGACGATGCGGCGGTCGATCAGCAGCGGAACCTTCTCGGTCACCGCCCGGACACGCTCCTCCTGGCCCGGCACCGCGGCGACACCGGAGACGAGACCGTGCTCGATGCGGGTGCCGGCGCCGACGCCGATCGCCCGCATGAGCGGCAGCGCGGTCTCGCACATCCGCTCCAGGGCGACCGTGTGGTCCAGCGGCGGGGTCAGCGCCCGGTTGAGCTCGGCGCTCGCCTCGAGCCACTTGCGGCGCTGCTCGCTGAGCTCGAGCTCGCGTACCTTGTCGATCTGGGCGCCCGCGGCACGGGCAAGAGCCACGACGAGCTGCTCGTCGTGGCTGGTGAACTCGGCGCCGCCGACCTTCTCGGACAGGAGCAGGTGACCGAAGTCGTGGTCCTTGATCCGCAGCGGCACCTCGATGAACTTGCGCTTGCCGGGATCGCCCGTACGCAGCGCATGACTGCCGCCGCCCTCGGATGCCCGGGGCGCGACCAGCCGGAGCGCCTCGGGAGCGCTGACGTCCTCGGCCGGGGTCGTGGTGTCGACGTCGGCCCGCGCGCGCCGGCCGCGGCTCTTGCCCACGACCTGCAGCGTCGGCTCCTCCTGGTAGCCGTAGGTGATCAGGTCCTGCAGCTCACCGTCGTCATCGAGGACGCCGAGAGCGCCGTAGCCGGCTCCGGTGAGCTCGCACGCGGACCGGGTGATCCGCTCCAGCATGGCGCTCAGGTCGAGCTCGCTCGACATCGCGATGACCGCGTCCAGGAGCGAGCGCGCCGATGGTTCCAGACCGGTCAGGTCCTCGGTCGCGTCGGTGGTCACTCGTCAGAGTCTGTCGTGCCGGACCGGGTGGCGTCCACATATCGGCAACAGTTTCTCCACTGTCTGCCTCAAACTCACGCGAATGCGTGCGTTTGGTCATTCGCCGGAGATGTCGCCGTCGACGTAGAGCCACCGTCCGGCACGCACCTCGAACCGGCTGTGCTCGGCGAGCACGCCGTCGCCCGACGGGGTGCTGTAGGACGCCCGGAACGCCACCCAGCCATGGGTGTCGTCATCGAGGCCGGTGCCCTCGATCTCCAGCCCCGTCCACGTCATCCGTGGATCCGGTGCGGCCACGCCCAGATCGTCCGGGCGGGTCCCCGGATGCCAGGTGCGGAAGATGTAGTCCCAGTCCCCGAGGGCGTACGCCGCATAGCGGCTGCGCATCAGCTCCTCCGGCGTCTCGGCCAGGGCACCGCCGCGGTGCAGCCGGTGGCAGCACAGCGCGTAGCGCTGCCCGCTGCCGCACGGGCACTGCTGTTGCAGGGGCGGTCCGGCGGAGGTGCGGCCGAAGGGGGACGACATGATCCCATTGTGTACGAGTTCGGGTGGATTCCAGTCGTGGGCCCGCAGTGGCCCGACTATTGTGTGGGGGTGGCTCTCAGGCGTGAACGGCTCGGGACGGTGGGGGTGCTTCGGTGACGGATGTGACCATCTGTCTGCTGGGCCCTCTGGTCGTCACGCGTTCAGGCGAGCCCGTGGAGATTCCGGGACGACGCCCGCGCACCCTCCTGGCGCTGCTGGCCCTGGAGGCCGGCACCCCGGTCTCCGCCGACGTGCTCGCCGACCGGATCTGGGGCGAGGAGCTCCCCGACAACCCGCGTGGCAGCCTGCACACCTACATCGGGCGGCTGCGCCGCGTGCTCGGCAAGGAGGTCGTACGCCGAGCCGCCGGGGGCTACATCCTCGACCTGCCCCGCTCCTCGGTCGACGCGCTCGCCTTCGTCGACCTGCTCGACGCCGCCGAGGGGCCGGAGACCTACGAACGGCTCGAGGAGGCCATCGCGCTGTGGCGCGCCGAGCCGTTCGACGAGTCCGCGGGCGAGTCGCTCGCCGAGCGCACCCGTCCGTGGCTGGTCGACCGCTACCTCGCCGCGCTGGAGCGCCGCGCCGAGCTCGACATCGCCGCCGGCCGGGCCGCGAAGGCGGTCGCCGACGTGCGCCGGGTGGTCGGCGACCATCCGCTGCGCGAGTCGCTGTGGGTGGTGCTCCTGGACGCGCTCGAGTCGGCGGGACGTACGGCCGAGGCGCTGGAGGCCTACGAGGAGGTCCGGGCGCGGCTGGCCGACGAGCTCGGCGCTGATCCCGGCGCGGAGCTGCGCTCGACGTTCACCCGGCTGCTGGCCGGTTCCTCGCCGGCCGCGCCGGAGGCCGAGCCGCCGCTGGGTCAGGCGACGGTGCCCGCGCAGCGCGTCTCCGAGGAGGACATGGTCCCTCGGCAGCTCCCGGCCGACATCCCCAGCTTCTCCGGGCGCACCGCCGAGCTCCGGCTGCTCGACGCGGTGACCATCTCGCACGACGCGGGCTGGCCGAGCGTGGTCGCGGTGCACGGCATCGGTGCGGTGGGCAAGACCGCGCTCGCGGTGCACTGGGCGCGGAGCCGGACCGAGCACTTCCCCGACGGTCAGCTCTTCATCGACCTTCGCGGCTTCGGGCCGGGCGAGCCGCTGTCGCACGCGCAGGCGCTCACGACCCTGCTGATCGGGCTCGGCGTCGACGTCGCCTCGGTCCCGGCCGAGGTGGACGCGGCATCGGCACTGCTGCGTACGACCCTCGCGCAGCGGCGCATGCTCCTCGTCCTCGACAACGCCCGCGACTCGGCCCACGTGCGGCCGCTGCTGCCGGGCGGTGACTCGCTGGTGCTGGTGACCAGCCGCAGCCAGCTGCGTGGCCTGGCCGCCCGTGAGGGTGCTCGCCGGCTCGCGCTGGACACGCTCGCCCCGGAGGAGTCGGCCGCCTTCCTCAAGCAGCGGCTCATCGACCGGGCGGCGGACGACGCGGACGTACGTGCGCTGGCGGAGAGGTGTGGACACCTGCCGCTGGCGCTCGCTGTCGCGGCCGAGCGCTGCAGCCGCTACCCCGACCTCTCCCTGAGCGACCTGGTCGCCGAGCTCGACGGCGAGACCAGCCGGCTGGCCGCTCTGGAGGCGCCGCTCGATCCGATCTCCGACCTGCGGGCGGTCTTCTCCTGGTCCTACGACTCCCTCGACGAGGAGTCGCGGCGCGCCTTCCGGCTCCTCGGCCTCCGCCCGGGTCACGAGATCGGGATGCCGGCGATGGCGGCGCTCTTCGGCGTCGACACCGGCGCCGCGCGGCGCCTGGTCGACAAGCTGGTCGACGCCAGCCTGGTCCGCGAGCATCGCCCGGGCCGCTTCGTGCTCCACGACCTGATCCGCGACTACGCGTTGGAGATGGGCTCCGAGGAGGAGTCGGGCGAGGCGCTGCTGCGGCTGGTGAGCTGGTACACCCACTCCCTCGTCGCCGCCTCCGAGGCCGACGGCCGGTCGTTCCGGCTGATGAGCCTCGACCCGGTCGTCGACGGGGTGACGCCGCTGAGCTTCGCGACCTCGCAGCAGGCCCGCGCCTGGGGCGACCGGGAGTGGATCACCATGGGCAGCGCCGTACGCCTCGCGGTGCGTGCCGGGCTGCTGGGTCCCGCCTACCAGCTGGTCAACAAGATGTTCAGCCTCTCGATGCGGCACCCACCCGCCGAGACCTTGCCGCTCCAGGAGCTCGGCCTCGACGCCGCGCTGCGCGCCGGTGAGCACGTCGACGCGGCCTACATCCGCAACCAGGCCGGGATCAGCCGGGCGCGGGCGGGTGACCTGACCCGGGCGATCACGGACTTCCGGGGCGCGGCCGCGGTGTTCCGCGAGGCCGGGACCGCCGCCGGTCTGGAGATGGCGCTGTCCAACTGCGGCCAGGCGCTGAGCATGATCGGCTCCCTCGACGAGGCGGTCGCCGTGCTCGAGGAGGCCCACGCCGTCGCGGACGCGGCCGGGATGGACGACCGTGCCCGCGGCAGCCTGATCGGGCTCGCAGAGGTCTATGTCCGGATGGAGCGCTACGAGGACGCCCTGCGGCTGATCGAGGAGGAGATCGGCCACGGGCCGGTCGACGTCGACTCCTCGGCCTCGCCGCGGATGACCATGATCGACGCCCTGATCGGCCTGGGCCGCTACGACGAGGCCGAGACCCAGCTGCGCCTGGAGCTCGCCCACCACCTCGAGGAGCGCAACCGCTGGGCGGAGGCCAACGCTCTCGTACGCCGCGCCCTGATCGAGCGCGACACCGGCCGTGCCGCCGAGGCCCGTGCGACCCTCCACGAGGTCATCGCGATCCTCGACGACGTGGGGGAGCTCGACCGCACCGCCCTCACCCGCGAGCGGGTCGAGGAGCTGCTCGCCGGCGTGGAGTCCTCGGTATCCGCGGGTCGGGACGTCGACGCCGCGGAGGCTCAGGGGTTGGGCGGCGGCGTAGCGTTGCGTCCGTGACTGCCGCACCCACGATCAGCACCCTCGGCCAGCTGCGCGCCAGCGGCCACGCGTTCAAGTCGCTCCGTGAGGAGATCCGCGACAACCTGCTGGCGAAGCTGGCAGCCGGAGAGGACCCCTGGCCCGGGCTGCACGGGCTGGAGGACACCGTCATCCCCCAGCTCGAGCGTGCCCTGATCGCCGGTCACGACATCGTCCTGCTGGGCGAGCGTGGCCAGGGCAAGACCAGGCTGCTGCGTACGTTGGTGGGGTTGCTCGACGAGTGGACCCCGGTCATCGAGGGCTCCGAGCTCGGCGAGCACCCCTACGAGCCGGTCTCGGTTGGTTCCCAGCGTCTGGCGGCGACCGCCGGTGACGCGTTGCCGGTCGCGTGGAAGCACCGCTCCGAGCGCTACTCGGAGAAGCTCGCCACCCCCGACACGAGCGTGGCCGACCTGATCGGCGACGTCGACCCGATGAAGGTCGCCGAGGGGCGCTCGCTGGGTGACCCGGAGACGATCCATTTCGGCCTGATCCCGCGCTCCCACCGCGGCATCGTCGCGATCAACGAGCTGCCCGACCTCGCCGAGCGGATCCAGGTGGCGATGCTCAACGTGATGGAGGAGCGCGACATCCAGATCCGCGGCTACGTGCTGCGGCTGCCCCTGGATCTCCTGGTGGTGGCCTCCGCCAACCCGGAGGACTACACCAACCGCGGCCGGATCATCACGCCGCTCAAGGACCGTTTCGGCGCCGAGATCCGCACCCACTACCCGCGCGAGCTCGCCGCGGAGATGGCGGTGATCCGGCAGGAGGCCGCGCTGGTCGCCGACGTGCCGGACCACCTTCTCGAGATCCTCGCCGTCTTCACCCGCCACCTGCGGGCATCCTCTGCGGTCGACCAGCGTTCCGGGGTCTCCGCGCGCTTCTCGATCGCCGGCGCCGAGACCGTCGCCGCGTCGGCGCTCCACCGTGCCACCGTGGCGGGGGAGCCCGATGCGGTCGCTCGTCTCGTCGACATCGAGACGGCCGTCGAGGTGCTCTCCGGCAAGATCGAGTTCGAGTCCGGCGAGGAGGGCCGCGAGGCCGACATCCTCACCCACCTGCTGCGTACGGCCATCGCCGAGACCGTCCGCAAGACCTTCCGCGGCCTCGACTTCGCGCTGCTCATCGACGCCATCGAGGACGGCCGGATGGTCACCACCGGCACCAGGGTCTCCGCCCGCGACTTCCTGGAGGGCCTCCCGGTCCTGGGCGAGTCGGATCTCTACGACCAGATCGGCGACCGCGTCTACGAGGCCACCGGCGGTCCCAAGAACGACGGCCAGCTCGCCAGCGCGGTCGAGCTGGCCCTGGAGGGCTTGTTCCTGGCGAGGAAGATCGGCAAGGACACGGCGGACGGAGAGACGATCTACGGCTGAGGAGGCCGTCAGCCGGGGGTAACACGTCGTTCGCAGGACTACTCGCCCTATCAGAACGACCGGATAGACCTACGAACAGCGTGTTACACGCGTTGAGGAGCACCACGATGAGCCGCTACAAGAAGTACGCCGGGGGTGACCCGCTCGCTCCGCCGGTCGACATCGCCGAGGCGCTGGACGCGATCGGCGAGGACGTCATGTCCGGCTACTCGCCAGAGCGCGCGATGCGGGAGTTCCTGCGGCGCGGGGGACAGGACCAGCGCGGTCTCGACGACCTTGCCCGGCAGGTCGCCGAGCGGCGCCGGGAGCTGCTGCAGCGTCACAACCTCGACGGCACGCTCGAGCAGGTGCGCGAGCTGCTGGACAGGGCCGTCCTGGAGGAGCGCAAGCAGCTCGCCCGCGACGTCACCATGGACGACGGTGACCGCGCCTTCCGGGAGATGCAGATCGACAACCTCTCGCCCAATACCGCCGCCGCGGTGAGCGAGCTCTCCTCCTACGACTGGACCTCGCGCGAGGCCCGCGAGGCCTACGACGAGATCAAGGACCTGCTCGGGCGGGAGATCCTCGACCAGCGGTTCGCCGGGATGAAGCAGGCGCTCGAAGGTGCCACCGACGAGGACCGCGAGGCGATCGCGGAGATGCTCCGCGACCTCAACGCGCTGCTCGACAAGCACAACCGCGGCGAGGACACCGACTCGGACTTCGACGAGTTCATGGCCAAGCACGGCCAGTACCTCCCCGAGAACCCGCAGAACATCGACGAGCTGCTCGACACCCTCGCGCAGCGCTCGGCGGCCGCGCAGCGGATGCTCAACTCGATGTCGCCCGAGCAACGGCGCGAGCTGATGGAGCTCTCGGCGCAGGCGTTCGGCTCGCCCGCGCTGATGGACCAGCTGGCGCAGCTCGACGCCAACCTGCAGGCGGCCCGCCCTGGCGAGGACTGGTACGGCGCCGAGGAGTTCGGTGGCGGCGAGGGGCTCGGCCTCGGCGACGGCACCGGGGTGCTGCAGGACATCGCCGAGCTCGACCAGCTCTCCGAGCAGCTCCAGCAGTCCTACGCGGGTTCGCGTCTCGATGACATCGACTTGGACGCGCTCTCGAGGCAGCTCGGTGACCAGGCCGCCGTCGACGCGCGCACCCTGCAGGAGCTCGAGCAGGCGCTGCGCGACTCCGGTCAGCTCGAGCGCGGCTCCGACGGCGACCTCCGGCTCACCCCGAAGGCGATGCGGCAGCTCGGGAGGTCGCTGCTGCGCGACGTCGCCCAGCGGCTCTCCGGGCGGCAGGGCGAACGCGACCTGCAGCGCGCCGGGGCGGCCGGCGATCTCTCGGGCTCGTCGCGGCCCTGGGCCTTCGGCGACACGGAGCCCTGGGACGTACCTCGCACCGTCACCAACGCCATCATCCGGGAAGTCGGTGAGGGGCGTTCGGGCCCCGGCGTGCGGCTGACCGTCGATGATATCGAGGTGCAGGAGACGGAAGCCCGTACGCAGGCAGCGGTCGCCCTCCTGGTCGACACCAGCTTCTCGATGGCGATGGACGGCCGGTGGGTGCCGATGAAGCGCACCGCGCTCGCGCTGCACACTCTGATCAAGAGCCGGTTCCGCAACGACGACCTGCAGCTGATCTCGTTCGGCCGCTACGCCCAGACGATGGAGATCGAGAAGCTGACCGCCCTCGACGCGATCTGGGACAAGGGCACCAACCTGCACCACGCGCTGCTGCTGGCCAACCGCCACTTCCGCAAGCACCCGAGCGCCCAGCCGGTGCTGCTGATAGTGACCGACGGCGAGCCCACCGCCCACCTGGAGCCGGGCGGAGACGTCTGGTTCTCCTACCCGCCCCACCCGGTGACGATCGCCAGGTCCGTGGACGAGCTGGAGAACGCCCGTCGCCTGGGCGCCCAGACCACGTTCTTCCGCCTCGGCGACGACCCCGGCCTGGCCCGGTTCATCGACTCGATGGCCCGCCGCGTCGAGGGGCGCGTCGTCGCGCCCGAGCTGGACGACCTCGGCGCGGCCGTGGTCGGGTCGTATCTGGGGGACAGGACGGCGCGGCGTACGTCGAACTCCTACGGGGGATATCCCGATGCGTTCGGCGGGCGCGGCTGGTGGGCCGGCTGAATGCTCACCGAGTTAACTCGGTGAGCATCCGGGCGCGTAGCCTGCGCTCGTGCCCGAGGAGACGCTGAACGTACTTGCCCTTCTCGCTCTCGCGGCCCTGGCCGCCGGATACGTGGACGCGGTGGTCGGGGGAGGCGGCCTGATCCAGCTCCCGGCGCTGCTGTTGTTCATGCCCGGCGCTGCGCCGGTGCAGATCCTGGCGACCAACAAGCTGGCCTCGGTCTTCGGCACCTCGATCAGCGCGGCGACCTACTACCGACGCGTGGGGCCCGATCCGAAGACGTTCATTCCGCTCATGATCCTGGCGTTCGTCGGGTCAGCGTTGGGGGCGGGGGTGGCGTCGTACCTGCCTGAGAAGGTCTTCGAGCCGATCGTGCTGGTCGCGCTGATCCTGGTGGGGGCGTGGGTGTTGTTCAAGCCGTCGCTCGGGGAGGCGACCGCGCTGAAGTTCGACGATCACCGGCACGTGATCGGCGCGATGGTGGTCGGGTTCGCGGTCGGCTTCTACGACGGTGCCCTCGGCCCCGGGACCGGGAGCTTCCTGGTGATCGGGCTGGTCGGCCTGCTCGGCTACTCCTTCCTGGAGGCGAGCGCGAAGGCGAAGATGGCCAACGTCGCCACCAACCTGGCCGCTCTCGTCGTCTTCGTCCCGCAGGGCGCGGTGCTGTGGAAGACCGGCCTGGTGATGGGCGTGTGCAACCTGATCGGCGGCTACCTCGGAGCGCGGACGGCGGTGGCGAAGGGCGCCGGTTTCGTACGCGTCTTCTTCATCGTCGTGGTCGCGGGGTTCATCATCCGCATCGGCGGCAGCGTTCTCGGGGTCTGGTGATGCACTACCTGACCATCGCCCGCGACGGCCACGCCGAGATCGAGGAGAAGCGGTCCCGGTTCCTGTGCACGCTCGTCGGGGTCGAGAACGAGGAAGACGCGCGGGCGGTCGTCGAGCGGCTGCGCAAGCAGCACTGGGATGCCCGGCACACCTGCTCGGCGTTCCGGATCGGCCCGCCACCTCAGCCGGTCGAGCGCTCCAACGACGACGGCGAGCCGGCTGGCACCGCGGGTGCCCCGATGCTCGAGGTGCTCCGCGGCGCCGGGGTGTCGGACACGGTCGCCGTGGTGACCCGCTGGTTCGGCGGGACGCTGCTCGGCGCGGGTGGCCTCGTCCGGGCCTACTCCGACGCCGTCCGGGCCGCGCTGGACGAGGTCGGGACGCTGCGGCGAGAGCTGGTCCGGGAGTATGCGATCGAGGTTCCGTACGACGCCGCCGGCCGCCTCGAGACCGACCTGCGATCCTCCGGGGTGACCGTCCTCGACACCGCCTACGGTGCCGCCGTGACCCTGCGGATCGGGGCTCCTCCGGCGGAGGAGAAACGCCTCCAGACGCTGGTCGCGGAGCTCACCGCCGGCGGCTCCGTTCTGGTGCCCGGTGTGGACCACTGGGTCGACCGGTAGGCCTGTTTGGGAGAATGGGCCAGGTGAGCGACCATAGCGAGACGCCCGTGGAACTCCCTGCCGGATGGACGACGAAGGTCCCCGACCTCGACGATCTGCCCGCACTGCTGAGGCTCCGAGCAGCCGACAAGACCCCGTTCGAGGGGTCCGGAAAGGTCGACGCCGACGCCATCACCGGCGAGATCGCGGGCCCCGCTTCCTGGACCCGTCAGCAGCTCGTCGCGGTCGACCCGGACGGCGACATCCGGGCCTGGGCGATCGCCCACGACCGTGCGGCCGGACGTACGCTCGTCTACCTCTACGTCGACCGCACCATCACCCAGGCCGCCGAGGTCGCGGCCGGGCTCTACGCCTGGCTCGAGGAGCAGGCCCGGGCGATGGCCGAGCTGCGTGGCATCACCGAGTCCCACCTGGACGCCAGCCCGTTCGCCGACGACACCGTGCAGCGCGAGTGGCTCGCGGCGGCGGGGTTCACCAACATGCGCACCTGGCTGCACATGAGCCGGCCGGTCCTGCCCGACGAGACGGTGCCTCCCCTGCGCGAAGGGGTGACCATCCGGCCGGTCGAGACCCACGAGAACGGCATGCCCGTCGCGGCCGACCTGCAGACGGTCCACCAGACCCTGGAGGAGTCCTTCCAGGACCACTTCAACTCCTACCGGGAGAGCTTCCCGGAGTTCGTGCAGCGCCTTCGCGAGGATCCGGGTCACCGCTGGGACCACTGGTGGCTCGCCTATGTCGACACACCGGAGGGCGAGCTGCCCGCCGGCTCGCTGGTCGCCTCGGTGCTGCCCGCCAACGCGGCCGGGGTCGAGGGGACGTACGTCGAATACATCGGCGTCAACCGCAACGCCCGCGGTCGCGGGGTGGCCAAGGGGCTGCTTCACGCCGTGATCGGCGATGCGATCGAGCGCGGCCGTGACCGGGTCTCGCTCGAGGTCGACGCCGACAGCCCCACCGGGGCCGACGGGCTCTACAAGTCGATGGGCTGGGTGACCGACTACGTCACCGAGTCCTGGCACAAGGACGTCACTGTCTAGGCACCCACGTCGGGGAGCTTGAGGTCGAGGGTCGGTGCCTCGGTGCCGCCGTCGACCTCGAGCAGCTTCCCGGTGACGAACTGCCCGGCCCGCGAGGTCAGGTAGACCACCGCGGCGGCGATGTCCTCGGCCTCCCCGATCCGGCCGAGCGGGGTCTTCGCCTCGATCTCGCCGCGCATCGTCTCGTCGCCCGCCACGAACTCGAGCGCGCTGGTCAGCACCGACCCGACGAAGATCCCGTTCACCCGGATCCTCGGCGCCAGGTCGGTCGCGGCGAGCCGGGTCCAGTGCGCCAGCGCGGCTTTCGCGGTGCCGTAGGCGAGATAGCCGCGCCCGGCGGTCCGTCCCATCATCGAGCTGATCGACACCACCGACTGCTGCCCGTCCGGGCTCTTCACCAGGTACGGCACCGCCGCCCGCGTCAGCGCGTGCGCCGTCGTCACGTTGAAGTGGAAGGCCTCCTCGAGATAGCCCTCGTCGGTGTCGAGGAAGGTGTTGGGGATCGTCCCGCCGACGTTGTTGACCACGATGTCGAGGCGCCCGAACTCCGCGTACGCCTGCTCCGCCAGCCCCGCCGTCACCGCCGTGTCCGCCAGGTCCGCCGGCACCACGAGCGCCCGCCGCCCCGCCGCCTCGACCCTCTCTGCGACCGCCTCAAGCTGGCGCTCGGTCCGCGACGCGATCACCACGTCCGCACCGGCCTCCGCCAGCGCCACTGCCGTCGCCGCGCCGATCCCGCGCCCCGCCCCGGTCACCACGGCCACATGGTCGGTCAGTGTGAATCGATCAAGAATGCTCATGTTTTCTCCTCAGTCATGCCGAATCTGTAGAAGTGGCGGGCCGAATCTGTAGAAGTGGAGGCCGAGACCGCAGTTATGGGCGCCGAGTCGGCCGTTGTGGCGATCGCCAGAACCGCCGACTCGCTCGCCATATCTGCAGTTTCGGCCCGCCAGAACTGCAGTTTCGGCGCCCACAACCACCTATTCGGTGGATACGAGGCCGCGGCCGGTGATCAGCGGGAGATCGAGAGGGGAGACGAGGCCGGGGGAGGCGGCGACGACGGCGGGGATGGCGTTGACGAGGCGCTGGGCGGTGACGATCATCCCGGAGACGTTGTGGTCGCCGTGCTCGCCGTGGTGGCTGAACTCGACGGTCATCGATGGCTCTCCGGTGATCTCGACGCGGTAGCAGCCGTCACCCGTCGCGGGGGCCGGCCAGTCGGGATCGGACCCGGCGTCGGTGCGGGTCACGTGCTCCAGGGTGATGCGAGGGATGCCGTCGACGGTGCCGGTGATGGTGAAACGTACGGAGCCCTGGGTGCCTTCGGCGATGTCCACCGACACCGTCGAGGTGTCCTTGGCCGCCGGACGGCGCTCGACACTCTCCACCAGCGGCTCGTCCAGGGTCACCCCGAGACCGGCGGCGAGCACCCGGACGACCGGGCCCCAGGCGGTGCTCAAGACGCCCGGCTCCCACAGGAACGGCTTGTCCTCCAGCGAGCCGCCGAAGCCGAAGAGGTCCTTCATAACCACGGGCTGGTAGTACGTCGAGTAGTCGGCGATCTCCGACACCTTGATGTGGTCGATCCGCTGCGACAGCGACGTCATCGCGAGCGGCAGGACGTCGTTGGCGAAGCCGGGGTCGATGCCGTTGACGTGCAGCGAGGCGCCGCCCTCGCGCCCGGCCGCATGGATGCGCTCGATCATCTCGTCCGGCAGCGTCCCCTGCGGATGGACGAGGATGACCGGTCCGGAGGAGACGACGTTGACGCCGTCACGGATCAGTTCGGTGAGGTCCGAGATCGCCTCGAACACCCGGTCGTCGGTCATCGCCGCATGGACGACGCAGTCCGGGGCGAGCGCGAGCAGCTCGTCACGCGACGTGGTGGCGACGACCCCCAGCGTCCGCCCCAGGCCTGCCAGCTCCCCGGCGTCGATCCCGGCCTTCGCCGGCGTCGACGTCCAGACCCCGACCAGCTCCAGGTCGGGATGGGCATCGACTCCCGCGATGGCATGACGTCCCACCGTCCCGGTGGACCAGACGACGACTCTGAGAGGCTGAGGCATGAGCCAAATCTAGAACGCGTTTCAGTCTTGGGAAAGTGGTTCGCCGAGGAAACTGCGGGCCATTACGTTGGCGCCCATGACCGAGGCACTCTTCGAGGACACGCGCCATCCGACCGGCGCCCCGTTCGTCGCGGACGAGTCGACGACCCTGCGCTCGTTCCTCGACTTCTACCGCGCGACCCTGCTCCGGCAGACGGCGGGCCTCGACCACGAGCAGCTCAACCGCCCGTTCCCGCCCACGAGCATGACCCTGGCCGGGATCCTCAAACACATGGCGTATGTGGAGGACGTCTGGTTCGGCGTACGCCTGGCCGGCAACGCCGTGGTCTCGCCGTTCGACACGGCTCCCTGGGACGACGACCCGGACTGGGACTTCAACAGCGCTGCCGCGGACGACCCCGAGGAGCTGCGTACCCTGCTCCGCCACGCGATCGCGCGCTCCGACGAGCTCACCGGCGCCGCCGGGTCTCTCGACCACATCGCGGCCGGCAGGAGCCGCGACGGTCAGGAGATCAGCCTGCGCTGGATCCTGGTCCACATGATCGAGGAGTACGCCCGCCACTGCGGCCACGCCGACCTCATGCGCGAGGCCATCGACGGAAAGACGGACATCTGATGCAGATCCGTGAAGCGACGGCCGAGGACTGGCCGCAGATCTACCCCTTCTGGTCCGAGATCGTGGAGGCGGGGGAGACCTACGCCTATCCACTGGGGGCCACCTCGGACGAGGCCCGAGAGATGTGGATGTACGACCACGTCGTCGTCGCGGTCGAGGGCGATGGCCCGGACGAGAAGATCCTGGGCAGCGCCAAGATGGGCCCCAACCGCCCGGGCCGCGGCAGCCACATCGGCACCGCCTCGTTCATGGTCTCCTCGGACGCCCG
This sequence comes from Nocardioides turkmenicus, assembly GCF_011045035.1. Lineage (GTDB taxonomy): Bacteria > Actinomycetota > Actinomycetes > Propionibacteriales > Nocardioidaceae > Nocardioides > Nocardioides turkmenicus. The sequence continues at coordinate 152,573 of NZ_JAALAA010000007.1, forward strand.
CGGCAAGGGCGTCGGCCGCGCCCTCGGCGACTACTGCGTGCAGTGGCACAAGGACAACGGCTTCCACGGCATCCAGTTCAACGCCGTCGTGGAGACCAACACCACCGCCGTACGTCTGTGGAAGTCGCTCGGCTTCCAGATCATCGGGACCGTCCCGGACGCGTTCGACTCGAGGTCGCATGGCCGGGTCGGCCTCCACGTGATGTACCTGCCGCTGACCTGAGGTCAGGCGGTCGCGGGGAAGGGGATGCCCGTGTTCGCGTGGCAGCGGTAGCCGTTGGGCACGCGGTCGAGGTACTGCTGGTGCGCCGGCTCGGCGGCGTAGAAGGTCGGCACCTCGCGGATCTCGGTGGTGATCTCACCGTACCCACGTCGAGCGATCTCGGCGCCGTAGATCTTGGTCAGCTCCTCGGCGGTCTCCCGCTGCGCGTCGGAGACGTAGTAGAGCGCCGAGCGGTACTGGGTGCCGACATCGTTGCCCTGCCGCATCCCCTGCGTCGGGTCGTGGACCTCGAAGAACTTCTTGACCAGGTCGGCGTAGGACACCACCGTCGGGTCGAAGACGACGCGGACCGCCTCGGTGTGGTTGGTCTGACCGCTGCAGACCTCCTCGTACGTCGGGTTGGCGGTCGTGCCGCCCTGATACCCGACAGCCGTCGTGTAGACCCCCGGCGTCTGCCAGAAGATCTCCTCCGCACCCCAGAAACAGCCGAGACCGAAGTACGCCACCTCGGCCCCCTCCGGGGCGGTCCCGTCCTCGGGGGAGGCGAGCAGGGGAGTGCCGAGGACCCGGTGCTTGGCGGGCAGCTCGAAGAGCGCCTGGTCGCGCCCGACGAGGGTGCGGTCCTCGGGGAAGAGCTGAGTCGGTCGGCCGAACATGAGTGCCTCCAGAAAGTCAGGGTTGCTACCAGTGTCCAACACAGTTCGATGCGCGAACGTTCCCGGATGGTCCGCGGGGCGGGATCGGACGTAGGCTCGGCGTGTGAGCGAGCAGCAGCATCTCGGCAAGGCCGGTTTCGAGACCAAGGCGATCCACGCGGGCTACGAGCCCGACCCGACGACGGGTGCGGTGATCCCGCCGATCTACGCCACCACGACCTACAAGCAGGACGGCGTCGGCGGCCTGCGGAACGGCTATGAGTACAGCCGCTCCGCCAACCCGACCCGCACCGCGCTCGAGGGTGCGCTGGCGGCGGTCGAGGAGGGCGAGAAGGGCTTCGCCTTCGCCTCCGGTCTGGCCGCCGAGGACACCCTGATCCGCAGCCTGATGCGGCCCGGCGACCACATGGTCATCCCCGACGACGCCTACGGCGGCACCCACCGCCTGATCGACAAGGTCGAGAGCCAGTGGGGGATCGCGCACACGCCTGCCCAGGTGGCCGACGTCGACGCCGTCGCGGCCGCGATCCAGCCGGGCAAGACCAAGGTGGTCTGGGTCGAGACGCCCACCAACCCGCTGCTCAACATCGCCGACATCTCCGCGCTGGCCACCGTCGCCCACGAGGCCGGCGCCCGGCTGGTGGTCGACAACACCTTCGCCAGCCCCTACCTGCAGCAGCCGCTCACCCTCGGCGCCGACGTGGTGGTGCACTCCACGACGAAGTACGTCGGTGGTCACTCCGACGTCGTCGGCGGCGCGGTGATCGTCCGCGACCTCGAGATCGCCGAGAAGATCGGCTACCTCCAGAACGCCGCCGGCGCGATCGCCGACCCGTTCGGCGCCTGGCTGACCCTGCGCGGCCTCAAGACCCTGGGCGTACGCATGGACCGCCACTGCGACAACGCCGAGCGCGTCGCCGACTTCCTGACCTCCCACCCGAAGGTCGGCGAGGTCATCTACCCCGGCCTGGAGACCCACCCCGGCCACACGGTCGCCCAGAAGCAGATGAAGCGCTTCGGCGGCATGGTGTCCTTCCGGGTGACCGGCGGCGAGGCGCAGGCGCTCGCGGTCTGCGAGCGCACCAAGATCTTCACCCTCGGCGAGTCGCTCGGCGGTGTCGAGAGCCTGATCGAGCACCCGGGCAAGATGACCCACGCGTCCGTCGCGGGCACCGACCTGGAGGTGCCGGCCGACCTGGTGCGGCTCTCCGTCGGGATCGAGTACGCCGAGGACCTCGTCGCCGATCTCGAGCAGGCCCTTGACCAGAGCTGAAGCGCCACAGACCGCCGTCTGCGTCGACTTCGGCTCCACCTGGACCAAGGCTCTCCACGTCGACCTCGCCTCGGGCGAGGTCCTCGGCTCCGCGAGCGCGCCGACGTCGCTGCACGAGGTGATGGAGGCGTACGACACCTGCCTGGCGGCCCTCACCGGGAAGGACCCGCGGGCGGCGACGGCCGAGATCCTGGCCTGCTCGTCGGCGGGCGGCGGTCTCCGGATCGCCGTCGTCGGCAACGAGGAGCTGGTGACCGCAGAGGCCGGGCGACGCGTGGCGCTGTCCAGCGGCGGCAAGGTCGTCGCGGTGATCGCGACCGCGGATCGCGACGCCGAGAGCGACCTGGCGGCCGATCTCGGCTCCGCTAGCCCGGATCTGGTGCTGCTCACCGGTGGCACCGACGGCGGTAACCGGGACGCCATCGTCTCCGCCGCTCGCCAGCTGGCGGAGGCCGGCTGGCGTGGCCCGGTCGTCGTCGCCGGCAACCGCGACGCCAACCCGGAGATCGACCGGATCCTCGCCGATGTTCCCCATGTGACCTGCGAAAACGTCGTCCCGAAGATCGGTGTGCTGGCGCCCGAGAGCGCCCGGGCGGCGGTCCGGGAGATGTTCCTCGAGCACGTGATCGGCGGCAAGCACCTCAGCAGCCGCGACGACTTCCGGCGGATCGTGCAGGGCGCGACCCCCGACGTCGTCCTCCAGGGTGTCGAGACGCTGGCCGAGGTGCTCGGCGAGGACGTGGTCGTCGTCGACGTCGGTGGTGCCACGACCGACGTGCACAGCGTCGTACGTCCCGACCCCGAGGCCGAGCACGTCCGTGAGGAGGTCGTCGCGGTCACGCCGGTGACCCGAACCGTCGAGGGCGACCTCGGGATGCGCTGGTCGGCGCCGACGACGCTCGACGCCGCCGACCACGGCGACCCGTCCCTGGCCGAGTCCGACCTCAGCGGCGAGGTCGACTACCGGCGCAACCATCCCGGCTGGCTGCCGCGCACCGAGCAGGACAAGGACATCGACGAGCTTCTCGCCAGGATCGCTGTCTGCACGGCCCTGCAACGGCACGCGGGACGGTCCCGGGTCGTGCTGTCCCCCAGCGGCAAGGTCATCGAGCGCACCGGCACCGATCTGCGCCGGGTCGGCGTCGTGGTCGGCTCCGGCGGCGTACTCCGGCACGGGCGGAAGAACATCGAGGACCGCGTCATGCGCTGGTCGGCGCGCGGCGGGTGGCAGCTGCCCGAGGCGCCGCTGCGTACGGTCGACAGCGACTACGTGCTCGCCGCGGTGGGCCTGCTCGCGCGGTCGCACCCGGCCGCGGCACGCCACCTCGCGACCCACCTCACACCCTCCCGGTAGCCTCTGTCAGGTGACGGATCAGGGGGATGCACCCAGCGGCGAGAAGACGACCGCGAAGGCGAGTTTCGAGCGGATGACGGGTGCGTTCAGACGCAACCGCGAGGCGCGTGAGGCCCATCGCCTGGCCCAGCGTCAGGCACAGGAGGAGGCCGACGCCCGGGAGTCCGCGGAGGTGGCCAAGGAGGCCGCCGCGGAGGCCCGCGAGTCGGCCGAGAACTTCGCGCTGCGCCTCGTCAACCAGTTCGAGCGCCTGCGCGAGGAGCGCCAGGAGCAACTGGCCGCCCCCGAGCCGGTGACCGCACCGACCTCGGCCAGCCGGACGAACGTCCCCTACGGCGTCGAGATGGCGGCCCAGTGGGGCTGGCGGTTCCTGGTCATCGTCGCGGCCGGCTACCTGATCGTCCGCGCGCTCGGCTTCCTCAGCATCGTCGTGGTCCCGGTGGTCATCGCCCTGTTGATCGCCGCGCTCGTCTCGCCGGTCGTCAACGGGCTGGCCCGGGTCGGTCTGAAGCGGAGCATCTCGGCCCTCTTCGTGGTGATCGGCGTGCTCGCGGCCGTGATCGCCATGCTGAGCTTCGCCGGCACCCAGGTCGCCAACGGCTTCACCGACCTGGCCGGGCAGACCGTCAAGGCGCTCGACGAGATTCGCAACTGGCTCATCAACGGGCCGTTCCACGCGAGCGAGACCCAGATCGACACCTGGCTCAACACGGTGCAGACCACCGTGGAGGACTGGGCGGCGGCGTACGCCTCCAACCCGTTCTCCCGGGTCAGCGAGGTCGGCGGGGTCGCGCTGGACGTCTTCGCCGGCCTGTTCATCGTGCTCTTCTCGACCTACTTCTTCTGCGCCGAGGGCGAGCGGATCTGGGGCTGGCTGGTCCGCCTCGCGCCGCGGGCAGCCCGCAGCCGGATGGACAGCTCGGGCCGGGTCGCCTGGGTCTCGCTGACCCAGTTCACCCGCGCCACGGTCATCGTGGCCGCGGTCGACGCGGTCGGCATCATGATCATCGCCGCGGCCCTGCAGGTGCCGTTCGTGGTGGCGATCGGCGTGCTGGTCTTCCTGAGCTCGTTCGTGCCGCTGATCGGCGCCACCGTCGCGGGCGCGGTCGCCGTGCTCGTCGCGCTGGTGTCCCAGGGGCCGGTGACGGCCCTGCTGATGCTCGGTGGCGTGATCCTCGTCCAGCAGCTCGAGGCACACGGCCTGCAGCCGTTCCTGCTCGGCCGCTGGGTCCGGGTCCACCCCCTCGGGGTCATCCTCGCGGTCGCCACGGGCATCGTGCTCGGCGGCGTCGCCGGAGCGCTGGTGGCGGTGCCGCTGGTGGCCGCGCTCAACGCGGTGGCCAACCACCTGACCGCGGTCCCGGCCACCGAGGCGGCAACGGCGCCGACGTCGCCGCCGCCACCCGTGCCGGCCAACGGGCCGACCTCCCCACCCCCATCGAGTCCTGGAGCAGGCGGTGCCTGAGATGCATGCTCAGCCGACGTACGACGACATCCTCGAGGCCCGCGAGCTGCTGCGCGACCACATCACCGAGACGCCCGTCCAAGGCGCTCGCTGGCTCACCGACATCGTCGGCGACACGGTCGTCCTCAAGTGCGAGAACCTGCAGCGTACGGGCTCCTTCAAGGCCCGCGGGGCCTTCGTACGCATCGCCCGGCTGCCCGAGGAGCAGCGCAAGAACGGGGTGGTGGCCGCGAGCGCGGGCAACCACGCCCAGGGCGTCGCGCTGGCCGCGACCACCCTCGGCATCCCGTCGACCGTGTTCATGCCCGAGGGCGCGCCGATCCCGAAGGAGAAGGCCACCCGCGCCTACGGCGCGGACGTGATCTTCGAGGGCCAGTACGTCGACCAGTGCCTCGACGCCGCGATGGCCTTCGCCGAGCGCACCGGTGCCGTGATGATCCACCCCTTCGACCACCCCGACGTCGTCGCCGGCCAGGGCACGATCGGCCTCGAGATCCTCGAGCAGGCGCCGGACGTGAAGACGGTCGTCATCCCGCTCGGCGGTGGTGGCCTCCTCGCCGGGGCGGCGCTCGCGATCAAGGCGAAGCACCCCGACGTGAAGGTGATCGGCGTGCAGGCCGAGACCGCCGCCGCCTACCCGGTCTCGCTGCGAGAGGGCCGCCCGATCCGGCTCGACAAGATGCCGACGATGGCCGACGGCATCGCGGTCGGGCTGCCGGGGGAGACCAACTTCCCGATGATCCAGTCCTACGTCGACGAGATCCGCACCGTCTCCGAGGAGTCGATCTCGAGCGCGCTGCTGGCGCTCGCCGAGCGGGCCAAGCTGGTCGTCGAGCCTGCCGGCGCCGTCGGCGTGGCCGCCCTGATGGATGCGCCCGAGGCCTTCGAGGGCCCGGTCGTGGTGGTGCTCTCCGGGGGCAACATCGACCCGCTCCTGCTCGGCAAGGTGATCCAGCACGGCATGACGCTGGCCGGGCGCTATCTCCCGGTCGCGGTGACCATCCCCGACCAGCCGGGGGCGCTGGCCACCCTGCTGTCGGTGATCGGCGACACCGGTGCCAACGTCATGGAGGTCGTGCACTCGCGCACCAACCCCGGCCTGAGACTCGCCGAGGTGGTCGTGCAGCTCCAGCTCGAGACCCGCGGTCAGACCCATGCCGAACGCGTCCTCGAACAGCTGCGCAGCGAGGGCTATCCGGCCATCAGCCCCTGACGTTCCGGGGAACGGTCCCGAAGGCAGATTGCGCAACGTTTCGGTCGCGAACTGTCTCCGGGTGTGGTTGCCTTGTTAAACTGAACGTTCTGACTATCTCCCGCCAGAACGTTTCGCTGGGTGAGCTACGCCCGCACAGCAGGGAGAAAAGGCGCCGGTTGATGGGGGTTGACCGGCGCCCCTTACCTATTCACTACCCATCAGGAGTAACTCGCTATGACTCAGTCGACCGAGACCACGGCTGCCACGATCTGGCTCAGCAAGGGTGCATTCGACAAGCTCACCGCGGAGTTGGAATACCTGAAGGGCCCCCGGCGCCAGGAGATCCTCGCCGAGATCGCCTCTGCCCGCGACGAAGGTGACCTCAAGGAGAACGGCGGCTACCACGCCGCTCGTGAGGAGCAGGGCAAGCTCGAGGGTCAGATCCAGCAGCTCGAGGCGCTGCTGCGCAAGGCGGACACCACGGTCCCCGAGGACGACGACGTCGTCTCGGTCGGCAAGCTGGTCACGTTCAAGTTCGAGGGCGATGACGACGACGAGGCCGAGACCCGCCTCATCGCCTCCATCGAGATGAAGGAGTACGCCGGCGGTCTCGAGATCTCCTCGGCCGCCTCGCCCATCGGCGCCGCCCTCATCGGCGCGCGCGTCGGTGACACGGTGACCTACGAGGGTCCGCGCGGGCCGCTCAAGGTCGAGATCATGAAGACCGAGGTCTTCACCGGCTGAGCCAACGGGTGGCTGCGCGGTCACTCGACCGTGCAGTCACCCCACTCAACCCGCAGCGCACGGCGCTCGGTCGGGACGGTGATCGTCTGGCGTCCTTCGCCGGCGGTGAACTCGAGGTGGCCGACCTTCTCCTCCTGGTCGTCCTCGGCCTCGACGGTGCAGACCGGCTTCGCGTCCTTGTCGTGGAGGCGTACGACGAAGGTCACCTCGACCTCGTTCTCGCTGACCGCGTGCCACTTCTCCAGCCCGGAGGAGACCTCGGGGTTCATGGCGTGCCACAGCGCCCAGCCGAACCAGCCGACGATGGCGACCACGGCGACGATCAGGGCGATCATGAGTACGCCGGGACGTCGGCGCGGGCCACGGCCGTAGCGGGTCGCGATGCGGGTTTCTTCGGCTGACGGCGTGCTCACGGAAAACATGGTCCCACCTCGGCGAAGGAGACCGCACATCCGTCCTCACCGCCTACCACGCAAGTTGTCCGCGGAGTGGGAGCGGGTAACCGAACCGTGAGACACGGCGTGGTTAGGATTGAACCCATGCCAGAGCAGCTCCAGCAGGCGTTCCGCCTGATGCACGTGCACGCGCACCCCGACGACGAGTCGAGCAAGGGCGCCGGGATCACCGCGAAGTATGTCGCCGAGGGCGTCGACGTCCATGTCGCGACGTGTACGGGTGGAGAGCGCGGCGACATCCTCAACCCGAAGATGGAGCGCCCGGGGATCCTGGAGAACATCCACGAGATCCGCCGCGAGGAGATGCATCGCGCCCGCGACATCCTGGGCATCAAGCAGGACTGGCTCGGCTTCGTCGACTCCGGCTGGGTCGAGGAGTTCATGCTGGTCAAGGAGATGGAGGCCAAGGACTGGTCGCTGCTGCCCGAGGGCTGCTTCGGCCGCACGCCGCTCGAGGTGAGCACGCGCCGGCTCGTCGAGATCATCCGCTCCTTCCGGCCGCACGTGGTCACCACGTACGACGAGAACGGCGGCTATCCGCACCCAGACCACATCATGTGCCACCGGGTCTCGGTGGAGGCGTTCCGCGCGGCGGGCGACCCCGACCTGTTCCCGGACGCGGGTGAGCCGTGGCAGCCGTTGAAGCTCTACTACAGCCACACCTTCAACTACCCGCGCATGGTCGCGCTCCACGAGGCGATGTTGAGCCACGGGCTCAGCTCGCCCTACGAGGAGCGGCTCGAGGAGTGGAAGCCCGACCCGGGCTGGGACGAGCGCGTCACCACGAGGGTCGAGTGCGCCGACTTCTTCGGCGTACGCGACCAGGCGCTGCTCGCGCACGCCACCCAGATCGACCCCGACGGCCCCTGGTTCGCCGTGCCGCGGGAGATCGAGAAGGAGGCGTGGCCGACCGAGGACTACGAGCTGGTGACCTCCTACGTGCCCGTGCCCGAGGCGGAGAAGCGCGAGGAGACCGACCTGTTCGCCGGTCTCGACGTGGCCACCGCCGACGACGAGGGCAAGGCCGCGGTCGGGCGTGAGATCAGCTTCGGCAAGGTCATCACCGCCTGAGGCGTTCTCAGGTGAAGGTGAGACAATGTCCCCATGTCCGGCCTTCCGATGACGACTCTTGCGACGACGCAGTCGTTCCACACCTCCCAGCCTGCTCCTGAGCCCGACCCGCCGAAGGACGAGGACGTCGTCGCGGGCTGGACCGCCTTCGGCATCTTCATCGCGCTCTGCGTCGCCGTCGCGGTGATCGCGTGGAGCATGCTGCGTCAGTTCAAGAAGGTCGAGAAGGCCAAGGTCGAGGGTGTCTTCGGCGAGGAGGCCCAGGCCGAGGCCATCGCCAAGCAGGCCGCCAAGGACGAGATCAAGAAGCTCAAGCGCTAGCTTCCGCGGAGCGGCGGCGTCGCACCAGCCACCACCCGCCGGCTCCGATCAACGCGATCCCGCCGAGCGTCCCGCCCAGCTGGAGCAGGGCGGACAGGCCAGTCGCGGCGGCCTGCGACCGGTCGAGAGCCCAGTCGTGCGACCGGGTCTCGCCTGCGTACGCCGCCTTCTGCCCGTTCGGGCCCGAGGCCAGGGTCTGGTACGCCGGGTGCAGATCGGTCAGCATGTCGATCTCGATCGTCGTGGCCGCTGCCGGTGACGGGCAGTCGAAGGTGACCGTGGTGCCGTCGGCGATGAGGTCGTCGCCCACCGACACCGACCCCTCACAGCCTTCGGCCCGGACGTGGTCGAGCACGTAGTCGGCGTAGGCCTCCGAGCGTGCCAGCGCCTTCTCGTCGCCGGGCTCGTAGAGGACGACGCCGTCGAGCGTCATCCGGTCCGGCGGCAGCGCCCCGACCTGCACGGCGAGGTAGGCGATGTCGTCGGTCGCTCCGAACCGCCAGGTCACCTCGGGAGCGCCCGTGGTCCCGGCGATCGTCGCGGTCTGCGGGGCTCCGAACGGATGAGCGGAGGCGGGTACGGCCGCGGTGGCCGCCAGCACGAAGCCGGCGACCACCGCGAGCACCCGGGGAAGACGAGCCACTAGCGCTGCTTGACCGTCAGCGTGAAGCTGGTCGTCGCAGGCTCGTGTGTCGAGTCACCCGGGTAGACCACCTGCACCCGGTGACGTCCCGGCGGCGGGAGCACGTCCACGTCACACTCGGCCGCCCCGCGACGCGCCGGCGCCTCGCACAGCACGTCCTCGCCGATGAGGAACTGCACCGTGCCGGTGGCGCTGCGCGGCGCGATCGAGGTACGCAGCGTCAGATCCCGTCCGAACCGGACCGTGACGTCCTTCGCGGTGAGCGTGACCGGGGTCAGCTCGGGCGCCTCGACCTCCTCCACGACGACCGCGCGCGAGGCGACGGCCTGGTTGCCGTTGGCGTCGGTGACCGTGTAGGTCAGCGGGTAGGCACCCGCCTTGGTCGTGTCGACGCTCCCGGAGACCTGGATCGCCGAGGTGAGGTCGCCGTCGGTGTTGTCGGTCGCGCTGACGCCCTCGAGCGGGTCGAACACCGCGCCCACCTCGATGGTCGTCGAGGCCGGGACGGTCAGCACCGGCGGTGTGGTGTCGGTGCCGGCCGCGGTGGCCAGGAAGACGCCGCCGAACTGGTCGATCGAGCCGAGCGTCTGGGCGCCGCTGGTGCGAGAGGTCGAGGTCCAGGCGTACACCTCGCCCTCGGTCAGCCCGCTCCACTCCACGGTCGCCGGCCAGCCGGACCGCGCGGTGTCCTCGCCGATCACGGTGTCGGTCGGGGTGACCACCGTCAGCGCGTCGGTCGTGAAGGACGTACGCCGGGTGGAGAGGTCCACCGGGAGCGTCAGGTTGTCCTCGGCGCCGTTGTAGCGGTGGCGGTCGTCGTACTCCGTCGCCCCGAAGTCGTCCAGGTGCGGGGAGTAGGTGTCGATCGACATCTCCGAGCGCTCGGTGTCGAACTGCAGCAGGCGGAGGTAGGAGGCGCCGAACTGCAGCAGGTCGGTCGACTTGTGGTCGACCGTCCCGTCCTTGTTGAGGTCGATGTTGCCCGACGCGTCGACGGAGTCGGGGAAGAGCTCACCGGCGGTCACCTTGTAGAACTGGTAGTCCGCGAGCAGCTCGACCACGTCGTGCGACACGGTGGCGCCGATGCCGCGCTTGAGGTTGGTGCCGACGCCGTGCTCGTGGCCGGCGAGGACCAGGAACACGTTGGGGTTGGCCTCGACGACCTGGTCGAAGAGCCGCGACCCGTCGGTGGAGAAGTTGGCCCCGCGGCCGTCAGGTGCCGACGAGGGCGCCAGGTAGGCGTGGGTGCTCAGGATCCCGTTGCGGTCGGGGAAGCGGGCGAAGACGTCGCTGGCCCAGGCCGCCTCCTCGGGGGTGACGCCGTAGGAGAGGCCGACCGCGACGAAGTCGAGCCCGCCGGCCGAGAACAGCACGTAGTTGTTCTGGTTGTCCGTGCCCGGCGTGACCACGTTGCCGGCCTCGTCGGTCACCTCGTCCCAGGCGTGGTAGGACGCGCCCTCGGGCCATCCCTGCGAGGCCTGGTAGTAGCGCGACGGGCTGAAGTAGCGGCTGAACCGCGACTGCGCGCCGGTCTCGCGGCCGCCCTGGTTGTCGTGGTTGCCCGCGACCACCTGGTTGACGACGCCGGCCTCGTCGAGGATGCCCTGCGCCTGCGAGGTGAACTCGAACTCGCGGGTGACCTGCTCGTCGAGCCCCGGGTAGAGCAGCTTGCCGTCGGCGCCGGTCGCCAGCGGGTCCTTGGTGTCGTTCTCGGTCACGTCACCGGTGTGCGAGGTGAACGCGATCTTGCGCAGGTCGGCGTTGTCGCGGATCCACTCGGTCTCGGCGCGGTAGGCGCGCTGCCACACCGCCTGCTCCTCGACGAGCTGTACGTCCGAGGGCTCCTCGATCCCGTTGAAGTTCTCGTACGTCCCGCCGGCCGCACCCTCGGCGATGTACTGGGTGTCGGTGAAGTGGGCGAAGGAGAAGTCGTAGTCCTCGGGCTTCTCGAAGCGGTCCTTGTCGGCGGAGGCCGACTCGTCGCGCGGCGAGAGGTCGTCGGCGAACGGGTCGATGCCGGTCACCAGGACGTGCACGGTGCCGTTGTCGACGTGGGCCGCCAGCGCCCGGCCCTGCAGCGTGGTGTCACCGTCGGCGATGCCACGGGCGGAGGCGAGCTCGTCCCAGCGGTTCTCGACGGTGTTCCACACCCGCAGCGAGACCGATCGGGCCGGGTCGGCCGTACCGGTCCACACCACGTGGCGACGCGAGTCGGAGGCGGGGACGGTGACGTCGTAGCGCTGGAACGGGATCAGCCGGCTCGAGGCGCTGTCGACCGTCTTCCCGTCGGGCGCCTGACGCCCGGCGATCGTCTCCGGCGAGGAGTAGTCGAACTCGAGCGCGCTCGGGAGCACCGGCACGACGCCCTGGAAGCCGCCGTCGGCCACCGAGGCCGAGGCCGCCTTGAAGGTGGTGGTGACGTCGGAGCCGTCGGGGCTGTTGGCGATCGCGGACAGCGTCACCGTGCCCTCGCCCTGGCCGGTGTCGGTGCCGCCGCCGCTCGGGATGGCGTCGGAGGTGAAGGTCGAGGTGTGCGCGACCGGTCGCCCGAAGACGTCCTTCGCGGTGATCTCGATGGTGTGCTCGCCGGCGGCCAGCCCCGCGCCGATCTCCTGGCCCGGCCGGATCGGCTCGCCGTCGAGCGTGTAGGTCCAGCCCGAGGCGTTGCCCTGGTTGGTGATGTCCACGGCGAACTCGGTCGGCGTGGTGATGTGCGCGCCGGCCGCCGGGGTGGTGCCGTTGACGACCACGCCGGCGTCGCGGACGTCACCGAGCGCGGCCACGTTGAGGGCGTACGCCTCGTCGGCGGTGAGCACGTCGGTGAAGATCCGGGCGCTGCGGACGGTGACCGGCGACCAGAACTGGTTGACCGAGTCCGCGCCGACGTAGAAGGAGTTGAGGGCGTTGCCGCCGGGACGGGTCAGCGGAGCAGGTGCCGCGATCGAGGCGGCGAGCTGGCCGTCGACGTACAGGCGGGCGGTCGAGCCGTCCCAGGTGCCGACGGCGTGGTACCAGCGACCGGACTCGATCTGCACCTGGGCGTTGCGGTAGGCGCCACCGGCATGGACGGCGAAGGTCAGCTTGCCGCTGTAGACGACGATCGAGTAGCCGCCGCCCTCCTTCTCCGAGCAGATCGAGTGCTCGGTGCCGTTCGGGAAGGTGCCGTTGTCCTTGAAGGTGCACTCGATGGAGACCTGCTCGTCGATCAGATCCCACGCCGAGGAGCCCATCGCATAGGCGTACGCGTCGTTGGAGCCGTCGAACGAGGCGACCTTGGCGTCGAGCGCGGTGTCGTCGGAGATCACCGGCTCACCGACCGTGGTCACGGCCCGCCCGGTGTCGTCGGCGGGGGTGCCGTCGTCGAAGTCGACGTCGAGGACGTCGGCGGCCGGCACCGGGGGAGCGGTGTCGTAGGCACCCGCCAGTGCCGCGGCCTCGGCGTCGGTCACCGCACGGGCGAAGAGCGCGGCGCCGGCGAAGGACGAGGGCGGAGCGGGCTGGCCGATGCCGGTCGGCGCCGAGTCGGCGCCGACGACGAAGCGGCGCGAGGTGGCCGCCGGGGCCTGCAGCGTGCCGGTGGCAGCGGTCGAGCCGGCCTTGGTGCCGTTGACGTACAGGCTCAGCGTCTGGCCGTCCCAGACCGAGAGCACGTGATACCAGCGGTTGGCCGTGATCGGGGTCAGCACCGACTTGTAGCCGCCGCCGATGTGGGCCATCGTGCCGAGGTTGGAGCCGGTCACGTAGACCGAGTAGCCGCCCGCCTCCTTGTTGGAGCACAGGTCCTTCTCGTTGCTGGTCGGCAGCGGTGCCTCGACCCGGAAGACGCACTCGATGGTGAAGCCCTGCTGGAGATCGGCCCAGGGGTCGTGCTCGACCGAGACCGCGTCGTCGGTGCCGTCGACGGTCATGATGTCGGTCGGCGTCTCGGCCAGCGTGTCGTCGGTGCCGTACGTCGGTGCACCCCAGGTGCGCGGCTCGAGGGACCGGGCGCGCTCGTGCGGCGCGCCACCCTCGAAGTCGATGTCGAGCACGTCGGCCGCCGGGGCGTCCACGGTCGCCGGGGCGGCCGGCGGCGGCCCGGTCAGCGGTGCGCCCACCGCGGTGTAGGTGGCGGCACTGGCAGGGGTGACGGCATCGCCCGGAAGGGCGGCGACGACGCCCCCGGCGAGGGCCAGACCCGCGACGGCGGCGAGAAGCCGGCGTCTCGGTCTGGCGAAGCGGGCACTCGGTACGGCGAACACGATGCTCCTTCGGGTCATGCGGCAAGCTGCGTCTGGCAGGTGGGGGTGCGGCATCGCCCGAGGTGCCGAACAGCCGGAGTGCCCGGCCAGTCTGAGAGCATCCTGAGATCGGATGAACGCGGCCGAGCGCCGCTGTCGACGCCCGTCTGTCGGCTTGGTAAACGATTGCCGCAGCCGTATCCGCCGGCGGATCCCTGTGCCATCGTTTGCGCCTGACATGGACGATTTCTTCAGCGGCGACTGGGTCGGGGCGGCGGCCCTGGTCGAGCGGGTGCAGGGCTACCTCGACGAGCCCGGCATCGCCGCGGCCGCGTTCGTGCTCGCCTTCGCCGCCGGCGCCGCCCACGCGATCGCGCCGGGCCACGGCAAGACCCTCGCGGCTGCGTACCTGATCGGGGCCGATGGCCGCGTGCGCGACGCTGCCTGGCTCGGTGGCTCGGTCGCGGTGATGCACACCTTCTCGGTGCTGGTCATCGCGGTCGCCTGGGCGTTCTTCTCGCTCTCCGACCTCGTACGTCTGGAGAACCTCACCGCGGGCCTGCAGATCGTCGCCGGGGTGCTGGTCGTCGCCACCGGGCTCTGGCTGCTGCGCCGGCACTGGCGGGCGGCCCGCACGGGTGCGGGCCACGGGCACTCCCACGTGCACTCCGGGGAGCACGGCCACGGTCACCACGACGGCGTACGCCGCCCCGGCATCGTCCTGCTCGGCGTCTCCGGCGGCCTGACGCCGTCGCCCGGCGCCTTCCTCGTCCTGGTGACCGGCCTGTTCGCCGGCCGAGCGGCGTTCGCGCTGCTCCTGGTGATCACCTTCGGCCTGGGCATGGCGACGATCCTGTTCGGCGTCGGCCTGCTGGCCCTGGCCGGGAACAACCTCGTCATCCGGGTCGCCGAGTCCCAGGCGTACCTGCAGGTCGCGGCGAAGGTCCCTCCGATCCTGGCGGCGCTCGGCGTGACGGTCCTCGGCGCCGGGCTCACCGCCGTCGGGGTCGGCTCGCTCGGCTGAGCCGGCCCCGGGCCCAGGTCAGAGCGTCGGGGCGATCGAGGGCAGCAGGTCCTGGAACGTACGCCCGTTGCCGATCTCGCCCAGCGCGGTCATCGTCCAGCCGCCGTCGTGGCGGCTGACCTTCGCCATGATCTCCGCGGTGTGCGGACCGGTCTGGCTCACGTCGAACCGGGCGACCTCGGTGCGGGTGTTCTCGTCGACGAGCCGGCAGAAGGCGTTCTGGATCTGGGCGAAGCTCTGCCCGGTGAAGGAGTTGATCGTGAACACGATCTGGGCGACCTCGGTAGGCACCCGGTCGAGGTGGACGATGATCGACTCGTCGTCGCCCTCGCCGGCACCGGTGCGGTTGTCGCCGGTGTGGACGACGGCGCCGTTGCGCGACTTCAGCTGCCGGAACCAGGCCTGGTCGACGTGGGCGCCGGTCGTGTCATAGAGGATCGCGGAGGCGTCCATGTCGACGTCGGCGCCGCGGAACCCGCCGAAGAGGCCCTTCCGGACCGCGTCCCAGCCGAGCGCGATCCGCACGTGGGTCATGCTGCTGCCGTCACCTGTGGTGAGCGCGACCGACTGTCCCCGAGCGAGCGAGACGGACAAACTGATCCTCCGATGGCTGGGCCGACGCGGGCCGGAGCGGGCGGGACACGGTCAGCCTAGTCAATCGTGACCGTCACCGGATCGGTTCCGTCCGCCTCGACCAGGATCCGGTGGTGCTCGCGCTCGCCGACGACCCGGCCACCCTCGACGGCGACGTCCGCCCCGGAGGGATAGTGGAGCGGGCTGACGTAGATCTCGGTCGGCTCGTCGATGCTCGCGTCCGGCTCGTAGGTGTAGCTGAAGGCGCCGGTCTCGGGGTCGAAGGAGAGGTCGACCGGCGTGCCGGCCGTGGCCTGCGGATAGGTCCGGACGAGCGTACGCAGCTTCTCCTGCTTCACCGTCGACAGGTCCGCGTCGTCGGCGAACATGCCCTGGCGCCCGTCGGCGGTGGTCGGGTCGTCCCAGTGCTTGTAGGCCCAGTGCATCCACGAGGTGAAGTGGTCGTCGGCCGAGGCGGTGTCGATGGCCAGCAGCTCGGTGTTGTCGGTCGCGCCGAACTCCGACATCAGGTTGGTCGCGCCCATCGTCTCGGCCTGCTCGAGCGCCTTGGTGTTGTGGGTCTCGTCGTAGTCCTTGCACCCGCTGACCCCGATCGGGATGCCCTGGGAGTCGAGGTAGCCGAACGGGCAGTAGCTGTGCCAGGAGTAGCCGACCTGGTCGTCGTTCGCCGGCCCGAAGCTGGAGTTGGGGACCTGGTTGGCCAGCAGCTGTGACTCGTACCAGACGATCCCGTCGGGATCGGACTCGCGGATCGCCGCCGTCGCCCTCTCGTACGCAGGCTGGAACTCGTCGCGGTAGGAGCTCTTGCAGCCGGTGATCGGGCAGGAGAGCCACTCCTGGCCCGCCCACGGCTCGTTGATGAGGTCGTAGCCCATCGAGTAGGGCTGGTCGCCCCAGCGCTCCGCGACCGCGCCCCAGGCCGCGGCCCAGCCGTCCTGGACGCCGTCCTTGTTGGCCCAGAAGTCGTCGTAGACCGTGGCCAGCTCAGGGGTGAGGTAGGTCGCCGGGAAGGAGATCTTGACCGGCGGGTGCAGGTTGTAGGGCCACGGCCGTTTCGCCGCCCAGTCGGGCACACCCTCACCGCCGTACGTCTCGTGCCACATGTCCTGATGGAAGTCGTACTGCATCCAGATGCCCTGGTCGGCCAGGAGGTCGATCACCCGCTGCCAGTCGTCCAGGTAGCCCTCGTCGACCTTCCCGGGGGCGTCCGGGGTCACGCCCGCCCACAGGGTGCCGATCCGGGCGCCGTTGAACCCGTGCTCGGCCAGCCATTCCGCGTCGGCGGCGGTGAATCCCTCGGGGGAGTCGGGCGGGACGTACGGGTCGTGCTTCCAGACCAGGTTCTGCCCGTGCACGAGCACGATCCGGCCGTGCTGGTCGACCAGCCAGCGGCCCTCGCGGGACAGCCGAGGCGTCTCCTTTGCGGGTTCGGCGGGGTCGGCGGGGTCGGCGGCGGCCGGTCCGACCGGGCTCAGCAGCGACGTCCCGAACGCGAGCACAGCCGCCGCGGCGGCAACGATTCCGAAGCTTCCCGAGCGAGGTGACATGGCCGGAACCTAGTGCTTCGCGCCGCCACCAGCAAGAACACGTTCTCATTCTGGACCTCTGGGTGGCCGGTACGAGACCAACGGTGGACACGAAGCCCCCCGTGCGGTTGAGTCAGGTGCGGAACATTGGGGGAGAATGTCACCTGTGAGAGACGAAGCGAGCGGCTGGTCAGGCACCTGGGTGGCCGAACGTCTGGGCGTGCGTCTGCGGACCACCGACGCACCGAGCGGGATGATGATCACCGATCTGGTCGGCCTGGCGGTGCGACGCAACCCGCGCCGGGCACAGCTCCTCGTCTCCTCTGTCCTCGGCAAGCATGTGCCGACCGACCCCCGCCTGGTGACCGACGCCGGGCTGCGCCTTGCTGCCAAGGCACGTGCCGCGGTCACGGGTGACGCGGTGGTGCTCGGCTACGCCGAGACCGCGACCGCGCTCGGCCACCTCGTCGCCGACGGGCTCGGAGCGCCCTACCTCCACTCGACCCGGCGGGTCGTCGACGGCCTGGAGTCCGTCGCCGACTTCTTCGAGGAGCACTCGCACGCGGCCGCCCACCGGCTGCTCCCCGCCGACCCGGCGTTCCTCGCCCGCGGCGAGACCCTGGTGCTGGTCGACGACGAGGTCATCACCGGCAAGACCATCGTCAGCACGATCCGCGCGCTGCACAAGAAGTTCCCGCACAAGCACTACGTCGTGGCCACCCTCGTCGACCTCCGCTCGGAGGCCGACCGTGGCCGGATGGAACGCTCGGTCAAGCGGTTGCGCGCCACCTTGGACGTCGTCTCTCTCGCGAGCGGTGAGATCGAGCTGCCCGAGGACCTGGCCGACAACGGCAACCGGCTCATCGACACCGTCGAGAACCTCCGTCAGGTGGCCGGCGTCGACCCGGCCCGGCGCCCGCGCGGCGAGGTCGTCCAGGTCGTCGCGACCTGGCCGCGGGCGGTCCCCGAAGGTGGCCGCCACGGCTTCGCGTCGAGCGCCGCCGGCTCCTATGAGTCTGCCGTCACGGTGACTGCCGCCGCCATCGCGGGTCGCATCCCCGACGGCCCGGTGCACGTCCTGGGCACCGAGGAGCTGATGTACGCACCTCTGCGGATCGCCTCCGCGCTGGCCGACCGGCGCGCGGCCGAGGGCCGGCGCCACGAGATCACCTTCTCGACGACCACCCGGTCACCGGTGCTCGACGTCGACGACCCGGGCTACGCGATCCGCACCGCACTCACCTTCCCCGCCCACGACGATCCCGCCGACGGTGACGGCCCGCGCTACGCCTACAACCTGCGTGAGGGGTCGTTCGAGGCGATCGTGCTCGTGGTCGACGAGCCCGCCGACACCCCCGCCCTGCACGAGGAGGGGGGCCTGGTCGACCAGCTCTCCCGGATGGCTCCACGGGTCGTGGTCGTGACCATCCCGGCGTTCACGCCCGAGCCGCGTCACGACCAGCCGGCGCGCCAGCTGCCGTCCCCGCTCCACGGGCCGGCGTTCGGCTCCTACGAGCGGGACGACGTCGCCTGGCTGCTCACCGACCTCTCCTCGGAGGAAACGGAGACATCTGCCGGGGAGAGCGAGCAGGAGCATCCCGAGCTCTTCGACGAGGCGCTGAGCGCGTCGGCCCAGCGGGTGGCGTACGCCGTCGGTCTGGTCACCGAGCACGTGCTGGCGCGACGCGGGCAGGAGGCGGTGCTGGTCTCGCTGGCGCCGGCCGGCACCCCGATCGGGGTGCTGATGCGGCGCTGGGCGCAGCGGGTGCACGGGCTCGACCTGCCCCACTACGCGATCTCGCTGATCCACGGGCGCGGCATCGACCAGACCGCGCTCGCCTACCTGGCGGCTCACCACGACCCGGCTCGGGTGATGTTCGTGGACGGCTGGACCGGCACCGGCGCGGTCACCCGCGAGCTGGCAGCGGCCGTCGAGAAGGCCAACTCCACCCTGGACGCCCACCTGTCCTCGCCGTTCTCCCCGGAGCTGGCGGCGCTCGCCGACCCGGGCCGGAGCGTGGCGATCCACGGCACCCGGGAGGACTACCTGATCCCGTCGGCCTGCCTCGGTCCGACGGTCTCGGGTCTGGTCTCCCGCCCCGTCATCGACGACGACCGGGTCGGCCCCAACGACTTCCACGGTGCGGTGTCCCGCGCCGACCTGGCCGCCTCCGACCTGTCCAAGAAGTTCGTCGACACCGTCGCGGCCCGGTTCCCGATCGTACGCACCAAGGTGATGCTCGACCTCGAGGCTCATCTCGGTGGCGATCACACGCCCACCTGGGCGGGCTGGGACGCGGTCGAGGATGCTGCCGAGCGGTTCGGGAACGGCGACGTCGGCCTCGTGGTGGCCGGTGTCGGTGACACCCTGCGCCTGCTGCTGCACGGCGAGCCCGCTACGATCCTGGTCAACCCGGCACGCGATGCCGACCTGGGGCTGGTCAGGCGGCTCGCGCAGGAACGTGGGGTGCCGCTGGAGCGGGTCTCCGACATGCCCTACTCCTGCATCGGCCTGCTGCGCGCCTGATGCCGGTGCGCACGTCCCAGGACCTGGTCGTCGTCGGCAGCATCAACGTCGACCTGACCGCTGTCGTCGAGCGGCTGCCCGCCGCCGGCGAGACGGTCGCCGGCGGACGGTTGCGCCGCGATGTCGGCGGCAAGGGTGCCAACCAGGCGGTCGCGGCGAGCAGGCTGGGAGCGCGGGTGCGGATGGTCGGCGCCGTCGGCGAGGACGCGGACGGCACCTGGGCGTTCGAGACCATCCGCGCCGCCGGGGTCGACGTCGAGGGCGTACGCACGGTCGACGCGCCGACCGGCACCGCGCTGATCGCCGTCGACTCGGCTGGGGAGAACCAGATCGTGGTGTGCGGGGGTGCCAACGCCCTGGTCGATGCCGGCGGGGTCACCGTCGCGCCGGACGAGGCCGTGCTGATGCAGCTCGAGCTGTCCCTGGACGTCGTCCGGGGAGTGGCCGCACGGGCCGCCGGGTTCGTCGTGGTCAACGCGGCCCCGGCGCGGCCGCTCCCCGCGGACCTCGTCGAGCGGGTCGACCTGTTCATCGTCAACGAGCCCGAGTACGCCGCGATGCCCGAGCTGCGCGCGGCCCGGCGGGTCGCGGTCACCTACGGTGCCTCCGGGGCGGCCATGATCGTCGGCGGCGCGGAGTCCGCGCGGGTGCCCGCCGCGCCCGCGCCCGAGGTGGTCAGCACCGTCGGCGCGGGCGACGCCTTCTCCGCGGCACTCACCCTCGCGATCCTCTCGGGTGCGTCGGACGAGCAGGCGCTGCGTACGGCCTGCGCGGTCGGCGCCGCCGCGGTCGCCCACCCCAGCGCCCAGCCGCCGCTCGACCGGCTGGAGACGTACGCCTAGCGCAGTTGCTTGCGGAAGAAGTGGGTGGCGTGCGGGTTGTCGTTGTAGCGGTCGATGCGCTCGTAGCCGGCCCGTTCGTACATCCCGATCGCCTCGGTGAGGACGTCGCGGGTGTCGAGGCGTACGACCTGGTGGCCCAGGCGCAGCGCCTCGGCCTCGAGGTGGCGCAGCAGGCGTGAGCCGAGACCGGCACCGCGCCAAGCGGGGTCGACCCACATCCGCTTGATCTCGGCGGTGCGTTCGTCGCGATGTCCTGAGCTTGTCGAAGGGAACTCGCGCACTCCGCCGGAGGCGACCGGGGCGCCGTCGCTGGCGGCGACGAAGAAGGTGCCGTGGGGCGGCCGGAGGGAGGGATCGTCGCCGAAGCCCTCGTCGCCGACGGTGAAGCCGAACCGCTCGCCGATCTCGGCGAAGTAGTGGCCCATCGCCTCCTGCGCCATCGGGTCGCGCGGGTCGACCGGCTCGATCGTGATCGTGGCCGCCCGCACCAGCAGGTCGGCGGTCGCCAGCGCCTCGTTGAGACGGTCGCGCTGCCGCTGCGTCAGCGGGTCGAGCAGCAGATGCGCGCGCTCCTCCGAGCGCCGCTCGAGGTCGTCCCACTGCTTGAGGCCGTCCTCGGTGAGCACCACGAGCCGGCGCCGGCCATCGGCCGGGTCTCGCTCCGTCGCGACGAAGCCCTTGCTCTCCAGGCTCCGCAGCATCCGGCTGACGTAGCCGGAGTCCAGGCCGCCGAGGCGGGTGCGCAGGTCCTGGACCGTCTCGGCGCCGAGGCCGATCTCGTAGAGGATCCGCGCCGTGCCGTAGGGGAGACCGCTGCCGAGGAAGGACTCTTCGAGTGCTCCCACGCGGCGGACGTAGCTCATGTTGAACTTGCGCATCACCGAGGTGTCCACTGTCATGTATCTGACTTTAGTCAGGTATTTCCGGGAGCCCAAGAGAATTTCGTGGAAATGACAAACGGCCCGTCCTCTCGGACGGGCCGTTCCCATGGGGTGAGCGACGGGGCTTGAACCCGCGACCCTCGCGACCACAACGCGATGCTCTACCAGCTGAGCTACGCCCACCATCGGCTCTGACAGCGCATGTCCGAGCCAGCAGAAAGCATAGGGGAATCAGGCCGGATCTGTGGAATCGGCGACCTCGGCCGGATCGATCAGGCCGGTGATCGAGGCGCCGTGGCGGGCGGCGATCTCCTTGGCGGTGTCGGAGTCGGGGCCGGGCATCGGCACGAAGACGGCCTCGCGGTAGTAGCGAAGCTCCTCGATCGACTCCTGGATGTCGGCGAGCGCGCGGTGGTTGCCGCGCTTCGGGGGTGCCGAGAAGTAGGCCCGCGGGAACCAGCGGCGGGAGAGCTCCTTGATCGAGGAGACGTCGACGTTGCGGTAGTGCAGGAACCCCTCCAGCTCGGGCATGTCGCGAGCCAGGAAGTTGCGGTCGGTGGCCACCGTGTTGCCGCCCAGCGGCGGCCGGGAGTCCTTGCCGCAGTGCTCCCAGACGTACGCCAGGACCTGCTCCTCCGCCTCGCGCATCGTCACACCGTTCACGAGCTCGACCAGCAGGCCGGACTTGGTGTGCATGTCGCGTACGAAATCGTCCATCTGCTCCAGCGCCTCGGCCGGGGGTTTGATGATGATGTCGACCCCGTCGCCGAGCACGTTGAGATCGAAGTCGGTGACGAGGGCCGCCACCTCGATGAGCGCGTCGTTCTCGAGGGACAGCCCGGTCATCTCGCAGTCGATCCAGACCAGACGTTCGTTCAGTGAAGCCACGCAGAGCACCATAACGCCGCTGGTCAACGGCTTCGCGGAGGGATAGGAGACGATGTGATAACGGTTCCCATGGCGTGGTTTCAGCCTGCGCTCAGGAGACCGGCCTATGTTGGGCCCCATGAGCACGGATTCAACCAGCAGCCCCTCGCGCAAGGAGAAGCGTGAGGCGCGTGCTGCCAAGGCCGCCGCGGAGCTGGAGGCTCTGCGCAAGAAGCAGGCCCGCAAGTCGATCCTCACGGTCGTCGCCGTCGTCGCCGCCATCGCGGTGATCATCGGCGGCCTGGTCTGGTTCAGCCTGAACCGGTCCGAGGGCGACAAGGTCACCGCGGTCGAGGCCGGCAGCAGCGAGCACGGTCTGGTCATCGGTCCCGACGACGCGCCCCACAAGGTCGTCATCTACGAGGACTTCCTGTGCCCCTACTGCGCCGAGTTCGAGAACGCGTCCCGTGAGGACCTCGCCGAGCTCGCCGCCGAGGGCAAGGTGCAGGTCGACTACCGCCCGTTCGTGCTCCTCGACCAGATCGGTCCCTACTCCGAGCTCGCCACCTCGGCCTTCGCGGTCGTCCAGGAGGAGGCCGGCGACGAGGTCGCCAAGAAGTTCCACGACCTGCTCTTCGAGAACCAGCCCAGCGAGTCCGGACCGTTCCCCGAGGCTGGCGACCTCGTCGACCTCGCCGTCGAGGCGGGCGCCGAGGAGTCCGCGGTCAAGGAGGGCATCGAGAACCTCGACGGCAAGGCCTGGGCCGATGCCGCCACTGCGGCCGCTACCGCGGACGGTGTCCAAGGGACTCCTACCATCCTGCTCGACGGCGAGCAGTTCCTGGAGGGCAACACCATGGAGGAGATCGCCGCGAACCTGGTCGAGCAGATCTCCTGATGCTTCCGGCCGGATCCGCGTTGCCCAGGGTTCGGCTGCCGTTTCGGTAGGCACCTTACGGTTCGGCGACAGCCAATGGCGGCTGGCCGAAAGACCCCTACGCGAAGGTGCTCGAGATGGCGTACGCGACGACCGAACAGGGCCATCGGATCTATGTGAAGCCGACCGATCCGCGGGCTCTCGGCCTGATCGCCAACAAGGGCCGGATCATCCGTGGCTCGCTGGAGCTGTGGCAGGTGGCGCTGGGGCTGCATGCCTGGCAGACCGTGATCGACATCGGCGTGAACTACGGCGAGATGCTCGTCGGGGTGGACATCCCGGCCGATGCGGAGCTGATCGGGTTCGAGCCGAACACGTCGCTGCACAAGGTCCTGCGCAAGACCCTCGCCGCCCGTGGGGTGTCGATCGACCTGCGCTCGCAGGCAGTCTCCGACCGGCCCGGCACCGCGCGGTTCGCGGTCGACCGGACCTGGTCGGGGACGTCGTCGCTCTACGACGAGCGCCACGACGGCTCGGCCCGCTGGCAGCTCCGTGACGTCGAGGTCACCACGCTCGATGAGGTGCTCGGCGGCTCCGGGCGGTCGTTCTGCGTGAAGGTGGACGTCGAGGGCTTCGAGCGCGAGGTGGTCGACGGTGCGGCCAGGTCGCTGGAGAGCACGGAGCACTGGGCGCTGATGCTCGAGATCGAGCACATGGACCGTGGCTACCTGGCCGAGCTGGCCCGGACCCGCGACGTGTTCGTCAAGGAGAAGGACTCGGGCGCGCTGCGACGGGTGCCCGGCGAGCGCATCGCCGTCGAGGAGATGCTCGACGACCCCACCCTGCACCGCCAGGATTGCCTCGTGCTGAGTCCTGCTCTCCTCCGCTGATCAGCGATAGCGTGGTCCCATGACCGAGATCCAGATCGTCGAGCAGTTCCTGGCCGCGCTCGAGACAGGTGAGGTCGACGCGGCGCTGGCGCTGTGCGCCGACGACGTGACCTATCAGAACGTGCCTCTTCCGCCGGCGCGCGGGCTGTCCGAGGTCGGGCACCAGCTGCGGATCATGGGGAAGTACACCACCGGCTTCGAGGTCAGGATGATCAACATCGCGGCCAACGGCCCGGTGGTGCTCACCGAGCGCATCGACGTGCTCAGCCGCGGCTCGGTCTCCGCCGAGTTCTGGGTCTGCGGCACCTTCGAGGTACGCGACGGCAAGATCGTGCTCTGGCGCGACTACTTCGACTGGACCACGTTCGTCGCGGCCGGCATCAAGGGCGTCGGCCAGGCCGCTTTCGGCGCGATCCGGAAGGCCGTCGGGCGCTGAGCCGTTGTGCGCACCGCACGAGGTGCGTCGTGCGCTGTTCTTGTGACGCGAGTCACAGGCGAGCCCTACGCTCGGGGACATGCCTCGTGCGTCAGCCGCTCTCCTCGCCCTGCTTCTGACCGCCTCCGCCCTGGTCGCCTCGACCGGCCCGGCGCTCGCCGACCCCGAGCCACCCGGTGACCAGCCGCTTCCGGGCTACACGATCAGCAACCCTCCGGTGGCGCCGATCGTCGTCGGGGGCGAGCAGACCACGGTGCGTCAGGGCGTGCACGAGCACGCTGCGTACATCCTCGAGGTGCCGGCGAACTGGAACGGCGAGCTCGTGATGTGGGCCCACGGCTACCGCGGGCTCAGCTACACGCTGACACCCGAGACACCCGGGTTCGGCCTGCGGCGTACGTTCCTGGAGCAGGGCTACGCCTGGGCGGCGTCGAGCTACTCGACCAACGGCTACGACGTGGGCGCGGGGGTGCGCTCGACACGGGATCTGGCGACGTACGCCTCGGAGCTGCTGCCCCGCCGGGCGACCCGCACCTACGTGACCGGGGTGTCGATGGGCGGGCACGTGATCGGGCGCTCGCTGGAGCAGTATCCGGGCTTCTACGACGGTGCGATGCCGATGTGTGGGCAGCTGGGGGACGTGGAGCTCTTCGACTTCTTCGTCGACTACAACCTCGGCGCCCAGGCGCTCGCCGGGCATGACGCCTACCCCTACGACGAGGACTATCAGAGCGTCGACGTCCCGGTGATCAAGGAGCGGCTCGGGCTCAACGGCACGCTGACCCCGGAGGGCGAGCAGCTGCGCGCGATGACCATCGAGCGCAGCGGTGGCCCGCGGCCGGGCGCCGCCGCGGCCTTCGGGCAGTGGAAGGACTTCCTGTTCACGCTGCCCTCGGTCGACGACGGCGGCACGCTGGCCTTCAACATCGCCCGGGTCGCGACCAACCGGGACACCGTCTACACGCCGAGCTCGCCGGTCGACCTCGACGCCGAGATCGAGCGGATCGACCCCGTCGACCCCGCCGGCCGCTACAGCCACCGGCTCAACGCACCCTCGCGGATCTCCGGCCGACCCACCGCGCCGGTGATGAGCCTGCACAACCTCGGCGACATGTTCGTGCCGTTCTCGCTGGAGCAGATCTATCTGCGGGAGGTGAAGCGTCACCACCGCGACGGCCTGGTCGTGCAGCGGGCGATCCGGTCGGCCGGGCACTGCGAGTTCAGCCCGGCCGAGGCCTCCGCCGCGTGGGGCGACCTCGTCGACTGGGTGGAGCAGGGCGACCGCCCGGCGGGCGACGACGTGCTAGACCGCGCGGCGGTCGCCGCTCCCGACTATGGCTGCGCGTTCACCGATCCCGCGGCGTACGGAACGGGGTCGCGTGGTCTCTACGCGCGCTGCCCCTGACCGACGTCCGGCCGAGATCAGCGGACGACGTCGTAGACGAGCTTGAGGATGCCGTTGGCGTAGGTCTCCGAATCGACCAGCTTCAGCATCTGCTTGTCCTTGTCGGTGTCGCTCCACATCGACTTCCCGGCACCGAGGACGACGGGGAAGACGAGCAGGTGGTAGCGGTCGATCAGGCCGGCGTCGGAGAGGTTGCGGGCGAGCTCGGCGCTGCCCGCGATCAGGATCGGGCCGCCGTCGCCCTGCTTGAGCTCCGCGACCTCGTCCAGCGACCTCAGGATGGTCTGCGGACCCCAGCCCTCGACCAGGGCGTCGTCGCCGAGCGAGGTCGAGACGACGTACTTCGGGATCTCCTTCACGACCGCGAAGTCCTCGATGTCGGGCCAGATCGGGGCGAAGGCCTCGTAGCTGCGGCGACCGAACATCATCGCGCCGGCCTCCTCCATCTCGCTGCCCTTGATCGCGTAGGCCTCGGGCAGGAACTCGATGTCCTGGAACGTCCAGCCGCCGCTGCGGTGCTGCTCGGACGGGATGCCGCCGCCAGGGGAGTCGACGACCCCGTCGAGGGACACGAACGCGGAGTAGATGAGAGTGCGCATGCGCCTGATCCTGCCGCGCGGGCTCGGACGCCGCCAGAGATTTCGGGGCGCTACCGTGAATGCATGACGGCTCGACGACGTGCCCAGGAGTTCTGCGAGGCGTACGGCCTCTCCATGCCGATCCTTCAGGCGCCGATGGCGGGTGCTTGTCCGCCCGCGGCGGCGGCCGCGGTGGCCGACGCGGGCGGGATGGGGGCGGCGGGGGTGGTGCTCGACTCGCCGTCGCGGATCGCGGAGTGGGTGGACGAGTTCCGCTCGATGTCGGCCGGTCCGTTCCAGCTGAACGTCTGGATCCCCGACCCGCTCGACGACGATCCGGCCAAGGTGTCGGCCGCCGAGGAGTTCCTCAACAGGTTCGGTACGCCGGGTCCCGAGCAGCCGCCGGCGCCGTCGTTCGAGGAGCAGTGCGAGGCGATGCTCGCCGCCCGGCCGACGGTCGTCTCTTCGATCATGGGGCTCTTCTCGCCGGACTATGTCGACCGGCTGCACGCGGCCGGGATCGCCTGGTTCGCGTGCGCGACGACCCTGGCCGAGGCACGGGCCGCCCAGGAGGCCGGTGCCGACGCCATCGTCGCCCAGGGGCTCGAGGCCGGCGGGCATCGCGGCGTCTTCGCGGCGGAGACGGCGGAGCGTACGGCGGTCGGGCTGTTCGCGCTGCTGCCACACATCGTCGACGGGGTGGACGTGCCCGTCATCGCCACCGGCGGGATCGCCGACGGGCGTGGTGTCGCCGCGGCGCTGACCCTCGGCGCGAGCGCCGTGCAGGTCGGCAGCGCGCTGCTGCGGTCGCCGGAGACCGGGATCGCCGAGGCGTGGGCGGCGTCGCTGGACGGGCTCGAGCCGGAGGACACGGTCGCGACGCGGGCCTACTCAGGCCGCCTCGGCCGCGCTGCCCCGACGCCCTACGTGCGTTCCTGGCAGGCCCCGGACGCGCCCTCGCCCGCGCCCTACCCGCACCAGCGCCGACTGGTCGGCAGGTGGCGCAAGGGCACGCCCGACGCGGCCGCGGCGGTGGCCCTGGACCGCGCCAACCACTGGGCCGGCCAGGCCGCCGGCCGCGCCGTCGCCGAGCCCGCGGCCGACATCGTCACCCGGATGTGGAGCGAGGCCCGGAGTCTCCTTCCCGATGCGGAGTAGGTCGGCGGTGTAGAACGGAAGGCATGAGCCCAACCTGTTCCCAGCGCCTGCTCGCGGACGGCTTCGGCCGGATCGCGGAGAACCTCCCCGCGATCGTCGACGGCCTCTCGGTCGACGACCTGCTGTGGCGGCCGTACGACAGGGCCAACTCGATCGCCTGGACCCTGTGGCACATCGGCCGGATGGAGGACGCCCAGATCGCGCCGCTCGCCGGCACCGACGAGGTGTGGGCACGGGACGGCTGGGTGGAGAGGTTCGGTCTGCCCTATCGACCGCGTGCGATGGGATACGGGCAGACCGCCGAGGAGGTCGGCGCGTTCCGGCTCGAGGACCCGACGCTGCTGACCGGCTACTACGAGGCCGTCCACGCGGCCACCCTCGACCTGGTCGAGTCGCTGAGCGAGGAGGACCTCGCCCGCGTCATCGACGAGCGCTGGGACCCGCCGGTCACCACCGCCGTACGCCTGGTCAGCATCGTCGACGACGCCGCCCAGCACATCGGCCAGGCGGCGTACGTCAAGGGGCTGCTGGGTCTCCGCTAGAGCACCGCGGCGATGGCCTCGTCGACCGAGAGGTCGCCGGAGACCAGCTCCCACTGCTTGCCGACGGTGGCAGGGTCGTCGATCACCGCCGCGATGACCGCGGCCACGTCGGCGCGCGGGATCGTGTCGCGCTCGAGCTTCGGCGCCAGCTTCACCCGCCCGGTCGCGGGCTCGTCGGTGAGGCCGCCGGGACGCAGAATGGTCCACTCGAGGTCGCTGTCGCGCAGGGCGATGTCGGCGTCGCGCTTGGCCTCGACGTAGGCCGTCCAGACCTCGCCGGCGTCGGCCGGGACCGGCTCGTCGACGCTGATCGCCGAGACCTGCACGAAGCGCTTGATACCGGCCGCCTCGGCGCCCGCGATCGACTTGGTCGCCCCCTCCAGGTCGACGGTGCGCTTGCGTTCCTTGTTGCCGTCGGGGCCGCCGCCGGCGGTGAAGACCACCGCGTCGCAGCCGGCGAAGGCGGCGGCGAACGCATCGGCGTCCTGGTTCTCGATGTCGAGCAGGCCGACCTCGGCCCCGAGGCCTTCGAGCTCTGCTCGGTAGCTCTCGCTGCGTACGAGCGCGAGCGGGATGTGGCCCGCGGCGGCGAGGATGGGATGGAGGTGCAGGGCGACCTTGCCGTGGCCGCCGACGATGGCGATGCGCATGTCCTCACCCTAGGCACACGAGCCCACTGACATTTGTCACCGCCTGGTCCGGACGATCACCTCTGCCGGCCGACCCGCTGCGGGCGCGAGTCTGGAGACACCACCCAGGGTGGGTGGTGGAGACGGAGACTCGCATGACAACCATGGCGAACGAGGTCCAGCAGCGGACCCGGGTCGGGTGGCCACGGATCGTAGGGACGGCTTCGGCCGCAGCGGTGGCGGCGACGGTCGTCTGGCTGCTGTGGAGCGCGGCCGGAGGCGTGGACCTCGAGGTGAAGTCGGGGGAGGGGGCGCAGAGGATCGGGATCGGCGCGGTCATCATCAGCAGCCTGGTGATCGGGCTTGCCGGTGGCGCGCTGCTGCGGTGGTGGCAGGGCCGCTCCGAGAGAGGGACCAGGCGATGGACGGTGCTCGCCGTCGGGATCGCCGTGGTCTCCCTGATCACGCCGACCAGCGCACTCACCGTGGCCGCCGGACTCGGGCTGGTGAGTCTGCACGGCGTCGTAGCCGTTGTGGTCATCACCGGTCTGCGGCGACGGTAAAGTGACGAGCGTGTCCGGCCTGAAGTGTCACCTTCAGCGCCACGGCGTGGTGCTGGTCTGGCTGCCGGTGCTGCTGCTCTTCCCGCTGCTCAACCTCTCCGGCGACGTGTTGCCTGCCATGGGCCAGATCGTCCTGGTGCTGGCCATCGGCGCGGCCGCGGCCGCCCTCGTGGTGACCGGCCGCGTCCCCGTCCTGCTGCCGGTCCTGGTCGTGCTGATCGTGCTGGCCGCGCTGCAGGGCGAGGGCTGGCAGACGGTGTGGGGAGTGCTGGCCATCGTCGCGCCGGCGGTGCTGCGCGGATGGCGCCTGCTGGTCGCGATCGCCGCGGCCACGGTCGGCGTCACGGTCTCGATCGCGGTGATCGAGGGCGTGGGCGACACCTATCTGCTCAGCGTTGGCGGCACGCTCCTCAGCGGCGTCACCACCACCTCCTTCCTGCGCCTGATCGAGGCGGTCGAGCAGCTCCGCCGCACCAGGGAGGAGCTGGCCCGCGTGGCCGTCGCCGAGGAGCGCGCTCGGATGTCCCGCGACCTCCACGACCTGCTCGGCCACACGTTGAGCGTGATGGTCGTCAAGGCTGAGGCCGTACGCCGTCTGGCGGCTCGTGACCCCGAGGCGGCCGCCGCGCACGCGGCCGACATCGAGGAGGTCGGGAGGGCGGCCCTGGCCGACGTCCGGGTCGCCGTCGACCAGATGAAGACGCTCTCGCTGGCCGACGAGCTCGACGGCGCTCGCCGTGCCCTCGACGCCGCCGGGATCCGTACGTCGGTGACCGTTGCTCCACCCGAGGTGCCTGACATCGCCGGCCAGGCGCTCGCCTGGGTCGTGCGCGAGGGCGCCACGAACGTGCTGCGTCACTCCGGAGCCGCCACGTGCCGTTTCGAGCTCACCGAGGGCGGCGGCGAGTTCCGGCTGGCCGTGGTCGACGACGGGGGCGGCGGTCCGGTGGGAGCGAGCGGGGCCGGGGAGAGGTCCGGCGGGCTCGAGGGGCTGCGGCAGCGGTTGCTCGCTGTCGACGGTCGACTCGACGTACAGCCTGGTGAGGACGGGTTCAGGCTCGAGGCACGGGTGCCGGCGTCGTGATCCGGATCCTGCTCGCCGAGGATCAGGCGATGATGCGCGGCGCGCTCGCCGTGCTGCTCGGGCTCGAGGACGACCTCGAGGTGGTCGCCCAGGTGGGGGCCGGCACCGACATCGTGCCGGCGGCGCTCGAGACGCACCCCGACGTGGCGCTGCTCGACATCGAGCTGCCGGGCATCAGCGGGCTCCAGGCCGCGCGGGAGCTGGCCGAGCGGCTCCCGGGGTGCAAGGTGATGATCTTGACGACGTTCTCGCGGCCCGGCTACGTGCGCGAGGCGATGGCTGCGGGCGCGGCCGGCTTCCTGGTGAAGGACGGGCCGGTCGAGGAGCTAGCCGACGCGATCCGCCGGGTGCTGCGCGGCGAGACGGTCCTCGACCCCGACCTGGCCGCGGCGACCCTGCGAGCGGCGCCGAACCCGCTGACCGCCCGTGAGCGCGACGTGCTGGCGGCTTCCGAGGACGGGTCGAGCATCGCCGACATCGCCGGAAGGCTCTTCCTCTCGCCGAGCACCGTTCGCAACTACCTCTCGGCTGCGATCGGCAAGACCGGCAGCCGCAACAAGACCGAGGCCGCCCTCGCGGCTCGCCGCAACGGCTGGCTGGGCTGATCTCGTCGGGCTGATCTCTCCTGGGGGCTCGTTCTGTCTTGCCATCCCTGGAGCAGGGGGATGCTCATCGCGGGGTGAACGAAAATTCATTCACGCCGGCTAGACGAATAAAGATTCGTTCACCCGGCGACGGGTGAATGAACGTTCGTTCGCGCCGCGGCGGCAAACGAATTTTCCTTCACCTCCGCGCGAGCTCGCCCCGGAGCGGCCCTAGCCAGTGGCGATCGGGGCTGGCGCCAGCGACCCGAGCGCGTGCACGAGCGGCGCGAGCTCGGGGATCTCGGCGGCCTCGTCCAGTGCCGTACGCAGCACCTCGTCGTGTAGCGGACGGGCCTTGTTCAGCAGCGCCCGTCCCGCGGGCGTGAGCTCGGTGTAGATCCCGCGGCGGTCGTCGGCACACAGGATCCGGGTGAGGAGGTTGCGGTTCTCCAGGCGCGTGACCAGGCGGGTCGTGGCCGATGCGGAGAGCGCCGCGGCGCGGGCGAGCTGCTGCATGCGCATGTGCCAGCCGTCCTGCCGGCTGAGCGCGTCGAGGACGGTGAACTCGACGACCGACAGCCCGTGCTCCCGCTGCAGCGCCTTCTCCAGCGCGGCCTCGATCAGTCCGTGCACTGCGGCCAGCGTGCGCCAGCCCTGAGCGCGGATCTCGACGGCGTCATCAGCGATTCCCATGGGTCCTCCTTCGTGGACACCTCCAGCATACCCGATTTGCGCGGATAGTGCGCGCGTGCAACTATAAATACGACGCGTGTGCAACTACTGCGCACGCCGACTATCGACAGACGCAACCCGTCCACGTTCAGGAGTCATCCATGCCCGTCGCACTGCTAGCCCTCGCGATCGGAGGGTTCGGCATCGGCCTCACCGAGTTCGTCATCATGGGCCTGCTGCCCGAGGTCTCCACCGACTTCGCGGTCAGCGAGACCACCGCCGGCTACCTCATCTCCGGCTATGCCCTCAGCGTCGCGATCGGCGCGATCGCCCTGACCCTCGCGCTCACCCGCGTGCCCCGGAAGTTCGCCCTGCTGGGCCTGATGGTGCTGTTCATCATCGGCAACCTGATCTCGGCGATCTCACCCGACTACGCCACGATGATGGCCGGTCGGATCATCGCCGCCCTGTGCCACGGCGCCTTCTTCGGCATCGGGTCCGTCGTCGCCGCGCAGCTGGTCGCCCCGGACCGCAAGGCCAGCGCGATCGCGTTCATGTTCGGCGGCCTCACCCTGGCCAACGTCCTCGGCGTGCCGCTCGGCACGATGCTCGGCCAGGCCGCCGGCTGGCGTTCGACCTTCTGGGCCATCACCGCCATCGGCATCATCGCCTTCATCGGCATCGCCCTCCTGGTCCCGGCCCACACCGGCCGCAACGAGGAGGCCACCCCGGCCGTACGCACCGAGCTGGCCGCCTTCGCCAGCCCCCAGGTCTGGCTCTCGATCGCCCTGACCGTGCTCGGCTACGGCGGCATGTTCGGCGGGTTCACCTACATCGCCTTCACCCTGACCGAGGTCAGCGGCTTCTCCGCCGGCGCGGTGCCGTGGCTGCTGGTCCTCTTCGGCGTCGGCCTCTTCTTCGGCAACATCGTCGGCGGCCGGGCCGCTGACCGCGACCTGGTCCGCACCCTCGGCGTGCTCCTGGCGGCGCTGACCATCGTGCTCGCCGTCTTCGCCCTCGTCGCCACCAGCCAGATCCTGACCGTCGTGGCCCTGGTTCTGATGGGCGCCGTCGGCTTCGGGACGGTGCCGGCGCTGCAGATGCGGGTGATGGGCTACGCCGACCAGGCACCCACCCTCGCCTCCGGAGCCAACATCGCCGCCTTCAACGTCGGCAACGCGCTCGGCGCCTGGATCGGTGGCGTCACCCTCGCCGCCGGGCTGGGTTACACCTCACCGCTGTGGGCAGGCGCCGGGGTCACCGCGCTCGGCCTCCTCGTGCTGCTGGTCGCCGTCCGTGCGCCCGGAGGCGAGCGGCGTACGTCCGTTCCTGTTCCTGCCTGAACCCCGACTCCCTAGAGAAGAGAATTCACATGACCATCCCGACCATCACCCTCAACAACGGCGTCGAGATGCCGCAGCTCGGCTTCGGCGTCTTCCAGGTGCCGAACGACGAGACCGAAGCGGCCGTGACCGCGGCGCTCGAAGCCGGCTACCGCAGCATCGACACCGCAGCGGTCTACGGCAACGAGGCAGGCGTCGGCCGTGCGCTCGCGAAGTCCGGGATCGCCCGCGAGGAGCTCTTCATCACCACGAAGCTCTGGAACGCCGACCACGAGCAGCCGGTCGCGGCGTACGAGAAGAGCCTCGACCTCCTCGGCCTCGACCACGTCGACCTCTACCTGATCCACTGGCCCACGCCGGCCCGCGACCTGTACGTCGGCGCCTGGCAAGGCCTCGAGGAGCTGTACGCCGCGGGCCGGACCCGCGCGATCGGCGTCTCGAACTTCCTGCCCGAGCACCTCGACCGGATCGTGGCGCTCGGCGGCACGGTGCCGGCCGTCAACCAGATCGAGCTGCACCCGGCGCTGCAGCAGCGCGCGACGGCCGCCGCCGACGAGCGGCTCGGGGTCGCGACCGAGGCGTGGAGCCCGCTCGCCCAGGGCGCCATGCTCGAGAACCCGGCGATCACCGCGATCGCCGACCGGCTCGGACGTACCGCCGCCCAGGTGATCCTGCGCTGGCACCTCCAGCAGGGCCGGATCGTGATCCCCAAGTCGGTGACCCCGTCGCGGATCGCGCAGAACATCGACGTGTTCGGCTTCGAGCTCACCGACGCCGACCTCGCCGCGATCGACGCCCTGGAGAGCGACGGCCGCACCGGCCCGGACCCGGCGGAGTTCAACGCCGCCTGACGTCCGCGGCGTCCGGAGCCGTCCGGGTGCAGGTGTTATCGATCGGTGATCGGCCCAGGGGGTGGTGTCCGTCCTGGTTGGGGGCATGCTTGGCTCATGCGATTGACCGAGCACGAGCTCACCGTGGCCCTGACCGGGACGGCGAAGACCGTCCTGGGCTCCGGGCGGAAGTTCCGCAAGGGCGGTGCCGACATCGACAAGGTCTGGGACGAGACCGACCGGTTCCAGCGGTTCAAGCTCCTGGACAGCATCGGCACCCAGATCTTCCCGGTGCTCACCGACCTCCCGGACGTCGACGTCCCGGTCGGTGGGCGCCCGTCGTTCCCGGAGGAGCAGATCCGTGAGTCCGTCGAGCGTCACATCGGTGACGACGTCGGTCGGCTCCGTCGGGCGGTCACGGTCAAGGCGCGCGTCGCGCTCGTCCAGGCCGCCCTCGCCCACCTGCCGCCCCGGGCGGAGGACGACCTGCGTCTGGACGGGTGACGGCGGCAGCGCTCCGCAGGGCGTGAGCCCCGCGGAGCGCTGCGGCTCACTGCGCGTACTGTCGGCTCATTTCACCGTGAAGCGCAGCTCCTCGGTGTGACGACGGCCGTGCACGTCGGTGGCGGTGACGGTGGCGACATGCTCCCCGGTTGCGAGGTCGGCGGGCAGCGGGAAGCGCCACAGGTGCATCAGGTGGTCCACCAGACCCCCTCCGTGGGGCAGCGTCTCCAGATTGGCGGCCGGGTCCGACCACTCGGCGCCGCTACGGATCGCCTCGCCCTTCATCGGCTGGGTGCGCTCGGCCTCGACAGGTGCGCGGCCGTCGAGGGAGACCTTGACGCTGGAGCCGGTCGAGCCCATCCAGAAGTTGGTGGTCAGCCAGGTGGAGCCGAGCTCGTCACGGGCGGCGACCGTCGGGTCGCTGAGGACCGGCGCCTTTCCGACGTTGCGCCTGTTGGCCTCGAACCAGGCGCGGTAGCGCGGAGTGTTGAGGCCGAGACTCATCTGGTCGCTGCCGTCGGTGCCGCGGACGGCGTACCGCTCGGTCACGCGGCGGCCGCGGATGTCGAGCGTGAGGACGCCCGGCGGGGTGCCGTCGCGCATGATGGCGGTCGGGTAGCCGTCCTCGAGCACGCGACCGGCGTACCAATGGCCCGACATCGCACCGACGGTGAGATGGGTGAAGGGCAGGCCCTCGGCGGGATCGAGCACATCGGCCCAGCCTGCGACGAAGTCGCCCTTGCGGAGGTTCTCCGACATGTGGGTGTGGCCGGAAACGGCGACGACCTCGCGGTCCTCGAGGATCTCGTAGATCTCGGCGAGTCGCTTGGTGCGGTGCGAGGGGCTGTACCAATACTCCAGCAGCGGGCTGTGCGACCCGACGACGATCACCTTGTGCTTCGGCACGGCGGCGATGTCGCGACGGAGCCACTCGAGCTGGGTGGCGTCCAGGCTGTAGCCGTAGGAACGGGACGGCGGCGGGTTGATCGGGTAGTCGATCGAGTTGAGTGCGACGACGTGGGCGTTGCCGACGTCGTAGGAGTAGTAGGCAGGGCCGAGCTTCGCGCGGAAGGTGTCGAAGCTGTGCGCGCGGTTCGGGGTGTCGAAGTCGAGGTCGTGGTTGCCGGGCAGGAAGCGAGCCGGGCCGTTGAGCAACGACGTCAGCTCGCGCGTCTGAGGGAACAGGGAGAGGTCGTCGCCCACGATGTCCCCGACGAAGAGGGCTCCGCAGCCGGTGTAGTCGTCGCGCTCGGCGAGGTCGTCGAAGGTGCCATTGCGGGCGTACCCCACCTCTTTGGCGTTGTACGTCTGCGGGTCGGCGCCGATGACACAGCCCTGCGCGGCAGACTCGGTCAGCGCGCTCCTCACGACCGGGAAGTTGACCTGGTCGGGCAGGTCGCCGGTGGGCGCGATGCCGCCGTACTTGAGCGGGGGAGAGCCTGCGGGCAGGTGGGTGTAGTGGAACTGAGCGACGTTGTCCTCGTCGACCGGCACCTGGTAGCCGCGTGGCTGGGTGACGAAGGCGGTCATGTTGTCGTACGCAGGCAGCTCATAGCGGCCTCGGGCGTCGGTCGTGGCCACGTCGCGGCCGTTGGAGACCGTCACACCGGCGAGCCCGCGCTCGGTCGGATCCTGCACCGAGTCACGGTCGACGTCGTCGAAGACGCTGCCGTCGAGGATCCCCTGATCCTCGTCCGGACCGGGGACGACCTGGATGCCGCCACGGTAGGCGGTCTGGTCCCAGACGGTGTCGGCGGTTGCCGCGGTGGTAGCGGCCGATGTCGTGCCGTATGCCGGTGTGCTGGCGCCGATGGCAGCCAACCCGCTGGCTGAGAGCGGAAGCGCGAGCGAGAGCGCTACGAGCCGACGGGCCGGCCCGCTGTATGGGGGTGAAGACGACACAGGACCCTCCTGGTGGTGGCTTCGCCGGCCCTGGCGGCCGGCCAAGCCATGACTCTCGGGGGTCCGGATGAACCGGGTCCGTCATGTCGCGAACCGCGTCGCGACGGGAAGGCGTATTCCCTCGTCACCCGTCCTGGGACAGGCGGTTGGCGACGTTGTCGCTGAGGTGCTCCAGGGAGTCCTTGAGGGTGGTGAACTCCTCGGTCTGCAGCGCCATCACCTCGGCGATGGTGTCCGGGACGCCTTCGGCGCGGCTGCGCAGGTCGGTGCCCGCATCGGTCAGCCGCAGCCGGACGCTGCGCTGGTCCTCGGGCCGCCTCTCGCGGGTGATCAGCCCGGCGGCCTCCAGTCGCTTGACCAGCGGCGTGACGGTGCCGTAGTCGAGACCGAGCCGTTCACCGAGCTCACCCATGGTGACAGGGGAGCTCTCCCACAGCACGAGCATGGCGACGTACTGCGAATAGGTCAGGCCCAGGGCGTCGAGGATCGGTCGGTAGGCCGCGGTCACGAGCCGCTGCGCGGTGTAGAGCGAAAAGCACAGCTGCTCGCTCAGCTCGAGGCCGTGGCGAGTCTCTGTCATGTGTTCACCCTACAACCCTTGCGCGCAAGCCTTTTAACGGAAAACCTTGCGCGCAAGGTAAGTGCTGAGTAGATTCCTTGTGTACAAGGTATTTTCCTCGAAGGAGTGAACGACATAGCCAAGCCCCCGTCCCGCGCCCGCCGGCGCATCGCGTTCCTGCTCTTCGACGGTGTCAAGACGCTCGACTACGTCGGCCCCGCCGAGGTCTTCGTCGAGGCCAACCAGGCCGTCGACGGCTACGACATCGTGCTGCTCTCGCCCGATGGGCAGGACGTGGCGACCTCCCTCGGCAACCGGATCTCGGTGCACGGCGCGGCCAGCGACGCGGGCGAGTTCGACACCGTGATCGTGCCGGGTAGCGAGCTGCCACCGCACGAGTTCGTACGGCCCACGCTGACCGAGGCGGCGGCATCGCTGGCGTCGCGTGCCCGGCGGGTGGTCTCGATCTGCAGCGGCGCGTTCGTGCTGGCCGAGATCGGGCTGCTCGACGGCCGGCGCGCGACGACGCACTGGAAGTTCGCGCCGGAGCTCCGGCGGCTGTATCCGAGCGTACGTGTGGAGCCCGACGCCATCTTCGTACGCGACGGGGACGTCCTGACCTCGGCCGGTGTCGCGGCGGGCATCGATCTGGCCCTCGCCCTGGTCGAGGACGACCACGGCGCGGACGTCGCGCGGCAGGTCGCCCAGCTTCTCCTCGTCTACCTGCAGCGCTCCGGGGGCCAGTCGCAGTACTCGGTCCCGCTCCGTGCCCGGGCGAAGCCGGCCTCGATCGTCCGACGGGCGACCGATCTGGTCGACGCCGATCCCACCCGCACCTGGACCGTGACCGACCTGGCCCGCCTGGTCTCGACCAGCCCGCGCCACCTGGCCCGGCGCTTCCGTGAGGAGCTCGGCCAGTCGCCGTCGGAGTACGTCACCGCGGTGCGCTTCGACCTCGCCCGGATGCGCCTGGAAGCTGGTGCCAGCGTGACCGAGACGGCGGTGCAGTCGGGATACGGCAGCCCGGAGGCGCTGCGGCGTACGTTCGTCACGCGGCTCGGCATCTCGCCGTCGCAGTATCAGCGCCGGTTCCGGTCCTCGCTTCCCGCCGAGTGCACGCGAGGTATGGGTCAGGCCGAGTTCGAGCTGGCCGACTGAGCGGTCGTCAGTCGAGCAGCGGCAGCACGTCGGCGATCGAGGCGACCACGCGGGTCGGCCGGAACGGGAAGGTCTCGACCTGCTCGGGCCTGGTCGACCCGGTCTCGACGAGGATGGTGCGCATCCCGGCCTCGAGGCCGCTGATGATGTCGGTGTCCATCCGGTCGCCGATCATCACCGTGGTCTCGGAGTGGGCCTCGAGCTGGTTGAGGGCGCTGCGCATCATCAGCGGGTTGGGCTTGCCGATGAAGTAGGGCGCCCGGTTGGTCGCGGCGCTGATCAGCGCGGCCACGGAGCCGGTCGCGGGGAGGGTGCCCTGCGGGCTCGGCCCGCTCGGGTCGGGGTTGGTCGCGATGAACCGGGCGCCGCCCTCGATCAGCCGGATTGCCCTGGTGATCGCCTCGAACGAGTAGGTGCGGGTCTCGCCGAGCACGACGTAGTCGGGGTCGGTCTCCGTCATCACGTAGCCGATCTCGTGGAGCGCGGTCGTCAGCCCGGCCTCGCCCACGACGTACGCGGAGCCGTCCGGCCGCTGGTCGGCGAGGAACTGCGCGGTCGCCAGGGCCGAGGTCCAGATCGACTTCTCGGGGACGTCGAGGCCGGAGCGGAGCAGCCGTACGCGCAGGTCGCGCGGGGTGTAGATCGAGTTGTTGGTCAGCACCATGAACGGCACCGACAGCTCGGTGAGCTTCTTCAGGAACTCGGCCGCGCCGGGGATGGGCTCCTCCTCGCGCACCAGGACACCGTCCATGTCGGTCAGCCACGTGTTGATGGGGCGCTCGTCGATCACGGGGACATCCTCGCCCACGGATCGCTAGATTGGCGAGATGGAGTTCATCGACGGCGAGCCGGTTCTGG
Source organism: Nocardioides turkmenicus (assembly GCF_011045035.1). Taxonomy (GTDB): domain Bacteria; phylum Actinomycetota; class Actinomycetes; order Propionibacteriales; family Nocardioidaceae; genus Nocardioides; species Nocardioides turkmenicus. The sequence continues at coordinate 191,026 of NZ_JAALAA010000007.1, forward strand.
ACCGGCCGTCGGTGGCCGAAGCCGAAGCCTTCTTCGAGACAGCCACCGCCGACACCCGAGCCGTCTGGCTGCGGCTGACCCGGAAGGGCGTCGAGCCCTCCTCGCTCACCTCCGACGAGCTCGTCGACGTCGGCCTCTGCTTCGGCTGGATCTCGGCAGTACGCCGCCGAGGCGATGAGGAGACCTACCTGCAGCGCTACACCCGCCGGCGCCCGGGATCGAGGTGGTCCCGGCTCAACATCTCCAAGGTCGAGCGCCTCACCGCCGAGGGCCGGATGCGCCCCGACGGGCTGGCCGAGGTCCGGGCGGCACAGGCCGACGGGCGCTGGGACAACCCCTGGACCTGACCGGCCGCCCTCGATCGGGACGACGTGCGGTCGGACCTGTCCGGATTCGTGGGGTATCGGGCAGATACGGCGGGGCGGACGGGGGTGCCGAGCGCCGAGGATCGAGGTGGCGCGCCGGGGTCGCGACAGCTCCGGCGATTGGAGCGGTGGACCGGCGCCTGACCACGAGGACTCCCACCATGCCTACCTTCACCACCTCCGACGGCACCGAGATCTACTACACCGACTGGGGCACCGGGAAGCCGGTCGTGCTCAGCCACGGCTGGCCGCTCAGCTCGGACGCCTGGGCCGTCGAGTCCAAGCTCCTCGCCGACGCCGGATACCGGGCGATCGCGCACGACCGTCGCGGTCACGGCCGCTCGACCAACACCGACCTCGGCCACGACATGGACACCTACGCCCGTGACCTCGCCGAGCTCGTCGAGCACCTCGACCTCACCGAGCTCGTCGTGATCGGGCACTCGACCGGCGGTGGCGAGGTCGTCCGCTACGCCGCCCAGCACGGCAAGGGCCGCGTCCGCAAGGTCGTCACCGTCGGCGCCGTGCCGCCGATCATGGTCAAGTCGGAGACCAACCCCGAGGGCACGCCGATCGATGTCTTCGACGGCATCCGCGCCGGTGTGCTCGCCGACCGCTCGCAGTTCTACAAGGACCTCGCGGTGCCCTTCTACGGCTTCAACCGGGAGGACGCCAAGGTCTCCCAGGGCCTCATCGACGACTTCCAGCGCCAGGGGATGCTGGCCGGGCTGGCCGCTGCGTACAACTGCGTCAAGGTCTTCTCTGAGACCGACTTCACCGAGGACCTGAAGGCGCTCGACGTGCCGACCCTGATCGCGCACGGGTCGGACGACCAGATCGTGCCGATCGCGGCCGCCGCCGAGAAGGCGGTCAAGCTGGTCGCCGACGGCACGCTGAAGGTCTACGAGGGCGCTCCGCACGGCATCGCGGGGGACTACCAGAAGGCCCTGATCGCCGACATCCTCGAGTTCATCGCCGACTGAGGCTCGGGAATAGCCCGGCGCCGCCCGCGCGCTGGGGCAGGTGTGAACCAGGACAGTCCGGCATGGGAGATGACGTTCGCCTATCAGGACGTGCTGTCCGCCGGCTCCGCCGGTGAGGACGTACGCTCCGCGACCTGGTTGCTCGTCGACGACGGCACCGTCGTGCTGACCGCCGCCGGGCAGTCGCACCTCCTCCGCGCGGGCGACGCGGCTCTGGTCGGGGGACAGGTCAGCCACCGGCTGGCGACCTACGACGGCGCCGCGCTCACGCTGGCCGATCTGAGGGCGGTCGCGGTGGGCTATCCGCTCTCCAACCCGCTGGTCGTCCGCGACTTCGTCGGCCGGCACGGCGGGGTGGCCGAGCTGCTCCGCCGGTGCCCGCTGGCGGGGCCGTGTCGTCCGTCGGCGCTGTTCGCGTCGGGGTACGCCTCGCTGCTCGGCGCCGCGATGACCGCCTCCTGGCTCGAGGACACCGGGCGTGGAACCAGTGGTCCCGCGCCGGCCGTGGACACGGCCGTGGCGCAGGTGATGAACGCGCTTATCGCGGATCCGGGGCGGGCCTGGTCGGTCGAGTCGATGGCCGAGTCGGTGCATCTGTCCAGGTCGGCGCTGGGGGAGCGGTTCCGCCGCAGCCTGGGGCAGAGCCCGAGCGAGGCGCTGCGGGACGTACGGATGCGCGCGGCCCGCCACCTGCTGGCCGGCGGTGACCGTCCGGTCGAGCAGGTGGCGTACGCCGTGGGCTACGGGTCGGGCGCGGCGTTCAGCCGCGCCTTCACCGCCACCCACGGGATCGGTCCCCAGGCGTGGCGCGAGGATCGTTCAGGAGCGCGGGACACGGAGCGAGCCGAATCCCGCCGCGGCCACGGCCGCCCCGATCGCGCCGATCAGGAGCACCCGGCTGACGCCGTACTCGTCGAGGACCGCGCCTCCTAGTGCCGCTCCCAGCGTGATCGCCACCTGGAAGGCGGTGACCTGGAGCGCCAGCGCCGACTCGGTGCGCTCGGGCTCGACCCGGGTGACCCAGAGCTGCGTGCCGACCGGCACCATGTTGAACCCGAACCCCCACACGAGCATCGCCAGCGCCATCACCGGCGTGCTCTCGGCGAGCACCGTCAGCACCAGCCCGCCGGCGAGCAGGAGCGGCGCCACGGTCACGACCGCGCGCAGGTGGTGGGAGAACCGTCCGGCGGCGAGATTGCCGAAGAGCCCGCCGAGGCCCCACAGCGCCAGCATCCACATGCCTGCACCCGGGGAGGTCTCGGCGATGGCGAGCCGGATGAACGGGTACGCCAGGAAGTTCCCGAGCACCGCCACGACGAGCACCGCCACACCGGCCACGAGGCGGGGGTTGCGGAGCGCCTGCCGCATCATGGTCAGCCCCGCCGAGGGGTGGGCCGGCACCGGCGGCAGTGCTCGCGCCAGCGCCGCGGCGGAGATCAAGGCGAGCACGGTCGACGCCACGAACCCCCAGCGCCAGCCGGGTCCGTCGGCGAGCAGCGACCCGAGCGGGAGCCCGACGATCGTGGCCACCGTGACGCCCAGCGCGATCGAGGTCGAGATGACGTGGTCACGGCCGGGGGAGGCGTACGTCCCGACGGCGAAGGCGAAGGACCAGTAGCCGGCGATCGCCGCGCCGAGCACGAGCCGGCCGAGGAGCAGGACGAGGAACCCCGGCGCGATCGCGACCGCCAGGTTGGCGACCGCGGCGGCGACGAGGAGGCCGACCAGCAACGTACGCCGGTCCATCCGCGGCAGGATCATGGCGATGCTCGGCGCGGTCGCGGCCCCGGCGATCGCGGTCGCCGCCACCGCGAGCCCGGCGGTCCCCTCGCTGATCCCGAGGTCGCGCGCCATCGTCGGGAGCACGCCTGCGGGCAGGAACTCGCTCGAGACCAGGATCGCGATCCCGGAGGCGAGCGCGACCACCGGCGCAATTTGGCTGGAGGACGTGGTCGGCGAAGCGGTCGGGGAGGCAGTCGAATCTGGCGAAGTCGTTGTCACCCTTCGATCGTCGCCGCGATCCGAGCGCCCGCGTTGATCGTCCGTCGTCCGTCCTTGACCGAATGACCGGTCGACCCGTGCGGGTGGTCGATCAGTCGACGACGCCGAGGGCGACGAGCAGGACGAGCGCGAAGGTGTTGCCGTCGACGCCGTTCGTCACCATCGGCGAGCACCTCGCCAGGCGAGCAGCCAGCCGGCCTCCATCGCGGCGTCGATCAGGTAGGTCCAGCGGATCCGTCCCTGGGGGACGTACACGAGGTCGATCGCCAGCAAGGTGAGTGCGGTGCCCTGCCCGATCCGGCGAGCAGCGACCGGCTCGCCGGATCGGGCGGCAGCGATCTGCGCGGCGCCGTTGGTACAGAGCAGGCCGGCGACGGTGTACTCGAGCCAGCGCTCCCGCTTCGGCCCGAACACCCACTCGAAGCTACGCAGGCTCACCAGCGGCCACAGCCCACCGACAACGTTGAACACACCCTGGGCGACCGCGAGCCCGGCCGGGGCGTCGGTGGTGGATGACGGCTGCATGGTGTGGCGGTACCCAGCCGCAGCGCGCGCCATGTCCTGGCGCCGTGGTCCTGCGCGTGTGAGGCTGATCATCGGCTCCCCGGCGAGAAGTTCCCGGAATGGAGGCGACAGCGGTAGTAGCGTGAGTCGTATGACCGTTCCTCCTGTGGTCAGACAGGAACAGCTCATCGATGAGATCGCCCTCCACCTCGCCGACGAGGTCGAGGGCGACTGGTCCACGTTGGTCTTCAACCACCGCAACCTGTCGATGTTCTTCACCGGACGCATCGACGTGCACCGCCCGGACGGCAGCCTCGCCTACGCGCGCCCGCCCGACACGATCCTCGCGCTGACCGATGAGCTCAGGCGGGTGATGTACGAACCGGGCAAGGGCGCCTGGTTCTCCGCCCGCTGGACCATCGCGGGCGGCGAGGGCGAGCAGAAGGCGAACCCGACCAAGATCGTGTTCAACTACGACGACGAGCCCGTGTGGCACTGGCCCGCCCATCCCGGGCTGTACGCGCTCGACCTGGAGACCTTCCCTCGGGACGAGGAGCGCGTCCCCGCCTGGCTCCGCCAGAAGGTCAACGGAGCTCGCCGGACGTTGTAGGAAACGGCCATCCTGAACGGAGGACACCGGCTCAGTCCCGGTTGTCGCCGTGCGGAGTCCACTAGGAAATCGACAAGGAATCCAGCAGAAGCCTGTCGGACTCGAGCGGTCACAGGAGCGGCGCGTGATGAAAGGGTCTGCAGCGTGCCACAGGTCTCTCGAATTGCCATCGTCAATCGCGGCGAAGCCGCCATGCGTCTGATCCACGCCGTACGCGACCTCAACGCGCGGGACACATCGGTGGGGTCGATCCGCACCATCGCGCTGCACACCGACGTCGACGCCGGGGCGGCGTTCGTACGTGAGGCCGACGAGGCCCATCTGCTCGGCGCGGCCGCGGACCGTCCCTACCTCGATCTCGCCGTCCTCGAGCAGGCTCTGGTCGCCACCGGGGCCGACGCCGCCTGGGTGGGCTGGGGCTTCGTCGCCGAGGACCCGGCCTTCGCGGAGCTCTGCGACCGGCTGGGGGTCACCTTCATCGGTCCCAGCGCCGAGGCGATGCGGAAGCTGGGCGACAAGATCGGCTCGAAGCTGATCGCCGAGGAGGTCGGTGTCCCGGTCGCTCCCTGGAGCCGCGGCGGTGTGGACGACCTCGAGTCCGCGCTGGCCAGCGCCGAGGAGATCGGCTACCCGCTCATGCTCAAGGCCACCGCCGGCGGCGGCGGTCGCGGCATCCGCAAGGTCACCTCCAGCGCCGAGCTCGCCGATGCCTACCAGCGCACCCGGGACGAGGCGGAGCGGGCGTTCGGCAGCGGTGTCGTGTTCCTCGAGAAGCTGGTCACCGACGCCCGCCACGTCGAGGTCCAGGTGATCGCCGACGGCCAGGGCACCGCCTGGGCGATCGGCATACGCGACTGCTCGGTGCAGCGGAAGAACCAGAAGGTCATCGAGGAGTCGTCCTCGCCGCTGCTGACCGACGAGCAGGCGGACGACCTCAAGGCGTCGGCCGAGCGCCTCGCCAACGCCGTGGGCTACGCCGGCGCCGGCACCGTCGAGTTCCTCTACCACCCGGGTGAGAAGTCGTTCGCGTTCCTCGAGGTCAACACCCGACTCCAGGTCGAGCACCCCATCACCGAGGTCGTCACCGGCACCGACCTGGTCGCGCTGCAGATCCAGGTCGCCTCCGGTGAGCCGCTGACCGGCGACCGGCCGGTCGAGCGCGGCCACGCGGTCGAGGCCCGGCTCAACGCCGAGGACCCGGACCGCGACTTCGCGCCCGCTCCGGGCCGGATCAGCCGGCTCGAGTTCCCCGCCGGGCCCGGCATCCGGGTCGACACCGGCGTGGCCGAGGGCGACACCATCCCGGCCGACTTCGACTCGATGATCGCCAAGGTGATCGCCTGGGGCGCCGACCGCGACCAGGCTCTGGCGCGGCTGCGACGGGCGATGGGCGAGACCACCGTCATCATCGACGGTGGCGCGACCAACAAGAGCTTCATCCTCGAGCTCCTCGACCAGCCCGAGGTCACCACCGGCAGCCCGGCCTGGGCCGACACCGGGTGGATCGACCGGGTGCGCGGCGAGGGCCGGCTGCAGGCCGCCAGGCACGCCGGCGTCGCGCTCGTCGCCGCCGCGATCGAGGGGTACGACGAGGCCGAGCGGAGCGAGATCGCCCGCATGCTCCAGACCGCCCAGGGTGGCCGGCCTCAGATCCAGCACGACCCCGCCCGCACCATCGAGCTCAAGCTGCGCGGGGCGACGTACGCCCTGACCGTGCGGCAGTCCGGACCCGCCCGCTACCAAGTCACCATCACTGCCGGAGGTGAGCGGCGCACCCTCACCGCCACCCTCGACCGGATCGACGAGGTGCACAGCCGGCTCACCGTCGACGGCCACCGCTACCGGCTGGTGACCGCCACCCACGGCCCCGTCCATCTGGTCGAGGTCGACGACGTGATGCACCGGGTCAGCCGCGACGAGGGCGGCATGCTGCGGTCGCCCGCGCCCGCGCTCGTCGTCTCCACCCCGCTCGCTGTCGGCGACGAGGTGGAAGCAGGCCATCCGGTGCTGGTGCTCGAGTCGATGAAGATGGAGACCGCGCTGACCGCGCCGTTCACCGGCCGGGTCAAGGAGCTCCTGGTCCGGGTCGGGAGCCAGGTCGAGGCCGCGGCGCCGCTGCTGCGCCTCGAGCCGACCGGCGACGGCGACGGCGCGCAGACGAGTGCTGCCCGCCTGGCCGACCTGGATCTGCCGGCGCCCACAGGGGACGACCGCAGCGACCGCGCGCTGGCCGACCTGAGCAGCCTGCTGCTCGGCTACGACATCGACGAGGACCAGCGCCCGGCACTGCTCGCCGCCCACCTGGCCTCCCGCCCCGCCGGTGCCACCGCGCACACCCTCCGCGCCGAGATGGACCTGCTGGCGCTGTTCACCGACTTCGCCGAGCTCAGCCGCAACCGCCCGGCCGGTGACGAGCCGTCGACCGAGCTGCGCGTGCACAGCTCACGGGAGTACTTCCACACCTATCTGCGCAGCCTCGACCCCGACCGGGGTGCCCTCCCGGACCACTTCCGCGAGAAGCTGCAACGCGTCCTCGCGCACTACGGGGTCACCGACCTCGAACGTACGCCGGAGCTCGAGCGTGCGGTGTTCCGCATCTTCCTCGCCCAGCAGCATCCCGCCGACGTCGACATCGCGATCGGTGTGCTGCAGCGCTGGCTCGGCGACCCGCCTCCGGCCACGGAGGATGCCGCCGCCGTCCGTGCTCTGCTCGAGCGGATCGTGCGCGCCACGCAGCTCCGGTTCGCCGTCGTCGGCGACCTGGCCCGCTCGGTCCGGTTCGGCTGGTTCGACCAGCCGCTGGTCGACGACGAGCGCCGCGCGGTGCTCGAGGGCGTACCGGCCGAGGTCGCCGCCCTCACCGACCCGGACGCTCCCGACCGGGCCGCCCGCATCGACGCGCTGGCGGCCGTCCCCGAACCACTCGTCGGCTTCCTCCGGGACCGGCTGGTCGACGGGCTTCCCGAGCGTGAGCCGCTGCTGGAGGTGCTGATCCGGCGCCACTACCGCGACCACCACCTGCACGACCTGACCGTGACCGGCGACCACGGCGGCCGCCAGGTGGCGTACGCCGAGTACGCCACCGACGAGAAGGGCGCGACCCGGGTCGTGTCCACGATCGGCGACGTGACCGAGCTCGCCCACCCCGACGGCCCGCTCGCCACCGCCATCACCTCGGCGATGACCTCCGACCATGATGACGTCGTCGAGATCTACCTGCGCTGGGCCGATGCGCCCACCGACCCGGACCGCGCCTCGGCCGACCTGGCCGGGATGCTCGAAGGGCAGGAGTTCGCCCGCCGCGCCCGCCGTGTCACGGTCGCGGTCTGCCACCCGGCACCACAGCAGGTCGACTACTTCACCTTCCGCTACGAGGGGGACGGCTCCGCTCAGCTCGCCGAGGACGGGCTGCTCCGGGGCATGCACCCGATGGTCGGTCGCCGGCTCAACCTGTGGCGCCTCAGCGAGTTCGACGTCACCAGGCTGCCCGCGCCCGACGATGTCCTGCTCTACGAGTGCGTCGCCCGGGCGAACCCGGCCGACCGCCGGCTCGTCGCGGCCGCCCAGGCCCGCCAACTCGCCGTGGTCCGCGACGACGAGGGCCGCGTGATCGCGCTGCCGCACGTCGAGCGCGCCGTGGAGAACTGCCTCGAGGCGATCCGCCGCGTACGCACCGCCCGGGGCCGCGAGGGCACCAAGCTCGACGTCAACCACGTCTGGGTGACGGTGTGGCCGGTCGTCGAGGCAGACCTCGACCAGATCACCGCGCTCCAGAGCAAGATCACTCCGCTCAGCGAGGGCACGGGGATCGAGGAGGTTCTCGCCGAGGGTCGCGTGGCATCGCCGGACGGCGGCGAGCCGACCCGGCTGGCGATCCGCTTCCACGCCCAGCCGGGTGCGGGGGTGGTGGCAGACGTCATCGAACCGCCCACCGAGCCGCTCACCCCGCTGGACGAGTACGCCGCCAAGGTGCTCCGCGCCCGACGCCGCGGTCTCGTCTACCCCTATGAGCTCCAGCGCGCTCTCGCCGGCGGCGGCACGGTCGTCGAGCACGACCTCGACGACTCGGGCAAACTCGCACCGGTCGACCGCGCTCCCGGGCTCAACAGTGCCGGCATCATCGTCGCCGTCGTCACCACCCCGACCCCTCTCCATCCCGAGGGGATCACCCGGGTCGTGCTCTGCGGCGACCCGCTCAAGTCGCTCGGTGCGCTCTCGGAGCCCGAGTGCGCCCGGGTGATCGCGGCCATCGACCTCGCCGAGCGGATGGGTGTCCCGGTCGAGTGGTTCGCGGTCTCGGCCGGTGCCCGGATCTCGATGGAGAGCGGCACCGAGAACATGGACTGGGTCGCCGCCGCGCTGCGCCGGATCGTCCAGTTCACCCAGGACGGCGGCGAGATCAACATCGTCGTCGCCGGGATCAACGTCGGCGCCCAGCCCTACTGGAACGCCGAGGCGACGATGCTGATGCACACCAAGGGCATCCTCGTGATGACCCCGGACAGCGCCATGGTGCTCACCGGCAAGCAGTCGCTCGACTTCTCCGGCGGTGTGTCCGCCGAGGACAACCACGGCATCGGCGGCTACGACCGGGTGATGGGCCCGAACGGGCAGGCGCAGTACTGGGTGCCCGACCTGGCTGGTGCGTTCCGGGTGCTCATGGCGCACTACGAGCACACCTACGTGGCCCCTGGTGAGACCGGGCCGCGCCGTGCGCCGACGACCGACCCGAGCGACCGCGACGTGTCGTCCTTCCCGCACGCGGGTGACTTCGCCACGGTCGGCGAGATCTTCTCGGCCGAGCACAACCCCGACCGCAAGCGACCCTTCGACATCCGCACCGTGATGCGGGCGCTGGCCGACGCCGACCACGAGATGCTCGAACGCTGGGCCGGCATGGCCGACGCCGACACCGCCGTGGTCGTCGACACCCGGATCGGCGGCTATCCGGTCAGCCTAGTCGGCATCGAGTCCAAGCCGGTGCCGCGCGCCGGCTTCCCTCCCACCGACGGCCCGGACACCTACACCGCGGGCACGCTGTTCCCGCGGTCGTCGAAGAAGGTCGCGCGCGCGATCAACGCGGCCTCGGGCAACCGGCCGCTGGTGGTGCTCGCCAACCTGTCCGGCTTCGACGGCTCACCGGAGTCGATGCGCAACCTGCAGCTCGAGTACGGCGCCGAGATCGGCCGCGCGGTCGTCAACTTCCAGGGCCCGATCGTCTTCTGCGTCATCTCCCGCTACCACGGCGGCGCGTTCGTGGTCTTCTCGAAGCACCTGAACCCGTCGATGACGGTGCTCGCCATCGAGGGCTCCTACGCCTCGGTGCTCGGTGGGGCGCCCGCCGCTGCCGTCGTGTTCGCCGCCGAGGTCTCCAAGCGGGCCGCCGCGGACCCGCGGGTCGCCGTGCTCGAGGAGCGCATCGACCATGCCGAGGACGGGGAGCGCGGCGCGCTCGTCGTCGAGCTGGCCGAGCTCCGCGCTCAGCTGCGGGCGGACAAGATCGCCGAGGTCGCGGCCGAGTTCGACGACGTACACAACATCCACCGCGCAGTGGAGGTCGGCTCGGTCGACGAGGTCATCGCCGCCAGCGACCTGCGGCCCAAGGTGATCGATGTCATCGAGAGGTCGTGGGGCAAGGAGTGACCTAGGAGCTCGCGTTCCTTCGCCCGGGTCACAAGGCCTGATCAGAGCCATGTTCTTGGCCTACACAGAAGGTCAAGAACATGGCTCAATCCCATTTGTCTTGCTCTTGGCTCCGGTCTCGGGACCGCCGGCGTGGACATGAACGACCTCGGAGGGCATCGGCATGAGAGGGACGACGCTCTGCGCCAATGCGAGGGAGCGTGATGGCCGGCCGATCACGCACTTTCCGGCGGGCATACGCCACCCACCGCGACAAGCGCAGAGAAGTTATGCAAGGCCTCGTCGTGGACCATAGGAGTTCGCGAGCCCGAACCTGGGCACATGAAGTTGCTAGCCGGCTCGTGAGGAATTGCCCGGAGATGACCCAACGTCTACTGGACGGGCTCTGCGGGGAGCTCTCCGAGCACTAGTCTGAGTTCCTTGGCCAGCGAGGCCAGTGATATTCCGAACATTGCACGTCCTGAAGCCATGAGGTCCAGCAGTTCGTCGTCTCGGTTTGCCTCGTATACGGACTGCCCATCGCTCATCAGAGTGATGTCCGTCCACCGGGGACACGGATGCTTGCGGAGATGCAGGATCGCGATTCGAATCTGCTGCAGACTCACCCCTGCGTCCAAGAGCTTCTTGGTCAGGGCCAAAAGGAGGATGTCCTCGAAGGAGTACAGTCGCTGCGTCCCAGATCCCTTCACGACGTTGATCGAGGGCTCTACAAGGCCGGTCCGTGCCCAATAGTCGAGTTGACGGTAACTGATGCCTGCGGCATTGCATGCTGTGGGGCCGCGATATCCGACGTCGCCCGGGGGAGGGGTCGCCTCTTTCACGAGGTCTAGGTCTGAGAGGCTCGATCCAGGTACCTCTCGTGGCGGGAGTTCCAAATCTCGCGTCCGACGGAGTTGGAGCAACACCTGGTCGACGTCTGAGCCGGCCTCCTGCGACCTTTCGACCGCTTCGATGGCCGCCTCAAGCCCTTCGACCACGCCGCCTTCGCGCCCGGCGTTGTATGCCTGATCGGGGGATAGGACGCATCGATCTTCGTCTCCGCGACCTCCAGGCGTAGAGGGATTCGCTTCATGAGCGCGAGCACCAGCAATAGTGCTCCCAGGGCGATCATGGTGGCGCAGGGCGCTCCGGACTTCTCGTTGAAGGTGCCGACGATGCCCGAGGTGAGAAGGATGACCGCAAACACCCAGCATGCTGCGATTCCCCGAGAGGTGAGCGGTAGCGATGTGATGCGCGGCTCGCCGGGCGGGAGTAGATCCTGAGGGGCCTCGTCCGTCATGCGACCACTCTTTCATCTAGATGGACGCCTTGAGGCTGAAGGAGCGTACTCGAGATATCCCTAGCTGGTGACCTACGCGGCCGCGGTACCGCGCGTCTGCAACTCCAGGCCGACCCGATTGTGATGGGTGTATCTGGCTCGTGGCGTGGCGAAGGATTGCCGGCGGGGGCAGGCCACCGGGGCGCTGACGGACGCCGATCCGAGGAAGTTGAACTGCGAGTGCTGAACTCAGCCTGACCCTGCGATGACTGCAATGTTGACCAGAAGGTCCGCTGTAACCAGCGCAAAGGCGGTAACGCCCCTGACTGCCCATCGACTACGGCTCATGCCAACCACCTTCTTCCTCTCGTCTTTGGCGTCTGAGACGCCCCTTGCTGCTACGAGCGAAGCCAGGATGTGAAGCACTACAGCTAGTGTGACGAACACCAGGGCCAGAACCGGGCAAGCCCGGCTCAATCCAGCAGGAGCGATTCTTACACAGCACACGCGTGCCCGTCTGGCGAACGGGAGCAGTCGACCTACCAGTGTCCGCTGGCGGCGGAGTGACGCAGTCCGAGGTGGGGCCTTCCTGCGGAGCGACGCAATGTTCGGCCGGTTTCCGGTAAACCTAGGCGGGTCGGCCCGCGGGCTTGAGAAGCGGGACCATCCGCCTTGGGCAGCGCGTTTTCACTTCACAGATCGAAGCCCGGAGGTACTGTCGTGGGGCCGGTGAAGATTTAGGAGGAAGTGTGCCCACATATCCCTATATCTCTGGACAGGGTGCCGTCGTTCAGACCTTCACTCGGCTCCGCTCCGGAGTGCCGCCTCGGGTGGACGCCGGGTACCTGCAGCGCGCCAACATTGCGCCTGCGAACGAGTCGTACATCATCTCGATCATCCGTTTCCTTGGACTGATCGACGAGGACGGCACTCCGGTGCCGGATAACACCCAGTTTCTCTACGGCCACGACGAGGCGTTCAAAGCGGGGATCGAAGACCGGCTCCGCGCTACCTACTCGCAGTTGTTCGGCGAGATGGGCGACGCGGCTCTGGAGGCTGACAAGGGCGTACTGACTCACTGGTTCCGGATGATCGACAAGAGTTCGGAGGTCGTCGGACAGCGTCAGGCGGCGACCTTCCAGACACTGGCCGCCCTCGCCGGGCACGGTGACCTCCCGACCGTCAGGACCAACACCACCAAGAAAACGGCGGCCGCGCCCAACGGCACAATCAAGAAAAACACCGCCAAGAAGACGGCCGTCAAGAAGACCCCCGATGTGCCGGGCGGCGACGGCGGCGGTCAGATTAAGGGCCAAGACGCCCAAGGGGTCGGGCTCACAGTACGCATCGAGGTCAATCTTCCGCCGGGCGGCGACGCCGACACCTACGACTCGATCTTCGCGAGCATCAAGAAGCACCTGATGTCGTGAATTACCTGCTGGACCGCTTTGAACGCATCGTGAGGTCCGTTGGCGAGGTGCAGGCCGCCCAGGTTGTCGAGACCAAGGTGACCGATAGCGCCGGCATTACGGACAACGTCGCCGTCGGACTCACGACTGCGGAGGCTGCGCACCCGTTCGAGACGCGGAACATCCATCCGGACCTCCCGCCGCGGGTGCGGAACCTCTTCGACGACGGGCACTGGGAGGAATCGGTCTTCAGCGCCTTCAAATTCATCGAGAACGAAGTCAAGCGAATCAGCGGGCTCGCGGGTAAGACCGGTTACGCCCTCATGATGGATGCCTTCAACGAAGCGAGTCCCGACGTCCGACTGAACGCACTCTCGACGGAGTCTCAGGTGGACGAGCAGAAGGGCTTCAAGTTCATCTTTGCGGGTGCCGCGACGGGCATCCGCAACCCGCGGGGCCACGAGGTTGAGATGGGCGACACCCCCGACGATGCCCTGGACTACCTGGCGCTCGCATCCCTGCTCCTCCGGCGGCTCGACGTTGCCGGGCTCCGCGGGCCGTAGGCCACGCCGACCGGGCCAATGTTTTCGTCGCTCGCGGGCTCGGCCGCTCGTGAACGATGAAGACGATGTCTATCGGGTCTATCGGTGCCGCTTCAGGCAACGTTCTGGGCGGAGTCTCGCACTGGGATCGAATATGTGGCGATCACGCGCTCCCGAGCGACGAGGCATTTGCCGGGTTCGTTGAAGGCTCCGAAGTCGGCGTTCACGAGTGATCAGGAATGGATGATGGACTCGCATGGCAGACTGAGCCGATGCCATCGACTGCGCTTGACGATGCCCTTGTTCTGTGGGACTTCCATCAACTTCCCGATGAGCCTCGTCCAACCGATGTGGCAATCGCGCTGGGTAGCCATGACATCGGAGTGGCAGAGCACGCTGCGGACCTCTTCCGTGCCGGTCGATTCCCGCTGATCGTCTTCACCGGGGCGAACGCGCCGACGACGGTGAAGGACTTCCCGCGGGGCGAAGCGGTCCACTTCGCCGAGCGTGCCGAGGAGTTGGGGGTGCCGCGCAGCGCGATCCTCGTAGAACCCCGTGCGACCAACACCGGCGAGAATCTGACCTATACCCGCGAGCTTCTCGCCGAGCAAGAGATCAGGGTGACGAGCGCAACCCTGATCAGCCGTCCGTACCAGCAGCGGCGGGCATACGCGACAGCTCAGAAGCTGTGGCCAGAGCTGGATGTCGTGTGCTCGGCTCGCAGCCAGGAGCTGGGCGCGTACATCGCGTCGATCGGCAGCGAGAAGCGAGTGCTGGACATGCTGGTCGGTGACACCCAGCGCCTGTGGGTGTACGCAGAGAAGGGGTTCGCGGCACCGCAGCTGGTCGACGACAGGACGATGGCCGCGTACAAGCGCCTGGTCGCGGCCGGGTACACGAGTCGCCTGGTGGCCCAGTCGGTCTGACGGATCCGGCGTCGACCCTCAGGCCACGCCTACGCGCTCGGCGAGTTCGACGAGGCGCAGCGGTGGCTTGCCGCGCTGGGTGCGGATCCAGGTCTGCACGAGATGGCGGCTGAGGTAGTGGTATCGGACTTGCTCCGGGGCCGCCTGCTCGGCTTCGAGGATCGTGGCGGGGGCGTCGTCGCGTTGGTTGGCGTTGCTGTAGGCGCGGGATAGCTCGAGCGCGTGCCGAACTCGACGTTCGGTGGGGACGCCACTCGTATCGAGCGTGGGACCCAGCGAGAGCGCGACCTGCAGATCACCGAGTTCCATGGATGTCGAGACTCGGTGGATGGCGACGTTGGTGGGCCCGAACGCGGTCCACATCAGGTTGTGATCGCTGCCCAAGCGTTTCGCTGCTCTGGTGGCGCCGTCGAGGAAGTCTCTGACTGTGGTTCGGTCGTCGGCTCGTGCGGCTGCCATCGATCCGGCGAGGAGCGCCGTGCCGTAGACCGAGGTGAGTGTGCGTCCAGCGCTGGCCATGTAGGGGTCGAGGAACGCGATGGCGTCGTGGGTTAGGCGCGCGGCCTCAGTGTATTCGCCGGCGGATTGGAGCGAGTGTGAGAGTGATCGTAGGAGCGATCCGATCACGAGAGGGTTCTCGCTGAGCTGTGCCGCTTCCATGCCTCTGTTCGAGGCGGTCCAGGCGAGGTCGGTCTCGCCGAGCTTGGTGAGCAAGGTCGCAGCGAGGTGGTACGCGAGCGCAAGCCTGCCGGACGCAATGCGGCTGTCGTCGCCGTCGTACGCCGCGACCGCACTCTTAGCGTCCGGAATGAGGGCGGCGAGTTGGGCTGTGACGTGCCCAAACCGAGCCGCTTGGTAGGCGCTCCAGGCATCGTCCAGCCGCGCGACGAGCTCTTCTAGGGTTGTCGGGTCCGTGGTCGGCGCGCTGCGGAACCCGGTGCCTGGGCGGTAGTCCATGAGGACGGACCTGAGCGCTGGCACGGTGTGCTGCCCGCTGTCTTCGGTCCACGCCAAAAGGGACGGTTCGGCGATCAGGTCTGCGAGGGTGATGTCGAGGGCGTCGGCGATGAGCCGAAGCACCGAGAGCCGATCCAGGTCGATGCGGCCGTTCTCGATCTTGCTCAGCCAGTCCGCCGTGCGCCCGACACGGCCGGCGAGAACGTCTTGTGAGAGACCACGACGTCGCCGGTACCAGGCGATGCGCTCGCCCACGGTGAACTGCGTCGTCATCCCTCGCACGGGAATGAGCCTGCCACCCGAAGGGTGCGGTTGTCTCGCATGCGGTCGGGGCCGGCGCAACGACCCCGGAAATTCCTTCCGGGTCGGAATTTCCTGCGGGGTCGGAAGGCCGAGCGGTCAATAGCGTCAAGGGGACCCGGCGTCGAGGCTCCTCGGCGCTGGGTCACCCAACCGGACGACCTCGGGAGTAATGAAGATGGCGCCTGCAATCGAGACCACCGACCCGCCAACCGACGTGCTGATGTACGTGTATCGAACCCGCGCAGGCGCATTCTGGCATCTGGCGCGGCCCAGCCTGATTGGACGCGCAAGCTACGTCTTCACGCGCTGTGGGCGTCGCCTGGGCCGATGGAACCTCATGCCAGCGCGGCGACGGGCAGAAGTCAGAGATGACGCGCTATGCCCTGCGTGCCGTCGAAAGGGGGCCAGCTGATGCGGTCGCAACATCCCTCAGCGGCGGCGTACGACCGTTGGATCGCGCCACGGCCAAGCCTGGTGATCATGCAGCCGACCACGCTGTGCAACCTGGACTGCAGCTATTGCTATCTGCCCGAGCGGATGCGACGCCGTGAGATGAATGTCGAGATGGCTGCGGCGGTCGCGAGCAGCATCGCGGACCAGCCGGTGGACGACGTGGTCGAGGTGTGTTGGCACGGAGGAGAGCCATTGGCGACGGATCGTGACCACATGATCGGGTTATGGAAGCAGTTCGAAGCGCTGCGTCATGCCGGGAGAGTGGTCCACAGCCTGCAGACGAACGCCACCCTCATCAACGATTCCTGGTGCAAGCTGATCACCGCGTACGACGTGAAAGTCGGCATCAGCCTTGACGGGCCGATGCACCTCAACCGAGAGCGAGTTGATCGCGCTGGGCGTCAGTCTTTCGACCGCGCTATGGCAGGGATTGAGCGGCTTCGTGCCCATGGGATCGACTTCTCGATGATCGCTGTTGTCGACCCGAGTCGCGCGGCGGCGGCTGAGGTGCTCGACTTCGCGACGGAACTCGGTGCCTCTGCGGTCGGGATCAACATGGAAGAGCGGGAAGGGATCAACCTCGATCGGCCACTTCCTACGACCACTACCGCACGGGAGTTCTGGGCCGACGCAATCGCGTGGTCGCTCGAGCACCCGGATACGGAGGTGCGCGAACTCGAGCGGATCGCGAGCTACCTCCGGCTCATCCGCATGGGTGACCGCGACTGGTGGGAGTCGCATCGGTTCGATCCGCTGCCCACCGTGACGTTCAACGGAGACGTCGTGTTGCTATCCCCGGAACTCGCCGGGATCAAAGACGGGAACTACGGCGACTTCATCGCCGGCAACGTTCGCCACCAGAGCATCGGCGAGATTCTCGCCTCGGCGAACCGTCTGCGATACGTCGCCGAGTTCCTTGACGGTCTCAATAGATGCTCTGCCACCTGCGGGTTCTTCGACTTCTGCCGGGGTGCTCAGGCGGGAAATCGGTACTTCGAGAACGGCCGCTTCGACACGACCGAGACCAACTACTGCCGGGTGAGCAGGCAAGAACTCGTTAAAGCCCTCGTCGAGACAACGCCGAACTAGGAGAGAACGAACATGGAGACTTCCTTTCAGACCATGCCGGATCCAGGCACGGAGCTCGCGAGCCTCCTGCGCACCGGGCATCCGATCCTTGATATCGCGACGCATGAGACAGCACCGTCGCCGACGGCATTCGACAATCGAAAGTCCTGGGACAACTGGGCCAAGACCGGGCCCAAACGCTTCGACAACCGGCCGACCTGGGACAACTGGAAGAAGAGGTAGATGCCTACCCCGACTCGCGCGCACATAGGGTGAAGGCCCATGGAGACGTTCACGATCCGCGATACACGCGTAACGCTACCGGCCCTCGACGAACGTGATCTGCAGGCGGCCTCCACCCTTGAGACAGTCGATGACCCGATCACCTATTTCTCCTACCGCGATCAGGCCCTTCGTCTCCTGGAGATCGTCGACTCGCGCCTCCACGACGGGCTGATTCAGGAGGTGACGACCGAGCGGACGCACATCGCCGACGTACGCCTATCGTCGATCGAGTTCGCCGACTGCGAGCTGGCCTCGCTCGTCATCGTCGACAGCAGACTCACACGCGTCAAGTTCAAAAACTGCCGCCTCCTCGGCGCCAGGTTCAGCGAGGTCACGATGGAGGACGTCGTGTTCGAACGGTGCCGCCTCGACTATGCGACCTTCACTCACGTCGTCGCGAAGGGCGCCGTCGCGTTCGTCGGATGTTCGCTGACCGAGGCCGAGTTCGACGGCAGCGACCTCAGCCGAGCTGCGTTCACCGAGAACAGGCTGGCGCAGACCGCGTTCGGCCCCGGCACCTACCGCGATACGGACCTTCGCGAGAACGACCTCTCTGCGATCTCTGGGGTGGTCAACTTACGCCAGGCGCTCCTCGACCGTCACCAGTTGGCTGACCTCACCGGTGCCCTGGCTCACGACCTCGATCTCACTTTCGCGGACGACCTCGAGTAGCCCGCTTCGGCGGACGCACGAAGTGCTTGAAGGCTCGACCCCGCGAGTCGTCAGTGCCCCTGCAGGCTTCGCCGGGTGACCGCACGAATTCCTTGAACCTGACCGGCGCACCACCGTCGCCCCACGCCACGATGGCCTCGGCCAGGGGATCAGAATCCCTTGTCGCGGAACACGTCGGAGAGCGGGTCCGCCTTGAAGTAGGTGGTCTTGATCTTCAGCCACTCACCACTGAGGACCATGTCCTTCAGGACACCGTCGATCTGCTCCTTGCGCGGGTCGCCGGAGCGGACGACGAAGCCGATCGGGGCGTCCTCGACCTGGTAGACGATCGGCTCCTCCAGGGCGATGGGCGCTGCCTTGATGATCGACTGAGCGTACGGAGCCCCGTGGAAGAACGCGTCCGCCTCGCCTCGCCCGATCGCATCGACGGCGGCGCCGACGTTCGGGGCCCTGACGATCTCGACCTCGTGGTACTTGTCGCGGAGGTAGGACTCCTGGATCGCACCACCGATGACCACGATCCTCTTCCCGTCGACGTCGCGGCGCTTCTGGATGGTCGACCCCGCGGGCGTGAGGAAGGCGACGTACGTCGAGAAGTAGGGAGCGCTGAAGTCGAACTCCCGCTCGAGGTCCGAGGTCCTGGTCACCTGGGCCCCGATCATGTCGATCTTTCCTTCGCGCAGGGCCGGGAAGAGCTCGTTGAAGTCCATCGCCACGAACTCGGGCGTGAGCCCCATGTCCTCGGCGACGCTGCGGGCCATCTCGTAGTCGAAGCCCTTGGTCGTGTCGCCGCTCTTGTAGTAGACCGGCTCGGTGCTCTCGACGCCGATCCGGAGAGTGTCGCCACCGGCCGTGGCGCTCGCCTTGTCGGTGGCGCGTGGCGCGGGTTCGGAGATGTGTCCGCTGAAGATGATGGTGGCCAGAAGGGTCAGTGCGCAGGCGACGATGAACTTGATCCGGTTCATGTGGGGGTCCTGTTGCTCGTACGATGGCACCAGCCCGGCATTCTCGACACCGAGGACCGAAACGCATCGCCCCCGATGTGGCTGATTCGTTGCCAAATCCAATCGTCATCATCGCGCCACGTCCATGGGTCTTTAGTCCCGGCAACCGCTCGCATCCGGGCTCTGACCGTGAGAAGTGAGTCAGATCACGTGCTCGGTCCGTCATGCGGAATTTCGCTCAACCAATACGATGGAAACGGACAATGAACGCCTGATGTCGCGATGGTCGATCGACTCACTCCGCGACCTGGAACGACCGCATCTCGTCCTTCGTCGGGTACGACTACGCCTCCGCGACCAGGTGCACGATGACCAGGTCGTCGGCCTCCAGCAGGGGCGCGATGATGCCGACCTCGTCGAGCAGTCGGCCGCTCATCACCGTGCCGCCGTCGTACCAGGCGGGTCGCGGGCGGTCCTTGGGTGACACCGCGAGAGGCACGGGCAACACCCGGTACGCTGTCTCCGCGGTCAGGCCGGGGAACCGGATGCGGCCGGCCGGCTGGCCCAGGGTGAGGTCGAGCGCCGACAGGCGGAACAGGGCCTCGCGCCCGTCATGGGCGACCACGCCGTCCAGCTGAAGGCCGTCGTCGAGGGTGTCCGCCCGTACGACGCGGCCGGAGTGGAGCAGCCCACGGAACCGTTTGTGGAGCGCGATCCAGGCCCGGAGTTCCTCGCGCTCGTCGTCCGGCATGGTGGTGAGGTCCCGCTCGATGCCGAGGTGGCCCCACATCGCGGTGCCGGCACGGAAGCGCAGGGTGTGCTGGCGTCCGGTGGTGTGGTCGGAGCTCGATCCGACGTGGGTGCCCATCAGCTCGGGCGGGAGGGTCAGCCCGGTCCAGCGGACCAGACGGTGTCCTTCGTGGGCGTCGATGCAGTCGGAGACCCAGGCCCGGTCGGTCCGCTCGAGGACTCCCAGGTCGAGGCGCCCGCCACCGCCGCAGCAGGACTCGATCTCGAGGCCGGGATGCTCGGTGCGGAGTGCGTCCATCAGGCGATAGGCCGCGAGCGTCTGCAGGTGGACCGCGGGCCTGTGGTCCCGGCCGCGGCCCGCGCCGGTCAGCGGCCGGTTGTGATCCCACTTGATGTAGGCGATGTCGTAGCGGTCCACCAGCGTCGAGATCTGACCGAACACGTGGTCCCAGGCGTCGTGGTTGGAGAGGTCGAGGACGTGCTGGTTGCGCGAGCTGATGCCGGGGCCGGCGTGGGTGCCGAGGATCCACTCGGGATGCTCCCGGGCCACGTCGGAGTCGAGGCTGACCATCTCGGGCTCGAACCACAGCCCGAACTCCATGCCCAGGCCCTGCACGGTCTTCACCAGAGGGGTGAGGCCGTCCGGGAACACGTCCTCGTCCACCACCCAGTCGCCCAGCGAGCTCGTCGCGTCGCGTCGCCCCTTGAACCAGCCGTCGTCCAGGACGTAGCGCTCGACGCCGAGCTCCGCAGCGCGCTCGGCGAGCTCGATCAGCTTGTCCATGTCCCGGTCGAAGTAGACGGCCTCCCAGGTGTTGAGGAGCACCGGTCGCTCGCGCCGCGGGTGGGTCGGGCGCGCCCGCAGGTGCTCGTGGAAGCGACCGGAGAAGGCATCGAGCCCCTCGCCCCACGAGGCGTAGAGCCAGGGTGAGGCATAGGTCTCGTCGTGGCCCAGCACCATCTCGCCGGGCATGAGCAGCTCGCCTCCGCGCAGCAGCTTCCAGCCGGTGAAGGAGTTCTCGGCGCAGAGCACCTGGTTTCCGCTCCAGCCGAGGTGGACACCCCACACCCGACCGGCACGGAAGCCGAACCCGGACCTGCCGGCGCACAGCACGGTGGTCGAGTCGTGGCCGGGGCGGCCACCCCAGGCCTCGCGTACGTGCTGTCCCTGGGTGAACGCGTGGCGCTGCGGGGTGCGCTCGTGGGCGTGCCGCCCTGCCATGCCCAGGAGCTCGTCGGCCTCGGCCGGCACCGGCAGGGCCGGCTCGAGCAGTGTCACCTCGTACGGCGTCTCCGCCAGGTTCCGTACGCTGGCACGCAGGCGCAGCAGACCGTTCCCGAACAGCTCGATCTCGGTGGACACCTCGACGCCGGCCGGCCGGTCCAGCGCGACGCTGGTGAGCCGGGTGCAGTCGGTCGACTCGGAGACGGTGTGGTCCACCGAGTCGAAGGTGAGCGCCCAGGCCTGCCCCGCTCGGCTGCCCAGCAGACCCGGACGACCGACCCAGCCACTGGTCTGCTGCGGCAGCACGGAGGCCCACGAGTGCTGGTAGATCGGCCCGTCGAGGCTCGGCATCTCCAGCGAGCGGAGGAGGTCGGGCAGGTGCTCCTCCGTGGTCTCGCCGAGATCCGGTCCCCAGTGGAGGATGCACGGGAGCCCGGTGGAGTCCAGCCGGACGACCAGGCTCGTGTCGCCCCGACGAAGGTGCACGCCGCGGGCGTGGCGGGTCGTGCCGATCATCGGACGGCGCGGGTGAGCACGGCCACCCCGGAGCCCGCCAGTTCGACGCCGTCGGCGCTCGAGGAGAACATCGGCTCGCCGAGGTCGCCCAGATCGCCGAGGTCGACCACGTCGTCGGTCCGGTTGACCAGGAACCAGTACTCCCTCTCGCCGTCCGTGCGGATGGCGAGCTCCACCCGGCCGCGAAGCGCCTCGGGCAGCTCGCTCTCCACGCCCGCGGCCTGCAGCAGCCGGCCCAGCAGCGGCTCGAGACCGTCCGCGCCCAACCGAGTGGAGACGTAGGTCGCCGAGCCGGGGCCGACCGCCCGTCGGGTCACGGCCGGACGGCCCGCCTGCAGACCCGTCTTGTACGTCGCGAGGACCTGCCTGTCGGGAGCCGTCGCGGTGATCCGGTCGGTCCACAGCGTCCCGGTGCTGCCGTCGTCGAGAACGACCTCGTCCCCGTCCAGGAGCGGCCCGAACTCCTCGATGCGGATGCCGAGCAGATCGCGCAGCGCACCCGGATGGCCACCCGGCAGCACGTGGTTGTTCTCGTCCACGACGCCGGAGAAGTACGTCGTGATCAGGTGGCCACCACGGTCGACGAACTCCCTCAGCCGGTCGGCCGTCGCGGACGGCATCACGTGCAGCACCGGCGCCACGACCACGTCGTAGCCGTCGAGCGGCGCGCCGGCGGGAATGACGTCGGCCCGGACCCCGAGCCCGAGGAACGCGGCGTACCAGTCGAGCGCCTCCGCCCGATGGCTCACCGAGGAGCTCGGGTTGGCATCCAGGTCGAGGGTCCACGACGACTCGATGTCGAAGAGGATCGCGGCGCGGGCCTGCCGTCGTCGCGACCCGACGACGGGGGCGAGCTGCTCGAGGTGTCCGCCCAGCCGGACCACCGTCCGGTAGACGTCGCTGTCCTCGCCGGCATGGGGAACCATCGCCGAGTGGTACTTCTCCGCGCCGGCCAAGGACTGCCGCCACTGGAAGAAGCAGACGGCGTCCGCGCCGTGCGCCACGTGGGTGAGCGAGTCGCGCACCAGCGCGCCCTCCGCCTTGGGCGGATTGATCGCGCGCCAGTTGACCGCGCTGGTCGAGTGCTCCATCAGGAACCACGGCTCACCGCCGGCGATCCCGCCGGTCAGGTTGGCCGAGAACGACAGCTCGTCACGAGCGCGGTCGTCGACCAGGACGTAGTGGTCGTTGGAGACGAAGTCGACCTCGGCCGCCCAGTCGGCGTAGTCGATCCCGTTGAAGTGCGACATGACCATGAAGTTCGTGGTCACCGGCACGTCGGGGGTCAGCCGGTCGAGGATCTCTCGCTCGGCGCGGAGGTGGTCCTTCAGGGCGTCGGAGGAGAACCTCTTGAAGTCGAGCTGGTGCGTCGGGTTGGGAATCGTGGGCGTCAGCCGCGGCGGCAGGATCTGGCTCCAGTCGCTGTAGCGCTGCGACCAGAACGCGGTGCCCCAGGCGTGGTTGAGCCCGTCGAGGTCGCCGTACCTCTGCGACAGCCAGGCGCGGAACGCCACCGCGGCGTCGTCGGAGTAGTCGTAGAGGTTGTGGCAACCGAGCTCGTTGGAGACGTGCCAGGCGGCGAGCGCGGGGTGGTGGGCGTACCGGCTCGCCATCATCTCGACGACCGCCAGGGCGTGCTGTCGGAACACGGGTGACGTCGGCCGCCAGTGCTGCCGGGCGCCCGGCCACATCGTCTCGCCGGTGCGTGTGACCGGGAGGACCTCCGGGTGCGCGGCGCTCAGCCAGGGCGGCGGCGAAGCGGTCGCGGTGGCGAGGTCGACGGCGATGCCGTGGGCGTGCAGGAGATCCATCACCTCGTCGAGCCACGCGAAGTCCCAGGTGTCCGCGGTCGGCTGCAGGCGAGCCCAGGAGAAGATCCCGAGGGAGACGACGTTGACCCCGGCCTGACGCATCAGCCGGACGTCCTCGTCCCAGACCTCCCGCTCCCACTGGTCGGGGTTGTAGTCGGCGCCGAAGCCGAGCGGTCCGCGAGCGCTCTCGGTCGTGAGCGATTCGGGCCACCGCACCCAGCGCTGGCGTCGCCGGCTCATGCGGTCGTCCTGCGGGGCGCGGCGGTGCTGGCCCGGACCACCAGCCTGGGCGGCACCAGGACCTCCTGGTGCTCGTGCTCGCCGGACTGGATCTCCCGGATCAGGGCATCGACCGCCCCCCGGCCGACCTCGGCGAACGACTGGTGGACGGTGGTCAGTGGCGGCCAGAAGTACGCCGCCTCCTCCATGTCGTCGAAGCCGACGACGCTGACGTCCTCGGGGACCCGGCGACCGCGCTCGTGCAGGGCTCTCAGGAGCCCTAGGGCCATCTGGTCGTTCGCGGTGAACACCGCGGTCACCTCCTCGTTGTCGGCCAGCCGGAGGCCGGCCTCGTAGCCGGCCCTGGTCGACCAGTCGCCCGACAGCACCGGCGGGACCACTCGGCCATGGGCCTCGAGCGTCCCCTGCCACGACGCCCGGCGGCGCCGCGCGGAGTAGGACAGCTCGGGCCCGGCGACGTGCCAGACCGTCTCGTGCCCGAGCTCAAGCAGGTGCTCGGTGGCCAGCCGCGCACCATGGGCCTGGTCGTTGTCGACGATCGGGTAGTCGTACTGTGCGCTGGAGTCGACCACGACCACCGGAAGTCCTTCCGGCACGGCGACACCGTCGAGCCGGTGGGTCTCCACCAGGATGATGATGCCGTCCACAGCCTGCTCGCCGAGCTGGTCGAACGCCGCCCGCACGGCCTCCTGGGTGGCGTCGAGCACGGGCAGCAGGTTGATGGCGTACCCGGTCTCCGTGGCGGCGGCCGCGATCGCGTCGAGGGTGTGGGTGGTGCCGACGCTGGAGAGCTCGAACGCGATCACGCCGATGCTCTGGAACCGTCCGCTGCGCAGCGCCCGGGCGGCGCGGTTGGGCCGGTAGCCGACCTCGCGCATCGCGGACAGCACCCGCTCCCGGGTGGCCGGATCGACATAGCGGGCGCCGTTCGCGACCCGCGAGACCGTCTGCCCCGAGACACCGGCGATCCGTGCGACGTCGGCCTGCGAGGCCCCTCGTCGTGGCACTGGTGTCCCGGCCGTGCTGTCTGTCGCCATGGGCCGAATAATCCTTCCGCCAACCTGTTGACGTCAACATGTGTCGTGCGTCACTGTACCTGTTGACGTTAACAGGCCGCCATCGAGAGGCGGTGAAGGGAGGCGGGACCGGTGTCCCAGGGCGTGACCCAGTTGGAGAGAAGCCGGGAGGGCCGTGGTGCTGCGCGACCACCCGTGCCCGGTCGCCGGTGGTCGCGCAGCGACACGAAGGGGTGGATCTTCGTCGGTCCGTTCCTGGCGGTCTTCGCGCTGACCTTCCTGGCGCCGATCGGCTACGCCGCCTATCTCAGTCTCTTCCGCGCGCAGGCGTTCTTCGGCACCACGGAGTTCGTCGGTCTGGACAACTACGTCGACGTGTTCACCGACGACAAGTTCTGGGACGGCTCGTTCCGGGTCCTGCTGTTCCTCGTCGTACAGGTGCCGATCATGCTGGGCCTCGCCCTGGTGGCCGCGCTGGCCATCGACAGCGCCCGGCTCTACGCCACGAGCTTCTTCCGGCTCGTGATCTTCCTGCCGTACGCCGTTCCCGGCGTCGTGGCCGTCCTGATGTGGGGCTTCATGTACGGCACCAACTTCGGGCTGGCCGCCGACCTCAACGACCTGTTCGGAACCTCGATCGCGCCGCTGAGCAGCAACTGGATGCTCGCCTCGATCGCCAACATCGTGACCTGGGAGTTCGTGGGCTACAACATGCTGATCTTCTACTCCGCGCTGCGCACGGTGCCCGGCGAGATCTACGAGGCCGCCGCGCTCGACGGCGCCGGGGCGCTGCGGACCGTGCTCTCGATCAAGATCCCCGCTCTGCGCGGGGCCATCCTGATCGCCACGATCTTCTCGATCATCGGGACCTTCCAGCTCTTCAACGAGCCGAACATCCTGCGCACGCTGGAACCCAACGTCATCACGACCTACTACACACCGAACCTCTACGCCTACAACCTGTCCTTCGGCGGGCAGCAGTACAACTACTCGGCGACGGTCGCGATCGTGATGGGCCTGCTGACCGCGGTGATCGCGTACGCCGTCCAGCTCCGCGGCTCGCGAGAGGCGATGAAGTGATGCGCCGGGTGAGCGCGTCGCCGCTGACGCCGCGACGATCGCCGCTGCTGACCGTGCTGATGGCGCTGTTCCTCGTCTACACCCTGGTGCCGCTGGCGTGGCTGATCCTGAGCGCCACCAAGACGCAGGACGACCTGTTCTCGAGCCCGGGACTGTGGGTCGGCGACGAGTTCGCGTTCTTCAGCAACGTACGCGACACGCTGAGCTATCGCGACGGCATCTTCCTGCGCTGGCTGGTGAACACCCTTCTCTACGTCGTGGTGGGAGCCGGCGGCGCGACCCTGCTGGCCACCGCGGCCGGCTACGGCCTGGCCAAGTACAAGTTCCCCGGACGCCGCGCGGTCTTCGCCGTCATCATCGGCGCCGTGGCCGTGCCCGGCACCGCCCTGGCCGTGCCGACGTTCCTGATGTTCTCGAACATGGGGCTCACCAACACGGTCTGGGCGATCATCATCCCCTCGCTGATCAGCCCGTTCGGCCTGTACCTGATGTGGGTCTACGCCGCGGACGCCGTACCGGACGAGCTGATCGAGGCGGCGCGCATCGACGGCGCCGGCGAGATCCGGATCTTCTTCACGGTCACGGTGCGCCTGCTCGCTCCCGGCATCGTCACGGTGCTGCTGTTCGCCGTGGTCTCGACGTGGAACAACTACTTCCTGCCGCTGATCATGCTGAGCGAGCCGAAGCTCTACCCGCTCACGGTGGGCCTCACCCAGTGGAGCGCCCAGGCGACGGGCGCCAACGCGCAGCCCGTCTACAACCTGGTGGTCACCGGATCCCTGCTGACCATCGTCCCGCTCGTCATCGCCTTCATCCTCCTCCAGCGGTTCTGGCAGTCCGGCCTGAGCGCGGGAAGCGTCAAACAGTGAAATGAAAGGAACGACATGTTGATCATCAGTGGGCGCAGAGCCCGCCGCCGGATCGCCCTTGTCGCGGCAGCCCTCACGGCCGCCTCCGTGCTCGCCGGCTGCGGCTCGGAGGACGCGGGCGGCAGCGGAGGCGAAGGCACGGCCGCAGACCTCGACGCCGCCCTCGAGGAGGGTGGCACCATCACCTACTGGACGTGGACCCCGTCCGCCGAGGCCCAGGTCGCGGCGTTCGAGGACCAGTACCCGAACGTCGACGTGAAGCTGGTCAACGCCGGCACCGGCAACGACCACTACACGAAGCTGCAGAACGCGATCAAGGCCGGCTCCGGCGGCCCCGACGTGGCACAGGTCGAGTACAAGGCGCTGCCGCAGTTCGCGCTGCCGGGGGAGCTGGTCGACCTGCGCCAGTACGGGTTCGACGAGTTCGAGTCGGACTACACGCCGTCGACCTGGGCGTCGGTGCAGGCCGGGGACGGCCTCTACGGCCTTCCCCAGGACTCCGGTCCGATGGCGCTCTTCTACAACCAGGAGGTCTTCGACGAGCACAAGCTCGAGGTGCCGACCACCTGGGACGAGTACGTCGAGGCTGCCCGGACCATCAAGAAGGAGAACCCGTCGCAGTGCATCACCAACGACAGCGGTGACGCCGGCTTCACCACCAGCATGATCTGGCAGGCCGGTGGCACGCCGTTCGAGTCCGACGGCGAGAGCGTCACGATCGACCTGCAGGACGAGGGCACGCTGAAGTGGACGGGCGTGTGGAACCAGCTCGTCGAGAACGAGCTCGTCTGCAGCATCCCCGGCTGGACCGAGGAGTGGTACAAGGCGCTCGGTGACGGCACCATCGCCAGCATCGCGCTCGGCGCGTGGGCGCCGGGCGTCTTCGAGCAGTCGGTGCTGGAGGGCGCGGGCAAGTGGCGGGCCGCTCCGATGCCGACGTACGACGGAAAGCCGGCGACCGCCGAGAACGGCGGCAGCACCCAGTCGGTGCTGAAGCAGAGCAAGAACCCCGCGCTGGCAGCGGCCTTCGTACGCTGGCTCAACCATGACGAGGGCGTCGAGCCGTTCCTGGAGAGCGGTGGCTTCCCGGCCACGGTCGCGGACCTTGAAGACCCGGCGTTCGTCGACAAGAAGCTCGACTACTTCGGTGGCCAGCAGGTCAACCAGGTGCTCACCGAGGCGGCCACCCAGGTGGTCGAGGGCTGGCAGTACCTGCCCTACCAGCTGTACGCAGACACGATCTACGGCGACACCGTCGGCAAGTCCTACCAGACCCACTCCGCCCTCGAAGGCGGTCTGGAGGCTTGGCAGGAGGCGCTCGTGAAGTACGGCGACGAGCAGGGCTTCAGCGTCAACTGACGCCCGAGGGATCCACGACCGACGGAACGGACAGCCGCCGCACATCGCGGAGCGGCGGCTGTCCGTTGCCCACGAGAGGCAGGTATGCCCGAGTTCACGATCGGCGAGTCCGACTTCCTTCTCGACGGTGAGCCGTTCCGGATCCTCTCCGGTGCGCTGCACTACTTCCGGGTCCACCCCGACCACTGGGCGGACCGGATCGAGAAAGCCCGGCTGATGGGCCTCAACACCATCGAGACCTACGTGCCGTGGAACGCCCACAGCCCCCGGCCTGGCGTCTTCGACACCGACGGCATCCTCGACCTGCCGCGGTTCCTCCGCCTGGTGGGGGAGGCAGGCATGTACGCGATCGTGCGTCCGGGGCCGTTCATCTGCGCGGAGTGGGACAACGGCGGGCTGCCACCCTGGCTGTTCCGGGAGCCGGGCGTCGGGATCCGCCGCCACGAGCCGCGCTTCCTCGGCGAGGTCGAGAAGTACCTCCACCAGGTCTCGGCGCTCGTACGCCCGCACCAGGTCGACCAGGGCGGACCCGTGCTGTTGGTCCAGGTGGAGAACGAGTACGGCGCGTATGGCGACGACCGGGACTACCTCCGTGCCCTCGTGGAGATGATCCGTGGAGCCGGCATCGGCGTGCCGCTGGTCACCGTGGACCAGCCCGTCGATGCCATGCTCGCCGCCGGCGGAATCGACGGCGTGCTGCGTACCAGCTCCTTCGGGTCGGACAGCGTGAACCGCTTGCGTACCCTCCGCGACCACCAGCCGACCGGGCCGCTGATGTGCATGGAGTTCTGGGACGGCTGGTTCGACCACTGGGGAGGCATCCACCACGCCACCGGCGTCGAACAGGCCGCCGCGGAGCTCGACGCCTTGCTCGCGGCCGGCGCCTCGGTCAACGTCTACATGTTCCACGGCGGCACGAACTTCGGCCTGACCAGCGGTGCCAACGACAAGGGGACCTACCGGCCGACGGTGACGTCGTACGACTACGACGCGCCCCTGGACGAGGCCGGGAACCCGACGGCGAAGTACTTCGCGTTCCGCGAGGTCATCTCCCGTCATGCGCCGGTTCCGGCCGAGGTCCCGGCCTTGGCCGGTCCCGCGCCCGAGCAGACGGTGGAACTGGGCGAGCCGGTCCGGCTGCTCGACGACCCGGCGCGCTGGGGCACCTGGAGCAGCTGGGAGTCGCTGCCGGTCCTGGACGAGCTGGAGACGGACACTCGTCTGGCCGTCTACCGGACCGAGCTGCCGGGCGACGGCCCGGGGGTCCTCACCCTCGGCGAGGTCCGCGACCGCGCCGCCGTCCTCCTCGACGGCGCTCCCGTCGGCATCCTCGAGCGGGAGCACCACGAGCGGGCGATCGCGCTCCCGCGTGGGCGCGGCCGGCTGGAGCTGGTCGTCGAGGACCAGGGCCGGGTCAACTACGGCGCCCGCATCGGCGAGCACAAGGGGTTGGTCGGGCCGGCTCTGCTCGATGGGGTGCCGCTCACTGGTTGGGAGGTCCTGGCAATCGACCTCGACCGGCTGCCACGCCTGTGGGAGACAGGCTCCTCCGACGGCGGTGGCGCCGGGGTCGGGCCCACCGCGTGGCGCGCGCACTTCTCGGCCGAGCCCGACGTCGACCTCTTCCTCGACACCACCGCCTGGGGCAAGGGCATCGCCTGGGTCAACGGCTTCTGCCTGGGCCGCTACTGGCGACGCGGGCCGCAGCACACCCTCTTCGTGCCCGGCCCGGTGATCCGGCCCGGTCACAACGAGCTCGTCGTCCTCGAGCTCGACGTCCTCGCCGATCCGACGGCCCGGTTCGTCGCCGGCCCGTGCCTGGGGCCGCTCGAGGACTGAGCCCCGCTTGGTCCTGCGGGATCATGGACCCATGAACCGACTTGGCGCCGCGACGAGCCCGTATCTCCAGCAACACAAGGACAATCCCGTCGACTGGTGGGAGTGGTCGCCCGAGGCGTTCGAGGAGGCGAGGAGGCGATACATTCCTGTCATTCTCTCCATCGGCTATGCCGCCTGTCACTGGTGCCACGTGACACTCTCGCCCCGCATGGCGAGGCCTGCTGACGTCGATTTACGCTCCGTGACGTGCCGATTCGTGCCGCTCGATGCCACCTCGGCTGCCCTGTACGGCGAAATTCCTGACCCAAATTCGTGTCCCGATCGCCACCTATGGCGTCGATCGAGTCGCAGACACCAGTGCTGGCTCCGGGTTGGTGGCACGGTAGGCACCATGGACCGACAGGAAGCCTGGGAGGCCGCCCAGACGTACACGTGGGAGCAGGACATGAGGCGGGGAGACTGGGCGACGCAGCGCACCGCAAAGATGCCCGAACCTCCCTGGCCGAGCCCGGAGAACCCCATACTCGAGGCGCTCCTTCAGGATGCTCGCAAGAACGTCGCCGACGGCATGTCGGTCGACCTCGCGATGCTCCAGCTTGCGACGCACTGCTGGTTCGAGGGCGGCATCGAGGGCTACGACCGAGGACAGGGCGACGCGAGGTCCGAGACAGCGCCGTAGCCAACCACCGTCCATGGAATCGCCGCGGGTGATCTCATCGCGACGATGGCGCATTGTGGTGACAGAACGGTTGAATCGCCAACGCAGGTGTCCAGCCCCCGCTATGTTTCCAGACGTGACTGATGCCGCGCCGAAGCAGAAGGAGCGGTACAGCCGGGCGTGGGTCATTGCGGCTGCGGCAGGGGCGAACTTCACATACGAGATCGTTGCAGACGACGAGCGCGGCGTTGATATGACTGTGACGTCGGATCTTCATGTACTTGACTTTCAGCTAAAGGCGACGAGCCATCCGGAGATCCAGGGTGGTTGTCTTGTGCATGACTTGGATGTCAGGACCTACAACCTTCTGCGTGCCAAGCAGCGCTCGGGGTACGGCGTGCTTGCCCTCATCGTCGTTGATGGCGAGCCAGAGCAATGGGTCTCTCTTGACGAGCACCGCACGGTACTTACCCGCTGTGCGTACTTCCTCCCGCTTCATGGGGCTCCGGAAACCCCAAATGACGTGACCGTGAGACTGAAGGTGCCCCTGGAGAACCGCCTGACCATCGAGGCAATGCGGCGATTGATGGCAGACTCAGCGGCAAGGTGGTCGTCATGACCGACGGGTACGCCGCCGAGGTCGCCGGCGGCGCTACGCCGACCGACGTGACGGCATGGCTTCGCTGGCGAGGATGGCGCCAGACTGGACGGTTGGGGGACGTTGCTTCCCGGTGGAAATCGGATCGTCACACGGTCGTTGTCCCCCTTCTGGTAGAGGCTCCCGACTTCGGACTGCGGTGGGCGGAGATGCTCCGTTCCCTGAGTGCGGCAGCGGGAACGGACGAGGCCGGAGTCGTGCTGGCGATCACGAAGTCCGGCTCCGACATCACGGAGTTGCGTGCGGTCGGCGCCCGGTCGATTGACGACTCGATGCCCCTCCACGATGCCCAGACGCTTATAGCCGAGGCGCATCGAGCGCTCCTTGCCTCGGCTAATGCTGCGATCCAGCCGAGGAGCTATTTCGGCCACAGCATTCCCGAACGCGCGCGGGACTACTCCCGCCAGGTTCGGATGGGCCAGACGAGGCGCGGCAGCTACATCATCCCAATCATCAGTCGGATTCCGATCCTCGCGGCAGAAGACGCGGACGATGAGCCACTGTTCGCGGGAGACTTCTCGCTGCCGTTCGCGCGGCTCGCGATGCTGCGTTTCGCCCAGGGCCTGACCACCCTGGGGGAGATGGCGTACGGCGAGAGCGTGCCCGGGCGGCGCGAGATGAACGAGGCGGTAGACGCCGGGGTCTCGTACGAACTGTGCGATGCCGTGGCCAAGACACTTCGCACGGAGAGCATCGACGAGCTTGATGTCTCGTTCACATGGGCCGAGAGGCTTCCTGCTCCGGGCGCACCAGCCCGGGTAGGGATTGAGCAGGAGGCCGTTCCTGTGATCCAGCGGATGTCGGAGTACTTGAAGGGCGAACGCATCGTCGGCACACAGACGATCGTTGGGTATGTAAAGGCCCTGCTTCGCGGCGAGGACGACGAGAACGGCAAGGTGACGGTCCGCGCAGTCGACAACGACAAGGCCCGCGACATCACGATGAGACTGGATCCGGACTCGTACGACGTTGCCGTCCATGCGAACAACGAGCGCAAACTTGTTTCTGTCACGGGAGAGTTGGAGCGGGATCCAGGCGGTACCCCAAGGTTCCTCAGCGTGGCCGAGGTGCGTCTGTTGGAGCCGCCGGACCCGGGGCTGCCCATTGAGTAGCAAAGTTGGCGAGGGGGCCTCAAGAACTCTGCATTTCCACCCTGGCGGTCTTCACGCCCCTCATGTGGTTGAAATCGAAACTTTCCCGTGGTGGCAGTTTCTCTGGAGAGCGTTGGTGAGCCAGGTGAGGAAGGAACCTCGGAGGAGGTGGTCAGGCCGACGGCTGTGACGGTACTGGTACCGCTGGTGTGGTCGGATCGGAGGCCTGCGAGGATGGGGCCTATGCCCGCCCTTCAGACTGCGGACGAGATCGAGGCGATCTTGGCCCGTCTTCATGGACGATCGATCGGCGCCCTTCAGGTTCTTGGAATCAATTCGCTGAAGTCGGTCGATCCGATGCCGGATGCGCTCACCGGTGCTGTGGTCATCTCCTCGCAAGTCTCTGGGCGACTCCTGCGGTTGACGACCGATGGGTTCGAAGTGAACGTCGACCTTCAGCGAACTGGCCGCGTCGTCTGGCTCAAGGTGGCGAAGCCGTACGACATGGCTGCAGGAACGGCCCGGCCAACCGTGCGCCTCATACTGGAGGACGGGGATGGCCTCGATCTAACTGAGCCGGCCAAGACCAAACGGATCACAGTCAGGATCCTGCGTCGCGCTCGCTAAGACGGTCGAGGGTCGGTGGCTTGTTTTCAGGGTGCTCCAGCAGCTACCCTGAGCGCTCAATGCACAGGAACGAGGGATGAGCATGAGACGCCGACATGAGCAGTCCGCCGATCTCGTAGTGCCAGCGAACTTCATCCGTGCTGTTCGTGAGTCGGGGTACCTGAGTATCTCAACTGCCTTGGCCGAACTAGTGGACAATTCCCTCCAGGCTGGCGCCGCCAACGTTGCCATAGATGTCAGAATGAGCGGCCAAGAAGGTCTCCCTGAGATCAGTGTGGTGGATGATGGCGATGGAATGTCACCGAGCGATCTTGAGGCCTGCCTCCGATTTGGTGGGTCGTCTCGCTTCGATGCGCGGCAGTCGTTCGGACGGTTCGGGATGGGACTTCCGGCAGCGAGCCTGAGTCAAGCGAGGCGCGCCGAGGTGACATCGTGGCAGGGCGGCAACCCGAAGTACCGAGTGACACTCGATGTCGATGAGGTTGCGACTGGTGCCGAGCCCGCCCTTGTTGCGGCGCAGGTGGGACCAAGTTCAACGGTGGCGGGAACCTGCGTTAGATGGCTTCAGTGTGATCGGATCGAATATCGCCGTCTCGCGTGGTTGGAGAGGGCTCTGCGACGTGATCTGGGTCGAATGTACCGACGTTTCCTGGGAGATGGTCTGCGTCTGACAATCAATGACACCATCGTTCCACCGGTCGACCCGCTGCTTCTCGAAAGCAGGGTGGACGGAGCCAGCGCTGCCCTAGCCTTCGAACCGCTCCGCTACGAGTTGGAGACCGAAAGTGGTGACACATCGATCGTCATCGTGCGGTTCAGCGTGTTGCCTGTGCACCGCTGGCATCAACTCAACAATGTCACAAAGCGGCGAGCTGGCATCGTCGGAGGTGGCGGTGTTTCCGTTCTACGGGCGGGACGCGAGATTGCTAATGGCTGGCATCTCATGGGCGGCAAGCGTCGGGAGAACTACGACGATTGGTGGCGCTGCGAGATCGAGTTCGACCCGATCCTCGATGAGCACTTCGGCATAACGATCAACAAGCAGGGTATCCGGCCGTCCGCGGCTCTTCGCGAGGCAATCGAGCCGGAGCTTGAGTCCATCGCCCGGCTGTTGAACGCACGAGTTCGTCGAGCCTTCGAGGATGTGAAGTTCCAGGCCGCTGCAGAGAAATCCTGCCGCATCGCGGCGGCTGCTGATCCAGATCTGCCGTTGATCCCATCTCGGGGGGGCAGCGGGTCTCTCCGATACCAGATCGCCTCCGAGGCGCTGCCGATGACTGTGATGTTTAAGTCGCACCTAGCACGCCGGACACTCGATCTCACGATTAACGCTGATCACCCAGCCTTTGTGGCGCTGTACCAACCGCTGCAAGGAATCGAGGGCGACGCAGCGGCGAACCTGCGGACGTCGATCGAACTCCTCCTGTTGTCCTTTGCCCGGAGCGCGGCGCAGTTGGAGCGCGACGGCCATCATGTCGACGACCTACTTGAAACGTGGAGCGCCACGTATGGACGGATGTTGCAGAAGTCATGACCGATGACGCGAGGTATATCCCGCTGGTGTTGCCAGCGGGGGCGACGACCAATGAGCGGCGGGGGTTCATCCGTCTGTGCACCCTGCTATCCCGAGCGCAGCTCGATCCCCGGGTCGCCGTCGATCACGACTTCTGGATCACCGCAGCTGACCTGGGCGACCTCTACAACAAGCCGCGACTGGCAGCTGCATCACACACGTTGATCGATCTCGTCGACCAGGGCTGGATCATTCAGGTCGACAGGCTTGGTGCGTTACTGAGTCCTCCTAGCGTGCACATCGATCGTGAGGCGGAGAAGGCGCGCATCCGGCGCCAAGAGCATATCCGGCGTGACGCCCAGCTTCGTCAGCCCAGCGTGCGGCGCTTCGTCGCGAGCATGGAACGCTCGCACCAACACGGTGGTCGCCTCGTGTCGATCTTCAATCTGATGCGAGACGGGCGTGAGCTCGCGGATGCGCTGACAAGCGCGGGCGATGCGTCGGAGGCCATCCAGCCGTACGTGCAGATCGTTGACAGTTCCCTCAAGTGCGAATTGACCGGCTTCAACCTGCATGACATCTGGCGGTATTTCCGCCACACCTGGTCCAACGCATACTCAACGGTCCCCGGTCGATCGATGCCGATCTTGATCCGGGACGCCGCCACTGAGTTTCACTCCGTGATCGGGCTGGCCGCGATCTCCAGCCCGGTCGTGCAGATCGCCGAGCGTGACACCTGGATGGGCTGGGACACCAAGCAGTTCGTCGCCGACGCGCAGGCTGCACCAACTGACAAGATTGCCCGCTGGCTCGCCAGGCGGATCAAGATGCAGCGGCTGGAGATCTACGTCGATGACCTGCTCCGCGATGGCGTGCTCCAGCCGAACGACCTCAAGAGCCCGACGCCGGATGTCGCGGCTCGCCTGCGAGCCGATGCGGAACGTCATCGAGCGAAGCACCACCGCGGTGGCCCAGTCCGCGCGGTACGCAATATCGAGACGGACGCCTGGGCTGAGCGTGCTGAAACGCCGCTGTTCCGGTCAAAGCGCTCTGCGCTGCTCGCGGAGACCCTTGAGATCCAAGGCCTGCTTGGCGCCTACCTCGGAGCCAACCCGTCGGCCTCCAGGCTGCGGGAAGCGCTCGCCGATCCCAAGGCCAGGACGCAGATCGGCCGGATCGCTCGGCGAGCGCGTGGTGAACGGGTCGGTACTGTGATTGCTGATCTCACCGTCTGCGGCGCGGTCGCTCCGTACAACGCTCTGGCGGCTGGCAAACTGGTCGGCGCATTGGCTGTATCGCCGACCGTCCTGGCTGCATACCGGGCCAAGTACGCACGGCCGAGTGAGATTGCCTCCGCGATGGCGGGGCGCCCGATCACACGCGAGGCTCGGCTCTCGTTTGTGGGGACGACTTCGCTGTATGGAACGGGATCCAGCCAGTACAACCGACTGTTCTGGCCGGCTTCGGCCATGGGCGGTCCGGAGAACCAGCGAATGGGGTTCCATGAGCTTGGCCGCTCTAGATCGTTCGGGACGTCCCACTTCTCCGATGCGACAGTCGAAGCGTTGGTCAGGCTCTCGGAGCAGACCGGAGGCCTCACTCGCGTCAACAGTCTGTTCGGTGAGGGCGTGAGTCCACGTCTTCGCAAGGTGCGCCTTGGCCTCGCGGCGCTCGGATGGCCCACCAACGAACTGCTCAAGCACGGGCGGGAGCGAATCCTGTACGGGGTGCCGCTCGTCGAGAACGTGCGCGACTACTCTCTCGGTATTGACACGGAGCCCGACTACCTGCTCGATCCTGAGCCCACCGACGCTGGCGAGTCTGTCGCTCGATGGTGGCTGGAACGATGGGCGGTGAGACGCGCGGCTCAGGAGCACGTGGTGGCGACCATGAGAAGCCACCGGCTAGTGCGCCCCGTCCGACACGGTGCTCGCGTTCCCCTGCCGGTATCCGACGCCGATGAGCAACCGCCCTTCGCTGCGGATCACCAGGCGCAGGCGTAGTTACGAGAACACCGGGTACCACTCCGACGTGCTCACCATCGAGATGACGAGCCGGTCATCCTTGTCCGGGTCGATGGTTCGGCGAACGCCGAGCAGCAGGATTCGGGCGCCCTGCGGGAACGGCACATTCGTCTCCACGGTTCGCACCAAGACCTCGGCGGCCGAGTTGGTGGCCTCGAGATACCAGCTTCGGGTTCCGTGCGGGCGAAGGGCGCGTCCTTCGAAGTCGAACCACTCCTCCGTGCTGGCTCTGAGACGGCAGGCGGGATGGTCGGCCAGTAGACGTCACAAAGGTGCTTGACCTGGCAGAACTGGCAGCCCTCTGGACTGGGGGTTGCCATCGGAGACGCTGTCTCAGTGTTGGCATTGGCTGCGGCGACCCGGGTGACGGTTGAGCTTTCCAAGGCGCTCAACCCCGCTTGGTCGAGCGGCTCCACGGCACGCGTGCGTGATGGGTAGGCAACTTCGAGCCTGGTTGCTGGTCGACCCTCAGGGTTGGTCTGGTCATCGAGATGCCAGAGCAGCGCGTAGAGCCGAACCTGATTGTCATGATCGGCGTCTTCCTCGCCCGTCTTGAAGTCGATAACCGTGACATCAGCATCGTCTATCACCAACAGGTCGATGCGCCCGGTCAGCCGCAACGCGTCTGAGCAGACTTCACGCTCGGCATGGATGCCAGGGGTCGCAGGCAACCGCTGCGACTTCGGCTTGCCCGACGCTGATCCGTCTCCCGTCGATGCACCTTTGACCAGCAGGCAATGCGCCTAGTCCAAGGAAGACCGTGACCTGGTCACCGGCCTGTGGCGTGCGGCGGATCAACTCCTCCCGCACCCGCTCGATCCGATCAAGGCCGACCCTAGGATTGTCGGCGAACCGAGCCAACTGGTGCTCGATCTCCTTCACGACGATCCCACGCCAGCCGCCCTGGTCACCGAGGACACTGATGACGGCGCCCGGAGTGGCGGACTCAATGCCGGCGTCGGCCAGCGCCTGCGCCAGGCGCTCGACGACGCCGTGGACGACGTTCCCGAAGATCGCCGCGATTACCGGCAACGACGGATAACCCCGGCGACCCCAGAGGTCCGGGTAGGTCGCACGCGAGAGCATCCAGCGGCGAGGGCAGACCTCCATCTCCTTGAGCGACGAGTAGCTCCAAAGCGCGGGCGTCGTCGGCCAATGACCCCAGATGCCCGGCACGTCAGTGTCGAACGGGCGCCCTCCGTCGTCACCGCACAAACTCCCGCACCTCACGCGACGCGCTTGGCAGGTTCCGAGCGATGATCAGGTCGTCGACCAGCTTGACCCGCTCGAATGTCTCCTGATGGACCCGGTGCAGTTCGAGTGTCGGGGCGACATCAGGCGTCAGCGGTCCATGGATTCCGATAAGTGCCCGCTGGCCGCTCGGCTTGGTAGCGAGAATCGGGACGGCGACCTTGCCGATGCCCTCGACGCTCACCGTGGCGTTGCGCTCGAACTCGACGCCGTCGATGCCAGACTGAACCAGATCCTCGTAAAGCCGGTCTGCGGAACGGTCGAGACGCTGCTGCGACAGCGTCGGGAGGGTTCCGTCGATCAGGTAGCGCAGAAGACTGGCGCCGACGTGACGGTCGAACTGGGTGTGTTCGAAACGGTTGCGGAAGCTCCGCAGACACCGGTAACAGGACTCCTCGCAGTCGGCCGGGCACTCTTCGAGCCGCTCGAGGGCGAGCCTGAAGAG
The DNA here is from genome assembly GCF_011045035.1 of Nocardioides turkmenicus. Classification (GTDB taxonomy): domain Bacteria; phylum Actinomycetota; class Actinomycetes; order Propionibacteriales; family Nocardioidaceae; genus Nocardioides; species Nocardioides turkmenicus. The sequence goes on from NZ_JAALAA010000007.1 coordinate 228,921, forward strand.
GTCAGGACCGAGCTTGCCGGCCTGCTCGGTGAAGCCCGCCCCGCCGGCGAGCGTGTCGTACAGGTAGATCTCTGCTTCGCGCCCGTGACCGCCCAGTGGCGACAGCGCCGGCCGGAACTCCGCTTGCAACTCGCTCGCTTCGATCTCCAGCGCCTTGGTCGCGGCGATGGTGAGCGCCTCCGCGACGGTGCGCAAGGCCACCTGCGAGGACAGGTACGACGGTCGCAGAGTCACAGGATCGGAGACCGCCAGCCGAATGAGGAGTACATCTGAGTAAAAGTCCGTCCCGAGCACCAAGCCACGCGAAGCGCGGCCGCCCGGGCACATCGCATCCTTCGGGTCCGTCGGGAATGGCTTCGGGTGCGTCCCCGCGAGGAGGGGCGTCGGCATCGCTGTCGGTTCGATGAGACCGCACCAGGTGCAGTACGTGTATCCCTCGTTTCGCGGTCCGGTGTTCGAGACCAACAGGGGCCGACGTCCAAAGTTCTGGTGAACCCGCTCGGTCACCTTCTCCCACAACGAATCATCCTCCGGCCCGCTGGCAATGAGCTTCGCTCGAGTCGCGTACGAAATCGCCGGGGCGTCGTCTGGGCTCGTGCCAGGCGGCTCTGAGATCGGGTGCGCGAAGCCGGGTGGCCGCAGCCAGTTCATGCCGGGCCCGAATCGCTCACCCTTGCAGGCCGGGCAGAAGTCCGTCCGGCCACGGTCTGTCTGCTCCCAGGCGATGAGCGTGGCGTAGTGGCAGTCCTGGCACTCGAAGTACATGAGACGGTCGCGCCAGGCATCCGTGAGTTCACCTCGCATAGGCGAGTAGAGCGCAGACGAAGTCCACTCACGCTTGTCCACCCAGACGACCTTGCCGGGCGCGTACTGGCTCAGCGCGACGCTCAGCCCCTGGCTGGGTGCGTACTGGAACACCGGCCGGAAGGCACTCGACCGACCCTCGTCGAAGATGTGGAAGCTGACGACGTCCGTCGGGAAGGCGTAGCGCGGCAGGATCCCCTTGTAGAGGAGTCGGTCAAGGAGCTTCGTGCGGGCACGCTGTGAGCTGAGGTCTTCGCCGCCGTCCTCCGAGGGGATATCGCTATCCCCGTCACCCTCGCTGTCGCCGTCGGTGCTGTCTTCCTCGCCGGTGTCATCGGCGTCGGCTGTCGGCCCGGCTTCTTTTTCATCATCCGAGCCGGTGGTGTTGCCGTCGTTGGCCGCAACGTCCAACGCCTCATCGATGCCACCGAGCGTCGCCTTGATCAGCCCATCGAGAACCTCGTCCCGGGCACCGTCGGTGATCTCATCCGGAAGCCAGCCATCAACCTCCGCGCGAAGCTTCGACTCGTTCGCAACGAGCCACTTCTCGAAGTCTGTGCGGTTGAGGGTCGCTGTGTTCGACAAGAAGTCGGTCACCGAACCCAGCACCTCGAACAGGTTGGCCGGCATCGTCTCGGGGTCGAACGTCGTGACCCGATCCTGGTGGTAGCACTGAAGTAGGAATGCCGTCACGTGGCGCTTGGCGATCTCGATGTTGCTCATGGTCAGGATCGGGTCGGTGACCTCGCCGCTGATCATGTCCTTCGGCTCACGGAAGTAGTGATCGTCGTGCGTATCCGCGCTGCCGAAGGCGATGACGGTGGCGACGGCATTGCCACGACGGCCGGCACGACCAGCTCGCTGCTGGTAGTTGGCGCGCGAGGGCGGCATGTTCCGGAGAGCCACGCCGCTCAGGCTGCCAATGTCGATACCGACCTCCATGGTGGTCGTGCAGGACAGCAGGTCGATCGCGACTTCCGGCTGCTCGCCCGGAGCGGGTACCGCGATGTTGACGTCCTGGAACAGCAACTCGTACATCTCCGCCTTGGAGAAGATGTCATCCGTCTGTGACGAATTGAGCTGAGCGGTGTGCTCGGCCGCGACGAGACTCATGACTTCGCCGGGCGGTGTTGCCATCGCACGTTTCGAGCTCGCGCGGTAGTAGCCTTTCCGCGCGCTGAAGACCTCGTCCTCGTCCGGATTCAGCTCGCGCACCTTGTCGGCGCCGCACGAGACGCAGGTCTTCCGGCCAGGGAACGGCCGTTGAGTGAACCGGCACTTGTCGCAGTAACCCCACACAGGATCAATTTCGAGCGCGACGTTGCGGGCCTGCAGTTGGTACCTGTCGCCGGCCTTCTTACAGAACTTCCCTTGAAGGACCGGGAGCCATTCCTTCTCGAAGATCCTGCGTGCTTCCTTGGACGGCAGCCAATTCATCAGCTTGCTGAACTTGCCTGATGCCGCCTGGACCTTGGTGCCCTTCCAGTCTGCGCTCATGGCTGAGAACCAGATGCCCTGCCGCGTCCAGAGGGAAAGCCACATTCGGACGAGGGCCAGCTTCTCGTCGGGTGTCACGGCGACGCCCGGGATGTCGATGAGTTCGGCGAGGACTTCGTCGCGCAGGTTGCCGCGCTCACGGAGGGACGCCAGGCCGAGTGCAGCGAAGTTGTAGTACCGGCTCGTCAGCGTTGGGACGAGGTTGCGCAACAGCGACTGGGGCGGGTCGTCCTGGATCGAGTACAGCTGAATGAACTCGGCGGGATCCTTGAGCGCACCCTTGTCGATCGACTTCGACACCTGGGTGAATGCCGTGAAGTCCTCGGTGCCCGTCAGCTCCGGCCGCAGGCGAACGCCGAGCAGCTTCGCCCCTACCATGGCGGCTAGATACATGTTTTCCAAGCTCAGAGCCGGGGCTACCATCTGCTTCGACAGTTCGTCCCAGCCCTTCAGGACGATCGGCCGAACGGCGTCGCGGAGTGAGTAGTCCTGGACGTTCGGAGCCAGGCGGGCTGCGACCTGACGTGAGTCGGAGAAGGCCAGCACCTTGCGGCCGCGCAGGGGCGCGAAGTTGTCGGCAGCCTGCGGCCCTGGCGGCTGCACTTCGATCTGTCGGCTGACGAGAGCCTGGAAGGGCTGGTCACCCTTAGTCTGGTGATTCTGGACGCTGGTCCGGCCGAAGTTCGCCCGGTCGCCGCACACACCGCACGGGATGAACTCACCCGTGACCTTCGACTTCGTCGAGTCGTAATCGGCGCCCGTCGACTGCTCGCCGTGACGCGGGTAGCGCAGCCACACCTTCCGCCAGCGCTCGCCAAGGTCCTGGGGGTTGAGTCGGCCCGTGATGAGGTCGAGTTCTTGAAGCTGGGCGTGGTCGATGTCTTCGGATGGCTCCTCGAGCAGCAGGTCGATCGCCTGCAATTCGGACACTGGTCCTGAGGCCGCGTTGAAGGCGTGTCCCGGCTCCTGCCAGAGATAGGTCGGGTTCTCGGGGTCGTCAGTGTAGGCGCGGGCGTACGCCGTTCCGCACTGACGGCACGTGAAGAGTTCGAAGACCCGGGAGCCGCAATCGCAGGTCTGCTGCGGCTGCCCGTACATCGCTCCGATCGGGCCCTTAGGAATGCCGCCACGGTCGACGGTGCAGTCGGGATCGAGGCACGCCCACAGGCCTGGGAGGCCACGGAAGAACGCGTGGACGCGGCACGGCAGGAGCCCTGCTTCGTCATCACTCCGCCGAGCAGCGCTTCCGAGCGAGATCAGCGTCGAAGCAGCCTGGTCTGCGATGGTCGGGTCGACATCGGGAAACACGAGGGCGCCAAGCTCGCTGACCGGAATCGCCTTCTTCATCGTCTCGTTGACGAGCCGCGCCAGGGGCGGGAAGTCGCTGAGCGCGGCATGCAGCACCGCGCTGGAGGTTGCTCCGGCGTCAGCAGCAACGCCGCGGTAGGCGAGCAGGTCTGCCACGACATCGAGCCGCTTCTGGTCGTTCTCTGCGGCGTAATAGTCCTCCATCGCGATGCTTGCCAGCAGTTCGGCGTCAGCCTGAGAGCCGGGAGCATCAGGCGAGCGGAGGTCAAGATCGCCGGTCACCGCCTCGGCGAAGTCTGCGGCCTGCTTGCCGGTGAGGGCTGCGGCAAACTCACGCGCGTAGTCCTTGCTGGAGAACGACGCGCTGGTGGCAATGACCTGAACGCGCTCGGCTGAGATGCCAAGCCGAGCTCGGAGACGACGCAACAGCAAGGCGACCTCGGCCCCGGCAGCTCCGCGATAAAGGTGCGCCTCGTCAACGATCAAGAGGAACTTCTCGTCCGGGTTGTCCTGAAGCCACTGCCGCGTGGCGTCGAAGACGGGCCGCTCGAGCGGCCGCATCAGCATGTACTCCAACATGGAGTAGTTGGTGATCAGGACGTCGGGCGGCGACTTCAGAACTTCGTCGCGTGTCAGGAGTTCGGCGTCCTCGGGGCGCATGATCGCTCGGCGCGGCTGCTTCGTCTTGCGGTCGAACCAGTCGCCCGACCCGTACCAAGCGATCAGGTCCGGCTTGGCCGGCCACTTGCCGCGGGCCTTCAACTCCTTGATGAGTTGCTTCGACCGCTCCTGGCGCGGGGATCCGTCCTTGGCAGCTTCCTCAAGCAACTCGATGTAGTACTTCTTGATCGACTTGAGCCGGAGCCTGTCCTTCTTAGCGGTACGGACGCCGGGATACAGCGTGCGGCTCGTGTACCGCGCGAAACGAGCCGGTCGAGCAGCCCAGTCTGTGAACTGCTTCGTGACTCGCTCGTCCCCGAGGAGCAGCCGTAGACGGCCGAGTTGGTCGTTGACCAGCGCGTTCATCGGATACAGCACCAGCGCCCGCACCGCTGGCGTCGCGAACGTGTCGGGTCGGTTGGCGGCCTCTTCGGCGAGCTTGGCCAGCATCGGCAACAGGAACGACTCCGTCTTACCCGACCCGGTACCTGTCATGACAACGAGGCTTTTGCCGTCGCGGGCGGTCGCTTCTAGGGCAGTCGCCTGGTGGGTATACGGCGGATCGAACACCAATGGCTTCTGGCCGCCATCCTTCGAGGTCAGCACTGAGAAAAGGTCGTGGACGGCGCTATCGAGTTCGAGGTCGGCGAATCGGTTGCCCGGCGTGTAGCGGGGCGTGCTCTCCAAGAACGGCGCCTGGAACGTGTTTCCCGGCGCGTCAAGCAGCACCTGCCGCTGACGGATCAGGGACGGATGGCCGATGTGGTAGGTCGCTTCGATGTACTCACGAAGGGCCAAGCGGATCTCGCTGATCGTCTCGGCGATTGTCAGGGCACGCGTCGTCATACTTAGTGATCTTCCTTGAGAGCGGTCATCCAGAGGGATGCCGAAAGGAACTGCTGGGCGTCATCCACGGCGGCAGCAGGGAGGCAGTATGAGAACAGCGACTTCGGGCCCTTGGGTGCAGGCCAGCCGCTGATGGCGAGGTAGCGCTCCGCCCACGTAGGCAGTGGCGCGAAGAAGTCGAAGGTTGTGCCACCCTGCGCTCCCTGCCGCACGCGATATTGCTGCGGCGTGTTGTTGCCTGCGTCGAGGGCGGCTTGGATGCCTCGGGCGTCGTCCCACCCAGGCGCAACGTTCGAGTTGATAGGCAGGTCGAGAACGGCCTGAGGCACACCGACCGAGAGGTCGACGACGCACCAGATCGGTGCGCCGTAGGCCTGCGGTCGGCGACCGACGAAGAGTCCGTTGTCGTCGCTCGTCGGCTCTCGCCAGCGTCCCTTGTAGAACTGGATGACCTTGCCGGGATCGATGATCGACAGACCAGAGATCGCGCCGGGAGTTGCCTGCTCGGCAGAGAGCAGTCGATGGACCTCCTCGACAACATCTGAAGGCGCCTCACGCCGCGGTGCCTTCGTCCACTGTTCCCGAGTAAGCCGGTGAAGGCCAGCGGCGAGTAGGGCAGCCTCGCCGGAGGCTGGGTCGACGAGAACAGAGCGTGTGTGCGCGTCGTAGATCACCTCCAACTCGCTGCTCTCGTCCACGAGAGGTGCATTTCGTGGCCGGATGCCAAGGAGCAGGTACTCGCCCGCATGCTTCTCAACGAAGGAAGGCGGTCCGAGGAAGAGCTGTCGGGTGCGTCCTCCCGGCTGGCGCAGTTCGAGCAGGTCGCCCGATGTCACCAAGGCGTCGAGCGCGTCGGTGAGGGCGTCCCTTTCGAGCTGGCTCGACAGCGGAGCGAGGACATCACGCACGGCGTCGACGATCTGACGCGGCGACGCCGGACAGAGGAACGAGGCGGCCCGTCGCAGTGATGCGCACAGTCCTTCGAGCGAGAGGAGATCCACTCCCTGGTTATCGAGGCCTAGTATCTGTTCGGCGCTTGTGACGACCTCATCGCGCTCAACTCGTTGCACCGTCATCCCAGACCTCCTGCTACCTCGTCGGGCGTCCCGAGGACCGCAAATCGAGCGGCACGGAGAAGCACTGGAGAGGTAAGAACGCAGCGTATGTGCTGGTTCAGCTCGTCTTCATCCCAGTCGGCAACCTCCCCGGGTGCACTCGCCAGTTGGAGTAGAAACCGAGCGCCCTTCGCCCTGTTCGGCATGCCGCTGGACGCCGCCAGGTCCGCGATCGCGTCAGCGAAACCCACGATCAGCGCCTCCGGGCTGCTCCACTGCCATAGGCGGGATGCAATGGCCTGCGCCGCCGCCCACTGAGGCGCCGTATCCCCGACCAATCGCTGGGCCCGGTTCAAGTCCACATCCTCAGGGGCCAGCCCGGAGATCTGGTGCTCGAAGTGGGCCCACTTGCCCGGCGCCAGCATGACGGCCATGGCAGTCGTGATCGTCTGCAGCACATGTTGTTGGTCGCGCACGCCGAACGGGTGTGCCGGCAACTCGGCATCCGTCCAGCGACGGTGGTGCGTGATGAGGTTCCGGACCTCGGCCAACGACTTCGTACGCCCCGGCACGCGCGGCGTCGTAGCACCGATGCGAAGGAGTTGGTTCGGGTCTGGCGGCACGATCTGCCCTGTCGATTGACCACCGTTCGTTGCCCACAACAGTCCGCCGCGCGGAGGCGCCATAAACTCACCATCCAGCGAAAGCGTTTCCGCCGAGGTTGGGCGGTCCATCGAATAGAACTGGATGGACGCGGCGTCTCCATCGGTGCGGTCAATGAGCCGTGCGGTGTAGGTGCCGTTGTGACACTTGGCCAACACCCAGCGGAGGCCGCGGAAGCCACGTTCACACACGAGAGTGGCAAATCCGATGCCAGCACGACCAATCGCGAACTCAGCCAGGTCGGCCTCGTCGTAGTAGCGCGAAAGCTCAGGCGTCTGGCGCAGCTTGTCGAACTCACGCCGCCAGTCATCGACGGAAAGTGGAAGGTCGAGCGTGCGACGCAGGGTGGAACCGACTTGCCGCGCATCGCTATCACGGAGAGTGATCGCCAGCTCGGTGGAGGTTCCCTGGGGTCCGTCGATCTCGAGCACCGCCCGCCCACCCCAGAGCTCCGGCAAGCTCGGTTGTGCCGGTGAGGTGCGGAGCCGAATCCCTTCGCCCGCTGACATCCCTGCTGCCGGTGCCTGCGGATCACGAACGGCGACGCTCAGGGTTCCCCCTGCGTTGCGGCCGTCACCGTCCAGGTCACCCAACGCAACGACCACCTCGTGGGTGCCGACGGCAAGTCCCTCGAGGGAGAGAAACAGTTCGCTCTCACCCGGCGGCCAGTCCACGTAGTACGGATCGCCGTTGATGGTGAGTCGGCACTTCTTCGGGGCCTGCTCAGCGCGAATCATGACGAGCGCTGGCTCGCCCGCGAGCCACTCCGCGGTCCCCTCGCCGTCCCAGCCGCTCGCTGCGACGCCGACGGGCTGGATGGACAGGTCGGAAACCACCGAGAGCCCTGCCGTGACCAGCGCCTTGCAGTCAGAGTCAGAGAGAACGTCCGGCACGCGGAGGGAGTAGGCGGACACGCCCTCGGCGGCAATGCTGGCGGGCTCGCACCAGGCCACGTCGGGCGGACTCACACTCGGAGCAGCGATTAGGCAGTACAGCCCACCCGGACGCACGAACTTGCCCTTGACCTCCGTCGCGGGCTCACCCTGCTTGCGCCGGAAGACCCACCAAGGCCCTCGCGTAATGCGGCACTGATCGGCGATCAGCAGGTTCACTTGGGTGGAGGCGGTCTTCAACTGGAGGAACGGTTCAGTCGGAGACGGCCAGCGCGACAGTTCCACTGGTGCCATCGCATACATCAAGGCTCCGTTGCGGATGATCTCCTTAGAACCCGCGACTGAGGCACGGGAGTTGCGCAACTCGTCGTACACCATCGGCAAGGTGAGCTGAAGCGGCTTGAGGTCAGGAATCACGGCATAGGCGTGCCATGCACCGTTCTGCAGCTTCAGTTGCAGCCGTGGATCAGTAAGGGCCGCCGGCCGGCGCTCAGCACCCGTGCCGCTTCCTCCCGATGCGGCGCGCTGGAAGTTGCGGGTCCGAACCTTGCTCGCCGAGTGTCGGGCATCGTGGAGCCATCGTCGAGACTGCCGCTCACTATTGAGGCTCTCGATAAGTCGGTCCAGCGTGGACGACTCGATGTAGGGGGAGGGCTCGTCTTCGCCCGACAAAAGGAGTGCCACGGCGACATGGCCGAGCAGCGCGGTGTTCTGACAGAACTTCTCGAGGCGCTCGCCGTAGTACCGAGACCAGGAGTGCAGGCGAACGCCGAGTGCCTCGGGGTCATCGAGCAGGCCCGGCCACCCCGTGCGGTAGTCGTAGAGCATCCGGGCCAGTTGGACCTGGAGGTAACGCGGCAGCACGGCGTGAGTGATCGGCCAGGCGATCTTGCGAAACGTCGACGCCCAAGCACCCTGTGGAATCGCCCCGCCGTACTCCTTGGAGAATTTGCGGAACCAGCCACGTACCCGGTCGCGCTCGTATTCGCTGTCGATCCATTCTGGGGTGTTCTCGGCATAGATCGGCCAGAACTCGACGCCGTCATAGACGTAGCCGACCTCGGCCGCATGGACGGCGAACGGCAGCCAATGGTGGGTACTCGCTCGGGCGACGATACCTTCTCGATGCGCTGCGCGGACGCCCTGCTGGAGAAGAGTCACGTCGTCCGCCCTAAGGCCGTGCTCAAGAGCGAAAACAGGCGCCGACGGCTCGAGGTTCCGACGACGCTCGTGGAGGGCACAGAAGTGCCCGTCGAGGAGGTCGTGGAAGTACGCCAACGTCTCGGTCGTACTTCCTCTCTCAACCGTCACCACCGCGGTGTCCCTCCTTCCGCTCCGCCCCGCACACTCGTCGGGTGTCGTTGCAGTCTCCGGGTGGGATTGGTCGGGCGCGGCTGGTCGCACCGTCTGGCCACCGAGCCAGCCTCGACTCCTGCCCCAGGACTTGTCAGCACAACATCGACCATAGAGATTCGCACCGACAATTTTGCTCGGATTCATGTCGCCCCGGGGAACTCGTCATCAGATTTGGGGATCTCCGGTCAGATTCTGGGACGTTCGTCGTGGGTCATCAGTCCTGCATGGCTCGGCTGACAGGAAGTTCGTTGAACGTGTCGACCTGGGCCGACCGCGTCGGTTAGTACAGTTCTGCCCCAGTTGTCCACTGCTGGAACGGTGCTCATGCGGACGTTGGGATGGCATCGGGGAGAAAACTCCTGTCCTAAAAACCTGTCCTAGGACAGGTTTGCATCACTTGTACACGTGCGTGCAAGGCTGGGGGAGTGGCCAACCGACTCGCCTCCGCAACGTCGCCGTACCTGCTCCAGCACGCTCAGAACCCCGTCGATTGGCGGGAGTGGGGGCCTGAGGCGTTCGAGGAAGCCAGGCGTCGAGAAATTCCTGTCCTCCTGTCCGTGGGGTACGCCGCCTGCCACTGGTGCCACGTGATGGCGCACGAGTCGTTCGAGGACGAGACGACGGCGGCGTACATGAACGAGCATTTCGTCAACATCAAGGTCGACCGGGAGGAGCGGCCGGACGTGGACGCGGTCTACATGGCAGCGACGACGGCGATGACCGGGTCGGGCGGGTGGCCGATGACGGTGGTGCTCGACCACGACGGCAACCCGTTCTTCGCGGGCACCTACTTCCCGGACATGCCGCGACATGGGCAGCCGGCGTTCACGCAGGTGCTGCAGGCCCTTTCGGAGGCGTGGACACAGCGGCGCTCGGAGATCGGGGCGGTGGCGGACAACGTACGTCAGCACCTGGCCAACATCTCCGGAGCGGCCGGGTCCGGGGGCGACTGGCAGGTCGACGTCGACGCCGCTGTCGAGAAGCTGGCGGGGGAGTTCGACCCGATGGCCGGCGGGTTCGGGGGAGCCCCGAAGTTCCCGCCGTCGATGGTGCTGGAGTTCCTGCGGCGGGTGGCAGGGTCGCTCGGGGCGGACTCCCGGGTCTCTCACATGCTCTCGCGGAGCGTGGCCGCGATGGCCGGCGGTGGCATCTACGACCAGATCGGGGGCGGGTTCGCGCGCTACGCCGTCGACCGCGGCTGGGTGGTCCCGCACTTCGAGAAGATGCTCTACGACAACGCCCAGCTGATCGGCCTCTACGCCCGCCTCGGGACCGAGCTCGGCGACCGGGTCGCACGCGAGAGCGCCGACTGGATGATCCGCGAGCTGGGCACGGCTGAGGGCGGGTTCGCCTCTGCGGTCGACGCCGACAGCGAGGGTGTCGAGGGCAAGTTCTACGTCTGGACCCCGGCCGAGCTCGTCGAGGTGCTCGGTGCCGACGACGGCGCCTGGGCCGCGGAGGTCTTCGAGGTGACCGAGGCAGGGACGTTCGAGGAGGGCGCCTCGACCTTGCAGCTGCGCCATCGGCCCGACGACGTCGAGCGGCTCGAGTCGGTCAAGGCGCGGCTTCTCGCCGCGCGCGAGGAGCGGGTGCGTCCTGCGCGCGACGACAAGGTCGTCGCGGCCTGGAACGGGCTGGCGATCAGTGGGCTCGTGGACGCCGGGCTCCTGCTCGGTGAGCCGCGCTACATCGACGAGGCGGTTGCGGCGGCGGAGCTGCTGTGGCGGGTGCACGTCCGCGACGCGCGCCTGCTCCGCGTCAGCCGCGACGGCGTGGCCGGCGCGCACGCGGGAGTGCTGGAGGATTACGGCTGTGTCGCATCGGGGTTCCTGAGCCTGACCCAGGCGACCGGTGACGCCACCTGGCTCGACCGGGCCACGTCACTCCTCGACACCGCGCTGACCCACTTCCGCGCCGAGGACGGCGGCTTTTACGACACCGCTGACGACGCGGAGGTGCTGGTCACCCGGCCGAGGGACGCCTCCGACAACGCCAGCCCCGGCGGCACCAGCGCGATGGTCCACGCGCTCGTCACCGCGCACGCCCTCACCGGTGAGGGCCGCTACCGTACGGCCGCCGAGGAGGCGCTCGGCGCGACGAGCACGCTGATGACCAAGGCGCCCCGGTTCGCCGGCTGGTCGCTGGCCGCGGCGGCGACCATGAAGGACGGCCCCCTCGAGATCGCGGTCGTCGGTCCTCCGGGGCCGGACCGCGACGCTCTCGAGGACGCTGCTCGGCGCAGGCCGGGTGCGGTCGTGGTCGTCGCCGACGAGGCGCGCGACGACATCCCGCTGCTGAGCAGCCGGACTCCGGTGGACGGGAGGGCGGCGGCGTACGTCTGTCGGGGTTTCGTCTGCGAGCGACCCGTCACGTCGGCGGACGACGTGGCGGCGACGCATACCTGATCCGAGGCAACTATGTGGCCGTCCCATATGTCGGCGAGCGCGTAGAAGTGTAACTTCAGTCACATGACGGTCGATGTGGTTGCGTTCCTGGAGCTGCTGGCCGGGGATGCCACGGAGGCCGACTTCGAGGGACCGTCACGCGCCGCACGCGAGGCGGGTGCGACCGCCGAGGAGCAGGAGCGGATCGACTATGCCAAGCGCCTCGCGCTCCAGGTCAGGGACACCCTGGAGGCTCGCCGCCGGCGTGAGGGCGAGCTGGGGGCGCTGTTCGAGTCGGCCAACGACCTGGCGATGCTGACCAACCTGGAGGCGGTGCTGCAGGCGATCGTGACCCGGGCCAAACAGCTGCTCAACAGCGACGTCGCCTACCTGACCCTCAACGACGAGCGCCGCGGCGAGTACATGCGGGTCACCGAGGGCATCCTGACCGCGGCCTTCCGCTCGACCCGGATCCCGTACGGCATCGGTCTGGGCGGGCTCGTCGCCCAGACCATGAAGCCCTACTCGACCGCCGACTACATCCCCGACGAGCGGTTCCGGCACGCCCCCGACATCGACGGAGCCGTCAGCGGCGAGGGCATCCGCGCGATCATCGGCGTGCCCCTCCTGCTCGGCACCCAGGTCATCGGCGTCCTCTTCGCGGCGAACCGGACCGTACGTCCCTTCGGAGCCGAGGCCAGCGCCCTGCTCGTCTCGCTGGCGGCCCACGCCGCGATCGCCGTGGACAAGGCCCGGCTCCTGGAGGAGACCCGCGCCGCGGTCGCCGAGCTCGAGGTCACCACACGCCAGCTGCAGGCGCGCAACGAGGCGGTCGAGCGCGCCGCCGACGCCCACGACCGGCTCACCCGGATCGTCGTCGAGGGTGGTGGCGTCGACGACGTCGTACGCAGCGTCGCCGAGGTCCTCGGCGCTCGGGTCGTCGTGCTGGACCTGAGCGGCGAGACCATCGCCAGCAGCGCGCCGGGCCAGCCGGTCTCCGACTATGAGGCGGCCGTGACCCGACGGAGCCTCGACCTGAGCCGTACCGCCGGCAGCGGCGACATCTACGCCACCCCGGTCCTGGCCGGCGCCGAGCAGCTCGGCTCGATGCTCCTCGGCCCGCGCGAGGTCGACCGCGAGGACGGGGATCTGGACGACGGCGACCAGCGGATCCTGGAGCGGGCCGCGCTGGTGACGGCGCTGCTGCTGCTCTTCCGCCGCAGCGTCGCCGAGGCCGAGGGACGGGTGCGCGGCGAGCTCCTCGACGAGCTGCTCTCCGGCACCACGCCCGACCCGGAGACGCTGCGCGAGCGCGGCCGGCTGCTGCAGGCGGACCTGTCCAGGCCCTATGCCGTGGTGGTGGCCAACGTCCCCGGCGATCGCGCCCGGGTCGGCCAGGCGGCGACCTTCGTCGCGGCCACCCACGACGGCTTCGCGGCGGTCCGGCAGGGGCAGGTCGTGCTGATCTTCCCCGACTGCGACGCCCGTGCCGCCGGCGAGCTCGTCGTCGAGGGGCTGCGCCTGTCGGCAAGCGCACCGGTGACCGTCGGCGCCGCCGGCCCGGTGCCGGGACCGCTGAGCAGCCCGGATGCCGTGGTGAAGGGCTACGACGAGGCCCGTCGCTGCCTGGCGGCGGCGATGACCCTGGGCCGGGAGGGCCAGGTGGTCACCGCCGACGACCTCGGGTTCGTGGGGCTGCTGCTCGGCTCCGACGGCCACCCGGCGGCGTACGTCTCCTCGCGGCTGGGCCCGGTGATCGACTACGACGCCGCGAAGGGGTCGAAGCTGGTCGAGACGCTGCGGGCCTACTTCGCCGCCGACCGCAATCTCACCCGCACCGCCGGTGCGCTGCACGTGCACGTCAACACCGTCACCCAGCGGCTGGAGCGGGTGACGCGGCTGCTTGGCAAGGGCTGGCAGGAGCCGGAGCGCCAGCTCGAGGTGCAGCTGGCGCTCCGGCTCCATCAGCTGGTCGCCTAGGTCTCAGGAACTACGACGGCTCAACCACATGTGTCGCGCCGTTCCCCAGATCCCCCGTCGGAACAGCAGCACCACGGTCACGAACACGGTGCCGGTGACGATCCCGATGCCGTCGAACCCGGACGAGGCCAGGTAGTCGGCGAGCATCACGATCAGCCCGGCGCCGATGACACCGCCCCACAGCGTGCCTATGCCACCCAGCACCGTCATCAGGACGACCTCGCCGGAGGTGGCCCAGTGCAGCTCGGGGAGTGCGACGAACCCGTGCGAGACGGCGAAGACGCCGCCGGCCAGGCCGGAGAGCCCGGCCGAGAGCACGAAGACGATCAGCTTGTAGCGCTCCACGTCGTAGCCCAGCGCCCGGGCTCGCGGCGCGTTGTCGCGGATCGCGACCAGCACCCGCCCGAAGGGGGAGTGGACGATCCGCCAGGCCGCCCACATCCCGAGCAGGATGATCGGCAGCGCCGCGTAGTAGAAGAAGAACGAGTCGGTCTCGACCGCCTCGATCCCGAAGAACGAGCGCGGCACGCCCTGGAGCCCGTTCTCCCCGCCGGTGAGAGATGAGGCCTGGTTGGCGATGAAGAAGAGCATCTGCGCGAAGGCCAGGGTGACCATCGCGAAGTAGATCCCGGAGCGCTTCACCGACAGGTAGCCGATCGGCACGGCGAGCACCATCGCGAAGAGAGCGCCGCCGAGCACCGCGACCGGGAACGGGACACCGAGGTGGATCGCGATCAGGCCGGTCGCGTACGCCGAGCCGCCCCAGAACGCGGCATGCCCGAACGAGAGCAGCCCGCAATAGCCCAGCAGCAGGTCGAGGGCCACCGCGAAGAGCGCCCAGGCGGCGATGTCCATCGCCACCGGCGGGTAGACGAACCACGGCAGCCCGAGCGCGACGACGAGACCGATCCCCAGCAGCACCAGCCGCTGCCACGGCCTCGCCCCGGCGATCGCCGCATGCTGCTCGCTGACGCTCGCGCCAGCGGTCGCGATCGACGTCATGCCGTCGCCTCCTCTCGTCCGAAGAGCCCGGCCGGCCGGGCCAGCACGACCACGGCCATGAGCACGAAGATGAGCACCTGCGCGAACGTCGGTGCGTACGCCTGCCCGAACGCCTCCACCAGCCCGACCAGGAAGCCGCCCACCACGGCGCCCACGATCGAGCCGAGCCCGCCGATCACCACCACCGCGAACAGGATGATGATGAAGTCGCTGCCCATCTCGGCGGTGATCGCTCGGAACGGCGCCGCCAGGACCCCGGCCAGCCCGGCGAGCGCGACCCCGAAGCCGAAGACCGGGGTCACCCAGCGCCCGACGTTGATCCCGAGCGCACCCGCGAGCTCCGGCCGCTCGGTCGCGGCGCGGACGATCATCCCCACCCGCGTACGCGTCATCAGCAGCCAGACGCCGAGGCAGACGAGCAGCGCGACGCCGATCACGAAGAGCTGGTAGACCGGCAGACCGACACCGGCCAGCTGGACCCGTCCGTCGAGTGCCGAGGGGCGCTCGTAGGGCAGTCCCGAGACCCCGTAGCGGCGCTTGACCAGGTCGACCAGGAGCAGGGTCAGCCCGAAGGTGAGCAGCAGGTTGTAGAGCGGGTCGAGCGGCAGCAGCCAGCGCACCAGCAGCCGCTCGACCAGCATCCCGAAGACCAGCATCAGCAGCGGCACCACGATCAGCGCCAGCCACAGGCTCATCCCGACGGTGTCCAGGAGCACCGCGGCGGCGACCGCCCCCAGCATGTAGAAGGCGCCGTGGGCGAAGTTGACCACGCCCAGCACCCCGAAGATGACGGCCAGGCCGAGCGCGGCCAGCGCGTAGAAGCTGCCAGCCGCGAGGCCCTGGACCGTGTATTGCAGAACCGCGTTCATACCAATCCCTCTAGACGTCGGATGCAGCTACATCGAGCAGCCGGACTCCGACGCCGGGCGGAACGCCTCCTCGGCCGGGATGGTCTTGATGATCTCCTCGTAGTCCCAGTCCTCCTTGACGTCTGCCGGCCCTTTGACCCGGGCCAGGTAGACGTCGTGGATGACCCGGTGGTCCTCGGCGCGGATCTCACCGTTGCGCAGGAACATGTCCTCGACCTTCTTGCCCTCGAGCTCCTCGACGACCTTGTCGGCGTCGTCGGTGCCGGCCGCCTGGACCGCCTCGAGATACTGCAGTGCCGCCGAGTAGTTGCCCGCGTGGGCGTAGGTCGGGCGGTCGCCCGTCTCCTCCATGAAGCGGTCGGCCCACTCGCGGGACTTCTCGTCGAGGTTCCAGTACCAGGCGTCGGTGAAGATCGTGCCCTCGAACGCCTCGACGCCGAGCGAGTGGATGTCGGAGATGAACATCAGCCCGACGGCCAGGTCGATGCCCTGGTCCTTGAGCCCGGACTCGTTGTACTGCTTGACCAGGTTGATCAGGTCGCCACCGGCGTGCATGGTGCCGATGACCTGCGGTTTCGCGGCGCCTGCCTTGGTGATGTACGTCGCGAAGTTGTCGTTCGGGAACGGCGTCGCGATCGTGCCGGCGACCTTGCCGCCGCCCGCCTCGATGGCTCCGGTGAACGACTTCACCATGTCCTGGCCGAAGGCGTAGTCGGGGTAGATCAGCTGCCAGTTCTTGCCGCCGTCCTCGGTCACGACCGTGCCGGTGCCGTTGGCCAGCATCCAGGTGTCGTAGGCGTAGTGGAAGGTGTACTTGTTGCACTGGGCGCCGGTCAGCTCGGTCGTGGCCGCGCCGACGTTCATGTAGAGCTTCTTCTTGTTCTTCGCCTGCGTCGCGACGGCCAGCGCGGCCGACGAGGTCGGCACGTCCAGGATCACGTCGGCGCCCTCGCGGTCGTAGAGCTCCTGGGCCTTGGTGTTGGCGATGTCGGGCTCGTTCTGGTGGTCGGCCGAGGTCACCTCGATGTCGTCGACGACGGCCTCGTCGCCGTACTTCTCCTGGTAGTCGTCGATCGCCATCTGGATCGCGATCTTCGAGTTGGGACCGGAGACGTCCTTGTAGACACCGGAGGCGTCGTTGAGCAGGGCGAGGACCACCTTGTCGTCGGTGAAGTCGCCTCCGCCCGCGCTCGGTCCGCCGGCGCCGCAGCCTGCGGTGACCAGGACACCTGCCATCACCATCGAGGCGGTGGCAACTGTGCGTCGCTTGTTCATCGTGTCTCTCCTCGCGGGGGTTGGGACTGCGCTGTGCTGGGCGGTACGTCAGATCCCGAGGTGTTCGAGCAGTTCGTCCTGACGTTCGACGAACTCGTCGTTGTCGAGGCTCTCGACCAGGCGACCCTGGGCGAGCAGGTAGTGGCGGTCGGCGACGGTGGCGGCGAAACGTACGTTCTGCTCGATCAGGAGCACGCCGATCCCGGACTGCTTCGCGGTCCGCACGATGTCGCCGATCTGGGCGACGATGACAGGGGCGAGGCCCTCGGAGGGCTCGTCGAGAAGGAGCACCCGGGCGCCGGTGCGGAGCACGCGGGCGACGGCGAGCATCTGCTGCTCCCCGCCCGAGAGCGTCGTCCCGCCGGCTCGCCGGCGGCTGCCGAGAGCCGGAAAGGCGTCATAGACCTGCTCCAGCGTCCACGCGGACTCCGAGACCCGCGGCGGCAGCAGCAGGTTCTCCTCCACGCTCAGGTTGGCGAAGATGCCGCGGTCGTCCTGCACCCAGCCGAGGCCGGCACGGGCCCGCTTGTGCGCGGGCAGCGTGGTGATGTCGCGGCCGTCGAGCCGGACCGATCCGGTCAGGTGCTTGTGGAGACCCATCAGGCAGCGGACCAGGGTGGTCTTGCCAGCGCCGTTGCGTCCGACGAGAGTGACGACCTCGCCCTCGGCGACGCTCAGGGTCGCCTCGCGCAGGGCCTGCGCCTCGCCGTACCAGGCGCTCAGGTTCTCTACCTCAAGCACTGTGGGCCTCCCCGAGGTAGGCGGTGATGACGCGGGGGTCCGCGCGGACCTCGTCGTAGGGGCCCTCGGCCAGCACGGAGCCCTGCTGCAGGACGGTGACCCGGTCGGCGAGCTGGCCGACCACGTGCATGTTGTGGTCGACGAAGACGACCGTGCGACCTGCGGCGATGCGCCGCACGAGCTCGATGGTGCGGTCGACGTCCTCGATGCCCATCCCGGCGGTCGGCTCGTCGAGCAGCAGCAGCCTCGGCTCGACGGCGAGCACGAGGGCGAGCTCGAGCGCCCGCTTCTGGCCGTACGCCATCAGGCCGGTCGGCCGGTCGGCCAGCTCGGTCAGGCCGACCTCGGCGAGCAGCCGGTCGACCTCCTCGCGGCGCCGCCCGAGCAGCCTCTCCGAGCGCCAGAACCTCAGCCCCTGGTTGGTGAGCCCCTGGAGCGCGATCTCCACGTGCTCGCGCGGGGTGAGGTTCTCGAAGAGGCTGGTGATCTGGAAGGAGCGGGCCACCCCGTGGCGGGTGATCCGCTCCGGTGCCATCCCGGTGACGTCGTCACCGAAGACCCTGATCCGTCCGCTGGTGGGTTTGAGGAAGCCGGTGAGCAGGTTGAACAGGGTCGTCTTGCCGGCGCCGTTCGGGCCGACGAGCGCGTGGACGGTGCCCTCGGCGACCTCCAGGTCGACAGAGCTGACCGCCCGGAAACCGCGGAAGTCCTTGGTGAGGCCCTCGGTCCGCAGAGCCCAGTCCTGGGTCGGTGTGGTGCTCGTCACATGGGCGACGCTAGGGAAGTGGTGAGACGTACGCCATAGCGGTTCGGGACACAGTCACCGGGGTCGTTGTGTGGCTGATCGCCATGCGGCTGCCGTGGTGGGATGCTCGCGGTCGGCCACACCTCGAGCCGCCGAGATGTGTGCGGAAGCCACATGGCGCAGGTCACACGGCGTCGCGATCCTTGGGTCATGCCCCGCACCGTCTCGTACGCAGGTCCCTGATCGTCGGCTCCTCGCTGGCCCTCGCCGCAGCGGCCCTGGTCGCCGGCCAGGTGCCCGCGACCGCCGCGCCGTCCACCGCAGCGCCTTCGACGACCGCCGACTGTGCGTCGCTGGTCGGCCTGAAGATCCCCGCCCACCGTATCGGCCTGCCGACCACCGGCGCCGAGGTCAGCGCGACG
The DNA here is from genome assembly GCF_011045035.1 of Nocardioides turkmenicus. Classification (GTDB taxonomy): domain Bacteria; phylum Actinomycetota; class Actinomycetes; order Propionibacteriales; family Nocardioidaceae; genus Nocardioides; species Nocardioides turkmenicus. The sequence continues at coordinate 247,421 of NZ_JAALAA010000007.1, forward strand.
ACGTCCATGCCGGCCAGCGGGACCGGGCCGACCGCCATCCCGGCCTACTGCCGCGCCGACATCGCGATCCACCCGGTCGACCCCGCGGCCCCGGACATCCGGATGGGCCTGGCGCTGCCGGAGGGGTGGAACGGGAAGACGATGATGTTCGGTGGCGGTGGCTACAACGGCACCGTCCCCAACCTCGCTCAGAACGTACCGTTCGGGCCGGTCGACCAGCGCACCCCGCTCGGGCGCGGCTACGCGACGTACGCCAGCGACTCCGGCCACCAGGCCGACACGACCCGGCACCCGATCGCGAGCCTGGACGGCTGGTTCGGCCAGAACGACGAGGCGCTGCGCAACTTCTCGGGCGACGCGCTCAAGAAGGTGCACGACACCGCCGGCTTCGTCATCGCCAAGGCCTTCGGTCGCGCCCCGAGTGCGGCCTACTTCGCCGGCGGCTCGACCGGCGGTCGCGAGGCCCTCGCCGTCGCGCAGCGCTGGCCGCGCGACTTCGACGGGGTGATCTCCGCCTACCCCGCCTGGAACGCCGCCACCCTCGACCTCTTCTTCGGCCGGATCACCCACGAGTTCGGCAAGCCCGGCGCGTTCCCGTCGAAGGCCCAGCAGGACCTGGTCGCGCAGCGGGTCCTCGCCGCCTGCGACGGCGGCGACGGGGTCGAGGACGGCGTCGTCTCCGACGAGGCCGGCTGCGACTTCGACCCGGAGACGCTGCTGTGCGGTGAGGGCGAGGCGCCGGGCGCGACCTGCCTCTCGCGCGAGCAGGTCGACGCGGTCGTGGCGGCCGACAGCAGCTGGCGGCTGCCCTACAAGGTGGCGAGCGGCGAGTGGGGCTACCCCGGGTTCCCGGTGCTCTCCGGGGCACGGATGTCGACCCCGATCCTCGGTTTCGGCACCACCGCGCCGGCCGACCCGATGCCCGTGACCGCCGGCTACGGCATGCAGTTCTGGACCCAGTGGGCCAAGTACTTCGTCGCCCGCGACCCGCAGATCAGCCCCTTCGCGATCGACCCGGCCGCGCCGGGGAGGTGGCAGCGCCGGATCAGCGAACTCACCGCCCTCCAGGACGTCAACGACGCCGACCTGCGCCGCTTCGCCCGATCCGGGGGCCGGCTGATCCTGGTGCACGGCGCCGCCGATGAGCTGGTCAGCCACCGCTCCACGATCGACTACTACCAGCGCGTCCAGCGGGTGATGGGCAAGCGGGCGACGTCGGAGTTCTCGCGGTTCTACCTGGTGCCCGGCGCCAACCACGCCAACTTCGCCCCGGTGGCGTACTCGGCCTCGTACGACTCGCTGACGGCCCTGGAGAGGTGGGCCGAGGACGGGGTCGCTCCCGACGCGAACCAGGTGGTCGCCGACGGCAACGCCGGGGCCAACCGCACCCGGCCGCTGTGCGAGCGGCCGACGTGGCCCGAGTACGTCGGGGGACCGGTCTCGCAGGCGAGCAGCTTCCGGTGCGAGATGTGACGACCCGCACCCCACCCCGTCGAGTCCACCTGACGAGATGGTTTGCTATCCCTCATGTCTGTTTGGCGCACCAAGTCCATCGAGCAGTCCCTTGCCGATGCCGAAACCCCGGAGTTCCAGCTCAAAAAGCGGCTCACCGCGGTTGACCTGACGGTCTTCGGGATCGGCGTGATCATCGGAGCGGGGATCTTCACCCTGACCGGTCGGGCCGCGGCCCAGTACGCCGGCCCGGGCGTGGTCTTCTCCTTCGTCATCGCCGCGATCTGCTGTGGCCTGGCGGCGCTCTGCTACGCGGAGTTCGCCTCGTCGGTGCCGGTGTCCGGGTCGGCGTACACGTTCTCCTATGCCACGCTCGGGGAGATGCTCGCGTGGATCGTCGGCTGGGACCTGATCCTGGAGATGGTCCTGGCGGCCTCGGTGGTCGCTCAGGGCTGGAGCGCCTACTTCGTGACCTTCCTGGCCGAGATCGGCATCACCTGGCCGGCCCACCTCGGTCCGCAGGACCAGCCGGCCTTCGGCGACTTCAACCTGGCTGCGCTGCTGCTGGTCGTCGCACTGGTCGGCCTGATCGCCATCGGCATCAAGGAGTCGTTGCGCGTCAACCTCGTGCTCGTCGCGATCAAGCTCTTCATCGTCTGCTTCGTCATCGTCGCCGGGCTGTTCTACGTGTCCGGCGCCAACTACGACCCGTTCATCCCCGCGCGTGCCGGCGGTGTCGAGTCCGAGGGCATCCACCAGCCCCTGATCCAGTGGGCGTTCGGTCTCGAGCCGCAGACATTCGGCGTCCTCGGCATCATCTCGGCCGCCTCGGTGGTCTTCTTCGCCTACATCGGCTTCGACGTCGTCGCCACCACCGCCGAGGAGGCCAAGAACCCGCAGCGTGACCTGCCGCGCGGCATCATCGGGTCGTTGGTGATCTGCACCGTCCTCTACGTCGCCGTCGCGTTGGTCATCACCGGCATGGTGAAGTACGACGAGATCGACACCAGTGCTGCCCTGGCCACGGCGTTCCGTGATGTCGGGCAAGGTGGCTTCGCCACCTTGATCTCGGCGGGCGCGGTCGCGGGTCTGACCACGGTCGTGATGACGCTGATCATCGGCGCAGTCCGGGTGCTCTTCGCGATGAGCCGCGACGGGCTCCTCCCGGTGCGGCTCGCGCACGTCAATCCGAAGACCGGTACGCCGCTTCGGCTCACGTTCATCGTCGGCGCCGTCGTCGCCGTCGTGGCGACCTTCACCCCGGTCGGCCGGCTGGAGGAGATGGTGAACATCGGCACCCTGACCGCCTTCGCCCTGGTCTCGATCGCGGTGCCGGTCCTGCGCAAGCGTCGCCCCGACCTGCCGCGCTCGTTCCAGGTGCCGTTCAACCCGGTGCTGCCGATCGTGGCGGCCCTGATCTGCATCTACCTGACCCTCAACCTGAGCATCGAGACCTGGCTGCGGTTCCTGGTGTGGATGGCGATCGGCTTCGCGATCTACTTCCTCTACAGCTACCGCAACTCGCGGGTGGGCAAGGGCGGCGACGACAGCGTCGTCGAGCCGCTGCACATGTGAGGCTCCCGCAGGCGAGGGGGCGCGCGGCCGGTGGCCGCG
>NZ_JAALAA010000008.1 GCF_011045035.1 Nocardioides turkmenicus
CCCCCACCCTGACCCGACGGGAGAACCAGCCATGCACTGGCTCCAGACAAGCACCCCCGGCCTGCTGCTGCTCTGCGCAGCGGCGATCGCCGTGCTCCTCTTCTTGATCATCAAGGTGAAGCTCGAGCCCTTCATCGCCCTCTTCATCAGCGGCATCGGCCTGGCCGTCGCGGCCGGCCTGTCCGTCGAGCAGATGGTCGGCACCGCGCTCGCCTCGAAGGAGTCGCTCATCGAGACCGGCTTCGGCGGCGTACTCGGTCACATCGCGCTCATCATCGGGCTCGGCACCGTGCTCGGGTCGCTGCTCGAGCGGTCCGGTGGCGCCGACGTGCTCGCCTCGAGGCTGATCGGCATCTTCGGTGAGCGCGGCACCCCGATCGCGATGGGTCTGGTCGGCCTGATCTTCGGCATCCCGGTCTTCTTCGACATCGGCATCTTCGTCCTCGCCCCGCTGGTGTACGTCGCCGCGCACCGCGGCGGTCGCTCGCTCGTCCTCTACGCCCTGCCTGTGCTGGCCGGCCTGTCGATGACCCACGCCTTCCTGCCTCCGCACCCGGGCCCGACGGCCCTCGGCGGTCTCCTCGGCGTCGACCTCGGCTGGCTGATCATCATGGGCCTGGTGTGCGGCCTGCCCGCGTTCGCGGCCGCCGGCATCCTGTTCCCGATCTGGATCGCCCCGCGGGTCCAGGTCTCGGTGCCCGAGGAGTTCCTGGTCGCGGAGACCGAGGCCGAGGAGGACCCGACGCCCGTCGCCCCGGTCTCGCTCGCCCTGGTCCTCGCCGTCATCGCCGTGCCGCTGCTCCTGATCCTGGGCGCGACCTTCGGCACGATGCTGCTCGACCCGGGCCGGCTGCTCAGCGTGCTCACGTTCCTGGGCAACCCGGCGATCGCGCTCACCATCGCGGTGCTGCTGGCCTTCTGGCTGCTCGGCATCCGCCGCGGCATGAGGCTCGACGAGATCTCGGAGTTCACCGGCGCCTCGCTGCGACCGGTCGGCATGATCCTGCTCGTCGTGGGCGCCGGCGCCTTCTTCGGCTCCGTGATCTCGGCGACCGGCGTGGGCGCCGCGCTCGCCGAGGTGCTCGCCGACGCCGGCCTGCCGGTCCTCCTGCTGGCCTACGTCATCTCCTGCGGCCTCCGGATCGCCCAGGGCTCCGCGACCGTCGCGATCGTGACCACCGGCGGCATCGTCGGCCCGACCCTCGCCTCGGGCTACTCCCAGCCCGAGCTCGCCGTGATCGCCGTCGCGATCGCCGCCGGCTCGATCATCCTCAGCCACGTCAACGACGGCGGCTTCTGGATCGTCTCGCGCTACTTCAACCTCACCGTGAAGCAGACCCTGGCGACCTGGACCGTGCTGGAGACGGTGCTCTCGGTCACCGGCTTCGCGGCCGCAGCGGTGGCCTGGGCGATCGTCTGAGGTTCAGCACCTGCGCCGGGGCTGCTCAGGCCGACGCCCACGCCTGCGCGAGCAGGTCGCGGGTGTCGGTCAGCAGCTGCGGCAGGGTCTTGGTGCGGCCGATGATCGGCATGAAGTTCTGGTCGCCGACCCAGCGGGGCACGATGTGCTGGTGCAGGTGGGCGGCGATACCCGCGCCGCCGGCGGTGCCCTGGTTCATGCCGATGTTGAACCCCTCGGCCTGCGAGACGCCGGCGAGGGTGCGTACGGCCTGCTTGGTCAGCATCGCCATCTCGGCGGCCTCCTCGTCGGTGGTCTCGACGTAGCCGGCGACGTGACGGTAGGGGCACACCATCATGTGGCCCGGGGCGTACGGGTAGAGGTTGAGCACCACGAAGCAGGTCTCGCCGCGGTGGACGACCAGGCCCTCGGCGTCCTCGAGCGTCGGCACCCGGCAGAACGGGCACTTCGTCTCCGAGGGGTCGCTGGGCTTGTTCTCGCCGCGGATGTAGGCCATCCGGTAGGGCGTCCACAGCCGCTCCAGCCCGTCGCCCTCGCCGATGCCGTCCTGGGTGAGTACGCCGTCCATCTCCGTCACGCGGAAAACACTACTTAATCCCCTGGAAAGGTCAGTCGGGCGCTTCCCCTCCCCGCAGCGCGTACGCCCCGGCAACAGCAGCCGCGAGCAGCACGACGAGGCAGGCTGCGGTGATCCCGGACAGGGCCTCCCACGGGACCGTCAGCGGCGCGTCGGGCACGTCGCGGACGACCGCCTGGCGCACCAGCCAGGCCGTGAAGCCCGTGACCGCGCCGCCGACCAGCAGCGCGCCGGCGCCGGTGAACACCGTCTCCCAGAGCGTGGTCCGGCGCACCTGCGCCGGGGTGGCGCCGAGGAGCCTGGCCGTGGCGGTCTGGCGGCGGCGCTGGCTCATCCCGATCAGGACCGCGTTGACGGCCGCGATCGCGGCGTAGACCCCGGCCGGGCCGAGCATCACCCACAGGACGACCGTGTTCGTGTCCCGGGCCTCGGCGGCGACGGTGCTGACCCAGTCCTCGCCGGTGCTCACCTCGGCCCCGGTGTCCCGGAGCGACCGGGCGGTCGCAGCGACGTCCGCGCCGGGGTCGGTGCGCACGAAGACGGTCCCGGTGTCGCGGACGACCCGGCCGATGCCGGGCAGGTCGTCGGGCACGATGACGTCGCCCCACAGGTTCGGGGCGTCGGGCACGACCGCGACCAGCCGCACCTTCACGGTCCGGTCGCCGATGCGCATCCGGCGGGTCTGACCGACCCGGCCACCGAGGTCGGTGACGTAGGAGGCGGTGACGGCGATCGCCCTGCCGTGCAGGTCGGCGAGGTTCCCCCGCGTCGCCTGCAGGCTCCGCGTCGCTGCCGCGTCGGCGACGTCGACGACCTCGACCTCGGTGCGCTCGCCCCCGAAGCCCACCGGGGCCGTACGGCGTACGTCGCTCACCCTCACCCCGGGCAGGCCCTGGATCCGCTCGGGACGCTCCGCCTGCTCGACGACCAGCTCCGACCTGAGCGCGGCCCTGTCGGCGCCCTCGCTCCAGTCGGCGGTCGCGCCGACGGCGACCACCATCGAGCCGGCCACCGCCATGATGGCCACCACCGGCGCCGCCACTGCGGCGGTCATCCGGCTGCTGGTGCGGGCGAGGTCGCGGGCCAGGTGCGCGGCCGGGTCCCGTCGGGCCACCACGGCACCTGCGTACGCCGCCAGCTCGGTGTAGAGCAGGCCACCGACCGCGTTGGCCCCGATCACGGCGACGATCGGCAGGAACATGCCCACGAGCAGGGCGAACAGCAGCGGCATCCCGGGAGCGAACCAGGCGGTGGCGACCAGCCCGGCAGCCGCGGTGAGCGCGACCAGACCTTGGGCCACCGTGGGCCGGCGCCTCTCGAGGACGGCCTCGCGGAGCGCCTCGACCGGCTGCGTACGTCCGGCGCGGGCGCCCGCTCGCCGGGCCCCGACCAGCGCCACGCCGACACCGCAGCAGGCCGCGATCGCCCATCCGGTCCCCTGGCTCGGCATCGCGAGCAGGACCGGCGTGACCCCGGCCTGGTGCAGGACGCGCAGCACCGGCACCGTCACCACGGTGCCGAGCAGGCAGCCGGCGACCGTGCCGACGACCGCTACCGCGAGCGCCTCGCCGAGCAGCAGCGTCCGCACCTGGCGCGGGGTGGCGCCGAGCAGGCGGAGCAGGCCGAGCTCGCGGCGCCGGGTGGCGACCACGAACCCGAAGGTCGAGGAGACCACGAAGAGCGCCAGGAAGAGCGAGATCCCGGCCATGATGCCGAACAGCGACCCGAGATCGTCGATCTGCCGCCGGGTCTGCTCGTCGAGGCCGTCGGTGGCGGTGCCGAGCGCGCCCAGCATGTTGGTGGCGAGGGTGATCAGGGCGATGCCGCCGGCGAGGGCGACGGCGGCCCCGGCGTACGGCGGCCACGACTGGCGCAGCGTCTTCAGGCTGTGCGCGCCGAGCGACACGATGCTCATCAGGCAGGCTCCAGGTCGGTCATGCGGGCGGCGATCCGAGCGGCATCGCTGCGCTCCATCTGCCCGACGATCCGGCCGTCGGCGAGGAACAGCACCCGGTCGGCGTACGAGGCGGCGAGCGGGTCGTGGGTGACCATGACGACCGTCTGCGCCGGACCATGAGTCGCCGGGGTGTCGACGAGGTTCCGGAGCAGCTCGAGGACATCGCGCCCGGCGTGGCGGTCCAGTGCACCGGTGGGCTCGTCGGCGAAGAGCACCGCGGGCCGGGTGTGCAGCGCCCGTGCGATGGCGACGCGCTGCTGCTGGCCGCCGGAGAGCTCCGGCGGCCGTCTCCGGGCCAACCCGTGCAGGCCGACCTGCTCGAGTGCCCCGATCACCGCGGCGCGATCCGGGCGCCGCCCGGCGAGACGGGCGGGGAGGGCGACGTTGTCGTAGGCGGTGAGGGCGTCGAGCAGGTTGTACTGCTGGAACACGAAGCCCATCGACTCCCGGCGCAGCTTCGTCAGGCTCGTCCGGCTCAGGCCCGACAGCGTCGTGCCGGCCACGCGGACGCTGCCCCGGGAGGGCCGGTCGAGGCCGGCGGCGACCTGCATGAGTGTGGACTTGCCCGACCCCGACGGACCCATGATCGCGGTGAACGTCCCGGCGGTGAAGGCATGGCTCACGCCGCGAAGGGCGTGGACCTTTCCGGAGCGGGACCGGTAGGTGCGGGTGACGTCGTCGAGGACGACGGCGGGCGGGCCGGACGGCGGCGCTTGGACGGTGGCCGGGAGGGTGGCGGTCATGTCCTCCAGCAAACGCCGCGCCCGGGGCGCGCGCACGGGCGCGGACGCCACGACGAGGTAGCGCGTGCGCTACCCCGCGGAGGGGTGCGGAGTGCCTAGGCTCCGGGTCATGAGACCACCACCCGACATCTGGGCGGCGCTGCGCTCCTCCCCCTGGCGGCTCCTCGCCTCCAGCTGGCCGTGGCGCGCCCTGGCCTATCTGGCCTCCGGCGCTCTGGTCGGTCTCGTCGTCGCCGCGGTGCTGTTCGTGCTGGTCGGCGTCGGTCTCCTCACCCTGGTCATCCTCGTCGGTGTGCTGGTCCTGGCCGGGATCCCGCTGTTGGCGGCGCTCGTCGCCGACATGGAACGGGTACGCCTCCGGCTGGTCCTCCCCGACGTCCGTCCGGGCCAGGCAGCGCGGCCCGCGCCGATCGCCTGGAGCGAGCGGCTCCGCGCTCTGCGCCGGCTGCGGATCTCCGGGCCCGAGGTCGGCTACACCGTGCTGCTCGCCACGGTGCTGTGGCTCGTGGACGCCGTCGTGCTCAACCTGATCATCACCATCCCGGGCGTGCTCGTGCTCGCCCCGGTCCTGGTCCGGGTCGACGCTCCGATCGCCATCGGCCCCTGGCAGCTCAGCACGCCCACGGAGGCCTGGATCGCGGTGGCGCCGGGACTCGTGCTCCTCGTCTTCGGCCTGTACGTCGCCACCCTCCTCGCAGCCGCCCAGGCCAGCCTCGCGCGGCTCCTGCTCGAACCGGCCCAGACCCGGCTGGCCGCGGCCGTCGCCGACCTGCGCCGCTCCCGGGTCGACCTCGTGGACGCCTTCGAGACCGAGCGCAGCAGGATCGAGCGCGACCTCCACGACGGTGCGCAGCAGCGGCTCGTCGCGCTGACCATGACGCTCGGCCTGGCCGAGCTGGAGGTGCCCGAGGGGGCTGGGCTCGACCTCGTCCGACAGGCCCACACCCAGGCGGAGACGGCGCTGGCCGAGCTCCGCGCGACCGTCCGCGGGATCCACCCGCGGGTGCTGGTCGACCACGGGCTCACCGCTGCGGTGCGCGAGCTCGCCGACACCGCCGGGCTGCCGGTCTCCGTCGACCTGCGGGTGGACGGCCGGCTGCCGGCGCCGGTCGAGGCCGCGGCGTACTTCGTGGTCGCGGAGGCGCTCACCAACGCGGTCCGGCATGCCGGTGCCCGCTCGGCCCGCGTCGAGGGACAGGTGTCGGGCGACCGGCTGGAGGTCGGCGTACGCGATGATGGGGCCGGTGGCGCCACCGTGCGACCAGGGGGCGGGCTCGCCGGACTGGCCACCCGCCTGGCCGCTCTGGACGGCCACCTCGAGGTCACCAGCCCCCCGGGCGGACCGACGGAAGTGAGGATGACGTGCCCGACCGTGCTTCCCTGAGGGCTCCCCTGAGGATCGTCCTGGCCGAGGACGCCGCGCTGCTGCGCGAGGGCCTCCTCGCCATCCTCGAACGAGCCGGCCACGAGGTCATCGCCGCGGTCGGCGACGCCGACGCCCTGCTCGCCTTCACCGATCACACCCGCCCCGACGTCGTGATCACCGACATCCGGATGCCGCCGACCCACACCGACGAGGGGCTGCGCGCCGCCGCCGAGCTGCGCCGACGGCACCGCGACCTGGCCGTCCTCGTGCTCTCGGCGTACGTCGCCGACGCCTACCTCGCCGAGCTCCTCGACACCACCGGTGGTGGCGGAATCGGCTACCTCCTCAAGGACCGGGTCGGCCACGTCCGGGACTTCCTCGACAGCCTGGACCGGGTGGCTGGCGGCGAGACCGTCGTCGACCCCCAGGTCGTACGCGGTCTCCTCAACCGGCACCAGCCCGACGGTCCGCTCGACGCGCTCTCGGAGCGAGAGCGCGAGGTGCTGGCGCTGATGGCCGAGGGGCGCACCAACGGCAGCATCGCGACCGCGCTCTTCGTCTCGGAGGCCGCCGTCCGCAAGCACGTCGGCAACATCTTCGCCAAGCTCCGGCTCGACCCCACCACCGACCGCCGGGTCTCCGCCGTGCTCGCCTACCTGCGCGAGGCCTAGACCGGTACTCCGGCACTCGGCTTGGGTGACGGTCATAGAGTGGCAACACCCCACGACGTTGTGCGCAAACGGCTCCATCGCCCTTCATCCAGGCTCCTAGCGTGCCGAAGTGACCACTCCCGTCAGTGACCGCACCGCTACGCCGGTGCCCGAGAGGCCCGGCGGCGGCGACGCACGCGTCACCGGCAGGGGCCGGACGGACACCGTGATCGTGCTGCTCGCTGCTCTGGTGGCGGCGGCCGCGTGGCTGCCCTTCCTCGACCGGCCGCTCACCGCGGACGAGAGCGGCTTCCTGATGGTGGCCGAGCAGTGGCAGCCGGGCCGTTCGCTGTACGGCGACTACTGGGTCGACAGGCCGCCGCTGCTGCTCTGGCTGTTCACGATCGCCGGCTACCTCGGGTCCGTCGAGGCGACGACGTCTGGGCTCGTCGCGCCCGGGCTCAAGGTGCTCGGCGCGGTGGCGGGCGGGCTGTCGGTCGCCCTGACCGGCGTCCTGGCGAGCCTGGTGTCACCGGGGAGTCGTCCGACATTGCTCACAACCGTCGTGCTGGCAGCAGCACTGGTGTCGAGCCCGCTGCTCGGCATGCCGGCGGTCAACGGCGAGCTGCTCGCGGTGCCCCTCGTCCTCCTCGGCCTGGTGTGTGCGGTGACGGCGATGCGCGGACCGTGGGGATGGCGTACGGCTGTGCTCGCCGCCGCGGCCGGCGCATCCGGCATGGCGGCCGCACTGGTCAAGCAGAACTTCATCGACGTCTTCGTGTTCACCGCCGTCCTCGTCGCGATCTCTCACCCGCATGTGCCCCGGCTGTGGGCTCGGGCTGCCACGTTCGCGGGCGGCGCCGCGGCATCGCTCGGTGCGGCGGTCGCAGGCGCCGGGGCGCAGGGCACCTCCGTCCCCGAGCTGTGGGACGCGGTCGTGGTCTTCCGCACCCATGCCGCGGACCTGATCGAGGCCTCGGCCTCCTCGGCGACGGCTGCCCGAGGTGTGCAGCTCGTCACGGCGTCCCTCGGTAGCGGGGTCGCCGTGGTCCTCGTCATCGCGGTGGCCGCGGTGGTCGCACGCAGGTCACCGCTGGCTCTGCCCGTGCTCGCCATGACCGCGTGGGAGCTGGTCGCGATCGCCGCCGGTGGCAGCTACTGGTTGCACTACCTGACCGGCATCGTCCCCGGCCTCGTGCTGCTGGTCGCGACCGCCGGGTTCGACCCCGCGCGACGGTCCGGGCTCGCGCTGAGATCTGCGGTGGCCTACGCGGTCGTCGCTGCGCTCGTCGTCTGGACGCTCGTGGCGCTCGCCCCACCGCAGCAGACTCCCGAGAGCCGGGTCTCGACCTACCTGCGCGAGCACGCGCACCCTTCCGACGGTGTCGTGGTCGGGTTCGGCCACCCGGAGATCATCGCCGCGAGCGGACTCGACAGCCCGTACGAGAACCTGTGGAGCCTCCCCGCGCGTGTGCGCGACCCGCACCTGACCCACCTGCACAGCGTGCTGGCAGGTGGGTCGGCCCCGCGGTGGGTCGTCGTCGACGGCGACAGTCTCGACACCTGGGGCCTCGACGGCGACCACGCGCAGCAGTACCTTCGGCGGCACTACGTCGAACGGGTGAGCTACGACGACTGGCACATCTGGCAGCGCCGGTCGACGTCGGTCACGGTCAGAAGGTGATCCCCCGCGCCGCGAACCGGTCACGCACCAGATCGGCGGCCGCCTGGCCGTCGCGAGCGGCTGCCGCGGCGTACGTCTCGGCAGCGGCGGCCTGGAAGCTGGTGTCCGGCGCGTAGGAGAACTGCGAGTAGATCAGGGTGGTGTCCCAGTCGCGGGTGGTGAGGCCGAGAGCCTGGTAGCCCTCGCGGATCTCCCAGAGCGCCTGGCTCCAGATCTGGCCGTCGTAGTGCACCTGGTTGCGGCGGTCCTCGAGGGTCAGGTCGAGGTGGAAGCTGCGGATGCAGTGGGGGGCGTCGGTGTAGGACGTCGCGTCCCAGTCCATCGGGCAGGACGGGTCGGCCGCGACCGGCCAGCCGAACTCGTCGGCGGCGTCGAGACCGACGGTCACGGCGAGATAGTCACCGAACGACTCCCCGATCGCGCCGGCGTCGAGGCTGCTGCCGTAGCCGGGCACCTGGTCGGCGTGGACGGCGTGACCGTATTCGTGGACGATCACCTCCGCGTCCTCGGCGTCGTCGACGCCGCCCTTGCCCAGCCGGATCCGGAACGGCTTGTCGGTCTGGTAGGAGTTGTCGCCGCCGTACTGGTTGATCTTCACCGAGAACGGCTCGTTCAGCACGCCCGGGAGCGTCTCCCCGAAGCCGAGGGTGTGCAGGTAGGTCTGCGTGCGAGTCACCCAGAAGTAGCCCATGACCTGCTCGAACTGGTCCTGGTGGCGGTCGTAGGAGTAGCTGTTGGTGGTGGAGTACGCCGGCGTGCCGGTGCTCGACTCGACAACCGCGTAGTCACCGCGGAGGTAGCCCGATCCGTCCAGGTGGGTCAGCGGCACCTCGGCGTAGGCACTCTCCGGCACCGCGCTCGCGGCGTCCTTCTGGTCGGTCAGGTCCTGGTCGTTGCTGGACTGGACCGGGTTGACCATGAAGACGCGGGCGGTGCCCTCGGACGAGCCGCTGCCGGGGGCCGCGGTGGCCGGGCTCAGCGGGGCGGCGAGCCCGGCGGTGGCTGCCAGGCCGGCGGTGACGGCGATCGAGAGTCTGCGCAGGTGGGGCATGGTCTTCTCCTGGAATGAACGGCCGTGCGGCCGGGCGATACCGGGAGGCTATACCGCGAGGACGTCATTGGACAGGAGTTCTTCCAGAGGAAGGTCGGGGTCGAGCTCGATCCCGAACCCGCGGGCGTGACCGTCGATGACGAACCAGATGGACTGGGCGGTGAGCCGCTCCAGTGTCTCGGCGGGCAGCCGCTCACCGGTGCGGGTCAGCCAGCGGCGTACGGCACCGAAGACCGCGCCGACGAGACCGTAGATCAGCGGGTCGAGAGCCTCGGCCTCCTCCTCGGTGGGCTTGCCGCCGAGGGCGAGCACGGCGGTGCCGACGATGCCCGAGATCCGGCCGGCGAGCTGCTCCATCCCCTGCTGGAACGGGCCGTCGTCGCCGCCGTCGATGTCGTGGTCGGCGGCGAGGTGGAGCGCGGGGTGCGCCCGGGCCCAGCGTACGTAGGTGCCGATGATCCGCTCGATGATCTGCGGCACGGTGCCGTCGAGGGTGATCCCCGGCATCAGGTCGGACCAGAGGCCGTCGAGGATCGCCTGCTGCACGGCACGGTCCAGGTCGGCACGGTCCTCGAAATGGCGGTAGATGACCGTGCGGGACAGTCCGGCGCGCACCGCGATCTGCTGCACCTGCACGTCGGCGCCGGGCTCACCTGCCTCGATCACCGCGATGGCGGCGTCGATGATCTGCTGGCGGCGCTGCTGGTTGTGCTTGCTCCACCGGTCCTGCCGACCATCGCGCTTCTCCCCGGCCACCCGCTTCTCCCCCTGCTCCCGTGATCCCGATCTCGCCCGGTGTCGAGAGCGCCTCAGCGCTCCTTGCGACGCCCCAGAGCGTATCGGGGTTTCCGCGACTTCGCGGCGATGCCCCGCATCTCCTCGACATCGGTGATCTTCACGCGCGGGCGACCGGACTCGGCGCCGCGCCGCTTCTCCTCGCGGTCGATCGCCTGCCATCCGGCCAGCTCGACCATGCCGGGCTGGCGGCTGCGCACGATCGCGGTGATCTCGCGGGGGTCCCCGACCGGGGCCGGGATCCGGTCCGCGTCGAGGTCGTCGAGCAGCTGGTCGACCGTCTCTGTGGCGTCGGTCTTGTTGGTGCCGATGAAGCCGTTCGGGCCGCGCTTGACCCAGCCGGCGACGTACACGCCCGGGAGCACCCGGCCGCGGTCGTTGGGGACGGTGCCGGTCGCGGCGTCGTAGGGAAGGTCCGCGACGGGCAGGCCCTTGTAGCCGACCGCGCGCAGCAGCATCCCCGCCTCGAGGACCTCGGTCTCACCGGTGGCGACGGCGCGGACCACGCCGTTCTCGTCGCGCTCGAGCCGGTTGCGGCCGACCTCGACCCCGGTGACCCGGTCCTCGCCGAGCACACGCACCGGCGAGCTGAGGAACCGCAGCACGATCGTACGCAGCTCCGGCCGCACCTCACGGCGGGCGATCTCGCGCAGCAACCGGGCGGTCGTCTCGCCGCCGGCCAGCGCCTCCTCGAGCAGGAGGTCGCCGGTGTCGACGACCACGTTGACGCCGGTGTGGCCCATCAGGCCGACCAGCTCGGGCACGGTGAAGGCCGCCTCCCCGGGCCCCCTACGCCCGAGGACGACGACCTCCCGCACCGCGCTGTCACGCAGGACCGCCAGCGGCCCGTCGGCGATGTCGGTGCCGGCCAGCGTCTCGGGGTCCTCGGCGAGGATCCGGGCGCAGTCGAGCGCCACGTTGCCGTTGCCCACGAGGACGACCCGCCCCGACGGGATGGACCCGGCATCGAGGTGGACCGGCAGGTCCTGCTTGTCGGGGTGGCCGTTGTACCAGCCGACGAAGTCGGTCGCGCTCAGCGATCCGAGCAGGTCGTCGCCGTCGATCCCGAGGGCACGGTCGCTCGCCGCGCCGACGGTGTAGACGACCGCGTCGTAGCGGGCGGTCAGCTCGGCGTGGGAGACGTCCTTGCCGACCTCGACGCCCAGGAAGTAGCGGAACCCGGGCTGGGCCTCGATCTGCGCGAAGAGCTTCTCGACCTGCTTGGTGCTCTGGTGGTCGGGCGCGACGCCGGCCCTCACCAGGCCGTACGGCGTCGGCAGGCGGTCGAAGACGTCGACGGTGATCTCGGGGTGCTTGAGCAGCTCGTCGGCGGCGTACATCCCGGCCGGCCCGGCGCCGACCACCGCGATCCGGAACGGTCCGGTGCGGGTGAGCCGGCGCTGGGGGTGGACCAGGGCGAGCGGAGTGCGGTCCTTGTGCGGGAAGACCTCGAAGTACTCCGCGTTGATGGCCAGGAACGGCGTCTGCGCTGCCGTCAGCGTCGTGTGCGGGACGATCGCGTCGGCCGGGCACGCCGTGACGCAGGCTCCGCAGTCGACGCAGCTCTTGGCGTCGACGTAGAGCATCTCGGCCTCGCCGAAGCCGGGCTCGCCCGGCGCGGGGTGGATGCAGTTGACCGGGCAGGCGACGACGCACGAGGCGTCGGCACAGCACGACTGGGTGACGACGTGAGGCACAGGTGGCTACCGTTCTAGGGCATCGGGCTCAGTGGGATCAGTAGGAGGCCGCGCGCGGCTCGGCGCGGAACCGCGAAGCGCGGCCGTCGATGCCGGTCAGCTTCCACAGCAGCTTGGCCGGACCCTTGCGGATGCCCAGGTTGTCGGCCAGGAGGCGTACGTCACCGAAGAGGTCGCGCAGCAGCTTCTCCGACTCCTCGGACTTCCACCAGATCTCCTTGGCCACGTCGTCCGGGATGCCCATGTCGTAGCGCGCCTGCTTGCTCGGGACCATGATCACGTCGCAGAGGAGTCGCATGATGACCGGGAAGACGTAGGCCAGCAGGGTCTTCTTCACGCGGCCGAGCTCGGGCACGTGCTGCTCGAGGTACTGGTGGGCGAAGCCGATGTGGCGGGCCTCCTCCGCGATGTGGATCTGCATGATCCGGTTGGCCGCCGGGTGGCTGCCGCCGGAGCGCATCGCACCCTTCTGCAGGTGGTCGATCGGCTCCTCGCCGGCCAGGATGCCGGTGAAGAACGCCTCCGGGAACCACGCACCCGCCGAGGCCATCAGCGGCACCAGGACCTTGAAGTACGTCGGCGCACCGGCCACGTCGGGGTTCACCCTGTTGACGAACTCCTGGAACATCTGGGTGTGGTGGGTCTCCTCGGTCACCTCGTGAGTCGCGTAGCGGAACTCCGGGTTGTTGTTCTTGGCCCAGACCAGGTGGTTCATGACGCCGCCGATGAGCAGCTGCTCGAACTGGAGGCCGACCTTGGCGACCTGCGCCCAGCGGTACATCCCGATCTCGATCTGGCGCTGCTTGGGCAGCGCCTTGTACCACGGGTGGGCGCCGATCTCGTCGGCGTCGTTGAGGATCCAGCGCTCGTCGTCGGGCAGCACCGCGAGCTCGTCGGAGTCCCAGTCGATGTCCTTGAACGGGTCGAAGTGCACCTCGACCGAAGCCTCGGACAGCGTGCGGAGCGTGTCGAGGTAGGCCTGCTTGCCCTGGCGGACGTATCCGGTGGACTTCTCATCCTGAACGGCGGTCATGACGATCGCTCCTTTGCACCGTTGCGTTCTGCGTTGAACTACTGACGACGTGACCCACGTTACCCGGACACGCGTCCCGATAACAAGAGTACGCGCGACTTAGTGTCGCGAATAGTTCTTCGCCGCTCGGAGTGTCGCCGGAGACAGCGCGAGGGCGGTGCGTGCCATGCACGCACCGCCCTCGTGGACCTATGTGGTCAGACCTGCTCGTGCGACTCCACGGCGGCGACGATCCGTTCGATCGCCTCGTCGACCGGGATGCCGTTCTCCTGGCGGCCGTCGCGGTAGCGGAAGCTGACCGCACCCTTCTCGACGTCCTCGCCGCCGGCGATCAGCATGAACGGGATCTTCTGGAGCTGGGCGTTGCGGATCTTCTTCTGGAAGCGGTCGTCGGACTCGTCGACCTCGACCCGGATGCCCTTAGCCTTCAGCTTGCCGGCGACCTCGTGGAGGTAGTCGGCGAAGGCGTCGGCAACGGGGATGCCGACGACCTGGACGGGGGCGAGCCACGGGGGGAAGGAACCGGCGTAGTGCTCGACGAGTACGCCGAGGAAGCGCTCGATGGAGCCGAACTTGGCCGAGTGGATCATCACCGGCTGCTGCCGGGTGCCGTCGGCGGCCTGGTATTCCAGGTTGAAGCGGTCCGCGGAGGGCTGGTTGAAGTCGTACTGCACCGTGCCCATCTGCCAGGTGCGGCCGATGGCGTCCTTGGCCTGGACGGAGATCTTCGGGCCGTAGAAGGCCGCGCCGCCCGGGTCCGGGACGAGCTCGAGACCGGTCTCGCCGGCCACCTCCTCGAGGATCTTGGTCGCCTCGGCCCAGTCCTCGTCGCTGCCGACGAACTTCTCCTTGTTGGAGTCGTCGCGGGTGGACAGCTCGAGGTAGAAGTCGTCGAGGCCGAAGTCCCTGAGCACGGTCAGCATGAACTCGAGCAGGTGCTTGACCTCGGCCGGCGCCTGCTCCTTGGTGCAGTAGGAGTGGGAGTCGTCCTGAGCGAACCCACGCACCCGGGTGAGCCCGTGGATCACGCCCGACTTCTCGTTGCGGTAGACCGACCCGAACTCGAACAGCCGCAGGGGCAGCTCGCGGTAGGCGCGCCCGCGCGAACGGTAGATCAGGTTGTGCATCGGGCAGTTCATCGCCTTGAGGCGGTAGTCCTGGCCGTCGACGTCCAGCGCCGGGAACATCCCGTCGCCGTAGTAGGGCAGGTGGCCCGAGGTGTGGAAGAGCTGCTCACGGGCGATGTGGGGGGTGCCGACGTACTCGAAGCCGTGCTCGATGTGCTTGGCGCGTACGTAGTCCTCCATCTCCCGCTTGATGATCCCGCCCTTGGGGTGGAAGACCGGGAGACCGGAGCCGATCTCGTCCGGGAAGGAGTAGAGGTCGAGCTCGCGCCCGAGCTTGCGGTGGTCGCGGCGCTCGGCCTCCTCGATCCGGGCCAGGTGGGCGTCGAGCGCCTCCTTGGACTCCCAGGCTGTGCCGTAGATGCGCTGGAGCTGCTTGTTCTTCTCGTCGCCACGCCAGTACGCAGCCGCGCTGCGCATCAGCTTGAAGGCGGGGATCCGCCTGGTGGTCGGCAGGTGCGGGCCGCGGCAGAGGTCCTTCCAGGCGACCTCGCCGTTGCGGTCGAGGTTGTCGTAGATGGTCAGCTCGCCGCCGCCGACCTCGGCGCTGGCACCTTCGGCGGCGTCGGCCGCGGAGCCCTTGAGGCCGATCAGCTCGAGCTTGTAGGGCTCGTCGGCCAGCTCGACGCGGGCGTCGTCGTCGGTGGTGACCCGGCGGGAGAACTTCTGGTTGGCCTTGATGATCTTCTTCATCCGGGACTCGATCTTGACCAGGTCCTCGGGCACGAACGGGGTCTCGACGTCGAAGTCGTAGTAGAAGCCGTCGGTCACGGGCGGTCCGATGCCGAGCTTGGCCTCGGGGAAGAGCTCCTGCACCGCCTGCGCCATCACGTGCGCGGTCGAGTGGCGCAGGATGTCGTGGCCGTCCTTGGAGTCGATCAGGATGCCCTCGACCTCGTCACCGTCGGCGAGCTCGTAGGAGAGGTCCTTGAGGTCCTCGCCGACCCGCGCGGCGATCACGTCGGGGTTGTCCGCGAAGAGTTCCCACGCCTTCGTGCCCGTAGTGACCGTCCGTTCCTCGCGCCCGTCGGGGGTGAGTACGGCGATCTTGATCTCGGACACGGATGCTCCTGTGGGTTCCAGTGATGGGTGGGCCGCGATCCTCGCGCGGCGTTCCGATCGTATCCGCCGCCGGCTGGCTACTGCGAATGGGTGAAGCCCGTGTCAGACCGAGGTTCCGGCTGGGTTGCATGAACCCGTAGGGGCATGCGACTAGACTTTCGGCGCCTCGATCGACGTCCCTCCCAGTCTCTGATGTGAAAGGCCTCGTGCTCCCCACCACCGGCCCCAAGTCCCGTCTCATCGACCCGTCCCGCCGGGTCCTCAGGTTCAAGCGACGCACGTCGATCGCGACCGTCCTGATCACCCTCGGCCTCGGCGCGCTGGCCATGCTGTTCCCAGCCACCGTCGTGGCCCAGCAGGCCGCCGACCGCTGGAACAGCGGGCAGTGGGCGGAGGTGAGCGTGGTGGAGCGGTGCGAGTTCGACAGCGGCACCGGCGACATCACCTCCTGCCGAGGCCGGTGGCGCGTCGACGGCGAGCAGGTCACCGGAAGCAT
Organism: Nocardioides turkmenicus; assembly: GCF_011045035.1. Taxonomy (GTDB): domain Bacteria; phylum Actinomycetota; class Actinomycetes; order Propionibacteriales; family Nocardioidaceae; genus Nocardioides; species Nocardioides turkmenicus. The sequence continues at coordinate 15,656 of NZ_JAALAA010000008.1, forward strand.
CCACGGCACCCTGCGCGACATCGGCCGCGACCCGGACCCGTCGAAGGCGACCTTCCGGATGTGGGTGGTCGGCGCCGACGCGTACGGCGAGCACGCGATCAACCCGTGGCCGGCCCGCATCGTCGGGATGGGCCGCGCCCCGGTGCTCTGGGGCGGGATCGCGCTCACCCTGCTCGGGCTGGTGCTGCTTCCGACGCGGCGGGCCTGGCTGCGTACACCGGGCGAGGAGACGCTCACCGAGGACCTCGGCATCCGGCTGAGCACCCATCCCGCCCACGGGCGGGCGTGGCTGGCGCCCGTCGGGCTGGTCCTCGGCCCGGCGCTCATCGCGCTCGGCGCCTGGATCGCCACCCGGTCGCACCTGCCCATGGTGCTGGTGCTCGCCGGGGGTCTGGTGGCGCTCGCCGGGCTGGTGCTCGGGTTCCGGCTGACCTGGCTCGGGCTGCAGCGCCCGGTCGCGGTCGACCTCGGGCTCTACGAGGGCGGCCTGGTCCTGGAGCATGCCCGGCACACCGACGTCATCCTCTGGGAGGACGTGACCAGCATCGACACCGGTGTCGTCGACGAGCGCAAGGCCAACCCGCGCATCGACGTCACCCTGCACCTGGTCACCGGCGCCGCCCTGCGGCTGCCGCGCGTCGACCACCAGCACTCGTTCACCGCGCACCTGCACCGGATCGCCTCCGGATCGCCGCCGCCGTTGTGAGGTAGCGTCGGCGCCGATGAACCAGATGCGCGCAACCGTGGTCCACAAGGGCGAGCTGTCCGTGCGGTCGGTCCCGCGACCGGAGCCCGGACCCGGTCAGCTGCTGATCAAGGTGCTGCGCACCGGGATCTGCGGCTCCGACCTGCACGTCCGCGAGCACAGCGACGAGCTCAACAAGGTGGTCACCGAGATCGGCTACACCACCGCGATGACGCCGGACCAGGAGATCGTGCTGGGCCACGAGATCCTCGGCGAGGTCGTCGCCTACGGCCCGGAGACGCGCCGTCGCTGGGAGCCGGGCACCGCAGTCGCGGCGCTGCCGGTGCTGCGTACGGACGGAGCGGTCCACATGGTCGGCTTCGACGTCGACTCCCCCGGCGGCTTCGCGGAGTACACGGTCGTCCAGGAGGCCTTCACCTTCCCCGTCCCCGACGGGGTGGAACCGGACCGGGCGGTCTTCACCGAGCCGCTGGCCGTCGCCTTCCATGCCGTGCGCCGCGGCGCGGTCTCCGCACGACGCCCGGCCGTGGTCATCGGCTGCGGCCCGATCGGGCTGGCTGTCATCCTCATGCTCAAGGCGCAGGGGGTGAAGACGGTGGTCGCCTCCGACCTCTCCCCAGCGCGCCGCGCGCTGGCGGTGGCGTGCGGCGCCGACGTGGTCGTCGACCCGCGCGAGACGTCGCCCTGGGACGCCTACAAGCAGCGCGGTCCGGTGACCTCGCTGACCGACTACCTGGGCTTCGGGATCGACGCGATGCAGGTCGTACGCCGCATCCCGCTGCTCCCGTGGGAGACCGTGCTGCTCAACGCCGACCGCCTCGGCCAGTCGCCGACCGGCCCGGTGGTCTTCGAGTGCGTCGGCGTGCCCGGGATGCTCGAGCAGATCATGACCGCGGCACCGCTGCACACGCGGGTCGTGGTGGTCGGTGTCTGCATGGAGCCGGACACGATCCGGCCGGCGATCGCGATCCACAAGGAGATCGACCTGCGGTTCGTGTTCGGCTACGACCCGGCCGAGTTCGCGCGCACGCTCGAGCTCATCGCCGGCGGGAAGGTCGACCCCTCGCCCCTCCACACCGGCACCGTCGGCCTCGACGGGGTCGCGCAGGCCTTCGACGACCTCGCCGACCCGGAGACGCACGCCAAGATCCTGGTCGACCCGTGGGCGTGAGCCCGCGATTCTGGTAGACGGGTCACCTACCGGTAGTATCTGCTTACCAGCGGCCCGTTCCGGTCTTGCCCCCGGCCGCTCTCGGAATGCGACTTTCACTATGGCGAGACACCTCGCTTGAAAAGTTGACTCCTTGTCTCAGCAGAGCTTCAGCGCGCTCGGCGTGCCCGCAGACCTGACCGCCGTCCTCGACCACCACGGCATCACCTCCCCCACCCCGATCCAGGCGGCCACCCTGCCGGACTCGCTCGCCGGCCGCGACGTGCTCGGCCGCGGGCGGACCGGGTCGGGCAAGACGTACGCGTTCCTGCTTCCGCTGGTCGCCCGCCTCGCCGGCGGCCCGAAGGCCAAGGCGGGCAAGCCGCGCGCCCTCGTGCTCGCGCCGACGCGTGAGCTGGTCCGGCAGATCGAGGAGTCGCTGCGTCCGCTCGCCACCGAGGCGGGCCTGAGCGTGCAGACCGTCTTCGGCGGCGTCGGGCAGAACCCGCAGGTCATCGGCCTGCGCAAGGGCGCTGACGTCGTCCTCGCCTGCCCCGGCCGGCTCGAGGACCTGATCGGTCAGCGCCACGCCGACCTGTCCGCCGTCGAGATCACCGTCCTGGACGAGGCCGACCACATGGCCGACCTCGGCTTCCTGCCGGCGGTCAAACGCCTCATGGCGGCGACCCCGAAGGGTGGCCAGCGGCTCCTGTTCAGCGCGACGCTCGACAAGGGCATCAACGTCCTGGTCAAGCAGTTCCTCTCCTCGCCGGTCGTGCACGAGGCCGACTCGGCCCAATCGCCCGTCGCCGAGATGGAGCACCACGTGCTCCACCTCTCGGCCCGCGAGCACCGCATCCCGGTGCTCGCCGACCTGGCCGCCGCCCCCGGCCGCACCGTCGTCTTCACCCGCACCAAGCACGGTGCCAAGGGCGTCGCCCGCCAGCTCGGCCGCGCCGGCATCCCCGCCGTCGAGCTCCACGGCGACCTCTCCCAGAACGCCCGCGTACGCAACCTGGAGGCGTTCCACTCCGGCAAGGCGACCACCCTGGTGGCCACCGACATCGCCGCCCGCGGCATCCACGTCGACGACGTCACCCTCGTGGTCCACGCCGACCCGCCCGCCGAGCACAAGGCCTACCTGCACCGCTCCGGGCGTACGGCCCGCGCCGGCGCCTCCGGCACCGTGGTCACCCTGATGCTGCCCGACCAGGTCAAGGACGTACGCAGCCTCGCCCGCGCCGCGGGGATCAAGCCCACGACCACCCGCGTCGACGGCCCTGACCACCCCATCCTCGTCGAGCTGGCTCCGGGCGAGCGCAGCCGTCCCGGCCCGTTCGTCCCGGTCGTCACCCAGCCCCCGCGCCGCCCCGCCGGCGAGGGCACCGGCACCCGGAAGAGCCGCCCCGGCTCCCGCGCCCGCCGGCGTCAGCGCGCCGCCGGCTCCCGCTGAACTCCGACTCGAGACTGAGGACCTGGTCCGCCGACGGAACTAGGGTTGGCCGGGTGACTGTGCACGACGACGCCGGCTCCTCCGGCCGGCTGGCGACGTTCTTCGCGACCGACGACGACTGGGAGCGGGAAGGGTCGATCACGCTCGGCGACTGGCTGGTCGGCGCGGTCGTGCTGATCGCCAGCCTGGTCACCCTGGAGCTGATCCGCGGGGTCGGGACGCTGGACAGCAGCGACGCGCCGACCTGGGTCGAGTGGCTGGCGGTGATCAGCGGAGCGGCGCTGCTGGTCTTCCGGCGCCGGTTCCCGCTGACGATCGCGCTCCTGGCCGGGGTCCACATGTTCGTCACCGGGGTGTGGCTGCCCATGGTGATGGGGCTCCTGCCGATGCAGATCATCTATTTCGTCGCGTTCTTCGCGGGCGCGGCCTGGGCGCGGAGCCGGCGCGACATGGTGGTCGTGATGGGGCTGATCACGCTGTTCATGTTCGCCTGGCTCTCCTGGCAGTTCGCGGTCGGCAGCGGCATCGACGAGATCCGCGAGTCGACCTCTGAGGCGGAGGGCTCGGCGCTGATCGGCCCGGTGACCGCCTACGTGCTGCTCACCACCTTGATGAACCTGCTCTACTTCATCGGCGCGATCGTCGGCGGCCAGGTCGCCTGGCGGGGAGCGCGACAGAAGGCCGAGCTCGCCGCGCAGGCGGCGACGATCGCGGCGCAGTCCGGGCAGCTGCAGCGCCGAGCGGTCATCGACGAGCGCCTGCGGATCGCCCGCGAGCTCCACGACGTCGTCGCCCACCACGTCGCGGTCGTCGGGGTGCAGGCGGCCGCCGGGCGCAAGCTGCTCGAACGCGGCCGTCCCGGCGACATCGAGGGCGCTGCCGAGGCGCTCGGCAACGTCGAGGCCTCCGCCCGCGAGGGAGTCACCCAGATGCGCTCGCTGCTCGGCACCCTGCGCGACCCGGCCGGTGACGCGGAGGCAGAACCCGACGGCGTACGCCGCCCCGAGCCGCGGCTCGAGGACCTGCCAGCGCTCCTGGACGAGGTGCGCGAGAGCGGGCTGCAGGTCGACTACGAGGCGGTCGGGCCGGTCGAGGACCTCCCGCTTCCGCTGGCCCACTCGGTCTACCGGATCGTCCAGGAGGCGCTCGCCAACGTCCGCCGCCACTCGACCGCCGACCGCGCTCAGGTCGTCCTCCGCGTCGACCGGTCCGCCGCCGCGCCGTACGCCGAGGTCGAGATCACCGACAACGGCCGGCCGCGCCACGGCACCTCCGGCAGCGGCCTGGGCCTGCTGGGTGTACGCGAGCGGGCGGCCGTCCGGAAGGCGGAGGTCGACATCGGGCCACGCGCGGTGCAGGGGTTCCGGGTGCGGGTGCGGTTCCCGCTCGACTCTCCCGTCCCGTCGTCGGCGGGGGTCGCGCGATGATCCGGGTGCTGCTCGCCGACGACCAGCAGCTGGTGCGCTCTGGGTTCCGCCTCATCCTCTCGATGGAGGACGACATCTCGGTGGTCGGCGAGGCCTCCGACGGCGCCGACGCGATCGCCAAGGTCCGCGAGCTGCGGCCCGACGTGGTGCTGATGGACGTGCAGATGCCCGGCACCGACGGCATCGAGGCGACGCGTACGGTCGTCGCCGAGGGGCACGCCAAGGTGATCATCCTGACCACCTTCGACCGTGACGACTACCTCTTCGACGCCCTCTCCGCCGGCGCGAGCGGGTTCCTGCTCAAGAACGCCGACCCGGACTCGCTGGCCGAGGCGGTGCGGGCCGCGGCTGACGGCCACGCGCTGCTCGCGCCGGAGGTCACGATGCGCGTGATCGGGCGGGTGACCAGGGACGACGCTCCGTCGGCGCCGAGACCGAAGCCGCCCAAGGAGCTCGACCTCCTCACCGCCCGCGAGCGTGAGGTGCTCCTGCTCATCGGTGAGGGGCTGAGCAACAACGAGATCGCGCGCCGGCTGTTCCTGACCGAGGCGACCGTGAAGACGCACGTGTCGGCCTGCCTGGCCAAGCTGCAGCTGCGCGACCGGGTGCAGACCGTGGTCTTCATCCACCGTCACGGGCTGCTGCCCGCAGGCCCATCCAACGGGTGAGAGCGGGTTCATCCTCGCGACGGATCCGCCGGCCGCGGCGCTGAAATAGCGTGGTTCCCGTTCAGTTCCGACGCAGAGGAGTTTCGATGCTCGAGGTCAGCGGGTTGACCCGCCGCTTCGGCGACATGGTCGCCGTCGACGACGTGTCCTTCCCGGTCCCGTCCGGTGGCCTCACCGGGTTCGTGGGCGGCAACGGTGCCGGCAAGACGACCACCATGAGGATGGTCATGGGGGTGCTGGCCGCGCATGCCGGCACGGTCTCCTGGCAGGGACACGAGGTCACCCGCGAGGACCGCCGCCGGTTCGGCTACATGCCCGAGGAGCGCGGCCTCTACCCGAAGCAGCCGATCCTGGACCAGCTGGTCTACCTGGCCCGGCTGCGTGGCATGACCACCGCCGACGCGCGCCGGGAGATCACCGCGCTTCTGGAGCGGTTCGGGCTGGGCGCCCGCACCAAGGACCCGCTCGAGAAGCTCTCCCTGGGTAACCAGCAGCGCGTCCAGATCATCGCCGCGCTCGTCCCCGCGCCGATCGCGCTCGTCCTCGACGAGCCGTTCTCGGGCCTCGACCCCGAGGCCATCGACGCGATGGCCGACCTGCTGCGCGAGCACGCCCGCGACGGCGTACCGGTCGTCTTCTCCTCCCACCAGCTCGACCTCGTGGACCGGCTGTGCGACCGACTCGTGGTGATGGCACGCGGCCGGGTGGTCACCCAGGGCACCGGCGAGGAGCTGCGCGCCGAGGCGGCGCTGCGCTACCGGGTCGTGCTCGACGGCGACGCCGGGTGGGTGCGCGACCTGCCGGGCCTCCACGTACGCGACGTCGCCGGCCCGGAGGCCGAGATCGAGGTCGTCTCCGCCGGCGCCGAGCAGAAGCTGCTCACCGAGGCCACTGCCCGCGGGAACGTGCTCGACTTCCACCGCGTCGTGCCCCGCCTGTCCGAGATCTACCGTGAGGTCACCGCATGAGCGTCGTGAAGACGAAGAGCCAGCCCGTGTGGCAGATCGTCGCGCGCCGCGAGATCGCGGTCCGCGCCACCGACAAGTCGACCCTGATCGGCACCGCGGTGATGCTCGCGGTCATCGTGGGCGTGCTCGGCTTCACCGCGTGGAGCGAGAGCCGGGAGAAGTCCTACGAGCTCGCCTACTCGTCAGCGGCCTCGCAGGCGATGGTCGAGGGCATCGCCGAGCGCGCCTCGGGTATCGATGAGAAGGTGCACATCGACCCCGTCGCCGTCGATGACGCCGACGCCGCCCGACACGCGCTCGAGGAGGAGCAGGCCGACGCGTACCTCCGGCCGACGGCCGAGGGCTGGACGCTGGTCACGCTGGAGGATCCCGACTCCGAGCTGCGCGACGTGGTCAGGCAGGCGGTCGAGGCGATCGTCCTGGCCGGCAACGCCGACGCCGCCGGCACGACCGCTGCCGAGCTGACCAGGGGCTCGGCGGTCGCGCTCGACCAGCTCGAGGGCGACAGCGAGCTCAACGCGATCCGGTACGTCGTCGGCTACGCGCTCGCGATCGTCTTCTACTTCGCCTCGATCATGTTCGGGATGACGCTGGCCAACAGCGTCGTCGAGGAGAAGCAGTCGCGGATCGTGGAGATGATCGCCGCCGCGGTGCCGCTGCGGCAGCTGCTCGCCGGCAAGATCATCGGCAACGCCGTCATCGCGGTCGCCCAGATGCTCGTCTACGTGGCCGTCGGCCTGGTCGGACTGAGCCTGACCGACTTCGGCTTCGCGCTGCCCGCCCTGTCCGGTGCGATCGGCTGGTTCGTGGTCTTCTTCCTGATCGGCTTCGTGGTGCTCTCGACCCTGTGGGCGGTCGCGGGCGCGCTCGCCTCCCGCACCGAGGACCTGCAGTCCTCTTCCACCCCGATCACGATGCTGCTCATGGTGATGTTCTTCGGCGCCCTCTACCTCGACGGCGTCGGCGAGATCGTCGGTTCGTACATCCCGCCGCTCTCCGCCGTGCTCATGCCGATGCGCCTGGTCGACGGCAGTGCGGCCTGGTGGGAGCCGGTCATCGCCGTGGCCCTGCTCCTCGCCTTCGGCGTCGCTCTGGTACGTTTCGCCGAGCGCCTCTACAGCCGGGCGCTGCTCCAGACCGGCGGCCAGCTCTCGCTGAAGGCGGCCTGGCGGCTCGAGGAGTGAGTCCCCGGCTCAGGCCGAGGCGCGCGCGAAGCCGAGATGGATCGCGAAGCCCGTCAGCAGTCCGCCCGCCGTCCAGCGCACCCCGCGCTCGACGCGGCGGCTGCGGCGGAGCACGCCGGAGACGCGCCCGGCGAGGACCACCCACATCGCGTTGACCACGGTGGCGACCGCGATCTGCACGAGCCCCAGCTCGATCAGCTGCAGGCTGGTCGGGCCGTTCCCGGCCTGGACGAACTGCGGCAGCAGCGCGCCGTACATCAGCGCGATCTTCGGGTTGAGCAGGCAGGTGGTCAGCCCGGTCAGGTAGAGCCGCCACGCGGAGTGACGCGGCAGGTCGGCGTCGGGGGCGAGCGCCTGGTTGGAGCCGCGCACCATCCCCCAGGCGAGATAGATCAGGTAGGCCACCCCGGCGATCTTGATCGCCACGAACAGCCCCGGGACCACGGCGAACAGCAGTGCCAGGCCGAGCGTGGTGGCCAGGACGTACAGCAGGAACCCGGTCACCACCCCGGCGAGCGAGACCATCCCGGCCGTACGTCCCTGGATCAGCGTCCGAGAGACCAGGTACATCATGTTGGGGCCTGGGGTGACGACCATCCCGAACGCGATGGTCGCGACGGCGAGGGCGGCAGACGCGGAGATCACCGTTCGAGGCTAGGCCCGGGCGTCCACATGCCCGAACGAATCTTCGTTCGCCGAGACAAACCGGGCCGGAGAGGCCAGGGTGTTCGGGAGACCTGTCACCGTCGACCGGAGGAGCCCGGCATGGCCCGAGAGATCAGCACCATCGTGACGGACCTGCACTACCTGGAGTGCCCACGGTGGCACCAGGACCGGATCTGGTTCGTGGACTTCTACTCCTACAAGGTCTACTCGGCCCGGGAGGACGGCTCGGACCTCATGGTGGAGGCCGAGGTGCCCGGCCAGCCCTCGGGGCTGGGCTGGCTTCCCGACGGCCACCTCCTGGTCGTCTCGATGAGCGACCGCCGGATCCTGCGCCGCGAGTCCGACGGCTCCCTGGTCACCCATGCCGACCTCAGCGGCCACGTCGATCACCATCTCAACGACATGGTCGTCGACGAGCAGGGCCGGGCGTACGTCGGGAACTTCGGCTTCGACATCATGGCCGGCGCCGACGTGGCGCCGACCGCGCTGCTGCGGGTCGACCCGGACGGGACGGTGGCCGAGGTCGCCGACGACCTGTGGTTCCCCAACGGCAGCGTCATCACCGACGACGGCACGCTGATCGTGGACGAGACCTGCGGCAACCGGATCAGCGCCTTCGACATCGCCGCGGACGGGTCGCTGACCAACCGGCGTACGTGGGCGAAGTTCGGCGATCTCAGCACCCACACCGCGTTCGCCGAGGCGATGGGCGACGCCGTCCTCGCGCCCGACGGCTGCTGCCTGGACGCCGAGGGCGCGCTCTGGACCGCCGACGCCGTCTTCGGCCGGCTGGTCAGGGTCGCCGAAGGCGGCGAGATCCTCGAGCAGATCGATCTGGACGGCGGCGTCTTCGCGTGCATGCTGGGCGGTAGCGACGGGAAGACCCTGTACGCCTGTGCCGCGCCCGACTTCTTCGAGGAGCCGCGCAAGGCCAGCACCGAGGCCCGGCTGCTCGCCATCCGGGTCGACGTGCCTCGGGCGGGTCGACCCTAGCTCTGCACGTCCGGCGGCGGGCCGTCGAGGCGGCCGGCGCGGCTGCGGATCGGCACCGCGACGTGGAGCGCGTTGCTCTCGAGCGTGAAGTCGGCCGGCGTCTCGGTGACGATTTCGCCGTCGAGGTTGACCGGCATCGCCTCGTCGGTGGTGATCCGCACCGCCGAGGTGGTCACGTGGTGCACCTGCTCGTGCTCGATGAAGTGGCCGCTCTTGAGCAGCCGCGCGATCGAGACGTGGTCCCGCATCCGGCCGCGGACGATGGCATAGACGTCGAGCAGATCGTCGTCGACCGAGGCGGAGGGCGAGACGGTGTTGCCGCCGCCGTAGTGGCGGCCGTTGCCGACCGCGACCTGGAGCAGGTCGTCGAGCTCCATCGGGTCGTGGTCGCCCTCGGGGAACTCCAGCCGGGCGGTGAACGGCTTGTGGTGGCGGTAGGCCTGCAGGGTCGCGACCGGGTAGGCCGCCGGCCCGATCAGTTTCTTCAGCCGCGGGTTCAGGGCCTCGGTCACCGCGACCGAGAGGCCGAAAGAGGCGACGTTGAGATAGGCGTGGCCGTTGGCCCGGCCGATGTCGACGTTGATGATCTTTCCCTCGAGCATCTGCCGGACCGCGGTCTGCGGGTCGAAGTCGAGCTCGAGGGTGCGGGCGAAGTCGTTGGCTGTGCCGAGCGGCAGCACCGCGAGCACGACGTCGCTCCCGGCGATCCGCGCCGCCGCGGCGCCCACCGAGCCGTCACCGCCTCCGATGACGAGCAGATCGGGTTTGTCGGCCGCGACCTCGTCGAGCGTGGACTCCAGCTCCTCCCCCGAGTGGACTGCGTAGGAGTGCACGTCGGCGATGCCCGCGGACCGCAGCATCTCCTCCGACGACGCCAAGGCGTCCTGTCCCCGGCGCGAGCCGGCGTTGACGACGAGCGCGACCTTGACGGAGTCGCGCGACAACAGCGATTGCATGTCCACATCTGGAGCGTACGCAGCCCACCTGAGTCCGCGCTGATGCGTCCCTGTGCGCGGACCATGACGGCCGGGGTCAGCCCACGACGCCGGGCGTGACCACCTCGGCGAACACCCCGAACGCCGGCTCGCCGGCCCGGTTGAGCGGACGGTGCGTGGCGAGCGTCTTCAGCACGCGTACGTCCCGCTCCCCCGTCTCCGGATGGAGGTCGATCACGGCGCAGCGCGGGATGGGTACGCCGATCCGCAGCGTCGCACCGCCGACCCGGACCTCGCGGCCGAGCCAGGTGTCCTCCGCGTAGGGCTCGTCGGTCTCGACCACCAGGTTGGGCCGGAACCGCGCGGCCTCGAGAGCCTCCTGGCCGGTCCGCTCCGCGAGGTCGCGCAGCGAGGCGGTGGCCACGACCGAGACCGAGCCGGCGAAGACGACGTCGCCGCGGCGGGCGCGGGCCAGCCGCACCGGACGGTCGAGCCACGTCGAGAACAGCTCGGCGTGGGGCCCGTCGACCAGCTCCAGCTCGACCTCGCGGCCCCAGTAGTCGCAGGTGATGCTCTCCCCCGTGGCCACCGGCTCCGCCGAGGCGGTCTGGCCGTCGGGCAGCGCCACGTCGAGCCCGTCACCGACGACCTCGGCCCGCACGGCGACCAGCGACGGGTTCTGGACGGTGCGCAGCACCCGACCGCGAGCCGGGTCCGCGGGGTCGACCGAGACCAGGGCGAGCCCGCGGTCTCCCACGGCCCCCTGGGCGTCGAGCTCGACCCGGTCGTACGCCAGGTGCCTGGTCCCCTTGATCGGCGCGAACCCCGCGCGCACCACCCTCAGCTCATCGGTCACGGGGCCAGTCAACCAGCGCTGCGAAACGCCTTGGCACCCTCGGCCGCAAGCTCGCTGTAGCCGGTGGTGCCGGTGCCGAGCAGCTCCTCGGCGGCGCGCTTGACGGCGCCGAGCGCGGCGAAGGCGAAGGCGCCGCCGACCGAGATGCGGGCCGCGCCGGCCTCGGCCAGCTCCGGGACCGACGGTCCGCCCGGGAGCAGCAGGACGTTGACGGGACGGTCGACGGCGTCGACCAGGCGGCGTACGTCCTCGACGGCGACCACGCCCGGCGCGAAGAGCACGTCGGCGCCGGCCTCCTGGTAGGCCTGGAGGCGGGTGATGGTGTCGTCGAGATCATCGCGGCCGCGGATGTGGTTCTCGGCGCGGGCGGTGAGGACGAAGCCGTCCCCGGCGGCAGCGGCGGCCGCGGCGACCCGCTGGGTGGCCTCCTCGATCGGGTAGATCGTGTCCTTCTCGAGACCCGCGTAGTCCTCGATCGACCCGCCCGCCAGCCCGGCGCCGACGGCAAGCCGGAAGGTCTCCTCGACCTCATCGGTGGTCGCCGCGAAGCCGGCCTCCAGGTCGGCCGAGACGGGCACCTCGACCGCCTCGGCCAGCGCGGTCGCGTGGGCGATCACCTCGTCGCGGGTGACCTGGCCGTCGAGGCGGCCCAGGGTCGCGGCGTACCCGCTGCTGGTCGTGGCCAGCGCCTGGAAGCCCAGCGAGGCCAGGACCTTCGCCGAGCCGGCGTCCCAGGCGTTGGGCATCAGCAGCGGGCTTCCGGGCAGGTGCAGTGACAAGAACTCATCGGCCTGCGACATGGCTGCACCATCCCACGACCGCCACCGCTGCGCACGCGAACTCTGCCCATCGTCGGGGGACCTAGACTCATCGAACATGGGGCACGACCACGACCACATCTCCCCGGCAGCCGACCGGCGCTACCTGGTCGCCGCGCTGGCGCTCCTGGGCGTGTTCCTGGTCGGCGAGGTGACGGTGGCGATCCTGGCCGACTCGCTCGCCCTGCTGGCCGATGCCGGCCACATGCTCACCGACGTCGGCGCGATCGCGGCGGCGCTGTGGGCGATGCGGCTGGCCGCCCGGCCAGCGCACGGCCAGTGGACCTACGGCTGGAAGCGCGCCGAGATCCTCTCCGCGGCGCTCAATGGCATCACCCTGCTCGTCTTCGCCGCGGTCGTCGCCGTGGAGGCGATCCGGCGGCTGATCCACCCACCCGACGCCGAGGGCTGGCCGATGCTCGTGGTGGCGGTCGTCGGCTGCGCGGTCAACATCCTCGCGGCCGCACTGATGGCCCGCGCCAACCGCACCTCGCTCAACGTCGAGGGCGCCTACCAGCACGTCCTCTCCGACCTCTACGGCTTCATCGGCACCCTCGTCGCCGCGATCGTCATCCTGCTCACCGGCTGGACGCGCGCGGACCCGGTGGCGTCGCTCGTGGTCGTCGCCCTGATGACGTACGCCGGTGTCTGTCTGCTGCGCGACAGCGGCCGCATCCTGCTCGAAGGAGCGCCGGCGGAGGTCGACGTGGAGGACCTGCGCCGGCACCTGCTAGGGGTCCACCAGGTAGTCGACGTGCATGACCTGCACGCCTGGACGGTCACCTCGGGCCTCCCCGCGGTCTCGGCCCACCTGACCCTGCGACCGGAGTGCTTCCTCGACGGCAGCGCACCGAAGGTGCTCGACCGGGTCCAGTCCTGTCTGGCCGGCCACTTCGACGTCGAGCACTCCACCTTCCAGCTCGAGCCCGAGACCCATCTGGCCCACGAGCCCGGGATGCACTGAGCGCCCGGGCGCCGGGGTCAGGTTCGGGCGAGGGCGGTGAGCGCCGCCTCGCGCGCGTGCTCGATCGCGTCCTCGGCGATCCCGCACAGACGCAGGCAGGCCGAGGCGATCGTGGCCACGGTCGTGCTGCCGACGCGGTCGTCACGGCGGAGGCTGACCACGCTCTCGACCATCTGCACGAGCAGCTCGCCGAGCCCGGGCTCGCCGCTGTTCGCGGAGACCCGCTCCCCCGCCGCCCGCTGCGCGACCCGGCCGTAGCCGGCGACGAGGTCGTCACGGAGGTGGCCGTAGCGCTCATAGACGGGCGAGGCGATGACGTCGGGGAGGCGGTAGAGCATGCCGATGTTGTAGGGCATCGCGACCAGTGCGCTCATGTCGCTGACCGCGAGGGCGTAGAGGCCCACGTCGGGGGTGACCGATCCCATCCCGGCCTCGATCTTCCCGGCCTGCTCGACGCGGTCCTGGACCGACCGCTCGAGCAGCACCGCGAGGATCTCCTCCTTGCTGCCGAAGTGGTAGTAGATCGAGGCCTGCCTCAGGCCGGCACCCTCCGCGATCTCGCGGGTGGTGGTGCCGGCGTATCCGCGGCTCACGAAGAGCTCAGCAGCGGCAGCGAGGATCTGATCTCGGGGGTTCGCCGCAATCTTGCCGGGGAGCAGCCGTGGACGGCCGCGACCCGGACGCGGCGAGATCTGTGACACCGTGGCATCGCCTTTTTCTGTCGCTCGATAGATAACGTGGGAGAGGGCAAGTTTCGCACTCATATCGAAAGAGTCAAGCGCTGGGCCACGTGTCCGCCCCCAAACCGATCAGTGCGTGAGCTTGAGGCCCACGACGCAGCCGACGAGCGCGACGATGAGTAGCACGCGCACGGGGCTCATCGACTCCTCACCGGCGAACATCGAGTAGCCGACGGTGAGCGCGGCGCCGATCCCGACCCAGACCGCGTAGGCGGTGCCGATCGGCAGGGTGCGCATCGCCATCGCGAGCCCCACCAGGCTGCCGACCAGGGCGACGCCGAACACGATCGACGGGACCAGTCGCGAGAAGCCCTCGGTGCGGCCCAGTGCGAGCGCCCACACGGCCTCGAGGACGCCGGATGCAACGAGAAAAAGCCAGGACATGACCACTCCAGACGGCCGTCTTGTCGCGCCTCCGGGTACGGCTCCCTCGTCCGGCAGCCGGTCTCGGCTGACGTCTTCGACCTTAGCAAAACTGTCACTCGATAGAAACTTGACGGTGGTAGAGAACGCCGTGTTCTTCAGCACGGGATCGGGGCCGGGTTCGGCGCCTGATTCCAGGCGCGATGATGAGAGGATGCGACGGTGACCTTCACCGTCGGCTTCGTCACCGGAGCCACCCCCGACAAGTGGGCCCGGATCTGGCGTGACCGCAGCCGTGAGCGGCTCGAGCTCGTCCCGGTCACCGAGGAGGACCAGGAGCGGCTGCTGCGTGAGGGCCAGCTCGACATGTGTCTCGTCCGCCTCCCCGTGGATCGCGACGGTCTGCACTGCATCCCGCTCTACGAGGAGCAGCCGGTCGCGGTGATGGGCCACGAGCACCTGCTCTCCCTGCTGGACGAGGTCACCCTCGACGACCTCGCCGAGGAGCAGCTCGTCATCCCCGAGCGCGGGGGTTGGACACCGAGCGTCGAGCAGCTCGCGTGGCCGCCGATGAGCGAGAAGGACGCCGTCGAGACGGTCGCGGCCGGCACCGGTGTCGCGATCGTGCCGATGTCGGTCGCGCGGCTCTACCACCGCAAGGACGCCGTCTTCCGCCCCGTCGTCGGCGTCGAGCCCACCACCGTCGGCCTGGCGTGGTTGATCGACAACGACGACGAGCGCGTGCAGACCTTCATCGGCATCGTCCGCGGCCGCTCACGGAACTCCTCACGACGCTGAGACGCACCCGGATGAGCGCTCCTCGGGAGTGACCGGGCAGACTCTGCACCATGCTCGAGCCGACCGACCTCACCGTCCGCGCGACCGACGGGTTGCACACCACCTTCGGCACCGTGGCCACGGTGGTCGGGAGGGCGCCGGGCCGGGTCAACCTGATCGGTGAGCACACCGACTACAACGCCGGGCTGGTGCTTCCCGTGGCACTCCCCCACGCGACGTACGCCGCTGCCGCGCCCCGCGCCGACGGCGTCGTCCGCATCGCCTCGGCCCAGGAGCCGGAGCCGTTCACCGGCCACGTCGACGAGCTCGGGCCGGAGATCGATGGCTGGGCGGCGTACGTCGCGGGGGTGCTGTGGACCCTGCGCGAGGCCGGCCTGGTGTCCGGCGGTCTGGACATGTACCTGGAGTCGTCGGTCCCGCTCGGCGCGGGCCTGTCGTCGTCGGCCTCGGTCGAGTGCGCCACCGCGATGGCGGCGCTCGGTGTCGCCGGCCGGGCTCTCGACGAGGACCTGCAGCGGGCCGTCGTCGCGGCCGGGATCCGGGCCGAGACCGAGGTCGCCAAGGCGCCGACCGGCGGGATGGACCAGTCGGTCGCCGTCTTCGCCGAGGCCGGCGGCGCGCTGCTGATCGACTTCGCCTCCGGCGAGCACCGCAGCGTCCCGCTGGCCCTGGGCGATCGCACCGTCCTGGTCACCGACACCCGGGTCAAGCACCAGCTCACCGACGGCGGCTACGCCTCCCGGCGCGCCCAGTGCGAGAAGGCCGCCGCCGACCTCGGCCTGCGCTCGTTGCGCGAAGCCACCGTGGAGCAGGTCGAGACCCTCGACGACGACCTAGTACGCCGCCGCGCCCGCCACATCGTCACCGAGATCGCCCGGGTAGAGCCGACGGTGTCCGCCTTGGGCGCCGGCGACTGGGCCGCGATCGGGGAGCTCTTCGCCGCCTCGCACGCCTCGATGCGCGACGACTTCGAGATCTCCGTCCCCGAGCTCGACCTCGCCGTCGCGACCGCGGTCGACGCCGGCGCCGACGGCGCCCGGATGACCGGCGGCGGCTTCGGCGGCTCGATCGTCTCGATCCTCCCCGCTGCTGCCGTGGAGGCGGTCAGCGGCGCGATCGACAAGGCGTTCGCCGAGGCCGGCTACGGCGCTCCCGGCCATCTGATCGCGAGCCCGTCGGCTGGCGCGATGTTCACCGAGGTGACTCGGTGAGCTCGCGCTGACTTCGCGGAGTTCCCCGAAGTCAGCGGCCACTGACCGAGTCACCTCGGTCAGCATCCACCGCGCCCACTCAGGCCAGCCCCGCGTCCCCCAGCATCCGGGTCGCGGTGTCCACCGCGGCCTGGCGTGCCGCCCGCAGCAGGTCGACGTCCGTCTCGGTGCGGCCGGGGATCGGGGCGGCCGCGTCGGGCGCGAGGGTCAGCGTATGCACGCCCGCGCAGCTCCCGGACCTCATCTCCGCGACCGCGCTGCGGTAGCGCGCCGGCCTGGTCCGGTAGAGCTCGCCGAGCTCAGGGTTGACCCGGCGCAGGTAGCGCTCGATGACGCGGTCGGCCGGGCCGTAGACCGGCGCGGTCCCGAACGGACGGGTCGCCAGCACGATCGCGTGCGTCGCCCCGAGCGCCGCCGCCGAGGCCACCGGCACCGGCTCGACGAGCCCGCCGTCGAGCCAGCGGCGGCCGCGTACGGTCACCGGGAGGCCGCCTGCCAGCGGCAGCTGGCTGGAGGCGATCACCGACTCGGCGAGATCGGTGGCGTCGGCGAAGTCGGTGAGCGGGACGGCCTTCGCCGTCACCACGTCGGTGGCCACCGCGGCGAGCCGGGGCGCGCCGTCGCGCAGCGCCAGCGACCACTCGAAGAGCTCCGCGGAGCGCGCGGTGATCCCTCGGGTGTCCACCATCGACTTGCGCCGCAGCATCCGCCCGGCGCCGATGTACTCGGGCGAGGCGAACACCGAGGCGTACGACTCGCTGAAGGCGCCGATCGTGCCGGCCGCGACCGCGGTGGCGTTGGCGGCGCCGGCAGAGGTCCCGACCACCAGATCGACGGCATCCAGGAGCCCGCGGTCGGCGAGCACCGCGGCCATCGTCGCCGACAGCATCCCGCGCATCCCGCCACCCTCGATCACCAGGGCCAGGGTCGCCTCGTCACCCGTCTTCCCGCGGTCCCCGCCGAGGCGGGACCGGAGCAGCTCCACCACTCCCGATTGCAATGCGTCCACACCCGGATTGTGATCCTACCGACGAGTAGGTCCGTGCAGCGGGTCCCTCCGACGGCCCCGGACAGGGGCGCACGTCACACGTTCGCGGCGAGCCAGTCCGCGAGGTCGCGGGCCGAACGGTCCACGACGTTGGCCCAGTCGAAGGCGGTCTCGTCGGCATTGTCGGAGACGTGCTTCACGATCCGTGCCGGTACGCCGGCCTCGCGGGCCGCCCAGGCGACCGCGAAGGCCTCCATGTCGACCAGGTGAGCCCGCTGGGCGAGCTCGGCTCGAACGACCGTGTCGGTGACGAACATGTCTCCGGTGGCGCAGACGATCTCGGAGTCACCGACCTCCAGGCCGTCCTCGACGTCGTAGCCCAGGGACCGGATCGCGGCGGCGGAGAAGTCGTGGTTGAGGACCGTCCCGACCTCGATGAGGCCGGTGTGGCCGTCGCGCAGCGCGCCGCAGGAGCCGATGTTGACGACCTGCTGGATCGTCCGATCTGCCGTCAGTACACGCGAGACGGCCGAAGCGGCCGCCACCTTCCCGATCCCGGTGATCACCACCTTGAGCCCGGAAGGGACATGGGCCGCCTCGGCCTTGGTCGCTGACACCACGAGAACGCTCATGGCGGCAGACCCTAATAGGTCACTTGAGCTCCGCGGACGTGAGCCCGAGAACCCGCCGGGCCACGATCAGCTGCTGGATCTGCTGGGTGCCCTCGAAGATGTCGAGGATCTTCGAGTCGCGGGCCCACTTCTCCAGCAGCTCGCCCTCGGAGTAGCCGATGGTGCCGGCCAGCTCGACGCACGACAGGGTCACGTCGGACCCCATCCGGCCGGCCTTGGCCTTGGCCATCGAGGCCTCCTTGGAGTTGGGCTGGCGGTTGTCGGCCATCCAGGCGGCCTGGAGCATGAGGAGGTACGCCCCCTCGTAGTCCGACTCGAGCTGGATGAACTTCGCCGCGGCCGCCGACTGCAGGTGGGCGGGCCGGTCGTAGTCGATCTCGACGCCCGCCTGCTGAAGCAGGTCGCGGGTGTAGTCGAGCGCCGCGCGGGCGCAGCCGACCGCCATCGATGCCACCAGCGGACGGGTGTTGTCGAAGGTGGCCATCGCGCCGGCGAAGCCCTCCTTGACGTTGATCTCGGGGCTTCCGAGGAGGTTCTCGGCGGGCACGCGGCAGTCGGTGAAGGTGATCGTGGCGGTGTCGGAGGCCTTGATCCCGAGCTTGTGCTCGAGACGCTCGACCTTCATCCCCGGCGTGCCCTTCTCGACCACGAACGACTTGATCGCCGCCTTGCCGAGCTCCTTGTCGAGCGTCGCCCACACCACGACCGCGTCGGAGCGGTCACCGGAGGTGACGAAGATCTTCTCGCCGTTGAGCACGTAGTGGTCGCCGTCGAGCGTGGCGGTGGTCTTGATGTTGGCCGAGTCGGAGCCGGTGCCGGGCTCGGTGATCGCCATCGAGGCCCAGACACCGTCGAAGCGCTCGTGCTGCTCGTCGTTGGCGACCGAGGCGATGGCGGAGTTGCCCAGGCCCTGGCGCGGCATCGCGAGGGTCAGCCCGACGTCGCCCCAGCACATCTCCGAGACGGAGATGACCGAGGACATGTTGGCGCCGTTCTTGACCGTGCCGTCGTCGGGCTTGGAATCGCGGCGTACGCCGGTGGCGCCCGCGCCCTCACCCTGGCCGGACTCGGCGAGGCCGTCGGCCATCGCGGCGAGCATGTCGAGCTCGGTGGGGTACTCGTGCTCGGCCTTGTCGTACTTGCGCGAGATCGGTCGCAGCATGTTCATCGCGACCTGGTGGATCTGCTCGCGCAGCGGCTTGAGCTTCTTGGGGTCCTCGAGATTGATGGCCATCAGACCAGCACCGTGCCTTCCATGATCCCGATCGCACGCAGGTCGCGGTACCACCGCTCCACCGGGTGCTCCTTGACGAAGCCGTGACCGCCGAGCAGCTGGACGCCGTCGAGGCCGATCTGCATGCCCTTGTCGGCACACAGCTTGCGAGCCAGCGCGATCTCGCGGGTCGCGTCGATGCCCTGGGCGACCCGACTGGCGGCCTTGTAGGTCACCAGGCGCATCGCCTGCAGCTCGATGGCGATGTTGGCCACCATGAACGCCACCGACTGGCGGTGGGCGATCGGCTCGCCGAAGGCCTCGCGCTCCTTGACGTAGGGCGTCACGTAGTCGAGGACGGCCTGGCCGACGCCGATGGACAGCGCGCACCAGGCGAGGCGCGACAGCCGCACCGCCTCGGTGTAGGTCGAGCCGTCGGTCTCGCCGAGGACGGCGGTCGCGGGGACCTTCACGTCTGTCAGGGTCAGCTTGGTCAGCGAGGCGGCGCGTACGCCCATCGCGGGCTCGGACTCGATGCTCAGGCCCGGGGTGGACGACTCGACGAGGAACAGCACGGGCTTGCCGTCGAGCGAGGCACCGACCACGAACAACTCGGCCTCGGCGCCGCGGGCGACCAGCGACTTGGCGCCGTCGAGCGTGTAGCCGTCGGCCGTCTTGGTGGCCGTGATCGACGGGGAGAGCACGTCGAAGAGGACCTTGTCCTCGTTGAGCGCGAACGCCGCGGCCGGGACGTTGCCCTCGGTGAACGCGGGCAGATAGGTCTGCTGCTGCTCGTCGGTGCCCCACAGGCCGAGCGCGGTCGCGACCGATCCGGGCGCGAGCGCAGCGACGGCCAGACCGAGGTCGCCCTTGGCGAGCGCCTCGGCGACCAGGGTGCCGGCGACCGCGGAGCGGGTCTCGGAGATGCCGCCGAGCTCCTCGGGGACGCCCAGGATCGGCAGCCCGATCTCGAGGCTGGACTTGAGCAGCTCGTCGGGCGCGGCGCAGGCCTCGTCCGCCTCGGCCGCGGCGGGACGTACGACCTCGGCGGCGAACTCGGTGACGACGTCGACGAGCATCTGCTCGTCCTCGGTCGGGGTCAGGTCGAAGACGCCCTTCGGGATGGCGTTGGGCACGCGTACGCCCGGGGCGCCCTGCTTGCCCCTCTTCTTGAACGCGCGGCTGGTCGCCGCCATCGTCTTGAACCCGCTGCGGGTCACCGTGAAGACGACCTGCTCGGTCTGCTTGCGGACACCGAGCCGGTCGAGCGCAGGACTCTGCGAGAGCTTGCGCAGACCGGCGACGGCGAACCCGATGGGGTCACGCGACTCGCCGGACGGGACGCCGTTGGCGAGCCCGCCGCGTAGGCCTTGGAGGATACTCATGGGTAGAACTGTAACTGGGAGTTACAACGCGGTCTACACTTGAGCGTGGTGATGGCGGTAACAAACGACGAACGAGTTCTTTATAGGGTTGGCACATGGCCGACTCCTCGCTCGAATCCGCTGCCCCGCTCGCGCCCCACGGCGCCCTGCCCGAGGGTGGGAGGGTGCGGCCGATCACGCGCTGGGGCACGCCCGTCATGCACCGGCCGAAGAAGCAGGTCGAGGTCTTCGATGCCGCGCTGACCGAGCTCGCCGCCGACATGGTGGCGACGATGTACGCCGCCGAGGGTGTGGGCCTGGCCGCCGACCAGATCGGCGAGGACGCCGCGATCTTCGTCTTCGACTGCCCGGACGCGACCGGGCGGCGCACGGTCGGCGTCGTCTGCAACCCCGTCCTGACCCTCCCCGAGGGCGACGACCGTCGCCTCGACGTCGACCTGGAGGGCTGCCTCTCCTTCCCCGGCGCCTTCGTCGACTGCGGCCGTCCCGACTGGGCCGCGGTCGACGGCCTCGGCCTCGACGGCGAGCCGGTCCACTTCGAGGGCAACGGGCTGCTCGCCCGCTGCCTGCAGCACGAGACCGACCACACCAACGGCACGGTCTTCGGCGACCGCATCTCCGCGAAGGCCCGCAAGAAGCTCACCAAGGAGCACGACCGCGTGGCCAAGGACTACCCGGCCGACTGGCCCACCGGCGAGCAGGTCGACTGAGCCGAGGCTAGGACATCCGGTCCACGACGTACTCGGCGATCGCCAGGCTCGAGGTCGCGGCCGGGCTCGGCGCGTTGCGCACCGAGGTGATGCCGTCGCCGTGGTGGATGACGAAGTCGTCCACCAGCGAGCCGTCGCGCTCGACGGCCTGCGCCCGCAGCCCGAGGCCGGCACGCTCGACGTCGGCGGCGCCGATGTCGGGCACGTAGCGCTGAGCCTCACGCATGTAGGCCTGCTTGGACAGTA
This sequence comes from Nocardioides turkmenicus, assembly GCF_011045035.1. Lineage (GTDB taxonomy): Bacteria > Actinomycetota > Actinomycetes > Propionibacteriales > Nocardioidaceae > Nocardioides > Nocardioides turkmenicus. The sequence goes on from NZ_JAALAA010000008.1 coordinate 36,730, forward strand.
CGCCGCGAAGCTCCGTGACACCGGTGCGCCAGTGCTCGGCGGCGAACCGCCAGAACCCCGGCCACGCCAGCGTGTCGACGACGTCGCGCGGGGTCACCGCGATCCGGCCATAGCCGCGGCGGCTGAGGGCCAGGAAGGCGTTCGGGCCGACCTCGAGGCCACCGCTCACCCGCCGGGTGAAGTGGACGCCGAGGAAGGGGTAGCGCGGATCGGGGACGGGGTAGACCATGCCTCGGACGAGATCCTGCTTCGCGGCGCTGACCTGCATGTACTCGCCGCGGAACGGGACGATCCGGGGCGCCTTCGGGCCGCCGGTCAGCTCGCCGAGCCGGTCGGACTCCAGTCCGCCGCAGACGACGAGGTGGTCGACCCGGGTCCGTCCGGCGGGCGTCTCCACCTCGATGCCGCCGGTGACGCGGTGGACGCCGGTCACCTCCTCGCCGAGGCGTACCTCTCCCCCGGACTCGGTGACTTCCCGGCCGAGCGCCTCGGCCACCGCGACGTAGTCGGTGATCGCCGTCCGCGGGGAGTGCAGGGCGGCCAGCCCCGCTGCGTACGGCTCGATCTCCTTCATCTCCTCGGGGCCGACCCGCCTCAGCCCCGGAACGCCGTTCTCCGTGGCCGTCTTCTCGAGCGTGTCGAAGCGGCCCATCTCGTTCTCGCCGACCGCGACGACGAGCTTGCCGCACTCCTCGAACGGGATCCCGTGCTCGGCCGCGAAGTCCCTGAGCAGGTCACGGCCGCGGGTGCAGAGCCGCGCCTTGAGACTGCCCGGCTTGTAGTAGATGCCGGCATGGACCACGCCGGAGTTGTGGCCGGTCTGATGCGCGCCGAGTGCGCTCTCCTTCTCGAAGACGATCACCGTCTCGGCACGGCGGCGGCGCAGGATCTCCCGCGCCACCGCCAGCCCGACGATCCCGCCGCCGACGACTCCGGTCGTGGTCAAACCAGTCTCTCCTGACCTGTGGTTCCCTGTCACAGGGAACCTACGCCGCGAGTGCGCTCATCGGCTCCAGAACTCTGCGATCTTCTCAGCAGCACGCAGACCCTGGCGACGACCGGCCCTGGCCGCGGGCGGCCGGGTCGACGGGCTCATCATGTTGCCGCCGAACGCCTCCAGCGAGGCTTCGTCGGGGAGGACGGTCTCGACGACGCTGCCGCCGTCGCGGAGCTCGTCGACCTGCGCGGCGAGCTCGCTGCGCCACGCGGCCGGGTGCCGTGTCCGCCCGCCCAGGGGCGAGAGCACGAGCACCCGCCCGCACCCCGCCGCCAGGTCAGCGTTCTCGCTCGAGCGGCGGTAGCCGCCGTCGATGTAGCGGCGGTCGCCGATGACGTACGCCGGGCCGCCGGCGCAGCTGGCGGCGACCGCGTCGACCAGGTCGACGCCGCTGTCCCGGTCGAGCTCGACGGGCTCGCCGGTGTCGGCGTCGACCGTGGTGAGGAGGACCGTTCGCTCCGGCCAGCGCGCGCTCGGCAGCCGGGCGGCGACGGTCTCCCGCCACTGCTGCTGCCCGGCGGGACCCGACGCCGTGGCCAGCTCGATCGCGTACGCCCCAGCCCGGCGCCGCATGTCGGCCAGGTCCGCCGATGCCGCGATGATGGCGTTGGTCCGTTCGAGGTGGGTCGAGGTGATGGGACCGGGTCCCCGCCGACCCGCCGACGACGAGGGCGTCGGCGCCTCGAGGATGGCGGCGAGCAGGTCGGCCGGGCTCGCGCCGCCGAGCTGTGCGGCGGCGGTCGCGCCGGCGGAGGTGCCGACGACCAGATCGGCCTCGGTCACGTCCAGGCCGCCCTCGTGCAGACCGGCGACGACGCCGATCAGCCAGGCGTTGCCGGCCGATCCGCCGCCGCCGAGGACCAGTGCGCGCTCGCGGCCGGTGGGGATGCGTGGTGTGGTGTTCATGGGAGTCGCCTCTCGGAAGGTTCCGCAGGCGCTCCCGATGGCTCGGCCCGGTGTCCGGCTCAGCCGCGCGATCGTGGGTGGCGGGGAGCGCCCGCTGATGACGTTGCGTACACGGGTCTCACCTCCTGGCGTCGGATCACGATCGGGACGAAGCTAGCACGGGGCACGACGGGGTTCAGCTCGAATTCCCGCCACCATCGGCGCGTCGCGGCTTTACGGTGAGTTCGTGACGAAGACCTGGTCGATCCTGCGCCTGGCGATGGCCGCGCTCATCCTCGCGGCGATCGTGGCCGAGTTCCGCAACGCCCTGCGTACGGTGCCTGCCGAAGGCTCCAGCACGGCGACGGTCCTGGTGAACTTCTTCAGCTACTTCACGATCGAGTCGAATCTCTTCGCCGTGGTCGCGCTCGCGGCCGGCGCGGTCTGGGCGCTGACCCGGACCGGTCCGGAGCCGGTCTGGATCGCCGTGCTGCTCGCCGCGGCCACGACGTTCATGACCATCACCGGGGTCGTCTACAACCTGCTGCTGCGCGGGATCGCGCTCGCCACGACGCCGTGGGCCAACGAGGTGCTGCACCTCATCGGGCCGGTCTTCCTGATCGTCGACCTGCTCTTCGCTCCCCCACGGCGCCGGCTGCCGTGGCGCACGATCGCGGTCGTCATCGCGTGGCCGATCCTGTGGGTGGTCTACACGCTGCTGCGCGGCGAGCACGTCGTCGCCCCGCTCACCGGGGAGGGCTGGTGGTATCCCTATCCGTTCCTCAACCCGCACGTCCAGGACGGCTACCTCGTCGTCGCCTTCTACGTCGCCGGCATCGCCGTGTCCTTCACGCTGGTCGCCTGGGGTGTCGTCAGCATCGGCCGCCGCCGCGACCTCGCCCCGGTGGTCCCCTCGACCACGGAAGCCACCTCCTAGAGGTTGCGGATCATCCAGCGCTCGGGCGCGGGCAGCGGCTCCCAGCCGTACTTCGCGTAGAGCTCGTGGGCGTCCTCGGTGGCCAGCAGGGTCCGGCTGATCCGGTAGGGCTCGAGGTCGCCGAGGACGCCCTCGATCAGCATCTTGCCGATCCCCTGGCCGCGTACGCCCGGGTCGACGATCACGTCGCACAGCCAGGCGAAGGCCGCGAAGTCGCTGACCACGCGGGCGAAGGCGACCTGGTTGCCGGCAGCGTCGTAGACGCCGTAGCAGCGCGACCCCTTGTTGGCCGCGTCCTGCACCTCTCGGGTCCGGTCTCCCGCCCAGTAGGACCGCCGCAGCATGCGGTGCACCCAGTCGGGATCGATCCGGCTCTGCTCCGCCGAGAAGGAGTACGCCGCAGGCTCCCCGGCCACCGCCGGCTCAGCGGTCAGCAGGCCGAGCAGATCGTCCGGCTCGGTCTCGGGAGCCGGGATCAGGGCCGGAGCGGCGACAGCGGCAGCGACCGGGGCGGCACCCGCGAACCCCGGCCCGGGGTCAGGCACACGTCCGGCCTGGAAAGCCAGCGCGGCGCCGTTCGCGAGCCGGTCGGCGGCCTCGTTGAGCGGGTGGCCGGAGTGGCCCTTGATCCACTCGAACCGTACGTCGCGGCCCTGCATCGCCGCGTCGAGCTCCTTCATGATCTCGACGTTGAGGACCGGCTTGCCGTCGGCCTTCTTCCAGCCCTTGCGCTTCCAGCCGACCATCCACTTGGTGATCGAGTTGATGACGTACTTCGAGTCGCAGTAGATGAGCAGGGGCTCGCCGGTGTGCGCCGTCTGCTGCAGCAGGTCGAGGACGGCGGTCAGCTCGCCCTGGTTGTTGGTCCCGTGGGGCCAACCGCCGCACGCCCAGGTGGACTCGTCCACATACCAACCCCAGCCCGCGGGCCCTGGGTTTCCGAGCGCCGAACCGTCAGCAGCAGCCACAATCGTCACGCGCCCATCCTGCCAGCCGCGCGTCGGCGGTCAGCGGCAGGTCAGGGGTTGACGCGCGGGCCCGACGCGGTGGAGCCGCGGACGACGAGCTCGGGGTGGAAGACGAACTCCGAGTGAGGGGTGCCGGTGCCGGCGATCTCGTCGAGGATCGCCCGCACGGCGGCCTGGCCCATCGCCTGGACCGGCTTGCGGACGGTGGTCAGCGGCGGGTCGGTGAAGGCGATGAGCTGGGAGTCGTCGTAGCCGACGATGGAGACGTCCTCGGGCACCTGCAGCCCACGCGAGCGGGCGGCGCGGATGGCGCCCAGCGCCATCATGTCGCTGGCACAGACGATCGCGGTGAAGCCCTCGTCGAGGAGCGCCGAGGCCGCCGCCTGGCCGCCCTCGAGGGTGAACAGCGAGTCGCGGATGTGGCCCTTCTCCACCTCAGCGGCGCTCAGGCCGAAGCGGTCGACCATGGTCGCCACGAAGCCCTCGATCTTGCGCTGGACCGGGACGAAGCGGCGGGGCCCGACGGCCAGGCCGATCTTCGAGTGCCCCAGCGTGGCGAGGTGGGTGACCGCCAGCTGCATCGCCTCGCGGTCGTCGGGCGAGATGAACGGCGCCTTGATGTCGGGGCTGAACCCGTCGAGGAGGACGTACGGCACGCCCTGGGCGCGGAGCTTCTCGTAGCGGGTCATGTCGGCGGTGGTGTCCGCGTGCAGACCGGAGACGAAGATGATCCCGGTGACGCCGCGGTCGACCAGCATCTCGGTGAGCTCGTCCTCGGTGGAGCCGCCGGGTGTCTGGGTGGCGAGCACGGGCGTGTAGCCCTGCCGGGTCAGGCCCTGTGCGATCACCTGCGCGAGCGCTGGGAAGATCGGGTTGTCGAGCTCAGGCGTGATCAGCCCGACCAGTCCCTCGCTGCGCTGGCGCAGCTTCACCGGACGCTCGTAGCCATGGACGTCGATCGCCGCCAGCACCGCCTCGCGCGTCGCCGCAGCCACCCCCGGCTTGCCGTTGAGGACGCGACTGACCGTCGCCTCGCTGACGCCCGCATGGGCCGCGATGTCAGCTAGTCGGGCGGAGGCTGGTGTTATGGGCACCGTCACATCATGCCCTCTCCCCACAGGCCCTGCAAGAACTTTCAGCAAGTTTGCAATTTTTGCTGAAAGGCTCTTACATTCTGCCCCGACGCGGGGTTACCTTCGTCACACCACCGGGCGGCTTCCTCGCCCGGGCCCCATATTCGAAGGAGAACTCATGCGACGTGGCATCGTGGCCACCGCAGTGGCGGCATCGCTCGCACTCGCGGCAACGGCATGTGGCGGTAGCAGCGGCGACAGCATCGACGGCCCGGTCACCATCACCTGGTGGGACACCTCGAACGCGACCAATGAGGCCCCGACGTACAAGGCCCTCGTCAAGGAGTTCGAGAAGGACAACCCGGACATCAAGGTCAAGTACGTCAACGTGCCCTTCGACCAGGCACAGAACAAGTTCGACACCGCGGCCGGCGCCAGCGGTGCCCCCGACGTGCTCCGTGCCGAGGTCGGCTGGACCCCCGCGTTCGCACAGAAGGGCTACCTGGCTCCCCTCGACGACACCGAGGCTCTGGAGGAGAAGGACGCCTTCCAGCCGAACCTGATCAAGCAGGCCGAGTTCGACGGCAAGACCTACGGCGTGCCGTTCGTCACCGACACCCTCGCGCTGGTCTACAACAAGGCGCTCTTCGAGAAGGCCGGCATCACCGAGCCGCCGGCGACCTGGGACGACCTGAAGACCGCCGCCGCGACGATCAAGGACAAGACCGGCGTCGACGGCTACTGGGGATCGACCTCGGGCTACTACGCCACCCCGTTCCTCTACGGCGAGGGCACCAACATGGTCGACGCCGAGGGGAAGAAGATCACGATCACCACCCCCGAGACGAAGAAGGCCATGACCACCTGGCAGGGCCTCTTCGACGGCAAGGGCCTGCACAAGGCCGACACCACCGCCGACGCGTACGCCCACATCCAGGACGCGTTCGTCAACGGCAAGGTCGCCGCGATCATCCAGGGTCCGTGGGAGATCACGAACTTCTACAAGGGCTCGGCCTTCAAGGACAAGGCCAACCTCGGCATCACGACCGTCCCGGCCGGCTCGACCGGCGAGGCGGGCGCCCCGACCGGCGGTCACAACCTGTCGATCTACGCCGGCTCCGACGAGGCGCACCAGGAGGCCTCAGCGAAGTTCGTGAAGTTCATGACCTCCGCGGAGAGCCAGGAGCAGATCGCGCTGAAGAACTCCACGCTCCCGACCCGCGACGACGCCTACACCGACAAGGTCAAGGCCGACCCGGGCATCGCCGGCTTCCAGACGGTGCTCCCCGCCGCCCAGCCGCGACCCGAGCTGCCCGAGTACTCCTCGCTGTGGGGTCCGATGGACCAGGAGCTCCCGAAGATCGCCTCCGGCGCCGAGAGCCTCGACAAGGGCCTGGCCACGCTGGAGACGGCCTTCGCCGACCTGCTGCCCGAGTTCAGCAAGTGACCTGGGAAGACCGCGTCATCCGATGACTCTGACAGCACCAGCGCCCGCCGCCGAGACCCCGCGGTCCCGGCGGCGGGCGCCCCGCCCCGTCCAGCGCATGCGAGACACCTACCGGCGCTACTGGTACGCCTACGCGATGGTCGCGCCCGTCGTGATCGTCCTCGGCGTCCTGGTCGGCTACCCGCTCGCACGCGGCTTCTACCTGACCCTGACCGACGCCAACAGCCTCAACTCGGCACGCACCATCGGCGTCAACACGATCGATGCGACGTACAAGTTCATCGGTCTGGACAACTACGCCGAGATCCTGTGGGGCCCGGCGGCGTACGACCGGTTCTGGTCCCACTTCGTGTGGACCATCGTCTGGACCGTCACCTGTGTCGTCCTGCACTACGTGATCGGCCTCGGGCTGGCGATGCTCCTCAACCAGCGACTGCGGGGGCGGGTGGCTTACCGCCTGCTGCTGATCCTGCCCTGGGCGGTGCCGACGTTCGTCACCGTCTTCGCCTGGCGGATCATGCTGGCCGACGCGGGCGTCATCAACTCGATGCTCGACACCATCGGTCTCGCCTCGCCGAGCTGGCTGGAGGACCCGACCTGGCAGCGTACGGCCGCGATCATGGTCAACACCTGGTGCGGGGTCCCGTTCATGATGCTCTCCCTGCTGGGCGGGCTGCAGTCGATCGACGAGAACCTCTACGAGGCCGCCGAGATCGACGGCGCCAGCGCCTGGCAGCGGTTCCGGCACGTCACCCTTCCGGGGCTGTCCTCGGTGAGCTCGACCGTCGTCCTGCTCGGGGTGATCTGGACCTTCAACCAGTTCGCGATCATCTTCCTGCTCTTCGGCAACACCGCGCCGGACGCGCAGATCCTGGTCACCTGGGCCTACCGGCTCGGCTTCGGGCAGCAGCCTCGCGACTTCGCGATGTCCGCGGCGTACGGCGTCCTGCTGCTCGCGATCCTGATCGTCTTCACGTCCTTCTACTACCGGTGGTTGAAACGCAATGACCAGCTCGCCTAGCACCCACGCGCCCCGCAAGCAGCGCCGCCGCGGCGACCTCGGCCCGGTCGGCCAGGCGGGCACCCACGTGACGCTCGCGGTGGCGTCGCTGATCGCACTGTTCCCGATCGTCTGGCTCGTCTACCTGTCCCTGGGACCCGACAAGGACGACTACCTCCACCCCGGCGGCATCTTCGCGAAGGCGACGCTGGACAACTACTCGTTCGTGCTGACCAACACCGAGTTCTTCAACTGGCTGTGGTCGACACTGGTGGTCGCCGGCGGGACGACCCTGTTCGGGGTGATGTCGGCGGCGACGACCGGCTACGCCGTCTCCCGGATGCGGTTCCCCGGCCACCGGTCGCTGATGTGGGTGCTGCTGCTGACGCAGGCGTTCCCGATCGCGGTGCTGATCGTGCCGATGTACGAGATCTTCTCCCAGCTGCGCCTGGTCGACTCCCACCTCGGCCTGATCCTGGTCAACTGCACCACGATCGTCCCCTACTGCTCGTGGCTGCTGAAGGGCTACTTCGACACGATCCCGGTCGAGCTCGACGAGGCCGGCATGATCGACGGGCTCACCCCGTTCGGTACGTTCTGGCGGCTCATCCTGCCGCTGGCCCGGCCGGGTCTCGCGGTGGCCGCGTTCTACGCCTTCATCACCGCCTTCGCCGAGGTCGCGTTCGCCTCGACGTTCCTGCTCGACGACTCGAAGTACACCTTCGCGGTCGGCCTGCAGAGCTTCATCAGCGAGCACGACGCCCAGTGGAACCTGATGGCCGCCACCGCGGTCCTCATCGCCATCCCGGTCACCATCTTCTTCTACCTCGTCCAACGACACGTCGTCACCGGTCTGACCGCCGGCGGCGTCAAGGGCTGAAAGGTTCTGGTCTCTCTCATGAACTCCGAATGGTGGCGTGACGCCGTCATCTACCAGGTCTACCCGCGCAGCTTCGCCGACAGCGACGGCGACGGCACCGGCGACCTTCCCGGGATTCGGTCACGGCTCCCCTACCTCCGCGCGCTCGGGGTCGACGCCGTCTGGCTGAGCCCGTTCTACGCCTCGCCGCAGGCCGACGGGGGCTACGACGTCTCCGACTACCGGGCGGTCGACCCGCGCTACGGCACGCTGGACGACGCTCGCGCTCTGATCTCCTCGGCGCACGAGATCGGGCTGAAGATCATCGCCGACATCGTCCCCAACCACTCCTCCGACCAGCACGAGTGGTTCCAGCAGGCACTGGCGGAGGGTCCCGGGTCGCCGATGCGGTCCCGCTACCACTTCCTGCCCGGCCGCGGGCCGGACGGCTCGGAGCCGCCGAATGACTGGGACTCGATCTTCGGTGGCCCGGCGTGGACCCGGGTGCCCGACGGCGAGTGGTACCTGCACCTCTTCGCGCCCGAGCAGCCCGACTTCAACTGGAACTCGCCCGAGGTGGCTGCGGAGTTCCTGGACATCCTGCGGTTCTGGCTGGACCTCGGCATCGACGGCTTCCGGATCGACGTCGCCCACGGCCTGGTCAAGGCCGAGGGCCTACCCTCCATCGGGCACTCGGACCAGCTCCACCTGCTCGGCAACGACGTGATGCCCTTCTTCGACCAGGACGGCGTCCACGAGATCTACCGCACCTGGCGTCGGGTGCTGGCGGACTATCCCGGCCGGATCTTCGTCGCCGAGGCGTGGACGCCGACCGTGGCACGGTCGGCCAACTACGTACGCCCCGACGAGCTGCACCAGGCCTTCAACTTCGAGTACCTCGACACCGCCTGGGACGCCGCCGCGCTGCGCAAGGTCATCGACAGCTCCCTGGACGCGATGCGTCCGGTCGGAGCCCCGGCGACCTGGGTGCTGTCCAACCACGACGTCACCCGGCACGCCACCCGGTTCGCCAACCCTCCGGGGTCGGGGACCCAGATCCGCACGCCTGGTGACCGCGCGCTCGGGCTCCGCCGGGCTCGCGCGGCGACGCTGCTCATGCTCGCGCTCCCTGGATCGGCGTACGTCTACCAGGGCGAGGAGCTCGGGCTTCCCGACGTCACCGACCTGCCCGACGAGGTCCGCCAGGACCCGTCCTTCCACCGCGCCAACGGCCAGGACGGCTTCCGCGACGGCTGCCGTGTCCCGCTGCCGTGGACCCGAACCGGTTCGTCCTACGGCTTCGGTGACGGTGGCTCCTGGCTCCCGCAGCCCGACTCGTGGGGCGAGCTCAGCGTCGAGGCCCAGACCGGCGTCGAGGGCTCGACCCTCGAGCTCTACCGCTCGGCGCTGAAGATCCGTCGCGAGACCTCCGGCCTCGGCGCCGGCGACGCGGTCACGTGGCACGACGAAGCCCCCGCCGGGGTCCTCTGGTTCGAGCGCTCCGGTTTCGCGTGCACCGTCAACACCACCAAGGAGCCCGTACGCATCGCAGCACCGGGTGACGTACGCCTCTCCTCCTCGGGCCCCGTGCCCGTCACCGACGGCTCCGCCGACCTCCCCGGCGACACGACCGTCTGGTGGCAGATCTAGCCGAGAAGTCACCCCCGTCGGCCGAGGCGTCAGCAAGGCTGATCGAGTGGTCACTCGCGTGACCACTCGATCAGCGTCCGCGACACTTCGACGGCGCTAGGCTCGGGCGTGGCGCTCGATCCACCCCTTCCCGTCGGCCCCGATGCCCTCGAGCATGCGGAGGGCATGGTCGAACCCCGTGGCATCAAGGTTGAGCTTGACGCTCTTGAGTACTTCGGGATCCGGCTCCTCCGCCTCGGCGAACTCGTCTTCCCCGAAGGGTCCCTCGGGCGTCCCTCCCTCACTGCGTTTGGGAGGCGCCGCACCTTCGGTGACTCGAACGATCCTGGGATCGCCGTTGTTGAGCATCACCGCGAGCACGCGACCGCCACCAACCTCCTCGGTGACTTTGACCGAGGTGATGTTGTCGAGCTGGAAGTTCTCGCGAGACTCCTCCCCGAAGTTGCCGGTCTTGAAGTCGAGGTCGGCAGTCACTTCCCGCAATCCGTCGACCGTGACCAGATAGATTCGGAGCTGGTACTTCGAATAACGCCACGGACCACCGCTCACACATCGACGCGACCAGCCCTTCCCCGGCTGCCGAAGCACGGCGTGAGAGATGATGTCGGAGCGTTTCCAGTTCCCTTCACGGAGCACCTTTCCGATCAGTACCGTAATGTCGCTGAGCAGCCAGGTCTCCATCTCACGCTCGCTCGGAAACCGGTCCCTCACCTTCTGGGACCAGCGGTCGAACTCCTGCATTCGCCGTTCCTTGAGCGCCTCCGCCTCATAGTCATCGTCCTGCGAACTTCGCCATGCGCGATAGAGGCGATAGCCGACTGCGACCGCGACGCTGCCGGTCACCGCAGACACCACGAGCACGAGTTGGGCTCCCAGCGTGCTGGCGCGAAAGAGCATGACCCCGGCGCAAACAGCAGCGGCGAGGAAGCCGACAAACCGTAGTGCCACTCGCCATTCCACCCGATGAGCAACGCCATACGCGTGGAACGTGCCGGCGTCGAAGCTCTTCTTGGCCTCGATGGCGTGATACCGCAACAACCAGTTGATTCTGTCGACAGGCGTTCGCTGTTCTCGGTAGGTCTCCGCGAGTTCCGCACAGAGGGCTTTCCTGATCCCGGCCGTCGAACCCAGCCACTCATCCACGGACAGCTCTACGGGCCGATATTTGGCGAAGTAGAACCTGACCGAGGTCCGCAGCTTCCCGACGAAGCCCTTGTCATCACCTGAAGATTCATCGGAGAGTCCCGTACCCTCCTGGCGCTCCTCGTCGAGAGTCGCCCGATCTGTGCGATAGCGCCACTGGAACGCATCCCGGCCAACAGCCGCGCTAGCGAGGAGGAGCACCGCAAGGGCAACGATCGCGATGACGCTTCCGCTCACCAGGGTGAGCCAGCACAGAGCCAGCGACGCACAGATGAACACTCCGATACCGGTTACCTCTGCCGGATTGCTCCCTGGGGCGCCATACCCCGGGAGAGGCGCACCCTTGCGTGGCTTGGCCGGAATCGGCTCGAAGTAGTAGCGCGCCCGGCCTTTCCGATCATTCGCAAACCGAGCGTCCTGCGCGCGCTCGAGCGTTCGGTCCCAGAGCCGCTGCTGAGCCACACCTCCGAGAACCTCGTCAAGGTGACGGGTGATCTTGTCATACAAGTCGGGATCGAGCGCTAAGATCTTCTCCTCGATCTCGCGCGTATCGACCTCCGAGTCGCCGAGCAGATGGTGGATCAACATACCCAGAGCCTCCAGGGCTCGAGCGTAACGATCCTCCTCCGGATAGAACGGCCATGTCGCAGGCGCCTTCTCCAGTCGGTCGCGCTCGCTGGACCCGAGGTCACGAAATGAGCGTTTGCTGAACATTGCCAAGACCCAGTGGAAGTGTGCCTCCGCGGGTTCATAACCGCGGAGGATCGCCTTTCTGATCAGCGCCTCGGCCTCCCGCGGGGAGCCCGCGCCGAGGTATCGCTTGCCGATCTCGAATTGCCGTTGAGCCGTGTCGTCGCTGTCCGAGGAGAAGTAGTTGTTCTGGATGATCTCCTGCGCCTGGTTCTCCACATAGCTGCCGGGCTCAGCGTTGTTCTGCGTCGCTCGAAACCAGGCCTCTCCAGGCTCATTCCCGTTCACAGCAACCCTTTGACGTGGTTGACCGCCTCTGCGGCCTTGGCGGCAATTGCCGTCACATCGGAGACGGCAGCGCTGAACATCTTGAGTGGCAGCAGCATCTTGGACCGACTGCCCTGGCCGTCCTGAGCCGCCATCGACTCCGCAGCCTCGAGTTGGCGGTGCGCCGCCTCGTAGGTGTCGCCATCGACATCACCCGCCTGGTGGTGATGCTCGAGCAGCGTTCTCAGTTCGGCGAGGAGAGCGTCGGTGTCGGCACCGCCACCTCCGCCGCCAGGCGTCGACACGTTAACGGTTCCACCGGAGATAGTGGTGGCCTGCATTCCGACGGTGCCAGAGTTGGAGTTCGAGTTGAAGTTGAACGTGTTGCCACGGCCACCGAAACGTTCATGACCAGCGACGTCCTCAGACAGGTTCGACCTGCGGCCCACGTTGCTGGCTTTGTCGGGATCACCCTCGATCAGCTGCACAGCGAGCTCGATCGCGAACGCCGCCGCGTAACCGGCGGCAAGGGGCTGCCAGTGATCGTCGTTGGAGACCGTCTTGTCACCGTCCGCGCGGTCGCTGATGCCACGAACGACGGCGACCGGGAGATCATTGAGATGACCCGCCTCCGCGATACCAGCCCCTTCCATCTCGATTGCTGCGGCGTCGTTGTAGTGCTGTTTGACCCATCGTGCCTCGTAGGAGATACGTGACTTCTGCACGACCTCACCTGCTGCGACGGGACCGCACTTGACCGAGGGGACCCTGGACCCTGCGGCAAGTCGCTTGGCCCACTCGCCCTGCCGGATCGTTTCCCGCACGGCCTCGCTGACCCGGTGACCCAGCTTCCAGGACTCGGGTCTGGCTTTAAGCCCGTCATCTTCTCCGGCGGCGCTCTGGTAAGCGTAAATCTTCGACCCGACGACCACATCCCCCGGTTGGATCGAGTCCCGCAATGCACCGCCAACACCCGAGAAGAGCAGTGCCACCGGCTTGTAGTTGCTGATGGCACGCTCGGCCAGGATCGCGGCCGCTTTGTTGCCGGCCCCCGTCTGTCCGATCACAACACGACAGTTCGTTCCGCGTACGGTGCCAATCTCATAGCGGGTGCCCGACTCCAGACGCTCCGTCTCGAGGTCGGCGAGGTGCTCTCGCACGGCTTTGTATTCGATATCCAGGGCGGTCAGCACGACGGCTACCCGTGGCTCAGTCATGGTGTCTCCTTGGTGTGATTCGATCTGGTGTTGGGTGGCTTGGTGTCACCTGTTGGTTTCTGGACGCGTGATCGGCGGATGCAGCACGGTGGCTTGACCAGCGTGGAACAGGCGCGCAGGTCGGCCCTTGGTGACACGGCGCTCGGCGCCTGCCGACACGATGAAGCCGGGCACGCCTTGGACCTTGCGATAGAAGTTGCGTGGATCGAGCTCGACGCCCCATACCGCTTCATAGACGCGCTGAAGCTCGGCGATCGTGAAGGTCGGCGCACAGAAGGCCGTGGCCAGCGCGGTGTGCTCGAGCTTCGTACGCGCCCTTTCGATGGCATCGTCGAGGATCTCTCGATGATCGAAGGCGAGCGGCACCCGACCGGAGAGGACCTCGTCGATCGACGTCCACGCAGCTGCCGTCGCGTCGGTCCCAGCGACGGGCTCGGGCAGACCAGGTGCGATGGCCAGGTAGACCATCGACACGACACGTCCCCGCGGGTCGCGATCTGGCTTGCCGTAGAAGCCAAGCTGCTCGATGTGCAGCCCGGCTCCGTCTAGGTCGGTCTCTTCCTGGAGCTCACGCAGAGCCGCGTCATAGACGTCCTCGTCAACGCGCTTGAGAAACCCGCCCGGAAGCGCTCGAGATCCTCTGAACGGTTCGTTTCCGCGTTCGATCAACAGCACCTGGAAACTCGATCCGCGCAGCGTGAGGATCACTAGATCAACCGCCACCAGTACGGGCGGCCGCGGCCGTGGCTTCTTCTCCGGCAACAAGCATCACCTTCTTTTTGTCGATCTGACAATAAGAGGTTAGATCAAGCTCCGACGTCTGTGAAGCTTCTTTGAATTCGTGCCGGTGACCGGCACCGCAGACCTGTCCTTGGCACCAGTGCCGCACCGTCGGCGCAGCCACAACTGTCCGGTCGACACCGACCCACGACGTCGTTCGCCTGCGGACACTGACGAGATCTCCTCGCCCCTGCCACCGAGAAGTCGCCCCCGTCGGCCGAATCGGCACATCGGTGCCGGCTCGGCCGACGTAAGTGACGCCTCGGCGCTATCGGCGGGCGGTGACGTAGCAGGCGACGGCGGTGGCGGCGGCCACGTTGAGGGAGTCGATGCCGGCGGACATCGGGATGATGGCGCGGCGGTCGGCGGCCTGCTGCCAGCGCGGGGAGAGGCCGTGTCCCTCGGAGCCGAGGACGAGGGCGACCTTGTCGACACCCTCGACGGCCTTCTCGATGTCGACGGCGTCGTCGGCGAGGGTCAGGGCGACGGTGGTGAAGCCGGCGGCGGAGACGGTCGGGAGAGCTTCGTACCAGTCCGGCAGGCGGGTCCACGGCAGCGCGAAGACCGCGCCCATCGCGACCTTGATCGAGCGCCGGTAGAGCGGGTCGGCGCACCGCGGAGCGAGCAGCACGGCATCGAAGCCCAGCGCGGCACCCGACCGGAAGATCGCGCCGACGTTGGTGTGGTCGACGATGTCCTCCAGCACGAGGACCGATCGGGCCCCCGCCAGGACCGACTCGACCGACGGCAGCGGACGGCGCCTGATCGACGCCAGCGCCCCGCGGTGGACGTGGAAGCCGGTCACCTTCTCGGCGTCCCGCTCGCTCATCACGTAGCAGGGTACGTCCGTCGACTCGAGCACGTCGGCGAGCCCGTCGACCCACTTCGGCGCCATCAGGAACGAGCGCGGCTCGAACCCGGCGGTCACGGCGCGGCGTACGACCTTCTCCCCCTCGGCCAGGAACAGCCCCTCCGAGGACTCCAGCGACTTCCGCAGCTCCACGTCGCGCAGGTCACGGTAGTCGGCGAGCCGCGGGTCGGCGGGGTCGGAGATCTCGATCAGGTCAGCCATGAGGGCTCCAGCGTAGGTGCGGACCGGACTCCCCCACACATCCGTACATCTCCCCACCTGGCGGCAGCTTCCCCACGCTCCGGCGCGTGGGGAAGCTTCATTCGAGTGGGGAGATGTCCCGTCAGCGAGGGTCGGCCGGTGCCTCGAAGGAGTCGGGGTGGGCGACGCGGACGACCTCGCCGACGACGATGATCGCGGGAGGCTGGACGTTCTGGTCGGCGAGGGTCTTCTCGAGGGTCTCGAGGGTGGCCAGGACCGTACGTTCCGTGGGCATCGTGCCGTCGCAGATGACGGCGACGGGGGTCGAGCCGGCGCGTCCGCCGTCCATCAGGGCGGTCGCGATCGCGGGGGCGTTCTGGACGGCCATGAGGAGCACCAGGGTGCCGCCGAGCTGGGCGACGGCGGACCAGTTGGTCAGCGAGGTCGGGTCGCCCGGCGGGACGTGGCCGGAGATGACGGTGAACTCGTGGGCGACGCCGCGGTGAGTGACGGGGATGCCGGCGACGCCGGGGACCGTCACCGGGGAGGTCAGGCCGGGGATGACGTGGACCGGCACGCCGGCCTCACGGCACGCCAGCACCTCCTCGAAACCACGGCCGAAGATGAAGTTGTCACCGCCCTTGAAGCGGGCGACGGCCTTCCCCTCCTTCGCCGCCTCGACGATGATCCGGTTGATCTCCTCCTGCTGGGCCGAGCGGCCGCGGGGAAGCTTGGCGACGTCGACGAGCTCGACGTCGGCGGGGAGCTCGGAGAGCAGCTCGCGCGGGGCCAGGCGGTCGGCGACGACGATGTCGGCCTCCATCAGCGCTTTGCGGCCGGCCACGGAGATCAGCCCTGGGTCGCCCGGACCGCCACCGACCAGGGTCACTCCGGGCACCCGCTGCCGCTCGTGCGGCGCGATCAGGTCACCGGAGCGCAGGCCGTCGAGGATCCGGTCGCGTACGCCCGCGGAGCGCCGCGGGTCACGGTTGGCGAGCACCGCGACGGTCAGGTCGCCGTCGTGGCCGGTCGCCGGGGTCCACGCGGTGGCCTGCGTGCCGTCGTCGGAGCGTACGCAGAAGATCCGTCGTTCCTCGGCGGCGGCCGAGACCTCCTCGTTGACGTCCACGTTCTGGGTCGCGGCGATGACGTACCAGGCTCCGTCGAGCACCTCCGCGGTGAAACGCTCCGAGCGCCAGGTGATCTCGCCGGAGCCGAGCAGACCCTCCAGAGCGGGGGTCAACGACGGCGAGACGACCTCGACCAGCGCACCCGCGGCGATCAGCGCGGGCACTCGCCGCTGCGCCACTCGGCCACCACCCACGACGACCACCCTCCGCCCCTCCAGGATGAGGCCAGCGGGATAGGGAACGGCATGCTCAGAACTCATGGGTACATCCTCGCCCAACACCGCGTCGCCCCCTGACAACGGGTCGATTCGCGGACTACGTTGGGGGTCATGTCTCTCGATCGCCCGGTGAAGCCGGACCCCTACTCGCTCATGCCCGCCCTGCCCTCCTTCACGCTGACCAGCCAGGACGTGACCGACGGCCAGCCGCTGAAGCAGGACCAGGTCTACGACGGCGGCAACACCTCCCCGCAGCTCAGCTGGAGCGGCGCGCCGGAGGGCACCAAGTCGTACGTCATCACCTGCTTCGACCCCGACGCACCCACCCCCAGCGGCTTCTGGCACTGGGCCCTGGTCGACGTCCCGGCCGACGTCACCGAGCTCCCGGCCGGCGCCGGGGCCGGCGACGCCGAGCTGCCCGGCAAGGCGTTCCACGTCGCGACCGACTACGGCACCAAGGAGTTCGGCGGCGCCGCTCCCCCGGCCGGTGACCAGGTCCACCGCTACTACTTCGTGGTCCACGCCGTCGGCGAGGAGACCCTGGGAGTCAACGACGAGGTCACCCCGGCCGTGGTCTCGTTCAACCTCGCCTTCAAGGCGCTGGCCCGCGCCGTCCTCGTCGGCACCTACCAGCACTGAGACGATGGGGTCCCGGGATCATCCCGGGACCCGTCCTCAGCTGGAGGCGAGGTGGGTGAGCATCGTCGGCGTACGCCGGTGCTCGACGTCGCCGGACAGGCCGAACGCGAGGAACATCTCGCTCAGGCATCGCTCGAACTGCCGCCGGCCGCTGAACAGGCGGCTGATGATCGCGCGGTCGGGGAACCCGGCCTGGATCAGCCCGAGCACCTCGCTCTGGCGCATCGTCAGCCGGGCCATCGCATCCGCGTCGGCGTCGGGCGACGCCGCGACCATCCGGAAGATGACCTCGGGGTCGACCACGACCTCGCCCGACGCGACCCGGCCGACGACGTCGAGGAAGTGCGGGACGGTGCGTACGCGCGCCTTGCGCAGGAAGCCGAGGCCGCCGGTGCCGGTGCTGGCGAAGACCGAGGCGGCGTACGCCGTGTCGACCGAGTCCGACAGGACGACGATGCCCATCTCCGGCACCTTCTCGTGCAGCCGCCGGGCGGCAGAGATGCCGTCGTCGGCGTGTCCGGTGCTCAGCCGGGCGTCGGTGACGACCAGCGTCGGCAGCGTGTCGGTCGCCGCCTGGATGAGCGTCTCGCCGTCGCCCGCGTCGGCGACCACCTGGTAGCCGCCGCGCGCGAGCAGCGCCGTGAGTCCAGCACGAAGTAGAGGCGACGCGTCGGCAACGACGACGCTCGGCTCATAGCTGGGCACAACTGCTCCGCTCGGTGTTGGGGGTAGCGGTCGACACGCATTCTGTCGCACTCCACCGCAAACCCCCGGGATTCCTGGCCCGTGTTCGCATCGGCTGCCGAAGGAACGGGCCCGGGATCAGAACTCCGGCGGCCCCTCGGAGGCCCGCTTGAGCAGCGTCTCGAACGAGGTCGGGTTGGCGAACTCGTCCTCCACCAGCGTGCGGTGCGGCACCGGAGCCGAGGGCGCTCCGCCGCCCACGGCCAGCAGCGCGGCGAGCTCCGTGGCGGCACGGTCGACCCGCTTGGGGAGCTCCGGGCCGCCGGCGAAGTCGTCGGTGGCGGCGAAGACCCCGGTCGGGACGACGACCGCGTGCAGGTAGGCGAAGAGCGGACGCAGCGCGTGCTCGAGCACCAGCGAGTGCCGGGCGGTGCCGGCGGTCGCGGCGATCAGCACCGGCTTCGCGTCGAGCACTCCCTGCTCGAGCACGTCGAAGAACGTCTTGAACAGGCCCGAGTAGGACGCCGAGAAGACCGGCGTGACCGCGATGACGCCGTCGGCGCGGCGTACCTGGTCGATGGCCGCCTGCAGCGCGGGCTTGGCGAAGCCGGTGAGCAGGTTGTCGGTCAGCTCGTGGGCCAGCTCGCGCAGCTCGACGTGCCCGATCTCGACCTCGGCGCCCCGGGCCTGCACGGCCCGGGCCGTCGCGTCGCCGAGCATGTCGGCGAGGAGCTTGGTCGAGGACGGGTTGGAGAGTCCGGCCGAGACGACGACGATCCGGGTCACAGCTCCCCCTCGAGGACCTTGGCGACCTCCGGGTCGTTCAGGTCGCGGTCGGACGAGCCGGTGGCGGAGTCTCCCTCGGCGTAGACGGTCGAGTCCTTGGCGCCGCCGGCCTTCTCCACCAGGGAGGCGTGGGTCGGGGCGTCCGGGACACCCGGCTTGCGCAGCTTCTCGAACTCCGCGCGCAGGGTCGGCAGGATCTCGCCGTAGAGGTCGAGCTGCTCCAGCACCGTCTTCAGCGGCAGCCCGGCGTGGTCGAGCAGGAAGAGCTGGCGCTGGTAGTCGCCGACGTACTCACGGAACGAGAGGGTCCGCTCGATGACCTGCTGCGGCGAGCCGACGGTCAGCGGCGTGGCCTCGCTGAAGTCCTCGAGCGAGGGGCCGTGGCCGTAGACCGGGGCGTTGTCGAAGTAGGGCCGGAACTCGTTGATCGCATCCTGGGAGTTGGGCCGCATGAAGAACTGCCCACCCAGCCCGACGATCGCCTGGTCGGCGGTGCCGTGACCATAGTGCTCGAAGCGCTGCCGGTAGAGCTGCACCATCTGCTTGGTGTGAGAAGCCGGCCAGAAGATGTGGTTGTGGAAGAAGCCGTCGCCATAGTACGCAGCCTGTTCGGCGATCTCCGGCGAGCGGATCGAGCCGTGCCAGACGAACGGCGCGACGCCGTCGAGCGGCCGCGGCGTCGAGGTGTAGCCCTGCAGCGGCGTACGGAACCGGCCGGACCAGTCGACCACGTCCTCGCTCCACAGCCGGCGCAGCAGGGCGTAGTTCTCGATCGCCAGGTTGATGCCCTGGCGGATGTCCTTGCCGAACCAGGGGTAGACCGGGCCGGTGTTGCCGCGGCCCATCATCAGGTCGACGCGGCCGTCGGTGAGGTGCTGGATCTTCGCGTAGTCCTCCGCGATCAGCACCGGGTCGGTGGTGGTGATCAGGGTGGTCGCGGTGCTCAGGATGATGTTCTCGGTCTGGGCGCCGATGTAGGCCAGCGTGGCGGTGGGGTTGGAGGCGATGAACGGCGGGTTGTGGTGCTCACCGGTCGCGAAGACGTCCAGGCCCACCTCCTCGGCGTGCTTGGCGATCTCGACGGTCGCCTTGATCCGCTCGTGCTCCGTCGGGGTCTTTCCGGTCGTCGGGTCCGTCGTCACGTCGCCGACCGTGAAGATGCCGAACTGCATACCCATGGTTCCCTGCCCCTTTCGTGGCCCGATCTGGTTGTCGGCCACGGTAGTTGAAATCCGAACTACTCGGCAAACAGTTGCTGCATCAACGTTATTCCAGGAAACCCCTTGGCGTACGCAGCCCTTGTTGTGCCAACGTACGTCAGGTGTCCGGGGCGTTGCATCAGTTCAGTCTGTACGCCGCGATCGCGACCAGATCCTTCCGTCGCTACTCCACCTACACCGCCGCGACGCTCGCCGGGATCTTCACCAACTCGGTCTTCGGGATCATCCTCAGCTTCGCCTACCTGGCGCTGTGGGAGCAGAACCCGTCGGCCGGCGGCTACCAGGCCGACCAGGCGATCACGTTCGTCTGGATCGGGCAGGCGCTGCTGATGACCATCGCGCTGTGGAGCGGCGGCGCCACCGACGACCTCGCCGAGCGGATCCGCAACGGCGACATCGCCGTCGACCTCTACCGTCCCGTCAGCGTCCTCGGCTGGTACCTCGCCGCCGACCTCGGCCGCGGGCTCTACCACTTCGCCACCCGGGGCGTCGCGCCGACGATTGTCGGCGCCCTGCTCTTCGGGCTGGTCCTGCCCTCCGCTGCCGGTGCCGTGGGATTCCTGGTCAGCGTCGTCCTCGCGGTCGTGGTGAGCTTCGCCGTCCGGTTCCTCTTCGCAGCCAGCGCGTTCTGGCTCCTGGACGCAACCGGGCCGCGGGTGCTGCTGAGCGTGCTGGCCACGTTCTTCAGCGGGCTGACGCTGCCGCTCACCCTCTTCCCCGACGGGCTGCGCCAGGTCGCGCTCGCGCTGCCGTTCGCGTCCTACATCCAGACCCCGGCCGACATCTGGCTCGGCCGCCACGCCGGGCCAGACCTGCTCGCCGCGATCGGCCTGCAGGTGCTGTGGGCGGTCGTGCTGCTGGGGATGTGCGCGCTCGTGCTGCGCGCCGCGACCCGCAAGGTGGTGGTGCAGGGTGGTTGATGCGGTGCGCGCCTACTGGCTCATCGCGGCGCTCTGGATCCGGGCCTCGATGGCCTACCCGGTCTCGTTCTGGACGATGACGGTCGGCGGGGTGCTGATCACCTTCCTCGACTTCGTGTCGATCTGGCTGATGTTCAGCCACCTCGACAGCTATGGCGGCTTCAGCCTGCGCGAGATCGCCCTGCTCTACGGCGTCACCTCGATCGCGTTCCGCGTCGCCGACATGCTGGTCGGGAGCGTGGAGAAGATCGGCCAGAAGGTACGCAGCGGCGACCTGGACGCGATGATGACCAAGCCCGTCCCGGTGCTGGTGCAGCTGTGCGCCGACCGGTTCGAGCTGCGCCGCCTCGGCCAGATCGCCCAGGGTGTCGCCGTGTTCGCATGGGCGGCGCCGATCGTGGAGTGGACCCCGCAACGGCTGCTGGTGCTCGTGGTGGCGCTCGTCTCGGGCGTGGTCATCTACTTCTGCGTGTTCGTGACCTTCTCGACGGTGCAGTTCTGGACGACCGACGCCTCGGAGTTCGCCAACGCCTTCACCTACGGCGGCAACACGATCATGCAGTACCCGATGACGATCTTCCCGCGCGAGGTCGTCCGGTCGCTCACCTACCTGCTGCCGCTGGCGTTCGTGAACTGGTACCCGTGCCTGTTCCTGCTCGGCCGCACCGACCCGTACGGCGCACCGGACTGGTTCCGTTTCGCCTCGCCCCTGGCCGCGCTCGCGCTGGTCGGCGTCACCGCACTGGTCTGGCGCCAGGGGCTCCGCCGCTACCGATCCACAGGGAGCTGATCTCGTTGCCGCTGATCGAGGTGCGGGACCTGTCCCGCGAGTTCACCATCCGCAGGCGTGCCGGCGTCCTCAGACGGGAGTCGGTGGTGAAGCACGCCGTCCACGACCTCTCCTTCGAGATCGACGCCGGCGAGATGGTCGGCTACATCGGCCCCAACGGCGCGGGAAAGTCGACCACGATCAAGATGCTCACCGGCATCCTGGTGCCGTCCGGCGGCTCAGCGCTCGTCGCCGGCCTCGAGCCCGCCCGCCAGCGCCGGGAGCTGGCCCGGCGGATCGGGGTGGTCTTCGGGCAGCGTACGTCGCTGTGGTGGGACCTGCCGCTGCGCGACTCCTTCGAGCTGCTGCGCCGGATCTACCGGATCCCCGACCGGACCTTCCGCCGCAACCTGGAGGACCACGTCGCGCTGCTCGACCTCGGCGACCTGATGGACACCCCGGTCCGGCAGCTGAGCCTCGGCCAGCGGATGCGCGGCGACATCGCCGCCGCCCTTCTCCACGACCCCGAGATCCTCTATCTGGACGAGCCGACGATCGGTCTCGACGTCGTCTCCAAGGGGCGGCTGCGCGAGTTCCTGCGAGCCCTCAACCACGAGCGCCGGACCACCCTGATGCTCACCACCCACGACCTGCAGGACATCGAGGCGCTGTGCGACCGGGTCATCGTGATCGACCGCGGCACCGCCGTCTTCGACGGCCCGCTGTCGTCGCTGCGCATCAACGGCGGCGCCTCCCGCACCCTCGTCGTCGACCTCGTCGACGAGGCGCCCGCGATCGCCATCGAGGGCGCTCAGGTCGTCAAGGTCGAGGGCCCGCGCCAGTGGCTCTCCTTCCCGGCCGACGCCTCCGCGGCTCCGCTGGTGGCACAGGTCGCGGCTGCGTACGACGTCGCCGACCTGTCCATCCACGAGCCCGCCATCGAGGACGTCATCCGGCAGCTCTACTCGCACTGAGTCGGCTCGTCCAGACCGAGGTCCCCGCCGAGTCGGCCCGTCATGACGAGCCGACTCGGCGATGCATCTCGTCAGTTCGCGCCGACTCGGCGGATGTTGCGAGGTCGGCGAGAGCGTGTTCGAGCCGGTCCAAGAGCTGGCTGACCGACTTCGACGCGATCTCTGTGTCGGGGTAGCGGACGCGGACAGCGAGACCGGTGTGGGTGCGGGAGAACCAGATCTGGACGTCGTCGGCCTCGGTGGAGGCGGAGATGTGGTGGGCGTCGCGGTCCAGGTGGGAGGAGCCGCCGGGGAGGTGGCGGTAGTCGACCCAGGAGACGACGAAGACGTCGCTGCGGGTCTGCACCAGGGGCTCGGTGAGCGAGCCGAGGACCTGGTCGAGCGGCACCGACCCCAGGCGTACGCCATGACGGACCGCGTCGCCCGCCTCGGCCAGACCCAGGTCGGTGAGCGAGGCGGGGACGGTGAGGGGGACGGTGGTGGTGTACCAGCCGATCGAGCGGGTCAGCTGCTCCGCGGAGCGGGTGGAGACCGGGGCCATCGTGTCCAGGCGCTCGCCGCCACCGAGGTCGGAGATCGCGGTGGCGAGGGCGGCCAGCACCGCGGCGTACGTCGAGGCGCCGCTGTTGCGGGCGCGGGCGCTGACGCGGTCCATCAGGTCGGCGTCGGCGAGGGACGCCACCGCGGTCGCCTGGTCGGCCCGCTCCCCCGGCTCGAGGCCGAGCGGCAGCGGGAAGGTCGGCAGCCGGTGGCCGCGGCCGGCGAGGAACTCGCCCCAGCCGCGGAGCAGCGGGTCGTCGGCTGCTACCCGGGCGGGGCCGTCGGTGCCCTGCGAGACTGCGTCGAGGAACGAGACCACCGCGGGGAGCGCGGACTCCTCGCCGCGGTCGGCGAAGGCGGCGTAGAGCTCCGCGAGCTCCTCGACCGCGACCGCCACCGAGTGGGCGTCGCAGTGCAGGTGGTCCATGCCGAGCACGATCGTGGAGCGGTCAGGCCGGGAGACGGCTGCGGGCAGGAACGCGGGGTAGCCGAACGGCACGCACCGCTCGTCGAGGGCGGCGTGCAGCACAGCGCGCGTCTCCTCGACGGTGCTGGTGTGGCAGACGGTGGTGACCGACCAGGTCAGGGTGCCGGGGTGGTGTCGGCGCGCTTGCGGACCGTCCGCACCGACGGCGACCTCGAACTGGAGGCTGCCGTGGCGGGCGAGGAAGGCACGCCAGGTGCGCGAGAGCGCGACCGGCTCGACCGGGCCGTCGACGTCGAAGGCCGCGGCCAGCCACACGGTCGGCGCGCCGGCCATCGCACCAGCCAGGTGGTTGCGCTGGTTGAGCGAGAGCTCGGCGGGCGCACCGTGGGCAGGGGCGGAGACGTCCCAGCGCAGCAGCGTGCCCGGCCGCGGCTCCCACAGGTCAGCGGTCGTGACCAGCATGTCCGGTCCCGATGATCCGATCAGCGTCCACCGGACGCACGGGAAGGCCGAGCTCGGCGAGCACGTCGTGGACCGCCTCGAAGAAGGTCGCCACTGCCCGGCCACCCTCCTCGGTGTCGGGACTCTGCGTCGCCAGCTCGAACCGGTCGGCGAAACGGTTGACCCACAGGCTGGCGTTGGCAGTACGCCCCTCGCCGGTGAAGTGCAGCCCGGTGTCGAACGGCACCGTGCCGGCGCCGGGGAACTTGCGTACGTCCAGGTAGGAGACCATCTGCGGGCTGGCCAGCTCGGTCGGCGGGAGCACGCCGCCGGCGACCATGACGCCCAGCGGCACATGGACCGGGGTGCGGGCCAGCTCGCGGGCGGTCCCGAACGCCTTCTCCGCCGCGAGCACGGTCTCGGCGAAGCTCTCCCCCAGCGCGGTGTCCTGAGCTTGTCGAAGGGGCATGGAGACCGGGGCGAAGTTGCAGAACCAGCCGTGAGACATCGCGGTCTCGCTCGACCGGGTCCCGAGGACGGTGATGCCCAGGTAGTCGGAGCTGCCGGTCAGCCGCTGCTCGGCGTGGGCCAGGAGGGCGAAGACGCCGCTGGTGAACCGTCCTCCGGCCTCGCGGCACAACGACTCGAGCGCTGACACGGCCTCGTCCTCGAGGGCGGTCCATCGCCGGATCCGGACCGGGGCCGTCTCCCCGGGTGCCAAGCCCAGGGAGACCGGGAACCGCGGGAGCCGTCCGCCGTGGCGCGAGACGATGTCGACCCACTCGCGCACCGCGGGCGCCTCTGGGTCAGTGCCAGCGGCGAGCTGTCGCTCGGCGGCGGCGTACGTCACGAAGCTGCCGGCCTCGGGCAGCGGCTCGATCTCGGTCCCGAGCGCGGCGGAATAGGCCGTCCCGAGCTCGGCCGGGACCATCAGCTGCGAGGCGCCGTCGGTGAAGGCGTGGTCGCAGCCCCAGAAGTAGGTGAAGCCGTCCTCGCGCACGATCGCGCCGAGGAGGAACGGAGCCCACGAGTCGGGGCGGCACTGCTCGTCCCAGAGACTGACGAGGAGGTCCTCCCAGCCATCGGTCCAGTCGGCCGGCGCCTCGACCTCGACGGCCTCGAAGGCGATCGCCTCCGAGGGCACGAGGTGCCGCACCGGAGCCGAGCCCGAGAGATCGAACCAGGTCCGCAACCCCTCGTGGCGTCGCACGAACGACGTCAGCGCCTCGGCGTAGGCCGATGCCGAGAAGGTGCCGGCGAACTCACCTGCCGTGCCGGTCCAGGCCCGGTGCACGCCACCGGCGGCGACCTTGGCGCGGTAGGCGTCGAGGTGGTCGGCCTGCAGGAAAGACGGCGCTCCCGGCGAGACCGGCGCCGCATCGGCCGCCGCCTGGCACGCGGCCGTCGGGCGCAGCACGACCACCCGGCCGGGCGCCGGCGCCAATTCGGCGAGCGCCCCGATCCTCATGCCGTCCCCTCGAGCGAGGCGGTCTCGGGCCGGGCGATCTCGTCGAAGAGGTCGGTCATCCCGCCGATCAGGTCGCGCACGACCCGCTCCGCGGCCACCGTCTCCGGGTAGCGCGTGGAGACGTTGAGACCGTCCCGGTCGCGCACCAGCCACAGGTAGACCTCGTCGTCGGCGCGGACGGGGGCCCGCAGCGTACGGGCGTCCCAGGAGTTCCAGCGCTCGGCGCCGGCGATGAAGCGGGTGTCGACGAAGGTGACCACGAAATGAGGGGCGTCGGTGACACCGAGCAGGTCCGCGACCCGCGCGAACGGCTGCGGCACCAGCGGCTTCGTCTCGGCGAGCGCCGCCTGGACGCGGACGGCGACCTCGGGCAGCGTCGAAGCCCCGCTGATGTCGAGGGTGACCGGGACGAGCCCGACGTACCACCCGACGGCGGCAGCGTGCTCGGCGGTGTAGCGGGTGTGCATCGGCGCCACGAAGCGCATCCGCTCGACGCCGTGCTGGGCACGCAGGACGTACGCCATCGCGCCCATCATCCCGGCCTGGAACGAGACCCCGGCGCTCTTGCACAGCTCACCCAGGACCCGGGCCTGGTGGGGGTCGCCGAGCCACTGCGACAGGCTCGCCTGCGGCAGCGGCGACGCCGAGGCGGGTACGTCGGTGATGCCCGTGACCGGGAAGTCGGCGAAGCGGAGCCGGCCGTCAGGACCGGTCAGCCAGTCGCGCCAGACCCGCACCGACTCGCTGTCGAGCGACATCTCGTCGCCGGTGACCCGCTCGGCGGCGGAGTGGTCGAGGTGGCTGCCGGTGGTGGCCGCGGCCAGGTCGGAGAACGGCTCGCCGGCCAGCGCCCGCTCGTAGAGGGAGGCGATCTCCTCGAACCAGAGGAGCTGGGAGTAGGCGTCCATGACCCCGTGGTCGGCACCGAAGACGAGGGTGAAGCCGTCGGCGTCGGCCACCGTCGCGAAGACGACGTAGGGCCAGGCCGACGGGTCGATGTGGTCGGCGAGGAAGTCGGAGACGCAGCCACGAGCGTCCTCGGCGTCGAACCGGCCGAGGACGGTGGTCGTCACGGACACGTCCGCGGGAGCGACGACGCGCCGCCGCCGTCCGGCCGCGGTCTCCTCGACGGTCCCGCGCAGCGCTTCGTGACGTCCGATCCAGGCGCGGAGCGCGAGGCCGAGCGCGTCGTGGTCGAGCGGACCGGACAGCCGCATGATCGAGCCGATCCACGAGCCCGCCTCGGCGGTGTCCAGGTGCAGTTCGTGGTTGTGGGACAGTCGGCGGTCGTCGTCGACCCAGGAGGCCGGCGCCGCGGTGGGGATCCACGCGGTCACCTCGCCCGGGGGTACGTCGTACGCGGACAGCTCGGTGTACTCCATCGGAGGTGGAGTTCCTCTCTGAGGTGGGGGCTCGGTGCGGCAAAACGCCACCCGGGGACCCGAACGAACCTCAAGAACGCCGTAGCCCGAGAAGGCGACCCGCCTGGGACGACTGCGATGTCGCCCATGTCGCGGCCTATTGTGCACACAGCCGCGGACCCGAATTCGAGCACCCCCGGACGTGGGGATTCCCACACTTTTTCATTGCCCCCGGGGGTTTACATGCGGTATCGACTCCGATTGACTCCTCCCCCTGCGCGCGCTCTTCAACACGCTTTTCTGCCCTATCTCGGAGGACTCCCCCATGCCCGCTGGCACCCGTGCACCGATCGACAACTCCGGCCGCCTGCAGTTCGCCGACGACCTCTTCGCCCGGCGCCACCGCGGTCTCGGGAGCCCGATCGCCAACCAGTGGATCTGGCGGCTCAACAGTCCGTACGACGCCGACCGGCTGCGCTACATCGCGGCCGGTCTGGCAGAGGGCGGCCTGTCGCGCAGGCTGCACCGGGCGAAGTTCCCCGGCGCCCGCGACCTGTGGACCAACGCCGACCGCGACCCCTCGATCGAGCTCCACGAGGAGATCCTCCCGGCCGCCGAGATCACCGACTGGCTCCAGGAGCGTCACAGCGACCACCTCGACCCGCACGAGGGCCTGACCTACCGGCTGACCGCGATCAACCTCGACGACGGCACCTCGGTCGTCTCGATGCTGCTGGCCCACGCCGTCGGCGACGGCGGCTCCGTGCTCGACGCCGTGTGCCGGGCCTCCCGCGGTGAACCGCTGCGGCTGCCGCCGGCGCCCGCCAGCGGCTGGCACCGACTCCGGGCCGAGGCCGCCGACTCCCGAGACCAGTGGCGGGCCGTCCGCGAGTGGGCCAAGGCGCGCCGCCGGGCGAAGAAGGACGGCACCGCCGCACTGGCCACCAAGGCACCCCGTGTCTACCCGGAGACCACTCCCAACCCGGCGCCGGAGACCTGGCGGATGCCGCGGCTGATCACCGAGTTCGACACCGAGACGATGACCAAGATCGCCGCCGAGCACGGCGGCTCGACCAACGCCTGGTTCATCAACGTGGTCGCCGACCTGCTCGTCCGCATCGACCACGTCCCGGTCGACCGCGGCGCCGTCCCGGTCTCGCTGCCGATGAGCGACTTCCAGCCCGGGGACGTACGCTCCAACTCGACGCGCGTGGCCATGGTCGAGGTGCCGCGCGACGTGCTCGAGCGGCGCGACCTCGCCGAGATCAAGAAGCTCTCCAAGGCCGCCTACATCCGCCTCGGTCAGGCCGGCCCGGGGCTGGTCCCGGTGCCGCTGGCGATGATGCAGATGCTGCCCGACGCGGTGCTCGACAAGCTCCCCCAGCCGCCGGCCGCGGCCTGCATGGCCTCCAACCTGCCGCAGCTCCCCGACGACTACCGCTACGCGATGGGCGAGGACGTACGTCTCGTGGCCGGGCTCGCCGGCTACCAGAACGCGACCGCCCAGGACGCCTACGACGTCGGCGGCGGGATCATCGCCTGGCTGATCCAGTCGGGGCCGCGTACGACGCTGAGCATGGTCGCCGCGGAGCCCGACCGCGTGCCCGACCTGGACTTCCTCAAGCGGCTGGTCGTCGAGGAGCTCGGCTCGTGGGGTCTGATCGTCGAGGTGTGGTGATCCGGCGACGCTCAGCGGTGCACATTGCTTCGGGCTTCGCTTCAGCAGGCGCGCTCGAGCGCGTCGGCAGCACGAGCCACGGCCACCTCGGGCGTGACCAGCAGCGGCGCGACCTCGGCGGCCCGCTCACGCACATCCGGCATCAGCACCGCGCGGAGCGCCTCGCGGAGCCGGTCGCGGTCCAGCCGGCTCGCCCTGACCGAGGTGCCGACGCCGAGGTCGCCGAGCAGACGACCCCAGACGGGCTGGTCGGCGGAGTACCACCCCACCACGCTCGGGACCCCCGCCCGCAGCACCGCCGCGGTCGTGCCCGCGCCGCCGTGGTGGACGGCGGCGACGCACCGCGGCAGGACCGCGGCGTGGTCGACGGCACCCACCAGGCGTACGTGGTCGGGGACGGCGACCTCGAAGGAGTTCCAGCCGCTGCTGACGAGCGCGCGGAGACCGAGGTCGGCGGTCGCGGCCGCGACGTCGGCGACCAGCCGGGCCGGATCTGCCACGGGCATCGACCCGAAGCCGACGTAGACCGGCGGATAGCCTGCCGCGAGCCAGTCACCCAGGTCGTCGCTCACCCCCGTCTCCCCCAGCCGGAGCCGGTCGGCCTCGGCCAGCGCCAGGAAGCCCGCGAACGGGCTCTGGATGCCCCACTCCTGCGGCAGCCCGGGGACCAGCAGCGGGTCGTAGGCCTGCACCTCGACCGCACCCCGCTCGCGGAGCCTGGTCTGCAGCCGGGTGCGTGCCGGGGCAAGACCGAGCGCAGCCCGCTGGGCGTTCTCGGCCTCGCGGGTCAGCTCCCAGCGCATCCGCATGCCGACGTCCCAGGCCCTCTGCTGGACCGCCTCGGGCCCGGGCACGACCTTCACCGAGCGGTTGGCGCGGACCGGGAAGTAGTGGAGCGCCGCGAAGCCGGCGCCGATCCGCTCCGCGAGCGCCGAGCCGACCTCCTGCCCGAGCAGGCCGGCGACGACCACGTCGGCGCTGCCACGCTCGCCGGCCAGCGCGACCAGGTCGGCGCGGAAGTCGTCCCAGCCATGCGCGGAGACGGCGCGCACCGCCCGGATCCGGGTGCGAGGATTGACCGAGCGCATCTCCTCGCGGACCAGTGGCGAGGCGAGCAGCGCACCGCTGTCAGGGCCGACAGCGTGCGGGTCGAGCCCGAGCCGCGCCGCCAGCGGCACCAGGTTGGGCGCGACCCCGACGGTGACCTCGTGGCCGCGACGGCGCAGCTCGAGGGCCACGGCGAGCGCCGGCTGCACATCGCCGCGGCTGCCCATCAACCCGAAGACGAACCGCATCGCGTCCCAGAATCCCCCAACGACAGGACCCAGACCACATGCCCGAGCCTGTGATGCTGCCCTCACTTCCGCCGGCGAGCCTCGGCGCCCGCCCGGCGCCGTTCGCTCCCGAGCGCACCAACCGGCTGACGTACGACGACGAGGTCTTCCTCCGCTCCGCGACCGTGATCGGGGTCCCGGTCGTCGGCCAGACCGCCTGGCGCTTTCCGGCGGAGATCCCGGTCGAGGCGGTCCAGGAGGTCGTCGACGAGCTGGCCAAGGGACCGCTCAACCGCCTCGTCGTCCGCCCGAAGGCGCTCGGCGCGCGCTCCCGCTGGGTGCCGGCGACGACGGCCGAGCCGGTCCGTCTGCACCCCGACCGGATCAAGCCGGACCAGGTGATGGCCTGGCTCGACACCACCACCGACGAGGTGCCCTTCGACCCGGTCAAGGGTCCGCTGTGGGCGTTCTTCATGGCCTACACCACCGACGGCGGCACGGTCGTGACCTACAACGCCTCCCACATCGTCTGCGACGGCGGGATGAAGCTCGGCGCCCTGATCGCGGCCGTACGCCGCCAGCCCCTGCCCCGGCTCCCCTTCGACGACCCGGCGGCGGCCGAGGTCACCCGGAAGGACGACCGGCGCGACGCCCGGATGATGGCGCGCGCCGCGGTCCGCGGCCTCCGGACGGCCCGTCAGGCAGGGAAGCCCCCGGTCCTGGAGGCGCAGTCGTCCGAGAAGCGGCCGGTCCCGGCCCCACAGCCCGACGACCACGTGGTCCACGACGTCGCCTTCGCCGGCGCCGACTGCCCGGTCTCTGAGTGGAACGCCGCGGTCGAGCGGGCCGGCGGCACCTCCAACACGCTCCAGATCGCGATCTCGGTCGAGGTGCTCCTCGAGGCCGGGATCGTACGTCCCGGCGAGCCGGTCAAGATGTCGCTGCCCGTCTCGATGCGCGGTAAGGGCGACCTGCGCTCGAACGCCACCTCCGGCGTCTCGATCGCGGTCGAGACGGAGCTGCGTGACGGCGTCGGCCGGGTCACCGACCTCGCCCACATCCGGGAGCGTGCGAAGAAGGAGTTCTCGGCCCTCTTCAAGGGCACCCGCCCCGACCCGATCGCCCACATCGCACCGTTGGCGCAGATGATCCCGGACCGCCTCGCCAAGCCGCTGCTCAAGAACGTCGTCACTCCCCTCGGGCTGGCCTCCAACCTGGGCCGGCCCGATCCCGACTTCGTGGCGCCCTTCGGCGTGCCCGCCGACTCGATCGTCTTCCGCGGCCTCGCGCTCGGGGCGACCCGCGGCGAGCTGCGCCGGATGCGCGGCGGGGTGACGTCGTGGTGGTGCGAGGTCGGCGAGACCTGCAACCTCGGCATCCGAGCGCTCGACCCCGACGCGGTCCCCGACTCCGGGCGACTGAAGGAGATCGTGACCGACGTCTACGAACGTTGGGGCCTGGTTCCCACGTTCTGGTGAGAAGATGCATTCATGACGATCGACGTACTCGGTGAGCCCTACACCGTCGAGACCATCGAGCTCGCGGACGACTTCGAGGGCACCGTCGTGGCCACCCTGGTCAAGCGTCCGGCCGACGGCGACGCGAAGGCCGCCGCCCTCTACGTCCACGGCTTCTCCGACTACTTCTTCCAGAAGGAGTACGCCGAGTGGTGGACGGCGCGGGGCTACGACTTCTACGGCCTCGACCTGCGCAAGTACGGTCGCTCGCTGCGTGAGCACCAGTCGGGGACGTACGTCGGTGATCTCGCCGAGTACTTCGACGAGATCGACGCCGCCTGGTCGCTGATCACCGAGCGCGACGGCCACTCCCACATCATGCTCAGCGCCCACTCCACCGGTGGTCTGACCACCTCGCTGTGGGCCGACGACCGCCAGCCCGACGAGCTGGCCGGGATGGTGCTCAACTCCCCCTGGCTCGACCTGCAGGGCTCGTTCCTGCTGCGCGAGATCGCCACGCCGGTGGTGCGCCGGATCGGCCATCGCGTCCCGATGCGGGAGCTGGGCCGTGACGTGAACGGCTTCTACACCATGTCGCTGCACGTCGACCACGACGGCGAGTGGGAGTTCGACCTCGGCCTGAAGCCGGTCGGCTCCTACCCGATCCGGCTCGGCTGGCTCAAGGCGATCCGCGACGGCCACGCGAAGCTCCACCGCGGGCTCGACGTGAAGGCGCCGGTGCTGGTGCTCTCCTCCGACCGCTCCAGCAAGCCCAAGGCGATGGGCGAGCTCGTCCACTCGACCGACATCGTGCTCGACGTGCGCCAGATCCGCCGCTGGGCGACCGCGATCGGCAGCCACGTCACCTACATCGCCATCCCCGGCGCGAAGCACGACGTGATCCTCTCGCGCCCCGACGTCCGCAAGCAGGCCTACGCCGAGATCGAGCGCTGGCTGGCGGCGTACGGGGTATAGACCCCGGCGGGTATCGCGGGTCCACTCAGACCCGGAACGACACATGAACTGGCCCGACACAGTCGGGCCAGTTCTCGTTGTCAATCACGCGGTCGCCGACCCCCGGTGAACGGAAAGCAAAGTCCGTGGGCGTTAGGGTGCTGTGGTCCCGAACCCAACCGGAAGGACAACAGTGTGACTTCTGAGAAGAAGACAGACAGTCCGAAACATTCCGATCATCACGACCCCACTGGTCTCATCAGATCCCCCACGGGCGAAGTCGTTCCCCACCCAGCGCTGGACCTGCCGATCTCGAGCGAACAGGACCAACGCAAGGGAATCGACTGGGTTGTCTTCGGCGTCGCCGCCGTCCTCGCGATCGCTTTCATGGCGTGGGGCATTCTCGCCACGGAAAGCCTCAGCAAGGCCTCCGGCGCCGCTCTGGCCTGGGTGATGGACAAGACCGGATGGTTCTTCGTCCTCACCGCAAGTGCGTTCGTCGTCTATGTCATCTGGCTGGCGGTCAGCAAGTACGGCGCGATTCCCCTCGGGCGCGACGACGAGAAGCCCGAGTTCAAGACGGTCTCCTGGATCGCGATGATGTTCAGCGCCGGCATGGGCATCGGCCTGATGTTCTACGGCGTGAGCGAACCGATCACGCACTTCGTCACCCCGCCCCCGGGCACCGGCGAGGCCGGCAACCCCGAGGCGATCCAGCACGCCATGTCGACCACGATGTTCCACTGGACCCTTCACCCGTGGGCCGTCTATGCGGTCGTCGGCCTGGCGATCGGCTACGGCGCCTACCGCAAGGGGCGTGTCTCGCTGATCTCCTCGGCCTTCGCGCCGCTGCTCGGCAAGCGAGCCACCGACGGCCCGGCAGGCAAGGTCATCGACATGTTCGCGATCTTCGCGACCCTGTTCGGCTCGGCCACCTCGCTGGGTCTGGGTGCGCTGCAGATCCGCAGCGGTCTGCAGATCGTCGGCAACGTCGGTGAGGTCGGCAACGCCGTCATCGTCGGCATCATCGCAGCGCTGACTGCGTGCTTCGTGATCTCGGCTGTCTCCGGCGTCGCGAAGGGCATCCAGTGGCTGTCCAACATCAACATGGTGCTGGCGCTGATCCTGGCGTTGTTCCTCTTCGTGGTCGGACCGACCGTCTTCATCCTCGATCTGATCCCGACCTCGCTGGGCACCTATATCGGTGACCTCGCGCAGATGTCGGCCCGCACCGGCGCCGAAGGCTCCGAGACCGCGACGTGGCTGTCGTCCTGGACGGTCTTCTACTGGGCCTGGTGGATCTCCTGGACGCCGTTCGTCGGCATGTTCATCGCGCGGATCTCGCGTGGGCGCACCATCCGGCAGTTCGTCGCCGGCGTGCTCCTCGTGCCCAGCGCCGTCAGCGTCCTCTGGTTCTGCATCCTCGGTGGCACCGCCATCGACCTGCAGCGTGACGGCACTGCGAACATCGCCGAGGCCGGGGGCCTGGAGTCGCAGCTGTTCACCACGCTGGAGCAGTTCCCGCTGGCCACGGTGGCGAGCATCATCGTCATGGTCCTGGTGGCGATCTTCTTCGTCTCCGGCGCCGACGCGGCGTCCATCGTGATGGGCACGCTCTCCGAGCACGGCACCGAGCAGCCCACCCGGCCGACGGTCATCTTCTGGGGTGTCGCGACCGGTGTCGTCGCCGGCCTCGGTCTGATCGCCGGCGGCGAGGACGCTCTGTCCGGTCTGCAGACGATCACCATCGTGGCCGCGCTGCCGTTCACGGTGATCATGGTCGGGCTGGCGGTCTCGCTGCAGCGCGACCTGGCCCACGACCCGCTGATCGTGCGTAGTCAGTACGCCGAGGAGGCGGTGCAGCAGGCCGTCATCACCGGCGTCACCGAGCACGGCGACGACTTCGCGATCGCGGTCATCGAGGACGACCACAGCAACGGCAACGGCGGCGGTTCGGCCGCTGGGGCCGTGACCACCGACAAGACCTGATCCTCGGGTCCGAAACCGATGGCGGGGTCCTCCGGGGCCCCGCCATCGGTCATCTCAACGGCGTCCCGGAGAAGGACTCCAGCGTCACGAACTCCTCGACGGGCTGGCGCCGCAGCCTGGTGAGCTGCTTGACCGGCTTCCCCAGCGGCACGACCGCGGCGACCGCGTAGCCCTCGGGAGCACCCAGCAGGTCGAGCAGCGCCGGCTCCTCGGCGACCGCCATGGTGGTGAGCACCCCGCCGAAGCCCTCGTTGCGCGCGGCCAGGAGCGTGTTCCACACCAGCGGGTAGACCGAGGCGCCGGAGACGACACCGACCCGGTCGAGCTCGGAGTCCATGGAGGCGACCACGCCGAGGTCGACGAGGAAGACCAGCACCACCGCAGCCGTACGCAGCGGCTCGGTCATCCCCCGTGGCACGCGGGTCTCCGCGATCTGCTCGTCGGTGACCGTCGTCGGGTGCACCGTGTTCCACGGCATCTCGCCGGCACGGTGCTGCGCGATGTATCTGCGGGCACCCGTCGCGGACAGCTCGACCAAGCGCTCTCGGGTCTCCTGGCTGCGTACGACCACCACGTGGGCGCCCTGCCGGTTGCCGCCGGAGGGTGCGAACCTGGCGTTGTCGAGGATCCGGGCGAGGACCTCGTCGGGCAGCGGGTCGTCGGTGAAGTCGCGTACGGCGTGGGTGGTCCGCATCGCCTCGTAGAGCTCCATGGGACCCATCCCACCAGACCCGACCCAGGCTCAGCCCAGCAGGCTCAGCCCATCAGAAACGCCACCAGGGCGGTGATGCCGACCACGACGATCACGCCGCGGAGCACGTTGGGCGGCAGCCGGCGGCCGATCCTCGCGCCCAGCAGGCCGCCGAGCGTCGCACCGACCGCGATCAGCGCGGCGATCTTCCAGTCGACGTCGGCCACGAGGGCGAAGATGAGCCCCGAGATGCCGTTGGTGATGGCGACCAGGATGTTCTTGAGCGCATTGAGGCGTTGCAGCGACTCGGCGACCCCGATGCCGATGATCGCGATCATCAGCACGCCCTGGGCGGCACCGAAGTAGCCGCCGTAGACACCGAGCCCGGCGATCGCCGGCCACACCCACCAGCGCTCGCTGCCGTCGTCGGGCAGCTCACCGTGTCGCTCGGCGACCCAACGGGAGATGCGCGGCCCGGTGATCACCAGGAGCACGCCGAGACCGATCAGCACCGGGACGATCGCCTCGAACGCTCCGGGCGGAAGCACCAGCAGCAGGATCCCGCCGACCGCGCCGCCGATGAGCGCGGCGACGCCGAACCTCAGGATCCGACTGCGCTGACCAGCGAGCTCGCGGCGGTAGCCCCAGGCGCCGGCCAGGGAGCCCGGGACCAGGCCGATGGTGTTGGACACGTTGGCGACGACCGGGGGTACGCCGAAGGCGAGCAGGGTCGGGAACGTGATCAGCGTCCCGGAGCCGACGGCGGCGTTGATGGTGCCCGCCCCCACCCCGGCGATCAGGATGAGGGCGGACTGGAGCGGATCCACTTAGACGGTCGGGTCTGCAGGAGGCTGGGCCGGCTGGTCCGGCTGCGTCGGCGGTGCGGGCGGGGCCGCCTGCGGCCGGTTGGGGGCCTCCGCCTCCTTGGCCTCGGCGAGCGCCTCCTCGACGGCGGCAGCAGCGGAGGACGACTTCTCGAGGTCCAGAGCCGGCTCGGAGGAGCCCATGTCGACGCGCTTGAGCGGGCCCTCGACGTCGTCCGGGATGCCCTTGAGGCTGTTCATCGTCGAGCCGAGGCCCTCGAGGGCCTTGCCGATCTCGCTCGGGACGATCCAGACCTTGTTGGCGTCGCCCTCGGCGATCTTCGGCATCATCTGCAGGTACTGGTAGGCCAGCAGCGACTGGTCGGGACGGCCGTCGTGGATCGCCTGGAAGACGGTCTGGATGGCCTGGCCCTCACCCTGCGCGCGCAGGATCGCGGCCTCACGGTCCGCCTGTGCGGCCAGGATCTGCGACTCGCGCTGACCCTCGGCGTTGAGGATGGCGGACTGCTTGTTGCCCTCCGCGGAGAGGATGGCGGACTGACGCTGGCCCTCGGCGGTGAGGATCGCGGCGCGCTTGTCGCGGTCGGCGCGCATCTGCTTCTCCATCGCGTCCTTGATGGACATGGGCGGGTCGATCGACTTGATCTCGACGCGCTTGACCTTGATGCCCCAGCGGCCGGTGGCCTCGTCGAGGACGATCGAGAGGCCGGAGTTGATCTGCTCGCGGCTGGTCAGGGTCTCCTCGAGGGTCATGCCACCGACGATGTTGCGCAGCGTGGTCATGGTGAGCTGCTCGACGGCCTGGATGTAGTTGGCGATCTCGTAGGTCGCCGCGACCGGGTCGTTGACCTGGAAGTAGATGACCGTGTCGATCGAGACGGTCAGGTTGTCCTCGGTGATCACCGGCTGCGGCGCGAACGCGACGACCTGCTCGCGCATGTCGATCATGTAGCGCACCTTGTCGACGAACGGGATCACCGCGTTCAGGCCGGGGTCACGCTTCGACTGGAACTTGCCGAAGCGCTCCACGATGCCGACCCGCGCCTGCGGGATGATCTTGATCGTCTTGGCCAGCGTGGTGATCACCAGCACCGCCAAGATGACCAGGAGGGCCAGGATGATGCCACCCATTGCCAATCAGTCCTTGTCTATTTCGGTTGCGTCAGGTTGCCCGGAAACTACGGAGTCCCGAGCTCCGGAAGAGGATGGACGTAGGCCGTCGCTCCTCTGATCTCGAGCACCTCGACCGGCGTGCCGGCCGCGATCACGAGCGTCTCGTCGTAGGGCTGAGCGGTCCAGAGCTCGCCCTCGAGCTTGAGCTGCCCAGGCTTGTGGGCACTGATCTCGACGGTCGAGACCGCCTGGACGCCGATGAGCTTCTCCGCGCCGATCTGGATCTCCGGGCCGTTGTGGAGCCGCCTGGCCAGCCCCGGACGTACGACCGCGAGCATGGAGACCGAGACGGCGAGCGCGACGATCGCCTGGATCACGAAGCTGTCGGTGAACGCGCCGGTCACCGCACCTGCGAAGGCGCCAGTGGCGAGCATCAGCAGGATCAGGTCAAGGCTGAAGAGCTCTCCGACGACGAGCAGCGCTCCGAGTGCCGTCCAGATCGCCCAGTCCCAGTCCTGCCAGTCCATGGGCGTCACCCTATCCAGGTGACACCCCGGACGTGGGGATGTTTTCGTACCAGGTTCTTAACGTTGTGCCTACCGCGTGTGGCGGGCGCGGCGCTTGGCCCAGTAACGACCGTCGCTCGCCTCCAGCTCCAGCGGCATGCCGAAGGTCTTGGAGAGGTTGGCCGCGGTCAGGGTGTCCTCGATGAGGCCCTGGGCGGTGATCCGGCCGGACCGCATCATCAGGACGTGGCTGAAGCCCGGCGGGATCTCCTCGACGTGGTGGGAGACGAGCACCGTGGCCGGGCTGTCGGGGTCGTACGCGAGCGTCGACAGGGTCGAGACGAGGTCCTCGCGACCGCCCAGGTCGAGCCCGGCGGCCGGCTCGTCGAGGAGCAGCATCTCCGGGTCGACCATCAGCGCGCGGGCCAGCTGCACCCGCTTGCGCTCACCCTCGGAGAGGGTGCCGAACCTGCGATCGCCGAGGTGCTTGATGCCGACCTCGATCAGCAGCTCCTGAGCACGGTCGTGATCGAGGTCGTCGTAGTGCTCACGCCAACGGCCGACGACGCCGTAGGACGCGCTCACCACGACGTCGCGGACAAGCTCCTGGCGCGGGATCCGGTCGGCGAGCGCGGCCGAGGTGAGGCCGATGCGCGGGCGCAGCTCGAAGACGTCGACCCGGCCGATCTGCTCGCCGAGCACCTTCACGACACCGGACGTCGGGTGGAGCTGGGCCGCGGCGGTCTGGAGCAGCGTGGTCTTGCCGGCGCCGTTGTGACCGAGGATCACCCAGCGTTCATCCTCCTCGACCACCCAGCTCACAGAGTCGAGAAGGGCGTTGCCCCCACGGCGTACGGTGACGTCGGTGAACTCCAGCACGGCTGCCATGGCGGCAAATCTATCGGCAGGGGTCGGTGGGCTCGGGGATAGGGTGGGCGCCCGTGAGTCCTGAGGATACGGGGTGGGACGAGTCCACCCCTGAGGCGCTGCGCCTGGCGTGGTGGGTGACGGCGTGGCTGCGCGGTGAGGCGGTCACCGACCTGGTGCTCGACGCGGTGATCGGTCCCGACGCGACCCATACCGTGAGCGGGCTGGCCGCGCTCGGTCTCGGTGGCACCGAGGGGGTCGCGGACACCTTGGTGAGCGGCATGGGACGGCTGCGTACGGAGGGGGCGACCGCCGTCGGGGTGGCCTTCCCGGCCGAGGGCGACCCGGTCGGACTGGGCGGCCCCCGGGCGTTCAACGACGCCGCCCTGGAGGCCGGCGAGGCCGTGGTGTGCGACGCGGGCATCGGCCTCGTACCGGTCCGGGTCGGGGCGGTGCTCGAGTGGCAGGCGTACGCAGCCCAGCGCCGTCAGCTCCCCGACGTCGGCGAGGCCGACCGGGCTCTCCGGCTCGCGCTGAGCGAGGCGGCGACCGCGCTCGCCGAGCTCGACGTCGCCCGGTGGCGGCCCGAGGTCGCCGACCGGCTGATGAACCTGCGCCACCGGCCCGCGCTGGCCGGTGCGCCCGGGGTGCCGGCGCGGTGCGTGGAGCTGGCTGCCCGCGGCGTACAGGCCCGGGAGATCGTCGCGGTGGCGCTGGAGGACGAGGGCGGAGCGGTGTCCGCGTCGGAGATGCTGCGGCGGCGCGATGCGCTGGTAGGGCTCGACCGCGCCGCGCGGCGGGCGCTCACCGCGGCCGGATCGCCCGAGGTGTGGCCGCCGGACTGAGACGCAGGGCCCGGCTCCACTATCCTGTGCAGCGATGACCGAGGAATTCGACGCGCTCGAGCGCCGTCCCGACACCCTGCTGATCACCCTCGCCGGAAACGACCGTCCCGGGCTGACCTCGGCCACCCTGGCGACTCTCGCGCTGGCGGGGGTCGACGTGGTCGACCTGGAGCAGATCGTGCTGCGGGCCCGGCTCGTGCTCGGTCTGCTGGTGACCGCCCCGGCCGACGCGGCGAGCACCGACGCGCTCAAGCACGCGATCGAGGAGACCGCCCACGCGCTCGACATGACCGTCGAGATCGAGGAGGGCGTCGGCGACACGCCGCGCGAGCCCGCCGACCGCGCCCGGGTCACCGTGCTCGGGCTGCCGCTGAAGGCAGCGGCGCTCGCCTCCGTGACGCGCACCATCGCCTCGGCCGGAGGCAACATCGACCGGATCATCCGGCTGGCCCGCTACCCCGTCACCGCTTTCGACCTGCACGTTTCGGGCGCATCCCCTGACGAGCTGCGGGTGACCCTGTCCGCCGAGGCCGCCGCCCAGGGCGTCGACATCGCGGTGCAGCCCGCCAACCTCGTCCGCCGCGGCATGCGGCTGATCGTCATGGACGTCGACTCGACCCTGATCGACGGCGAGGTGATCGAGATGATCGCCGCCCACGCCGGCTATGAGAAGGAGGTCGCCGCGGTCACCGAGGCGGCGATGCGCGGCGAGCTCGACTTCGAGGAGTCGCTCCGCGGGCGGGTCAAATACCTCAAGGGCGTCCCCGCCACCGCGCTGGACGAGGTCTACGCCGGGCTGCAGCTCAACCCCGGGGCCCGGACGATGGTCCGCACCCTGCGCCGTCTCGGCTACCGCTTCGCCATCGTCTCGGGCGGGTTCTCGCAGATCACCGACCGGCTGGCTGCCGACCTCGGCATCCACTACGCCCGTGCCAACGAGCTCGAGATCGTCGACGGCGTGCTCACCGGCGAGGTCGTGGGCGAGGTCGTCGACCGTGCCGGGAAGGCCCGCGCGCTGCGTGAGTTCGCCGCCGAGATCGGCATCCCCGAGGCCGCCACCGTCGCCATCGGCGACGGCGCCAACGACCTCGACATGCTCGCCGCCGCCGGCCTCGGGATCGCCTACAACGCCAAGCCCGCCGTCCGCTCGGCCGCGGGGACCGCGATCAACGTGCCCTACCTCGACACGATCATGTATCTCCTCGGGATCTCCCGCGAGGAGATCGAGGCGGCCGACGCCGAGGCCGGCATCGTCACCCCCGCGCCTCCCCTCCTCTGAAGCCCTGCCGAGACGTCAGCTAGGTCGGCCGAGGCGTCAGGTACGCCGGCCGAGTTGTCAGCGATGTGACGCCTCGGCCGACGTCTCGGCGCTCAGGCGCGGGCGACGTGGAAGGCGACGACGGAGGCCTCGGCCTCGTCGAGCTCGGACCAGTCACCGTCGTAGCTGAGCACGGCGACCGCGGCGGTGGGGTAGCCCATCGCGAGCTGGTTGCCGGCCTCGTCGTCGCCCTCGCCGTCGTCGAGAAGCTGCACGAGCGAGAACATGGTGGGGTTGTGGCCGATCACCACGACCGTGGAGTGGCCGTCGTCGATCTCACGGATGAGGTCGAGGGCGGTGGCGGTGCCGGCGGCGTACAGGCCCTGGTCGTACTCCGCCAGGGTCAGGTCCCACGACGCCCCCACCGCGACGTCCTCCCAGGTCTGGGTGGTGCGGTCGGCCGCCGAGACCAGGACGTAGTCGGGGACCACGCCCTGCTCGGCCAGCCACTCCCCCGCCGCGACCGCGTCGGCATGGCCGCGCTCGGTCAGCTGACGCTCGTAGTCGGTGGGAGCCGACGCCTCCGCCTTGGCGTGCCGCATGATGACAAGGGTCCGCATGCGGCAACCCTATGGCCTCAGGCTCCAAGCGAGTGGTAGCCCCCGTCGACATGGACGATCTCGCCGGTGGTCGCCGGGAAGAAGTCCGAGATCAGCGCACAGACGGCCTTCGCGGTCGGGCCCTGGTCGGTGTTGTCCCAGCCGAGCGGCGCCCGGGTGCCCCAGCCCTCGTCGAGCTCCTCGAAGCCCGGGATCGCCTTGGCGGCGAGCGTCTTGAGCGGGCCGGCGGAGACGAGGTTGCAGCGGATCCCGTCGGGGCCGAGGTCGCGGGCGAGGTAGCGCGAGGTCGACTCGAGCGCGGCCTTGGCCACACCCATCCAGTCGTACGCCGGCCAGGCGATCGTCGCGTCGAACGTCAGTCCCACGATCGACGAGCCGGACCCCAGGAGGGGCCGGGTCGCCATGGCGAGCGACTTGAGCGAGTAGGCGCTGACCTGGACCGCCTGGGAGACGTCGTCCCAGGGGCCGTCGAGGAACTTGCCGCCGAGGAGCGTCTCGGGGTTGCCGTACGCGATCGAGTGCACGACCCCGTCGAGCCGCTCGACACCCTCGGCCCGGAGCGCGTCGGCGAGGCCGTCGAGGTGCTCCTGGTTGGTGACGTCGAGGTCGAGGACCGGCGGCTCCTCGGGGAGCCGCTTCGCGATCCGCTTGGTGATCGACAGCGCGCGGCCGAAGTTGGAGATCAGGACGCGAGCGCCCTCCTCCTGGGCCACCTTGGCCACCGCGAAGCCGATCGAGGAGTCCATCGTGACTCCCGCGACGAGAACAGTCTTGCCGTCCAACAAACCCATGATCAGTGCCCCATTCCAAGTCCGCCGTCGACCGGGATCACGGCCCCGGTCACATAACCCGCATCTGCCAACCACGTCACGGCCGAGGCCACCTCGTCCGGCGACGCGTAGCGCGCCAGCGGGACCCGGTCCGTGATCGCCTTCTGCTGCTCGTCGGTGAGCACAGCCGTCATCTCGGTCTCCACGAAACCGGGCGCGACCACGTTGGCGGTGATCCCCCGCGAGCCGAGCTCGCGCGCGAGCGAGCGGGCCATGCCGACCAGGCCGGCCTTCGAGGCCGCGTAGTTCACCTGGCCCGGGTTGCCCATCAGGCCGACCACCGAGGAGATGAAGATGATCCGGCCGCGGCGCAGCCGCAGCATGCCCTTCGAGGCGCGCTTGGCGAGCCGGAAGGAGGCGGTCAGGTTGGTGTCGATCACCGAGGTGAAGTCGTCCTCCGACATCCGGAGCACGAGCGTGTCCTTCGTGATCCCGGCGTTGGCCACGAGGACCTCGACGGGGCCGTGGGCGGCCTCGGCGGCGGCGTACGCCTCCTCGACGGCGGCAGGGTCGGTGATGTCGCACACCAGGTCCAGAGCACCCTCCGGAGCCCCGCCCTTGCGGGAGGTCACGGCCACCTTGTCGCCGTTGGCCACGAAGGCCTCCGCGATCGCCCGGCCGATGCCGCGGCTGCCGCCGGTGACAAGGACCGAGCGAGGGGCCTTGCTTGTGGGGTTTTCACTGTCAGTCACAGGCGCGACGGTAGCGATTACTTCGGCGTACGACCAATGTCTTGGATTTGCTTGTGAGAACCCTCCAAGGTCCTTCGGAGCGCCCCTGTTGGGACCACACCAACGGACGGCCGTCATCGGGCACGACCTAGACTGGCAGTATGTCCAAGGCGCAACCGATCAGGATCACGACCGTCGGCAGAAGCCGCGCCGAGGACATCGCCATCCGGCAGAAGCGCTACGCCATCTCGATGTCGATCCGATCGCTCTGCTTCATCGGCGCCGTGATCGCCGGTCTGGCGGGCATCGGCTGGCTGTGGCCGATCCTGATCGCGGCGGCCCTGATCCTGCCCTACATCGCGGTCGTGATGGCCAACGCGACCAACACCAAGACCGACGAGATGAACCTGATGGACTCGCCCTACGGCCGTCCCCAGCTCACCAGCGGCCGCGAGCAGGAACTCCGCGAGAAGGGCGAGAACTGATGGGCGCGCTCGACTCCGACCTGTGCTCGGCCAAGGGCTGCCAGGACCCCGGATCGTGGGAGCTGCAGTGGAACAACCCGAAGATCCACACCCCCGATCGGCGTAAGATCTGGCTCGCGTGCGAGACGCACAAAGAGTCGCTGAGCGACTTCCTGGGCGCGCGCGGATTCCTCAAGGACGTCGTCCCTCACTAGCTCTTCTCGACGAGAGGTCGTGCGATGAACCCGATCCCCGTGCTCCTCGACTGCGACCCCGGCCACGACGACGCCATCGCGATCCTGCTGGCCCTGGGCAGCCCCCACATCGACCTGCTCGGCATCACCACCACGTTCGGCAACTGCCCGGTGGAGAAGGCGACCTACAACGCCCAGCGGATCCTGGCGCTGGCAAAGCGTCCTGACGTCCCGGTCGCCGCCGGGGCCGCCGGGCCGCTCGCAGGAACGGCCCACATCGGCGACTTCATCCACGGCGCCACCGGGATCGACGGGCCCGATCTTCCGGAGCCGCTCGCTCCCCCGGTGTCCGTCGGCGCGGTCGAGTTCCTGCGTACGTCCCTGCTGGCTGCTCCGGACCCCGTCACCGTCGTCGCCATCGGACCGATCACCAACGTCGCGGTGCTGCTGCGCGACCATCCCGAGGTCGGCTCTCGCATCGCCGAGATCGTCTTCATGGGCGGTTCGACCGACCGCGGCAACACCACCCCGGCCGCCGAGTTCAACGCCTACGCCGACCCCGACGCCCTCGACATCGTCCTCACCAGCGGGCTCCCGATCAGGATGGTCGGCCTCAACCTCACCCACCAGGCCCTGGCGACCCCCGACGTCGTCGCGCGGATGCAGGCGATGGACCATCCCGTCGGTCGCGCCTGCGCCGACCTGATGGGGTTCTTCGGCGGCACCTACTCGGACGTCTTCGACTTCGCCGCTCCCCCGGTCCACGACCCCTGCACGATCGCCGCCCTCATCGACCCGGGTCTGATCACCTGGCACAAGTCGTTCGTCGCCGTCGAGACCGATGGCCGATGGACCCGCGGCGCCACCGTCGTCGACCTCCACGACCGTCTCGACGAGCCGCCCAACGCCCTGGTCGGGATCACGCTCGACGTCGAGGCCTACTGGGGGCTGGTCCTGGGTGCGTTGGAGCAAGTCGGATCCCGACCCGCCGGGGCCTAACCCCCGATCGCGGACATCGGGCGGTCGGGCTGCAGGAAGCCGAGGTCGTCGATGCCGTGGCCGGCGCGCTTGCCGGCCATGGCGGTGACCCACCGCGCGGCGAGGTCGTCGTCGGAGGCGCCGGCACGCAGCGGCGTACGCAGGTCCGACTCGGAGCGCGCGAACAGGCAGTCGCGCACCTGCCCGTCGGCGGTGAGGCGCACCCGGTCGCAGTCGCCGCAGAAGGGTCGCGTGACGGAGGCGATGATGCCGACCTTGGCGGGGCCGCCGTCGACGTAGAAGAGCTCGGCGGGGGCACTGCCCCGGGGCTCCTGGGCCGGGGTCAGGTCGAACGCCGCCGACAGCGCCGCGAGCGTGTCGTCGGCGGTCACCATGCTGTCGCGCGACCACCCGTGCTGGGCGTCGAGCGGCATCTGCTCGATGAACCGCAGCTCGTAGCCGCGCTCGACCGACCAGCCGAGCAGCTCGGCGGCCTGGTCGTCGTTGACACCGCGCAGCAGCACGGCGTTGATCTTGATCGGCCCCAGACCGGCCTCCGCGGCGGCCTCGAGACCGGCCACGACATCGTGGAGCCGGTCACGCCGGGTGATCTCCGCGAACGTCTCCGGCCGGATCGAGTCGAGCGAGACGTTGACGCGGTCGAGCCCGGCCTCCGCGAGCGACCCGGCCATCCGAGCCAGGCCGAGCGCGTTGGTGGTGATCGAGAGCTCGGCGTCGGGCGCGACCTCACGGGTGCGGGCGACGATCGAGACCAGCCCGCGACGAACCAGCGGCTCTCCACCGGTGAACCGGACCTCCTGGACCCCGAGCCTGCCGGTGGCGACGCCGATCAGCCGCACCACCTCGTCGTCGGTGAGCACCTCGTCGCCGGGCATCCAGTCGAGCCCTTCC
This sequence comes from Nocardioides turkmenicus, assembly GCF_011045035.1. Classification (GTDB taxonomy): domain Bacteria; phylum Actinomycetota; class Actinomycetes; order Propionibacteriales; family Nocardioidaceae; genus Nocardioides; species Nocardioides turkmenicus. Next base: position 81,396 of record NZ_JAALAA010000008.1, read on the forward strand.
GGCGGCATGCAGTACGTGCAGCGCAGGTTGCAGCGATCGGTGAGCGAGACGCGCAGATCGGTGGCGACCCGGCCGAACCGGTCGACCAGCTTCTGCTGGGCCTGATCTGTCGGGGAGGTCCTCATCACACCAGTCTAGGCAGCCTCGACCCGGATCGTGAGCGAGGACCGCATGCCAGTTAGTCTCGTACGGTGAGTTCGTTCCGTTTCCTGCTCAGCCGACGCTGGGCCGGTTTCACGGTGTTCGTGCTGATCCTGGCTTACGGGACGTGGTGGCTGGGCCAGTGGCAGTTCGACCGTCTCGAGGATCGCAAGGCCCGGAACGAGATCGTCCGCACCAACGAGCACGCCGAGCCCGTGCCCGTCTCCGACGTGCTGGCCGAGGGTACGAAGGTCGCCGAGAAGGACGAGTGGCGGCGGGTGACCGCCACCGGGACGTACGCGGTCGATGACACGATCATCTGGCGCTACCGCACCCCCGACGACGCCAAGGGCATCGACATCGTCGTCCCGCTGGTGCTCGCCGACGGCACCGCGGTGCTGGTCGACCGCGGCTGGCTGCAGACCGAGTCGCAGGACGAGTTCGACGACCTCCCCGCCCCGCCGTCGGGTGAGGTCACCATCACCGGCTGGGTGCGCGCCGACGGCACCGGCGACTCCACCGACGTCGCCCGGGTCGACGGCTACCACGCCACCCGCGCGCTCTCCTCCGCCCAGGTCGCGAAGGTGCTCAACGAGCCGCTCCTGACGGGCTGGCTCCACCTCGACACCGAGTCCCCCGAGCCCGCAACCCAGCTGCGCAAGGCCGACCTCCCCGAGCTCGACAACGGCCCCCACTTCTTCTACGGCCTGCAGTGGTGGTTCTTCGGCGTCCTCGCGATCGCCGGGTTCTTCTACCTGATGTACGACGAGCGGCGTACGCAGCGCCGGGACGAGTCTTCCACGCCCGACGAGGACAGCGCCGACGGCGATGACCAGCTCGACGAGCGCGCCCGCAAGAAGGCCGCCAAGCTCGCCCAGAAGCAGGCCGTGAAGGCGGCCTACCAGGCGGCGTACGAGAAGGAACGCAGCGGCAAGAGCTGACCTGGTCGCCTACCGGCGGAACTGCGTCTCGTAGAGCTCCGCGTAGAGCCCGCCGTCCGCGAGCAGCGACTCGTGGGTGCCGGACTCGACGACGCGTCCGGCCTCGATGACGAGGATGCGGTCGGCGGCGCGGATGGTGGAGAGCCGGTGGGCGATGACGATGGAGGTACGTCCCGCCAGCGCGGCGTCCAGCGCGGTCTGCACCGCGGCCTCGGACTCGGAGTCGAGGTGGGCGGTGGCCTCGTCGAGCACCACGATGTGGGGCGCCTTCAGCAGCAGCCGGGCGATGGCGAGGCGCTGACGCTCGCCGCCGGAGAGACGGTAACCGCGGTCGCCGACGACGGTGTCGAGGCCGTCCGGGAGGCCCTTGATGACGTTGGCGACCTGAGCAGCCTCGAGGGCGGCCCAGATGTCGTCGTCGGAGGCGCCGGGGCGGGCGTAGAGCAGGTTGCCGCGCACGGTGTCGTGGAACATGTGGGCGTCCTGGGTCACGTAGCCGACGGCGGCCTCGAGCGACTCCAGGGTCACGTCGCGTACGTCGAGGCCACCGACCTCGACCGCGCCGTCACGTACGTCATAGAGGCGGGCGATCAGATGGGTGATCGTCGACTTCCCGGCACCGGAGGGGCCGACCAAGGCGACCATCTCCCCCGGCTCGGCGGTGAAGTCGATGTCGGTCAGGACCTCGCGCACCTCGCGGCTCTCCGGCCGCGCGATCGACTCCAGGGAGGCCAGCGAGACCTCGTCGGCGCGAGGGTAGGTGAAGGCGACGTGGCGGAACCGCACGGACGCCGCGTCGGCCGGCACCTCGACCGCGTCGGGCTTCTCCTTGATCAGCGACGGCAGGTCGAGCACCTCGAAGACGCGGTCGAAGCTGACCAGTGCGGTCATCACGTCGATGCGTACGTTGGAGAGCGCCTGCAGCGGTCCCAGCAGCCTCACCAGCAGCAGACCGAGCGCCGTCAGGGTGCCGAGCGTGACGTCGCCGCGGATCACCATCCAGCCGCCGAAGCCGTAGACCAGGGCGGTCGCGAGCGCCGGCACCAGCTGCATCGTCGCCCCGAACAAGCGGGTCAGCAGGGCGATCCGGATCCCGAGGCGGCGCACGACGTCAGCACGCTGCGCGAACGCGGCGTCCTCCTCCTCGCGGCGGCCGAAGAGCTTGAGCAGCAGGGCGCCGCCCACGTTGAACCGCTCGGTCATCGTGGTCGCCAGTGCCGCGTTGCCGTCCATCTGTTCGCGGGTCAGCCCGGCCAGGCGGCGCCCGACCCAGCGCGAGGTCAGGAACAGGATCGGGAAGAGCGCGACGCACATCAGCGTCACCTGCCACGACAGCACCAGCATCGCCGCACCGACGACGAAGACCGAGATGAGGTTGGAGACGCTGTTGGACAGGGTCGAGGTGAACGCCCGCTGCGCCCCGAGCACGTCGGTGTTGAGGCGGCTCACCAGCGCCCCGGTCTGCGCCCGGGTGAAGAAGGCCAGCGACTGGCGCTGGACGTGGCCGAAGACCTGGGTGCGCAGGTCGAAGATGAGTCCCTCGCCGATCCGCGTCGACAGCCAGCCCGAGACGACCCCGAAGGCCATGTCGATCACGGCGACCAGCGCCATCGCCGCCGCCAGCCAGATCACCAGCGACACGTTCTTGTCGAGAACGCCATCGTCGATCAGGCGCTGGGTCAGCAGCGGGGTGACCACCACGAGCGCGGCGTCGAAGACGGTGAACAGCAGGAAGGCGCTGATCAGGGCCCGGTGGGGCCTGGCGTAGGAGATGACGCGTTTGACGGTGCCCTTCGGCAACCCTCGCTGGAGCACGGTCCGGTCGGCGCGTAGGTTGCGCATGATCCCGCCGCCGCCCATCGCCCCGCCTGTCGTACCGAAGCCTGGACCCATTTGTGACACCCCGTCACCCTAGTCGCCCGGCCGCGTTCGGCCGCTTCGACGACGGTCGTCGAAATATGGTCAAAATCACCTCAGGGAGGTGACCAAGCGCTCTGTTGGTGGTATGAAGTGGTGCGCGTGTGTGCGCCGGTCTCCGGGGGCTGAACTCGAATCGTCCCCCCACGGTCCTGACCCGCGGGTTCATGCCCTGACTGCTCTCCCCCACTCCAGGTGCCCGACATGACCCGACCATCCCTGGCCCGACTCCACCGAGCCGGCCCATGGTTCTGCAGTACGGCGATCCTCCTCTTCGTCGCACTCTCCCCCGTCATCTTCGTCACCGCCTCCGGCGACCAGTGGTTCTGGCGCTGGATCCTCGCCGGCGTACCTGTTGTCGCCCTCACCCTCTGGCTGACCGCGATGGCCTACGAGGCCGCCCCTACCGAGGCGTCACCCCCGTCGGCCGAAGCGTCGGGTACGCAGGCCGAAGCGTCGCCTGCGTCGGCCGAGTCGGCACTCGATGACGTCTCGACCGACGCGAGTGACGTCTCGGCCGACCTCGCTGACGTCTCGGCTGTGCCCGACAGGCCAGGCGGGGAGGCCGGGATGCGGGTGGCGGTGCTGTCGCTGTCGCGCAAGGTGCAGGCGTCGGCGCACCGGATCCAGGAGGAGTCGACGCGGATGGTGGCCAGGTTCCCGGCCGAGCCGGACGTGCTCGAGGCGGGGATGCGGGTCGACCACGCGGCGGCGCAGCAGGCGCGGCTGGCGCAGAGCATCGCGACCCTGTGCGGGGAGCAGCCCGGGCAGCACTGGAGCGACCCGCTGGCCATCGCGGACGTCGTACGCGGCGCGGCCGGCCGGATCACCGCCTACCGCCGCATCAGGGTGGAGGGCGACCCGCCGGTCGCGGTCCAGGGTGCGTACGTCGAGCCGCTGATCCACCTGGTCGCCGAGCTGCTCGCCAACGCGACCCAGTCCTCGCCGCCGGCGACCGAGGTGCTGGTCACGATCCGGTCCGTACGCCGCGGCGCCGCCCTCGAGATCGACGACGCGGGCGTCGGGATGGACGAGACCAACCTGGCCTGGATGCGTGAGATCGCCTCCGGCACCCGGCAGGTCCGCCTGCAGGATCTGGGCGAGATCCCGCAAACCGGCCTGGCGGTGGTCGGCACCTACGTCCGCCGCCACGGGTTTCGCGTCGACCTGACCGAGTCCGTCCATGGCGGCCTGCGGGTCGCCGTGCTCGTGCCCGAATCGATGACCACCCCGCTGGCCCCGGCGGACGTCGAGCAGACAGCGCCGCGTACGCCGCCCTCGCTCCCCACCCCCGTCCCCCGGCAGCACCAGCAGAACGAGCAGCACGAGCCGTCGCTGTTCACCTCCGACGGCCTGCCGCAGCGCCGCTCGAAGCGCGGCCAGCGCCTCCCGACCGGACAGCAACCGGTCGGCCAGGTCGTCCCACCACGCCCGGAGCCGACCGCCGAGCAGGCAGGCGCCTGGATGAGCAGCTTCCTCAGCGCGCCGGCCACCACCGCGGAGACCGATTCCGCACCCGAGAACCCCTGGAGGAACCATGACCGATGAGAACAGCTGGATGCTGGAGCTGGTCGCGGGGGTACGCGGCGTACGTCATGTCGTGGTCCTCTCCGCCGACGGGCTCGTTCGGGTGCGCACGAGCCACACCCCTCGCGAGGAGGCCGACAAGCTGGCCGCGGCCTGCGCCGGGCTGACCTCGCTGGGCCACGGGATCAGCCGCCAGTTCGGCGCCGATGCCCACCCTCGTCAGGTGATGGTCGAGTTCAACGGCGGTTTCCTGTTCATCCGCGGCGCCGGCGACGGCTCCCGGCTCGCGGTGGTCACCGAGATGAGCATCGACCCGGCGCTGGTCGCCCAGCAGATGCAGGCGACCGTCCTGATGATCGGGGAGCGCGCGATGAGCACCCCGAGACGCTCGATCTGAGCCGATGCCCGACGCCCCCGGTGACGACTACGTCGACCATCCGATCCGGTCCTACGTCCGGACCGGCGGGCGCGCTCGCCCGACCCACCGGCTGACCCCGGCGACGCTCCTGATCGGCCACGCGAGCCCGTCGGCCACCTCGGTGGGCCGCCAGGAGCGCGAGGTCCTCTCCCACTGCCTCGGCGTGATCTCCCTGGCCGAGATGGCCGTCCACCTCGGCCAGCCGGTCAGCGTCCTCGCGGTGATCGCCTCGGACATGATCGATGCCGGACTCATCGGCGTACGCCCCGACAGCGACACCACCGCTGGCCCCTCCCGCGAAACCCTCCAGAAGGTGCTGCATGCTCTCAACCACCTCTGACAACCACTACCTGGCACCGACCGTCGTCGAGTCGGTCAAGATCCTGGTGGTCGGCTCCTTCGGCGTCGGAAAGACCACGCTGATCGGCTCGGTCAGCGAGATCGAGCCGCTCAGCACCGAGGAGTCGATCACTCAGGCCAGCGAGGGGATCGACGCGGTCGAGGCCACGCCGGAGAAGACCACGACCACGGTCGCGATGGACTTCGGCCGGATCACGCTGACCGACGAGATCGCGCTCTACCTCTTCGGCACCCCGGGCCAGCGCCGCTTCTGGGACCTGTGGTCCGGCCTCGCCGAGGGCGCCGCCGGTGCCCTCGTCCTGGTCGACGCCCGCCGGCTGGAGGACTCCTTCGAGGTGCTGGACCAGCTCGAGACGCGTACGTCGCTCCCCTTCATGGTCGCGATCAACCAGTTCCCCGGCGCGCCGAACTACGAGCCCGACCAGATCCGCACCGCGCTCGACCTCGACGACGAGACGCCGATCGTGGTGTGCAACGCCAAGAACCGCAACGCCTGCGTCCGAGCGCTCGCCGCGCTCGTGCGCCACGCCCTCGAGACCCACTGACGAAACAGGCCCCGCGATGACTCCCACCCGCACCGTACGTCTCGCCGATCTCACCGACCTCATCCAGGCGCCCGACACCGTCGGCCCGCGGGCGCGGGAGGTGCAGGAACGGCTCCGGGCCGAGTGGGGGCCGGTGGCTCCGGGCGAGCTCTCCCCCGGCGTACGCGTCTGGTTCGCGCTGGGCTACGCCGAGTTCAGCGAGGTCATCCGCAACGAGGACGTCTTCTCCCGCAACGGCGACAACTGGAGCGCCGTGCAGGAGGGCAGGATCCAGCCGGACATGCCGATCTACCCGTTCGTGACCACGCGGCAGAACTCCTTCCACAACGACGGCGAGCTCCGCCGGCGGCTGCGCTCACCGATCGACCGGGCGCTCTCCCGGGTCGACGAGCACGGCTACGCCGCGCAGGTACGCGGCATCTGCAACGATCTCGTCGACGACATGCTCGAGCGCGGCGAGGCCGACCTCGTCCAGGACTACGCCGTGCTGATCCCGCTGCTCTCGGTGGCCGCGATGTTCGGGATGGGCCCCGAGGTCGGCGACGCCATGCGCAAGGCCGCCCACAAGGTGCTCGGTGGCGGCCAGCTCGCCCAGGAGGGCGTCATCGAGCTCGCCGTCGAGATCGTCGATCACATCGCACGACGCCGCAAGGACCCGCGAGACGACCTCACCTCGCACCTGATCGACGATCCCGGGCTGTGGGACGACAACGAGGTGATGGAGGCGATGATCGTGATGATCATCGCCGGCAACGAGCTGACCATCGCGACCATCACCCAGACGCTGCTGCTGATGCTCTCCGACGAGCGCTTCGCCGGCCGGCTGCGCGGCGGGCGCCTCGGCGTCGACCAGGCCATCGAGGAGGTCATGTGGCGCGACCCGCCGTGCTACAACATCACCCCCCGGTTCGCGCTGCACGACGTCGAGCTCGGCGGCCAGCTGATCCGGAAGGGTGACGCGGTGGTGCCGTGCATCGCCGCGGCCAACGCCGACCCGGTGATGACCGGCGGCGACCCGTGGCTGGAGATCGGCAACCGCGCCCACATGTCATGGAGCGCCGGCCCCCACTCCTGCCCCGCGCAACGGCCCGGGACGATCATCGTCCAGGCCGCCGTACGCACCGTCCTGGAGCGCCTCCCCGAGGTCACCCTCGCGGTGCCGGCCGACCGGGTCGAGCGCAACACCGACTCGCTCTCCTACCGCTACCCGACCTCGATGCCGGTCAGGTTCGTGCGGTCGTCGACCTGAGCCTCAGGCGAGCGAGACCAGGTCGGCGTACTTCTCGTTCCACAGGTCCTCGACACCGTCGGGCAGGATGAGCACCTTGTCGGGCTCGAGCGCGTGCACGGCGCCCTCGTCGTGGGTGACCAGCACGATCGCGCCCTCGTAGCGGCGGATCGCGTTGAGCACCTCCTCACGGGAGGCGGGGTCGAGGTTGTTGGTCGGCTCGTCGAGCAGCAGCACGTTGGCGGCGGAGACGACCAGGGAGGCGAGTGCCAACCGGGTCTTCTCCCCGCCGGAGAGCACCCCGGCGGGCTTGTGCACGTCGTCACCGGTGAAGAGGAACGCGCCCAGCACGGTGCGGGCCTCGGTGTCGGTGAGCTGCGGCGCCGCGGACTGCATGTTCTCCAGCACCGACCGCTTGGTGTCGAGGGTCTCGTGCTCCTGGGCGTAGTAGCCGATCTTCAGGCCGTGACCGGGCACGACCTGCCCGGTGTCGGGCAGGTCGACGCCGGCCAGGATGCGCAGCATCGTGGTCTTCCCGGCACCGTTGAGCCCGAGGATGACCACCCGGGTGCCGCGGTCGATCGCCAGGTCGACGGCGGTGAAGACCTCGAGGGCGCCGTACGACTTCGACAGGTCCTTCGCGGTGAGCGGGGTCTTGCCGGAGGGCGCGGGTGAGGGGAACTTGATGGAGGCGACCTTCTCCTGCTTCCGCTCCCCTTCGACCCCGGCCATGATCTTCTCGGCGCGCTTGAGCATGCTCTGCGCGGCGGTCGCCTTGGTCGCCTTGGCGCGCATCTTGTTGGCCTGGTCGGTGAGCGTCTTGGCCTTGTTCTGCGCGTTCATCAGCTCGCGCTTGCGCCGGGCCTCGTCGGTCTCCCGCTGGACCAGGTACTGCTTCCACGGCATGTTGTAGATGTCGATCACCTCGCGGTTGGCGTCGAGGTGGAAGACCTTGTTGACCGTCTGGGAGAGCAGATCGTTGTCGTGGGAGATCACGATGAAGCCGCCCTTGTAGGACTTCATCCAGTCGCGCAGCCAGATGATCGAGTCGGCGTCGAGGTGGTTGGTCGGCTCGTCGAGGATCAGCACCTCGGCGCTCGAGAAGAGGATGCGAGCCAGCTCGACCCGGCGCCGCTGACCGCCCGACAGCGTCTTGAGCGGCTGGGTCATGATCCGGTCGGGGATGCCGAGCGACTGGGCGATCTGCAGGGCCTCGGTCTCGGCCGCATAGCCGCCGCCCGCGTCGAGCTCGTCGTGAGCGCGCTGGTAGCGCTTCATCGCCTTCTCGCGCACGTTCGGGTCGTCGGAGCCCATCTCCTCCTCGGCGAGCCGCATCCGGCGTACGGCATCGTCGAGCCCGCGAGCGGACAGGATCCGGTCCTTGGCGATCACCTCGGGGTCGCCGACCCGCGGGTCCTGGGGCAGGTAGCCGATCTCGCCGGTGTTGGACACCGTGCCGGAGGCAGGCAGATGGTCGCCGGCGAGCACCTTCGTCAGGGTCGTCTTCCCGGCGCCGTTGCGGCCTACGAGCCCGACCTTGTCGCCGGGTCCGACTCGGAATGTGACGTTCTCCATCAAAAGTCTGGCGCCGACGCGGACTTCTAGGTCATGGGCAGTGATCATCTCCGTCACTAGTGTATGGGCGGGGCACTCGGCCCCACACATCACCACCTCCAGGGGGACAAGATGCGGTTCAACCCGAAGGCCAGACTCGACACCAGCCGGACCTCCGGCGGCGGTGGCGGCGGCGGATTCGGCGGAGGTGGCGCCCGGATCCCGATCCCCGGCGGCAAGGCCAGCGGCGGCATCGGCACCGTCATCGTGCTGCTGGTCTTCTTCCTCATCACCCAGTGCACCGGCGTCGGGCCGCAGGTCCTCGGCGATGGTGGCGGCGGCTCGTCCTCGGTCGGCACCGGCACCTTCGGCGGCCTCCAGGCCGGCGAGGGCGGCGACACCGGCGACTTCGGGTCGTGCCAGACCGGCGAGGACGCCAACAACGACGAGAACTGCGCCTTCGTCGCGATGGAGAACTCGATGACCGGCTACTGGGACTCCCAGCGTGACCTCTCCGGCCGGTTCCAGCCCGAGCAGGCCGTCGTGATCTTCTCCAACCAGGTCCAGACCGGCGGCTGCGGTTCCGCGTCGAGCTCCGTCGGGCCCTTCTACTGCCCCGCCGACCAGACCATCTACCTCGACCCGACCTTCTTCGACTCGATCTTCGAGCAGCTCGGCGGGCAGGACACGACCTTCGTACGCGCCTACGTGCTCGCCCACGAGTACGGCCACCACATCCAGAACCTGCTCGGCACCATGGGCCAGGTCCGCACCCAGCAGGGCCCCGACTCCGACGCGGTGCGCCTGGAGCTGCAGGCCGACTGCTACGCCGGCATGTGGACCGCCGCCGCCGAGGGCGACGGCATCATCGTCGACATCTCCGACCAGGACATCACCGAGGGCATCAGCGCCGCCAAGACCGTGGGCGACGACCACATCCAGTCGCAGACCACCGGCCGCGTGGACACCTCGCAGTTCACCCACGGCTCCTCCGAGCAGCGGATCGCGTGGTTCAAGAAGGGCATGACCACTCCCGACTCGATCGCCGGGTGCGACACGTTCAAGGCGCGGGATCTCGACAACCCCTAGGCCTCGCCGGTCGAGCCGGATTCGTGAGGAACGAGCGAATCCGTGTCGAGACCAACAGGGTCCCATCGCGCTCGATTCGACCGTGTTGGTCTCGACACGCTCGGCCGCAGGCGGCCTCGCGGCTCGACCGGCTGAACCCGTCACATCTCGAGCAGCGCCTCCACCAGCGGCGCCTGCTTCTGCAGGGTCCTCAGATGAGGCGCGACAGCCGGGTGACGGAACTTCGCGAGCAGCGGGCCCTCCCCCGGCGTGACCCGGCTCAGCGCCCACTCGGCGCGGCTGAGCGCGGTGTAGACCGCGCAGATCTGGGCACCGAGAGTCACCTCCTCACGGGTCGCGATGCCGGGCGGCAGCCCGAGGACGTACGCCTCCAGCAGGGGCTCGAAGGACTCCCGGGCGTGCAGCAGGTAGAGGCCGAGGTCGCCGCCGACGGGACCGTGGCCGAGGCTGGACCAGTCGATCGCGATCAGGCGCTCGCCGTCCTCGGTGCGGCCGAGGAGGTTCTGCGGCGCGGGATCGCCGTGCTGGGCGACCTGGGGCAGGTCGTCGAGGAGATCGGTGAAGTGCCGGCGCCGCTCCCAGAAGGTGTGGGCGATGTCCGCGGCAGTCGTACGCATCATGGTCGGCCAGCCGCCGTTGTACTCCACCCGCGCGATCCGGTCACGGAACTGGTCACGGGCCAGCCATTTCGCCTCGCCGAGGTCGGCGCCGGCGAAGCGGCCCATCGAGAGCGCGGCGAAGAGCCCGGAGTTGGCGGCGTCCTCGACCCAGTCGGTGGTCAGGGTGATGCCCTCGTCGTCCTCCTCGACGCTCGTACGGGCCGAGATCATGCCGGGAGTGCGGTCGAGCAGACCGGCGGTGGCGACGTCCGCCGCCCGCCGCCAGTAGGCGAAGTGTCGTCGCCGGCTCAGCTCGACCGGATCGTACGTCCCCGGCCTGGCGAGCCGCTTGACCACGACCGGATCGTCGCCCACGGCCGTGCGCCAGACCCCCAGCGTGGAGGGTCCGGTGCCTCCGGGAAGGAGGTGCCACCCGGGGTCGGGCTGCCACATGCTTGCCAAAGTAGCGCATCCTCGCAGGTCGCCACGGCATTCCCGGCCGGGATGCCACCGCGCGACGACCGGCCCGATATCGTTGAGCCGATGTCCGAGACTGACTACTGCGAGCTGTGTGACCTGCCGAAGTCACAGTGCATCCATGGGCGGCCCCCGGCCCCGCCCGCTCCGGCTCCGGTCAAGAAGCCGGCGACCCGGGTGCGCAAGACCACGACGAGCTCGTCGGCCGCAGCGCCGAGGGTCGTCACCAAGTCCGCTCCCCGCAAGTGGACCCCGCCGGCCGCCTTCGCGCCGCTCATCCTGGAGACGCTCGAGGCCGCCGGCGGTTCGATGACCGCCGACGCCGTCCTCGACGAGCTCGAGACCCAGCTGGCCGACCAGCTCCTCCCCGGAGACTTCGAGACCACTCCGGAGGGCGAGCTCCGCTGGCGCTACGCCGCCCGCCGCGCTCGTCAGAAGCTCCTGACCGAGGGCCTGATGACCAAGGGCGCTCCCGGGGTCTGGCAGCTCCCCTGACGCGTCAGCCGTCGGCGTTGAGGACCTCGATCCGCACCTTCTGGGCGTCCTCGATCGCCTGATCGAGGACGGCGCGGTTCGGGTCCTGGACCGGCAGCCATGGTCCGGTCACGGTGAGCGTCTGCAGGCGCCGGTCGCCGAGCACGTCGTCGACTCCGCCGTGGTCGCCGCCGGTGACGAGCGGGCCACTCAGCCCGTCGAGGATCCGTGCGGCGTGCTCGGCGGCCGCCTCGTAGGCCGCGCTCGCCTGGTTCGCCCGGCGCCGGGCGAAGCGCTGCTGGCTCCAGCCGCCGGCCTTGGTCTTCCCCTGCACGTGCCGCCGGCCGATCTTGTGGTCGGCGATCTCGCCGCCGCTCATCCGGGCGATCGCGAAGCCGCCCTTGCGCACCAGCAGGAGGCCCCACTCGGCCGGAGCCGCCGAGGCGGCGATGAACGCCTCGACCTCGGCAGGCCCGGCGTACGTCTTCTCGAACGGCAGCGCCGCGATGAACGAGGATCCGTCGGCCGCTGCGCCGGTCAGCGCACCGGAGTCGACCGCGAGCCGGGTCTCCCCGTGGCGGGCCGCGAAGTTGTCGACCCACCGCTGGATCCGAGCGACCGGGACGGCGACGTTGGGCATGGCCGTACGCTACCGGCCCAGCTCGCGCCGCAGACGCTCCGGCGCGATCTCCCGGTAGGCGTCCTCGCAGACCTCGGCGACCTCGGCCCAGTCGACCTCGCCGTCGAGGCGCATCCCGACCCAGCCACGCCCACCGACGTAGGGGGGTACGAAGAACCGCTCGGGGTCGTCGCCGACGACCTCGTCCTGCACCCCGGCCGCCGCGGCGGCCCACAGATGCGGCTCGTCGCGTCCATGGTGTCCTGACGGCCACAGCATCACGAACTGCTTCTTCACGAAGAACCCGGGCGCACCGTGGGTGACCCGCTCGGTCGCCTCGGGGAACCCGAGGCAGATCCCGCGGACCCGCTCGGTCAGCTCGTCGGGTGTCATCCGGCCCGGTTCACTCCGGCTTCGGCCAGATGAGCTCGAAGCGCTCGAGCACGACGGGCATGTCCTCGGCGAAGCCGCGGTCGTGACCGGCCTCCTCGGAGAAGAAGCGGCGGTGGACCTCGCGCCAGTGCTCCAGGGAGCCGTCGCCCTCACCCTCGGCCCGGGCATGCTCCTCGGAGACCTCGTCGAACGGCACGACGTCGACGGCGGTCGTCACCACGAGGGCCCGCGGGTGACCGTCGCCGTCGAGCACGATGCCGAGGGTGCCGACCGTCGGGATGGGCTCCTCGGCGGCCTCGTAGTCCCACATCGCCGAGGCGGTCGCCGTCTTCACGCCCTCGAGGACGAGCTCGAGAAGCTCGTTGGACTGCTCCGGCGTACCTCCGAACGCCCACGCCGGCGGCTGCAGCGCCTCCAGCGGCGAGGCGCCGAAGTAGCCGGGGGCGGCGCTGAGGTGAGCGTGGTGCTTCACGTCCTCCCAGAACGCGGCGATGTCGGCCTCCTGCTGGGAGTCGAAGACAGGGGCGTCTGGCGCAGGGGTCACGGCATCGTCGCTCATAGGCGACACTCAACCACAGTTGGGCGCTCAGTCGTGCCCGGACTCGGCAGACGTACGCGGCGGGGCCGATCGGGCCGTCACCAGACGGGCCTCGACGCGCCAGCCGAGACCGGCGTAGAGAGCCTCCCCCATCTCGCTGGCCACCAGCAGGCCGCGGGTCGCGCCGGCCTCCCGGGCGGCCACGACGAGCAGGCTCATCACCGCACCGCCGAGCCCGCGGCGACGGTGGTCGGGGTCGGTCTGGATGCGGTCGGCGACCGCGTCGGTGCCGATGACCGCGATCCGACCGCCGGCCGCGACCACCTCGGCGTCGTCGTCGGGACGCACGGTCACCGCGACGACACCCCCGTCGCGCTCGACCTCGGCGCGGTAGCCGTCGGGAAGCGGCCGGGGCTCGTGGTCGGCGAGACCGATCGACATCAGCGCCTCCTCGGCGTCGCCGGCCGTCAGCCCACCCTCGGCGAACCAGGGTCGCACGCCCGCCGGCGATTCGGTCACCACCGACAGCCAGGCCTCGGGCGTGGCCCGGACCGTGTCGACCAGCCCGCCGAGCGTGGCCGCGTCGTCGGTCGCGACCCACTCGACCCTGCGCTCCGGCTGCCCCACCTCGACGCGTACGCCGCCTGGCACCTCCGCGGGGCGTGGGAAGCCCCGCGAGTAGGCCCAGCCTCGCGCCCAGCACGCGACCAGCTCGGGAAGGTCGACGTCCTGCGCGGCAGCGGCGAGGGCGGCCTGCCGACCGCGATACCGCTCCCCCAGGACCGTCGCGACCAGCAGGACGAGGGCGAGCACGAACGCCAGCAGGTCCAGCGTGAACAGCCCGATCACCGCGATCCCCACCGCAGCGACGTACCCGAACCAGATCCGACCAGGAGCCTCCACGTCCGCGGAGCCTACCCGCGTCAGCCGAGCCGCTCCCGCAACGTCGCGACGCCGGGCCCGGTCAGATCCGCGAGCGCGACCGACCGGCCCGAGAGCGCCATCGCCAGAGCCTCGCTCGGGCCCGACACCTCGGCGCCGTCATCCGCGCCCCAGGACCAGTTCTGATCGGTCGCACGCAGCGCGAGCCCGTCGAGCCGTCCGGCCGGGACCACGCCCAGCGAGGCCTGCTTGGTCGGCAGCCAGTCGAGCACCGCCCGCCAGTCCTCGAGCGGCACATCGGTGTCGAGGCCGAGCGGCCGGGCGCAGTCGCGCAGGTGGATGCAGTGGTCGGTGAACTGTCCCATCGGGCCCACCCCGGGCGCCGGCACCCGCTTCCCCGCGTACGTCCTCAGCAGCCCGGTCAGCTCGGCGACCGGCCGCCTCGCCTGCTCCTCGGCGATCGCGACGGCGGCGCGGTCGATGGACCCGCCGGCCAGCAACGTACGCCACAGCAGCCGTCCGATCCCGACCGAGAACGGCATCGCACTGTGGCCCAGCACCTGCCTCACGGTCCACGCCGAGCAGAGGCTCTGCGTCTCCAGCTGGGACTCGTCGAGGCCGTCGAAGAAGTCGGCGAGCAGGCGGCGGTTGTCGGCTGTGCGGGCGGCTACGTCCATGCCTCCATCGTGTCAGGCCGCGGCCTCCTCTGTGACCGGCTCGACCACCGGCTTCGTCCCGGCGTAGACGTCCCGGTCGATCTCACCGGCGCCGTGCGCCACCAGCAGGGCGACCATGGTGTCGCCGTTGACGTTGAGGAACGTACGCAGGATCCCGGTGAACCAGTCCACGGCGATGAGCAGACCGGCGGCCTCGATGGGCAGATCCAGCGAGGTGGCGAGGAAGATCGCGACGACCGGGAACCCTCCCGGCACCGTGATCGTGCCGATGTTGAGGAGCACCGCGAGCGCCATCGCGAGCGCGATGTCGCCCGGCGACAGCGAGACACCGGAGGCCTGGGCGAGGAAGAGCGCCACGATCGTGTAGTTGAGCACCGCGCCGCACGAGCCCATCGTCATCCCCAGGCAGAGGGTGAAGTCCGCGACGCGCTTCGAGATGCCGAACTTCTCGACGGCGTTCTTCAGCACCGTCGGGAACGTGACCGCCGACGATGTCGTGGTGATGGCCACGACGGTCTGCTCGGCGAGCTTTGCGGGCATGAGCAGCGGGTTCAGCCGGGTGACGGCCACGACCACGACGACATAGAGAGCGAAGATGATCACCACTCCGGCCAGGGTCGCACCGAGATAGGCAAGGGCGGTGGTGACGACCGCGAAACCGACACGGCCGGCGAGGTCGGCGAGGAGGCAGAAGACGCCGATCGGCGCCAGCAGCATGACGTACCTGATCATCAGCAGGACGATCGCCTGGATCTGCTCGAAGAAGGTGAGCACGACGGTCGGGCCGTTGACGGCGGTGTAGCGGTTGAGCGCGAGGCCGAAGAGCAGGGCGAAGACGATGATCGGCACCATCGCACCGGTGGCCATCGCCTCGATCACGTTGGTGGAGACGAAGCCGGCCACCGTCTGCTGCCAGCCGACCGCCGTCTCCGCGGCCGAGTCGGCCAGGGCAGGGTCGAGCTCGCCGTCGTAGCGCATCCCCGAGCCCGGCTGGATCAACTCCGAGAGTCCCCAGCCGACCAGGGCAGCGATCACCGCGAACCCCAGCATCCAGCCGAAGGTCGTCCCGGCCAGCTTGCCGGCGCCGGCACCGGTCATGGCGCCCGTCGCGACGATCACCGAGGAGGCCACCAGCGGGACGATCGACATCTGGATGAGCCGGATGAAGATGTCACCGACGAACTTGAGGTTCGCCGCCCACTCGCCCACCACCAGCCCGAAGACGATGCCGGCGACCGCACCGACCAGGATCAGGACGGCCGGGAACTTCAGGATCTTCATCGGGTCTCCTAAGCGTCGGGGAGGCGGTCCCCGGACGCTAACCACGCCACGTACGCAGCCGATTAAGCCGCCGTCACCGGCGCGTTTCGCCGACAAACCAGTGGTCGCGCCCGTGCCCCGGTCAATAGCATGGGTGTCATGCGCGAGAAGACCATCTGCACCTCCCTGGGCCGTCCGGTCCCGGGCGTGGACTTTGCGCGCACGGAGCCGCATCAGACGTAGGTGCTCACCGCACCCACCAGGGCCGCTCCGATCGACCGGGGCGGCCCTTTCTCATGTTCAGCAGCATCACCAGGAGGTGAACGAGATGGAGATCATCACACTTTTCGGAGACGGCAACAGCTCCAAGACCTACGAGCTCACGCTGAAGCACCCGACGCCCCGCACCGACGAGTGGGCCTGCGTGGGCGAGGACCCGGAGCTCTTCCATCCCGACGACCTCACCCAGCTCGCCGAGGCCCAGGAAGTCTGTGCGGGCTGCCCGATGAAGCAGATCTGTCTCGACCTCGGGCTCGCCCGACGGGAGTTCGGCGTGTGGGGCGGTGTCCTCCTGGAGAACGGCAAGCCCCGCGAGACCCCCAGAACCCCTGGTCGCAAGCCCTACAAGCGCAGCCAGGAGGCGATCGCCCGGGCCGGCAGGGTCGCCTGAAGTGACGCAGGGACGTGCTCAGGGAGCATGAGGTCGCGTCAGCGTCCAGGTGCGGGACTCACCCTGGGGCGGCACGACCTGCTCAACCGGCTCGATCGCCCCGCCGAGAAGACCGTCCACCGAGGCGATCTCGATGACAGGCCCGTCGACGATCACACGCACCGAACCCTCCGTCCATGGCATCTGAGCGCTTTTCTGGCCTGGGCGATCGAGCCGGAGGATGCCGTCGTGGACCGACACGACGGCATCCTCCGCGTCCTGGGACCTGAGGACCAGGAGGTCACCGTCAGGCGCGGGATTCCACACGACGTCGAAAGCGGTCGCGGGGGTCTCGCTCCGGCCGCGGCGACCGGTGAGGTCCGGGTGCGGCTCCGCGACCAAGCGGTCTCCGCGGACCGAGAGGAGATAGGGGACGCTCAGACAGCTGGCCCATCCCTCGGCAGGATCGCTCACCCCGCGCATCCAGAACATCAGGCACGGACGGCCTTGTCGGTCGCGGAAGAACGAAGGTGCGTAGTAGCTGTCACCGAAGCTGAGCTGTCCCCAGGTGTCCGCCTCGAAGCGCCCATCGGCGAGCTCCCCGATCCCGTAGCCGGCGTGGTGCAGGACGTCGTCCTCCCAGATCGAGCTCACCATGATCCAGCGGCCGTCGATCTCGAAGAATTGTGGACACTCCCACAGTGCGCCCGTCCAGACGGGGTCGGTCTCGCCGGTCGACCGCGACACCGCCACACCGTCGTAGTCCCAATGGTCGAGGTCGTCCGACGTGTAGGTGAGCGCCATGGCCAGACCGGTGCTGTCGGCCGCACCCACGAACATCCGCCAGCCGTTCCCCTCGCGCATCACGAACGGGTCCCGGTAGGCGATCAGGTCCAGGCCGGCCGGCGCCTCGATCAGTACGTCGCCCTTGACCCATGTCGTCCACGAGCCGTCCTCAGGGGTGGCCACCCGGATCCGGCCGATGCCGATGCCGGGCTGGACCACCGAGGTGTAGAGGATGCGCGTCGATCCGTCGTCGCCGTCGACGAGGCTGCCGGTCCAGATCCCGTCGTCGCCGTCGCCCGGTGCGATCGCGACCGGGCGATGCTCCCAGGCGAGCAGGTCGACTCCGACGGCATGCCCCCAGTGACAGTTCGGTGCCCAGACCATGCTGTCCGGGACGTACTGGTGGAAGAGGTGGTAGACGCCGTCGCGGAAGGTGATGCCGTGCGGGTCGTTGATCCAGCCGGACGCCGCGGTGAAGTGGAGGATGGGTCGCACGTCAGTTCCGCCCGTCGTACTCGCGCCGGATCTCACGGGCCTGATCACGGTTGCCCTGCTCCCAGGCGTCGACCTCGATCCGGCGCTCCTCGCGGAGCGCGTCCCGCTTGGCGACAAACGCCGCCATCCTCTCGGCCGCGGCCTCGCGCGCCGCCTGCTGGTCGGCGTTCAGGGGAGGAAGCGGCACCTCGATGACACGATCGACCGGACGAAGAGGAAGTCGGTCCTCGACCTCAGGCACGGTCAGGACGGGCGACGGGAGCGTCTGGTACCAATACGCCGTCGAGGACCAATCGTCGGAGAGATGGTTGCCGTGACCGTGCTCGAAGGTCACCTTGATCCGCTTCTCGAATCGGATCGGGTCGACGATGTGGAAGCGATAGCTGTGGTGGAACCCAGGGACGTCCTCCTCGTGCACGATCGTCCCGTTGAAGTTGTACGCGTTGTGCTGCATGCCCCACGCGTGACCGAAGTAGTCCTCCATCCCGGTGCCGTGGAGGCTGGGTGGCCAGGTGTCGTCGTCGATGAAGATCATGTCGTCCCCTTCCCCCCACCAGGAGCCCTGGAAGTGGCGCACCGCGACGTTGCAGCCCACGTAGTGGCCGCGGCCGGTCGTCTCGAGTGCGACGTAGTTGTCGGCCCCGGTGAGGTTCGGGACGGTCGTCTCGATGCTGTTCGTCTGGAGGTCAGGCCCCCACCCCGCGTTGGGCAGCGAGCGGCGCCAGTGCGCGTGGAAGTACACCGTGTCCTCGGGCAGCGGCTGCGGCGAGAGCTCGTAGTCGATGTAGAAGTACTGCAGGTAGGGGATGTCATTCTGGTTCTCGACGACCACACGGGCACGATGCGCGAACGGCATCCGGAAGTAGCTGTTGAACGCGGCGCTGCCCCCGAACGTGTGCAGCTCGGCCTCCTTGGCGGACACCGAGAGTGGCAACGAGTCGTAGCTGCCGCTGAGCGAGTTCATCAACCCGAAGAAGTCGCCGAGCGGCGCGATGACGCTCGGGGTCTCCTGGTCGTCCCAGTAGATCTTCAGCAGGATCTTCCGGTAGTAGTCGGGATCCACGACCTCCCAGCTGACGCCGAGGGCGTTGTGGATCTCGAGCATCGGCACGCCGACCACTTCGGGGGCGATCTGTCCCGGCCCGGGCTGGATCCTGCAGGACTGCGTCATCCAGATATGGGTGATCGCCCCCGGGCCCTCGATGTCGGCGAGAGTCCGCTCCTCGCCGGGCATCACGATCCAGTTGTCGCGGTTGCGCCCGGTCTGGTCGAAGCTCGAGGCCCGCGCGCTGCGTCCTGGTCGCGCCCGGGTGAGATCGCCGAGGAGGCCGCTGGGGGTGGATGGCGCACTCATGGTTGTCCTTTCACTGCGCCCGGACGGACCCCGGACGCCATCGAAACGTTTGCGTCTAGTTGGTGGATGGTAGGGCCAGTCGCGCATCAGGCGCAATGGGCGCTAACCTGCAAAATCCCGGGCGCCGCCAGGAAGCGACCGGCCACGAAAACGATTGATTGGAGAGCGGATGGCTACGATCGTCCAGGTTGCGCGACTTGCCGGCGTGTCCACATCGACGGTGTCGCACGTGCTCAACGACACCCGCAACGTCGAGCCGAGCACCCGCGCCAAGGTGATGGCCGCGATCGAGGAGACCGGATATCGCCAGGACGCCGTCGCCCGCGCCATGCGCCGGGCGCGCACCGACAGCATCGGACTGGTCATCTCCGACGCCGGCGAGCCCGCGTTCGCTGAGATGGTCCACGGCGTCGAGCACGCTGCGGCCGCACGGGGACTGACCTTGATCCTTGCCAACTCGGCCGAGGACCCGGTACGCGAGGAGCGTGCCGTGAACACGCTGCTCTCCCGCCGTGTCGACGGGCTGATCATCGCGCGGTGCGCGGAGTCCAGCGCGACGGTCTCCTCTCGCCTCGAGCCGGAAGCACCGCGCCCGGTGGTCCTTCTGGACCGCGTCTTCGACAACTCACCGCACGACCAGGTGGGCGCCGACAACCGGGACTCGATGCGCAGGCTCGTCGAGCACCTGCAAGCGGCCGGCCACCGCCGATTCCTCCTCGTCGCGGGCGACCAGCGGGTGCCCACGCTCGTCGAGCGCTTCCGCGGGTTTCGCGACGCGATCCCGGATGCTGACCTGCCACAACAAGTCGTCGTCGATGCGGTCGACATCGCGGAGGTGCGGCAAGCAGTCGCCACGGCGCTCCAGCAACAGCGCGCGAGCTGCGTGATCGCGGCGAGCACACCCCTCGCGGTCGCGGCGCTCGAGTGCCTCCGCGACGCCGGCCTGGCGACACCCGACCAGATCGCGTTCGCGGCGTTCGACGGCTTCAGCCACTCGGACCTCTTCCGCCCGACCATCACGACCGTTCGACAACCGGCGTTCGAGATGGGCGCAGCCGCAGTCTCGCTGTTGATCGACCGGCTGGCCGCACCAGATGCGAGCCCTCGCACCCTTCGGCTCAACCAGACCCTGGAGCTCCGCGAGTCCACCGAGAACTACGAGCCGCGAGCTTCTTGACAGGGTGTGACGGGCGCCACTAGATTCGCAATCGATTCGCGCAAACGTTTCGATGCAACTGCGCTTCGAGCCTCGGGCACCGCCAACAGAAGGACACACCATGCCTGGCCAGAACCCCTCCTGGTCCCGCCGTCTCCGCCGCCCCGTCGGCGTGGGCCTCGCGGTGACCGCGATCCTGTCTCTCGCGGCCTGCTCGAGCGACGCAGACGAGGGCGGGAAGACAACGATCACGCTCTCGATGCAGAACGCCGACGTGAAGACCGCCGACCCGGCCACCTGGGCCATCGTCGAGGCGTTCGAGGACGCCAACCCCGATGTCGACGTGGAAGTCAGCGGTCAACCCGTGGCCGAGCACCTCCAGTCGCTCTCGATCGCTGCGCAGAGCGATACGCTGCCCGACGTCTTCTGGGTCTACAAGGCCAACGCCGAGGAGATGCTCGAGGGCGATCGCCTCATGGACCTCTCCCCCGTGCTCGACGAGCTCGGCATCCTCGACCGGCTGCCGGACAGCACCGTCGCGAACTACACCGCCGACGGAAAGGTCTTCGGCGCTCCCTACCAAGGCCTGCTCACAGGCCTGTGGGTCAACAGCAAGGTCCTCGCCGACAACGGCCTGTCGATGCCGAAGACCTTCGACGACTTGCTCGCGGTGGCACGCGCACTCGACGCCAAGGGTGTGGTCACCATCTCCAACGGCGCCAGCCAGTCCGCCTTCAGCGTGTGGCAGTTCCTCGTATGGCTTGACCGCTTCGGCTTCGAGGACAAGGCCGACGGGCTGCTGGACGGCTCGGAGAAGTGGGACAACCCCGACTTCATCCGGATGTATGAGCACATCGCCGAGCTACGCGACGCCGGCGCCTTCTCCTCGAACGTGTCCACCCAGACCTACCAGCAGGCTGTCGACCAGTTCCTCCAAGGCAAGGCCGCATTCCTCGACTCGGGTGTATGGGCGGCAAGCGCCATCCAGGAGTCGAAGGTGGCGCCGGACGTCGACTTCTGGCGAGGACCGGAGTTCTCCGACGGCGTCGGCGAGCAGAACATCGTCATGAACGTTGCGTCCGCGCCGCTCGTGGTGGCCGAGAAGGTGGCCGAGGACGATGCCAAGCTCGACGCCGTCAAGGACTTCCTGGAGTTCTACTACAGCGACGAGGGCCAGCAGATCCTGGTCGACAACGGTCAGCCCCCGGTGACTGACTACGAGCCGAAGCTCGACCCGGTCAAGCAGAGCGTGCTCGCGTCGGCCATCGACGAGGCGCAGGCCGACGACGTCACCAGCCCCGAGAGCCAGCCCGACCTGCTGTTCCCGGTCGACGTCTCCAACGCGATCTACGACAGCATCTACGGCGTCATCCAGGACCAGCTGAGCCCGTCCGAGGCGGCAGCGCTGGTGCAGAAGGCGCTCGACAACCAGTGACTTTCGTGGGGTGTGCCGACGGCGGCACACCCCACGCCCACATCGGCCTCCGAACTACTGCGAAGCGAGCATCACCCATGGTCTGGGTCAGTTCCCCGTGGAAGATCGCACTGATGGTCTTCCCCGCCTTCATCCTCTTCACGGCCTTCTTCATCTACCCCGTCGTGTACGCCGGCGGATACAGCCTCACCGACGCCGCTGGGTTCAGCGGCGCCGAGTTCGTCGGGCTCGACAACTACCTCGCTCTGGCCGAGGACTCGTTCTTCCGGCGATCGGTCACCAACACCCTGCTCATCCTCGTGCTCAGCGTGACCTTCCTGGTTCCGGCCTCGTTCGGACTCGCGCTCTTGATGCAGCAGCGTGTCCGTGCCGCCGGCGCCCTGCGAGCACTCCTGTTCGGTCCCGCGATCGTTGCTCCGATCCTCGTCGGACTCGTCTGGGTGTTCATCCTCGACCCGCGGGTCGGTCTTCTCAACCACCTCCTGGAGCCGCTCGGAGTCCCACCCGTGCAGTGGATCGGCAGCGACTCCCTGGCGCCGTACTCGATCGCCGTCGTGTTCATCTGGGCGAGCGTCGGCTTCGCGATGACGATCTTCTACGCCGGCCTTCGACTCTTGCCGGCGGAGGTGATGGAGGCCAGTTCCCTCGATGGGGCCAGTGGATGGCAGCAGCTGCGCTACGTCACGATCCCGATGATGCGGGAGACGATCGGGATCGTCTCCCTGCTGCTGATCACCAACGTGTTCAAGATCTTCGAGCTGGTCTACATGCTCACCGGAGGCGGGCCGGTGCACAGCTCGGAGACCCTGGTCAGCTACATGTACTTCGTCACCTTCACCGATCAGCGCTACGGCTCGGGCATGACGATCGCGATGGTGGTCTTCGTCATCGGCGCACTCACCTCGCTCGCCTACCTGGCCCTCTCACGCCGCGGGCGGCTCGCATGAGCGCGCCGGTGGCCGAGAGCTCCACGACCAGGGAGAACACAGTGCCAGGACCGCCGATGCCGACACCTCCGGGCAGGAGGGCGCCCCGTCGCCGGGGCCGGCGACCAGCCATCATCATCAGCGCCGCGGCGTACCTGATCACGTTCCTCGTCGTGCTGCCGATCCTTTGGATCACGCTGCTGTCGTTCCAGCAGAGCGACACGATCCTGTCCGACCCGTTCGCGCTCGACTCGCTGACGTTGGACAACTACCGCAACGCGCTCGAGACGCTGCCGCTGGTCCGGATGTACGCGAACACGATCATCATCGCGGTAGCCTCGGTGACCGTCGGCACCGCCGTCTCGTTCATGGTGTCCTTCGCGCTGACCCGGATGGTCTTCCGGCGGCGACGTACGCAGTCCTTCCTCCGGTTCTACCTCTTGTCGGGTCTGGCGGTCCCGGTCTACGTGCTGCTGTTCCCGGTCTACCGCCTCGACCTCGCGCTGGGGATATACGGCACCTATCTCGCCGTGGTCATCCCCTACATCGCGGTCTCGATCCCGTTCAACACCCTGCTGCTGACCGGCTTCCTCCGCGACTTCCCGAGCGAGCTCGAGGAGGCGGCGATCATGGACGGTGCCGGGCTGTTCCGGATCTGCTGGTCGGTGGTCCTCCCGGCCATGCGTCCGATCCTCGCCACGATCGTCATCTTCAACGTGGTCTACGTGTTCAACGAGTTCCCGTTCGTGTCGATCCTGATCAACGATCCCGACCTGGCCACCGTGTCCCTCGCCGTGTCCCGGTTCCAGGGCCAGTACACCGTCGACTATGGCGGCATGATGGCGGCCGCAACGCTGGTCCTCCTCCCCCAGCTCGCCATCTACGCCGTCTTCCAGCGCCATGTGATCGCCGGACTGACCGCCGGCGCAGTGAAGGGATGAACACCATGCCTACACCTCCGACAGTGCACGCGGCAGAGCCGGTGGTCACCCGCCGGCAGCTGCTCGCCATCGTCGGCGCCGTCACCGCCGCCGCCTCGCCGATCGTCGCCGCGGTCGGTGTGTCCCCTCAGCAGGCGGCGGCTGCGACCAGCCATCCGGCGTACGCCGCCATCGTCGGCCTCCTCTGACAACCCCACCGAAGACAGGACATCGCCATGGCATCCACCGTCTACGACGTCACCACCTTCCCCGCCAGCGTCTCGCCGTACACCGACATCGGCCAGGTGATCAACGAGATCATGGCCGACATCCGCACCCAGCAGTCCGGCCAGACCACCCGACCCGGAGCCGTCATCTACATCCCGCCCGGCCACTACACCCTCGCGACGACGGCAGTGATCGATCGCAGCTTCATCACCGTCAAGGGCTCAGGACACGGCTTCCTCTCCGAGGCCATCCGCGACGATGTCGACCACTCCGCCTGGACCGAGACGCTTCCCGGATCCAGCCACGTCCAGATCGCCAACTCCAACCAGGTCGGCTTCCTCGTCGACAAGAGCGGCCTGCCAGGCACCAACGGACGGCTCAACTCGGTCGTCTTCCAGGACTTCTGCATCGACGGCGTCAGCAGCTCCAAGCCCTATACCGGCGCTAACGGCAACGGGAAGGTGGGGATCAAGGTCCAGTTCGACTCGGACGCCGTTCGTGTCGAGGGAATGGGCTTCGTCTACCTGCAGGAGGCCGTGACCATCCGCAACGCGGACGCCTACAGCATCACCAACAACTTCATCGGAGAGTGCGGCAATGGCATCCGAATGATCAGCGGGTCGATCGTCGGCAAGATCACCAACAACTACATCGTCACCCCGTGGGGCGGACACTCGATCTTCATCGAGAACGTCGAGAACTGCCTGATCGGTGGCAACAGCCTGCTCTGGGGCGCCCGCATCCAGTTCAAGGGAGTCGACCGCGCCGTCATCACCGGCAACAAACTGGTCAGCAACTTCTCCGGGATGATCGTGCAGGAGACCACCTGCCACGAGCACCTGATCAGCGGCAACCACTTCCGCCGGATCTTCGGCGACGGTGGTCCGGCGCCTCAGGACGATCTGTTCGGCATGGTCCACCTCAACGGCAACGACAATGCCGTCTCGTCCAACTTCTTCTCCTTCAGCGTCCCCTCCGGAAGCATCGTGCCCTCGGGCGCCACCCCGACGGTCGTGCTCGTGAAGAGCGGGACGCGGAACTTCCTGTCCAGCAACCAGTTGACGTCCAACGTCGCCGTGCGGCACGTCGTGGACGCGAGCGCGACGAGCACGAAGGTGCTGTGGTCGGGCTCCAGCAGTCAACTGCAGGACCTGGGCTCGGGCACCGCCCTCGTAGCGACGCCCTGAGCACGAAATGACGTGGGAGTCCTGAGGTCACCCAGTGACCCCAGGACTCCCACGTCGGGAACCCTCAGACGTTGAACCCGAGAGCACGCAGCATCTCGCGGCCGTCGGGGGTGATCTTGTCCGGACCCCACGGCGGCATCCAGACCCAGTTGATGTGTACGTCGTTGACCATGCCCTCCAGCGCAGTGGAGGTCTGGTCCTGGATGACGTCGGTCAGCGGGCAGGCGGCCGAGGTCAGGGTCATGTCGAGGACCACGTTGGAGTTGTCCTCCACGTGGATCCCATAGACAAGGCCCAGGTCGACGACGTTGATGCCGAGCTCGGGGTCGACGACGTCCTTCATCGCCTCCTCGACGTCCTCGATCTTCAGGCTGGCGCCCTCGACCGTGGACGTACGCATCCCCTGCCACTCCGGAGCCTCGTGACCGTGGCCGTGGCCGTGACCCGAGTGGTCATGACCGGAGTGGTCGTGACCGGCGTGGTGGTCGTGTGTGCTGTGGTCGGTCTCAGTCATCACTTCTCCTCGGCGAGTGTCTTGGCGGTGGCGTCTTTCCACGCCATCCACGACAGCAGCGCGCACTTGATCCGGGCGGGGAACTTGGCCACGCCGGCGAAGGCGATGCCGTCCTCCAGTACGTCCTCGTCGGGCTCCACCTGGCCCTTGCCCTGCATCAGCCGCAGGAACTCCTCGTGGATGACCATCGCCTCGTCCACCGTCTTACCGACGACCAGGTCGTTGAGCACCGAGGCGGAGGCCTGCGAGATGGAGCAGCCGAGGGCGTCGTAGGAGATGTCCTCGATCTTGTCGCCAGCGACATGCACCCGCAGGGTGATCTCGTCACCGCAGGTCGGGTTGACGTGGTGAACCTCGGCTTCGAAGGGGTCGCGAAGACCCTTCCCGTGCGGGTTCTTGTAGTGGTCCAGGATGATCTCCTGGTACATCGCTTCGAGGTTAGCGGCAGTCATCACTGGTCCAACTTGAAGAAGCTACGTACGTATTCCAACCCCTCGACGAGCGCGTCGATCTCGGCCGGGGTGGTGTAGAGGTAGGACGACATCCGGTTGGAGGCCTGCACGCCGAACCGCTGGTGGGCGGGCTTGGCGCAGTGGTGGCCGGCGCGGATGGCGACGCCCTTGGAGTCGAGCACCTGGGCGACGTCGTGCGGGTGCACGCCGTCGAGCTCGAACGAGATCGCACCGCCACGCTGGGCAGCGTCGGCCGGGCCCAGCACGGTCACCCCCGGCACGCTCGCGAGGCGCTCCAGCGCGTAGGCCGTGATCGCCTGCTCGTGGGCGTGGATGTTCTCCATACCCACGTGCATGAGGTATTCCAGCGCGGCACCGAGACCCACGGCCTCGGCGATCGGCGGGGTGCCGGCCTCGAACTTGTGCGGGATCGGCGCGTAGGTCGACTTCTCCATCGTCACGGTCGCGATCATCTCGCCGCCACCGAGGAACGGCGGCAGCGCCTCGAGCGCCGCCCGCCGGCCCCACAGGACGCCGATGCCGGTCGGGCCGACGACCTTGTGGCCGGTGAAGACCAGGAAGTCGGGACGCTCCTCCTCCGGCATCGCGGACAGGTTGATCGGGAGCACCGGCGCCGCCTGGGAGGCGTCGATGACGACCAGCGCACTGACCTCGTGGGCCTTCCGGGCGATCTCGGCGACCGGGTTGACCGTGCCGAGCATGTTGGAGACCCAGGTCAGCGCGACGATCTTGGTCGCCGGCGTGATCAGCTCGTCGATGTTCGACAGGTCGAGCTGGCCGTCGTCGGTGAGCCCGAACCACTTCAACGTCGCACCCGTACGCTGCGTGGCGATCTGCCACGGAACGATGTTGGAGTGGTGCTCCATCTCCGTGGTCACGACCACCTCGCCGGCCGCGAGCGGCACGGTGTTGGCGACCAGGTTGAGCCCCTCGGAGGCATTCTTGGTGAAGATCACCTCGTCACGCTCGGGCGCGCCGAGGAAGCGCGCGACGATGTCGCGCGCCCCCTCGAACGCCTCGGTGGCCTCGGCGCCCAGGTGGTGCATCGCCCGGGCGATGTTGGCGTTGTGCCGCTCCAGGTGGTCGACCATGGTGTCGATCACGATCTGCGGCTTCTGCGAGGTGTTGGCGCTGTCGAGGTAGACCAACGGGGTCTCGCCGCCGTCGAAGGTGCGCTCCAGGATCGGGAAGTCCTTGCGGACCAGATCCAGGTCGGGCAGCAGACCCTTCATGTCAGACCCCTGCCGCGACGTACTTCTCGTAGCCGTTGGCCTCCAGCTCCTCGGCGAGCTCGGGGCCGCCGGACTCCGCGATCCGGCCGGCGACGAAGACGTGCACCTGGTCGGGCTTCACGTAGCGAAGGATGCGGGTGTAGTGGGTGATCAGCAGGACCGACTTGGCCTCACGGGCACGGAAGTCGTTGATGCCCTCGGAGACCACCTTGAGCGCGTCGATGTCGAGGCCGGAGTCGATCTCGTCGAGCAGCGCGAAGGCCGGGTCGAGGATGTCGAGCTGGGCGATCTCGTGGCGCTTCTTCTCACCACCGGAGAAGCCCTCGTTCACCGAACGCTGGGAGAAGGACGGGTCCAGGTGCATCTTGTCCATCGCACCGTTGACGTCCTTGACCCACGTACGCAGCTTGGGAGCCTCGCCATCCAGCGCCGTCTTCGCGGTGCGCAGGAAGTTGGCGACGCTCACGCCGGGGACCTCGACGGGGTACTGCATCGCGAGGAAGAGACCAGCCTTGGCGCGCTCGTCGACCGACATCTCCAGGACGTCCTCACCGTCGAGGGTGACGGTGCCGCCGGTGATGGAGTACTTCGGGTGGCCGGCGATCGAGTAGGCAAGAGTCGACTTGCCCGAGCCGTTGGGGCCCATGATCGCGTGGGTCTCGCCGGAGTTGATGGTCAGCGTGACGCCCTTGAGGATCTCCTTGGGACCGTCCTCGGTCTCGACCGAGACCTGCAGGTCCTTGATCTCCAGCGTGCTCATGCGTTGTCCTTCGTGATCAGGGTGTTGATGTTCTTGGCGAGCTCGGCCTCGACCGTGCCGGTCAGCTTCTCCTCGAGCTCGGGGACGCCGATCTGGCGGATCAGGTCGTTGAAGAAGCCGTGCACGACCAGGCGCTTGGCCTCGGTCTCGGAGATGCTGCGGCTCTGCAGGTAGAAGAGCTGCTCGTCGTCGAAGCGGCCGATCGCGGACGCGTGACCCGCGCCCTCGATCTCGCCGGTCTCGATCTCCAGGTTGGGCACGGAGTCGGCCCAGGCACCGTCGGTGAGGATGAGGTTGCGGTTCTCCTCGTAGGTCTCGATGCCCTCGGCCTCCTTGCGGATCAGCACGTTGCCGATCCAGACCGCGTGGGCCTTCTCGCCCTGCAGCGCGCCCTTGTAGACCACGTTGGACTTGGTCTTGGGCGCGGTGTGGTCGACGAAGAGACGGTGCTCGATGTGCTGGCCCGCGTCGGCGAAGTAGAGGCCGAGCGACTCCACGGAGCCGCCGGGGCCGGCGTACTCGGCCGAGAAGTCGTGGCGCACCACGTCGCCGCCGAAGCTCACCGAGACGTGCTTGAGGTTGGCGTCGCGGCCGACCTTGGCGTGCTGGGTGGAGAGGTGGACGGCGTCGTCGGCCCAGTCCTGGACCGAGACGACGGTGAGGTCGGCGCCGTCCTCGACGACGATCTCGATGTTGTCCGCGACGACGGCGGAGCCCTCGAAGACCAGCACGACGGTCGCCTTGGCGAACTTCTCCGCGACGATCACGGCGTGGCCGGCGCCGGCGGTGGCCGAGCCGGTGCCGTGGTGACGGATCACGGTCGCGCCCTCGACCACGGTGTCGGTCGGGATCCGCACGACGGTCGCGCCGGTGCTGGCCGCCCAGGCCCGCGCCGAGACGCGGTCGGTCGGCACCAGCCCGGACAGGCCGCGTACGTCATCGTCGGCCGCCACGGTCTCGACGGTCACGCCCTCGGCCGCCTCGACCTCCACCTTGGTCGCACCGTCGGCGAACGGGGCGTCGTCGTGGATGTCGTGGAGGCGCTTGAGCGGGGTGAACCGCCAGATCTCCTCGCGCCCCTTCGGCACCTCGTGCGCCTCGACGTCGAAAGAGCCTTCGGGGTGGAGGTGGGACTCGACCTTGCCGAGCTCCAGAGCCTCCTGCACAGCTGCGGTCATCAGCCGACCGCTCCTTCCATCTGCAGTTCGATCAGGCGGTTGAGCTCGAGGGCGTACTCCATCGGGAGCTCCTTGGCGATCGGCTCGACGAAGCCGCGCACGATCATCGCCATCGCCTCGTCCTCGGCCATGCCGCGGGACATCAGGTAGAACAGCTGGTCGTCGGAGACCTTCGAGACCGACGCCTCGTGACCCATCGACACGTCGTCCTCGCGGATGTCGACGTAGGGGTAGGTGTCCGAGCGGGAGATCTGGTCGACCAGGAGCGCGTCGCACAGGACGTTGGACTTGGAGCCGTGGGCGCCCTCGTTGACCTGGATCAGGCCACGGTAGGACGTCCGGCCGCCACCACGGGCCACCGACTTCGACAGGATGCTCGAGGAGGTGTTGGGGGCGGCGTGCACCATCTTGGCGCCCGCGTCCTGGTGCTGGCCCTCGCCGGCGAAGGCGATGGAGAGCGTCTCGCCCTTGGCGTGCTCACCCATCAGGTAGACCGCCGGGTACTTCATGGTCACCTTGGAGCCGATGTTGCCGTCGACCCACTCCATGGTCGCGCCCTCCTCGCAGACGGCGCGCTTGGTGACCAGGTTGTAGACGTTGTTGGACCAGTTCTGGATGGTCGTGTAGCGAACGCGGGCGTTCTTCTTCACGATGATCTCGACGACCGCGGAGTGCAGCGAGTCGGACTGGTAGATCGGGGCGGTGCAGCCCTCGACGTAGTGAACGTAGGAGCCCTCGTCGGCGATGATCAGGGTGCGCTCGAACTGGCCCATGTTCTCGGTGTTGATCCGGAAGTAGGCCTGCAGCGGGATGTCGACGTGGACGCCCTTGGGCACGTAGATGAAGGAGCCACCCGACCACACCGCGGTGTTCAGCGCGGCGAACTTGTTGTCGCCGACCGGGATCACCGTGCCGAAGTACTCCTGGAAGATCTCCGGGTGCTCCTTGAGCGCGGTGTCGGTGTCGAGGAAGAGCACGCCCTGCTGCTCCAGGTCCTCACGGATCTGGTGGTAGACGACCTCCGACTCGTACTGCGCGGCGACACCGGCGACCAGGCGCTGCTTCTCCGCCTCCGGGATGCCGAGCTTGTCGTAGGTGTTCTTGATGTCCTCGGGCAGGTCCTCCCAGCTGGTGGCCTGCTTCTCGGTGGACCGCACGAAGTACTTGATGTTGTCGAAGTCGATGTCCGAGAGGTCCGAGCCCCACGTGGGCATCGGCTTGCGGCCGAAGAGCTTGAGGCCCTTCAGGCGCAGGTCGAGCATCCACTGCGGCTCCGACTTCTTGCCGGAGATGTCGCGCACGACGGCGTCGTTGAGGCCACGCTGCGCGGCGGCACCAGCGACGTCGGGATCGGACCAGCCGAACTCGTACTTCCCGATGCCCTTCAGCTCGGGGTTGAGCTCCTCGATGGAGGTCATGTCGTGACCTGCTCCTTCTTCTTCGAAACTTCACCGGACCCGGAGGACCCGGGAGGGATGTGCGTCGTGCAGACACCGTCACCGTGAGCGATGGTGGCCAAGCGTTGTACGTGGGTGCCGAGCAGCTTCGCGATCGCCTCCGTCTCCGCCTCGCAGAGCTCGGGGAACTCCTGGGCGACATGAGCGACCGGGCAGTGCTGCTGGCACAGCTGCTCGCCTGCGTCATGACCGTTGATCAGCGGAAGCTCCTTGACGGAGGCCGCGTAGCCGTTGGCCGTGAACACGTTCGCGAGCACCTGCGCGGGGCTGAGGTCCGTCTCGCCTGCGGCGATCCGGTCCAGTCCCTCCTTGATGAACGCCGCGCGGCGCTCCGCGAATTCCCGCACAGCCTCCTCGCCGGCGACCTCGGAGAGGAACCGGAGCGCCTCGACCGCCAGGTCGTCGTACTTCTTCTCGAAGCCGTCCCGACCCTGGTCGGTGAGCGCGAAGAGCTTGGCCGGCCGGCCCCGCCCACGGGTGGACGCGGTGCGCGGCTCACGCTGCTCCACCGCCTCCTCCTCGGCCAGGGCGTCCAGGTGTCGCCTGACCGCCGCCGGCGTGAGGTCGAGCCTCTTGGCCAGCGTCGCAGCCGTCTGCGGACCGTCGACGAGCAGCGACCGAGCGACCCGCTGGCGGGTGCTCTCCTCGCTGGTCTCTGCGGGCTGCAGAGTGGTCTCGTCGAATTTCACAACACCATTGTGACGTTATTCCCCCAGGCGATTCAACGAAGGCAACCCTTACCTGCCCACAGCGCAGCGAGAACGTGTCGTACGTCACGGCCCCGTCCACACGGCCGCGAACCCGCGATCAGCCTGTGGGCATCCCGTCGAGGGTCGGGGAGGCGAGCGCCGCGACGCCGACGTAGACGGTGTCGGGCGGCAGCCAGCGGGTGCCGCGGTCGGATCGCAGGACCGCGCGGCCGCGTTCGAGGTCGAAGATGCCGACCCGGGTGCGCCCGCCGGAGCGCACGACCGCCACCTCGCCGCGCTTGGGCCGACGCGGGTTGATCAGCAGGTCGGACCCGGGCGGCAGCCCGCGCGAGGTGAGGTGAGCGCCGACGAGACGGTGGACCTGCGTCGTGTCTCCCGGCGCGGACGCAGGTGATCGCCTCACCGGCGCCGATGCCGCCTCGGGAGCGACATCGAACGGCAGCGGTACGTCACGCCGGGACGAGCCGCCAGTCGATCTCATGTTCGAAAGCGTACCGTTCGGCGACGGCACACGGAACCGTCCGTCGCGCTGGGCTGAGAGACTGTGGCCATGACCGTCAACGACCCCACGGACTGGGAGTCCGCGTACGTCCGTGGCACGACCGGCTGGGACCTCGGCGCTCCCCTGGCCTACATCGAGGAGGACGCCGCGCTGTTCGGCGAGCCCGGCACCGCCTTCGCGCCGGGCGCCGGCCGCGGGCACGATGCGGCGGGGCTGGCGGCTGCCGGATGGCGTACGACCGTCGTCGACCTCTCACCCACCGCAGCCGCCCACGCAGCAGAGCGCTACCCGGATCTCACCTATGTGGTCGGCGACGCCCTCGACATCGACGTCGTCCTGGGCGCGACCGGCGGGTCGGTCGACCTGATGTGGGACCACACCTTCTTCTGTGCGCTTCCGCCCGCCTGGCGCGGCCGCGTCGGCGACCTCGCCCGCGCGGTCGTACGCCCCGGCGGGCGAGTCGCGTCGGGGGTCTTCCCCGTCGACCGCCCGACAGAGGAGCCGGGCCCGCCGTGGGCGTACGTCCCCGAGGACATGACCCGCACCCTCGGCCCCGACTTCGACCTGGTCCACCTCACCGAGCCGCGCCGGCTGAGTCCACGGCTGCCGTGGAGCCATCGCCTCGGGATCTGGCAGCGCCGCTGAGTCCGCCCGGCTACGGCACTGGCTCAGGCGAGGCGGGCGGGGAAGCCGCCGGTGGCGACCGGGCCCCAGCGCCTCGGGGTGATCCGGAGGAGGGACTTGCCCTGGTCGACCATGGCCTGGCGGTACTCGTCCCAGTCGGAGTGCTCGCCGGAGATGTTGCGGAAGTAGGTGACGAAGGCGTCCAGGGCCGCCTCTCCCTCGGTCGCGTCGAGCACCTCGGCGTCGCCGTCGACCTGGACCCAGGCGCCGTTCCACTCGTCGGAGAGGACCATCACGCTGACCTGGGGCCGCAGTCGGGCGTTGCGGGTCTTGGCCCGTTCGGGGTAGGTCGCGATGACGATCCGTCCGTCGTCGTCGACGCCCCCGGTGACCGGCGAGAGCTGCGGGGACCCGTCGGCTCTGCTGGTCACCAGGATCATCTGGTGGCGGGGGCGCACGAACTCCAGCAGCCCCTCGAGATCAACGGTCGTGTTCGTCGCGATCGTGCGTGCCATGGTCCCCAGCCTGCCAGGTGAAGCCGTCCGGGTCGGTGAAGGCCTCGCTGCCTCCACCCAGGACGATCCCGTACGCAGCGCTCGGGTCGAGCGGGACGCCGGTCTCCTTCTCCAGGGCGTGCCGGGGGTAGATCGCGAGCTGGACGGCTCCGGGAGCGGCCTCGAACTCGGCGTACTTGCCGCCGAAGCTCCGCTTCACGCCGAGCCCGCGCTCGGCGTAGAACCTCTTGCTCGCCTTGACGTCGGCGACGCCGAGGAGCAGCACGATGTCGTCGATCTCCCGGGTGGCGGGGCCGCGGTTCTTCTTGGCGGAGGTCGCGACCTTCCAGACGGAACCGTCGGGGGCCTGGACGATGCCGCCGTAGCCCCAGAAGGACTTCTCGACCGGCTTGAGGGACGTCGCCCCGGCGGCGAGGGCCGAGTCGACGAGGCTGTCGACGGTCGAGGGCTGGCTGACGACGAGCGAGATCGTGAACGGCCGGCCGGGGCCGGTGCCGGGGCCCTGGCGTACGGAGATCTGGTCGGTGAGGCCGAAGGCCTTCTCGTAGAACGCGCGGGCGTCCGTGGGGTCGGTGGCGTCGAGGGTGATGGTCTGAAGAGTGAACATGTCTTGACCCTAGGAACCCCGGGGCCGCGGGGCTTCTCGATTCCTGACCGGCTCGGTTGTTGCTCTTCTGAGCAGAAATTGTTCCTGAGACACCGCGTCATGGCCCCAGGGGCATCCCGTCTCATCCCCGCGTTGGCCGTCCTTCGGTGGGAGTTGGGCGGCCAACGTCTTTTGTCGGCAGCCTGACAGACAGCTAAGAATCCACAGGATCACCGCCACGCGATTGGGCCGGTGGCACGCGCCTTCTTAGACTGCCGCCGTGGAATCTTCCGTCGCCAGGCCTGCTGTCGAGGTACGCGACCTGCGCATGACCTACGGCGACAAGACGGCCGTCGACGGACTCACCCTGAGCGTCGCGGAGGGCTCGATCACGGCCGTGCTCGGCCCGAACGGCGCCGGCAAGACGACCACCCTGGAGACGTGCGAGGGCTACCGTCGGCCTCAGCAGGGGACGGTCCGCGTCCTCGGGCTCGACCCCATCGCCGACCGCAAGCAGCTGCTCCCCCGGATCGGGGTGATGCTGCAGGGGCAGGGTGCCTGGAGCGGCGTACGCGCCATGGAGATGCTCAAGCACATCGCCCGGCTGCACGCTCATCCCCTCGACGTCGACTCCCTGGCCGAGCGGCTGGGTCTGGGCGAGTGCGGCCGCACCCCCTACCGGCGGCTCTCCGGCGGACAGCAGCAACGGCTCGGCCTGGCGATGGCGCTGGTCGGCCGCCCGGAGCTGGTCTTCGTGGACGAGCCGACCGCGGGGATGGACCCGCAGGGGCGGCGTACGACCTGGGAGCTGCTGCGCGAGCTGCGCGCGGACGGGGTGACCGTGGTGCTGACCACCCACTACCTGGAGGAGGCAGAGGAGCTCGCCGACCAGGTGCACATCATCGACCGCGGCCGGATGATCGCCTCGGGCAGCCCGCTGGAGCTGACCCGCGGCGGCGCGACCGCGACCGTGCGGCTGGTCGTCACCAAGCCGTTCCCACCTGGTGCCCGCGAGTCTCTGCGCGCGGCGCTCGGCGAGGACACCGAGGTGACACTGCTCGACGAGCGGTCGATGCGGGTCACCGGCAAGGCCGACCCGACCACGCTCGCCAAGGTGAGCCGCTGGTGCGAGGAGAACGACGTCCTCCCAGAGTCGCTGACGCTCGGTCGGCGCTCCCTCGAGGATGTCTTCCTCGATCTCACCGGAGGGCTTCTCACGGAGGGGGTCGAGCATGTCTGAGGTGGCCACAGGGACCTTCACCCCCAAGCCTGGCGGCGCCCCGATCACCCGGCAGGTGGTCGCGCAGGCGCTGATGGAAGCGAAGCTGATGCTCCGCAACGGCGAGCAGCTCCTCCTCGCCGTGGTGATCCCGGTGATGGTGCTCATCGGCGGCGTCACCGCCGGCAACGCGATCGAGCTCGACCTCGGCACCGACCGCGCGCTGGTCGACATCCTCACTCCAGGTGTCCTCGCGCTGGCGATCATGTCGACCTCCTTCACCAGCCTGGCGATCGCCACCGGGTTCGAGCGGCGCTACGGCGTGATCAAGCGGCTCGGCGCCTCCCCGCTTCCCCGCACCGGACTGCTCGCCGGCAAGGTGCTCGCGCTCGGCTGCGTACAGCTCGTGCAGCTGTTCATCATCGGCGGCGTCGGCCAGATCCTCGGCTGGACCCCGGCCGCGGGCTTCGGCACCGTCCTCGCCTTCTTCCTCGCGATCGCTGCCGGGACGCTCGCCTTCGCCTCGCTCGGGCTCTTCGTCGCCGGCGTGCTGCGCGCCGAGGCGACCCTGGCCGCGGCCAACCTCATCTACCTGCTTCTCCTCGCCGGCGGCGCCGTGGTGCTGCCCCTGACGGCCTACGGCGCCTACGGCGACGTCGCCCGCTGGCTGCCCTCGGGCGCGCTGGGAGAGGCGGTACGCACCGCCTTCCTCGACGGCGTACCGGCCTGGCGGGACCTCGGCGTACTCCTGATCTGGGCCCTTCTCGGCTCCACCCTCACAGCTAGGACCTTCAAGTGGGAATGACCACCACCGAACCCTCCACCGGCCCGGCTCCCTCGGCCAAGGACAAGGTCCTCGCCTGGCTCCGCGCCCACGCGTTCGGTCTGGCCATCGCCAACCTGGTCGCCAACATCGGGATCGTCGTGACCGGCGCGGTCGTCCGGCTGACCGGCTCCGGCCTCGGCTGCCCGACGTGGCCCAAGTGCACCGAGGAGTCCTACGTGGCTCACGAGGCTCTCGGGATCAACGGGGTCATCGAGTTCGGCAACCGGCTGCTGACCTACGTTCTGGCTGCCATCGCCATCACGGTCGTCGTCGCCGTCTGGAACCGTCGCGGGGTCATCCGCAACCTGGCGATCATCATCGCCTGCGGCGTGCCGCTCCAGGGAGTCATCGGCGGCATCACGGTGCTCACCGAGCTCAACCCCTACGTCGTCGCGCTACACCTGCTCGCCTCGATGGCGATGGTCGGCCTGTGCGTCTGGCTGCTCGACGAGCTCCGCTCGCCCGTGCGCGAGGCGGCTGCGCGCGACGTACGCATCGCGGCCGTGGTCACCTTCGTCGTCGGCTGGCTCTCGCTCTGGCTCGGCACCGTCGTCACCGGCTCCGGCCCCCACTCCGGCGACCTCGACTCCCGGCGTACCGGCCTCGACCCGGCCCTGATGTCCCACGTCCACGCGTACGCCGTCTACGCGCTCATCGCCGCGACGCTGCTCACCCTGTGGCTCGGCCGCAAGCACGCGTACGTCCGTCGGGTCACGATCGTCCTGCTGGTCATCGAGCTCGCCCAGGGCCTGATCGGCTGGGTGCAGTACCTCACCGACCTGCCGGTCGTCCTCGTCGGCTTCCACATGCTCGGCGCCGCCCTCATCTCCGCCGGCCTCGCCCGCGTCCTGGTCTCCACCCGCGCCCACACCGCCTGACCCTGGCAGTCTTCAGCGCCCAGCGCTGAAGCGCTCCTCGTCTGGACGCAGCGCAGTGAGGAGCGCCAGCGACGAACGGAGCGGAGGAAGACGAGGATCAAGCGAAAGCGCTGCGCGAATTGCGAAGCAATCGCAATCAGAACAGCGGGTCTACGGCCAGAGCCACGAAGAGCAGGCTCAGGTAGAGGTTGCTCGAGTGGAAGAGCTGCATCGGGCGGATCTTGGTGAGGTCCTCGGTGCCCTTGGCCCGCGCGTGCAGCTGGTGGGCCTGGACGAGGAAGACGGCGCCGAGGCCGATGGCGGCGACCGGGTAGAGCCAGCCGGTGGAGGCGACGGGCCACATCAGCAGCGAGGTGGCGACCATGACCCAGGAGTAGGCCACGATCTGGCCGCCGACGTGGCGGGCGGACTTGACCACCGGAAGCATCGGGACGTCGACCTGCGCGTAGTCCTCGCGGTAGCGCAGTGCCAGCGCCCAGGTGTGCGGCGGGGTCCAGAAGAAGACGACCATGAACAGGATCAGCGGCTCCCAGGAGACCTGGTTGGTGACCGCGGTCCAGCCGATCAGGGTCGGGAAGCAGCCGGCGATGCCGCCCCAGACGATGTTCTGGGTCGTACGCCGCTTGAGCAGCATCGTGTAGACGAAGACGTAGAACGCGTTGGCGGCCAGGGAGAGGCCCGCGGAGAGCCAGTTCACGAAGAAGCCGAGCACCAGCACCGAGAGCACGGCCAGCACCGACCCGAAGATCAGGGCCGCACGCGGGGTGACCACGTGCCGCGGCAGAGCCCGGCGTCGCGTACGCCTCATCTGCTCGTCGATGTCGCGGTCGTAGACGCAGTTGAAGACCGAGGCCGATCCGGCCGAGAAGATACCGCCGACGACGGTGGCGGCGACCAGGCCGACACCCGGGACGCCCTGCGCGGCGAAGAACATCACCGGCACGGTGGTCAGCAGCAGCAGCTCGATCACGCGGGGCTTCGTCAGGGAGACGTACGCCGAGATGACATCGCGCATTGACGCGCGGTCGCTACGCTGGTCGAGGTCGGGGACCGGCTGTTCGACGTGCGTCACTGAGAAGATCCTTCTCGATCGGGTTGAGGCGTCACATGCGGCTCATGCAAGCAGTTCACAGCATGCGGCTCGCAGTCTAACCCGGGGCGTGAGTAGGCTCGGATTCGGCAGCCCCCCACGGCCAGCCCAAGCAGTTCCAAGTGGACTCTACGAATTTGGCTCTACTACCTTGAAAAGGCACCTCGTGAGCACCAAACCTGTACTCGAGTGGACCGATCTGGACAGCAAGGCCGTGGACACCGTCCGCGTCCTCGCCATGGACTCCGTGCAGAAGGTCGGCAACGGCCACCCTGGCACCGCGATGAGCCTGGCCCCGGCTGCGTACCTGCTCTTCCAGAAGGTGATGAAGCACAACCCGGCCGACACCGACTGGCTCGGCCGTGACCGGTTCGTGCTGTCCGTCGGCCACTCGAGTGTCACCCTCTACATCCAGCTCTACCTCGGCGGCTTCGGCCTCGAGCTCGGCGACCTGGAGAGCCTGCGCACCTGGGGCTCGCTGACCCCGGGCCACCCCGAGCGCGGCCACACCCGCGGCGTGGAGGTGACCACCGGCCCGCTCGGCCAGGGTGTCGCCAACGCCGTCGGCATCGCGATGGCCCAGCGCCGGCTGCGCGGCCTGCTCGACCCGGACACCCCGGTCGACCAACCGAGCCCGTTCGACCACAAGACCTACGTCCTGGCCGGTGACGGTGACCTGCAGGAGGGCGTCAGCGGCGAGGCGAGCTCGATCGCCGGCACCCAGAAGCTCGGCAACCTCACGATGATCTACGACGCCAACCGGATCTCGATCGAGGGTGACACCAACGTCGCGTTCACCGAGGACGTCGCCGCCCGCTACCGGGCCTACGGCTGGCACGTCCAGGAGGTCGACTGGACCCACGACGGCACCGAGTACTCCGAGGACGTGCCGGCGCTGTTCGATGCCATCAACGCCGCCAACGAGGTCACCGACCAGCCGTCGCTGATCGTGCTGCGTACGATCATCGCCTGGCCGGCCCCCAACGCGCAGAACACCGAGGCCGCCCACGGCTCGGCGCTCGGCACCGAGGAGGTCGCCGCGACCAAGAAGGTGCTGGGCTTCGACCCGGACAAGACCTTCGACGTCGACCCCGAGGTGCTCGCCCACACCCGCAAGCTCGTCGAGCGCGGCGAGAAGGCCCAGGAGGACTGGCGCGCCGACAAGGCGGCCTGGGCCGAGGCCAACCCGGAGGGTGCGAAGCTGCTCGAGCGGATGCAGGCCGGGGAGCTCCCCGACGGGATCGAGAAGGCGCTGCCGTTCTTCGAGGCCGACGCCAAGGGCATCGCCACCCGCGCCGCCTCCGGCAAGGTGATCAACGCCCTCGCCCCGGTGCTGCCCGAGCTGTGGGGCGGCTCGGCCGACCTCGCCGGCTCAAACAACACCACCATCTCCGGTGCCCCGAGCTTCGTCCCCGAGGACCGCTCCACCCACGAGTGGAAGGGCGACCCCTACGCCGGCCGCGTCCTCCACTTCGGCATCCGCGAGCACGCCATGGGCGCGATCCTCAACGGCATCGTGGCCCACTCGCCCACCAAGGCCTTCGGCGGCACGTTCTTCCAGTTCTCCGACTACATGCGCGGTGCCGTACGCGTCGGGGCGCTGTCGAAGCTGCCGGTGATCCACGTCTGGACCCACGACTCCATCGGCCTGGGTGAGGACGGCCCCACCCACCAGCCGGTCGAGCACCTCGCCGCGGTCCGGGCCATCCCGGGCCTCGACGTGGTCCGTCCCGCCGACGCCAACGAGACCGCCGCCGCCTGGCTCGAGGTGCTCAAGCACCACGACCGCCCCTCGGCGCTCATCCTGACCCGTCAGGCGCTGCCGACGTTCCCGCGCGGGGTCGACGGCTTCGCCGACACCAGCGGTGTGGCCAAGGGTGGCTACGTACTCCTCGACTCCCCCACCGAGAACGTCGACGTCGTTCTGCTCGGCACCGGCTCGGAGGTGCAGTACGCCGTGGCCGCCCGCGAGGAGCTGGCCAAGGAGGGCATCGGTGCCCGCGTCGTCTCGCTGCCGTGCCTGGAGTGGTTCGAGGCCCAGGAGCAGGACTACCGCGACTCGGTGATCCCGCCCAGCGTCAAGGCGCGGGTCAGCGTGGAGGCCGGCGTGAAGCAGGGCTGGCGGGAGTACGTCGGCGACGCGGGCCGGATCGTCTCGCTCGAGCACTTCGGCGCCTCGGCGTCCGGTTCGCTGCTGTTCAAGGAGTACGGCTTCACCCCGGAGGCGGTCGTCACGGCCGCCAAGGAGAGCCTCGCCGCCATCAACAAGGGAGCATGAAATATGTCTGACCGTCTCAAGGCGCTGGCCGACGCCGGCGTGTCCATCTGGCTCGACGACCTCTCCCGCGAACGGATCGAGACCGGCAACCTCGCTGACCTCGTCAAGGAGAAGTCCGTCGTCGGAGTGACCACCAACCCGACCATCTTCGCCGCCGCGATCGCCAACGGCGAGCGCTATGACGAGCAGCTCCGCTCGCTCGTGGCCGAGGGCAAGAACGTCGACGAGGTCATCTTCGGCCTCACCACCCGTGACGTACGCAACGCCTGCGACATCCTCGCCCCGGTCGCCGAGTCGACCAAGGACGACGGCCGGGTCTCGATCGAGGTCGAGCCCACGCTGGCCAACGACACCGACGCGACCATCGCCTCGGCGAAGGCGCTGTGGGCCGAGGTCGACCGTCCCAACGCGCTCATCAAGATCCCGGCGACCCTGGAGGGCCTGCCGGCGATCACCGCGGTGATCGCCGAGGGCATCTCGGTCAACGTGACCCTGATCTTCTCGGTCGAGCGCTACCGCGCGGTGATGGACGCCTACCTGACCGGTCTGGAGCAGGCCAAGGCGGCCGGCAAGGACCTCTCCACCATCCGCAGCGTCGCCTCGTTCTTCGTCTCCCGCGTCGACACCGAGATCGACAAGCGCCTCGAGGCCATCGGCACCCCCGAGGCCCGCGCGCTGCTCGGCAAGGCCGCGGTGGCCAACGCCATCTCGGCGTACGCCGCCTTCGAGGAGGTCCACAACAGCGAGCGCTGGACCGCTCTGGCCGAGGCCGGAGCGAACGCCCAGCGGCCGCTGTGGGCCTCGACCGGCGTCAAGAACCCGGACTACCCCGACACCCTCTACGTCACCGACCTGGTCGTGGCCGACACGGTCAACACCATGCCGGAGAAGACCATGGAGGCCTTCGCCGACCACGGTGAGGTCAAGGGCGACGTCGTCACCGGCAAGGGGGCCGAGGCCGCTGCGGTCTTCGAGTCGCTGCGCTCGGTCGGGGTCGACCTCGACGACGTCTTCCTCGTGCTCGAGACCGAGGGCGTCGACAAGTTCAAGGCCTCCTGGGTCGAGCTCGTCGACACCGTCAAGGGCCAGATCGAGGCGGTCAAGTAGTGAGCGGGGGCCCGGTCGACGCGACGACGACGGACGCTTGGAAGGCACTCACCGGGCGACGGGACGGCTTGGAGCCGGACCTGCGCTCGTGGTTCGCCGATGACCCCGGCCGGGCCTCACGCTTCACCTTCGAGGCGGCCGATCTCCACGTCGACCTCTCCAAGAACCTCCTCACCGACGAGATCCTCGCCGACCTGCTGGCCCTCGCCGAGCAGGTCGGCCTGGAAGCGCGGCGGGACGCGATGCTCGCGGGCGAGCACATCAACGTCACCGAGGACCGCGCGGTGCTCCACACCGCGCTCCGCCTCCCTGCTGACGCGTCCCTCACGGTCGACGGCACCGATGTCGTGCCCGGGGTCCACGAGACCCTGAAGAAGGTCTTCGCCTTCGCCGACCGGGTCCGGTCCGGCGAGTGGAAGGGTGTCACCGGGGAGCGGATCCGGACCGTCGTCAACATCGGCATCGGCGGCTCCGACCTGGGTCCGGTGATGGCCTACGAGGCGCTGGAGCCGTTCCGCCACCCGGAGATCGAGTGCCGATTCATCTCCAACATCGATCCGACCGACGCGGGACAGAAGCTCAAGGGGCTCGACCCGGCGACCACGCTGTTCATCGTCTCCTCGAAGACCTTCTCGACGCTGGAGACGCTGACCAACGCCCG
The DNA here is from genome assembly GCF_011045035.1 of Nocardioides turkmenicus. Lineage (GTDB taxonomy): Bacteria > Actinomycetota > Actinomycetes > Propionibacteriales > Nocardioidaceae > Nocardioides > Nocardioides turkmenicus. Next base: position 122,781 of record NZ_JAALAA010000008.1, read on the forward strand.
CCTGGCGCGCGCCTGGCTTCTCGACGCGCTGGGCGACGACGTGGACGCCGCCGACGCCGTGAAGAAGCACTTCGTGGCGGTCTCGACGGCGCTCGACAAGGTCGCGAACTTCGGGATCGACCCGGAGAACGCCTTCGGCTTCTGGGACTGGGTCGGCGGCCGCTACTCGGTCGACTCCGCCATCGGCACCTCCCTGGCGATCGCCATCGGACCCGAGGGCTTCACCGAGTTCCTCGGTGGCTTCCACGCGATCGACGAGCACTTCCGTACGACACCGCTCGCGCGGAACGTACCGGCGCTGATGGGTCTGCTGAACGTCTGGTACGTCAACTTCTTCGACGCTCAGACCCACGCCGTGCTGCCCTACTCCCAGCTGCTGCACCGATTCCCTGCGTACCTGCAGCAGCTGACCATGGAGTCCAACGGCAAGTCGGTGCGGTGGGACGGCACCGCGGTGACGTCGGCGACCGGTGAGGTGTTCTGGGGCGAGCCCGGCACCAACGGCCAGCACGCGTTCTACCAGCTCATCCACCAGGGCACCCGGGTGATCCCGGCGGACTTCATCGCGTTCGCGAACCCCGCCTATCCGCTCGCCGACGGCGACATCGACGTGCACGAGCTGTTCCTGGCCAACTTCTTCGCCCAGACCCAGGCGCTGGCGTTCGGCAAGACCGCCGAGGAGGTGCGCGCCGAGGGCACCGCGGAGAACATCGTCAACGCGCGGGTCTTCTCCGGCAACCGGCCGACCACGTCGATCATGGCTCCGTCGCTGACCCCTGGTGTGCTGGGTCAGCTGATCGCCCTCTACGAGCACATCACCTTCACCCAGGGCGTGGTGTGGGGCATCGACTCCTTCGACCAGTGGGGCGTCGAGCTCGGCAAGCAGCTCGCCCTGCAGATCAGTCCGGCGGTCTCCGGCGACACCGAGACCGCCGAGCAGCAGGACACCTCCACCCAGTCCCTCATCGCCTACTACAGAGAGAAGCGCACGTGACGACCCGCGACGGTCATCCCGAGTCACTCATCGAGGTCCACGACACCGCCGAGGCGCTGGCCTCGGCGGTGGCCGGGGAGTTCCTCAGCCGCCTCGCCGACCTCCAGGCGGCCGGCGACGTACCCACCATCGGCCTCACCGGCGGCACCATCGCCGATGCCATCCACCGCGAGATCGCACGCCTGGCCCCCGAGTCCGGCGTCGACTGGGGCGCGGTCGAGTTCTTCTTCGGCGACGAGCGCTACGTCGCCGCCGACTCCCCCGACCGCAACGCCGGCCAGGCCCGTGCCGCCTTCCTGACCGAGGTCGGCGTCCCCGACCACCGCATCCACGAGATGCCGTCCACCGACTCCGGCCTGAGCGTCGACGAGGCCGCGGCGCAGTTCTCCGAGGATGTACGCAGCCACGGCTCGGGCGGCTTCGACATCCTGATGCTGGGCGTCGGCCCCGACGGCCACATCGCCTCGCTCTTCCCCGGCTTCCCGCAGCTCGACGCGAAGGACGCGATCGCCGTCGGCGTGACCGACTCGCCCAAGCCTCCGCCTGAGCGGATCACCTTCACCTTCGAGGCCCTGCGACGGTCCTCGACCGTCTGGTTCCTGGTCAGCGGCGAGGGCAAGGCCGAGGCGGTGGCCAAGGCCCACGCCGGCGCCCCGGTCAGCGAGATCCCCGCCACCGGCGTCATCGGCACCAACGAGACGACCTGGTTCCTGGACCGCGCGGCCGCGTCCAAGCTCTGACCCCCTCCCGACTTGGCGCGACTGTCCCACCCAGAAGCGCCGAGTCGGCGCAAATGTCCCGGAAACTCCGTTACCCAGGGTGCTAACGGCAGGTAAATCTTTGCCGCAGCAGGTTCCGCCCGTACCTGCCGGCTGCCACCATCCGAGCATGTCCCTCAGCGCTTCTCGGCGGCTGCGCCTGACCCTGGCCAGTCTCGTTGCCCTCGCCCTGGCGAGCTTCATGGCGGTCGTCATCACGACCGCCCCGGCCCAGGCGGCCACGATCTCCGTCTCCACGGCGATCGCCACCCAGAACGGCTCGACGGCCACCGTACGCGGCTACGTCGTCGGCCAGCCGACCGCGACCAACACCGTCGTGACCAGCAACTACCCCAACGACTACGCCCTCGCGATCGCCGACTCGGCCGCGGAGACCAGCACATCGAGGATGCTCTACGTGCAGATCCCCGACGCCTTCCGCAGCTCGTGGGGCCTGCGCTCCAACCCGAGCCTGAAGGGACGCCAGATCGACGTGACCGGCACCCTGACGGCGTACTTCTCCCACCCGGGGCACAAGAACGCCACCGCCTTCGCGTTCTCCGGCTCCACGCCGAGCCCGACTCCCACCCCGACCCCGACCGCCAGCCCGACCGCGGACCCCAACATCCCAGCGGGCTACTACGACTCGGCCGCCGGCCTGTCCGGCGCGTCGCTGAAGTCGGCCCTGCACAACATCATCGACGGCCACACCACGATGTCCTACAGCGCGGTATGGGAGGCGCTGAAGGTGCTCGACCAGGACCCGAACAACTCCGCGAACGTGATCGAGTTCTACTCCGGCGTCTCCACGCCGAAGACCAACAACGGCGGCGACGCCGACAACTGGAACCGCGAGCACACCTGGCCGCAGAGCCATGGCGACTTCGGCACCAGCAACGGCCCCGGCACCGACGTACACCACCTCCGCCCCGAGGACGTCACCGTCAACGCCACCCGCGGCAGCAAGGACTTCGACCTCGGTGGGTCGGCCGTCGCCGAGTGCAGCGACTGCTGGACCGACGCCGACTCCTTCGAGCCCCGTGACAGCGTGAAGGGCGACCTGGCCCGCGGCATCCTCTACATGGCCGTGCGCTACAACGGCGACGACGGCTTCGCCGACCTGGAGGTCAACAACTCCATCAACGGATCGACCAACTACCTCGGCAAGGTCTGCATCCTCCTCGGCTGGCACAACGCCGACCCCGTCACCACCGCCGAGCGCACCCGCAACAACAAGATCTACTCGACCTACCAGCACAACCGGAACCCCTTCATCGACCACCCGGAGTACGCGGACTCGATCTTCGGCGCCACCTGCTGACCCCACCCGCCGAGTCGGCGCATCTGTCCCAGGCAGACGCGCCGACTCGGCGCATCAGTCCCACTCGAACGACCCGAGTCGGCGCGTCAGCTCCACGTTGTCCACAGACTTTTCCACAGCCCGCCGATGTCCGGTGGCGGTGTCGAAGAGGGGCTTCCAGACTCTGGGCATGGACATCAACGAGATGCTGTTCAACGGAAGCCTCGGGAGCACCTTCCCGTTGCCGTCGACCGAGCCGTTCACCTTCAAAATGGCCCGGGAAGCCGGGATCTCACGGAGGCGGCTCGGAAAGCTTCTCGAGACGGGCCTCGTGCGCCGACCCATCAAGGGCGTATATCTGGCCACCGAGGCGGGCGACTCTCTCGCCGTGCGCGCTGCGTGCTTGAGACTGGTCGCGCCTGCCGACTGCATCGTCGTCGACCGGCATGCCGGCTGGCTCCTCGGAGCCGAGATGATCCTCGCTCCTGGCGAGCACATCAGCCTTCGGCCGCTCTCGTTCTTTCGGCCTGCCGGTCGCGGCCGCCTCCGCAACGACATCGCCAGCAGCGGCGAACGCGACGTGCAAGACAGTGAGACGAACGAGATCGGAGGTCTGCGGGTCACCACCCCTCTGCGTACGGCCTGGGATCTCGGACGCGTCCGCTGGCCTGACGAGGCGATCGCCGGAGTCTCGATGATGCACCGACTCGGTGCGTACGAGCCGGAGGAGTTCATCGAGGGAATCGAGCGGTTCCGTGGCCAACGGTGGGTCACCACGCTTCGCGGGATCGGCCCGCTCGCGGACGGCCGGTTCGAGTCACCGCCCGAAGCGGTGCTCGGCCTGCGTTGCCATCAAGCGAGGTTCCCGATGACGCCGCAGGTCGAGGTGTCCACCGTGGCCGGTGAGTTCGTCGCGCGTCTCGATCTGGCCAACGAGGACCTTCTCGCGGCTGTCGAGTACGACGGCGCGGAGTGGCACTCCTCCCCCGGTCAACTGGCACGCGATCGGCAAAGGCGTCTGGACGTTGGCCGAGAAGGATGGTTGGTCGAGGCGTTCACCAAGGGCGATCTCTTTACGCGTACCGGAGACGCAGATGTACGCATCCGGCAACTGCACCATCGGGCGCTCCGGCGGCGCGGTGGCTGGCTGGCGGGCTGAGCGGGACAGTTGCGCCGACTCATTCGTCTCAGACGAGACTGACGTGCCGACTCGCGCTCTATGCGCGGGACAAATGCGCCGAGTCGGCGCCTCTGCGTGAAGCAGACGCGCCGACTCGGCGGGGTTTCAGAAGATGATCTCGCCGGACTTGCGGCGGGAGCGGAGGAGGGCGATGGCCTCCTCCAGGATGTCCTCGGCCTCGGCGTCGGAGCGGCGCTCCTTCACGTAGGCGAGGTGGGTCTTGTAAGGCTCGATCTTCGGCGCCGGGGGCGCGTTCTCCTCGTCGAGACCCGCGGGGAGCCCACACTTCGGGCAGTCCCAGGAGTCCGGCGGTGTCGCCTCGACGGCGAAGGTGATGACCGAGCGATGTGCGTTGGCGCAGAAGTAGGTGACGGCCTTTCGTGGCGCGGCTTCGCCACGCTCCGCCTCACCCATCGGGCCAGCACCGACTCGGGAGCCCCGAATCGCGTTCCCTCCACCTGCCATGGTGCTGCGGTGTCCTCTCTCAACTTAAAGTTCGCAGCCCCGAGAGGCCACTTTGGGGGATCGGACGGCAAAATCTCCGTCCAGCGTCGAACGAGTTTAGACGCTATCGCGCGCGCGTTGAAGGGAAATGTTTCAGTAGGCCATCAGCAGGCCGAGCGCGATCACACAGGCGAACCAGATGACGCCGATACCGACGGTGAGCCGGTCGAGGTTGCGCTCGACGACCGAGGATCCACCCAGCGAGCTCGAGACGCCGCCACCGAACATGTCGGAGAGGCCGCCACCGCGACCCTTGTGGAGCAGCACGAGCAGGATCATCAGCGCGCTCGCGATGACCAGGATGATGGTGAAGAGAAGTTCCACGTCTGAAATCCTATCTAGAGGCCCTGAAACCTACAGCACCGGTAGGTCGTAGTAGCGCGAGATCGCCGCAAAGTCCTCCACCGACAGGCTCGCACCGCCGACCAGCGCACCGTCGACGTCGCCCTCCTGCATCAGCGCGGCCACGTTGTTGGGCTTCACGGAGCCCCCGTAGAGGATGCGTACGCCGCCGGCCACCTCGGCCCCGTAGAGCTTCTCGAGCCGCTCCCGGATGCCGGCACAGACCTCCTGGGCGTCCTGCGCGGTCGCGGTCTCCCCCGTGCCGATCGCCCAGACCGGCTCGTAGGCGATCACGACCTCGGCCACCTCGGCGTCGGTGAGGCCGGCCAGCGAAGCCTCGGTCTGACCGGTGCAGTGCTCGAGGTGGTCGCCCGCCTGGCGGATCTCCAGGCCCTCGCCGACGCAGACGATCGGGGTGATCTTGTGCTTGAGCGCGATCTTGGCCTTCTGGGCGACGATCGCGTCGGTCTCGCCGTAGTGCTCACGACGCTCTGAGTGACCCACGATCACGTAGGAGCAGCCGAGCTTGGCCAGCATGGAGGCCGAGACCTCGCCGGTGTAGGCGCCGGACTCGTGGGTCGAGACGTTCTGCGCGCCGTAGGTGATCCGCATCTTGTCGCCGTCGACCAGCGTCTGCACCGAGCGGATGTCGGTGAACGGCGGGAAGACCGCGACCTCCACGGCGGCGAAGTCGTGCCGCTTGTCGGAGAGCGTCCAGGCGAGCTTCTGGACCAGCACCACCGCTTCCTGGTGGTTGAGGTTCATCTTCCAGTTGCCCGCGATGAGCGGCGTGCGCCCCGCTGCCGGCTTCTTGGTCGCCATCAGCCGAGCCCTCCGACCACGGTGGTCTCGTCGAGCACCGCGACGCCCGGAAGGGTCTTGCCCTCCAGGTATTCGAGCGAGGCGCCACCGCCGGTCGAGATGTGACCGAACTGGTCGTCGGAGAACCCGAGCTGGCGGATCGCTGCGGCCGAGTCACCGCCGCCGACCACCGAGAGGCCGTCGACCGTGGTGAGCGCCTGAGCGACCGCACGGGTGCCCTCGGCGAACGCGGCCTGCTCGAAGACGCCCATCGGACCGTTCCAGAAGACCGTCTTGGCGCCCTCGAGAGCGGCGGCGTAGGTCTGGGCGGACTCCGGGCCGATGTCGAGGCCGAGGGACTCGGCCGGGATCGCGTTGGCCGGGACCACGCGGGCCGAGGCCTCGTCGCCGAAGGAGTCGGCGACGACGATGTCGGTCGGCAGCAGGATCTCGACGCCGATCTCTTCGGCGCGCTCGAGGTAGCCGAGCACGGTGAGGATCTGGTCCTCCTCGAGCAGCGACTGACCGACCTCGTAGCCCTGGGCCTTGAGGAAGGTGAAGACCATGCCGCCGCCGATGAGCAGCTTGTCGGCCTTGCCGAGCAGGTTGTCGATCACGCCGAGCTTGTCGGAGACCTTCGAGCCGCCGAGGACGACCACGTAGGGGCGCTCCGGGGTCTCGGTGAGCCGCTTGAGCACCTCGATCTCGGTGGCGACCAGGTCACCCTGCGCGCTCGGGAGGATCTTGGCGACGTCGTAGACCGAGGCCTGCTTGCGGTGGACCACGCCGAAGCCGTCGGAGACGAAGGCGTCGGCCAGGGCGGCGAGCTCGGCGGCGAAGGTCGCCCGCTCGATGTCGTCCTTGCTGGTCTCACCGGCGTTGAAGCGTACGTTCTCCAGCAGGGCGACCTGTCCGTCGCCGAGGCCGTCGACGACCGAGCGCGCCGAGTCGCCGACGGTGTCGGTCGCGAAGGCGACCTCGGCACCGAGCAGCTCACCGAGGCGGGTGGCCACGGGCGCCAGCGAGTAGGCCGGGTCCGGCTCACCCTTCGGGCGACCGAGGTGGGCGACCACGACGACCTTGGCGCCGGCGTCGGCCAGCGTCTTGATCGTGGGCACCGAGGCACGGATGCGACCGTCGTCGGTGATCGTGGTGCCTTCCAGCGGGACGTTGAGGTCGGAGCGCACGAGAACTCGCTTGCCCGCGACTCCCTGCTCGATGAGCTGCGTGAGATTCAGAGACATAACGGGCTAGACACTAACCTGTGACGAGCGCCGCTGGGTCACAGGCTCGCGCCAACGTACGCCACCAGGTCGCCGAGGCGGTTGGAGTAGCCCCACTCGTTGTCGTACCACGCCGCGACCTTGACCTGGTTGCCGATCACCTTGGTGAGCGGTGCGTCGAAGATCGACGACGCCGGGTTGGTGACGATGTCGGAGGAGACGATCGGGTCGGTCGAGTAGACGAGGTACTTCCCGTCGGCGGCCTTCTCCATGATCGAGTTGATCTCCTCGACCGAGGTCTCGCGCGACGCCTCGAAGGAGAGGTCGACGATCGAGCCGGTCGGGGTCGGCACGCGCAGGGCGTAGCCGTCGAGCTTGCCCTTCAGCTCCGGCAGCACCAGGCCGATTGCCTTGGCGGCGCCGGTCGAGGTGGGGACCACGTTGATCGCGGCGGCGCGGGCGCGGCGCAGGTCCTTGTGGATGTTGTCCTGCAGGTTCTGGTCGGCGGTGTAGGCGTGGACCGTGGTCATCAGGCCCTGGTTGATGCCGATGCCCTCGTGGAGCGCCTTCGCCAGCGGCGCCAGGCAGTTGGTGGTGCAGGACGCGTTGGAGATGACCGTGTGGGCCTCCGGGTCGTAGACGTCCTCGTTGACGCCGAGGACGATGGTGGCGTCCTCGTTCTTCGCCGGCGCGGAGATGATGACCTTCTTCGCGCCGCCGTTGTCGACGTGGGCGCGGGCCTTGGTCGCGTCGGTGAAGAAGCCGGTGGACTCGACCACGACGTCGACGTCGAGGTCGGCCCACTTGAGGTTGGCCGGGTCACGCTCTGCGTACGCCTTGATCTCCTTGCCGTCGACGACGATCGCGTCCTCGGTGGCGGACACGTCGGCGTCGAGCGGGCCGAGGATCGAGTCGAACTTCAGCAGCGTCGCGAGGGTTGCGTTGTCGCTGAGGTCGTTGACTCCGACGATCTCGATGTCGAGGTCGGAGGCGCGCACCGCGCGGAAGAAGTTGCGGCCGATCCGGCCGAACCCGTTGATGCCTACTCGAACTGTCACGTGGACTCCTGGTTCGCGTCGAAAAGATTGTGCGCGGGATCACCCGCTGACGCCGACACTACCCAGCCCCTCTGAACTGCGGGAGACTGGGTTGGATCGTTCCAAAAGACGGACGAGTAGCAAATGGCCCGAGCCCCTCGCCTACACGAGGGGCTCGGGCCTACTTCTCAGGATGTGAACGTGTTGTCTAGGCGTCCTCGGCGAGCATCTCGGCGGTGAGCGACGCCTCGGTGTCGGGCACGCCGAGCTCCTCGGCACGCTTGTCGGCCATCGCCAGCAGCCGGCGGATCCGGCCCGCGATGGCGTCCTTGGTCAGCACCGGGTCGTGCAGCTGGCCGAGCTCCTCGAGCGAGGCCTGCTTGTGCTCCAGACGGAGCTTGCCGGCCTGGCGCAGGTGGTCGGGGATGTCATCGCCGAGGATCTCCAGCGCGCGCTCGACGCGGGCCCCGGCAGCGACGGCGGCACGGGCCGAGCGGCGCAGGTTGGCGTCGTCGAAGTTGGCGAGTCGGTTGGCGGTCGCCCGGACCTCGCGGCGCATCCGGCGCTCCTCCCAGGCCATCAGCGACTCGTGGGCGCCCAAGCGGGTCAGCAGCTGGCCGATCGCGTCGCCGTCGCGGATGACGACCCGGTCGACGCCGCGTACCTCACGGGGCTTGGCGGAGATGCCGATCCGACGGGCGACACCGACGAGCGCCAGGGCCGACTCCGAGCCCGGACAGGTCACCTCCATCGAGGAGGAGCGGCCCGGCTCGGTGAGCGAGCCGTGGGCCAGGAAGGCGCCGCGCCAGGCGGCGACGGCGTCGCAGGCCCCGCCAGAGACGACGGCCGGCGGAAGGCCCCGCACCGGCCGGCCACGCTGGTCGAGAAGGCCGGTCTGGCGCGCCAGCGCCTCACCGTCCTTGACCACGCGCACGATGTAGCGGCTGCCCTTGCGAAGCCCGCTCGCCTGGATGAGAGCCACCTCTGCCTCGTGACCGAAGACGTCGGCGATGTCTCGCTTCAGCCTCCGCGCCGCCAGACCGGTGTCGAGCTCAGCCTCGACCACGATCCTGCCGGCCACGATGTGGATCCCCCCAGCGAACCTCAACGTCGAGGCAACCTCTGCCTTCCGGCAGCATGTCTTGGTGATCTGAGTGGAGGCCAGCTCGGCCTTCACCTGTCCCGTCATCGCCATGTCGGAGAGTCTTTCATTGTTGTCAACGACCCTCGAATCGGTTCCACGTCAGAGCACTCTGTGTGGGGCCAGAGCGAGGCTTACGGACGGTGGGACGGTGTAGGCCCGGCCTCATGACGCGACACGAGCATCCTGCCGGATGCCCTCAACCCGCCCCGATCACCCTCGCGTACGCAGCCGCCAACCGCTCCGGGTCGTGGCGAGGGGTCCCGTCGCCGACGGCGACGTCGGCCACCTCGACCTGCGCACCGCACTTCTCGGCCACCCGCGACAGCTCGTCGAGGCCGTCGAGGGAGGAGTCGACGAGGACGGTGTGGATGCGGAGGTCGGGGGCGTGCTCGAGGAGGACCGAGAGGTGCTCGGCAGGGCCGAAGCCGGTCGTCTCCCCCGGCTGCTCGCCGAGGTTGAGCACGACGACGATCTTCGCGGTGGTGGCGACCAGGGCCTCCCGCAGCGCACGGACCATCAGGTGTGGCAGGACGGAGGTGAACCACGACCCCGGCCCCAGGAACACCCACTCCGCCTCCCGGATCGCCTTGACGGCGTCCGGCGCGGCGGGCGGGTTGTCGGGGATGAGCCGGATCGACTCGATCATCCCGTCGGTGCTGGCCACCTCGACCTGACCCTGCACCGAGGTCAGAGCCTCAGGGTCACCCGGCACCAGGCCGCGTACGTCCGCGACGATGTCCATCGGCACCAGCGCCATCGGCAGGACCCGGCCCTTGGCGCCGAGCAGGCGCCCCACCCAGTCGAGCGCCTCGACGTGGTCGCCGAGCTGCTCCCACAGCCCGACGATGAGCAGGTTGCCGAGGTTGTGGCCACGCATCTCGCCCTCGCCGGCGAAGCGGTGCTGCAGCACCTGCGCCCAGGTGTCGTCCCAGCGGTCGGCGCCGCACAGCGCGGCCAGCGCCATCCGCAGGTCGCCGGGAGGCAGCACGCCGAACTCGCGGCGGAGCCGCCCGCTCGAGCCGCCGTTGTCGGCGACCGTCACGATCGCGGTGAGCTGGTCGACGGTCAGGTCGTCGACCAGCAGCCGCAGCGCGCTCAGCGACGCGTGCAGTCCGTGCCCTCCCCCCAGGGCGACGACGGCCTGGGCATCTGCCCCGGGTCGGTCGGCCCCGGCCACGCTCACTCCCGCCCGAGGTCTCGGTGGATCGCCTTCGCATCGAGGCCGGCATCTCGCAGTCGCCTGGAGATCTCCTCCGCCATCGCCACGCTACGGTGCTTGCCGCCCGTGCACCCGATCGCCACGCGCATGAACCTCTTTCCTTCGTGGAGGTAGCCCTTGGTCACTCCGATGAGCACCGGAACATACCCGCTCAGGAACTCCTCCGCACCAGGGCGTGAGTAGACGTAGGCGGCGACGTCGGGGTTGTCGCGTCCGTTGCCCGCCTTCAGCTCCGGCACCCAGTGCGGATTCGGCAGGAACCGCATGTCGGCCATGAAGTCGGCGTCGACCGGGATCCCGTACTTGAACCCGAAGCTGACCACCGACACCTTCAGGGTCGTGCGCTCCGGGGTGCCGAACGCCTCGGCGATCCGAGCGGTGAGCTGGTGGACGTTGAGCTGGGTCGTGTCGATGACCAGGTCGGCGGCGCCGCGCAGGCTGGCCAGCACCACCCGCTCGCGCTCGAGCGCGTCCAGCAGCCGCTCGTTTCCGCGCTGCATCGGGTGGGGCCGCCGGGCCGCCTCTTGGCGGCGCACGAGCGTGTCGTCGGCGGCGTCGAGGAAGACCAGCGTCGTACGCCGCCCGGTCGCCTTCTTGGCCACGATCTCCTCGAGCTCGGCGAAGAACGACCCCGAACGTACGTCGGTGACGACCGCCACCGGCTGCTCCGGTCCGCGGGCTGCGTCGACCCGTTCGACCACCTGCGGGAGCAGGCTCGGCGGCAGGTTGTCGACGACGTAGTAGCCGAGGTCCTCCAGCTCCTTGGCGGCGGTGCTCCGCCCGGCACCGGTCATGCCGGTGATGACGACGACCTCCCCCTTGTGCATGACCTACTCCTCGATGATCTCGCCGGTGGTGACGTTGATGCCGCTAACCTTGCCATTCTTCGACGACTGCTCCACAGCGGTCTTGATCGCTGTCGCGGTGGCGGGTCCGATGCCGGGCACCTGGGCGATCTCCTCGGCGGTCGCGGCGCGGAGCTTCTTCAGCGAGCCGAAGTGCTTCATCAGCGTCTTGCGGCGCACCTCGCCGAGGCCGGGTACGTCGTCGAGCAGGCTCTCCACCATCGACTTCGACCGGCGGCCGCGGTGGTGGGTGATCGCGAACCGGTGGGCCTCGTCGCGGACGCGCTGCAGCAGGTAGAGCCCCTCCGAGGACCTCGGCAGGATCACCGGGTCCTCCTCGTCCGGCACCCAGACCTCCTCCAGGCGCTTGGCCAGGCCGACGACCGGGATGTCGTCGATGCCGAGCTCGGCGAGCGCCCTCTGGGCCGCCGCGACCTGGGGCGCGCCGCCGTCGACGACGACCAGCCCCGGGGCGTAGGCGAACTTGCGCGGCCGGCCGGTCTCCGGGTCGACCAGCATCGGGCCGTTCGCCCCTTCGACGTCGGTGGAGACGATCGAGGTCGACTGTTCGTCCAGCAGCCGCTTGAACCGCCGGGTGATCACCTCGTGCATCGCCCGGACGTCGTCGGAGCCATCCTGACCCTTGATGATGAAGCGCCGGTATTCCGACTTACGCGCCAGACCGTCCTCGAAGACCACCATGCTGGCCACGATCTCCGTGCCCTGCAGGTGGGAGATGTCGTAGCACTCGATCCGCAGCGGCACCTCGTCGAGCTCGAGGGCCTCCTGGATCTCCTCGAGCGCCCGGTTGCGGGTGGTCAGGTCGCTGGCCCGCTTGGTCTTGTGGAGCGCCAGGGCCTGCTTGGCGTTGTTGGCAACGGTCTCCTGGAGCGTCTTCTTGTCGCCGCGCTGCGGGACCCGGATCCGGACCTTCGCCTTGCGGACGTCGGAGAGGAGCTCCTCGAGCGTCTCGTGGTCGGGCGGCAGCGCCGGGACCAGGATCTCGCGCGGGATCGCCTCTGCGTCCTCGCCGGCGTAGAGCTGGAGCAGGAAGTGCTCGACCAGGCCGGCGGTGTCGGCGTCGTCCATCCGGTCGGCGACCCAGCCGCGCTGTCCCTTGATGCGGCCGCCGCGTACGTAGAAGATCTGCACGCCGACCTCGAGCGGGTCCTCGGCCAGCGCGATCACGTCGGCGTCGGCGCCGTCGCCGAGCACCACGGCCTGCTTCTCCAGGGCACGCTGCATCGCGGCCAGGTCGTCACGCAGCCGCGCGGCCTTCTCGAAGTCGAGAGCCTCAGAGGCGGCGTACATCTCCTTCTCGATCCGCTTCGTGAAGGTCGCGGTGTGGCCGGCCATGAAGTCGCAGAAGTCGTCGACGATCTCACGGTGCTCCTCGGGCGAGATGTTGCCGACGCAGGGCGCGGTGCACTTGTCGATGTAGCCGAGCAGGCAGGGCCGGCCGATCTGCTGGCTGCGCTTGAAGACGCCGTTGCTGCACGACCGCATCGGGAAGACGCGCAGCAGGATGTCGACGGTCTCGCGGATCGCCCAGGCGTGCCCGTAGGGGCCGAAGTAGCGGGTGCCCTTGCGCTTGGCGCCGCGGCCGACCATGACCCGCGGGAACTCCTCGGAGACGGTGACCGCGAGCCACGGGTAGGACTTGTCGTCGCGGTATTTGACGTTGAACCGCGGGTCGAACTCCTTGATCCAGGTGTATTCGAGCTGGAGCGCCTCGATGTCGTTGTTGACCGTCGTCCACTCCACGCTTCCCGCGGTGGTGACCATCGTCGCCGTACGCGGGTGGAGGCTGGGGATCGGCTGGAAGTAGTTCGCGAGCCGCTGACGCAGGTTGATCGCCTTGCCGACGTAGATCACCCGCCCCTTGGGATCGCGGAACCGATAGACCCCTGGCTGGGTGGGGATGTCTCCAGCTCTGGGGCGATAGCTCTGCGGATCGGGCACGCCGCCAGCCTATCGGCGAGGACCGACATCCGAGCCTGGCTCGGCGCTTGCGCCGGGCCAACGGGAGGAGGTCGAGCGAGCGCAGCGGGTGAGCCTGCGAACCCGCGAAGCGGGTCGAGACCTGATCAATTTTCGAGGAGCCGTGATGCCCGGCCGGGACGGCCGGGCATCACACCTGTCAGCCCAGCAGCTCCACCTCCGAGAGCGTGATCTGCTCGGCGGCGGACCCGGTGAACTCGATCCGGATCCGGTTGAACCGCGACTCCGACTCGAGCTTGAACGGACGGGTCGCCTGCTGCCAGTCGAACTTCTCACCCGAGCGCCGGTCGAGGACCTTCCAGTCGGTGCCGTCGTTGGATCCCTTGACGACCCAACCGCTCGGCGAGCGGCCGTCGGCGCCGTTGGTGAGGGTGTAGAAGGACACCGGCACCTTGGTCCCGGAGAACCGGTACTCCACCCAGCCGTCGCCGGCCACGGTGGTCTGCGTGCCGGAGTCGTTGTCGACCAGCCGCTCGCCGTCGTTGCCGCTGGCCGAGACGGTGCCCTTGCCGGCGCCGGACTTGTCGGCGATCGGCCTGGCGGGAGCCGAGCCGGTGGTCAGCGACGGCGGCACCGAGCTCGCCGACGTACCCCAGCTCGACGGCTTCGAGCCCATGTCGAACTCGATGGTGCCGCCGTCGGCGAGCTCCTCGTGGGAGACGTACGTCTTGTCCCAGGCCTTGCCGTCGATGGTGACGCCCTGCACGTACACGTTCTCCGCGGAGTTGTCCGGTGCCTTGATCACCAGGTCCTTGCCGCCCTCGAGGTGGAGGGTGGCCTCGGTGAACAGCGGCGAGCCGAGCACGAGGTTCTCGCTGCCCATCTGGAGCGGGTAGAGGCCGAGCGCGGCGAAGAGGTACCACGCCGAGGTCTCGCCGTTGTCCTCGTCGCCGGCATAGCCCTGCCCGATCTCGGAGCCGGTGTACATCCGGCGCAGCGTCTCGCGGACGATCTCCTGCGTCTTCCAGGGCTGGCCGGTGTAGGTGTACATCCACGGGATGTGGTGGCTGACCTGGTTGGAGAAGCCCCACTGCCCCATGCGTACGTCACGAGCCTCTCGCATCTCGTGGATGATGCCGCCGTAGGAACCGGGGTACTCCCCCGTCTCAGGCGTGGCGAAGAAGGTGTCGAGCTTCTTCGCCAGCCCATCGCGACCGCCGTAGAGGTTGGCCAGACCCTGGCCGTCCTGCGGCGTGTGGAACGCGAAGTTCCACCCGTTGGTCTCGGTGTAGTCGTGGTCGCTGCCCCACACCAGCGGGTTGTAGTCCGCCGGCGACTTCTTGAAGGTGCCGTCGGCGTTGCGGCCCTGGAAGAAGCCCACCTTGCTGTCGAAGGTGTTGACGTAGTTGCGAGCCCGGTTGAGGAAGTACTCCGACTCCTCCCGCAGCCGCTTCCGCTCGGCCGGCGAGATCCCGTCACGCTCGGCGAGCTTCGCGGCCATGTTCCCGATGCCGTAGTCGTTGATGTAGCCCTCGAGCCCCCAGGAGACGCCCTCGCTCACGGCCGCGGGCGTGTAACCGAGGAAGACCGAGGTCTGCATGCCCTTGCGACCGACGTTGGAGTTGGTCGCCGAGCCGGGCGGACGGACCGTGGCGTTCTTCACGGCGGCGGCGTATGCCTCCTCGGCGTCGATGCCCTCGATGCCCTTGACGTACGCGTCGGCGAAGGAGACGTCCGAGCTGGTCCCGGTCATCAGGTTGGCGTAGCCCGGCGAGGACCAGCGCGAGATCCAGCCGTTGTCCTTGTACTGCTGCACGAACCCGTTGACCATCTCGGCCGCCTGGCTCGGCTCCAGGAGGGAGTAGGCCGCCCAGGTGGTGCGGTAGGTGTCCCAGAAGCCGTTGTTCACATAGACCTTGCCGTCCTTGATCTCCGCCCCGGTGTGGGTGGGCGTGGTGCCCGGCGGGTTGGTGTCGCTGGAGGTGGACTGCACGGCGTGCTTCCAGACCGGCGCGTCCTCGGTGCCGGTGTTCTCGTGGCCCGAGTTGGGGTAGAGGAACAGACGGGCGAGGTTGGAGTAGACGGTGGTCTTCTGGTCCTTGGTCGCGCCCTGGATGTCGAGGACGTCGAGCTTGTCCTGCCACAGCGCCTTCGCCTTCTCCTTGACCGTGTCGAAGGAGTCGTCGGCGACCTCGAGCTGGAGGTTGCGCTTGGCCTGGTCGACGCTGATCAGGCTCGTGGCGATGCGCATCGTCACGGTCCGGTCCGCACCGGTGTCGAAGGCGAGATGGCCCTGGACGTTCGGGCGCTCGCCACCGGCGTACTTACCGCCGCCGGTGACGGGCTGGTCGAAGGTCGCGTAGACGTACATCCGGGTGGCGCCGTTGGACAGGCCGCTGCGGGTGTCGGTGAAGCCCGACAGCGTCCCTGCGGCCGGGTCGAGCGTGAGCCCGCCGTTGTTGTTCACGTTGTCGAACACCAGCCGCGCGGAGTCACCCGGGTAGGTGAACCGGAAGACGGCGGCGTGGTCCGTCGGTGCGATCTCGGCGCTCTGGCCGTTGTCGAAACCGACCTTGTAGTGGTAGGGCCGGGCGATCTCGTTGTCGTGCTCGAACGTGAGCGCGCGTGCTTTGCGGCCCGGGTCGGGGACGCCCTCGGCGGAGGACGGCATCACCTGGAACGTCTGCCGGTCTCCCATCCACGGGCTGGTCTCGTGGCTCAGCGTCAGCGCCTGCAGGCTCGTCCGGTTCTGGGCGTCGTTGTCCTGGTGGTAGCGGTAGAACCAGGACAGCGAGCCGGCGTTGGTCATCGGGGCCCAGAAGTTGAAGCCGTGCGGGACCGCGGTCGCCGGGATGTTGTTGCCGCGCGAGAAGCCGCCGCTGGAGTGGGTGCCACGGGTCGTCACGGCGTAGTCGACGCTGCTGGTGACCTCCGGCTCCTCCGGGGAGGCCGTGATCGCGATGTCGTCGTACCAGCCGCGGAACTTCGTCGGGCCGCTCGGCGCGTCGACGGCGACCAGGATGCGGTCGATGGTCTTGCCGGCCGCGACCTCGCCGATGACGGACCTCTTCTTGTTCCACTGGTTGGTGTAGAGCGACTTGGACTCGCCCTGCCCCTTCGGCGACAGTACGTAGCCCTCAGCATCGAGCGCGCCCAGCTCGGAGAGCAGGGTGCCGTCGGTGAAGACCAGGTCGACCGCGGTGTAGGTGCTCGGGTAGCTCAGGTCGCCCTCGATGAACTCCGGGAAGACCAGGTAGGACAGCTCGGTCTCCTTGCCGACCGGGATGTCGACGTCGAAGACCCGGTTGTAGGAGTGGCCCTTGTCGCCGGTGATCTTGCCGGCGTACTCGAAGGCATGCACCCCGGTGAAGCCGACCTTGGACTTCGCGGCGTACGCCGAGGCGGGGCCGTCGTCGGGGTGGCTGGTCATGTTCTTCAGCGGCGGCGGGGGCTCGGAGCCGTCGGAGAGCTGCCACTCGGCCAGCTGGATGATGCCGCCGCTCTGGTTGGCGGAGATGTCGATGCGGTAGTGGGAGTAGGCCTGCGGGGAGGCGATCTCGAACTCACGCGTCTGGAAGCGCTCCTCCCAGGACTGGCCGGTGCGGCGGTCGACGGTCGTCCAGCTCTGGCCGTCGGTGGAGCCCTGGATCACCCAGTCCTTGGGGTCACGCTCGGCCGCGTCGTTGGCCGAGGTGAGGGCGTACCTGACGACGCTGATGGGCTGGTCGAGCTTGATCTGCACCCAGCCGGTGGTCGCGAAGGTCAGCCACTTGGTGTTGATGTCACCGTCGACGAGCTCGGCGGCGCCCTCCCCGGAGCCGGTGTTCTCCCCGCTGGCGGTGACGCCGGTGATGTGCTCGGCGATGTCGCCGGGGATGCCGAAGGGGTCGGGGCCGGCGACGCCCGCGGTGCGGGGGTTGCCGTCCTCGTCCGTGTCGACGAGGTCTGCCCAGGTGGGCTGGGGATCGTCCTCCTCGAAGGAGGTCTCCCAGTCACCGCCTTCGGCGGCCTGCTGGGGGTCCGCGGTGTCGCTCTTCGGAGCGGACGGCTCGGGTGCCTCGGGAGTCGCGAGGGCGGGCGCGGTGCCGCTCATCCCGACCATCAGTGCCGCCGTCGCGGTGATCATCGCGGCCAGACGGCGGGCAGACCGGCCTCGGGTTCTGGGTGGTGCGTCCCAACGGTGCATCGGTGTGATCTCCTTCACATGGGGGCCATCCCAGATGGAACCCTGGGATGACAACGTTGTCAACGAGTTTCCGAAGGCTTTTACGTGGAGGCTCTCCGGATTCCCTCCGACACACGAGAAGATTCGAGACAGCGTTGTCACGCTCAGATCTGCGTCTACGCTGAGCACGTGGCACCCTCCGACCAGACCCGTCAGCAGCGCCGCCCGACCATGAAGGACGTCGCGGCGGCGGCCGGAGTGAGCCTGAAGACCGTGTCGCGGGTCGTCAACGGCGAGTCGAACGTCAACGACGACCTGCGGTCGGCGGTGCTCGAGTCGATCGCCCAGCTCGGATTCCGGCGCAACGCCAGCGCACGCGAGCTCCGGCAGGGGCGGTCCGGCACCATCGGGCTGCTGCTCGAGGACGTCGCCGACCCGTTCTACTCGATCCTGTCCCGGGCGGTCGAGGACGTCGCCCGGGAGCACGGGACGATGGTCTTCGCCGGATCCTCGGCCGAGGACGCCGACCGCGAGCGCGATCTCGCCCTCGCGTTCTGCGAGCGCCGGGTCGACGGCCTGATCATCGTGCCGGCCGGCTCCAGCCACTCCTACCTCCTCCCGGAGATGCAGGCCGGCATCCCGGTCGTGTTCGTCGACCGACCGCCCGGCGACATCGAGGCCGACGTGATCCTCACCGACAACCGCGGCGGCAGCCGGCGCGGCGTGGAGCACCTGCTCGCGCACGGACACCGACGCATCGGTTTCATCGGCGACGCGCCGGAGATCTACACCGCCGGCGAGCGTCTGCGTGGCTACCGCGAGGCACTGGAGTCCGCCGGTATCGCCTTCGCCGACGAGCTCGTCACCCAGGCTCCCCCGTCCGCTGCGTCGACCGCCGAGGCGCTCGACCGGCTGCTCGGCGGACCGTCGCCGGCGACCGCTCTGCTGTGCGGCAACAGCCGCACGACGGTCAGCGTGCTGCGCGAGCTCGCCCGCCGCTCGACGCGACTGGCCCTCGTCGGCTTCGACGACGTCGAGCTCGGCGACCTCCTCCAGCCTGGGCTCACCGTCGTCGCCCAGGACCCCGGCGCCATGGGCGCGGCCGCCGCCCGGCTGCTCTTCCAGCGCATCGCCGGAGGCTCCCCCGGCCCGACTGCCGCCCCGCCCCAGACGGTCACCATCGGCACCCGGCTGATCCCGCGCGGCTCCGGAGAGCTGGCGGCTCCCTGAGTCTGGGGAAATCCCGCCGCGTCACCCTGGGTTTTAAAGTCTAGTGGTCTAGTATGGTTATGTGCCTTGTCGTGACCGCTACGGATACGCGCTGACCACCAGTGACGAAGCCGCCCTGGCCTACTCCCAGGGGCTGCTCGACGTGCTCCGCCTGCGTGACGGCGCCCTGTCCTCGTTCGGGGCCGCGATCGTCCTCGACCCGACCTTCGCCCTCGGTCACGCCGCGCTCGCCCTGCTCGGACACGAGATGTGCGCGCCCGTGGACGTCGCTGCGCGGCTCCAGCAGGCCCGGCTCCACGCGCGCAGGGCGACCGAGCGGGAGCGCAGCCACGTGCACGCCATCGAGGCCCACATCGGTGGCAACCCGCGACCGCTGATCGACCATCTCGCAGCGTTCCCACGCGACGCACTGCTCCTGTCGACGGCGGTGCCGACCATCGCCTTCGCCGGGGCCACCGAGGTGCCCGAGGAGGCGTGGGCGATCGTCGAGCGCGCGGCCCCCGCCTATGGCGACGACTGGTGGTTCGCCGGCCTGCTCGCGTTCGTACGCCAGGAGCAGCGCCGCTTCGACGACGCGATGTCGCTCTCCTGCGCGTCGCTGGCTGTCGAGCCCGGCGCCGGCCACTCCGCCCACGCCCGTGCGCACGCCCACTACGAGACCGGCGACCACGAGGCGGGCCTCGCCTGGATGTCGTCGTGGGTGCTCGGCGATGGCGCCGAGATCGACTCGCTCTCCCACTTCTCCTGGCACGCCGCGCTCCACGAGCTCTCGCTCGGCGACCTGGAGGCCGTGCGCCGCCGCTACGAGACCCAGCTCCAGCCCGGCCGCGCGCTGGGCTGCCGGGCGCTGGTCGACTCCGGCTCCCTCCTCTTCCGCTGGGCGCTCACGCCGGGCGCGCACGACGTTCCCGACATCGCCGAGGTCGTGCGCGTGACCGGCCGCGAGACGATGATCCGCCCGGCCACGCCGTTCCTGGCCATGCACACCGCCGTCACCCATCTCGCCACCGGCAATGCCGGCGCGCTCGACGAGCTGCGCTCGTGGGCCGCGGGTCACGTACACCCGACCATGGCCACCGTCGTCTCCCCACTCGCCGAGGCGCTGGGCCTGATGGCTCGCGACGAGAACTCCGCCGCCGCCGATCGGCTCGCCGTGCTCGCGCCGTCGATCCGCCGTCTCGGCGGCTCGGACGCCCAGCGGGAGATCATCGAGGAGGCTCGTATCGCCGCTCTGCTGCGTGCCGACCGCTGGGACGAGGCCCGGGTGCTGCTCGACGCCCGCCTCGACCGCCGGCGCTCGCCGCGCGACGAGCTGTGGCGGGCACAGGCGCTCGCACGGATCTGAGGGCTACCGAACCTCAGCTGGGGACGATCTCGCCGTCGGTGACCTCGAAGGCCACCTCCTCGAGTGGACTCGTCGCGGGGCCCTGCGTCACCGAGCCGTCCTCGATCGAGAACCGGCTGCCGTGGCAGGGGCAGTCGATGGTGCCGCCGGCGACCTTGGTGACCGGGCAGCTCCGGTGGGTGCAGATCGCGGAGAAGACCTTGAAGGTGCCCTCGGTCGGCTGGGTCGCGACCAGGTTGCGGTCGGCGATGACCACACCGCCACCGACCGGGACCTCGCTCGTCGCGACGAGCGGGCCGTCCTGCGTGGACCCGGAGCCACCGTTCCCGGAGTCGCCGTTCCCGGAGCCACCGGACTCGCTGCCGCCGCATGCGACGAGGAGTGGGACGCCGACCACGGTGGCCGCGGTGCCGCCGACGACTCCTCGCCGGGTGATTCGAGATTCACTCATGTCGTCCAGAATAGGCGCGCCGACGGGCGACGTCGCTCGCCGAGCGGAAAGCCGTCGGGGAAATCTCGAGCCCGGAGTCAGGAGGCGTTGACCTTCTTCCGCGCCGCCGACTTCTTGGCCGCTGCCTTCTTGGCCGGGGCGGCCTTCGCCTTCACCGGCTTGGCCGGCGGCTGCTCGGCGGCCTTGCCGTCGAGCAGCGGGGCGAGGAAGCTGCCGGTGTGGCTGCCGGGGGTCGCGGCCACGGTCTCGGGGGTGCCCTCGGCGATCACGGTGCCGCCGCGGTTGCCGCCCTCCGGTCCCATGTCGATGATCCAGTCGGCGGTCTTGATGACGTCGAGGTTGTGCTCGATCACCAGCACCGTGTTGCCCTTGTCGACCAGCGAGGAGAGCACCCCGATGAGCTTGCGGATGTCCTCGAAGTGGAGGCCGGTGGTCGGCTCGTCGAGGACGTAGAGCGTCTTGCCCGTCGAGCGCTTCTGCAGCTCGGCGGAGAGCTTGACGCGCTGCGCCTCACCACCGGACAGGGTGGTCGCCGGCTGACCGAGGCGGACGTAGCCCAGGCCGACCTCGACCAGGGTCTTCATGTGACGCGCGATCGCGGGGACAGCCGCGAAGAACTCGACCGCCTCCTCGATCGGCATGTCGAGCACCTCGGCGATCGACTTGCCCTTGTAGTGCACCTCGAGCGTCTCGCGGTTGTAGCGCGCCCCGTGGCAGACCTCGCACGGCACATAGACGTCCGGCAGGAAGTTCATCTCGATCTTGATCGTGCCGTCGCCCGAGCAGGCCTCGCAGCGGCCGCCCTTGACGTTGAACGAGAACCGGCCCTGCAGATAGCCCCGCATCTTGGCCTCCGGGGTGGAGGCGAAGAGCTTGCGGATGTGGTCGAAGACGCCGGTGTAGGTGGCCGGGTTGGACCGCGGCGTACGCCCGATCGGGGACTGGTCGACGTGGATCACCTTGTCGACGTTGTCCAGACCGGAGATCTTGGTGTGCCGGCCCGGAACGGTGCGCGCGCGGTAGAACTCCTTGGCCAGCGCGGTGTAGAGGATGTCGTTGACGAGCGTCGACTTGCCCGAGCCGGAGACGCCGGTGACCGCGAGGAAGAGTCCCAGCGGGAAGGTGACGTCGATGTCCTTGAGGTTGTTCTCCCGGGCCCCGTGGACGGTCAGCTCACGCCCAGCGGTGCGCGGGCGGCGCACGGCCGGGACGGCGATCTCGCGACGGCCGGCCAGATACTGGCCGGTCACGGAGTGCTCGTTGGCGAGCAGCTCCTTGACGGTGCCGGAGTGGATCACCTGACCGCCGTGCTCACCGGCGCCGGGGCCGATGTCGACGACCCAGTCGGCGACCTTGATCGTGTCCTCGTCGTGCTCGACGACGATGAGTGTGTTGCCCAGCCGCTTGAGCCGCTCCAGGGTCTCGATCAGCCGGTGGTTGTCGCGCTGGTGCAGGCCGATGGACGGCTCGTCCAGGACGTAGAGGACGCCGACCAGACCGGACCCGATCTGGGTGGCCAGCCGGATCCGCTGGGCCTCGCCACCGGAGAGCGAGCCCGAGGGCCGCTCCAGGGAGAGGTAGTCGAGACCGACGTCGAGCAGGAACCGCAGCCGCGCCTGGATCTCCTTGAGCACCTGCTCGGCGATCTGCCGCTCCCGGCCGGTGAGCTCGACCCGCTCGAGCCACTCGGCCGCCTCGTTGATCGGCAGCGCGCACAGCTCGGCGATGTTGAGGCCGCCCTCGCTCCGCTCCCCCAGCGTCACCGAGGTCGAGACGGGCTTGAGGCGGGTGCCCTTGCAGGTCGGGCACGGCACCTGGCGCATGTAGCCCTCGAAGCGCTCCCGGGTCGTGTCGGACTCGGCTTCCTTGTGGCGGCGCTCGACCCAGCGGCGTACGCCCTCGAACTCCGCGTCGTAGGAACGGCGGCGGCCGTAGCGGTTGACCGAGACCACGTGCACCTTGCGCCCGTGACCGTCGAGGATCGCCTTCTGGCCGGCGGCCGGGATCTCGTTCCACGGCGTGTCGAGGTCGAAGCCGAGCTCACCGCCGAGCGCCTCCAGGAGCCGGAGGAAGTATTCGGCGACGTGGGCCTGCGACCAGGGCTGCAGCGCGCCCTCGGCCAGCGTGGCGCCCGGGTTGGGCACGACCAGCTCCGGGTCGACCTCCATCCGGGTGCCGAGACCGGTGCAGGCCGGGCAGGCACCGAAGGGCGAGTTGAACGAGAACGACCGCGGCTCGAGCTCGTCGGTGTCGAGCAGGTGGTCGTTGGGGCACGACATCCGCTCGGAGAACTTCATCTGCTCCCCGGTGTCGACGAAGTCGAAGACGACCAGGCCGCCGGCCAGCTCCAGCGCGGTCTCGACCGAGTCGGTCAGCCGCCGCTTGGCGGACTCCTTGACCGCGAGCCGGTCGATGACCACCTCGATGGTGTGCTTCTTCTGCTTCTCCAGCTTGGGCGGCGCGTCGAGCTGGTGGGTCTCGCCGTCCACCCGCACGCGGGAGTAGCCCTGCTGCTGCAGCTGGCTGAAGAGCTCGACGTACTCCCCCTTGCGCGCCCGGATCACGGGCGAGAGCACCTGGAACCGGCGCCCCTCCTCCAGGGTGAGCACGTGGTCGACGATCTGCTGCGGCGTCTGCCGCTCGATCGGGGCTCCACAGGTCGGGCAGTGTGGCCGTCCGGCGCGGGCGTAGAGGAGGCGCAGGTAGTCGTAGACCTCAGTGATGGTGCCGACGGTCGAGCGCGGGTTCTTCGAGGTCGACTTCTGGTCGATCGACACCGCCGGGGAGAGCCCCTCGATGAAGTCGACGTCGGGCTTGTCCATCTGGCCCAGGAACTGTCGCGCGTACGCCGACAGCGACTCGACGTAGCGACGCTGGCCCTCCGCGAAGATGGTGTCGAACGCCAGGCTCGACTTGCCGCTTCCCGACAGGCCGGTGAACACGATCATCGAGTCCCGAGGAAGGTCCAGGGAGACATCCTTCAGGTTGTGCTCCCGGGCTCCCCGGATGATCAGCTGCTGCTCCGCCACGTTCTTTCCTCGTCCAGTGCTATCGCATCGCGCTACCGCGTCGAACAGATGTTCGCATCATACGATGCTGGGAAGACTCCCAGATGGCACCCTCTCACGGAGCACCGACATTTTACTTCTGGTCGTGTCCGACGTGCTTGCATAGACGCATGAGCGATGCCCCTACCACTTATACAGGCGCCGTGAAACCGGGCGGCCCGGCCGACGTGCGCGAGCTCGGCGGGATGACCGTCACGAAGGTCGCCGTCGACGCGCAGATGTCCAACAACTGCTATCTGCTGCGCTGCCGGACCACCGGAGAGCAGCTCCTCGTCGACGCCGCCGCCGAGCCCGAGACCCTGCTCCCCCTCGTCGGCGGGCAGCTGGCCACCGTCGTCACCACGCACCAGCACTGGGACCACCACCGCGCTCTCGCGGACGTCGTCGAGGCGACCGGCGCCGCCACCTTGGCCGGCGAGCCCGACGCGGCCGCGATCACGGAGGCCACCGGCGTACCCATCTCTCGTCCGCTCTCCAACGGCGACACCGTCACCGTCGGCGACTGCACCCTCGAGGTCATCGCACTGCGCGGCCACACCCCGGGATCGGTCGCGCTCCTCTACCGCGACCCCGAGGGGACGCCACACCTGTGGACCGGCGACAGCCTGTTCCCCGGCGGCGTCGGGAACACCCAGCAGGACCCCGTACGTTTTCGCCCAGCTGCTCGACGACGTCGAGGAGCGCATCTTCGGCACCCTCCCCGACGACACCTGGTTCTATCCCGGCCACGGCGACGACTCGACGCTCGGCGCCGAGCGCCCACACCTCGCCGAGTGGCGCGAGCGGGGCTGGTGACGGCCCGCGGGGGCTAGGGCTCCGTGGTCGGCGTCGCCGTCTCGGTCGGCGTCGGCTCGGAGGTCGGGTCGGCCGTCTCCGTCGGCTCAGGGGTCGGCTCCGGCTCGGTCGTACGCGTCGGGCCGGAGGTGGGCGTCGGGCCGCCCGTCTCGGTAGGGGCCGCCGTTTCCCGCGGAAGCGTCGGACCGCGCGGGTCATCGGCCTCGGGCGGGACGGACTCGCCCGGCGCGTATGTCTCGCCCTCGTGATCACCCTCATGGTCGGTGCCGGGGTGGGCCGACCGCTCGGAGGACGGCTCCTCAGACCGTTCCGAGGCAGGCGACGTCGGCAACGGGTCCACGTCGGGATACGCGTTCCCTACGTCCTCGTAGCCGGTGACCGGGTCCCGGTCGGGCCGCTCGGCCTCCGCCAGACCGGCGAGAAGGACGACCACCCCGAGACCGGTCATGATCCCTCCGGTCAGGATGCCTGCCACGGCGACCTGCTTGCTCTGCAACTCGACTCCCTGTGCCCGCCCCGCGCCTGGTGTGGCGCACAGCGTAGGGCAGCGATGCGTCGAGCGTTACCCTCCCCGGGGCATCGCCACCGGGGAGCAGGAGCCAGCGTCAGTCGGTGGGCGTGCCGGACGGGTCCGGCTCACCGGTCTCCGGGTCGCTCGGCGACTCGGTGGGCTCGCTCGGCGACCCGCTCGGCTCGCTGGGGCTCTCGGTCGGCGACTCGCTGGGCGACTCGCTCGGCTCGCTCGGCGACTCACCGGGATCGCTCGGAGTCTCGCTGAGCACGCCCGTCGGCCGCGGCTCCGAGGGCACCTGGGTGGGACGCGCGGGGGTCGGGTACACCGTGCCCCCGGCGGACTCCTCGACCGAGCGCGGGCTCGCCGGGACCGGCTCATCGATCTCGGGAGCCTCGCTCCCCGGGGCCGTCTGGCTGGGCGGACGGGACTGGGTCGGCGTCGAGGACGACTTCTCCAGCGGCGCGACCGGCGAGATCATGCTCACCCCGGACTCGTCCGTGGCGTAGCTGTGCCCCGGCTCCTCGGCTCCGGCGTTCCCGACGATCAGGCCACCGATGCCGATGCTTGTCATGGCCAGTCCCGTTGCCATTCCAGCCAAGGCGATCTGCTTGCGATGCAACACGATTCCCCCGTGATACGAACGACTCGACAAGTTCTCTGGTCGTGCACAGTAGACCTACAAAGATCGAAACTGTGCGACCACTATCGGAGTGTCGAGGCTCGCTGGCAAGTCCTCATCATCTATCGTTCGACCGATATAACCCCTGGTAAGGGACGTGTTCGCCCGGCGCGAACGGCCGGTTCGGCCATCCCAGGCGGCGCTACTGTGTTCACATGGGCGAAGTGATCAGGTTTCCCGGCCACCCGCTGCCGGACGACGACAAGCCGGCGCCGCTGTGGCGTGAGGCCGCGGGCCAGGTGATCCGCGAGGAGCGGTCCCGCCAGGAGCGTACGCTCGCGGACGTCGCCGGCGACGCCGGGGTCTCGACGCAATACCTCTCCGAGATCGAGCGCGGCCGCAAGGAGCCCAGCTCCGAGGTGCTCGAGGCGGTCGGCGGTGCACTGGGCCTGAGGCTCGTCGACCTGACGGAGCGGGTCACCCGCACGCTGCGCGCGAGCGCCCGCCCGACCGGCCCGATGGCTCTCGCCGCCTGACCCGGACTTCCCTCAGACCGAGGTGAGCTTGCGGCTCTCCAGCACGGAGTCCACCAGCCCGTACGCCACCGCTCCGTCGGCCCCGAGGACGAGGTCGCGCTCGGTGTCGGCGTGGATCTCCTCGACGCTCCGCCCGGTGTGGCGCGCCAGGAGTGTGTCCATCTCGGCCCGGAGCCGGCCGATCTCCTTCGCCGCGACCTGCAGGTCGGTGACATCGCCCCGCTGACCCTCCTGGCCCGGCTGCTGCAGCACGACCCGCGCGTGCGGGAGGACCGTACGCCGCCCCGGATCGCCCGCGGCCAGCAGCACCGCGGCCGAGCCGGCCGCCTGGCCCACACAGGTGGTCGCGACCGGCGACCGCAGGAACTGCATGGTGTCGTAGATGCCGAACATCGCGGTCGGGTCGCCGCCCGGCGAGTTGAGGTAGAGCTCGATCTGGGTGTCCGGTGCGTCCGACTCCAGGTGGATGAGCTGCGCGATCACCACGTTGGCAACGCCGTCGTCGATCGGCGTACCGAGATAGACGATCCGGTCGGAGAGCAGCCGACTGTAGACATCGAGCGCCCGCTCGCCGCGCGGGGTCTTCTCGACGACGGAGGGGATCGTGTAGGAGCTCATCGGGCACCTCCGGCGGCGAGGCCGAAGGCGGCGCTGCGCTGCTGGACCGGCGTCACCGACTGCACGTCGCTGAGCACCTCGTCCACGAAGCCGTAGTCGCGCGCCTCCTCGGCGGTGAACCAGCGGTCCCGCAGCGAGTCCTGGTCGATCTGCTCGACGCTCTGGCCGGTGTGCGCGGCGGTGATCTCGAGCATCTGCTGGGTCATCCGCGCCAGCCGCGCGGCCTGCACCTCGATGTCGGCCGCCGACCCGCCGATCCCGGCGGAGCCCTTGTGCAGCAGCACCTCGGTGTGCGGCAGCACGTAGCGCTTCCCGGGCGTGCCCGCGGTGAGCAGGAACTGCCCCATGCTGGCGGCCATCCCCATGCCGAGCGTGGAGACGTCGTTGGGGATCAGGTGCATCACGTCGTAGATCGCCATCCCGGCCGTCACCGAGCCGCCGGGCGAGTTGATGTAGAGGGAGATGTCGCGGTGAGGGTCCTCGGCACTGAGCAGGAGCAGCTGGGCGCAGATCCGGTTGGCGATCGCGTCGTCCACCTCCTGGCCGAGCACGATGATGCGCTGGTTCTGGAGCCGCGCGGTCAGCTGCTCGTCGAGCGGCCCGGCGCTGATGGGTGTCTGGGTCATGTCCTCGACTCTGACCGACCCTGGAGCCGGGCGAAAGCGAATCCGCCGCAGGCAGATCTGCCCACAGCAGAACACCACCCACCCGATAGGTTGCGGTCGTGCGCTGCGTGATTCTCGACGACTACCAGGACGTGGCGAGGACGTACGCCGCGTGGGACTCCCTCGACGGCATCGAGGTCACCTCGGTGACCGAGCATCTCGGGCAGGAGGCTCTCGTCCGGGCGCTCGACGGCGCCGAGATCGTGGTGGCGATGCGGGAGCGTACGCCGTTCCCGGCTGCCGTGCTGGAACGGCTGCCGGCGCTGAAGCTGCTGATCACGACCGGGATGCGCAACGCCTCGATCGACCTGGCCGCAGCAGAACGGCTGGGCATCACCGTGTGCGGCACCCCGTCGAGCCCGCACCCGCCGGTGGAGCTCACCTGGGCGCTCATCCATGCGCTCACCCGTCACCTCCTGACCGAGGCGACCAGCGACACCTGGCAGCGGACGGTCGGGAGCGACCTCCACGGCCGTACGCTCGGCCTGCTCGGGCTCGGCAAGATCGGGTCCCGGGTCGCTGCCGTGGGGCAGGCGTTCGGGATGGACGTGATCGCCTGGAGCCCCCACCTGACCGCCGAGCGCGCCGAGCCCGTCGGGGTGCGCGCCGTCGACAAGGCCACCCTGTTCGAGACGAGCGACATCGTCTCGCTCCATCTGGTCCTGTCCGAGTCCACCCGGCACATCGTCGGGCATGCCGACATGGCGGCGATGAAGCCGACGGCCCATCTGGTCAACACCTCGCGAGCCGGCCTGGTCGACACCGAGGCGCTGGTCGCCCACCTCGGCTCCGGCACGATCGCCGGCGCAGGCCTGGACGTCTACGACGTCGAGCCGCTTCCCGCCGACGACGTGCTGCGGCATCTTCCGAACGTGGTCGCGACCCCGCACCTCGGCTACGTCACCGAGGACAACTACCGCCGCTTCTACGGCGGCGCCGTCGAGGACATCGCGGCCTGGCTGGCCGGCGACCCGATCCGCCGGCTGGCCCCGAAGAGCGACTGACCGGCCGAGTCAGCCGAAGCGGCGTACGTAGGGCGTGGTGGTGCCGACCTTGACCAGCCCCGAGCGCTCCAGGATCGGCCGGGAGAACTCGGTCGAGTCGCTGTGGATGTAGCGCTTGCCCCGCGCGATCGCGGTGCGGGCACGGGCCGCGGTCAGGGCGCGGTAGATGCCCTGGCCGCGCCACTCCGGCAGCGTCGCGCCGCCCCAGATCCCGGCGAACTGGGTGCCGGCGACGGGGTCGATCCGGCCGGCGCTGACGATCTCACCGTCCGCCTCGGCGACCCACATCTCGCACTCCCCTGCCGCGATCCGACGCACCACGTCGCCCAACCGTCCTTCGGACGTCGCTGATCCGAAGACGCCGTCCTGCATGATGCCGGCGGCGCGTACGTCCTCCTCGGTGGTGATCGAGCGCAGGGTGATCCCCTCCGGCAGCGGTACGTCCACGGCGAGCAGCCGGGCCTCGCCGATCATGATCGACTCGGGCTCCTCCGGCTCGAAGCCGTGCCGGAGCAGAGTCTCGTGCAGCCCAGGAGCGACGTCGTGGCCGCGGGTCTTCCACTCGACCTCCTCGATGGCCCGGTCGGCCTCGAAGTGGGCGACCGCCGCCGCGACCAGCGCCTCGATCCCGACCGCATCGGCGCCGCCGAGGTCCTGGTAGGAGATGAATCCGCGACCGCCGTCGAAGTTGATCAGCCGCAGCGGTCCGTGCCGGGTCACCGACACCGCCCCGGGAGTCTCGGCATCGGTTCGCAGCTGTTCGTCATAGGCCTTCAGCACGGCGAGAAACCTACGCCGAAAAGATTCGCCGAAGCATGTAGTTATCCGGCGGCCGGCTCCGTTCCCCTCGTGAATGGCGCTTGCAAGGAGCGTCCGAAGTGGAAGGGTGAGGACATGCCTCGCTACCTGATGATCCTCGACTACCAAGGCGGCACCGACGACACTCCCGGTGGGATGGCCGGGTGGAAGCCGGAGGAGGTGCGGAACCACATGAGCTACTACGAAGCGCTCAACAAGGCTCTGACCGAGTCCGGCGAGCTGGTGCACGTCGAGGCGCTGACCCCGCCCGACCAAGCGTTCGTGGTGACCTCCGACGGCGCCGACAAGACCGTCACCGACGGACCGTTCCAGGAGTTCAAGGAGTGGGTCGCCGGCTACATGATCATCGACGCCGAGACTCAGGAGCGCGCGCTGGAGATCGCCGGCCTCTACTCCGCCGCCCCGGGCCCGGGCGGGCGGCCGATCGAGCAGCCGATCCAGGTGCGCCGGATGTACCACGGCACCGGCAGCTCCTCGGTCGAGGACACCATCGCCTTCGGCGAGGCGAGCATCGAGTGACCGAGGCGCTGCCCGCTGACCTGCTGCGTGACCTCACGCCGCAGGTCGTCGCCATCGTCACCCGGCGATCGGGCGACTTCGACGCTGCCGAGGACGCCGTCCAGGAGGCGTTGATCGAGGCGGTACGCACCTGGCCGGAGCGCGGCATCCCCGCGGAGCCTCGTGGCTGGCTCGTCACTACCGCGATGCGCCGCCTCGTCGACGCCAAGCGCAGCGAGTCACGCCGACCTGACCGCGAGCGTGCCGACCACCTCGCCGAGCCCGAAGGGCAGGAGACGTCGGCGGTCGACGACTCCCTGGACGTACTCCTGCTCTGCTGCCATCCCAGCCTCACCCCGGCCTCGGCGGTGGCACTGACCCTGCGGGCGGTCGGCGGGCTCACCACCCGGGAGATCGCGCACGCCTACCTCGTCCCGGAGAAGACGATGGCGCAGCGGATCTCCCGGGCGAAGGCGACGATCAAGGGCCGTTCGCTGGGCATCGACGGCACCGCCGACCTCGCCGCGCGGATCCCGGCGATGCTGAAGGTGCTCTACCTGCTCTTCAACGAGGGGTACGTCGCGACCGAGGGCGACCGCCTGCAGCGGGTCGACCTGTGTGCCGAGGCGATCCGGCTGACCCGGCTCGCCCGCACCGCGCTCACCCGGATGACGGGGAGCGGCCATGGCGAGCTCGGCGGACTGCTGGCGCTGATGCTGCTGCTCGACGCCCGCCGGCCCGCCCGGGTCGACGCGCACGGCGCGGTCGTGCCGCTGGCGGAGCAGGACCGCAGCCTGTGGCGGGCCGAGGCCACCCGCGAGGGAGTCGCGCTGGTCGACGCCGTCATCGGCACCGGCCGGCCGGGGCCCTATCAGATCCAGGCCGCCATCGCCGCGCTGCACAACCGCGCGCCGTCCGCGGAGGACACCGACTGGCTGCAGATCACCGCGCTCTACGGGCTGCTGGAGAAGGTCGCCCCCGGTCCGATCGTGACGCTCAACAAGGCCGTCGCGGTCGGGTACGCCGACGGCCCGGGCCCCGCCCTGGCACTGCTCGACGACCTGCTGCGCGACTGCGCCGGCAACGGGTTCGTGGACCATCCCCGGGTGCCCGCCGTGCGCGCTCACCTGCTGGAGCTCGCGGGCGACCTGGACGGTGCTGCGGCTGCGTACGATCTGGCCGCGGCGCGCGCCACCAATCTCGCCGAACGCCGCTTCCTGACATCGAAGGCCGCAGCGCTGCGAGATGCACGCTGCTGAGTTCTACTGAGAACCGTTCTCAGGATACGCTGTGCCTGTGATCGAACTGCGCACGCCGACCCAGATCGAGCAGATGAAGCCCGCCGGCCGATTCGTGGCCGATGTCCTGACCGCACTCCGCGAGCACGCCGCCGTGGGTGTGAACCTGCTCGAGCTCGACGAGCTGGCGCACAAGATGATCAAGGACCGTGGCGCGGAGTCGTGCTACATCGACTACCACCCGAGCTTCGGCGCGATGCCGTTCGGCAAGGTGCTCTGCACCTCGGTCAACGACGGCGTGCTGCACGGTCTCCCCTTCGACTACAAGCTGCAGGACGGCGACCTGCTCAGCGTCGACTTCGCGGCCAGCGTCGACGGCTGGGTCTCCGACTCGGCCCTCTCCGTCGTCGTCGGCACGCCCCGCCAGGAGGACCTCGACCTGATCGAGACCACCACGCAGGCGCTCGAGGCCGGCATCGACGCGGCGCGCGTCGGCAACAAGGTCGGCGACATCTCCCACGCGATCGCCAGCGTGGCGCGCGCGAAGGGCCTCAAGATCAACACCCAGTTCGGCGGCCACGGCGTCGGCCGCACCATGCACGGCGACCCGCACATCGCCAACGACGGCCGCCCCGGCCGCGGCTTCAAGCTGCAGCCCGGCCTCGTCATCGCGATCGAGCCATGGTTCCTGCACACCACCGACGAGATCTTCACCGACCCCGACGGCTGGACCCTGCGCAGCGCCGACGGCTCCCGTGGCGCCCACATGGAGCACACCGTCGCGATCACCGAGGAAGGCCCGCTCGTGCTGACCGCGCGGGACTGACAAGCCCTGCCGAGGCGTCTGACTCCTCGGCAAAATAGAAGTCAGCCGCTGGCGTCTCGGGTCACCAGCGGCTGACAAGATGAACATTAGCCGACGGATCCAAGCATGTGCAAGCACCTGCAATGCAAAAGACTGCAAATAATCCGGGCGGGCTATCCAGACTCGCTCAGGAGAGCTATGGGCGCGGGTTCTTCGAGCGTTGCGTACGCCGGGCGTCGCGCTGGCGCCGCAGCCGGCGCACCAGGACGCCGTCGTAGTCCAGCGCCTCGGGCTTGTCGATCAGGTCGTTGACGGCGCGGTGGTAGTCGGCCGCGCTCATCCCCAGCTGCTCCCGGACGGCCTCGTCGCGACCGATGCCGGCCGACCACCAGGAGCGCTCGAAGTCGAGCAGTCGCTTCTCGTTCTCGGAAAGTCCCGGCTGCTCCTCGGCAGACCCGGGGCTGTGGGGCGCCTCGGTCATGCGTACATCTTCCCAGGCGCGACATCCGCCGCCGAAACCGCCACGCGCCACCGACTCGAACGCTCTGCCTACTAACTACGGGGCATAGCCCATCTGGGCCATCTTCAGAAAACTGCAGATCGACTCTTTGAAGCTCGCCGAACCGTCGGTTAATGTTTTCCACGTCAGCCGCTGGTGACCCGAGACGCCAGCGGCTGACTTCTGTTTTGGCGGGCTTCCCCGGCTACGCGTCCGCGGTGTCCTCGCCGTGCGTGCCCGGCCGCGGCGCCCAGGGCACCTCCTTCGCGGCCCGGACCACGATCAGCCGGTCTCCTCGCGACAGGGTGCCGACGACCGGGTCGAAGTAGCGGAAGACCTTCTCGTCGCGTACGACCGCGATCACCTGGTCGGCGAGCTGCTGCGGCTGCCGGCCGACCTCGTTGACCAGCAGGTCGCGCTCGGCGACCTCCAGTCCGGTGCCGGAGTTGAGCAGGTCCTCCATGACGGACCCCAGGGTCGGCGAGATGGTGGACAGACCCATCAGCCGGCCGACCGCATCGGCGGAGGTGATCACCGAGTCGGCGCCGGACTGCTTCATCAGCGGGGCGTTCTCGCGCTCGCGCGCGGCGGCGACGATCCAGGCCTCGGGGTTGATCTGCCGCACCGTCAAGATGGTCAGCACGTTGGAGTCGTCACGGTTGGTGGTGATGATGACCTGCTCGGCGTCCTTGACGCCTGCACGCATCAGCACCTCGCGCCGGGTCGCGTCGCCGGTGACCACAGCGATCCCGTCGGAGTGGGCGTCGGAGCGCGCCACCGGGTCGGGGTCGACGACGACGAACTCCTCGGGGTTGGCACCGCTGCTGAGCAGCGTCTCGACGGCGCTGCGCCCCTTGGTGCCGTAGCCCACGACGACGATGTGCTGGGACATCTTCTTCCTCCAGCGAGCGACTCGGATGAGGTCACGGCCCTGCTTGGTGAGGACCTCGAGGGTGGTGCCGATCAGCAGCACCAGGAACGCGATGCGGGCCGGCGTGATGATGAACGCGTTGACCATCCGGGCGTGGTCGGCGACCGGCGCGATGTCGCCGTAGCCGGTCGTGCTCAGCGTCACCGTGGTGTAGTAGATCGCGTCCATCAGGCTGATCTGGCCCGTGGGATCGTTGTTGTCGGCGTAGGCGTCGCGGTCGAGATAGACCAGCAGGACCGTGCCGACCAGGATCGCCAGAGCGGCCAGCAACCGGCGCCCGAGCTGCCACCACGGCGACCGCACCGTCTCCGGGAGAGAGACCTGACCGGCATCGGCCCATTTCGGGGCGTACGCGCTTGTCTCGGACACGTCCCGACCCTATAGCCAAGCCTCTATCGTCTCTCGTATGAGTGCCTCCGACATCCGTCGTGTCACCAACCAGGCCCCGCCGCTGGCCGGTCACAACGTGGTCACCGGTGACGCCGCGCTCTCGGCGGCGGTGCTGCGGCACGCCGACGAGGAGACCCTCGACTCGCTCTCCGCGCTCGGTGCCGAGGCCGGCACTGCCGAGGCGCAGGAGCACGGCCGCCTCGCCAACCGCTTCCACCCCGAGCTGGTCCCCTACGACCGCTACGGCAACCGCGTCGACGAGGTCACCTTCCACCCGTCCTGGCACTGGCTCATGGAGCGTGCGGTCGGCCACGGCCTGGCCGCGGCTCCGTGGGCCTCGGCCGACGCCACCTCGGACCACGCCCACGTACGTCGCGCCGCCGGATTCCTGGCCTGGTCCCAGACCGAGCCCGGCCACCTGTGTCCCATCTCGATGACGTACGCCGCGATCCCGGCGCTGCGCGCCAGCGAGGCCCTCGCCGCGGAGTGGGTGCCGAGGCTGGCCTCGACGATCTACGACTTCGGCCTGCGCGACCCTGCCGAGAAGCTCGGTGCGCTGGCGGGCATGGGGATGACCGAGAAGCAGGGTGGCTCGGACGTACGCCAGAACATCACCGAGGCCCGTCCGGTGGGCGAGGACGTCTATGAGTTGCACGGGCACAAGTGGTTCACCTCGGCCCCGATGAACGACGTCTTCCTGGTGCTGGCTCAGGCGCCGGAGGGCCTGACCTGCTTCCTGCTCCCCCGGGTGCTGCTCGGCGGCGAGCGCAACCGCCTGGACGTGGTGCGGCTCAAGGACAAGCTCGGCAACCGCTCCAACGCGAGCTCCGAGCTCGAGTTCCGTGGCACGACGGCCTTCCGGCTGGGCGCGGAGGGGCGCGGCGTACGCACCATCATCGAGATGGTCGCCGCGACCCGCCTCGACTGCGTGCTGGGCTCGGCGTCCCTGATGCGCCGTGCCGTGGCGGAGGCGAGCTGGCATGTCGCCCACCGCTCCGCCTTCGGCGGGGTCCTGGCCGACAAGCCGCTGATGCAGAACGTGGTCGCCGACCTGGCGATCGAGTCCGAGGCCGCCACCGCCCTGGCGATGCGCCTGGCCGCCGCGGTCGACCGACCGGACGACCAGCACGAGCGGGCGCTGCGCCGCATCGGCCTGCCGCTGGCGAAGTTCTGGGTCTGCAAGCGCACCCCTGCCCACGTCGCCGAGGCGCTGGAGTGCCTGGGCGGCAACGGCTACGTCGAGGAGTCGGTGATGCCGCTGCTCTTCCGCGAGTCGCCGCTCAACTCCGTGTGGGAGGGCTCCGGCAACGTCAACGCCCTCGACGTCCTGCGCGCGATCCAGCGAGAGCCGTCGGTTCTCGACGCCTGGATCACCGAGGTCGGCAGCGCCAAGGGCGCGGACCGGCGCTACGACCGGGCGGTGGACTCCACGCTCGCTCTGCTCGGCGAGTCCATGGGCAGCCCCGAGGAGCTGGAGCGCTCCGCCCGGCGCCTGGCCGGCGACATGGCGACCCTCCTGCAGGGCAGCCTCCTGGTCCGGTACGCCCCCGAGGAGGTGGCCGACATCTTCTGCGCCAGCCGGCTGTCCGGGCACGGAGGGACGTACGGCATGCTCTCCGGTGGCGACCAGAAGGCGGTCGTGGAGCGGGCGACGCCGATCGTCTAACCCGCCGGCCCACGCAACGACGTGGCGGGCGCCACGCCTCCGAGGAGACGTGACGCCCGCCGCGTACTGGACGGATCTCAGCCCTTCACGGACCCAGCGGTGAGTCCACGGACGAAGTAGCGCTGCAGCGAGAAGAACACGAGCAGCGGCACCGTCATGGTGATGAACGCACCCGCGGTGAGCAGGTGCCACTCCTGGCCACGGTCGCCGATGAGGTCACGCAGGGTGATCGTGACGACCTCGTTGTCACCCGCCCCGAGGAAGATGAGCGCGACGAGGAGGTCGTTCCAGACCCAGAGGAACTGGAAGATCGCGAACGCCGCCAGCGCGGGCACGGACATCGGCACGATCAGCTTCCAGAACGTCTGGAAGTGGGACGCCCCGTCGATCTCGGCCGACTCGATGATCTCGTGCGGCAGGGTCGCCATGTAGTTGCGCAGGATGTAGACCGCCAGCGGCATCCCGAACCCGGTGTGGGCCAGCCACACCGCGAGGAAGGTGCCGTTGAGGTCGTAGTCGCTGAACAGGTTGAGCAGCGGCACGAACGCCACCTGCAACGGCACGACCAGCAGCCCGACGATCAGCATGAACAGCACGTTGCGTCCCCAGAACCGCATGAACGTGAACGCGTACGCAGCGAACGCAGCGATCATGATCGGCAGCACCGTCGCGGGGACGGAGACGACGATCGAGTTCACGAAGGCGTTGGCCATCCCGCTCTCGAGGACCTGGGAGTAGCTGTCGAGCGTCCACTGGGAGAACGGGTCGGTGATGACCGTCCACCAGCCCGACGTCTTGACGTCGGCCTCGTCACGGAACGACGAGACCAGCAGCCCGAGGGTCGGGATGAACCAGAGGACGCACAGCAGGACGATGGCGACGCGGACGGCGAGGCTGCCCAGGGTGAACTGTCTCATCAGCGTGCCTCCTGCTTCTTGAACTGGCGCATCTGGTAGATCATCACCGGAATCACGGCGATCATCAGGACCACCACGACCGCTGCCGCCCGACCCGCGTCACCGAACTCGAAGAGCTCGACGAAGAAGGTGTTGGCCAGCACCGAGGTGCCGGAGCGGCCACCGGTCATGACGTAGACGATGTCGAAGACCTTCAGGACCAGGATGAGGATGGTCACGAAGACCACGATCACCGTCGGCCAGATCTGCGGCACGACGACCTTGAAGAAGATCTGGACCTCGCTGGCCCCGTCGATGCGGGCCGCCTCGATGGTGTCGTCGGGGACACCCTTGATCGCCGAGGAGAGCAGCACCATCGCGAACCCCGCCTGCAGCCAGACCATGATGACGATCAGCAGCAGGTCGTTGAGGTTGCCGGTCTGGATGCGGAGCCAGGCGACCGGCTCGAACCCCAGGCTCGTCGAGATCGCCGAGAGGAGCCCGATCTGCTTGTCCCCCTGCGCGAACCTGGTCGCGTAGACGAAACCCCAGATCGTGCTCGCCCCGACGAAGCTGATCGCCATCGGCATGAAGATGACCGACTTCGCGATCCGCTCCGGCAGCGCCTTGAGCCGGTCGGCCAGCACCGCCACGAGCAGGCCGACGATGACGCTGCCGGCCGGCACGATGAGGATCCAGAGCAGGTTGTTGAACAACGTGCCGAGGAACTCGTCGTCCTGGAACAGCGCCGTGTAGTTCGCGAGCCCGACCCAGTTGATGCTGTTCGCGTCAGCGAAGCTGAAGATCACCGTCATCACGGCCGGGTAGACCAGGAAGACCGTGACCACCAGGACCGCCGGGCCGACGAAGACGTACGGCTTGATCCGCCTGTCCCACTTGCCGGGGAGCAGCCCCACCAGGAGGTTGAGCACCCAGTAGAGCGCGGCGGTGCCGCCGACCCCCAGGACGATCGCGACCAGGCCGTTGACGATCTTCAGGAACGGATCATCGCTCATCCTCGCCAGCTCTCCTCGATAGCGTCGGCAGCCTCCTGAGCGCTCTTCTCACCTCCGACGTAGGCGTTCATCTCGCTCCAGAACGTGCCGGCGCCGACCTGCGCGGGCATCAGGTCCGAGCCGTCGAAGCGGAAGGTGTCGGCGTCCTGCAACAGGGTCGCGATCTCTCCGAACATCGGGTCGGCGTACTGCGAGTTGTCGAACTCGGTGCTCGGCGAGAGCCAACCTCCGGACTTGGCCCACTCGGCACCGAAGTCGGGCTTGGCGAAGTACTCCATCAGCTTGACCACGTCGGTGTCGTTGGTGAAGGCGGTCGCCATGTCACCGGCGCCGAGGACCGGGGTGCCCTCGAAGCCGCCCTCCATGTCGCCCGGGAGCGCGAAGACGTTGACGTTGCCGGCCAGGTCCGCCTGGACGTCCTTCGGGAAGAAGGTCGTGATGAAGTTGGCCTGACGGTGCATCTGGCAGCCCGGCTTCTGGTCGAACAGCGGGAGCGGGGAGTCGCCGAAGGGCTCGCTCAAGGTGCCGTCGGCGCCGCCGCGTACGTTCTTCGGCTTGTTGATGATCTCGCCCAGGGTCTCGATCGCCTGGACGATCTTCGGGTCGTTGAACGGGACCTCGTGGTTGACCCAGTCGTCGTAGAACTCCGGGCCCTCCTGGCGGAGGACGATCTCCTCGACCCAGTCGGTGTAGACCCAGCCGGTGTCGGCACCGGCCTCGGCGCCGAGGCACCACGGGGTCTGACCCTTGGCGATGATGTCGTCCTGGAGCGACATCAGCTCGTCCCAGGTCGTCGGCGTCTTGTAACCCGACTGCTCGAAGTTCTTCGGGGTCCAGACCAGCGACTTCATGGAGACGCGGATCGGGACGCCGTAGGTCTTGTCGTCGATCTCGACCGAGTCCATCAG
This sequence comes from Nocardioides turkmenicus, assembly GCF_011045035.1. Lineage (GTDB taxonomy): Bacteria > Actinomycetota > Actinomycetes > Propionibacteriales > Nocardioidaceae > Nocardioides > Nocardioides turkmenicus. The sequence goes on from NZ_JAALAA010000008.1 coordinate 160,745, forward strand.
GCCCGGGATCATGGTGTCGTCGAGCGAGTCGACGTCGATGAGGTCGTCGAGCGGAAGCGTGTCACCAGACTCGGTCAGGTCGCCGACCAGACCGGGCTGCGGGAAGAGCGCGATGTCGGGGGCATCGTTTCCGTTGACCTTGGTGCGGATCTCGGTGGTGAAGTCCGTGGAGGGGGTATAGGTCACCTCGATCCCCGTCTCCTTGGTGAACGCGTCGAGGGCCGCGTTGAGCCCCACTGCCTCGCCCTCGGGGATCGCGCCGAGGATCTGGATGCTGCCGTCTCCCTCTTCGGTTTCGCCGGCATCGTTGCTGCCTCCGCCGCCCGGCACCCCACAGCCGGTCACGGCGAGCAGACCTGCGACTACTGCTCCGATTTGCCACTTGCGCACGTGCATTGGGTTGCACCCTCCATCGTCGTTTGATCCACGGAGTCGTGCCACGCAGGCCGCGTCGGGTCCACGAGGCAGCGCCTCGTTATGTGATCTCCGTAACACTAGTCGTTACGGTCCATCGATGTCTCGGACAAATGCTCGAACATTCACCCGAGAACGCGCAGGACCATACCTGTCAGACGCTCGAGCGCCGTGGCGACCCGCCCGCGCGGAGTGGCTCCGGAGGCCGAGGTACGCCAGAATCAGCGCCCAAATGAACTATCCCCAGTCACCCCATCAGGGGCCCTATCACCAGCCTCCCCGCGACCCGCTGGCCGTGGCCGGCCGGCTGGCGGCCGCCATCTGCTCGATCCTGTTCTGGCTGATCGCGGCGATCGCCGTCATCGCTGCCGTGATCGGCGTCTTCCGGGCCTTCGGCGGCGACGTGTCGTGGCGTACGGTCGGGATCTGGGCCGTCTCCGGCATCGGCTGCTTCGCGTTCTCGTGGATCATCGCCGCACTCGGCCGGATCGGGCTCGACGACGAGCCGATCGGGTCCTGGCGTGTCGCGCCGTTCGAGCTGGCCCGGATCCTCTACCGCAACAAATGAGAACAGGCCGTACGTCGCGCGTGCATGCGCGACGTACGGCCTGTCGTCATGGCGTCTAGACGAGCGCCTTCTCGCCCTCCGCGGCGGGCGGGGCGGTGGCGTGGTCGTCGACCATCGTGGTCTCGTCGAACGGGTCGTGACCGGCGAGGACGCGGTTCAGCTGGCCGTGATCGACGGTCTTGGTCCAGTGGCCCACCAGGACGGTGGCGACCGAGTTGCCGGCGAAGTTGGTCAGCGCACGGGCCTCGGACATGAACCGATCGATGCCCACGATCAGCCCGACACCGTCGACCAGCTCCGGACGGTGCGACTGCAGCCCGCCCGCGAGAGTGGCCAGACCGGCACCGGTGACACCCGCGGCACCCTTGGAGGCGATCATCATGAACAGCAGCAGACCGATCTGCTCACCGATGCTCAACGGATCACCCATCGCGTCCGCGATGAAGATCGACGCCATCGTCAGGTAGATCGCGGTGCCATCGAGGTTGAACGAGTAGCCCGTGGGGACGACCACACCGACCGTGGCCTGCTCGACGCCGGCGTGCTCCATCTTCGCGATCAGACGCGGCAGCGCCGACTCGCTCGACGAGGTCGAGAGGATGAGCAGGAACTCGCGGGCGAGGTAGCGCAGCAGCTTGAAGAGGCTGACGCCGGTCGCCAGCTTCAGCAGCACCCCGAGCACGACGAACACGAACAGCGCACACGTGATGTAGAAGGCGACCATGATCACCGCGAGGCTCTTGAGCGCGTCGAGCCCCGTCTCCCCGACGACGCCGGCGATGGCGCCGAAGGCACCGATCGGGGCGACCCACATGATCATCGCCAGCACCCGGAAGATCAGCTTCTGGATCCAGGTGATCGCGTTGAGGATCGGCTTGCCCGACTCCCCCATCCGCTGCAGCGCGAAGCCGACCAGGAGCGCGACGAGCAGGGTCTGCAGCACCACACCGGAGGTGAGCGCCGAGAAGAGCGAGGTCGGGATGATGCTCAGCAGGAAGTCGGTCGTGCTCCCGTGGCCCTCCGAGGCGGCCTCCTGGCCCGCGTCGGACGTCTCCGGGTTGAGCTGGAGACCGGTGCCCGGGTCGATGACGTTGCCGACCACGACACCGATCGCCAGCGCGACCGTGGACATCACGATGAAGTAGAGCAGGGCCAGACCACCGACCCGGCCGACCTTGGCCGCACTTGCGACCGAGCCCACGCCGATCACCAGCGTGCAGAAGATGATCGGCTGGATCATCATCTTGATCAGGTTCACGAACGCGGTGCCGATCGGCTTCAGCTCCACCGCGAACGACGGCGCTGCCAGCCCGACCAGGATGCCGAGCACCACCGCGGCGATCACGGCGATATAGAGATAGTGTGTCCGGTCCTTCTTGGGCCGTGTCTCGCTGGTTGTCGTACTCATCGTTCCTCCTGGTCCGCTGTGTCCGGCGCCCTCTTCGGGGCAACTCGGGCAACTCTCCGACACAAAGTGACGGTCGTCACTGTTGTGTTCGTTGTGTTCGTGGCCACCGTCACAACGGCCGCGCCGCGGTGGGTGAGAATGAGGTGGTGCCCCGCGTCCGCCCGCTCCGCTCCCGCGCTCTGCGCGACCGCCCGGTGGCGCAGCAGGTGCTGCTCCTGCAGTTCGGCACGGTGCTGCTGCTCGTGGTCACCGGCATCCTGATGGCCTCGTACGACGCCCAGCGCGACTCCTACAGCCGCGCCACTCAGCGCGCGGTGGCGGTCGCCCAGACCGTCGCCGACTCCCCCACCGTCCGCGCCGCGCTTCGCGACGACGACCCGACGGCGACCCTGCAGCCCTGGACCGAGGAGGTACGCCACGACACCGACACGGACTTCGTGGTGGTGATGGACCTGGACCGCACCCGCTACACCCACACCGACCCGGACCAGATCGGCGGGAGGTTCGTCGGCGACCTCGGCGGTGCGCCCGAGGGCGAGGTCTTCACCCAGCAGTACACCGGCACGCTCGGGCCGTCGGTCCGCTCGGTGGTGCCGGTCGAGGACGGCGGCGAGATCGTCGCGCTGGTCTCTGTCGGCATCACGGTCAGCGACATCAACCGCGGACTCAAGCGCGACGTCGGGATCGTGCTGCTCTGCGGCGGGCTTGTGCTGGTCGCCGGGCTGACCGGCGCCTGGCTGCTGAGCCGACGCCTGCACCGGCTCACCCACGGCCTGGGCGAGCGTGAGCTCGCCCGGATGTACGAGTACTACTCAGCCGTCCTCCACTCGGTCCGCGAGGGCCTGCTGCTGCTCGACGGCGAGGGGCGGGTGCAGCTGGTCAACGACGAGGCGCGGCGCCTGCTGGCCCTTCCGGACGACGTGGTCGGCACCCGGATCGAGGATCTCGACCTGGCCCCCGGGCTGGTCGCCGCCGCCCGCGGCCGCACCGCCGAGTCCGACGACCTCTACCTCGCCGGCGAGCGGATCCTGGTGGTCTCCTCGGCGCCCGCGCTCTGGGACGGCCGTGAGGTCGGCTCGGTCGTGACGCTGCGCGACCACACCGAGCTGCGCTCGGTGACCGGTGAGCTCGAGGTCGTACGCCGCCTCACCGAGTCGCTGCGGTCGCAGAACCACGAGGCGGCCAACCGGCTGCACACGGTCGTGTCGCTCATCGAGATGGGCCGACCCGACGACGCGGTGGAGTTCGCGACCGAGGAGCTCCAGGTCGCGCAGCTGCTCACCGATCAGGTCGTCGGCGCGGTCGAGGACCCGGTCGTGGCGGCACTCCTGCTCGGGAAGTCCGCCGAGGCGGCCGAGCAGGGCGTCGAGCTGCGGATCGTCGGTGAGCTCCCGCCGGGCACCGGCATCCCGCCCCGCGACCTGGTGACGGTGCTGGGCAACCTGGTCGACAACGCCTTCGACGCCGTCTCCGGTCTCGAGTCCCGTCAGGTCGAGGTCCACCTCACCGGCGACGACCACACCCTCACGGTCCGGGTCGGCGACAGCGGTCCCGGCCTCGACGACACCGCCTCGACCCGCGTCCTCGACCGCGGCTGGACGACGAAGGCCGAGCCCGGCACCGGCCGCGGGCTGGGTCTCGCCCTGGTCGTCCAGGTCGCCCGCCGCCACGGCGGCGAGGTCGGCGTCGGCCGCTCCCACCTCGGTGGGGCCGAGTTCACCGTCACCCTCGCCACGGAGGTGTCCGAATGAGTGTGCGGGTGCTGGTCGTCGAGGACGAGGCGCTGGCGGCCGAGGCCCATGCGGCGTACGTCGGGAGGGTGCCGGGCTTCGAGCTCGCCGGGATCGCGCGGTCCGCGCGCGAGGCGGTACGTACGCTCGACACCGCCCGAGACGCCGGTGCTCCGGTCGACCTGATCCTGCTGGACATGAACCTGCCCGACGGCCACGGGCTCGGCCTGCTCGGCAGGCTGCGTACCGCCGGGCACCTGTGCGACGTGATCGCGGTGACGGCAGCGCGGGACACCAAGGTGGTGCGGCAGGCTGTCGTGCAGGGGGTGGTGCTCTACCTGCTCAAGCCGTTCACCTTCGCGACCTTCCGGGCCAAGCTGGAGCAGTACGCCGACTATCGCGCCCGACTCGAGGCGGCGCCCGAGGAGGTCGTCCAGGACGAGGTCGACCAGCTGCTGGGGTCGCTGCGGCCCACCGGGAGCACGCCGCTGCCCAAGGGCATGAGCGCGGAGACGCTGCGGGCGGTGACGGCCGCGCTGCGCGATGCCGAGCGCGACCTGTCGGCGAGCGAGGTCGCGGCGGTGGTCGGGGCGTCGCGGGTGACCGCTCGCCGCTACCTCGAGCATCTCGCCGACAAGGGCCTGGCCGCGCGCGGGGTCCGTTACGGTCCCAGCGGCGGCCGGCCCGAGGTCAGCTACTCCTGGAGCTAGACGGTCGTCTTCTCGCCCTCCGCCGCCGGCGGCGGGGTGGCGGCGTGGTCGTCGACCATCGTGGTCTCGTCGAACGGGTCCTGACCAGCCAGAACACGGTCGAGCTGGCCGCGGTCCATGGTCTTGGTCCAGTGGCCCACCAAGACGGTGGCGACCGAGTTGCCGGCGAAGTTGGTCAGCGCACGGGCCTCGGACATGAACCGATCGATGCCCACGATCAGCCCGACACCGTCGACCAGCTCCGGACGGTGCGACTGCAGCCCGCCCGCGAGAGTGGCCAGACCGGCACCGGTGACACCCGCGGCACCCTTGGAGGCGATCATCATGAACAGCAGCAGACCGATCTGCTCACCGATGCTCAACGGATCACCCATCGCGTCCGCGATGAAGATCGACGCCATCGTCAGGTAGATCGCGGTGCCATCGAGGTTGAACGAGTAGCCCGTGGGGACGACCACACCGACCGTGGCCTGCTCGACGCCGGCGTGCTCCATCTTCGCGATCAGACGCGGCAGCGCCGACTCGCTCGACGAGGTCGAGAGGATGAGCAGGAACTCGCGGGCGAGGTAGCGCAGCAGCTTGAAGAGGCTGACGCCGGTCGCCAGCTTCAGCAGCACCCCGAGCACGACGAACACGAACAGCGCACACGTGATGTAGAAGGCGACCATGATCACCGCGAGGCTCTTGAGCGCGTCGAGCCCCGTCTCCCCGACGACGCCGGCGATGGCGCCGAAGGCACCGATCGGGGCGACCCACATGATCATCGCCAGCACCCGGAAGATCAGCTTCTGGGCCCAGACGATGACGTTGAGGATCGGGGCACCGGCCGGGCCCATCCGCTGCAGGGCGAACCCGATGAGCAGTGCGACGAGCAGCGTCTGCAGCACCTCGCCGGAGGTGAGCGCCGAGAGCAGGCTGGTCGGGATGATCCCGAGGAGGAAGTCGGTGGTGCTGGCGTGGCCCTCCGCGGCCGCGTCCTGGCCGGCCTGCGAGGACTCCGGGTCGAGCTGGAGACCGCTGCCCGGGTCGATCAGGTTGCCGACGACCACGCCGATACCGAGCGCGACCGTGGACATCACGATGAAGTAGAGCAGGGCCAGACCACCGACCCGGCCGACCTTCGCGGCGCTGGCGACCGAGCCCACGCCGATCACCAGGGTGCAGAAGATGATCGGCTGGATCATCATCTTGATCAGGTTCACGAACGCGGTGCCGATCGGCTTCAGCTCCACCGCGAACGACGGGGCGATCAGTCCGACCAGGATGCCGAGCACCACCGCGGCGATCACCGCGATGTAGAGATAGTGGGTGCGGTCCTTCTTCGGTGCCGGGGCGGGACCGGCGGTTGTTTCAGCCATGATCAGGCTCCTCGAGACAGTGGGGGTGACCTGGGTCACTATCCCGCCTCCCCCGGGGCCGCGGCCAGCCTCCCACGCCCGGATGCGCCGATCGGCAGGCCGCGTAAATCATTCGCGCTCGGGGTCCGCGGCCCGGCAGAGTCGATGCCCATGACGAGCAGCGATCTGTGGACGAGGGAGACGGCCGAGCGCTACGACGACCCGGACGACTGGGTCAACTCGCCCGAGGTGACCGGGCCGGTGGCCCGCTTCCTGGCCGAGGTCGCCGACGGCGGCCCGGCTCTCGAGCTGGCCATCGGGACGGGTCGGATCGGCGTACCGCTGCGGGAGCTGGGGGTGCCGGTCACCGGCATCGAGCTCTCCCAGCCGATGGTCGACGTCCTGCGGCGCAAGGTCACCGAGGACGAGATTCCGGTGGTGGTCGGCGACATGGCCGCTGCCGAGGCGCCCGGGGTCGGGACGTACTCGTTGGTCTATCTGGTCTTCAACACGATCGGCAACCTGCGTACGCAGGACGAGCAGGTCGCCGGCTTCGCCAACGCCGCCCGCCACCTGGCGCCCGGCGGACGCTTCCTGATCGAGGTCGGCGTGCCAGGCCTGCGGCGGCTCCCGCCGGGCAGCCCGGCGATCCCGTTCGACGTCTCTCCCGGGCATCTCGGTTTCGACACCTACGACCTGGTCACCCAGCAGGCCATCTCGCACCACTACACCCGCGAGCCCGACGGCCGCTACCGCTACGGGCAGCACAACTTCCGTTTCGTGTGGCCCTCCGAGCTCGACCTGATGGCGCGGCTGGCCGGGATGAGCCTGGAGGCGAGGTACGCCGGCTGGGACCGCTCCGAGCTCACCAGCGAATCGACGAGTCACGTCTCCGTGTGGCGCAAGCCGGAGTAGCGCTGGAACTCCCAGGCGAGCCGGATCGCCGACTGCACGGCTTCTGCCGGAGCTCGATCGACGTAGGCCTCGATCTTGTGGTGCGCCTCCAGCCTCGGCGGGATGCCGAACGCGTCCGGCCAGCGTTCGATCAGCTCCTCGCGCTTCTCCCTCGGCACCCGGACGAGCAGCGTCGTCGGGTCGGTGAACCGGGCGACAAGGCGATGGTGATCGACGTACCAGCCGCGCGGCTTGTGGCGGCAACCCTCCAGGGTCGCCAGGTAGGCGTCGACCTCAGCGGGCGTCATGCTCCGGAGCGTACGCCGACCGCCAGCGCTCCGCGGCGACCTTCGCCGCCTCGCCGATGAGGCCGGTCAGCTCGGGACGGTCGGGCACCGGGAACGAGGTGTAGGCGCCGCGGCCTCCATCGACCGGCCGCCCGTAGGCCTTGGCCGCAAGCCGGCCGTCGGGCAGCAGGCGTACGTTGAGGGTGGTGAGCCGGAAGGTCACCTCCCGCCTGCTGTCCGTCCACTGCAGCTCGTCCGGGATGGCCACGTTGATCGCCAGGGCGCTGACCTCGACCTCGTCCGTCGTCACGGGCCGAGTCTAGATCCGTGTCAGGTGAGGCGCAGGGCCATCTTCGACTCCGTGCGCGGGTCGCCCTCGGGGAAGGGTTGCACGTCGCCGGTGGGCTCGAAGCCGAGACGCTCGTAGAGGCGGCGGCCGGACTCGTTGCCGTCGACGACCCACAGCGTCAGGACGGTCGCTCCGTCACGGCGGGCCCAGTCGGCGACGCCGTGGACGAGAGCCTCGGCGAGGCCGTGGCCACGGGCATCGGGAGCCAGCCACATCGAGATCATGTGGTGCTCGTCGTCGTGGATGATCCCAGCGGCGATCCCGGACGGCTTCTCCCCGACCCAGGCGATGACGGCGGCTCCGGACGCCGCCCAGAGCCGCCAGCGCTCGTCGGGCCAGGCGGCGACCTCCGCGTAGGAGTCCCAGTAGGCCTCGGGCGTGTCCTGCAGAGCGGCGAGGCGCACCTGCTTGAGCGCCGGCCACTCGTCCTCGACGACGACACGTACCTCCGCCGTCGGGACCGCCTTCTCAGGGGTCCCGACGCCGGGGAGCGAGCTGGGCCTTTTCGGGGCACTCATGGAATCAGGCCAGGTCGAGACCGGGGTACAGCGGGAACTTCGCGAGCAGCTCCGCGGCAGCGGCCTTGGTGTTGTCGGCGACACCGTCGGCGATGGCGTAGGACGCCTTGGAGGGGCCACCGGCCTTCGTGGTGCCGGGGGTCGTCTTCGAGAGGACGTCGACGATGAGCTCGGCGACGCGGTCGAACTCGTCGGCACCGAAGCCGCGGGTGGTCAGGGCCGGGGTGCCGAGGCGGATGCCCGAGGTGTACCAGGCGCCGTTGGGGTCGGCCGGGACCGAGTTGCGGTTGGTGACCACGCCGGAGTCGAGCAGCGCCGACTCGGCCTGACGGCCGGTGAGGCCGAAGCTGGTGACGTCGAGGAGGACCAGATGGTTGTCGGTGCCGCCGGTGACGAGCTTGGCGCCGCGCTTGAGGAAGCCCTCGGCGAGCGACTTCGCGTTGTCGGCGACCTGCTGGGCGTAGGTCTGGAAGCTCTCCTGCTTCGCCTCGGCGAACGCGACGGCCTTGGCGGCCATGACGTGGCTGAGCGGGCCACCGAGGACCATCGGGCAGCCGCGGTCGACGCTCGGGGCGTACTCCTCGGTGGCCAGGATGAAACCGCCGCGCGGGCCGCGGAGCGACTTGTGGGAGGTCGAGGTGACGACGTGGGCGTAGGGAACCGGGTTCTCCTCGCCCTGGAACACCTTGCCGGCGACGAGGCCGGCGAAGTGGGCCATGTCGACCATCAGGGTGGCGCCGACCTCGTCGGCGATCTCGCGCATCTTGGCGAAGTTCACCCGGCGCGGGTAGGCGGAGTAGCCGGCCACGATGATGAGCGGCTGGAACTCCTTGGCCTTGGCGCGCAGGGCGTCGTAGTCGAGCAGGCCGGTCTCGGGGTCGGTGCCGTACTGGTTCTGGTGGAACATCTTGCCCGAGATGTTCGGGCGGAAGCCGTGGGTGAGGTGGCCGCCGGCGTCCAGGCTCATCCCGAGCAGGCGCTGGTTGCCGAGCTCGGCACGCAGCGTCTCCCAGTCGGCCTCGGAGAGCTCGTTCATGTTCTTGACGGCCATCTTCTCCAGCCACGGGCCCTCGACCCGGTGGGCGAGGATGGCCCAGTACGCCGTCAGGTTGGCGTCGATGCCCGAGTGCGGCTGCACGTAGGCGTACTCGGCACCGAAGAGCTCGCGGGCGTGCTCGGCCGCGATCGACTCGACGGTGTCGACGTTCTGGCAGCCGGCGTAGAAGCGGTGGCCGACGGTGCCCTCGGCGTACTTGTCGGAGAACCAGGTGCCCATCGTCATCAGCGTGGCGGGGCTCGCGTAGTTCTCGCTCGCGATCAGCTTGAGGCTGGCGCGCTGGTCAGCGAGCTCCTGCTTGGTCGCCTCGGCGATGCGGGGCTCCACGGAGGCGATGACCTCGAGGGCTTGGTTGTAGGCAGAACTCACAGTGCCTGAATTCACCGGGGCAGACAGATCGCTCATGGATCACAGCCTAGTCAGCCCCGCGGACGAGAGCAGCATCGTGGTCGCCCGGTGCGTTGCGTACGTCCCCTATCACCGCCCACGGGAATGGCCGGGCCCTCAACCGAGTTAAGGAAGCGTGACCAGATGGTGACCTCCGACACATCGCACGCGTGAACAAGCGAGAACGTCCCACATAACGGACCGACGTCTCATATATCGGGATTCCAGATTGCGTGACGGCCGTCCGCTACCTGAGACTCCTTGACATGGTCACTGCTGCAACACATGCGCACCTCGTGGTTCGACGCCACGTGGACTATTGCCGCATCCGCAGCTCGATCTGTTGGCGCCACTGACGCCCAGCGCTCCGCATCCCACCGCGTCGAGCCGCTGGCCCGCCGCCCGACAGACATCCCGGGCGCTCGCCGCGAGCACGTCCCTGCTCCGCCGTGCGTCCACGACCGACGCAAAGGTTTCTCTGACATGAGCGACAACCGGTTTCAGGCCAAGCGCGCCACCCGGACCGAGATCCCCCGGCCCAAGAAGGGCGAGGGTCAGTGGGCTCTCGGCTACACCGAGCCGCTGAACAAGAACGAGGAGTCGAAGAAGAACGACGACCCGCTCAACGTTCGCGACCGGATCCTCTACACCTACTCCAAGCGCGGGTTCGACTCGATCGACCCGGCGGACATGCGCGGCCGCTTCCGCTGGTTCGGCCTCTACACCCAGCGCAAGCCCGGGATCGACGGCGGCAAGACGGCGATCCTCGAGGAAGAGGAGCTCGACGACCGCTACTTCATGATGCGGGTCCGCTCCGACGGCAAGCTGCTCTCCTCCGCTGCGGTGCGCACGCTCGGTCAGATCGGCATCGACTTCGCCCGGAACACGGCCGACATCACCGACCGCGAGAACATCCAGTACCACTGGATCGAGATCGAGAACGTCCCGGAGATCTGGTCGCGCCTGGAGGAGGTCGGGCTGCACTCGACCGAGGCCTGCGGTGACTCGCCGCGCCCGTTCCTCGGCTCCCCTGTCGCCGGCGTCGCCGCCGACGAGATCATCGACGGCACCTCGGCGCTGCGCGAGATCGAGTCGCGCTACCTGGGCGACCCGGCCTTCTCGAACTTCCCGCGCAAGTTCAAGACTGCGCTGACCGGCCACCCGTCGCACGACGTGGCGCCCGAGATCAACGACGTCGCCTTCGTCGGCACCGTCCACCCCGAGCACGGTCCCGGCTTCGACGTCTGGGTCGGCGGTGGTCTCTCCACCAACCCGCGCCTGGCCGAGAAGCTCGGCGTGTGGGTGCCACTCGAGGAGGTCGCCGACGTGTGGGCCGGCGTCGCCGGCATCTTCCGCGACTACGGCTACCGCCGGCTGCGCTCGCGGGCGCGCCTGAAGTTCCTGGTCGCCGACTGGGGCAAGGAGAAGTTCCGCGAGGTGCTCGAGAACGAGTACCTCGACCGTGAGCTGATCTCCAACCCCTCCCCCGAGTCGCCGCTGGGCCATCGCGACCACGTCGGCATACACGACCAGAAGGACGGCAAGAAGTACGTCGGGGTCGCCCCGATCGCCGGCCGCATCTCCGGCACCCACCTGGTCGAGCTCGCCGACGTCATGGAGAGGTTCGCCGTCGAGGGCGCCCGGCTCACGCCGTACCAGAAGATCGTGCTGATCGGGGTCTCGCCCGAGGTCGTCGAGGACCTGGTCACCGCGCTGGACGCGATCGGCTTCTCGGCCCGGCCCTCCAACTGGCGCCAGAACACGATGGCCTGCACCGGCATCGAGTTCTGCAAGCTCGCGATCGTCGACACCAAGGACCGCGCCCGCGACCTGATCGCCTCGCTCGAGTCGCGGTTCCCCGAGCTCGACGCCTCCATCACCGTCAACGTCAACGGCTGCCCCAACGCCTGCGCCCGCACCCAGGTCGCCGACATCGGGCTCAAGGGCCAGCTCGTCCTCGACGACGACGGCAACCAGGTCGAGGGCTTCCAGGTCCACCTCGGCGGCGCGACCGGGCTGACCGCCAACTTCGGCCGCAAGCTGCGGGCCCACAAGGTCACCTCGGCCGGGCTCGACGACTACATCTCCGCGCTGGTGGTCAACTACCTGGCCGACCGGACCGAGGGCGAGACGTTCTCGGCCTGGACCGCGCGGGCCGACGAGGTGCTGCTGCGCGGCGAGAAGACCCTGAGTGAGGTGCCCGCATGAGCTCTCGAGCAGGTACGCCGTTCCATTGCCCCTTCTGCGGCGAGACCGACCTGTGGCCGCACGAGGCGGCGCACGGGTCCTGGGAGTGCCGCGCCTGCCTGCGGGCCTTCCAGCTGAAGTCGTTGGGACAGATCTCTCGGACCGTCACCAAGGAGGCTCACGGATGAGCGTCAGCACAGCAGCCGCCCGGGCCAACCGCGCGGTGGACACCGAGGGACGTACGCCCGAGGAGCTGCGCGAGATCGTCTCCCACTGGGGAGCCGAGCTCGAGCTCGCTCCGGCCGAGACGATCATCGAGTGGGCCGCCGCCACCTTCGGCGAGCGGTTCGCGATCACGTCCTCGATGGGTGACGCGGTCCTCGCGCATCTTGCCTCGAAGGTCGTACCCGGGATCGACGTGGTCTTCCTCGACACCGGCTACCACTTCATCGAGACGATCGGCACCCGTGACGCCGTCGCGGCGACGATGCCGGTCAACCTGCTGACGATCACGCCCGTGCAGAGCGTCGCCGAGCAGGACGCGGAGTACGGCAAGGACCTCTACCGGACCGACCCCGACCTGTGCTGCGCACTGCGCAAGGTCAAGCCCCTGGCCGACTCGCTCGCCTCCTACGACGCCTGGGCCACCGGCCTGCGCCGCGCGGAGACGAAGAACCGGGTCATCGCCCCGGTCATCGGCTGGGACGCCAAGCGCCAGAAGGTCAAGGTCTCGCCGATGGCGCGATGGTCCGACGAGCAGGTCGAGCGATATATCGAGGACAACGGAGTGCTCGTGAACCCGCTCGTCTATGACGGGTATCCCTCGATCGGCTGCGCGCCGTGCACCCGCCGGGTCGCCCCCGGTGAGGACCCGCGCAGCGGGCGATGGGCCGGCACCGGCAAGACCGAGTGCGGCATCCACGCCTGATCCGCTCCACCACAGACTTTCCGACTTTCCCTGCAACACCCGAAGGATGAAGACAATGGCAGCTCCCGCTCTGGTAGCCCTGGCTCACGGCAGCCGCGATCCGCAGTCCGCCGCGACCATCAACGCCCTCGTTGCCGAGGTACGCGCCCTGCGCCCCGACCTCCGCATCGAAGCCGCCTTCCTCGACCACTCCCGGCCGCGTTTCCAGGCCGTCATCGACAAGCTCGTCAAGGCCGGCCACGACGAGATCGTCGTCGTGCCGCTCCTGCTGACCGAGGCGTTCCACGCCCGTGTCGACGTACCCTCGGTCATCGCCGAGGCCACCGCCCGCCACGCCGGCCTGCGGATCCACACCAGCGCGATCCTCGGCCTCGAGAGCGTCTTCCTGCAGGTGCTCGACGAGCGCCTGCGGGCCTCCCTGAAGGCCGCCCGGGTCCGCGAGCTCGACGCGCTGGTCCTGGCCGCCGCAGGCTCCTCGGACTCGCTGGCCAACCAGTCCGTCGCCCGGCTGGCCCGGATCTGGGGTGCCCACCACAAGCTGCCGGTCGTGGCTGCGTACGCCTCGGCCGCTCCGCCCGCGACCGGCGAGGCCGTCCGTGCCTTCCGTGCCGAGGGCCGCCGCCACATCGCCGTCGGCATGCTCTTCCTGGCTCCCGGGCAGCTGCCCGACCGCGCCAAGGAGCTGGCTCTCGAGGCCGGCGCCGTCGCGGTCAGCGACCCGATGGGCGCCCACCCCGAGGTGGCGCGCACCATCCTGGCTCGCTACGCCGTGGGCGCGGTCGAGCTCGTCCCGGTCTGATCGATCCCGCCGAATAGGTAGTTGTGGGCGACGAAACTGTGGTTTCGCCGCCCACAACTGCATTCTCGGCCGCCAGAACTGCGGTCTCGGCCGTCAGGCGATCTGGTGGCTGAAGATGCGGTCGAGCTCGGCGGCGGCGTCGGTGGTCACCCCGCCGTGGACGGGGCCGGGCTGCAGGACGGTGCTCTTCGGGGCCTTGAGGAGGCCGAAGCGGGCCGACTCGTTGTCGGAGAGTGCCCGGTTGCCGTACGCCGTGGCGCGGATCCCCGCGCCGAAGCCGGCGTGGGCGGCACCGGCGCAGATCAGGTCCACCGACTCCAGCGCGGCCCGGACGAGGGACAGGTCGAGACCGGGGGCGAAGGTCGCCAGGCGCTGCTCGTCGAGCGTCCACCGCGCGGCGAGGAACTTCTGCTCGGGGCAGTAGAGGACGACCCCGACGTTGAGGAACTCCTCGCGCTCGGGGCGAGGTACGCAGCGGAGCACGACGTACTGGTAGGCGTCCATCACGCCTCCTGTGCGGACTCGGCGGCGGGCAGCCACGGACGACCGCCGTCAAGGCGGGCCCGGAGGAACGCGACGTAGCGCTCGCGCAGCGACTCCGGGGTGTCGTAGCCGGGGACGGGTTCGAGCCACTCGTCGGGTACGTCGGCGAGCACCTTCTCCAGCACCGCGTCGTCCAGACGCGCGGCGAGGTCGTCGTTCTGGTCGAGCGCCTCGCCGGCGAAGCCACGCAGGATGTGCTCGGAGGTGTCGAAGGGCTGCGCCGCGTAGCGCGCCGGGTCGCCGCCTCCGCCGGGCCAGACGTGGTGGAAGTAGAGCGAGGCGCCGTGGTCGATGACGTAGAGCGCACCGTTCCACAGCAGCATGTTGGGGTTGCGCCAGGAGCGGTCGACGTTGGCGATCAGCGCGTCCAGCCACAGGATCCGCCCCGCCAGCGCGGGGTCGGGCGCATAGGCGGCGTCATAGCCGAACGCCCCGGCCAGGAAGTCGATGCCGAGGTTGTGCCCGGCGCTCGCGTTGAGGAGGTCCTGCACCTCCTCGTCGGCCTCGTAGCGGGCGATCTCGGGGTCGAGGTCGAGCACCACCTGGTCCGGGGTCGGGATGTCGAGCGCCCGGCACAGGCCGGTGACGATCACCTCCGCGACCAGCACCCGCAGCCCCTGTCCGGCGCCGCGGAACTTGCAGACATAGGTGCCGAGGTCGTCGGCCTCCACGATCCCGGGCAGGCTGCCGCCCTCCCGGAGCGGGGTGACATATCTGGTCACCCGCACCGTCTCCAGACTCACGAGATGGTGTCCTCTTCCAGTCGTCTCTTCTCCTCGGCGATGTCGAAGCTGGGCGCGGGCCAGTCGAGATCGAGGCGGTCCAGGGTCTCCAGGAGCAGCTCGCCGATGGCCAGGTTGCGATACCACTTCTTGTCGCTCGGCACGAGGTACCACGGAGCGTACTCGGTGTTGGTGCGCTCCAGCGCAATCTCGTACGCCTCCCGGTAGCTGTCCCACAGCTGGCGCTCGTCCACGTCGCCGCGGTTGTACTTCCAGTGCTTCGTCGGGTCCTCGAGCCGGGCCATCAGCCGCTTCTTCTGCTCCTTGGGCGAGATGTGCAGCATGCACTTGAGGATGACGGTGCCGTCGTCGGCCAACTGTTTCTCGAAGTGGTTGATCGCGCCGTAGCGCCGCTCGATCTCCACGGGCGTGGCGAGCTCGCGGACGCGGCCGATCAGCACGTCCTCGTAGTGGGAGCGGTCGAAGACTCCGAGGTAACCGGGCTCCGGCACGGCCTTCTCGATCCGCCACAGGAAGTCGTGGGACAGCTCCTCGTCGGTCGGCGCCTTGAAGCTGGTGATCTTCACGCCCACCGGGTCGACCAGCCCGACGGTGTGTTTGAGCACGCCGCCCTTGCCGGAGGTGTCCATCCCCTGCAGGACGAGCAGCACCCGCCTGGGGTCGTCGGTCTCCTTCGACGCGAACAGCTTGGTCTGCAGCTCGAGCAGCATCGGGCCGAGCTCGGCGAGCACCTGCTTGCCGGTCTCCTTGTCCGCGCCGACGCCGGGGGCGGAGTTGGTGTCGTACTTCCGCAGGTCCACCGGTCCGGCAGGCAGCCGCAGCTCGTCGAGAAGGCTCATGTCCCGACGATAGGCCCGCGACCGGGGTCAGCGGAGCGGCTCACCCGAGAACGCGGCGCAGATCCAGCGAGCAGCCGACCATCGTGGTCGTCGAGCCGTCGGGCTGCGGCTCGTCGAACCAGGTGCCCTGCTCGAACCCCACCTTGGCGAGCATCCGCAGCGAGGCCGCGTTGCGGTGGTCAGGGGCCGCGAAGCAGGCCGTCGCGCCGGGGTAGCGACGCGGGATCGAGGTGAGCCAGACCCAGGCCATCCGCGGCCCGATGCCGCGGCCGACGAAGGCCGGCTCCCCGATGGCGTAGTCGAAGCCGATCGCGTCCGGGTCGGGGGTGAGCAGGGCGTACTCGGGCTCGTCGCTGATCCGGTAGTCCTGGCAGAAGCCGACCGAGCGCCCGTTGACCTCGATCACCCAGAAGGTCACCGGCGTCTTGCCGTCGATGTCCGGCCCGTAGTTCTCCGCGACCCACTCGGGTGTCGGCTCGCCGTCGACCGCGTACCACCGGTGGACGTGCTCGGCGTTGAGCCACCGGATGAGGTGTGGAAGGTCGCCACGCGTCATCGGCCGCAGGGCCACCACTGGCATCGGGTCGGAGGAGAACTCCTTCACCTCGCCGGAGAGGTCCACAGCGTACGCGGGTCGCCCGGCGATCCTGGTCGCCGCCGCTGCCCAGCTCTCCCCCGGGCGCGTCACGCCACCGAGACGCTGTGTCCCGGTGTGGACGGCGACCGGCGTGAACATGCCCCCAGGCTAGCGGTGAGGGGAGTCAGTGGGCCTTGCCGCCGCGGCGGTCGACGAGCGGCGGCTGGGAGGACCACGGGAAGTCGATCCAGCGGTCGGTCTTCTTGTAGACGTAGTCGGCGTTGATCACCGTCCACGGCTTCTCGAAGATCACCGCGGTGCGAGCCTCGGCGACGTGGCCCTCGCAGAAGTCGTGGACGATCTCGAGGGTCTTGCCGGTGTCGGCGACGTCGTCGGCGATGAGCACCTTCATCCCGGTCAGGTCGACGGCGGCCGGGGTCGGCGGGAGCATGATCGGGACGTCGAGACGCTCGTTGACGCCGGTGTAGAACTCCACGTTGACCGCGGAGAGGTTCTTCACGTCGAGGGCGTAGCCGAGGCCCATCCCGAGGGCCAGGCCACCGCGGGCGATGGAGAGCACGATGTCGGGCTCGTAGCCGCTGTCGACGACCTTCTGGGCGATCTCGCGCACCGCGGTGCCGAAGAGGTCGTAGGTCAGGATCTCGCGCTCTTGCTGCTCACTCACAGGTCGGATTCTGACACGAGACCGCCGGCGGCATCGTCATCGGCGAGCGAGAGCTCCTCGCGAACGATGCTGTAGGCCACACCGGCGCCGTATCCCTTGCGGGCGAGCATGCCGACCAGACGCCGGGTCTTGGTCTGGTCGTCGAAGCGCTCCAGGGAGCGCAGCTTGCGCCGGACCATCCGCCGGCCGGCCTCGCGCTCGTCCTCGGGGTCGATCTCGTCGAGCGCTTCGCGGGCCACCTCGTCGTCGATGCCCTTGCGGCGCAGCTCCTGGGCGAGCGCCCGTCGGGCCAGGCCCTTGCCGGGCTGTCGACTGGCGATCCAGGCCTTCGCGAAGGCCTCGTCGTCGATCAGGCCGACCTCCTCGAAGCGGTCCAGCAGCCGTGTCGCCAGCGCCGGCGGGACCTCCTTCTTCTCCAGCTTGTCGGCGAGCTCCTTGCGGCTGCGCGCCTGGCCGGTCAGGGCATCGAGGAGGATCTTGCGGGCGATCGCCTCGTGGTCGGGCTCGGGGTCGTTCTTGGGGTCGGCTGGGTCTGCCGGACGAGGTTTGCGCCGACGGGACTGTGTTGGCTTCGACACGGACTCGCTCGTCCCTCGCGAGTCCGGCTCAGCCGACGACGCGGCTCCGGCCCAGGCCTCGACACCGAGGGTCACGTCCCCCAGCCAGTCGGGCGCGGGTCGCTCGTCCACCCAGGGATCCTGGGTGGACGAGCGGTCACGCTTGGACGAAGCCACGGATCAGACGGACCTAGAAGTCCTCGACACCGGCGGGCTCGGCCGCGGGCGCGGCCTCCGCCTCGACCGTCGGCACGACGCCGAGCTTCTCGAGGATCCGCTTCTCCAGCTCGTTGGCCAGGTCGGGGTTGTCCTTGAGGAAGTTGCGCGAGTTCTCCTTGCCCTGACCGAGCTGGTCGCCCTCGTAGGTGTACCAAGCGCCGGCCTTGCGGACCAGGCCGGCCTCGACACCGACGTCGATCAGGCCGCCCTCGCGGGAGATGCCCTTCCCGTACATGATGTCGAACTCGGCCTGCTTGAACGGCGGGGCCACCTTGTTCTTCACGACCTTGACGCGGGTGCGGTTGCCGACCATGTCGGTGCCGTCCTTGAGCGTCTCGATCCGGCGCACGTCGAGGCGCACCGAGGAGTAGAACTTCAGCGCGCGACCACCGGTCGTGGTCTCGGGCGAGCCGAACATCACGCCGATCTTCTCGCGCAGCTGGTTGATGAAGATCGCCGTCGTGCCCGAGTTGTTGAGCGCCGAGGTCATCTTCCGCAGCGCCTGGCTCATCAGTCGCGCCTGCAGACCGACGTGGCTGTCGCCCATCTCGCCCTCGATCTCGGCCCGCGGCACCAGCGCCGCGACGGAGTCGATGACGATCAGGTCGAGCGCGCCCGAGCGGATCAGCATGTCGGCGATCTCCAGGGCCTGCTCACCGGAGTCGGGCTGGGAGACCAGCAGGGCGTCGGTGTCGACGCCGAGGTTCTTCGCGTATTCCGGGTCGAGCGCGTGCTCGGCGTCGATGAACGCCACGATGCCGCCGGCCCGCTGGGCGTTGGCCACGGCGTGCAGCGCGACCGTCGTCTTACCCGAGGACTCCGGACCGTAGATCTCCACGACCCGCCCGCGGGGCAGACCGCCGAGACCGAGCGCCACGTCGAGCGCGATCGACCCGGTGGGGATCACCTCGAGCGGCGCCTTCGTCTCGTCGCCCAGCCGCATGACCGAGCCCTTGCCGAACTGCCTTTCGATGTTGGCGAGAGCGGCATCCAATGCCTTCTCGCGGTCACCTGCCGCCATGTTCTTTCCTTCCTGAGGAGCAGATTTCTTGCCCCTGCCTGCCGCTTGTCCACGTGTCTTCGTCGTCATCAAGGCAGACGCTAGACGGGACCACCGACAGTTTCTGAACGGGACCCTCCGGCACGGTGTTTCACGACCGCATTTTCTGGGCCGATCACGAGATCACGGGCCAAGCTCCACCTAGCACACACACTAGCCCGAACAAGCGTTCGATGTGAACACTTGTTCGGGCGTGTCGGGGCCGCCAGACCGTCAGTGGCCCTGCATCTCCATCTGCCCGGCAGGGGCCGGGTCGTCGCCGAGCTCGGCGGCGGCCGAGACGGCGAGTCCGCCGAGCATGAAGGCGAAGATCACCGCCGCCAGGGCTCCGCTCGAGAACGCGGGGATGTAGCGGCGGAAGCCCTCCTGGACCGGCTCCGCGCCGTGGTACTCGTGCGTCAGCGCGTGCCCCTTGCCCCGCTGGAGCAGGTATCGGTTGACCGGGAAGGCGGCCACGAAGGCCACTGAGAGAGCGATCATCATCGCGATCCAGAACACGACGTTGACCAAGCCGGCCTCCATCGCCCCCGGGATCAGCGCCATGACCAGGTTGTCGACGAGCTCCATGGTCGCGATCGAGAGCGTGTCGGCCGCGAGCACGATGCTGAGCGCCGCACCGAGCGCGAGACCCGACTTCAGCAGCGGCAGGGTCGAGAGGGCATAGCCGAACAGGAACGCCAGCCCGACCGCCAGGACGATCGTCCACCCGGTGCTCAGTCCGATCGCGGTGCCGATCATCAGACCGGCGATCTCGCCGATCGCACACCCGGTGAGGCAGTGGAGCGTGGCGCTGGCCGCCATCGCGTTCACGCCGGCGCCGCCGTGCGCCCCGTGGGCCCCATGGGCCCCGTGGGCGGCATGCCCGGAGTGGTCGCCGTGACCCTCGTGCATCGCGTGCTGATGTCCGGCGTGGTCGTGCCCGGCGTGCAGGTGCTCGTCATGCGACGTCATGTCGCTCCCTTGCTCGATCGTTCGTGGTGCCTACGTCTCAATTCATACCCCATGGGGGTATGTGCACGCAAGCGATATCCGACCCCGGATCCCGCTTTGTCCAACCGCCCGAGACTGCCTAGGGTGTGCGGTGTGTGGACGGCAGCGCGACGACGACGGCGAACGCCCCGAGCGGTCGCGCGCACCGCGCTGCTGGCAGCGGTCGTGGTCACGGTGGCCGGCCTGCTGGCCATGCATGCACTGAGCCTGCACGGCACGGGCACCGACGGCGAGCACGGCAGGCTGAGCCTGCCCGCCGCCCACGTGGACCACGCCCACACCCTCGATCACGCCGATCACCCCGATCACGCCGACCGCGGCACAGCCGACCACACCGGACAGCCGGGCGGCGACGGGCACACGGCGACGATGCTGTGCGCCGCGTTCCTGCTCGCGGCCGGTGTGCTGCTCCTGAGCGGGCTGTGGCGGCGTACGCCTGCCTGGTGGTTCGCCCGAGCCAGCGACCGGTCCCGGATCGACGGGACGGCGCCGTTCGTCATGCATCCCGCGAACGGCCCGCCGCCGGAGTGGGCCTTCTCCGTCATCAGGTGCTGAGCGGTCCTTCACGGACCCCGACAACAGCACACGACAAGGAGAAACAACAGATGCGTACGCAACGTCCCCTCTTCCGCGCGACCTGGGCCGCAGCCGGCCTGGCCGTGCTGCTGACGCTGTCCGCCTGCGGTGGCAGCAGCGAGGAGGCCGAGGCGCCACAGAAGCTCTCGGAGACCGAGCACAACAAGGCCGACGTCGCCTTCGCGACCGACATGATCCAGCACCACGCCCAGGCGATGTCGATGGTCGACCTGACCATGGACCGTCCCCTCGACCCCGAGGTGCAGGAGCTGGCCGACGCGATCCGCGCGGCGCAGAGCCCCGAGATCGAGACCATGTCCGGCTGGCTCCAGGAGTGGGGCGAGGAGGTGCCCTCGACGATGCGCGACCACGTCAACGGCGGCCACGAGGGCCATGGCGACGAGGACGAGAGCAGCATGTCCGACTCGATGGAGGGCCTGGACCACGACATGCCCGGGATGATGTCCGCCGAGGACATGGAGGCGCTGGAGAAGGCGTCCGACGCCGAGTTCCAGGACATGTGGCTGGAGATGATGATCGAGCACCACGAGGGCGCGATCGAGATGTCCGAGACCCAGCAGGACGAGGGCCGGTTCAAGCCGGCCGTCGACCTGGCCGGCACCATCATCGAGACCCAGTCGGCCGAGATCGACACGATGGAGAAGATCCTCGGCTGACGCCTGACGCGGGCAGGGTCGCCTGGCGGCCCTGCCCGTCCGACCGGTGTGGCCGGCCGGCTCAGCCCGACCGGCGAGCCACGTACGCAGCCCCGAGCAGCACCGCGACCAGCAGGATCGTGCCGAGCGCCAGCGCCGGATATCCGGCCAGGTCGACGACGACCCCCGACAGCGCCCCCGCGCCCGCGGCGGCGACGCCCATGATCAGGTCGGCGCTGCCCTGCACGTCGGCGCGGACCTCGAGCGGGGTGTGGTCGGCGACCGAGGTGGCCGCCGCGATCATGGCGAACGACCAGCCGAGGCCGAGCAGGAAGAGCCCGGCGAAGATCCGCCCTGAGCTGCCCTGCGGCGCTGCCGCGCACAGGACCAGGGCGACCAGGAGCACCCCACCGCCGAGCGCCATCACGTCGGCCCGGCCGACGCGGTCGGCGAGCCAGCCGGCGACCGGCGCGAAGGCGAACATGCCCAGCACGTGACCGCTGATCACCAGGCCGATGACCTCCAGCCCGGCGCCGCCGTGCTCCATGTGGAGCGGGGTCATCACCATCACCGCGACCATCGTGGCGTGCGCCGCGGCCTGACCGGTGACGGCCGCCGCGAGCGCCGGCCGCTCCCGGATCGCGGCGAGCGCCCGGCGCCAGCTCGTCCCCGTCGCCTTCTCCGCGACCGGGGCGCCCTCCCGGGCGACCAGCAGCGGGTCAGGCCGTAGGAAGACCCCGACCACGAGCGCGGCGGCGAGCATCCCGATGGACCCGATCGCGAACGGGCCGGTGAGCGCCGGGATCCCACGGCCTCGGAGAAGACCTCGGCCACCCCGGTCAGGTTGGGTCCGATCACCGCTCCGAACGTGGTCGCCCACACCACGACCGAGAGCGCCCGCGCCCGGCTCCGGGCAGGGGCCAGGTCGGTGGCCGCGTAGCGCGCCCCGTTGTTGGCCGCGGTGGTCGCGCCCAGGAGCACCGCGCCGAACAGCAGCAGCGTCATCGAGCCGACCACGCCGGCCAGCACGGCGAGCAGTCCCCCGGCCGCCCCGAGCAGGTAGCCCGCCAGCAGCCCGAAGCGGCGTCCGCGCGCATCCATCACCCGCCCCAGGACGTACGCCGCCACGGCTGCCCCGAGCACCTGGGTCGTCTGCGAGAGGCCCGCCATCGACTCCGAGCCGGACAGGTCGCGCGCCAGCAGCGAGGCGGTCGCGATGCCGATGGTGATCCCCATCGCGCCGACCGCCTGGGTGGCGACCAGGGTGAGGATGGTGCGCTTCTGGACCGCGGCCACCGCGGTCGGCGCGACGAGCGTCACCGCTCACGCGCCGGCAGCTCCAGGGCCTTCCAGACCGCGGCCCAGACCTCCTTCGGCGGCACGCCGTCGTCCAGGGCCTCCTGGGCGGTGCGCCCGTCCAGGTCACCCATCACGAACTGGCGGGCCCACGCTCGTGCGTAGCCTTCGCCGAGCGCATCGTCCATCCGCGCCCAGAACTCCGTGTGTCTCATCGTCCCGAATGCTACTCAGCCTCGCTCAGGCGCGACGGCGGGCGAGCACATCGAGCCAGACGTCGCCGAGCCGGCCGTCGGCGTGCCCGACCTCGAGCACCTCCCAGCCGGCCTCGTCCAGCGCCGCCCGCAGCTCGGGCTCGCGCCAGTAGACGAAGAGCCGGGGCGCCTCGACGTGGCCGCGGTTGGTCCACTCCTCGCCGTCGCCCTCCTTCATCGACACGTGCAGCGCGCCGCCGGGCCGGGTGACCTCCGCGAGCCGGCCGAGCACGGTCCCGAAGTCGTCGCGGGCCACGTGCAGCAGCGTCGCCGAGGCCCAGACCGCGGCGTAGGGGACCTCGGGGTGCACCGGGTCACGGAGGTCGTCGGTCAGCGGGTCCAGGCAGGCCGCGGCGTACCCCTGCTTGCGCAGGTGGGCCACGAAACCCTCGCTGATGTCGGTGCGCCGCACCCGCACTCCCCCGGCCTCCAGGGCCTTCGCGTCGTGGCCCGGCCCGGTGCCGATCTCGAGCACGTGGTCGCCGGGCTCGAGCTCGGCCAGGAACCGGTCGAGGACCGAACGGTTCTCCTCGGAGAACGAGGTGCCCGCGACGTAGGTGGCGACGCTGGCGTCGTAGGCGGCGACGGTCGCCTGCTTGGCGGCCGAGCGTACGTCCCACAGGTGGTGGACGACGTCGTGGAGGTGGTAGCGGCCCAGCGACTCGACGCTGAACACGTCGCCGTTGGACCGGATCCCGCGGCGGCCCCAGGCGTCCGGCGGGACCTTCTCGTAGACGGTGGCCACCGCGTCGGCGGCGTCCATCAGCTCCTCGGCCACGACCGCCGGGTCCTGGCTCGCGTAGTCGTCCTCGCGGGCGGTCGCGTCCTGGTCCCAGTTGGCGAACCGGGGCTCGTCCTCGGCCAGCATCAGCCGCAGCCGCTCGCCGAAGACGCGGTGGACGTCGCGTACGTGAGCGCCGTACTCCAGCGCCGACCACACGCCCGGCCGCGGCCGGACGCGCGCGTTCTCCGCCGCGAGGTAGATCTCCCAGTAGGTCGCGTTGTCGCGCACGATCTCCGGAAGCTGGTCGGCGGTCACGGCACCGGCGACGAAGTCACACTCCGGGCAGGGCCGGTCGAGGACCCAGGTCCAGTCCTTGGTGTCGGGCGTGATCGCGTCATAGGTCATGGGTCAATCCTGACGGCCCGCCCGTGCCGTCACGAGGGAGATCCTGCCTTTGAGACGCGAGTTGCTGTCACTCAGGTGAGGAGCAGGGCGTCGAGCCGGCGCCGCACGACGACGAGCCCGATCGCGCCGAACGCCAGCAGGTAGACCACCGAGACCAGTGACCCCCATGACGGCACGCCGAGGGTGAGCTCGCGGCACAGGACGACCCCGCGGTAGAGCGGCGTGAGCTCGACGATCCAGCGCAACCACTCCGGGTAGGCCGTGATCGGGAAGAAGGTGGCGCTGAACAGGAACATCGGCATCATCGCGAGAGTGATCTTCTCGAAGTCCTGCCAGGAGGTCATGTAGGTCGTCAGGGCCATGCCCACGGCCCCGAAGGCCGACCCGATCAGCAGCGCCGCGGGCACCACGAGGAGCGCCCACCAGGAGTGCACCAGGTCCATCGCGAGCATGATCACCAGGAACGCGGCGACGTAGATGCCGCTGCGCAGCTGGTTCCAGAGGATCTCGCCGACCGCGATGTCGACCGTGCGCAGCGGCGTGGCCAGCATCTGGTCGTAGAGCTTGTTGTATTTCAGCTTGAAGAAGAAGTTGAACGTCGCGTCCAGCAGCGACCCGTTCATCGCCGAGGCCGCGATCATCCCGGGCGCGACGAACTCGCGATACTCGATCGGTTCGCCGGCGTAGGTGAACCCGGTGACGATCGCGCCGACGCCGATGCCGATCGAGAACAGATAGAAGACCGGCTCCAGGAAGCCGGTGACGAACACCAGCCACGCCCGCCGGTAGACCAGGATGTTGCGCCACAGCAGCAGCCTGGCCGCCTCTCCCCCGCGCAGCGGACGGGCGACGGCGGTGCTCACCGCGGCATTCAAGATCGCCATCTCAGGAGACCAGCCTCTCGGCGAGCTTGCGGATGGCCAGCCACCAGCACACGGCCGCCAGGATGCCGAGGTAGGCGAGGTGGATCGCGACCGGTCCCCAGTCGAGCTCGCCGAGGGTGAGCATCCGGGTCAGGTCGACGCCGTGCCACAGGGGCGAGGCCATCGCGACCGCCTCGAGCACCGGCCCGAGGTTTCCGATCGGGAAGAACGTGCCGCTGAACAGCGTCAACGGGATCATCCCCAGCCTGAAGATCAGCGCGAAGGACTCCTCGCCCTTGATCGAGAGCGAGAACAGCATCACCGGCGTGGCGAAGGCCAGCGCCACCAGCCCCTGCACCAGCCAGGCCGCCAGCACGCCCCACACCGACTCGAAGACCCCGAAGGCAGCCAGGACGAGCAGGAACACGCCACAGGCGAACAGCGCCCGCAGCACCACCCAGCCGAGCTGGGCCAGGACGATGTGGGACGGCGCGAGAGGCGAGGCGATCATCGAGTAGTAGATCCGCTGCCACTTGAGCATGCCCATGACGGGATAGGTGAGGTCGGCGAAGGCGATGGTCATCGCGTGCGCGGCGACCATGCCCGGAGCCACGAACGCCAGGTAGGTCGAGGCACCCTCGAGGGTGGCCGGGTCGGCGTCGACGAACCCACCCAGCAGCACCCCCAGCGCCAGGACGTAGAAGAAGGGGGTCACGAAGGTGGTGATCACCCCGCCCTTCCAGGTGCGCGCCAGGACCGTGAGCCAGTAGTCGCCCATCCTCAGCGCACCGGCGACCAGGCCCGAGGGCGCGGTCGGCGCGGTGGCCGGGCCCGCGTCTGCGTAGTCGGTCATCAGTCCACCAGCGTCCGGCCGGTGAGGTGCAGGAAGACGTCCTCGAGCGAGGAGCGCCGCACCAGGGTCGCCACGGGGGCCAGGTCGCGGCTGTGGACGGCCTCGATGACTGCCTCGCCGTTGTCGCTGTAGAGCAGCAGCCGGTCGGGCAGCACCTCGATCCGCTCGGCGAGGTCCTCGACCTTGGCGGCGAGCGCCTCGTGCTCGCCGACGCCGAAGCGCAGCTCGGCGACCTCGCGGGTGGAGTGCTCCTGGATCAGGCCCAGCGGCGTGCCGTGGGCGACGATCCGGCCCTGGTCCATCACGACGAGCTCATCGCACAGCTGCTCGGCCTCGTCCATGTAGTGGGTGGTCAGCAGCAGGGTCACGCCCGCCTGCTTGAGCCGGAAGAGCCGGTCCCAGATGACGTGGCGGGCCTGCGGGTCCAGACCGGTGGTCGGCTCGTCGAGCACCAGGATCTCGGGCCGGTTGATCAGGCTCCGGGCGATGGTGAGCCGGCGCTTCATCCCGCCGGAGAGGTCGTCGACCTTCGCCTTGGCCTTCTCGGTGAGCTGGACGAAGTCGAGAAGCTCCTCGATCCGGCCCTTGACCTCGGCCCGCGGCAGCCCGAAGTAGCGGCCGTAGACGTAGAGGTTGTCGTAGACGTTGAGCTCGACGTCGAGGGTGTCCTCCTGCGGGCACACCCCGAGCCGGGCCTTGATCTTCGGCCCGTCCTTGCCCGGGTCCATCCCGAAGACCCGGAGCTCTCCGTCGCTCGGCGGGGAGACGCAGCAGATCATCCGCATGGTCGAGGACTTGCCGGCGCCGTTGGGTCCGAGGAAGCCGAAGGCCACCCCGGGCCGCACCGAGACGTCGATGCCACGCACCGCCTCGAAGTCGCCGAACGACTTGCGCAGCCCTCTCGCCGAGATCATCAGGTCTTCACCCACGTCGGCAAAGACTAGATGCGGGCACCGACAGTTTCGAGCGAGTTGAGCAGCGGCTAGGAGCCCTGCTGCTTCTGGCGCCGGTTGTAGTCGCGCATCCGCTGCGGTATGCCGACCACCGCGGCGTCGTAGGACGGGACGCCGTGCTTGTTGGCGAACTTGTGCGCCCACTGCGCCGACGGCACCCGCCGCCGGGTCCACTCGCCGTCGTGGGCGACCAGCAGCAGGGTCACCTCGCTGACGACCGTGCGCGGCTCGACGAATCCCTCGACTCCCCGCCGGGTCGCGACGAACTGCTCGAGATGCTTCTGGTCGGTCGAGTCCGAGGCACGCACCCTGGTGGACCCGGTATGGCTCTCGCCCGTGGGACGGCTCATCTTGCTGCGGCGTCGGAAACGATCGAACAGGCTCACGACGCAAGTGTGCATCCTCGTGCCCAGCAGTGGCGCCGATAAACCTGTTGGGCGGCCACTTCGTGGTCACCTATGTTGGAGCCTTTGACCCCACTCCCCTGGTCGAACCACCCGGCCGCCGACCGAGAGCTGACGGAGAAGCGATGAGCCAGCCATGCCCATAGACGACCTCGACGCGGAGCGTGCCCACCTGGACGCGTCCCGGCAGGACCTGGCCAGGATGCGTCGGCGGGTGGAGTCGCTGGACTCCTCCACCGCCGGCAACTGGGTCAGCGCCGAGATCCTCGACGCCACCCTCGCGCACCGGCTCGAGCAGCTCGCCGACGATCCCGAGGTGCCGCTCTTCTTCGGGCGCATCGACCGGACCGCCTCGGCGGGTGGCGAGAGCTTCCACATCGGTCGGCGCCACATCTCCGACAGCGCCGGCGACCCGATGGTCGTCGACTGGCGGGCCCCGGTCAGCGTCCCGTTCTACCGGGCGTCACGGACCGAGCCGATGGGCCTGACGCGGAGGCGTCGCTACGGGTTCTCCCACGGGGAGCTGACCGCCTTCGAGGACGAGTCGCTGACCGACGCCGGCCCCGCCCAGGAGCACTCGGCGATCCTCGAGGCCGAGATCGAGCGGCCGCGTGTCGGGCCGATGCGCGACATCGTGGCCACCATCCAGCCCGAGCAGGACGTCCTCGTCCGCGCCGACCTGTCGCAGACCATCGTCGTGCAGGGTGCGCCGGGGACGGGGAAGACGGCCGTGGGGCTGCACCGCGCGGCGTACCTCCTCTACGCGCACCGCGACCAGCTGACCCGGCGCGGGGTGCTGATCGTCGGCCCCAACGCCTCGTTCCTGCGCTACATCCGCGACGTGCTGCCCGCGCTCGGCGAGATCGAGGCCAAGCAGGCGACGATCACCGAGCTCGTCGCCATGCATGGCACCGTCCGCGCGGAGGAGTCCGCGCCGGTGGCGACGCTGAAGGGTGACGTACGCATGGCCGAGGTGCTCCGCAGAGCGGTCTGGTCCCACGTCGGCGAGCCCGAGGAGGCCCTGGTCGTCCCACGCGGCTCGCGGCGCTGGCGGGTTCCGTCCTACGAGGCGCGGGAGGCGCTGGAGGGGCTGCGCGCCAACGACCTCAGGTACGCAGCTGGCCGGGCCCTGCTCCCGCGCGCCCTGGCCCACCGGGTGCTGGTGCAGATGGAGCGCTCCGGCGACTCCCCCGACGACCGGGTGCACGACGCGGTGGCGCGGGCCAAGCCGGTCAAGGACTATGCGGCTGCACTGTGGCCGGATCTCAAACCGGGGAAGGTGCTCTTCCGGCTGTTCACCGACGCGGCCTGGCTGGCGGAGGTCGCCGACGGGGTGCTGACGGAGGCGGAGCAGGAGGCGCTGCTGTGGGAGAAGGTGCCGCGGTCAGCAGGAGCGGCGCGATGGACGCTGGCCGACCTGGTGCTCCTCGACGAGATCGCCGACCTCCTCGACCGCACCCCGTCGGTCGCCCACATCGTCGCCGACGAGGCCCAGGACCTCTCCGCGATGATGCTGCGCGCCCTCGGCCGCCGCTCGACCACCGGGTCGCTGACGATCCTGGGCGACCTCGCCCAGGCGACCACGCCGTGGGCCTCCTCGTCCTGGGCGGAGGCCCTGGCCCATCTCGGCAAGCCGGACGGCCACGTCGAGCAGCTGACCCGTGGGTTCCGGGTCCCGGCCGACGTGATCGCCTACGCCGCGCGCCTCCTCCCCCACATCGCGCCTGACCTGGAGCCGCCGGTGGCAGTGCGTCGCACCCGCGGCGACCTCGCGTTCACCACCTCGTCCGTCACCGAGGCGATCTCCGCGGCGTTGGAGCGCCCCGGGTCGGTGGGCCTGATCGTGCCCGACGCCTCCCTGGCCGCGGTGCGCGCCGAGCTGACCGAGGCCGGGCTCGCCTTCGCCGAGATCGGGGTGCCTGCGGATGAGGAGACCGAGTTCGACGCGCATCTCGACGTGGTGCCGGCCTCGCTCGCCAAGGGCCTGGAGTTCGACCACGTCGTCGTCTCCGACCCGGCCGCGATCGTCGCCGGCGAACCCGACCGCGACACCGGCCTGCGCCGCCTCTACGTCTGTCTCACCCGCGCGGTCACCTCCCTGGTCGTACGCCACGATGGGCTCCCCGAAGAACTCGGTGGCGTCCCCGAGCAGGAAGATGCGAAGGTGAGCGCATGATCGACACGCGCCCTGATCCGCTGGTGAAGGCCGAGTGGCCGCTGCACACCGAGCGGCTCGTGATCCGCCGGATGGACCTCGACGACATCGAGCCGACCTGGGCCTTCCGGAGCCTTCCGGAGGTGTCCGAGTGGGTGACGAGCGCGTTCGCCGACATCGACGCCTACCGCCGGATCTTCGAGCGTCCCGACGTCCTCGAGCCCGCTCTGGTGATCGAACGCGACGGCGTCATCGTCGGCGACCTGATGCTGCGGATCACCGACCCGTGGGCACAGACCGAGGTGCGCGAGCAGGCCAGCGGCACCCAGGCCGAGCTCGGCTGGACCATCGCCCCCGACCACCAGGGCAACGGCTACGCCACCGAGGCCGTGCGCGCGGTGCTCGACGTCTGCTTCGGACCCCTCGGGCTGCGCCGCGTCGTCGCGGAGTGCTTCGCCGACAACGTGGCCTCCTGGAAACTGATGGAGCGCCTCGGGATGCGCCGCGAGTCCCACACCGTCAAGGACTCGCTGCACCGCACCCGCGGCTGGCTCGACGGGCTCTCCTACGCGATCCTCGCCGAGGAGTGGGCGACACTGCGCTGATCCTGGGGCCTGAGGGCCGCCTCAATCGCGGCCTCGCAGTGCAGCCGCGTCGTCGGGAACAGCGGCACACCTGCGTACGTC
Organism: Nocardioides turkmenicus; assembly: GCF_011045035.1. Taxonomy (GTDB): domain Bacteria; phylum Actinomycetota; class Actinomycetes; order Propionibacteriales; family Nocardioidaceae; genus Nocardioides; species Nocardioides turkmenicus. Next base: position 190,356 of record NZ_JAALAA010000008.1, read on the forward strand.
TCTATCGGCAGGAGAAGCTCGATCTCGGTGCAGCCGAGGATGACCCCCTCGCAACCGTCGGCGACCAGCCGGTCGACGACCTCGAGGTACGCCTCGCGGGAGCTGTCCAGGAACGTCCCCAGGCACAGCTCCTCGTAGATGATCCGGTGCACGGTCTCCTGGTCCCGCTCGTTCGGGACGGCGACGTCGAGGCCGTGGCCGCGGAGCCGGTCGGCGTAGAACGGCTGCGACATGGTGAAGCCGGTGCCGAGCAGTCCCACGCGGCCGACACCGGCCGCGCGCACCGCGGCCGCGGTGGTGTCGCCCAGGTGCAGGAACCGCTCCCCGTACGTCTCCTCCAGCGCCCCGGCCACCTTGTGCATCGTGTTGGTGGCCAGCACGATCACCTCCGCGCCGGCGTCGCTGAGCGTGGCCGCCTCCTCGGCCAGACGCGCCCCGGCCCGCTCCCACTCACCGGCGACCTGCATCTCCTCGATCTCGGCGAAGTCGACCGAGCGTACGAGCAGGTCGGCCGAGTGCAGCCCGCCGAGCCGCTTGGCGGCGATCTCGTTGAGGAGGCGGTAGTACTCCGCCGTCGACTCCCAGCTCATCCCGCCCAGCACACCGATCCGTCGCATGCCTTCAGTCTCCCGGGGCGGCCAACACGGCGGCGAGCCCCGCGCGCAGGTCCTCGACGAACACGTCCGGGACCTCCATCGACGGGAAGTGCCCGCCGCGCTCCGGCGTCCCCCAGCGGACGATCCGCCGGTAGCGCTGCTCTGCCCACGGACGAGGACAGCGCTCGACGTCGCCGGGGTAGATGGTGATCGCCGACGGGACGTCGACCCGGAGCCCGGGGTCGAGCGCGTTGTGGCTCTCGTGGTAGATGCGGGCCGCCGACGCCCCGGTCCGGGTCAGCCAGTAGAGGGTGACGTTGTCGAGCACGCGATCGCGGGAGATGGTCTCGAACGGGCTGTCATCGGTGTCGGACCACTCGGCGAACTTGTCGAGGAGCCAGGCGAGCAGCCCGACCGGCGAGTCCACGAGCGCGTAGCCGATGGTCTGCGGCCGGGAGGCCTGCTGCTTCGCGTACGCCGCCCGATGGCGCCAGAAGTCACGTGTCCCCTCAGCCCAGGCCCGCTCCTGGGGCGTCAGCCCGTCCATGGTCAGCCCTGGTGGCCCTTCCGCGAACGTGGAGTGGATGCCGAGGAGGTGGTCCGGGAACCGCCCGGCGAGCACCGTGGTGATGTTGCCGCCCCAGTCCCCACCATGGGCCAGGAACTCGGCGTAGCCGAGCCGCCCCATCAGCTCCACCCACGCCGCCGCGGTCTTCTCGGTCCCCCATCCCGTCGAGCCCGGCCGGTCGCTGTACCCGAACCCCGGCAACGACGGCACCACGACATGGAATGCCGGCGCGTCCTCGTCCGCCGGTTCGGCCAGCTCGTCGACGACGTCGGTGTACCGGACGACACTGTCGGGCCAGCCGTGGGTCAGGAGCAGCGGCGTCGCGTCGGCGCGCGGGGACCGGCGGTGCAGGAAGTGGATCCCCAGCCCGTCGACGGTCGTCCGGAACTGGCCGATCCGGTTCAGGCGATCCTCGAACGCCCGCCAGTCGTACGCCGTGCGCCAGTGCTCCACGAGATCGACGAGGTCGGCGAGCGGAACGCCTTGGTCCCATCGTCGGCGGCCAGAAGCGGTGCGATCGACCGTCTCGGCCTCGGGCAGCCGAGCCGCGCCCAGTCGCGCCCGCAGATCCTCGAGATCGGCATCGGGTGCGTGGGGCTCGAAGGGACGTACGTCGCTGGTCAGATCGGACATGGGATCTCCTGGCACTCGCTGAACCGTCTTAGATGGTTCTAACACGGCGGAAGGACCTCGAAAACCGGCTATGGTGGTTCCATGCCCGCCGGATTCCCTGAGTTCCGTCTCGGTAGCATCCTCGCGACCAGCTTCACCGGGACCCTGTCGGAGCGTCGCGGCAATCCCGTGGAGCGCATTCCCACGCCGCAGCGACTCCTCGACTGGCTGGCCGTGAGCGGTCTCGCCGTCGACTCCTGCACGCACGCCCAGCTCGATCTCGCCGTGGAGCTACGGGAGTCGATCCACGCCGCGGCGACAGCGGCCGCTCTCGACGAGCCTCTCCCCGAGCCCGCGGTCCGTGTCATCAACGAGCGCAGCACCGACGGCCGGGCCTCAGCCATCCTGACGGCCGAGGGCGCCCGCCGATGGCAGCTCCGATCGGGATCCGGGATCGTGGACACACTCGGAGTGATCGCCTCCGACGCGATCAGCATCATCTCCGGCGAGCGGGACGGACGACTCGCCCTGTGCGCGTCGCCGACGTGCCAAGCCGCCGTCTTCGACACCAGCAGGAGCCGCACCCGCCGATGGTGCGAGATGAACACCTGCGGCAACCGCGAGAAGAAAGCCCGCTTCAACGCCGCCCACCGCAAGCAGCCCGCGTCATCGGACTGATGCCGGGCGAAACGCGGCCTGTCACCCTCCGCGCCCACCCTTCCGCTTCCTGCTCGCGTGCCTAGGGTCGGCGGGTGAATCGGATGGTGCCGTCCGGAAGGCGCTCATGGACGTAGGCCGGGTTGTGCGCCAGGCGGTGATGATGCGGGCACAGCAGCGCCCCTTCGTTGAGGTTGGTCTTCCCACCGGCAGCCCAGGGTTCGAGGTGGTGGGCGTCGCACCACTCCGGTGGCATGTCACAGCCTTCGGCTTGGCAGCACTTGGCTTGTAGCCGGAGTGCTTTGCGTTGGGTGGGCTGGAAGAACCTGCTGGCCCTACCGGCGTCGAGGACTTCGCTGTCGCCGCCCAGCACCCAGGGGATGATGGTGGCGTTGCACGCGAGCTTGCGGGCCTCGGCGGCGGAGATCACCGTGCCGTTGGTCTCGTCGTAACCCAGGGTGGCGACTCCGAGGTCTTTGCGGAGCTCCTCAAGGGAGATCACGACGTTGATGGTGGTCGCATCCCCGCACAGGTCGGGAGGACGCCGTCGAATCCGATGGTGCCGTCGTGGTTGTCCCACACCCGCAGCGCGGTCTTCTGCTGGGCGCGTTCTTCCTCAGCGAGCAGGACTTTGGCTTCGGCGTCCTCGAACCGGGTGGGGTCGATCTCGCGCAGGATCCGGTTGCCGACGATCCGGAGTTCGTTGGCGGTCAGCTGGGTGGCGTAGTCGACCATCAGTTTCTCGGCGAGAGTCAGGTCGTCGGCGCTGGCGACCGGATCGTTGTCGACCTTGTCGAGGGCCTTGGTGATCACCCGCGCCTTGTCCAGCGACACGACACCCTCGGCCAGACCCTCGGCGACGAGGTCATACTTCGCGATCCCGGCAGCCAGCTTGATCTGGGCGCGGGCGACCGTCTTGTCGACCAACAGTTCGGTCCGCATCCACCCGGAGGCGTCCTGGGCACCGGTCTCCTCGACGATGTCAGCAGCCGCGGCGAGCACCCGCAGCTTCAGCGCGGCCTGTTGGGCTTGGAGCTTCTCGAGCCGCTGGAGGAGGTCTTTCTTCTGCCCGGTCCGCCAATACGCCGGATCACTGGCGAGCAGGTCTTGAACAGAGGACTCAATGGCCGTCACGGCAGCGTCGATCGAGTCGCTGGGGTTGGTTCCCCAGTGGTCGATCCCGCGCCCGAGACTCATCGCTTTCCCGCCTTCAAGGGGTGTGCTGCGGTAGCCCTGATTCTACTTCAGAACCACCCCCGGGGAGAACCTATTTTCCCAGGTCAAAGCCTACTTTCGCGGTCAGCGAACGACACTCTTCTGCTGCGCCACACCCGGGCCGCCGCCCCGATAGCCAGCCAAATCTTTTTCTCGCCGGGCCCGGTGTCAAGGACCGCGTAAGCGGGCGGCGAAGCCGGCGGCCGAAGGCCGTCCTTTACTCCGGGGTCCGGCGAGAACACCCTCGAGAACGGGTCGGCGGCCCACACCGGCCCTTGGCAGGACGTTCCGGCAGGGAACTGTGTTGGTCTCGACACGCCTCCGCCTAGCGGCTCCGGCGGCTCGACCAGCGATACCCCCCGCGACGTACGGTCAAAGTATGGGAATCCCACTAGCAGACCGCCAAGAGCTCCTGACCCAGCCCCTGATCGCAGCACTCTCGGTAAGCAGAGAGAACGGACAGGGGCCACTGACCGTGCCGATCTGGTACGACTACACCCCCGGCGGCGACGTGTGGTTCGTGACCGGGAAGGACTCGCTGAAGGCCCGGCTGCTCGCGGCCGCCGGACGGTGCACGATCATGGTCGAGCGGACAGACCCGACGGTCCGCTACGTGTCGGTCGAGGGCCCGGTGCGGATCGCCGATGCCACCACGAGCGAGTCGGAGGCGATGGCGCGACGGTACCTGCCTCCCGAAGCGGCCGACGCCTACTTGGCGGAGGCGGCGAACTTCCCGCCCGAGGTGACAGTGCGGCTGTCGCCGGAGAACTGGCTCTCCGCCGACCTCGGCGCCTTCTGAGCCTCGCCACTCCCGGAGTCCGTCAGCTGCCGCCGAACGGCGAGCGCCGCGGCGCGGCCGGCGCGGCTCGCCCCGATGGTGCTCGCCGAGGGCCCGTAGCCGACGAGCTGGACGCGCGGGTCGTACGCAGCCGTGACCGCGGTCTGGACGTCGGCGGACTCGCGCAGCAGCGGGATCCCGCCGTGGGGGCTGCGCAGGTGCAGCGGGGCGAGGTGGGTGATCGCGGGCCGGAAACCGGTGGCCCACAGGATCGCGTCGACCGGCTCGAAGGTGCCCGACTCCCAGCGCAGCCCGGTCGGCTCGATCCGGGCGAACATCGGGAGCCGGCGCTCGTAGACCCCGAGCCGCGCGGCCTCCTGCTCCTGCGGGCGCAGGGAAAGCCCCGTGACGCTGACGACGCTCGCCGGCGGCAGGCCGGCCGCGACGCGCTCGGCCACCCGCGTGACCGCCTCGCGTCCCCGCTCGGCGTCGAAGTCGGAGCGCCAGACCGGCTCACGCCGGGTGATCCAGAGCACCGAGGTGAGCGGCGCGAGCTCGCCGAGGAACTGCACCGCTGAAGCGCCCCCGCCGACCACCGCGACCCGCTTCCCGGCGAAGCGAGCAGCACCCGGATAGTCGTGGGTGTGCACCTGCTCCCCCAGGAACGTCGAGGCGCCCGGGTAGTGCGGGACGAACGGCCGCGTCCAGGTGCCGGTCGCGTTGACGAGAGTCCGGGTGAACCAGGTCCGCCCGTCGGCGGCGTGCACCGCGAGCAGATCCCCGACCGAGGTCACCGACCTCACCGAGACCGGACGCACCACAGGCAGCGAGTGCAGGGACTCGTAGATGCCGAACCAGCTCGGCACGGCCACGTTGGCCCGCTCACCGGACTCCCCCGGCGCCCGCCCGTCCGGCAGGTCGGCCACGCCGTGCACGTCGTGCATGGTCAGGGAGTCCCAGCGGTGCTGCCAGGCGCCACCGGGGCGCCGTTCGGCGTCGAGCACCACGTGGCGTACGCCCAGCCGGTTGAGGTGGTAGGACGCCGACAGCCCGGCCTGACCGGCACCGATCACCACTGACTCGTAGCTCTCCACGTCCACCTCAACAACGCCCGGGTCGCATCCATGCCCGCCGAACGCCTGCGGGAACACGTTCTACTTGACTAACCTCGGACACGTCACTCGGGACCGGGAGGTCGGACACGATGGATCAGACGCCATGACAGCCACCGAGACGCTTCGCGAGGTCCCACGACTCGCGCCCGGCGACCGCGGCCTCCCCTGGGTCGGGCGGCTGCTGGACTATTCCCGCGACCCGGTCGGCTTCTACCGGCACCAGTGGGAGACGTACGGCCCGGTCTCGCCGTTCTTCCGGGCCGGCGAGACCGGCGTGGTCGTGCTCGGGCCGGACGCGTGCGAGGCGGTGCTGCGCAACAAGGACAAGGCGTACGCCAACGGGCCGGCGTGGGGGCAGATCGTCGGTCCCTTCTTCGACCGGGGTCTGATGCTGCTCGACTTCGAGGAGCACCACAGCCACCGCCGCATCCTGCAGGAGGCCTTCACCCGCGACCGGCTCGCCACCTACACGACCGCGATGCACCCGGCGATCGCGCAGGGCATGCGTGGCTGGCCCGACGCGCCGGCGTTCCCGGCCTACCCGAGGCTCAAGCAGCTCACCCTCGACATCGCCGCGGACATCTTCATGGGTGGCGCGGCCGAGACCAGCCGCGCGGAGATGGACCGGGTCAACCGGGCGTTCATCGCCTGCGTGCAGGCAGCCGCGGGCGTCGTACGCGCTGACGTGCCGTTCACCCGCTGGGGCCGCGCCTTCCGCGGCCGGAAGGTGCTCGAGCGCTTCCTGCGCCACTACCTGCCGGCCAAACGAGCGCAGGCGACCGACGACATCTTCTCGGTGCTGTGCCACATCGAGACCGACGATGGCGAGCGGTTCAGCGACGAGGACGTCGTCAACCACATGATCTTCCTGATGATGGCCGCCCACGACACCTCGACCATCACGACCTCGACGATGCTGCAGTACCTCGGCCAGCATCCGGGATGGCAGCAGCGCTGCCGCGAGGAGTCCCTCGCTCGCGGCCCGGCGCCGACGATGGCCGAGCTCGAGAGCCTCACCAGCCTCGACCTGGTGATGAAGGAGGGGCTGCGCCTGCGCGCGCCGGTGCCGGCGCTGATCCGGCGCACGGTCAAGGAGACCCGCCTCCTCGGCGTACGCATCCCGGCGGACACCGCGGTGATGGTCGGGGTCCAGTTCAGCCACATGATGGAGGACTACTGGACCAACCCGACGGTCTTCGACCCGGAGCGCTTCGCGCCCCACCTGCGCGAGGACAAGAGCCACCGGATGGCGTGGGAGCCGTTCGGCGGCGGCGTGCACAAGTGCATCGGGCTCTACTTCGCCGGCCTCGAGGTCAAGTCGATCCTCCACCGGCTCCTGCGCGGCTACCGGTGGAGCGTCGCCCCCGGCTACCGCGCGCCCCTCGACAACAGCTCGCTGCCGTTCCCGAAGGACGGCAACCCCATCCACCTGACCCGGATCCGAGGAGATCGATGACGACGAAGACAACCGAGGCCCCGAGCGTACGTCCCGGCTGGATCGACGAGTCACGGCTCGCCTCCTGGACCCGGTGGGTGTCGGCTCCGGTCTCCGGCGGCGACGGGACCCTGACCGCCGTCGCACCCTACGACGCGCAGCCGACCGCCCCGGTGCCGTCGGTCACCGCCGCGGACGTCGCCGAGGCGGCAGCCGCCGCGCGGGCGGCCCAGCCGGACTGGGCCACGCTCGACTTCCAGGACCGGGCCGAGGTCATGCTCCGCTTCCACGACCTGCTGGTCGAGCGCCAGGACGAGGTGCTCGACCTGATCCAGTGGGAGATGGGCAAGGCCCGCTTCCACGCCTGGCAGGAGATCCTGCAGGTCGGCACGATCGCCCGCCACTACGCCAAGCGCGGCCCGGCCTACCTCGCCGACAAGCGGGTCCGTGGGGCCGTCCCCGGCGTCACCTCGGTGAAGGAGGTGCGGGTCCCCAAGAAGGTCGTCGGGATCATCTCGCCCTGGAACTACCCGCTCTACCTCGGGGTCGGCGACGCGATCCCGGCCCTCCTCGCCGGCGCGGCCGTGATCAGCAAGGCCGACCCACAGGCGCCGCTGACGCTGCTGTGGGCACGGGCGCTGATGGCCGAGGCGGGGCTGCCCGAGCACGTCTGGCAGGTCGTCACCGGACCGGGAGCGGCCACCGGTGAGGCGGTCATCGACAACGTCGACTACATCGCCTTCACCGGCTCGACGGCGACGGGACGGATCGTGGCCCAGCGTGCCGCCGGCCGGCTGATCGGCGCCTCTCTGGAGCTCGGCGGGAAGAACCCGCTGATCGTCCGCCGCGACGCCGACCTGGCCCAGGCCGCGCGCGGCACGGTGATGGCCGCCTTCGCCAACACCGGCCAGATGTGCGTCCACATCGAGCGGGTGGTCGTGCACGCCGACGTCTACGACGCCTTCCGCCAGGCACTGGTCGCCGAGACGGAGAGCCAGGTGGTCGCGCAGACCTTCGACTACTCCGCCGACGTCGGGTCGCTCGCCTCGCAGGCGCAGCTCGACAAGGTCACCGCCCACGTCGCCGACGCGGTCGCGAAGGGCGCGACCGTGTTGGCCGGGGGCGAGCCGCTCGCCGAGGTCGGCCCCTTCGCCTTCGCCCCGACGGTTCTCGAAGGCGTCACCGCCGAGATGGACCTGTGCCTGGGCGAGACCTTCGGTCCGGTCGTCGCGCTCTACCGCGCCGACACCGACGAGGTGGCGGTCCGGATCGCCAACCAGGGCGAGGCCGGGCTCTCGGCGAGCGTGTTCAGCAAGAACGTACGCGAGGCCGACATGATCGCCCGCCGGATCCGCGCGGGCGCGGTGAACATCAACGACGGTGCCGCGCTCGCCGCCGGGAGCATCGAGGCCGGGATGGGCGGCATGGGATCGAGCGGGCTCGGCCGCCGCCACGGCGCCGACGGGATCCGCAAGTTCACCGACGCCCAGACCCTCGCCGCCTCCCGGATGGGGCCGATCGGGCCGTTCAAGGGACAGACGATCGAGAAGTTCGTGCAGCTCGGCAACGGCCAGCTCAAGGCGCTGCGGAAGCTGGGCGTCCGATGAGCGCGCCCGTCGCGCAACCTGGCGAGCACAACCTGGCGGTGCTGGCCGATCAGTCCTATGCCCGCCACGGCGACCACCCGATGGTCTTCTTCGAGGGCACCTGGCACTCCTCCACAGAGATCGCCGAGCGGTCCGCGCGGGTCGCCGGCGGCCTCCGGGAGCTCGGGATAGAGCCCGGCGACCGGGTCGTGGTGCTCACCATGAACACCCCGGAGGTCTTCGTCAGCTACCGCGCCCTGTGGCGCGTCGGCGCGGTCGTGACGCCGGTGATCTTCCTGCAGACACCGCCCGAGCTGCGTCACATCCTGGAGGACTCCAGTGCCAAGGCGGCCATCGTCACGCCCGAGCTGCTGCCGCTGGTCCGGGCGGCCGGGGACGGCCTCGGGCTCACCGTCATCGTCGCCGGCCCCACGGGCGAGGAGACCGACGTGGTGGCGTACGAGAGCCTGGAGAGCGCCGACCCGATCGACATCGCGCCTCGCGGTGACGACGACCTCGCGGCGCTGCTCTACACCGGCGGCACGACCGGGCGGGCCAAGGGCGTGATGCTCAGCCACCGCGGACTGTGGGAGTCCGGGCACGCCCTCCACCGTGTCGGCGAGAGCCAGGGCACGACGCGGTGGCTGCTGCCGCTGCCGCTCTCCCATGCGTACGGCCTGATCGTGGTCATCAGCGGTCTGCACTCCTCACGCCCGCAGACCTCGGTGCTGCAGCGGTGGTTCGACGCCAAGGGGTGGCTCGAGCTCGCCCAGGAGCACCGGGGGGAGTCGAGCACGGTGGTGCCGTCGATGCTGCAGATGCTGCTCGACCAGCCCTACCAGGACTACGACCTGAGCTCGCTGCGTTCCTTCGGCAGCGGCGGCGCGCCGCTGCTGCCGGCCCTGCGGGAGAAGGCCGAGGAGGCCTTCGGGGTGACGATCCTGGAGGGCTACGGCTGCACCGAGTCGAGCGCGGTGATCGCCGCCTCGACGATCGAGGAGTCGCGGCCCGGCAGTGTCGGCAAGCCGCTTTCCCACGCCGAGGTGATCATCGCCGGCCCTGATGGTGAGCCGGTCCCCGCCGGTGAGGAGGGCGAGATCTGGGTGCGTGGCCCCGGGGTGATGCAGGGCTACTGGAACGACCCGGAGCAGACCGCCGCGACCGTCGTCGACGGCTGGCTGCACACCGGCGACATCGGCCACTTCGACGCCGACGGCTACCTCTACGTCGACGACCGGATCAAGGACCTGATCATCCGCGGTGGGTTCAACATCTTCCCGCGTGACGTCGAGGACGCCCTCCTCGCCCACGAGGCGGTCACGGCCGCGGCGGTGGTGGGCCGCCCCGACGCCCAGCGCGGCGAGGAGGTGGTCGCGGTCGTCGCGCTCCACCCCGGCGCCCGCACCACGTCCGAGGAGTTGATCGCCTTCGCGAAGACGCGGCTCGCGGCCCACAAGTACCCGCGCGAGGTCCGGATCCTCGACGCCGTGCCCGTCACCAGCGTGGGCAAGACCGACCGGAAAGCCGTACGCAGCATGGTCCGCACCACCGAAGGAGAGTCATGACACGCCAGATCGAGGGAACCTCCGTCATCGTCACCGGCGGCGCTCGGGGCATCGGTCGCGCCACCGTGGAGCGGCTGGCGCGCGGCGGGGCGAGGGTGGCCGTGGGCGACCTGGACCCGGACCTGCTCGCGGACGTGGTCTCCGAGTTCGGGTCCCGCGTCAGCGCGGCCCACCTCGACGTCACCGACCCCGCCTCGTGGCGCGGCTTCCTCGACACGGTCGCCGACCTGGGGCCCTGGGACGTGCTGGTCAACAATGCCGGGATCATGCCGCTCGGCTCGGTCCTGAAGGAGGACGACGCGCTCACCCGGGCGATCTTCGAGGTCAACGTGCACGGCCCGATCAACGGGATCAAGGCCGTCGCTCCGGCCATGGTCGACCGGGGCCAGGGCCACATCGTCAGCGTGGCCTCGGCCGTCGGCCGGGTGCCGGTGCCGGACGCGGCGACCTACTCGGCCTCGAAATTCGCCGTGGTCGGCTTCTCCGAGGCGCTGCGTCTCGAGCTGGCGCCCGCGGGGGTCGACGTCTCGCTCATCCTGCCGGCGGTCGTGCAGACCGAGCTCTCCGACGGGGTGCCGCCCGCCAAGGGGATGAAGCCGGTCACCGCCGAGGACGTCGCCGAGGCGATCGAGTCGGTCATCCGCGAGCCGCGGCCCGAGGTCTGGGTGCCTGGTTGGGCCCAGTCGCTGACCAAGATCACCCAGGCGATGCCGCGCCGGTTCCAGGACTTCGTCGACCGCGCGACCAACGCCTCGCAGCTGCTCGCCGGCGTCGACCCGGCGGCTCGGGCGGCGTACGAGGAACGGGTGCGGCGCAACGTCCGTTGAGCGGGGCGGGATTGGCCCAGGAGACCGGCGCCGGATTGGCCGGGCGGAAGGGGCTCCGCGCTCACTAGCGTCTCCGTCGTGAAGAACGACGGACTCTCCGTGCCCCAGGGCGCGGCCCTCACCCTCGGTGCGGTGCTCGGCACCGGTGTCATCTCCCTGCCCGCCCTGGCGGCGAGCGAGGCCGGACCGGCCTCGCTGGTGGCCTGGCTGGCGCTCATCGTGCTCTCGGTGCCGCTGGCGGCGACCTTCGCCGCGCTGGGGGCCCGGCACCCGGACGGCGGCGGGGTGGCGACGTACGCCCGGCTCGCGTTCAACGCGCACGTCTCCACCATGGTGGGTTGGGCCTTCTACCTGACCATCGGCGTGGGGGCGCCGGTCGCGGCGGGGTTCGGCGGGGCGTACGTCGCCGACGCCTTCGGTGGCGGCCACGGCATGTCGCTGGCGGCGACGGCGGCGATCATCGTGCTGGTCACGGTCATGAACTGGTTCGGGATCAAGGTGTCCGGGGGCGTGCAGCTCGGCATCGCCGGGGCGATCGCGGTGCTGCTCGCCGTGGCGGTCCTGGTGGCGCTGCCGCACGCCGAGCTGGGGCGGCTGACGCCCTTCGCGCCGCACGGATGGGGCTCGGTCGGCACCGCCGCGGCGATGCTGGTGTGGGCGTTCGCGGGATGGGAGATCCTGTCCTCGCTCTCGGCCGAGTATCGCGACCCGGCGCGCGACATCCGGCGGGCGACGTTCCTGGCGCTCGGCGTCGTGACCGTGCTCTACCTCGGGATCGCGTTCGCGACCGTCGCCTCGCTCGACTCCACCTCCGGCGCCGCGCCGCTGGCGGACCTGCTCGTCCTGGGCTTCGGCGAGCCCGCGCGGCCGGTGACCGCCGTCGTCGCCGTGTTGCTGACCATCGGGGCGATCAACGCCTACTTCGCCGGAGGCTCCCGGCTGGGAGCGTCGTTGGCCCGTGAGGGCGCGCTGCCCCGGTTCCTGGCCGACCCCGCGACCGGCATCCCGCGCCGCTCCCTGCTCGCCATCGCTGCCGTGGCGCTCGGTTCCCTCACCGCCATCTGGGCGGCCGGCGCGTCGACCGACGCCCTCCTCCTGATGGCGTCGGGGACCTTCGCCCTGCTCTACGTGGTGGGGGCGGCGGCCGCGCTGCGGCTGCTCCCCCGTGGCACCGGGTCCTGGTGGGCGGCGATCTGCTCGATGGTCGCGGCACTGGTGCTGCTGGGCCTCACCGGCGCTCACCTGCTCGGTCCGGTGCTCGGCGGCGGCGCCGGGCTGGTGTGGTCGCTGGCCCGCTCCCGCCGAGCCACCTCACGCCCAGCCCGTGAGCTGGCCGAGGCGCTCGAGCCCGCGCGGGAGGCTGTCGGTCCGGACGGCTCCGTAGCCTAGGAAGAGACCGTCGCGACCGGGCAGCAGACGGTGAGTGGCGATCGTGTCCAGCGCCAGCCCTTCCGTGGCGGCACGTTCGGACAGGTCGGCCGGGAGCTCCGCGTAGGCCGAGAGGTGCAGCCCGGCGGCCGACGGGAGCACCTCGACCGGCCAGGAGTCGAGGTGCTGGAGCAGGATCGAGCGGCGCTCGGCGTACGTCTTGGACGCCTTGCGGACGTGGCGGGCGAGCAGGCCCTCCTCCAGGAAGCGGGCCAGGGCGGCCTGTGGCTGGACCGGGCCGAAGCCGTCGCCGAGCTGCTTGGCGGCCAGGAGGCTGTCGACGAGGGAGCCCGGGGCGACCAGGTAGCCGGTGCGCAGGCTGGGCAGCAGCGACTTGGAGAAGGTGCCGACGTAGATCACCCGGCCCTGGTCGTCGAGGGCGTGCAGCGGCTCGAGGGGTCGCTCGGTGAACCGGAACTCGCTGTCGTAGTCGTCCTCGACGATGCCGACGTCGTGGGCCTCCGCGAAGGCGAGGAGCGCTCGACGGCGTGGGAGGGAGAGGCGTACGCCGAGCGGGAACTGGTGGCTCGGGGTCGTGTAGACGAGCCTGGTCTCCTCCGGAATGTGGTCGACCACCAGCCCTTCCTCGTCGACCGGGACCGGCACGACGCGGGCGCCGTGGGAGGCGAAGAGGTCGATCGCGGACGGGTAGCCCGGGTCCTCGACGGCGACGACGTCACCCGGCTCGAGGAGCACCCGGGCGACAAGGTCGAGCGCTTGCTGCGTGCCGCTGGTGACCACGATCTGCCCCGGGTCGGCCCGCACCCCGCGGTGGTAGGCGACCGTGTGCGCGAGCGCCTCGCGCAGCCTCGGCAGACCGGCCGGGGACGCGTACGTCCCGGGGCTGTGGCCGCGCAGCCGCGACTCGGCCGCGAGGATCCTCCGCCAGGTGTCGAACGGGAAGAGCTCGGCGTCGGGGACGCCCACCCGCAGGTCGTACGCCGGGACCGCCGCCTCCCCGCTCGTCGGCCGCGGCGCCCACCGCCAGCCCGGACGCGGGCTCAGCGCTCCCACGGTGCCGCCCTGGGGTCGCCGCGCGGCGGTCGTGACGTACGTCCCCGCGCCCACGCGCGACTCCAGGAACCCCTCGGCGACCAGGCGCTCGTAGACCGTCGCGACGGTGTTGCGTGAGATCCCCAGATCGGACGCCAGCGCGCGGCTCGCAGGCAGCCGGTCGCCCACCTTCAGCCGACCGTCGGCCAGGGCGTCGCGCAGCGCCCCGTAGAGCGACGCGGATCGTACGGCGCGGTCGGTCAGGTCAAGCGCGAGGTCCACAGCCGGATTGGACCACATCCCCGCCGGTGACGGGGGCTTTCAGGTCGGCAGCCCCAGACGCGCGATGATCTTCTCGGCCACTTCGGCTGCCGAGAGATCGGTGTTGTCGATGACGAAGTGCGGGTGGTCGAGCGGGAACGGCACCTCGGGACCCGTCGAGAGCACCCAGCGCTCGTTCGACGTGATGACGTCTCGGCGGGCCCATTCGGTGTCGCGTTTGGACGGCTTCGAGGCCAGCCTCTCGGGCGTGCCCTCGCGGGCGAGCCGGATCGCCACGTCGGCGTACAGCTCGACGAAGTCGATCCGCGCGCCCGCCTCGACCGCCGGCGCGATCATCCACTCGACCTCCTCGGTGTCCGCGGGGACGTCCAGCGCCCAGGCGAAGGTGAGGACCAGCCCCGGAAGGTCGTAGGCCACCGCCTCCTCGATCACCCGCCTGCGGAACTCCCTCTTCAGCGTGTCGAACGGCTCGGTCCCCCAGTCGAAGACCTCCAGCAGCGGCTCGATCGTGGCGTGGTTGTGCAGGAGGCGGTACGTCGTCCGGGACGCGATCTCCCGGCCGACGCTCATCTTGCCGACCGCCTGGGGGCCGAAGAGGACGATGAGGTGCATGAGGCCAGTGTGGCCGCTGAGTGTCGGTGGTCGCGACTAGGTTTGTCCTCATGAGCGACACGTCATCGGCGTTGGCGCGGTTCAGCGACCCGACACGTACCTGGTTCGCGGCTGCCTTCGCCGCGCCGACCGCGGCGCAGGCCGGTGCCTGGGAGGCGATCGGTGCGGGACGCAACGCGCTGGTGGTCGCGCCGACCGGGTCGGGCAAGACGCTCAGCGCGTTCCTGTGGTCGATCGACAAGCTGCTGAGCGAGCCGGTGCCGCCGAAGAAGGAGCGCTGCCGGGTCCTCTACATCTCCCCGCTCAAGGCCCTCGGCGTCGACGTCGAGCGCAACCTGCGCAGCCCGCTGGTCGGCATCCGGCAGACTGCCGAGCGGCTGGGCGTCGAGGCGCCCGAGGTGCGCGTCGGGGTGCGGTCGGGCGACACGACCGCCGCCGACCGGCGGCGCCTGACCACGACGCCTCCCGACATCCTGATCACGACGCCCGAGTCGCTGTTCCTGATGCTGACCAGCCAGGCACGCGAGACACTGCGCAGCGTCGAGACGGTGATCGTCGACGAGGTGCACGCGGTGGCAGCGACCAAGCGCGGCTCCCACCTGGCGCTGACCCTGGAGCGCCTCGACGCGCTGCTGGAGAGGCCGGCCCAGCGGATCGGGCTCTCCGCGACCGTGCGGCCCCTGGAGGAGGTGGCGCGCTACCTCGGCGGGTCGCAGCCGGTCGACATCGTCGCGCCTCCGGCGGAGAAGCGGTGGGACCTGAGCGTCGTCGTGCCGGTCGAGGACATGACCGCGCCGAGCCCCTACGGTGAGGAGGACGACGACGATCCGCAGCGGGCCTCCTCGATCTGGCCGCACGTCGAGGAGCACGTCGCCGACCTGGTCACCGCCCACCGCTCCACCATCGTCTTCGCCAACTCCCGCCGGATCGCGGAGCGGTTGACCGCCCGGCTCAACGAGATCGCCTCCGACCGGGTCTTCCAGACCGGGCCGCCGCCCGCGCAGGTGATGGCGCAGTCGGGGCAGTCCCACGGCGCCGCCCCGGTGATCGCCAAGGCCCACCACGGCAGCGTGTCCAAGGAGCAGCGGGCGCTGATCGAGGACGATCTCAAGTCCGGACGGCTGCCGGCGGTGGTCGCGACCTCCAGCCTCGAGCTCGGCATCGACATGGGCGCGGTCGACCTCGTCGTCCAGATCGAATCGCCGCCCAGCGTCGCCTCGGCTCTCCAGCGCGTCGGGCGGGCCGGCCACCAGGTCGGCGAGGTGTCCCGCGGGGTGCTCTTCCCGAAGCACCGCGGCGACCTCGCCCAGACCGCGGTCTCGGTGCAGCGGATGCGCGCCGGCCTGATCGAGTCGATGAGCCTGCCGGCCAACCCGCTCGACGTCCTCGCCCAGCAGATCGTGGCCGCCACGGCGCTGGACACCTGGGACGTCGACGAGCTGTTCGCGCTGGTCCGGAGGACGGCGTCGTACGCAACCCTCCCCCGCTCCGCCTACGACGCGACCCTCGACCTGCTCGCCGGGCGCTACCCGAGCGAGGAGTTCGCCGAGCTGCGGCCGCGGATCGTGTGGGACCGCGTCGCCGGCACCGTGACCGGGCGTCCGGGGGCGCAGCGGCTGGCCGTCACCAGCGGTGGCACCATCCCCGACCGCGGTCTCTTCGGCGTCTACCTGGTGGGCGAGAGCACCGGCCGAAGGGTCGGCGAGCTCGACGAGGAGATGGTCTACGAGTCCCGGGTCGGCGACGTCTTCGCGCTCGGCGCGACGTCCTGGCGGATCGAGGACATCACCCACGACCGGGTGCTGGTGACCCCGGCTCCGGGGATCCCGGGCCGGCTGCCGTTCTGGAAGGGCGACTCGCTGGGTCGGCCCGCCGAGCTCGGCGAGGCGGTCGGCGCCTACGCCCGCGAGCTCGCCGCGATGCCCGCGAAGCAGGCCGAGGCGCGGGCGCAGGAGGACGGTCTCGATGCCTACGCCGCCGCCAACCTGGTCACCTACCTGCACGAGCAGACCGAGGCCACCAACGTCCTCCCCTCCGACAGCAACATCGTCGTCGAGCGGTTCCGCGACGAGCTCGGCGACTGGCGGCTGGTGGTCCACTCCCCCTACGGCCGCCCCGTCCATGCGCCGTGGGCGCTCGCGATCAACGCCCGGATCCGGGAGCGCTACGGCGTCGACGGGCAGGCGATCGACAGCGACGACGGCATCGTGATCCGGCTCCCCGACACCGATGCCGAGGCACCGACCGGCGAGATCATCGTCTTCGAGCCCGACGAGATCGAGGACCTGGTCACCACCGAGGTCGGTGGGTCGGCGCTCTTCGCCAGCCGGTTCCGCGAGTGCGCCGCGCGAGCGCTGCTGCTCCCCCGCCGCGACCCCGGCCGCCGCTCGCCGCTGTGGCAGCAGCGCCAACGCTCGGCCGCCCTGCTCGAGGTCGCCTCGCAATACCCGAGCTTCCCGATCATCCTCGAGGCCGTACGCGAGTGCCTCCGCGACGTCTACGACCTCCCCTCGCTCGTCGGTCTGCTGCAGCGCATCGAGCGCCGCGAGATCTCGATCGTCGACGTCGCCACCCCGACCCCTTCGCCCTATGCCCAGTCGCTGCTGTTCGGCTACGTCGCCCAGTTCCTCTACGAGGGCGACTCGCCCCTCGCCGAGCGCCGCGCCGCCGCCCTCACCCTCGACCAGGGCCTCCTCGCCGAGCTCCTGGGCCGTGCCGAGCTCCGGGAGCTCCTCGACCCGGAGGTCCTCGCCGAGGTCGAGTCCGAGCTCCAGCGACTCGCTCCGGGCCGTCGCGCCCGGGGCGCCGAGGGCATCACCGATCTCATCCGCACCATCGGCCCGCTCACCCTCGACGAGATCGTCGCTCGGACCACTCCGGCCGAGCCCGCGAGCGAAGCGAGCGGTGTCGAGACCAACACAGTCGATTCGAGCGCCGACATGGACCGTGTTGGTCTCGACACGGATTCGTTCGTACCTCACGAATCCGGCTCGACCAGCGTGGGCAGTGAGGTGTCTGTCGTGCTCGCAGACCTCGCGACGGCTCGCCGGGTGGTCGAGGTGCGGGTCGCGGGAGAAGCCCGGTGGGCGGTGGTCGAGGATGTGGCCAGGCTCAGGGACGGACTGGGGGTGGCGGTCCCTCCGGGCGTACCGTCTGCGTTCACCGAGCCCGTCGAGGACCCGGTCGGCGACCTGGTCTCGCGCTACGCGCGGTCGCACGGGCCGTTCACGGCAGCGGATGTGGCAGCCAGGCTGGGGCTGGGCGAGGCGGTGGTCCGGCACACCCTGGCGCGGCTCTCGGCGCGCGGGCGGGTGCTCGACGGGGAGTTCCGGCCGGGTGGGAGCGGGCTGGAGTGGTGCGATGCCGACGTGCTCCGGATGCTGCGCCGGCGCTCGCTTGCCCGGCTGCGCAAGGAGGTCGAGCCCGTCGAGCCGGCCGCGCTGGGGAGATTCCTCCCGGCATGGCAGAAGACATCCGTACGCAAGGGCGCGCTGCGCGGGGTCGACGGGGTGCTGAGCGTCGTCGACCAGCTCGCCGGCTGCCCGGTCCCGGCGAGCGCGCTGGAGAGCCTGATCCTGCCGGCTCGGGTGGTCGACTACGAGCCGGCGTTCCTCGACGAGCTCACCGCCGGCGGCGAGGTGCTCTGGGCCGGCCACGGCACCCTGCCCGGCACCGACGGCTGGGTCTCGCTGCACCCGGCCGACACGGCCGAGCTGACCCTGCCGCCGCCGGCCGAGATGCCGCCGGGTCCGCTGGCCGAGCGGCTCCTCGAAGCCCTGGAGCCGGGCGGCGCCTGGTTCTTCCATCAGCTCGCCCGGACGGTGACGACCGACGACGAGAAGACACCGAGCGACGCCGACCTGAGCGCGGCGCTGTGGGAGCTGGTCTGGTCGGGCCGGGTCAGCAACGACACGCTGCTGCCGCTGCGGGCGCTGACCCGCTCCGGCACCCCCTCCCATCGCTCGCGGAGACCACCGCCCAGAGCCCGAGGCGGTCGCTACACCGGCGGCGCACGGATGCCGGCCCGGGCCAGTCTTCCCGAGACCGCCGGCCGCTGGACGATCCTGCCCGAGCCGGACCCCGACCCGACCAAGCGCGCCCACGCCGCCGCCGAGCGGCTGCTGGACCGCCACGGCGTGGTCACCCGCGGCGCGGTCCAGTCCGAGCGCACCCCCGGAGGCTTCGCCGCCGTCTACAAGGTCCTGAGCGCCTTCGAGGAGTCCGGACGGGCGCGGCGGGGCTACTTCGTCGAGGGCCTGGGTGCCGCCCAGTTCGGCACCGCGGGCTCGGTCGACCGGCTGCGTACGTTCTCCCGGGTCGAACCCTCCGACAAGCCCGTCGCCCTCGCGCTCGCCGCGACCGACCCCGCCAACCCCTACGGCGCCGCGCTCCCCTGGCCGGTCTCGGAGGAGGGCCATCGGCCCGGCCGCAAGGCGGGCGCGATCGTGGTGCTGGTCGACGGCGAGCTGGCGATGTACGTCGAGCGCGGCGGCCGCACGCTGCTGACGTGGTCCGAGGATCCCAACCTCCTCGAGCCCGCCGCCGAGGCCCTCGCCGACGCCGTCCGCCGCGGAGCGCTCGGGCGGCTGACGGTCGAGAAGGCCGACGGCGCCCCGCTGCTCGGGTCCGGCGAGACGCCGTTGCGGCAGGCGCTGCAGTACGCCGGTTTCATCGCCACCCCGCGCGGCCTGCGCCTGACCTCGACGAGCAGGTGAGGACATGCCGGAAGGCGACGCCGTGCTCCGCACCGCCCGCTCCCTCGACCGGGGGCTGGCGGGGCAGTTGCTGACGCGTACGGACTTCCGGGTGCCGCAGCTGGCCACCGCCGATCTCTCCGGCGGCACGGTCCTCGGCACGGTGACCCGCGGCAAGCACCTGCTGACCCGGATCGACCATCGCACCGGCGCGTGGACGCTGCACACCCACCTGAAGATGGAGGGCTCCTGGCGAGTCCTCGAGGCGGGGCGCCGCTGGCCGAAACCAGGGTTCCAGGCGCGGGTGGTGCTCCGCACCGAGCGGACCGAGGCGGTCGGCTTCCTGCTCGGCATCGTCGAGCTCGTCCCGCGCGACCAGGAGGAACGGCTGGTCGCCCACCTCGGCCCGGACATCCTCGCCGACGACTGGGACCCCGGCACGGCCCTCGAACGCCTCCGCAGCCAGCCGGACCGCCTGCTCTTCGAGGCGCTGCGCGACCAGACCAACCTCGCCGGGATCGGCACGATCTACGCCGCCGAGACCTGCTTCATCGCCGGGATCAGCCCGCTGCGTACGGTCGCGGACGCCGACGACAGGCTCCCCAGGATCCTCCAACGCGCCCGCGACCTGATGCAGGCCGACTGGTCGCGCTCGCGCCAGATGTGGGTCTACGGCCGCCGGGCCTGCCGACGCTGCGGCGGCACCGTGACCGTCGCTCGGGTCGGCCCGCCCGGCAAGGAGCGCCCGGCCTACTACTGCGCGAACTGCCAGGCCTAGCGTCCGCGCAGAAGCCGCATCCGGATCTGGGCGATCCGAACCCGGGTGTCCCGCATGTGGCGGGCGACGTGGGCGCGCTCACCGGGCGCGACCGAGGCGAACTCCTCACGAAGGATGTTCAGCGTCTCCTCCAGCCCGAAGAGCTCGGCCTCGAGCAGGTCGGGGGAATCCGAGCCGTCCCCGGATCGCGGTCCCGGGACCGTCAGGTCCGGAAGCTCGTTCTCGACTGCCATGCGCATCGCACCATCTCCCCATGAATGCGCGGGCCCGTCGCGGGCCCACATCACCAAGGAGACGGCAGCGTTGCGCTTGAGACGCGGGTGAGGGAAAGTCCCCCAGATTGGGGACGATCAGGCGGCAGCGGCGTCGGCCGCAGCGCGAACAGGCATCCGCAGAATGGTGGCCTCTTCGAGGGCGACCGCGTCGGAGACGTCGCGGAGCACGTCGGAGAGAGCCACGTCGAGGGCGCTGCAGAGCGAGGCGAGGAGCTCGGACGAGGCTTCCTTCTGACCGCGCTCGACCTCGGAGATGTAGCCGAGGCTGACTCGCGCCTCCGCGGAGACCTCGCGCAGGGTCATCCCACGCTCGAGCCGCTGGGCACGAAGCACCTCGCCGAGAAGTCGACGGAAGAGCACCATTGCGGTCAGCCTCCTACAGGTCACAAGTCACCGACATCTGGGTGACGTCTGGCTCCAACGCTACCTGACCCTTCGATGTTCCCGCCGAAGTAGTCCGAGTAGTTCATCAACAGCGAACAAACACGTATCACGCTGGATCTCCGCACGCGAGCCCGACAGCCCGAGACGCGCCGTTGTTTCGCCGTGCGGACCGGAAACACCCAGAAATACCGTCCCCACGGGCTTTCCCTCCTGCTCCTCGGGGCCGGCGACGCCCGTCGTCGCGAGCCCGTACGTCGACCCCGACCGCTCCCGCGCACCCGCCGCCATCGCCGCCGCGCACTCCGCCGAGACCACCCCGACGGTCTCGATCACCGAGACGGGGACGCCCAGCAGGAGGTGCTTCAGCTCGGTCGCGTACGTCACGAAGCCCCCGCGAAATGTCTTCGACGCGCCTGGCGGATCGGTGAGCATGGCGGCCAGGCGGCCGGCGGTCAGCGACTCGGCGGTCGCCAGGGTCGCGCCGGCCTCCCGGAGAGCGGCGTGGAGCTCCTCGACCTGTTCCATGGACCCGACAGTAGCGGCCTCAGCCCACCGACCGGCCCAAGACCTGCACCTCGGCCACGTTGAGCTCGGTGGGGGTCGGCGAGGAGAGCCAGACCCGGACGTACCTGCCTCGGGCCGGCAGCTCGATGCTCGTCGGACGTCCGGCCTGGTCGGCCTCGAAGTGGGAGGTCACCGCCGGGTCGGCCAGCGCCTCGGCCAGGGTCGCCGGGAACGGCGCGTCGGAGACGAGCACGTGGTAGCCGCGGACCCGCTCGGCGCAGCAGTCCACCCGGTTGTAGATCCTGACCTCCTCGAGGTCGAAGGACTCCCCCAGGTCGACCTGCCACCACGGCTGCGCCTCGCGCCCCGAGGTGGTGCTGAAGTCGTAGATGCTGCCGTTGACCGCCTTGGCGGCGCCGTAGGCCGCGGACCAGTCCGAGACCTGGGTGGCCGCCTTCCCCTCCGAGACGTTGCGCAGCGGCGGCAGGCCCAGCCACGCGTCGTGCTCGGCGGCGACGTCCTCGAGGAACGCGTCGAGCACTCCGTCCCCGATCATCACCAGACCCTCGACCCGGTTCTTGCCGGGTTCGGAGCGGACCTGCGACGCCTTCTCGGCCAGGTCCTCCATCCGCGACCGCGCGACCCCGGCGGCATCCGCGTCGTCGCGACGCACCGCGTCGAGCACGTCGAGCGCCGCACCCATGGCGTCCGCCCACAGGTCGGTGGCCTGGAGGTGGCGGTCGGCGTCGGCGACGAACCCGTCCTCGACACCGGCCCGGATGGTCTCGGGCGTGGAGGCCATCAGCCGCGCCGTCGGCCGCAGGCCGCGGACCGCCCGCTGCGGCTGGGTCTTCCACTGCTGCCAGAACGCGGCGGTGCGCGCTGCCAGCCGGGGCGACTGCGGCAGCCACAGGTCGGGTCCGAACGTCGGCGCCGCATGGTTGAGGTCGACGAACATCTCCACCGCCTCGGTGACCCGCGGGTCGCCGTCGGCGAGGTCACGAGCCGCCTGGTGCGCGGAGGTCGCCCGGTCCCAGCCGAGGTCGTTCCAGGCGAAGTCCATCATCGTGAAGACGACGAGCTTGCTGGCGTACGCCTGGTTCATCGGGTTCGAGACGATGCCGGCGAGGTGACCGGAGAGCCCGGCCTCGCGGTTCGCGTACGGCCCGAGCAGCAGGCGGCCTGCGGTCTGGCCGAAGTCGTTGACCGGGTAGTTGTCCCAGACGAACACCTTGCGCCCGAACAGGTCGCTGGCGGCCGAGGCCTGGTCGACCGTGATGCTCGGCGGCACCACGTCGGTGCCGGTCCACATCACCACGACCTCGGGATCGAGGTGCTCGCGCCAGGCCTGCTTGTAGGGCGTCTCGGTCAGGTCGCCGTACTGCGTCGGCACCGTCTGCAGCGGCCGCGCCCCCTCGTGGGTCTCCACGAACGAGGTCTGCAGCCAGCTCAGCAGCTCGGCCTGGGCACGGCCGACGCTGGCTTGAGTGGCCTGACCGTACGCCGCGGTGTCGTCCGCACAGCTGAACGAGAGCGCGATGTCGTCGAGCGGCAGCGAGAAGTCGCGCACCCCGATGTCGTACATCGCCTGGAACTTCTCCACCAGCGCCGCCCGGTCGCTCGCGCCGCTGTAGCAGATCGTGTTGCCCGGCGAGAGCGCGAAGGTGAACCGGACGTGGTTGGCGGTGGCGGTGTCGACGAGGTCGCTCAGCTCGGCGAGCTTGTCGGCCGGGTACGGCTCCCGCCAGCGCTCGCGGTGGTAGGGGTCGTCCTTGGGCGCGTAGACGTAGGTGTTGGCCTTGATCCGGCCGTAGAACCGCAGCTGGTCGACCCGCTCCGCGTGGGTCCACGGCTTGCCGTAGAACCCTTCGATGCTGCCGCGCAGCGGCATCCGCGGCGCGTCGCTCACCTCGGCGCCGGCGATCCGCCAGCCGTCGTCGGTGGCGACGAAGAGCTGCCGAAGCGTCTGCGCGGCGTAGAACTGCCCGGTGGTGTCGTGGCCGGCCAGCGTCACCGTGCCGACCCCGGCCGAGGACGCGTCGGCCAAGAGCGCATAGCCCTCGCCGACCTCGGGGACCTCGACGCCCCCGAGCCCATCCCGTACGTCACCACGGTCCGCCGAGCCGAGCAGCACCGTCAGCGGGGCGGTGCCGGTCGCCTCGCCGACCACGTCCAGACGCGTCGCCCCGTGCTCGCGCAACAGCCGGCCGACCAGCTCCCGGGCGGGGGCGTCGGTGTCGTCACCGACGACCAGCTCGACCCGCTCGGGGACCGTCAGATCGGCTCCGGCCCGGGTCATCGAGCGTGGTGTCGGTGAGACCGTCGGCAGCGGTTGCGCCGCGGCGCTCACCGGCCCCGACCCGGCGCCGGCCGCACTCGGCGGCACGAAAGCTGCGGTGGCGACCAGCGCCGCCGCAGCGGCGACGCAGGCGGTGATGACGACGGTCTTCCTGGAACGTTCACGCATGGCAATCTCCCTCGCGACATGACCTCGCGAGGACCTTAACCGATTTAGCAAGGCGCCCGAGCAAATTGTTCCGGGCACCGGTCCGGTGCGGACGACCCCAGCCGACTCGGCCCGTCTTGACACAGATCGACGCCGAGTCGGCCCGTCAAGACGGGTCGACTCGGCGTCTTGTCTGTCAAGACGGGCCGACTCGGCGGCAGGTGGCGCTAGCCGGCGTTGCGCGTCAGCCCGACGATGACCGGGTCGTGGTCGGAGGAGCGGAACGGCGAGTCGGTGTGCAGGTCGAGGCCGGTGTAGTTGTAGCGGCTGTACTCCAGCAGCAGCGACTCCCCCGAGTTGATCGACCAGATGTCGGAGCCGGTGAAGCGGCGCTGGGCGTGCCGGTTGAGCAGCACGTGGTCGAGCGACCCGGACAGACCCGAGAAGGAGTAGCTGTACTCCTCGTTGCCGCTCAGCGTCTCGGAGTCGGCATAGCCGGCCTCGTAGAGGACCTGCATCGGGTCCTCCTGGGTGTAGGAGTTGAAGTCACCGGCGAGCGCGACGTCGGTGACCCCGGTCTCCGCACGAATCGAGGAGACCCACGAGACCAGCGCGGTGGCCTGACGGACCCGCGACTCGTTGGAGGCGCCCTGGCCGTCGCCGGTGTCGCCGTCGCCCGGCCACGGACCGGGCGAGCCCTTCGACTTGAAGTGGTTGACCACGAAGAGGAACGGGGCACCGCCGTCGGCGGGCTTGAAGATCTGACCGATCGGCTCCCGGGCGTTGCCGAAGGCCTGGTCGTCGCCGCTCTGGTCGCCGAGTGCGCGGGACTCGCCGATGCGACGTACGGCCGAGCGCTTGTAGATGATCGCGTTGGTGATCACGTCGGCGCCGGAGGCGTCGGGCAGCTCGGCCGAGGACGGGTTGGCGCTCCAGACCTTCCGGCCGGCGGCCGCGTTGAGCGCTGCGACCAGCGAGTTGGTCGCCTCGTCGGCGGTCTCGCCCAGGCGGGCGGAGTTCTCGATCTCCATCAGGCCGACGACGTCGGCGTCGAGGGCGTTGATCGCGGAGACGATCTTCGCCTGCTGGCGAGCGAAGTCGGCCGGGTCCCAGGCGCCGCGCTGGTCGCAGCCGCCGCTGACGTTGTTGCCGTCGCCGGCGCGGTCCTTGTAGGCGGTGCAGCCACCGTCGCCGACGTTGTCGTCGTCGGCGTCGCCGAGCGTGGTGAAGTAGTTGAGCACGTTGAAGGAAGCGATCTTCACATCGGCGCGGCGGCCGATCTTGCGCTCGTCGGGGGCGTCGCTGCGTACGGCACCGAAGTCGGCCGGCCACGACGCCGGGTCGGCGGTGGCGACCTGGGTCGGCTGGAGGCGGTAGGTGGGCGCCGAGGGCGAGCCGCCCTGGGACAGGATCACCGGGCCACGGAAGTCGACGGAGGCGCCGACCACGACGGGCGAGGTGTTGGAGACGTAGGGGATGGTGCGGCTGGTCGGCGGGCGCAGCGTGGTCGAGGAGCCGTCGTCGAGGATGATCCCGCGGGCGGCGTTGTCGGCCTTCACGGCCTCGGCCTCGGCGGACCCGGGACGGGCCACCTCGGTCGGCTGGATCAGCGGGCGGTCGCCGTGGGCGAGGCCGAGCTCGCCGAAGTTCTCGACACCGTAGGTGTTGCTCACCGTGACGTCACCCTGAGGAGCGAAGAGCATCCCCTCCAGCGACTCCTTCTGGGCGTCGGTCGCCGGCCACTGCGAGACGACCGGCTCGATGGTGCCGGTGCCGTCGGTGACGATGCCGGTCGCGACGGGCACCGAGACCTGGGTCATCCCGGCGTACTCGGTCACCTCACCGGTCACCGTCACCGCGTCGCCGGGCTTGACGGTGACCGCACCGGCCGAACGGGGCTGGTAGACGAAGAGCGCGTCGGAGGCGTCGTGGGACCCGAGGTCGAGCGACCCGCCCGTGCCAGGGGTCTGCAGGTAGAACCCGAAGAACCCGCCCGACGGGTAGGCCGCCGTGACGATGCCGCTGGTGGTGACGGTCTGGCCGGCGAGCGGGCTGGTGGTGCCCGTGCCCTGGATGTCGGAGATCGCGACGGCATCGGCCGTCGTGGTGGCGCGCGCGGTCGGGATGGCGACCGCGCCGATGCCGGCGACGGCGGCCGTCAGGCCGACCATCGAGCCGAGCACCTGACGTGCTGAGAACATGGATGACTCCCCGCGTATGGAAGGTAGAGGGCGATGGCGGTCTGCCCGATTCAGCACCGGCCGAGACGCGACAATAACGCCGCGTACACCTTCTTCGCGGGGATCTTCGATGAACGTCCGGTAACGGAGTTACAACTACCCGAAATTCAGGATCTACGAGGACCGGAGCGACGCGCGCTGCTTCCACACGCCGTGGAAGAACTGCGCGCCGGACCACATCGTCAGCGCGACCGCGACCGCGAGGCAGGCCTGGAACGCGTAGAAGAGCAGCTCCCAGACCAGGGTGTCGCCGAAGGCCCCGCCGTGAGCCGAACCGTGCGGCAGCGGCAGCAGGAGCCCGCCGAGCGCGACCGCCTGAACGGTGGTCTTGATCTTGCCGAGCTGGTCGGCCGCGATCACGACCTTCTTGAGGATCGAGAGCCGCAGCAGCGTCACGCTCCACTCGCGCAGCAGCACGATGATGGTGACCCACCACCAGATGTCGCCGACGATCGAGAGCCCGATGAACGCCATCCCGGTGACCGCCTTGTCGGCGATCGGGTCGGCGATCTTGCCGAAGTCGGTGATCAGGTTGTGCTTGCGGGCCAGGTCGCCGTCGATCTTGTCGGTGATCATGGCCAGCGCGAAGATCGCGAAGGCGACCCAGCGCAGCGTCGGGTTGTCGCCGCCGTCGGCGAGCAGCGCCCAGGCGAAGAACGGGACAGCGAGGATCCGCAGCGTGGTCAGCGCGTTGGGGATGTTCCAGATGCTCGTCTTCACGGCAGCGTTCTCGGGCTCGACGTTCACGGGCTGCACCCTAACCGTTCACCGACGCGACCAGGTCAACGCCTTCGGAGGCGACGACGGTGGCCGTCACGAGATCACCCGGACGTACGTCCTCGACATCACCCTCGAGCGACGTCATCCCGTCGACCTCCGGGCCCTGGTGGGCAGCTCGGCCCAGAACCTCGCCGTCGGCGACTTCCTCGACGAGCACGACGACCTGCTCCCCGATCCGCTCCTCGGCGCGCTGTGCGGTGAGTTCCTCGACGAGCTCGTTGACGTGCTCGACGCGGGCGCGGATCTCGTCCTCGTCCAGCTTGATCTCGTCGGAGAACGCAGCGGCCTCGGTGCCTTCCTCGTCGGAGTAGCCGAAGACGCCGGTGACGTCCATGCGCGCGGCGACCAGGAAGTCGGTAAGGATCTGCAGGTCCTCCTCGGTCTCGCCGGGGAAGCCGACGATGACGTTGGACCGCACCCCTGCCTCCGGCGCGTACGCACGGATCTGCTCGAGCAGGCCCAGGAAGCTCTCCGGGTCGCCGAACCGCTTCATCCGCCGGAGCACCGCGTTGGAGGCGTGCTGGAAGCTCAGGTCGAAGTAGGGCGTCACGCCGGGCGTGGTGGCGATGACCTTCAGCAGGTCGGGCCGGGTCTCGGCGGGCTGCAGGTAGGAGACGCGGACGCGCTCGATGCCGTCGATGCCGGCCAGCTCCGGCAGGAGCGTCTCGAGCAGCCGGATGTCACCGAGGTCCTTGCCGTAGGAGGTGGAGTTCTCCGAGACCAGGAAGAGCTCCTTGACGCCCTGCTGGGCCAGCCACTGCGCCTCGTGGAGCACGTCGGAGGGGCGTCGCGACACGAACGAGCCGCGGAACTGCGGGATCGCGCAGAAGGTGCAGCGCCGGTCACAGCCCGAAGCGAGCTTCAGCGGCGCCCACGGGGCGTCGTCGAGCCGCGTACGTCCCGCGAAGCCGGGCACCTGGTCGACCGCGGCCATGCCGGGGACCGAGATGGCGGAGGCGTCGCGCTCGACCGGGGAGATCGGGAGCAGCAGGCGCCGGTCCTGGGGCGTGTGTGGGTGGTGGGTCTCGCCACTGAGGATGGAGCGGAGCTTGGCAGCGATGTCGGGGTAGTCGTCGAAGCCGAGCACGGCGTCGGCCTCGGGCAGCTCGGCGGCCAGGTCCTTGCCGTAGCGCTCGGCCATGCAGCCGACCGCCACGACCGCCTGAGCGCGGCCCGTCTCCTTGAGGTCAGCGGCCTCGAGCAGCGTGTCGACGGAGTCCTTCTTCGCCTGCTCGACGAACCCGCAGGTGTTGACGACCACCGTGTCGGCCTCGTCGGGGTCGGACACCAGGCGGAACCCGCCGGCGGTCAGACGTCCGGCGAGCTCCTCGGAGTCCACCTCGTTACGGGTGCATCCGAGGGTCACCATGGCGACCGACAGGAGGGGCTGGTCGGTCTCGGCGGAGGGTTCGGTCGCAGTGCTCATCACCGTGAAGTATGACGGGCGCACACGCCTGAGACCGAACCCTCGCGCCGGGACCTGTGTCGAGCCGGGTGGATCAGTCGGGCACCGAGCCCGGCTTGACGGAGAGGACCGGGCAGGCCGCGCCGAGCAGGATCCGCTGGGCGACGCTGCCCATCAGCAGCTTGCCGACCGGCGTACGCCGCCGCAGACCGACCACGATCAGCTTGGCCTCGAGCTGCTCGGCGGCGTCGAGGACGGCTCCGGCGACATCCGGGTCGATGGACTGCCGGATCTCGTGGGGCCGGCCGGACTCGGTCAGCCGGCGCTCGAGCTCGCTGACCTGCTCCTCGAGCGCGAACCGGTCGTCGACCAGGGCGTCGCCCCGGGAGGCGTTGACGACCACGACACCACGGTCGCGACGCTCGGCGTCGGCCAGCGCCCAGTCGAGCGCGACCGAGCCGTAGACGTCAGGCGCCCACGCCACGACCACCCAGCCACCTGCGGGAGTCTCACTCATCAGTGCACCTGCTCCTTCTCGTCCTCGACGGAGGCCGACTCGTCGGCCCGTGCCCGGGCCCGGGCGATGAACGGCCGGCCCAGGATGAACAACGCGATCAGCACGTAGACGACCACCGCCAGCGGCTCGTTCAGCAACCCACCGTAGTCGCCGCCCGAGATGGTCAGCGCCTCACGCAGCTTGGTCTCCATCAGCGGGCCCAGGATGACGCCGAGGATCAGCGGCAGCACCGGCAGGCCGAAGCGGCGCATCATCAGGCCGAGCAGACCGAACGCGACCAGCAGCCCGATGTCGAACGGGTCCAGGTTGGTGGCGTACGCACCCAGGCAGGCGAAGAACAGGATCCCCGCGTAGAGCTGCGGACGCGGGATCCGCAGCAGCCGGGCCCACAGCGGCGCCAGCGGCAGGTTGAGCACCAGCAGCAGGGTGTTGCCGATCAGCAGGCTGGCCAGCAGCGTCCACACCAGGTCGGCGTGGTCGGTCATCAGCTGCGGACCCGGGGTGATGCCGTAGCCCTGCAGCGCCGAGAGCATGACCGCCGCGGTGGCCGTCACCGGCAGCCCGAGTGCCAGCATCGGCACGAACATGCCGGCGGCCGAGGCGTTGTTGGCCGCCTCCGGACCGGCGACACCCTCGATGGCGCCCTTGCCGAACTCGTTGTGCTTGGAGAGCTTCCGCTCGGTCAGGTAGGAGAGAAAGGTCGGGATCTCGGCGCCACCGGCCGGGAGCGCCCCGAACGGGAACCCGAACGCGGTGCCGCGCAGCCACGGCTTCCACGAGCGGCCCCAGTCGTCGCGCGACAGCCACGGACGGCCGACGGGGATCACGTGCGCCGGGCGCCGGCGCAGGTGAGCGGCCACCCACAGCGCCTCGCCGAGGGCGAAGATGCCGACCGCGACGACCACGATGTCGAGCCGGTCGACGAGCTGGGTCACCCCGAAGGTGAGCCGCGGCTGACCGGTGTTGAGGTCGAGGCCGACCAGGCCGATCGTCAGCCCGAGGAACAGCGCGGCGAACCCGCGCAAGGCCGAGGTACCGAGCACCGTCGTGGTCATGACCAGCGCCAGGACCATCAGCGCGAAGTAGGACGGCGCACCCAGCTCGACGGCCACGTCGGCCAGGGCCGGCGAGAAGAAGGCCACCAGGATCGTGCCGATGGTGCCGGCGACGAACGAGCCGACCGCGGCGGTCGCCAGCGCCTGCGCGCCACGCCCCGCCCGGGCCATCCGGTTGCCCTCCAGCGCCGTCATCACCGAGGCGGACTCCCCCGGTGTGTTCAGCAGGATCGACGTGGTGGAGCCGCCGTACATGCCGCCGTAGTAGAGGCCGGCGAACATGATGAACGCGCTGGTCGGCTCGAGCCGGTACGTCACCGGCAGCAGCAGCGCGATGGCCATCGCCGGCCCGATACCGGGCAGCACGCCGACGAAGGTGCCCAACAGCACGCCGATGGCGGCGTAGAGCAGGTTCATCGGGGTCAGGGCGGACTCGAGCCCACCCATGAGCAGTTCGAAGTTCTCCATCAGTCAGTCCTCACAGGATCCCGTCGAGTACGCCAGGGGTGAGCGGGATGCCCAGGCCGACGTAGAAGGCGTACCAGCTGCCGATCGCCAGGACGAGCCCGACGATCACGTCGCGCACCATCGTGCGGCTGCCGAGGGACCAGGCGGCGCCGGCGAACAGCACCGCGCCCGAGATGGCCCAGCCGAGCAGGTTGACGGTCGCGACCGTGAACAGCAGGACCGCGACCAGCTTGAGGACCGTCAGCCAGTCGGCCGACGAGCTCAGGTCGACGTCCTCGCCCTCCTCGGGCTCCGGCTGGGAGCCGCGGGCGGTGGCGACCGCAAGCAGCACACCGACCAGGACGAGGCCGGCGCCGATGACGTACGGGAAGACGCGGGGTCCGACCGGGTCGGCGAAGCCGACGTCGAGGCCGGCGGCGTCGATGATCGTGTAGATCCCGACGACGACCATGAAGGCGGCCAGGCCGAACTGGCCGACGTCGACCCGGCGCCGGGCCGGCGGGTTCTCGGGTCGGGTCTCGGGGTGGGTGTCGTGGACGCTCACAGCAGATCCAGCTCCTTCAGGGTCGAGGCGACGCGCTGGTCCTGCTCGACCAGCAGCTTGTCGAAGTCGTCGCCGGTCACGAAGGCGTCGGTCCAGCCGTTGTCCTTCAGCGCCTGCTGCCACTGCTTCGAGTCGTGCATGCGGGTGAGCAGGTCGATGAGCTCCTGGCGGCGCTCGTCGCTGATGCCCGGCGGGGCGAGCACGCCGCGCCAGTTGAGGAAGACCAGGTCGATGCCGCTCTCGGTCAGCGTGGGCGCGTCGGCGAAGACGCCGGAGGCGCGCTCGTCGCCGGAGGTGGCGAGCACCCGGAGCTCGCCGGCCTTCACCTGGCCCTCGAACTCGGCGAGACCGGAGAAGCCGACGTCGATCTTGTTGCCGAGCAGCGCGCTGGTGAGCGGGCCACCGCCGTCGTAGGTGACGTACTTGACGTCCTTCGGGTCGATGCCGGCGGCCTCGGCCAGCTGCATCGGGAAGAGGTGGTCGGGGCCACCCGGCGAGGAGCCGCCGCCGACGACGACGGAGTCGGGGTCCTCGCGCCAGGCCTTCACCAGGTCGTCGATGGTCTTGTACGGCGAGTCGGCCGGGACCAGCACGCCCTCCTGCTCCTCGATGAGCTGGGCGATCGGGGTGGCGTCCTGGGGGCGGGCGTCCACGCCGAAGGAGTAGGTCGAGCCGACCACGCCCAGGCCGATGGTCATGAGCAGGTTGCCGTTGCCCTCCTCGCTCATGAGGCGGGACATCGCGACGGAGCCGCCGGCGCCCAGGATGTTGGTCACCTGGATGTCGCCGCCGGTCAGGTTGTCGCGGTCGAGGACGCCCACGGCCGCCCGGCCGGTCTGGTCGTAGCCGCCGCCGGGGCTGTTGGGGATCCACATGTCGAGGTCACGGGACTCCTCGCCACGGGTCACGCCGCAGGCGGATGCCGCGGCGAGCAGGCAGGTCACGAGCACCACGGTGAGGGCGCGGGTTCGGCGTATGCTCGCTGCCCGACGCGTTGGCCTCTGCCGGCTCGGATCGGGCGGGGACTGCGATGTCGGCGTCGACAACGGCTGGCCTCCAGACTCAGGGGATGAAACGGTCAGTGGCGATGGTCACAGTCCGCGGTGACCGCCGTCACCATTGGGCAACCAAAGGAGGTTGTGGAACTTGTGGTCACAGGGTTCGCGCCGCCACCTGTCGCTGGCTGGGCAGGTGCTGGTGCTGCAGCTCTCGGTGCTGCTGCTCGTCGTCGTGGCGACCAGCATCGTGTCGCTGCGGCAGAGCGACGCCGACTTCCGTGACTCCCGCGAGGACCGGCTGCGTGCCGCGGCGGAGAGCCTGGCCGGCACCGCGGCCGTGCAGGACGGGCTGACCGGCACCCCCGACCGGCTGGCGCTGGCCTTCTACCTGCAGACCCGCGCCGCCGACGCCGGCGCCGACACCGCCTACCTCACCGGACTGGACGGCAAGGTGCTCGTCGCGACCGACCCGACCCGCGTCGGCGAGACCCTCGATCTCGGCGGGGCCGAGGCGAGCCGGGCCTGGTCGGGCGACATCGACGACGCCGGCCGGCGCGCGATCGCGGCGCAGGTCCCGGTCTACGGCGGCGGCTCGACCGGCACCGACCCCCAGGCCCCACGACCCGTCGGCGTGGTCGTGGTGACCGAGGACTACCCGCCGCTCACCGAGCGCATCGCGCGCACCTGGGCCGACGCCGTGACCGTGCTGCTCGCCGGCCTCGCGCTCGGCGTGCTGGGGTCGTGGTTGCTGGCGCGGCTGATCAAGCGGCGTACGCGTGGCCTGGAGCCCCGCGACATCGCCGCCCTCGCCGACCACCGTGAGGGCCTGCTGCGCTCGATCCGCGAGGGGGTGCTGGCCGTCGGCGCCGACGGCCGGGTCAGCCTGATGAGCGACAGCGCCCGCGAGCTGCTCGGGCTGAGCGAGGACCCGACCGGGCGCCGCCTCGACGGGCTCGGTCTGCCCGCCGAGACGCTCGCGCTGCTCAGCGGGACCGAGGAGGTGCACGACGCGCCGCTCGTCGCCGGCGACCGAGTGCTCGTGCTCAACCGCAACCGGGTCCACCACGACGGCCGCCCCGCCGGCACCGTCACCACCCTGCGCGACCGCACCGAGCTCGTCGCGCTGCAGAGCGAGCTCAACGCCCGCGAGAGTGTCACCGAGACCTTGCGTGCGCAGACCCACGAGTTCTCGAACCAGCTGCACACGATCACCGGGCTGCTCGAGCTGGAGGAGTACGCCGAGGTGGGCCGCTTCGTCACCGGGCTGACCGCCCGCCGGGCCGCTCTGAGCGACCACATCACCTCGCGGATCGACGACCCGGCGGTGGCGGCCCTGCTGATCGCCAAGGCCAGCCTGGCCGCCGAGCGGCGGGTGAGCATCGAGCTCGACTCCGCCAGCTCGCTCCCCCGGCTCACCCCGGACGGCTCCGCGGACGTCGTCACCGTCCTCGGCAACCTGGTCGACAACGCCGTCGACGCGGCCGCGCTGGTCGGACCGATGGACGGCCGCGTCGGCGTACTCCTCACGGCCGAGGGCGAGACCGTGACCGTCCGGGTCTCCGACACCGGCGGCGGGGTGCCGGCCGAGCGGCTGCCCGAGATCTTCCGGCGCGGCTTCAGCACCAAGCCGCGCGATGCCAGCGGCCGCGGCGTGGGACTCGCGCTGGTCCAGCTGGTGTGCCGTACGCGCGGAGGCGAGGTCGAGGTGGAGAATACCGGGTCGGCGGAGCGCCCCGGAGCGGTCTTCATCGCCACCCTCCCCGGCGCCGTCCCGCTCGCACCACCCGCCACCACCGCCCCCGAGGAGACCCGATGACGTCCACACCGGAGCTCACCGTGCTCGTGGTCGAGGACGACTTCATGGTGGCCTCGATCCACACCCGCTTCGTCGAGCGCGTCGATGGGTTCCGGGTCGTCGGCGTGGCCGCCACCGGATCCCAGGCGCTCGAGGAGACCGCCCGCCTCTCCCCCGACGTGCTGCTGCTCGACGTGCACCTGCCCGACTTCAGCGGCATCGAGGTGCTGCGCCGGCTGCGCGCACGCGGCGACGACACCGACGTCATCGTCATCACCGCCGCC
Organism: Nocardioides turkmenicus; assembly: GCF_011045035.1. Taxonomy (GTDB): domain Bacteria; phylum Actinomycetota; class Actinomycetes; order Propionibacteriales; family Nocardioidaceae; genus Nocardioides; species Nocardioides turkmenicus. Next base: position 223,792 of record NZ_JAALAA010000008.1, read on the forward strand.
CGTGAGGCCGACACCGTGCGCGCGGCGGCGGCCGGAGGTGCCGCTCACTACGTGGTCAAGCCGTTCCCGTTCGAGGACCTGGCGGCCCGGCTCGACGACGTACGCCGCTCCCGCGAGGCGCTCGCCCGGATCGGGCAACGCACCGAGGGGTCCGAGGGCGCGGGCGACCGCGACGTGGTGCAGGCCGGCATCGACGAGGTGTTCAGCCACCAGGGCGCCCGCGAGGCACGGGAGCGGCTGCCGAAGGGGCTCAGCGCCGAGACCGCCCGGGCCGTACTGGCCGCGCTGCGGTCGGCCGGCGAGCTGAGCGCCACCGAGTGCGCCGACGCGATCGGGGTCTCCCGGGTCAGCGCGCGCCGCTATCTCGAGCACTTCGCGAGCACGGGCCGGATCGGCGTACGTCTCAACTACGGCACCGCCGGGCGGCCCGAGCGCCGCTACCGGGCGACGTTCGACGGATAGTACCGGGCGCGCTTGCGCCAACCATGCTGTGACTCTCCGGTCTGGGCCGCGACCTCGGCCGGTGCTAAGGGACCTCGGAAACATCGCAGCACCCATGCCATACCAACCTCATAGACTAGCGATGCTTCAGGTATGCGTTGACCCTGGCCGTAGTGGATATGTCACCCCAACCCGACTCTAGAGATTCCATGCCCCAAATCAGGGATACATCTTATGATCTCTTGTGCGTCCCTCCCTGTCATTAAACGATAGGCCCCCATTACCGCAGCAGTCCCTTACCATGGAAGAACAACCGACGAAGGGTCCGAAGGAAATGTTGGAGAGTCTCGCGCTGAAGTTGGGGGCCGCTATAGCGACACGCGGCATGACGGTATGGATCCAACATCGAAACAAAGAGTTCCTACGCGGCGCAACCCTTCTCGAAATCGCCGCACACGAACTCAAAGGACCACTTCAGAGGCACAAGTTTTCGAACTTTGTTAACCAAGTCGGCACCAACGTAGCGGACCAACTGAGTCAGACACTCGAACAGAGATTTTCGGCCCTACCCCCGCACGAGACGGAGGCAGCCCTTCTCGCAGTGACAGACGCCATCAACGCTGTTGAGATCACAGACGCAATGATCTTCGCGGCCGACGCCGACCCCGATACGCTTGCGAAGCAGGTTCGCGCCACAGTACCCGATCAAGCAGACAAAGCTGCGCTGTCCGCTGGCGCCTGTCAACTCTACGAAACCGCGTTGGACCAGTCCTGCCGGTACTTGATCCAAGTGGTTCTTCAACTCCAGCCCTTTGCCAATCACGCTCTCGCAGAAATCCTTGGACGAACCAGTAATCTCTCCGACCAGTTGACCGAAGTTCTCGCGCGAACCCCAGCGACTAGTCTGTTGGCGCCTCGTGGTTCGACATTCGATGACGAGTTCTGTGTCGAGTATATGCGATATATCGCGCGTGAACTGGATCGTCTAGAGCTACTAGGCTTGCCCGCCGTAAGCCAACCCCACCTCGCGCTATCAGTCGCGTACCTCACCTTGAACTGCACGGGTGAGGAACGACTCAGCCGATCACGGAGAAATAGACTTAGTACTCCGAACCGCCTCGGTCACATCGAGGAACCAGGATTCATCGACGACCTCTCCGTGGAGTCAGTCATTGGACAATCGAATCGAACTCTTATTAGGGGTGACGCGGGATCCGGAAAGACAACCCTGCTCAATTGGCTCGCGGTGCGAGCTGCCCGCCATGACTTTAGCGGCACTCTAGGAGACTGGAACGGATTGGTGCCGCTGCCGATCAGGCTGCGCACATTCAACGGTAGCGACCTGCCTAGACCCGAGGAATTCGTCCAGCATGTCGCCCCATCGATCTCCGCGACTATGCCGGAGGGCTGGGCACACCGTCGCCTAAGTGCAGGTACCGCTCTCGTACTAGTTGACGGCGTAGACGAGGTTCCGGCTAGCCGGCGACGCGGCGTAAAGAAGTGGCTGCGCGAACTGGTAAGAACCTTTCCAAAGTCACGAGTCGTGGTTACGTCTCGAACTGCCGCCGCGGATCATCGCTGGCTTGCAGACGAGGAGTTCGCTTCTTTCTTACTCAATCCTATGGGGAACCTGGAAATTACCGAGTTTGTTACGCGCTGGCATGCCGCAGCCGCCAGCTCCCCGAATATCGACGACATCGCCGCCACCCAGCGAAGGTTGATGAGCCGCCTTGAACAGCCACATCTGCGTGAATTGGCGGAAAGCCCGCTACTGTGCGCGATGTTGTGCGCCCTCAACCTTGCCCACCGGGTCGAACTTCCGCGAAGTCGGATGGATCTATACGCCGCCGCGTTGCGAATGCTCCTTCACCTGCGCGATTCCGAAAGGGGCATAACAACCCCGCTCGACGCACGTCACAAGCAGATCATCCTTCGCGACCTTGCCTGGCGACTAACCCTAGGAAACAAAATTGAACTATCGTATCTCGAGGCCAGTTCACATGTCGAGCGCAAAATTCTGTCGATGCCAGATGTTGGCGACGAGAACAACGAGATACTCACACACCTTCTAGAGCGGAGCGGAGTTCTACGCTCTCCCGTACCCGACAGGGTCGATTTTGTACATCGGACATTCCAGGAGTACTTGGCAGCAGACGAGGCAGTTGCCCACGACCACGTCGACACGCTGGTTTCGCATGCCCATTTAGACGGATGGTGGGAGACTATCGTGATGGGATGTGGGCATGCCAACGCCACCCAGGCTGGGTCGCTAATCTCGGGCATACTAGATCGCGCGGATCAGGAGTCACGCCATGGCCGCCATCTTCGCCTCCTCGCTGCGGCTTGCCTAGAGACGATCGGCGACATCGATCGCACCATCTATGACAGAGTGGAAAGCGATATAAGAAAACATTTGGTGCCGCCGAAAGGGCGGCGCGAGGCCAGGTCGCTCGCGTCGATCGGAAGCCGTGTCCTCAGATACCTCCTGGACAACCTGGATCAACTATCTGAAGCAGTCGCGGCCGCGACCGTCCGCGTCGCCACGTTAGTCGGAAGCTCAGATGCGATTCCACTTCTGTCCAGGTACGCAAGCGACCCACGGCTACCCGTGCAGTCTCAGATTGGTGATGGGTGGAGACATTTTGAACCCGAGCGGTACGCGCACGAAATCCTCGCAGAAGCGCCTTTAATGGATGGCGAGCTTACAGTTTCATCGAGGGTCCATCTACCGTTCGTATCATTGCTGCGGAAACTGACTCAACTTCGGGTGATGCTAACGACATCAGGAAAAGTTGAGGACCTTGATGTTCTGGCCGGAACGCCACATCTCACTGACTTGATGTTATACGGACTCGTGCCCGACACTATTGACCTCTCGGCCATCGCAGAGCATACCGAACTGCAACGACTTTCCGCGGCGGCAATGAACTTCCGCGGCCTCAAGGAACTTGGAGAGCTTCCCAACCTTGAGACGCTGATGCTTCAGCAATTGCGCGGCGAGATGGATCTGAGTTTTCTGGACTATACTCCAAACTTGGAACATCTCCATGTTCGGCACCCAGGCGAGTCAGCCATTGATCGCATTGTCCGACTTCCCAAATTGAAGTCACTCCATCTCAGCAACTATAACGACAACGCATTATCAATGCTCGGAGAACTGCCCGAACTCGAGTACCTCGGGCTGATGTTCCCGAACGAAGGGGGTGATCCTTCGATCAATTCATTGCGTTTTCCCCGAGTATCTGGCTTATCCCTAGGAGGATTCCAGGCACCGCGCTTCGACGAGATAGCAGAGCTACCTTTGTCCTATATCGATTTGCACGATATTTCGGACGCAGACTTGAGTCCACTTCGCAAGATCTCAACGCTCAATATTGTATCGCTTGATAGCGGCCCCTTCGACCTATCACCCCTTAGTGAAATGACCCTGACTCTTCGCCTAAGAAAGGGTGGCACCTACTTGGGGCTTGATAAACTCAACCCGAGCGTAACAACCGACTACTGGTGACGCGGCTTACCGCTTCAGTTTTCGGTTCGGCGCAGATGGGCGCTCGATTGAGTACGCACGGAGGACCGGCTCAGGCGGACTCGCGGATCACCAGCCGGGTCGGGAGCACGACGGAGGCCTCGACCTCCTCGCCCTCCACCAGACGGAGGATCTGCTCGGCGAGGCGGGTGCCGATCTCGTGGATCGGCTGGTGCACCGTGGTCAGCGGCGGGTCCGTGAACCGGGCCGCGTCGACGTCGTCGAACCCGATCACCGCCACGTCGTCGGGCACCCGGCGACCGAGCCGGCGCAGCGTACGCAGGGCGCCGTCGGCCATCAGGTCGGAGGCCGCGAAGACGCCGTCGATGTCGGGATCGCGGGCCAGCAGCCGCTCCATGGCGTCCATGCCGGACTGGCGCATGAAGTCGCCCTCCTCGACCAGCGGTGCGGCTCCCAGCGCTTCCAGGCCGTTGAGGTAGCCCGCGAGCCGCTCGCGGCCGGCCACCATGTCCTGCGGCCCGGCGATGGTCGCGATCCGGCGCCGGCCCAGGCCGACGAGATGGCGCATCGCCGCCTCGACCCCGCTGGCGTGCTCGACGTCGATGTAGGGGACGGTGGCCTCGCCCAACGGCCGACCGCTGGTGACGACCGGCACCCCCGCCGCCCGCAGCTCCTCGGGCAGGGTGTCGGCGCCGTGCATCGAGGCGAGCACGACGCCGTCGACGGTCCGCCCGTGCACGTAGCGCAGGATCCGGTCGTGGCTCGACTTCGTCGACGCGAGCAGCAGGACGAGCTGCTTGTCGGCCTTCTCCAGCGCCTCCCCGACGCCCCGGATGACGCCCGGGAAGAAGGCGTCGTCGGAGAAGACCCGGGTGGCGGACTCGGGCAGGATCAACGCGATCGAGTCCGTACGCTGCGTCACCAGGCTCCGCGCCGCCGGGTTCGGCACGTAGCCGAGCTCGGCGATGGCCCGCCGGATGCTCTCGGCGACGTCGGGGCGCACGGTGGTGGAACCGTTGACGACGCGGGAGACCGTCGCCCTCGAGGCCCCGGCCGCCCGCGCCACCGTCTCCAGCGTCGGTCGGCCGGCCGGGGTCTCGTTCATGAGTGGAACCTATCGCCTCCGGCTCATCGGGAGAACGTGAACCAGTTGACGTTGACGAAGTCGGCCGGCTGACCGCTGGTGAATCTCAGGAAGACCGTGTGCGTGCCGGTCACCCCGCTGATGCTGCCCGGGACCGTACGCCAGCTCTGCCAGCCTCCGGTGTTGGCCACCGAGAAGCTGCCGATCGGCGCGTTGTTCACGTTGTCGAGCCGCACCTCGACCAGGCCGCTGACCCCGGCAGCCGCGCCCGAGGCGACCCGTGCGGAGAACGTACGCGCTGCAGTCGAGCCGAAGTTCACGCCGTCGTAGCGGAGCCAGTCGCCGTTGCTGAGGTAGCCGACGTTCTGACCGCCTCCGGTGTCGGTGGTCGCCTCGGTCTGGGTGCCGCTCTGGGCGTTGTAGGACTCGGCCTGGATGGTGGAGTAGGCATCACGGTTGCCCGGGACCGGCGGGTCGGTCGGCTCGGTGGTGCCACCGCCCTTGGAGTAGACCGCGACGTAGTCGACCAGCATCGGCACCCCGGAGGCGGTCGCCGAGGTCGGGTTGCCCGGCCAGCCGCCACCGATGGCGACGTTGAGGATGATGAAGTAGCCGTGGTTGGTCGCGTTGTTCCAGGTGGTCGCGTCGACCTGGTCCGAGCGGACGGTGTGGTAGTTCACGCCGTCGACGTAGAACCGGATCTGCTGCGGGCTGGTGCTGCGGTCCCACTCCATCGCGTAGGTGTGGAACGACGACTGGCAGGTCGAGCCGGGGCAGCCCTGCAGGGTTCCACCGAGGCCGGTGGTCTCGTTGCACGGGCCGCCGGGCGAGGTGCCGCAGTGCAGCGTGCCCCAGACCTGGTTGGCGCCGTTGATGTTCTCCATGATGTCGATCTCGCCGACGCCCGGCCAGTTCCAGTAGTTGCCCCGGAACGGCGCGCCGAGCATCCAGAAGGCCGGCCAGATGCCCTGCGCCGCGGCGCCGGTGACGTTCGGCATCTGGATGCGGCTCTCCACGCGGAGCACCCCGCCCGCCGGCGGCTGGAAGTCGGTCCTGACGGTCTCGATGCGCCCCGAGGTCCAGTTGCCGGCGCCGTCGCGGATCGGCTTGATCACCAGGTTGCCGGAGCCGTCCTGGTAGACGTTCTGGGTGCTGTCGGTGTGGTACGCGATCTCCCCGGTGCCCCAGTTGGCGGCACCGCCGGGGTAGGAGTGACCGATGTCGTAGATCCAGTTGCTCGTGTTGATCCGCGACCCGGCCGCACCGGTGAAGTCGTCGCTCCACACCTTGGTCCAGCCGGCCGGGGTGCCCGGCTCCGACGCCTCGCTGAATGTCGCCAACGGCAGAGCCACTGCGACCACGCCCGCGGCGATGGCAGCGGCTGCCCATGCTCTGAAACTTCTCATGAATGACTCGCTTTCCGAGGAACGAGCGACGAGTTCTTCGACTCGTGAGAGCGCTCTCTCGAACGATCTTCCCAAATTCATGTGAGGCAGATCACAAAAGCCGTCATTCTTTAACTAGCCGCGAACGCGCCGACGAGGAGCTTCGACGATGAGGAGACGTGCCATGCCGCGTACGACACCTGTCCGACGAATCCGACCCAGCCGACTGGCCCTGGTCCCGCTCGCCGCGGCCCTGATCGCGGCCTCGCTGGCCGCCTGCGGAGGGGGCGGCTCGGGCGAGGCCGACGGGACGATCACCGTCTGGACCGTCGAGACCCAACCAGAGCGGCTGCAGGTCCAGCAGACGGCGATGGACGCGTGGTCGAAGAACTCGGGGGTGAAGGTGAAGCTGGTGCCGGTCGAGGAGGACCAGATCAGCCAGCAGGTCTCCGCAGCTGCTCTCTCCGGCGAGCTTCCCGACGCGGTCAACGCCATCTCTCCCGGCCTCGTACGCGCCTTCGACCGTGACGAGCTGCTCGACCGCGAGGCAGCGACGGCCGTGGTCGAGAGCCTCGGTGAGGACACCTTCTCCGAGCCCGCGCTCGAGCTGTCGAAGGAGGGCGACGAGTACGTCGCGGTGCCCTCCGACGCCTGGCCGATGATGGTCTACTACCGCACGGATCTGTTCGAGAAGGCTGGCCTGGAGCCTCCGACGACGTACGACGCCCTGCGCACGGCGGCCGAGAGGCTCACCACCAGCAAGCAGCACGGCATCACCCTCGCCACCGACGCCGCCGACCCCTTCACCCAGCAGACCCTCGAGTTCCTGGCGCTCGGCAACGGCTGCCAGCTCGTCGACGAGGACGGTCAGGCCACCCTCGACAGCCCCGAGTGCGCCGAGACCGTCGATCTCTACGCAGACCTGGCCGGTGACCTCTCCCCCGACGGCACCCAGAGCGTGGAGTCGACCCGCGCGACCTACCTCAGCGGGCAGGCGGCGATGGTGGTCTGGTCGGCCTTCCTGCTCGACGAGATGGCCGGCCTGGTCGAGGAGTTCACGCCCAGCTGCGCCGAGTGCGCCAAGGACCCGGCGTACCTGTCCGAGAACACCGCGGTGACACCGATCGTCGAGGGTCCGTCCGCCGAAGGCGACGCGGCGGGCTACGTCGAGCTGGTCTCCTGGGGCCTCATGGACGGTGCCGACGAGGAGACGGCCGACTTCGTGGAGTACATGATGTCGGACGCGTACGTCGACTGGCTCTCGATGGCACCGGTGGGCAAGGTGCCCGTGCGGACCGGTCCGGAGTCGGGATCGACGGAGTACACCGACGCCTGGGAGGGCCTGAAGATCGGGGTCGACACCCAGAAGGCGTTCTCCGAGGCGTGGTCTCCCGAGGTGCTGGAGACGCTCAGCACCGCACCCGACGGCGGCGACCGGTGGGCCATCCCGCAGGGGCAGGGGGCGATCCTCGGACCGCTGACCAGTGAGCTCCCGCTGGCCAAGGTCGCCGCAGACGTCGGCGCCGGGACCACGGACGCGGCCGAGGCACAGCAGCAGATGCAGGAGGCAGTCACCGACATCGCCGAGCGCGAGTAGCCCGACATGGCATCGCCCCGGGTCTCGCTCCGGACGGATGCACGCGACGGGATCGCACTGATCACCCCGGTGACCGTGGTCGTCGGCGCGGTGATCGTGCTACCGATCCTGTGGACGGTGGTGCTGTCGTTCCAGGACGCCCGCTACATCGACGTCGCCCGCAACGGGCTGCTCAACGAGCTCACGCTGGACAACTTCACCTCCGTGCTCACCGATGACGGCTTCTGGGAGGCGATGTTGACCACGGTGGAGTACTCGGTGGGCACCACCCTCGGCTCCATCGTCGTCGGTCTCGTCGCGGCGCTCGCCTTCCGTGACGCCTTCCGGTTCCGCGCTCCGCTGCGGGCGGTGATGCTGCTGCCGTACGTCGCACCGGTCGTCGCCACCACGTTCGTGTGGCAGGTCGCGCTGAACCCGCAGTACGGCGTCGTCAACGCGTTCGGGACGGAGATCCTCGGCTGGGAGCGGCCGGTGCCGTTCCTGTCGACCGCGCCGACCGCGCTGCTCACCGTGATCGCCTACGACATCTGGCGCTACTTCCCGTTCGCGTTCATCTTCCTCGGCGCTGCGCTGACCGGGCTGAGCCGCGAGCTGGAGGAGGCCGCGGTGGTCGACGGCGCCACCCCGCTGCAGAAGTTCTGGCATGTGGTGCTGCCACAGCTGATGCCCACGATCGCACTGCTGGCGCTGTTCCGGATGGTGATGGCGTTCAACGAGTTCGACGACATCTTCCTGCTCACCGGTGGGGCCGCCGACACCCAGGTCGCCTCGATCCGCGTCTACGAGCAGCTGACCGGCTCGTCCGACATCGGCGGCGCCAGCGCGACCGCCGCGGTGATGGCCGTCTTCCTGGGCCTGGCGCTGGTGGTCTACCTGCGCCTGACCGGCCGCTTCAGGGAGGTGGCCCGATGAGCGCCGCAGCCGTCCAGACACGGGTCCTGCGTGTGCTCCGGGTCGTGGTCATCGTGGCGCTGGTGGCGGCGACGGTGCTGCCGTTCGCCTACATGGTCTCGTTGAGCTTCGTACGCATCGAGGACCTGCTCCGCGACCCGTTGCGGGTCGTCCCGGCGCTCGACCGGATCACCACCGAGACCTACCGCCAGGTGCTCGCCTCGGAGGAGGACGGCGGATGGGGGTTCGGCCGGTTCATGCGCAACTCAGCCCTGGTCGCCCTCGCCGCGGCGGCTCTCACCACCCTGCTCTGCGTGCCGGCCGCGTACGCCCTGACCCGGTTGCGCTTCGCCGGGCGCCGCCAGATCGGTGCGCTGTTCCTGGCGGTCTACCTGTTCCCGACGATCATCATCGCGGTGCCGGTCTTCGTCGGCTTCCAGGTGCTGGGGCTCGGCTCCAGCCTGATCGGGCTGGTCATCGCGTACATCGCTCTCACGGTGCCGGTCAGCGTGCACATGCTGCGCAACCACCTCGCCCAGATCCCGGAGTCGATCGACGAGGCCGCGGTGCTCGACGGCGCCGGCCGGATCCAGACGATGCTCCGCATCACGATCCCGCTCGCGCTGCCGACCATCATGTCGACCGCCCTCTACTCGTTCATGATCGCCTGGAACGAGTTCCTCTTCGCGCTTCTCTTCCTCTCGGCGAAACCCGAGCTGTGGACGGTGTCCCTGGGCCTGACTCGTCTCTCCGACGGGCAGGAGGTCGCCCGAACCGTGCTCATGGCCGGCTCGGTGCTCCTCACCCTGCCGATCATCCTGCTCTACGCCGTGGCCGAGCGAGCCCTCACCGAGGGCCTGGCCGCAGGAGCCGACAAGGGGTAGACGGTAGACCGACCTAGCCCGCGGTGTAGGTGCGCTGCGCAGCCTCGCCGGTCTTGCCGAGAGCCTTGGCCTTGCCGTCGCCGACCGCGACCTTGAGCGAGCCGTCGGAGGTCTGGACGCGCAGCGGCGGGGTGACCTGGAGCTGCTTGGACTCGCCGAAGGCGAGGTCGCCGCTGAAGACCACCTTGCCGCGCGAGTCGCGGACGACGACGTGGGCGCCGCCGCCGGCGGCGGAGATCGTCACCGGGACGGGCGAGGCCTTGCCGTAGGGGCTGTCGGTGCCGGCGGAGCCGTCGAGCTGGATCGCACCGGCCTCGGGCTGGTGCTGGGTGCCGTCGATGACCAGGCGGGCGACCGACCAGACCAGGATCACCGCCATCACCGCGGCAACCAGCACCGACCACGACGGACCGCCACGCATCCGCCGGACCGGACGGACCGCGGCGCTGTGGGCGAGCTCGGCCTCGAAGACGGCGCGCGGGCTGACCGGGCCGGAGGCGTACTTCTCGTCGTAGGTGCGCAGCAGCGGGGCGACCTCGATACCGAGGACGCGGGCCAGCGTACGGAGGTGGCCGCGGGCGTAGAAGTCACCGCCACAGGGGCCGAAGTCGTCGACCTCGATCGCCTCGATGACGTGCGGACGGATCCGGGTCCACTCGGCCAGACCCTCGACGTCCAGGGCGAGCCGACGGCGGGCCGCCGAGATCTCGGCACCGATCTCGGGGACCTTCGTCGGGACGACCTCGGTGGCCACGTCGTCGACGTCGTCGACACCGTCGATGCGGAGACTGGGGTTCGTCGAGGAGAGCGCCTTGACACCCTCGTCGGGCTCGGAGTCCTCGCCCGACTCGATCGCGAACACCTGGGTCTGCGCGTCCACCTCGGCGGCATCGGCCTCGGCGTCCGTCTCGGCCGGGTCGAGCTGGAGCGCGTTGGCACCGTGGACCGCGATGGTCTCCTGCGGCTCCTCGGGCACGTAGCGTACGTCGACCCGGACCGCCGTCGAAGGCTCGCGCAGCGGCGCGACCGGCTCCGCCTTCGCCTCGGCCTTCACCTCGGCATCGGGGTCGGCCTTCGGCGTCGTCTCGTCCTTCGTAGTGTCCCGATCCACCTGGTCCCGCTTCGCCTCGTCCGCCACGTCCGCGGCATTGATATCAGGCTCGTCCAAGACGCGGAGCATCCGGGGGTTGGTGTCCCCGGCGCCCCCGGACAGGGGCGGGCGGACGGCGGTGTCGCCGTCGTCGACCGGGGTCTCGCCGACGATGCCGTCGACGTCCTCGTCGATCCGGTCACCGGCCTCCTCGGCGGTGTTCTCGTCGGTGTCCGACTCCGGATCCGCCGCGAGACCGGGGTCGATCTCGACGACCTCGACACCGTCGGCGGCGACGATCGCGATGGCTTCGGTGACGTCGTCACCGGCGCCGAGGACACGCGTCGAGAGGCCCAGCGGCAACGAGAACGGCAGGCCGTAGAGGCGCTCGGTCAGCATCGCCTGGCGCCGGGCGGTCGGCGAGAGCTCCTCGAGCACCTCGTCCTCGTCGTGGAGGAGCACACCGATCCGGCCGTCCTTCCAGAACCGCTCGATCCCGTCCGGGCGCGGGGTGTGCTCGACGGACTCGATCTTCGACCACGGGATGCCCTGCCAGGTCTGGCCGAAGCGGAGTCGTACGCCCTGCTCGTCGACGAGCAGCAGCGGCATCCGGGAGTCCCAGGCGGTCCAGCCCTGCACCGCAGCGACGGCGAGCAGGATCAGGCCGACCAGGTAACCCTCGATGCCGCCGCGCAGCACGAAGGCGAGACCGACCAGCAGCGACGCGAGGGCCACCACGAGCGCGAGCCGGCCGTTGCGGCGTACCTCGATGACGTCGACGTCCGGCGCCTCGACGGCGTCGGTGGTGTCGACGGTGTCGACGGGATCGGTGGTCTCGGCAGGGTCGACGGTCTCGACCGCCGGTGAATTCTCGCTCACATCTCCCCCTGGATCGTTGCGATGACGCCGTCGATCTCGTCCGGCTTGACGAGTACGTCGCGTGCCTTGGAGCCCTCGGAGGGACCGACCACGCCGCGCGACTCGAGGATGTCCATGAGGCGGCCGGCCTTGGCGAACCCGACGCGGAGCTTGCGCTGCAGCATCGAGGTCGAGCCGAACTGGGTCGAGACGATCAGCTCGATCGCCTGGATCACCAGGTCCATGTCGTCGCCGATGTCGTCGTCCAGCACCCGCTTGGACTCCGCCGGCGCGGTCACGTCGTCGCGGTAGACCGGCTCGAGCTGGCCCTTGACGGACTTCACGACCGCGTTGATCTCCGACTCGGAGACCCAGGAGCCCTGCACACGGATCGGCTTGGAGGAGCCCATCGGCAGGAACAGCCCGTCACCCTGACCGACCAGCTTCTCCGCACCCGGCTGATCGAGGATGACGCGGGAGTCGGCCAGCGACGAGGTCGCGAAGGCGAGCCGCGAGGGCACGTTGGCCTTGATCAGACCGGTGACGACGTCGACCGACGGTCGCTGCGTGGCCAGCACCAGGTGGATGCCGGCGGCACGCGCGAGCTGGGTGATGCGTACGACCGCGTCCTCGACGTCGCGCGGGGCGACCATCATCAGGTCGGCGAGCTCGTCGACGATGACCAGCAGGTAGGGGTAGGGCGACAGCACCCGCTCGGAGTCGGGCGGGACCTGCACCTTCCCGGCGCGGACGGCCTTGTTGAAGTCGTCGACGTGACGGAAGCCGAAGTTGGCCAGGTCGTCGTAGCGCATGTCCATCTCGCGTACGACCCAGGCCAGCGCCTCGGCGGCCTTCTTCGGGTTGGTGATGATCGGCGTGATGAGGTGCGGCACGCCCTCGTAGGCGTTGAGCTCGACCCGCTTGGGGTCGACCATGATCATCCGCACCTCGTCGGGCGTGGCCCGCATCAGCACGGAGGTGATCATCGAGTTGATGAAGGACGACTTACCCGAGCCGGTCGCACCTGCGACCAGCAGGTGGGGCATCTTGGCGAGGTTGGCGACCACGAAGCCGCCCTCGACGTCCTTGCCGACACCGGTGATCATCGGGTGGTGGTCGCCGCGCGCCGCGTTGGAGCGGAGCACGTCACCCAGGGTGACGATCTCCTTGTCGGAGTTGGGGATCTCGACGCCGACGGCGGACTTGCCGGGGATCGGCGAGAGGATGCGTACATCGGCGGAGGCCACCGCGTAGGCGATGTTCTTCTGGATCCCGGTGATCTTCTCGACCTTCACGCCGGCGCCGAGCTCGACGACGTAGCGGGTGACCGTCGGTCCCCGGGTGTAGCCGGTGACCGCGGCGTCGATGTTGAACTCCTCCAGCACCGCCTGGAGCCGGTTGACGATGTCGTCGGAGGCCTTCGAGCGCGCCTTGTGCGGCGAGCCCGGCTTGAGCAGGTCGCTGGCGGGAAGGGTGTAGGCGACGTCGCCGGCCAGCATCAGCTGCTCGACGCGCTGCGGCAGCTCGGCGTGGGGCGGCGGCTCGAGGTCGCGCTTCGCGCCCGGCTTCGGGCCCGTCTCGGAGACGGCCGGCATGAGTCCGGCAGCGTCGCTGGGGACGGCCTCGTCGGGCTGGGTGTCGGCGTCGGAGTCCTCGTCGAGGGCGAGCGCGATGTCGAGCCCGTCCTTCTTGCGCTTCTTCTTGGGCTTCTCGTCCTCGAGCAGCGGGGTCTCGTAGGGTTCGAAACCCTCCGGGTCGAAGGTGTCGTCGTCGGCGAAGAGCTTGCCGCCGCGGCGGACCCGGCGGATGTTGGTGCCGCTCTCGCCCAGCTCCTCGGGCGGGGTCAGGCCGAGCGCGCGGTCGCGCAGCTCCACGAGCCGCCTCGGCACCTGGTAGAGCGGCGTCCCGGTGATGACCAGGATCCCGAAGACGACGAGAAGAGACAGGAGCACGACGACCACGGCCGTCGAGCGCAGGACGTCGAGCAGGAGGCTGGCCACGACGTAGCCGATCGCGCCCCCGGCCCACTGCAGCTCGCTGCTGTCGCCCGAGGTGGGCTGCGGGTTGCCGTTGGCGATCTGGATGATGCCGAGCGTGGCCATCAGGAACGCGGACCAGCCGATCGCGAGCCGCCCCACCGGAGCGGCGTTGACCGGGTCGCGCATCAGCCGGGCGCCGGCGAAGACGAGACCGACCGGCACCAGCCAGCCGACCTTGCCGACGACGCCGGCCACCGCGATGCGGACGACGTCGAAGAACTGCCCGCCCAGCTGAAACCACACACCGGCGGCGACGAGGACGGAGAGGCCGATCAGGAACAGGCCGGCGCCGTCGCGCCGGTGCTCCGGCTCGAGGTCGCTGGCAGCCTGGCCGCCGACGCGGAAGATCGCGGCCACTCCCCCGGCGATCGCCAGCCACAGGCTCGCGATGGTCGAGAAGATGGCGTCGAAGAGGATCGCGATCGGGCTGGGCCCGTTGCGTACGGCACGGGGTGGCGTACGGTTCGTCGTCTTCTTCTTGGCGGCAGGACGGCGGGTGGCCGGCGTCGCCTTGGAGCGGGCCCGGCTCGTGGCCGTTGCTCGCTTTGTCGTGGTCGTACTCCGGGGACGGGTGCTCTTGGTGGTGGTCGAGCTCCGCGAACCCGGCGGGGAAGACGTACGGGTCGCCATACAAGCAGGGTATTCGACCAGGCACCCGGGCTCCGGGACCCCCATGGGGGTGTGTTGCAGCGGTGTAGTTTGCCGCCATGCAGAGCCTGACAGTCCTGGTCGCCCTCCTCACCGCCATCGATGCCGTCACCGACTGGGCCTGCGTGTGGTTCGGTTGGCGACGGCTCCACTACGCGACGAAGCCGCTGGTGATGGTGGGACTGATGGGGCTAACGGTGCTGGTGGGGCTGGTGGGGCTCGACGGCGACGGGGAGGCGGCGGCCTGGTGGCTGCTCGTCGCGCTCTTCTTCGGGATGCTCGGCGACATCTCCATGATCGGCGCCTCGACCCGGCGTTTCCTCGGCGGCGTGGGGCTGTTCTTCGTCGGCCACCTGGCGTACGCCGTGACCTTCCTCACCCTCGGCCTGGACGCCCCCACGTGGTCGTGGGTCGGCTTCGCGGCGGCGATCGCGCTGGCGATCCCGATGGGTCGGGTGCTCCACGGTGCCCGCCAGATGGGCGGCACGCCGGTCGCGGTCGCCCTGGCGGCGTACTCGCTGGTCATCGCCGCCATGCTCGTGCTCGGCTGGCTCACCGGGAGCGTGTGGATCGCCGCCGGTGCGCTGATCTTCGTGGTCAGCGACACCCTGATAGGGCTCAACCTCGCCGAGCACGGCAACCAGCCGCCGCGTCTGACCAACGTGGCGATCATGGTGACCTATCACGTCGGCCAGGCGCTGATCACGGCTGGCGTGCTACTACAGCTTGTTGCTTCATAGCGTGGATCTCGACCCGCTTCGCGGGTTCGCAAGCTCACCCGCTGCGCTCGCTCGATCCCTTCGCGTTGGTCCTGCGAGCTTCGCTCGCCGGACCAGGCTCAGGCCTCGATGACCACGGGAATGATCATCGGACGGCGGCGGTGGGTGCTGGAGACCCAGCGCCCGAACGTACGCCGGATGGCCTGCTGCAGCTGGTAGGTGTCGGTCGCGCCCTCGGAGATGGCGCGGTTGACCGCCTTGACGATCGGCTGCTTGATCGGGTCGAAGGCGTTGTCGGGCCAGACGTGGCCGCGGGCGTGGATCTCGGGTCCGCTCGAGACGACCCCGTTGACGGAGTCGACCACGACGATGATCGAGACGAAGCCCTCCTCGGAGAGGATGCGGCGGTCCTTGAGCTCGGACTCGGTGACGTCGCCGACGGTGGTGCCGTCGACGAAGACGTAGCCGCACTCGACCTTGCCGGCGATCTCGGCCTTGCCGTCGATGAGGTCGACGACGACGCCGTCCTCGGCATAGACGACGCTCTCGACGCCGGTCTGCCGGGCCAGGTCGCCGTTGGCGAGCAGGTGGCGCACCTCGCCGTGGACCGGCATCACGTTGCGCGGGCGGACGATATTGTAGCAGTAGAGCAGCTCGCCGGCGCTGGCGTGGCCGGAGACGTGCACCAGCGCGTTGCCCTTGTGGACGACGTTGGCGCCGAGGCGGGCGAGGCCGTTGATCACCCGATAGACGGAGTTCTCGTTGCCCGGGATCAGGCTGCTCGCGAGGAGCACGGTGTCGCCCGGCTCGATGTGCACGAAGTTGTGGGTGCCGTTGGCGATCCGGGACAGCGCCGACATCGGCTCGCCCTGCGAGCCGGTCGAGACCATCACGACCTTCTCCGGCGGCAGCTCGGCGAGCTCCTTGGCGTCGACGATGACGTCCTCGGGCACGTGCAGGTAGCCCAGGTCGGCGGCGATCTGCATGTTGCGGACCATCGAACGACCGACGTACGCCACCTTGCGGCCGTGCGCGACGGCGCTGTCCAGCACCTGCTGGACGCGGTGCACGTGGGAGGCGAAGCAGGCGACGATGATGCGCTGGTCGGACTCGCGGAAGACCTGCTCGATCGCGGGAGCGATCTTCTTCTCGGCGGTCGTGAATCCGGGGACCTCGGCGTTGGTGGAGTCGGTGAGGAACAGGTCCACGCCCTCCTCCCCGAGCCGCGCGAACGCGCGCAGGTCGGTGATCCGGCCGTCCAGCGGCAGCTGGTCCATCTTGAAGTCGCCGGTGTGGAGCGCCAGCCCGGCGCCGGTGCGGATCGCGACCGCGAGCGCGTCGGGGATGGAGTGGTTCACGGCGACGAACTCGAGCTCGAACGGCCCGAACGTGATCGTGTCGCCCTCACGTACCTTGTGCTGGACGGTCTCCCGCAGGCGGTGCTCGCGCAGCTTGGAGCCGAGCAGGGCCAGGGTCAGCTCGGAGCCGACCAGCGGGATGTCCTGACGCTCGCGGAGCAGGTAGGGCGTCGCACCGATGTGGTCCTCGTGACCGTGGGTCAGGACCAGCGCCTCGATGTCGCCGAGCCGGTCTCGGATCGGCCCGAAGTCGGGCAGGATCAGGTCGACGCCGGGCTGCTGCTCCTCGGGGAAGAGCACGCCGCAGTCGACGATCAGCAGCCGGCCGTCGTACTCGAAGACTGTCATGTTGCGGCCGACCTCGCCGAGACCGCCGAGAGGGGTGACCCGCAGGCCGCCCTTGGGGAGCTTGCCGGGTTCGGTCAGCTCCGGGTGTGGGTGAGACAAAGGCATTCCTTCTAGAGAAGGCCAGAGGCCTCCAGCCCGGCTCGCAGCGCCTCGACCTCGTCGTCGTCGAGCGCCACCAGCGGCCCTCGTACGTTGCGGTTGTCGATCACGCCGGTCAGCTCGAGAGCGGCCTTGGCAGTGGTGGCTCCGTAGTTGGGGACGCCCATGATGGCGTCGATCGCGGGGAGCATCCGCGCATAGGTCTTGCGGGCGGTCTCGATGTCGCTCGCCGCGAAGGCGTCGATCATCGTCCGCGTCTGGTCGCCGAGCACGTGGGCGGCGACGCTGATTACGCCGACGGCGCCGTGCGCCAGCCAGGCGAGGGTGAGGGCGTCGTCACCGGAGTAGATCGAGTAGCCCATGTCGAGCAGCCGGGTGCCGCGCGGGAAGTCGCCGGCGGCCTCCTTGACCGCGACGACGGTGTCCCAGGTGATCGCCTCGCGGTAGGTGTCGAGGGTGATCGGCGAGCCGGTGCGGCCGGGGACGTCGTAGAGGATGACGGGGGTGTCGGTGGCGGCGGCGACGGTGCGGAAGTGCTCGCGGATGCCGCGCTCGCCGGGCTTGTTGTAGTAGGGCGTCACCAGCAGCAGGCCGTCGGCGCCGACCGACGCGGCCTGCTTGGCGAGCTCGACGGTGGTGCGGGTGTCGTTGGTGCCGATGCCGGCCACGACCTTGGCGCGGTCGCCGACGGCGTCCTTGACCGCCGCCAGGATCTCACCGTCCTCGGCCGGGGTGGTGGTCGGCGACTCGCCGGTCGTGCCGGAGACGACGATGCCGTCGTGGCCGTGCTCGACCAGGTGCTTGGCGACTTTCTGGGTCTGCTCCAGATCGACCGAGCCGTCGTCGTTGAAGATCGTGACGAGTGCTGAGAGCACGGTGCCGAAGGGAGCATCAGTCATGGCGTACAGACTATCGTCAGACGCGCGGCATGACCTCGTCGGCTACGAGGGCGAGATGGTCGAGGTCGCTCAGATCGAGCACCTGGAGGTAGATCCGGCTGGCCCCCGCGTCCTCGAGACGCTTGATCTTGGCGACCACCTCGTCCGGGGTGCCGGCCAGGCCGTTCTCGCGCAGCTCGGCCGGCTCGCGGCCGATCGCCGCCGCACGGCGGGCGATGTCGTCCTCGTCCTTGCCGACACAGAGAACCTGGGCCGCTGAGTAGATCATCGAGTCGTCGCGGCCGGCGGCCTCGACGAAGCGGCCGACGTTCTCGAACAGCGCCTGCGACTCCTCGACGGAGACGAACGCGGCGTTGAACTCGTCGGCGAAGGTCGCGGCCAGCGTCGGCGTACGCTTCTTGCCACCGCCGCCCACGATCACCGGGATCGAGCCGGCGTGGCCGCGGGTCTGCACCGGCTTGGGCAGGCCCGGGCTCTCCGTGATCGTGTAGTGCTTCCCCTCGAAGCTGAACGTCTCCCCCGGCTCGGTCGCCCACAGTCCGGTGATGATCTCGAGCTGCTCCTCGAGCCGGTCGAACCGCTCCCCCAGGGCGGGGAACGGGATCCCGTACGCCGCGTGCTCCTCCTCGAACCAGCCTGCGCCCAGCCCGAGCTCGACCCGGCCGTCGGACATGTCGTCGACGTTGGCGGCCTGGATGGCCAGGACGCCCGGGAGCCGGAAGGTCGCCGAGGTGACCAGCGTGCCGAGCCGGATCGTGCTGGTGTCGCGGGCCAGGCCGGCGAGCGTCGTCCAGGCGTCGCTCGGCCCGGGCAGGCCGTCGACCGATCCCATCTTCAGGTAGTGGTCGGAGCGGAAGAACGCTCCGAACCCGAGCGCCTCGACCTTCTGGGCGACGGCGAGGATATCGGCGTAGGACGCCCCCTGCTGGGGCTCGGTGAAGATGCGCAGCTCCATGCCGTTTACCTTAGAGGGACCAGATACCTACTCGCGCGTCAGGGAGCACGGACGAGGAACACCCGGTCGTACGCCTCATGCGGCTCCCGCTTCGTCTCGACCCACTCCGCCTCGTCGAAGGGCGGATAGAGGACGTCGCCCTCCGGGGTCAGGTGGACGTAGGTGATGACCTGCTCGGTGGCGTACGGCATGGCGGCGGCGTAGACCTGCGCTCCCCCGGCGACGACCGTGTCGCCCTGCTCCGCAGCGGCCAGGGCGAGGGCGGACTCGATGTCGTGGGCGACCAGGACTCCGTCGTACGCCCAGGTCTTGTCGCGAGTCAGGACGACCGTCGTGCGGCCCGGGAGCGGGCGGCCGATGGACTCGAAGGTGGTGCGGCCCATGACGAGCGTGTGGCCCATCGTGATCGCCTTGAACTCGGCCTGCTCGCCGGGGATCTTCCAGGGGATGTCGGGGCCGTTGCCGATCACGCCGTTGTCGGCGACGGCGGCGACCATCACCACACGCCCCGAGCCGGCCCCAGGACTGGCCTCAGACGGCAACGGGAGCCTTGATCGCGGGGTGCGGGTCGTAGCCCTCCACCGTGATGTCGTCGAGCTCGAAGGCGTCGATGTCCTTGACGTCCGGGTTGAGGCGCAGCCTGGGGAGCGGCCGCGGCTCGCGGGTGAGCTGGAGACGGGCCTGCTCGATGTGGTTGCTGTAGAGGTGAGCGTCGCCGAGGGTGTGCACGAACTCACCCGGCTCGAGGCCGGTCACATGGGCGACCATGTGGGTGAGCAGGGCGTAGGAGGCGATGTTGAAGGGCACGCCGAGGAACACGTCGGCGGAGCGCTGGTAGAGCTGCAGGCTGAGCTTGCCGTCGGCGACGTAGAACTGGCACAGCGTGTGGCACGGCGGCAGCGCCATGTCGTCGATGTCGGCCGGGTTCCAAGCGCTGATCACGTGGCGGCGGCTGTCGGGATCGGTCCGGATCTGGTCGATGATCCGGGCGATCTGGTCGACGTGACGGCCGTCGGGCGTGGGCCAGGAGCGCCACTGGTAGCCGTAGACGGGGCCCAGGTCGCCGTTCTCGTCAGCCCACTCGTCCCAGATGGTGATGCCGCGCTCCTGGAGCCACCGCACGTTGGTGTCGCCGCGCAGGAACCACAGCAGCTCGCCGAAGACGGACCGGGTGTGGACCTTCTTCGTGGTCAGCAGCGGGAAGCCCTCGGCCAGGTCGTAGCGGGTCTGGTGACCGAAGACGCTGATCGTGCCCGTCCCGGTGCGGTCGGACTTCTCCACGCCCTCGTCGAGGATGCGGGTCAACAGATCGAGATAGGACTGCACGGCCCCAGCCTAGGTCACGCTCAGAGCTCGACGGTCCCACGGATGGTGGTCAGTGTGTCTCCGCCCACCCACACCTGGTCCTGCGTCCGCTCGACGTGGACCCGCCCCCTCCGCTTCATGACGGTCCCCTGCGAGGAGACGTACGCATCGGGGAGCTGCGACCCGGCCAGCCACTGCCCCAGCGCGGCATTGAGCGAACCCGTCACCGGGTCCTCGAAGGCGACGCCGTCGGCCGGGTAGAACGCCCGGACCTCGACCGCGCACTCGCCGCCTTCGGGGTAGCGCCCGACCAGACCGACCTTGTGGTCGCCCAGGACCGCGTGGTCGGGGGTGACGGCCAGGACGGCGTCAGCGTCGGCGAGCATCACGCCGACCCAGCCCGGCCCGTTGTCGCACCACCGCGCGTCCAGGATGTCCGCGCGGGTGATCTGCAGGCCGGCGGCGATGGCGACCAGGGTCTCCTCGTCGACCTCGCCGCCCCGGATCAGCTCTGGCGCGGCGAAGGCGATCCGCTCGTCGCGGCGCAGCTCGACCAGCCCGACGCCGCACTCCTGCACCAGGCGCTCGCCCTTGGGGGTGCCGCCCGCCTCCAGCCACGCGTGGGCCGACCCGAGGGTCGGGTGGCCGGCGAACGGCAGCTCATCGCTGACGGTGAAGATCCGGAGCCGGTAGTCGGCCGCCGGATCCGTGGGCGCCAGCAGGAAGGTGGTCTCGGACAGGTTGGTCCACCGCGCGAAGGCGGCCATCTGTTCATCGCTGAGGCCGTCGGCCCCGTGCACGACGGCGACCGGGTTGCCCAGCAGCGGCTCGTTGGTGAAGACGTCGACCTGGCGGAACTCGTAGGCACTCACGGCGCCGACCATATCGGTCGCGCGGACTCAGGCGGTCAGCTTCATCGGGCCGTAGACCTGGCGGTCGTGCTCGAACAGCACCACCGCGGCCACGCCCGCGTCGAGAAGGTCCTGCCAGACCTCTCCCACCCACGACTCGGCGTCGCTCTGGTTGGCGAAGCGCTGGCCGGCGAACTCCTCGTCGACCGACACCTCGGCACCCGCGGCGTCGACGAACTGCCACCACCACGGCCGCTCGGCCGCCGTCGGCTGCTTGAACACGGAGGGCACGTCGGGAATGCTCATCCGTCCTCCCGCACGTGGGAGGGGACGAAGGGCGGCTTGGTGAGCTGGAAGATCTCACGCCGGCCGCGTACGTCGATGCCGATCTCGGCCTCGGGGTTGACCGTGGTCGAGACGAGCACCAGCCCGACGCCCTTCTTCAGCGTCGGCGAGAAGGTGCCGGAGGTGACCTCGCCGACAGGTACGTCGGCGGTCAGCGACGCGGTCATGTGCGGGCGCGGGATGCCGCGACCGACGGCGACGATGCCGCGCAGGGCACGCTTCGGGCCGGCCTCCTTCTCGGCGACCAGCTTGTCGCGGCCCCAGAAGGCGTCCTTCTTCCAGCCGACGGCCCAGCCGAGGCCGGCCTCGTTGGGAGTGACGTCGAGGGTGATGTCCTGGCCGTGGAGCGGGTAGCCCATCTCCGTGCGCAGGGTGTCGCGCGCGCCGAGGCCGCACGGCAGCACGCCGAGCGCCTCACCGCGGGACAGCAGCGCGCCCCAGAGCGCTCCGGCAGCCTCGTTGGCGACGATCAGCTCATAGCCACGCTCGCCGGAGTAGCCCGACCGGCACACGACCACGCCGATCTCGTCGCCGAGCACGTCGGGGGCGGCGGCCTCCACGAAGGACATGTATTCGTGGCCCGCCGGCAGCCCGACCGCCTCGAGCAGCTCGTCGGACTTCGGGCCCTGGACGGCGAGGACCGCGTAGTCGCGGTGGTGGTCGGTGAGGGTGATGCCCTCGGGAGCCGCGGCCTCGAGCCGGCGCACGACCTCGGGGGTGTTGGCGGCGTTGGGGACGATCAGGACGTGCTCGTCGTCGCGGTAGTAGGCGATCAGGTCGTCGACGATGCCGCCGGTCTCCTCGTCGCAGCACAGCGTGTATTGCGCCTTGCCGGGCTTGATCCGGCGGAGGTCGTTGGTGAACGACGCGTTGACGAAGTCGGCCGCACCCGGACCGCTGATCATGACCTTGCCCAGGTGGCTGACGTCGAAGACGCCGACGGCCTCGCGAACCGCGGTGTGCTCCTTGACGACGCCGGTGTATTCGAGCGGCATCGACCAGCCGCCGAACTCACCGAACTTCGCACCCAGCTCCCGGTGCTTTTCGTGCAGAGGGGACTGGAGCAGCTCCGACCCGCCCCCCGTGGAGGTCTCATCAGCCATGCTGCGAACCTATCGCACCTGGTGGACACAGCCCGGTCCGTGGCCCCTCCTCCGGCGTGCCACACCTAGACTGCACGGCGTGACCCTGCCTGACATCACCTACACGCTGCGTACCGCATCTCCTGCCAAGACCCGCGCCGAGGCGGTCGTCGTCGGCATCGGGCAGGGCGCGAAGGACGTCGAGGTCGCGGCCGGCGCGGAGGACGTCAAGGCCGCCTACGGCCGCCGGTGGCGCGGGATGCTCGCCACCCTGGGCGTCAGCGGCAAGACCGGCGAGGTCACCCGCATGCCCGCCGGCCCAGAGATCGGCGCCCAGCTCCTGGTGCTGGTCGGCCTCGGGCCCTGCTCGACTTCGGGGCCTGGTGCGGACGGCACCTACTCCGCCGATGCCGTACGCCGCGCCGCCGGTGCCGCCGCTCGCTCAGTGCCCAACGCCACCTCCGTCGCGGTGGCCCTCCCCGCCGACACCCCCGAGCTGGTGCGGGCCGTCACAGAGGGGTACCTGCTCGGCGGCTACACCTATACCGCCTACAAGTCGGGCACAGCCAAGTCGGGCGAGGACAGCAAGGGGCCGAGCGACGTCGCGTTCCTGAGCGGGATCGCGCGGCGTACGGACGCGGTCACCGCCTTCGAGGAGGCGCAGATCCTGGCGCAGGCGATCGCCGGCACCCGTGAGTGGGTCAACGTGCCGCCCGCCGACCTGACTCCCCCGGCGTTCGCCGAGGCCATCGAGCACGTGGCCGGCCTGATCGACGGCGTCGAGACGACCGTCTACGACGAGAAGAAGCTCGCCGAGCTCGGCTGCGGCGGCATCCTCGCGGTGGGCATGGGCTCGGAGGCCAAGCCGCGCCTGGTCGAGCTGACCTACTCGCCCGACGACGCGCGCGGCCACATCGCCCTGGTCGGCAAGGGCATCACCTTCGACTCCGGCGGCCTCACCATCAAGCCGGGCAGCTCGATGTCCCACATGAAGTCGGACATGGCCGGTGCGGCCGCCGTCGCCCAGGCGACCTTCGCGATCGCCCGGCTCGGGCTCCCGGTGAAGGTCTCCGCGTTCGTGCCGATGGCGGAGAACATGGTCTCCGGCTCCTCCTACCGCCCCGGCGACGTCGTCACCCACTACGGAGGCACGACCGTCGAGGTCTCCAACATGGACGCCGAGGGACGGATGATCCTCGCCGACGCGCTGGTGCGGGCGACCGAGGTCTCCCCCGACGTGATCATCGACGTCGCCACGCTCACCGGCCACATGGTGGTGGCGCTGGGCGACAGGGTGAGCGGCGTGCTCGGCTCCGAGGAGGTCGTCGAGCGCATCCTCGCCGCCGCCGAGGTCGCCGGCGAGCAGATGTGGCCGATGCCCATCCCGGAATGGATGGACGAGCGAATCCGTTCCTCCAAGGTGGCCGACCTCAACCAGCACGACTGGATCCGCTGGGGCGGTGGCCTGTACGCCGCGGCGTTCCTGCGCGAGTTCACCGGCGGCCTCCCCTGGGCCCATCTCGACATCGCCGGGCCCTCCTTCAACAGCGGGGGCGCCTCGGGCCATCTCACGCCCGGAGGCACGGGTGCGGCGGTGGCAACACTGGTGGACTTCGTACGCGAGATGGCTACCGATCAGTAGTGGTCCGGTTGACACAGCGCTGCGTGGGTAGTGACAAGATGGGCTTCGTGATCGACGCCCTTGGCCGCCCTTCTGGCGGCATCATGAGTGCGTCGGGCAGGTGTCGGCCCAGACCGATGCGCCACTCTCTTCACAGAGTCTCCTCACCGGGCCATCGGCCTCGGTGGTGACGGCGCGCGTTTCCGGACATACAAGTAGAGCAACGAACAGACGTAGAACGAAGGAACCCATGGCCACCGAAGTAACTCTCCCGGCACTCGGCGAGTCCGTCACCGAGGGCACCGTCACCCGCTGGCTCAAGCAGGTCGGCGACACCGTTGCGGTCGACGAGGCTCTGCTGGAGGTCTCCACCGACAAGGTCGACACCGAGATCCCCTCCCCGGTCGCGGGCACCGTGCTCGAGATCAAGGCTGCGGAGGACGACACCGTCGAGGTCGGTGGCCTGCTCGCCATCATCGGTGCCGCCGACGAGGCCGGTGCCGCTCCCGCCGAGCCGGCGGCGCCCGCGGCCGAGCCCGCCGAGGCCGAGGCTCCCGCCCCGGCCGCCGAGCCCGAGGCTCCTGCTGCTCCGGCCGAGCCCGAGGCCCCGGCCGAGCCGGCCGCGGCCGCCGCTCCGGCTGCTCCTTCCGCGCCGGCGCCCGCCGCCGGTGGCAACGCCACCGAGGTCGAGCTTCCCGCGCTGGGCGAGTCGGTCACCGAGGGCACCGTCACCCGCTGGCTCAAGCAGGTCGGCGACACCGTCGAGGTCGACGAGGCCCTGCTCGAGGTCTCCACCGACAAGGTCGACACCGAGATCCCGTCCCCGGTGGCCGGCACCCTGCTCGAGATCAAGGTCGCCGAGGACGAGACCGTCGAGGTCGGCGCCGTGCTGGCGCTCGTCGGTGACGCCAGCGCCGCGCCGGCCGCCGAGTCCGCTCCCGCCGCCCCGGCTCCCGAGGCCGCCCCGGAGCCGACCCCGGAAC
>NZ_JAALAA010000009.1 GCF_011045035.1 Nocardioides turkmenicus
GCGTACGGGCGGGGGCTGGTGGCGGGCGAGGACCCGGTCCCGGTCCTGGCGGAGCTGCTGCCGGAGCCGGTCGGCCACGTGCTGCTGCAGGGCGACCTGACCGCGGTCGCCCCGGGGCCGCTGGAGCCCGCGCTGGCCCGCACGCTGGCCGTCGTCGCGACCGTGGAGTCGCACGGCGGGGCGACGGTCTACCGGTTCACCAAGGAGTCGGTGCGCCGGGCGATGGACCGCGGCTGGACCGCCACCGAGATCCACGCCTTCCTCACCGCGGCGTCGCGCACCCCGGTCCCGCAGGCGCTGACCTACCTGGTCGACGACACCGCGCGTACGTTCGGGACCGTGCGGGTCGGCTTCGCCGCCGCCTATCTCCGCAGCGACGACGAGGCCGCGCTGGCCGAGCTGCTGGCTCACCCGGCGGCCGAGTCCCTGGGTCTGCGCCGGCTGGCGCCGACGGTGGTCGTCAGCACGGTCGCGCTCGACTCGCTCCTCCCCCGGCTCCGCGAGCTCGGCCTGGCTCCGGTCGTCGAGGCGCCCGACGGGTCGGTCCACGTGGCGCGTCCGGACGCCAGACGCGCCAAGACCCGCAACGCTCAGCGCCCGGCAGGTGCCCAGGAGGCTCACCTCGCCGCGCGCGCCGCCGCGGTGGCGACGAGGATCAAGGCGGGCGACGAGACGGCGGCGTCCCGCCCGGCGCCACCCGCCCCAGCGTCCGCCGAGCCGGCCTCGACCATGGCGGTCCTCCACGAGGCCATCGACGCCAAGGAGCAGGTGGTGATCTCCTACGTCGACGGCCGCGGGGTCGCCGCCGAGGCGCGCGTCGAGCCGCTGGGGCTCGACGGCGGTTCGCTCACCGCCCGGGTCGAGGACGACGTACGGTCCTTCGCGCTCTCCCGCGTTCGAGGTGTGCGACCGGCGCAACCGTAGGCTGGTGCGGTGAACGACGGCCCCCTGATCGTCCAGTCGGACAAGACGCTCCTGCTCGAGATCGACCATGCCCGGGCATGCGAGTGCCGCAAGGCGATCGCGCCGTTCGCCGAGCTGGAGCGCTCGCCGGAGCACATCCACACCTACCGCCTCACCCCGCTGGGGCTGTGGAACGCACGCGCCGCCGGCCACGATGCCGAGCAGGTGGTGGACACGCTGCTGGAGTTCTCGCGCTATCCCGTCCCTCACTCCCTCCTGGTCGACGTCGCCGAGACGATGGCGCGCTACGGCCGGCTGCGGCTCGAGAAGAACCCGGCCAACGGACTGGTGCTGGTCTCCTCCGACCGCGCGGTGCTGGAGGAGGTCGTCCGGGCGAAGAAGGTCGCCGGGATGCTGGGCGAGCGGCTCGACGAGGACACCGTCGTCGTCCACCCCTCCGAGCGCGGCAACCTCAAGCAGGCGCTGCTCAAGCTCGGCTGGCCGGCCGAGGACTACGCGGGCTACGTCGACGGTGAGGCGCACCCGATCGCGCTCGACACCACCGACTGGAACCTCCGTCCCTACCAGTCGGAGGCGGCCGAGTCGTTCTGGCACGGCGGCTCCGGGGTCGTCGTGCTCCCGTGCGGCGCCGGCAAGACGCTGGTGGGCGCTGCCGCCATGGCGCACGCCCAGGCGACCACGCTGATCCTCGTCACCAACACCGTCTCCGCGCGCCAGTGGAAGGACGAGCTCGTACGCCGCACCTCACTGACCCCCGACGAGATCGGCGAATACTCGGGCTCGGTCAAGGAGATCCGGCCGGTCACGATCGCCACCTACCAGGTGCTGACCACGCGCCGGAAGGGCGCCTACCCGCACCTGGAGCTGCTCGATGCCCGCGACTGGGGGCTGGTGGTCTACGACGAGGTGCACCTCCTTCCCGCTCCGATCTTCCGGATGACCGCCGACCTGCAGGCGCGCCGCCGGCTCGGCCTGACCGCCACGCTGGTGCGTGAGGACGGGCGCGAGGGTGACGTGTTCTCCCTGATCGGGCCCAAGCGCTACGACGCTCCCTGGAAGGACATCGAGGCGCAGGGCTGGATCGCTCCGGCCGACTGCGTCGAGGTGCGGGTGACGCTGCCCGCCGACGAGCGGCTCGTCTATGCCACCGGCGAGCCGGACGAGCGCTACCGGATCGCCTCGTGCACGCACCACAAGATCGACGTGGTCAAGGAGATCGTCGCCTCCCACGCCGGCAAGCCGACGCTCGTGATCGGGCAGTATCTCGAGCAGCTCGACGAGATCGCCGCCGCGCTCGACGCCCCGGTGATCGAGGGCAAGACGTCGGTCAAGGAGCGTCAGCGCCTCTTCGACGCCTTCCGCTCCGGCGACATCGACCTGCTGGTCGTCTCCAAGGTCGCCAACTTCTCCATCGACCTGCCCTCGGCGGAGGTCGCGATCCAGGTCTCCGGCGCCTTTGGCTCCCGCCAGGAGGAGGCCCAGCGGCTCGGCCGGCTGCTTCGGCCCGGCGACGGCAACAAGACCGCGCACTTCTTCACGATCGTCTCCCGCGACACCATCGACGCCGACTTCGCCCAGAACCGCCAGCGCTTCCTGGCCGAGCAGGGCTATGCGTACCGGATCGTCGATGCCGACTCCCTCGACGATCTCCCCTCCTGATCGCATCTCAGCCCAGCGCCACGACGCGCAGCTGATGGGGTGGCGGACAGCTCGCGACCCACAGGTCCCGGCACTCCTGGCAGAGCAGATAGGTGTGGGTGCAGCGGTCGTCGGGACAGAGCACGGTCACGGCGTACGCCGCGGCCTCGCCACAAGGCTCCGCGTCGCTGTCCGGACTGCCGCAGCTGCACTCACAGGCAGGCGGTTCGCCGAGCTCCTCCTCGAGCTGCTCGATCTCCTCATCGATGGTCGTGCTGATGGTCATGACATCTCCTCCGTCTGGATCGGATGTCGTCCTCGTCACCACCTAAGCAGAGGGCACCGACATTTCTGCCTCGTGGATCGTGGTCTCGAACCCGAGATCGGATCGCGAGCCGCCGACCGGGCTCAGCCGCACCACGATGCCGGTCGCGACGTCCAGCGCGACGTCGTACGCCTCCGGGTAGACCGTCCCCGCCGGCGGCTCCCAGCCCGGGGCGCCGTCGCCGTACTCGAACCAGTCGCTGACCCGCGACCACAGCAGCGGGCAGCAGCCGCACCGCGGCTCATACCCCTTCCCTGGCACGGCCCGCGCCCACCAGGTCTCCCGGCCGCCGAGCGCCTCCGAGCGCAGGTCGCTCAAGGTCACGTCCTCCGACAGCTCCTCCGGGTCGAGCATCGACACGAACACGTAGTTGTCCCACATCGGGTCGTCGATGTCGTGGGTGTAGGCCCGCGGTCGGCTCGCCACGAGGCCGTCGGCGCGCAGGACCGGCTCCGGAGGAGTGCTCGCCTCCTCCCGGACGACGCGTTCGCCGCGGGCGTCGCGGACCCGCAGTCGTCCGGGCCGGCTCAGCCAGCACTCGACGTCCCCGTCCGCCCCCGTCGGCCAGGTGAAGTGGAGCGTGCTGAAGCGCCACGGCGACGACCGGGCGAGCGCGCGGAAGGTGTCCTCGCTCAGCTCAGCTCCCATCCGACCCACCCTCGTCCAGCCAGCGGCCGTCGCGCATCAAGTGACGGCCCTCCAGCTCGTTCTCCTCACGCCAGGCCTGCACCTTCGTCGGCCTGACCCGGATCAGGCTGTCGGCCCACCGGCTCGGGTCGCCGCCCTGCTTGGCCGCATAGATGTCGAGCACCTCCTTCGGCGTCCCGTCCATCGGCAAGACCTCGGCACGACCGTCGATGATCACCACGTCGCGCAGCTCGCCCAGCCCCAGGCGCACCGCGGGAGAGGCGGAGAGGTTCCGCTGCGTCCGCGCCCCGCCCATGCTCGCGATCCAGATCTCGCCCTCCCACCACACGAACGAGATCGGCACCAGCCAGGGCTGGTCGTCGTGCGCCGACGCGATCCAGAGATCGACGTCGTTCTCCAGACGGGCACGGGTGTCGGCGAGTCTCTGGTCGAGGGAGCGAGGGGCAGCCATGGCCGCACCCTAGTCGCCGACCGAGCGGGCGACCTACGGCTTTCCGGAGGGTTCTGGAGGGTCCTGGAGGAGGATGGGCGCATGGAGACCTGGGAGTTCGAGGCCGAGCTGTGGCCATGGAAGGGCGAGACCGATGCCTGGATCTTCGTGACCGCGCCGCCCGAGGTCACCGAGGAGATCCGGGAGGCGTCGATCGCGACCGGCCCGCCCCGCGGCTTCGGGTCGGTGCGGGTCGAGGCCCGGATCGGCACCACCATCTGGAGGACCTCGGTCTTCCCGGGCCAGGACGGCTATGCGCTGCCGATCAAGAAGGCCGTACGCCGCAAGGAGGACCTCCAGGTCGGCGACCGCGCCCTCGTCTCGATCACCCTCGTCTGAAACCCGGTGGCGCCGGACCGGCCGGCCGGAGCACGATGGAAGGCGTGACCCGCGCGACCTGGCAGCCCCGACCCGACGACGCCGAGACCCTGAGACGGTTCTTCGGCAAGGACGGGCGGCTGCTGACGATCCCGTCGAAGCACGTCAAGAAGCTGGTCGTGCTCAACCAGCTCGCGCAGTCCTTCGAGCTCGGCCACGTCTACCCCGAGCGCGAGGTCAACGAGATCCTGGGCCGGTTCCACGACGACGTCGCCGCGCTGCGCCGCTACCTCTACGAGGAAGGGTTCATGATGCGCGAGGGCGGCTACTACTGGCGCTCCGGCGGCAGCGTCGACATCTGACCCGCCACCACCGACCGGATCGGGCATGATTCGCCCCATGACGATGCCGGACCAGTCGGGCCAGCCAACGCCCGGACAGCCGCCCGTGGGGTGGATCGACCTGACGATCCAGGGCAGCCACATGACCTCGAACCTGATCGTGCCGACGGTGCTGCTCAACGGCCACCAGATGCCGACCCAGTACGGCCGCAACGTCTTCCCGGTGCCGCCGGGACACTGGAACGTCGACATGTACACCCAGTGGACCTGGAAGTTCGGCAAGGCGTCGCTGAGCTTCGACGTCGCCGAGGGCCAGACCGTCCCGGTCTTCTACGCCGCGCCGGCCACCACGTTCCAGAAGGGCGCGATCGGGCACGTCAAGCAGAAGAAGCCGGGCGTGCTCGCGCTGGTCGCCGTGCTGGTGGTCGTGGTTCTCGTCATCGCCGGCATCATTGCGCTGACGGTCTGACGATCCAGCGACCTGACGGCCCGAAAAGAGTGTCGGTGCTCACCGATACCGTCAGCACTGTGACCACCACCGAATCGCGCGGCCGAAGCGAAGCCCGGGGCAACCGACGGGGCTACGCGGTCCTCGACGTCGAGACGACCGGGCTCGACCCCTACCGCGACCGCGTGATCCAGGTGGCGATCCGGCAGATCTCCGCCGACGGCAAACCCGAGTCGGAGTGGGAGACGCTGGTCAACCCGGGCGCCGGCGTCGACCCGGGGCCGGTCGAGGTCCACGGTCTGACCAGTGCCGACCTGGCCGGCGCCCCACCGTTCCGCGACGTCGCCGCGACGATCGCCCAGCGCCTCGCCGGACGGGTCTTCGTGGCCCACAACGCGCCGTTCGACTGGGCCTTCGTGGCCGTGGAGTCCGACCGCGCCGGCGTACGGCTCGAGGTCCTGGACTGGTTGTGCACGATGCGGTTCGCGAAGGCGCTCGCCCTGGACGTGCCCGACAAGTCGTTGGCCACCATCGCCGCCTACTACGCGGTGGAGCAGATGAAGGCCCACGACGCCGGCGACGACACCCGGGTGGCCGCCGAGATCCTGCTGCGGGAGCTGGCCGACGCCGACCGAGTCGGCCTCACGCTGCCGCTGGTCGCGTGCAACAGCACGCGACACCGGCTGAAGCGGACCGTGCGCCGCTGGTTCAGCCGCTTCGCGCCACCGGCTCGCTGAGAGATCGTCCCACCAGCCGGGACATTTCCCGGAGATATGCAACCGGATGGGCCGGTTCGGGCATCAGTATGTCGTCGGCCCGATCTAACCTCGAAGGGCCATGGTCCGGAGCGAGGCGAAGAAGATGGTCAGACGAGGAATCACCGCGGGAGCGCTGGTGGCCCTGCTGGCAACCACGTTCGCGGCATGCGCCACGGAGCCGGCGGCCGCGCCGGCACCCGAGACCGCCTCGCCGGCCGCCGCCTCCCCCTCGGCGAGCGACTCCCCGAGCGCCACGCCGACACCGAGCCCCAGCGCGAAGCCGAAGCCCAAGCCGAAGCCGTCCCCCACCTCGGGCCCGCGACTGTTCGGCAAGGGCGACAGCGGCGACGACGTACGTGACCTGCAGGCGCGCCTGAAGCAGATCGGATGGTTCAACGCGGGCGTGACCGGGTTCTACGGCAACGTCACCACCGAGGCCGTCTCCGGGTTCCAGGCCAAGCGCGGCATCGCGGTCACCGGCTTCGTGGACCAGACGACCCTCGACCGGCTGTACGCGATGACCCGCGAGCCGACCGAGGCCGAGCTGACCAACGCGCCGCCGCCGGTCCCCGAGGGCAAGCTCGATCCGCGCTGCCTGACCGGCCGGGTGATGTGCATCGACAAGTCGACCTCGGTGCTGCGCTGGGTCGTCGGCGGCACCGTGCAGATGAGCGTCGAGGTGCGATTCGGCTCGCAGGAGCTGCCGACCCGCGAGGGCCAGTTCTCCGTCTTCGCCAAGAGCCGCGACCACGTCTCCTCCATCTACAAGACCCCGATGCCGTTCGCGATGTTCTTCTCCGGTGGCCAGGCGGTCCACTACTCCCCCGACTTCGCCGCCAACGGCTACAACGGCGCCTCCCACGGCTGTGTGAACGTACGCGACTACGGTGCCATCACCTCCCTCTACGACCAGGTGAACATCGGCGACGGGGTCGTCGTCTACTGGTCCTGAGGACCGCCACGGACCGCGGTCCGGCCCTCGGGCACGATTGAGGAGGCGTACCTCGCGCGCCTTAGGCTTGAGCCATGAAGGCGCTGCTCCTGGAGAACATCCATCCCGTCGCTGTCGAGAACCTCGAGAAGGCCGGATTCGAGGTCGAGCTGCGGAGCAAGTCCCTCTCCGAGGACGAGCTGGTGGAGGCCCTTCCGGGCGTGACCCTGCTCGGTATCCGCTCCAACACCCACATCACCCCGCGGGTGCTCGACGCGGCCACCGACCTCAAGGCGATCGGCTGCTTCTGCATCGGCACCAACCAGGTCGACCTGGTCACCGCCGCCGAGCGCGGCGTCGCCGTCTTCAACGCGCCCTACTCCAACACCCGCTCGGTCGTCGAGCTGGTCATCGGCTACATCATCTCCCTGGCCCGGCGGCTGCCGGAGAAGACCGAGAAGATGCACGCCGGCGTCTGGGACAAGTCCGCGAAGGGCTCCCACGAGGTCCGCGGCCGCACGCTCGGCATCATCGGCTACGGCAACATCGGCACCCAGCTGTCCAACGTCGCCGAGGCGCTGGGCATGTACGTCATCTTCTACGACATCGCCGACCGGCTGGCCCACGGCAACGCGCGCCGGATGAAGTCGCTCGACGCGCTCCTGGAGGAGGCCGACGTGGTCTCCATCCACATCGACGGACGCCCGGGCAACCTGGGCATGTTCGGCGAGGAGCAGTTCGCCAAGATGAAGCCGCGGAGCCTGTTCATCAACGCCGCGCGTGGCTTCCTCGTCGACAACGACGCGCTGCGCAAGCACATCGAGTCCGGCCACATCGCCGGTGCCGCGCTCGACGTCTTCCCGATCGAGCCCAAGGCCCAGGGCGACCCCTTCGAGAGCCCGCTGCAGGGTCTCGACAACGTCATCCTGACCCCCCATGTGGGCGGCTCCACGCAGGAGGCACAGGAGGAGATCGGCTGGTTCGTCTCCGGCAAGCTGCGCGACTTCATCCGCTCCGGATCCACCGCGCTCAGCGTCAACCTGCCGGCCGTCCAGCCGCCGCCGCTGGGTGCGGGCGCGCGCCTCGCGCTGCTCCACGACAGCGTCCCGGGCGTGCTCGCCGAGCTCAACGCCCTGCTCGCCTCCGAGGGCGTCAACGTGACCGGTCAGTACCTCGCCACCGCCGGCGAGACCGGCTTCGTGGTCACCGACGCGACCAGCGTGCCGCCGACGACCCTGGACAAGATCGCGGGCAACCCGCACACCAGGTGGGTGCGCGCCTACCACGCGTGACGCTAGCG
Source organism: Nocardioides turkmenicus (assembly GCF_011045035.1). Classification (GTDB taxonomy): domain Bacteria; phylum Actinomycetota; class Actinomycetes; order Propionibacteriales; family Nocardioidaceae; genus Nocardioides; species Nocardioides turkmenicus. The sequence goes on from NZ_JAALAA010000009.1 coordinate 8,122, forward strand.
TTCTGGCCCATGGACCTCCCCCGACATTGGCCGCTGCCAGAGGCGACCGACCTTCTCGGTGAGCTTCTGGCGGCGTACGACGAGCCGACCCGCCGCTACCACGACCGCCGGCACCTCTCCGAGGTGCTGGACCGGATCGAGGAGCTGCAGGAGGAGGGGGAGCGCTTCGACCCGCTGACGGTCACCCTGGCGGCCTTCTTCCACGACTCCGTCTACGACGGGGAGCGGGACGCCGAGGAGCGCTCGGCGAGCTGGGCCGAGGACGCCCTGGCCGCTCACCTGGACGCGGACACGGTGGCCGAGGTCGCCCGCCTGGTGCGGCTGACCGAGACCCACGACCCGGAGCCGGACGACCACAGCGGCCGGGTGCTCTCCGACGCCGATCTGGCGATCCTGGCGGCTCCCGCGGAGCGCTACGCGGAGTACTCCGCGACCGTCCGCGAGGAGTACAAGCACCTCTCCGACGAGGAGTTCCGCGTCGGCCGAGCCCAGGTCCTGGAACGGCTGCTGGAGAAGGAGTCGCTCTTCTCGACCCCCTTCGCCAGGATCAGCTGGGAGGCCGCCGCGCGGGCCAACATCGCGGCCGAGCTGGAGGCGCTCAACTCATACCTGTCACCCGATCGATAACAATTCGTTCGATACCCCGCAGGGGTGACAGAATCCGTCGGTGAGCTTCCAGACGTACGCCGAGCTGTGGCGGATTCCCGACGTTCGCCGCATCCTCGTGCTGGGTCTGTTCCTGCGGATCCCGATGCCGGCGTCCTCGGTCATCGTCACCCTTCACGTGGTCGGCCCGCTGGACCGCTCCTACGCCGAGGCCGGCCTGGTCTCGACGGTGCTCGCGATCGCGATGGCGATCTCCGCGCCCTGGCTCGGCCGTCTCCTCGACCGCCTCGGCCTGCGGCGTACGCTCCTGCTGCCGCTGGCGATCCTCCCGATCGCCTGGTCGATCGCTCCCTGGGTCGGCTACCTTCCGCTGATCGCCCTGATCGCGGTCGCAGGTCTCTTCACCGTGCCGTCCTGGTCGATCGTGCGCCAGGTGGTGCTTCGCTCGGTCCAGCCAGGGCAGCGCACCGCGGCGCTCAGCGCCGACGCGATCATGACCGAGATGGCCTTCATGGTCGGCCCGGTGATCGGCGTGCTCAGCGCCAGCTACCTCGGCACCTCCTGGGCGCTGCTGGTGACCCAGTGGCTCGGGATCGCCGCGGCCGTCGTGCTGTGGCTGCTCAACCCGAGCATCACCGAGGGAGAGCCGACCGTGCCGAGCGACGCGGCCCCCAGCGACCTCAGTGTCCCGGCTCGCCGCTTCGCACTCCCGTCCTGGGTCAGCCCCGGCGTCGTACTCCTCCTCGCCGGCACCTTCACCGCCTCGCTCATCCTCATCGCCGAGGACCTCGGCACCGTGGCCGCGATGCGCGACTTCGACCGCACCACCCTCCTCGGCCTGGTGATGGCGATCTGGGCCCTCGGCTCGCTGGTCGGCGCGCTCGTCTACGGTGCGCTCAACCGCCACCCGTCCGCGGCGGTGATGCTCGTGCTGCTGGGTGCGACCACGGTGCTGACCGCGTTCGCCTGGGGCCCGATCTCGTTCGCCGCGCTGCTCCTGCTCAGCGGCTTCTTCTGCGCGCCGACGCTCACCGCCGCGCTGGAGGCGATCACCAGCCGCGTCCCCTCGACCGTACGCGGCGAGGTGATGGGCTGGCACGGCTCGGCGATCACGCTGGGCAGCGCCGTCGGCGCGCCGACCGCCGGGTTCGCCATCGACCTGGTCGGCTGGCAGGGCGGGTTCATCCTCGGCGGCGGGCTCGGCCTGCTGATCGCGGCGGCCATCTGGCTCACCGTGCGCCGGATGTCGAAGCCCTCGGCGGAGGCGTCGCCGACGCCGGGTGAGAAGTTCGCCGCCTAACGGCGCTTGCGGCGGCGCAGGCCGGCCGCGATGAGCGCGGAGACCAGGACCCGCGAGGTCACCTCGACGGCACCGGCGGCGACCATGTCGTCGTACGCCTCAGCCGGCACGTCGTAGTGGTCCCGGTCGAACCCGCGGGCCGGGATCCCCATCCGGCTCGCGAACGCGTGCAGCTCCTCGTAGGAGGTGTCGCTGGCCAGGTGCGACCACATCCGGCCGCGGCTGGGGACGTTCGGCGGGTCGATCAGAATCACAAAGAGGATTGTCCGCGATCGCCACGAGTTGGCGCAGGCGACTCTTGACCGGTGGGCAAGAATGGTCGGTGATGAACACGACAGTGCTGTTCGAGGCTCGGGCGAGGGTGCTCCACGACCTCGATGCCCGCGGACTCGCCGGCGCCGCCGCCGTCTCCGCCCTCGAGGACGCGATGACCGAGCGCGGCTGGTGGGTGGAGCAGTGGCCCGAGGGCAAGGCGTACGTCGCGGGCCTGGTCGCCCAGGACGTCCAGGACCTGCTCTTCGACGGTGAGGCCTCGGCGCGCTGGCCGGTGTGCACGACGTGTCCACCCGAGGCTCCGGTGCACTCGCTCCACATCACCCCCGACCTGGGCGGCCCGGACCCGATCTGGGTCTGCGAGGAGAGCGGCGACGTGATCGCACCCCTCGGTGACCTCTGAGCCGACCGCGTCAGGACGGGCCGAGCTGCAGGTGCAGCGCGTAGCGGTCCGCGCGATAGACGGAGCGGCACACCTCGACGTAGCGGTCCCCCGCGACCGACTTCCGCTGCCGGCGGAGCACGGGCACGCCGACCGAGAGCCCGAGCAGGGTGGCCTCCTCGATGTTGGCCACGTCCGCGCGGAACGTGTCGTCGACCCAGGACGGCCGCATGTGCCGGGTGGCCAGCTCGGCGTAGAGGCTGGTCGGCGTGGTGCGCTCGAGCATCCCGGGCACGATCGTCTCGTCGAGGTAGACGTCCTCGATGCAGATCGGCACCCCGTCGCCACGGCGCAACCGACGCCAGTGGACGACGGCCGCCCCCTCCTTGATCGCCAGCGCCCGGGCGATGGTGGGGCCGGCCTTCTCGCGGCCGAGCAGCAGCGTCTCGGAGGAGGCCTGCATCCCGCGGCGAGCCATCTCCTCGCTGAACCCGAGCACCGGGCTCTGCGCGCGCCGCGGGCGGGCCACGAACGTCCCGCGGCCAGGGATCCGGACCAGCAGACCCTCGGCGACGAGCGCGTCGAGCGCCTGCCGCACGGTCGCGCGGGCGACGCTGAACTTCTGGACCAGCTCGCGCTCCGAGGGCGCGGACGCACCGGGACTCTCGCCGATGACCAGCTCCCGGACGTACTCCCTGATCTGGACGTGCTTGAGCGACCGCTCACCCTCGACCGACCGGACCATGAGGTGAGCGTAGGTGTACACCTCGCGTACGTCCCGAGTTTCGTCAAGTTGTGACATTGCAGCGAGATGAGGCAGACCAACTGCAACGAAACACGATGGCCGGTTTTCGCTAGAACACTTGTTCGATAGCGAGGTATGCTGCGAGGGTGGACTTTCAGGGAACCCTCTTCGCCCCCACAGCCGACGAGACCACCGAGCCGGCCTACGAGCGGATCCATCTGGACCGCGGAGCCTGGGTGGACATCGCCCGCGGCTGGCTGCCCGATCCCGACGACGTCTTCGCGACGCTGGTCCACGACGTCCCGTGGCGCGAGGAACGCCGGCAGATGTACGACCGCGTTGTCGACGTGCCGCGACTGCTCCACACCTACGGCCAGGGCGAGCCGCTCCCCCACCCGCGGCTCGCCGAGGCCCGCGGCCGGCTCACCGCCCACTACCTGCCCGAGCTGGGCGAGCCGTTCGTGACCGCCGGCTGCTGCTACTACCGCAACGGCAACGACTCGGTCGCCTGGCACGGCGACAAGATCGGCCGCGGGCGCACCGACGACACGATGGTCGCGATCGTCTCCGTCGGTGACCCGCGCCGTCTCGCGCTGCGCCCCCACGGCGGCGGCAAGGGCATGAGCATCGAGATGGGCCACGGCGACCTCGTCGTCATGGGCGGCTCCTGCCAGCGCACCTGGGAGCACGCGATCCCCAAGGTCTCCTCCGCCGGCCCCCGGATCTCGGTGCAGTTCCGCCCCCGCAACGTCTTCTGACCCCGGGCCTGCCGTCGCTCAGGCCCCCGCGACACCGTCCATGATGTTGTCGACCAGAGCCGTGGCGAACTCTGGGGTGACGGGCTCGTCAGGGATGAGCAGTCGGTGATAGACCGATCCCCAGAGCTGGTCGACGAGAACTCGTACGTCGACGTCGGGCCGGATCTGGCTGGCCTCCTGAGCCCGGGTGAGGCGTTCCACGGCCAGACGGCGGCGCTCGGTCGAGTAGAGCGCCCGATAGGAGGCCGCGAGCTCGGCGTCGGTCTGCGCCTCCCCGATCAGCTGGAGAAGCGCAGAACCGCCGGCCGTCTCGGTCATCAGGGCGACGAAGGCATGCAGCTGACTGACGAGGTCGGCCCGGATGTCGCCGGTGTCAGGGAAGGCCAGGGTGTCCTCGACAGCATGGAAGTATCCGTCGAGAGCGAGCGCACCCCGAGACGGCCACCACTTGTAGAGCGTGGTCTTGCTGACGCCTGCGAGCCGGGCGATCCGGTCGAAGGTGAGGTCGGCGATGCCCTCCTCGAGAAGCAGCTGCCCCGTGGTGCTGAGGATGTCGGCCCGGACCTCGTCGGCAGGCCGACGCCCTCGTCCCCGGCGCGGCGGAACGTCCTCGGCGGTCATGATCCGCCCCCTTCTGATGTGATCGGTGAGCCAGTGTATGAGGAGTCAGCGGCGCGATGGCTCACCGAGCGACAGCGAGAAGATCGGCGAGTCCCACGCGCCCGAGAAACTCGCGGCGGACACGGTCGGCCACCTCCGACACCTCCTCCGAGCCGTCGTCCGCCGGGTCGATGTGGACCCGGAACGGACGCTCCCCGGCCGGGAGAGACACGATCCGAGCGATCTCGTCGGAGACCATCGACGCGTCCGCGTCTGCCGGGGCCAGCGCGGCGAGCTTCTCGGCGACCTGCCCCATGAGCCCGGCATAGCGCGTCTCGTACGCCGCCTCGACGGCGGTGTCGGCGGGCCGTCCGGAGTGCGCGAAATGATTCGTGCCACTGGTGAACGAGCCCGGCACGATGATCGACGTCTCCACACCCCAGCGGGCCAGCTCGCCGGCATAGGAGACCGCGAGGGAATCCATGCCGGCCTTGGCGGCGAAGTACGGGGCGAGGTAGGGCGGCGTGCCGCCCTTCACCGAGGAGCTCGACACCCACATCACCAGACCGGCGCCACGGGCCCGCATGCCCGGCAGCACCGCCCGGTTCACACGCTGGGTCGAGAGCACGTTGACGTCGTACAGCTCGGCCAGCTGCTCAGGGGTGAACGCTTCGGTCGGGCCGACGACCATGTGGCCGGCGTTGTGGATGAGGACGTCGATGCGGCCGTGGTCGGCCTCGACCTGGGCGATGGCGGCGTCGACCGAGTCCTGGGAGTTGACGTCGAGCTCGATCGCCCGGAGGTCGACCCCGTGCTCGACCGAGTAGTCGGCCGCAGCCTGCACCGCCGAGGCGTTGCGGCCGCCGGTCTCGCGCATCCCGGCGTAGACGGTCTGCCCGGTCCGCGCGAGCGCCCGTGCGGTCAGGGCACCGAAGCCGCTCGAGGCTCCGGTGATGACGACGATCTGGTTCATGGCGATGTCCTTCCTGCTCTCTCCGACCGGCTCAGACCATGCCGCCGTTGGCGTACACGACCTGGCCGTTGATCCACCGGCACGGGCCCGCGAGGAAGGCGACCACCTCGGCGATGTCGTCAGGCGTGCCCAGCCGGTGCAGCGGGTTCATGTTGGCCATCCGCTCGATGGTCTCCTCGTCCTTGCCCTCGAGGAACAGCGGCGTGGCGACCGGGCCGGGCGCGACCGCGTTGACGGTGATGTCGCGACCCGCGAGCTCCTTGGCCAGCACCATGGTGAGCGCGTCGACAGCGCCCTTGGACGCGGTGTAGGCGGCGTATCCGGGCAGCGCGACCTTCTTGACCGAGGTCGAGAAGTTGATGACGGCGCCGCCGTCGCGGACCTGGTTCGCGGCGAGCTGCGAGACGACGAAGGTGCCGCGGATGTTGGTGCGGTGCATCCGGTCGAGTACGTCCAGGTCCAGCGACGCGACCGGGCTCAGCGCCATGATCCCGGCGGTGTTGACGACGACGTCGATGCCGCCGAACGATTCGGTGGTGGCCTCGAAGGCCGCAGCCATCGCGACCTCGTCCGCGACGTCACCGCCGACAGCGATCGCCTGGCCGCCTGCCGCGGTGATCTCCGCGACGAGCCCTTCGGCGCGGCCGGCGTTGCCGGCGTAGTGGACAGCGACCGCGAAGCCGTCGCGGACCAGGCGCTCGACGACAGCCGTGCCGATGCCTCCCGAACCGCCGGTGACGAGCGCGACACGAGTGTTGGTGGTGGTCATGATGCTCTCCTTCAGGAGTCGATGTGAACGATGTGTCCATATAACCACAGATATGAACGTCTTGTCCACATACGTTTTCGCGCGGCCACCGGTCGGGCGGCTCACGGAACCGGCTGTGGAGTGGGCCCCAGATGCGTTCCGTACGCTGGTAGGAAAGGATGGGACCGACAGCCGACGCCTCTGGAGCCGCCTTGACCACCACCGCACCAACCCTCGCCCCGCCTTCCGCCGAGGAGATCGCCAGGGCGAAGGAGATCGTCGGGCGGGTCAGCACCGCCTTCAGCAGCCGTGTGGTCGGCCAGGAGCGGCTCAGGACGGCACTGCTGATCGCGCTCCTGTCCGAGGGGCACGTGCTGCTCGAGAGCGTGCCCGGGCTGGCCAAGACGCTTGCCGCGAGCACGCTGAGCCAGACGGTGAAGGCGAAGTTCTCCCGCATCCAGTGCACGCCCGACCTGCTGCCGAGCGACATCATCGGCACCCAGGTCTACGACCAGCGCAACCATGAGTTCGAGACCCAGCTCGGCCCGGTTCATGCCAACTTCGTGCTGCTCGACGAGATCAACCGGAGCTCCGCCAAGACCCAGAGCGCCATGCTCGAGGCGATGCAGGAGCGCCAGACGTCGATCGCCGGCCACATCCACCCGCTGCCGCGCCCGTTCATGGTGCTGGCCACCCAGAACCCGATCGAGGAGGAGGGCACCTACGTCCTCCCCCACGCCCAGATGGACCGGTTCCTGCTCAAGGAGATCGTCAACTACCCCAGCGACGGCGAGGAGCTCATCGTCCTGGAGCGGATCGAGGCCGGCACGCTCGGCCCCGACCACGAGGAGACCCGCCCCGTCGCCGACCCCGACGACGTGATCTGGCTCCAGGAGCTGACCAAGCGGGTCTACGTCGACCCGGCGATCAAGCGCTACATCGTTGCCCTCGTCCAGGCCACCCGCAACGCCCACCAGCTGCTCGGGCCGGAGACCGGCTCCTACGTCGAGATCGGTGCCTCCCCGCGTGCCTCGATCGCGTTCCTGCAGGCGTCGCGTGCCGCCGCGCTGCTGCTCGGCCGTTCCTACGTCACCCCGGAGGACGTGCGCGAGCTGCGCCACAGCATCCTGCGCCACCGGCTCCACCTCAGCTTCGAGGCGCTGGCCGAGAAGGTCCAGCCGGAGATGCTGGTCGACGCGCTGGTCCGCGCTGTCCCCAGCCCCTGAGCCGATCCCCTGACCCGAGCACCGACATGGCGACGTACCTCCCCCGGATCCGCACACGGCTGATGATCCATGCCCACCGCAAGGTCGTGGGACTGCTCGACGGGGAGTACGCGTCCCTCCAGACCGGGCGCTCCATGGACTTCCACGACCTGCGGGAGTACGTCCCCGGCGACGATGTGAAGGACATCGACTGGAAGGCGACGGCCCGGTCCCGGAGCCTGCTGGTCAAGCGGTTCACCGCCGAGCGCCAGCATCTGGTGCTGCTGGCAATCTCCACCGGCCGGAGCATGGCGGCCCAGGCGACCGGCACCACCACCAAGCGCGACCTGGGGATCTTCACCGCCGGCCTGGTGGGGTGGCTGGGGGTCAGGCACGGCGACAAGGTCGCGGTCGCCTACGGCGACTCGGAGACCCAGCGGCTCACCAAGCCCGCCGACACCGAGGTCGCGCTCGAGCGGGCGCTGGGGCAGGCCCACGACGCGATCACCCCCGACGCCGCCGAGGCCGACATCGTCGCGGTGCTGCGTCACGTCGCCACCAACGTACGCCGCCGGGCGATCCTGCTCGTCGTCACCGACGAGCACGCGGTCAGCGACGACATGGCCGCGGTCCTGCGCCGCCTCACCGTCCAGCACGAGGTGCTGGTCGCGGGCATCGACGACCTCGATCCCACGACCGCGGTGGCCGGCGGCGGGCCGACCGTCGACGTCGACACCGTCGCCGCGCTGCCCGGATGGCTCAGCGGGGACGCGGTCCTCCATGCGCAGTACGCCGAGCTGGCCGCAGCCGAGGAGCACGGGCTGCGCACCACGCTGGACCGCCTCGGCATCGCCTATCAGCGGGTCCGCGACGACGCCACCGCGATCGGCGCCGTCTTCCATCTCCTGGAGAGGCACCGTCATGCGCGCCGGTAGCGTCCCCGAGGAGTTCCAGCAGCCACTGGCCCACTCGGGCTGGTGGCTGGTGCTCGCGCTCGCGCTGCTCGCCGCGGTGGTGCTCTACTACCTCGCGGTCATCCTGCTGACCCGCAAGCGCCGGCCGGTCGTCGAGGTCGAGACGCCGTGGGTGCCCGAGCCGCGCGACCTGCGCGCCGAGTCCCTGGCTGAGATCGACCGGATCGAGCGCGCCGTGCACCGCGGGGACGTACCCGCGCGGGTCGGCCACCAGCACCTGAGCCGCACCGTACGCGACTACGTCGCCGAGGTCAGCCAGATCCCCGCCGACAAGATGGTCCTCGCCGACCTGAAGGCGACCGTACGCAGCGACCCCCGCACCCGTCCGCTGGCGATGGCCGTCGAGGTGATGTATCCGCCGGCGTTCGCCTCCGAGGAGGAGGGCAAGGCGGCCGAGCGCTTCCCCGAGGCGCTGGGCCGGGCCCGGCAGGTGGTGACGACATGGACCTGAGATGGCCCGTCCTAGGCGTGATCATGCTGGTCGTCACGGCCGTCGCCGTCGCCGCGATCGTCGTCCTCGCCGCCCGGGTGCACCGCCGCCCGGCCGACGCCGTGCTCGTCGCCCACACCGAGCGCCTGAAGCGGCTCCCCCGGTTCCGTGAGCTCGCGACCCAGCAGCGCTGGCTCTCCTGGTGGCAGACCGCGGGCATCGCGCTCGCGGTGATCGGCTGCATCTGGCTGATCGCCCGCCCGCAGGCCACCGACATCACCCAGAACCGCTACTCCACCCGCGACATCGTGCTCTGCCTGGACGCCTCGACCTCGATGTTCGACGAGGACACCCAGGTCACCCAGGCCTACTCCCAGCTCGTCGCCGGCCTCGACGGCGAGCGGGTCAGCCTGGTGCTGTGGAGCGACGCCGCCGTCACCGTCTTCCCGCTCACCGACGACTACGGCTGGGTGCAGGACGAGCTGTCACGGGCTGGCCGCGCCTTCGCCCTCGGCGACCAGGAGTACGTCGCGGGCACCTACCTCGGCAAGGAGCGCGCCTCCCTGATCAGCGACGGCATCGTGTCCTGCGTCAAGCGCTTCGATCTGTCCAACCCCGAGCGGGGCCGGGCGGTCATCGTCGCCTCCGACAACGACCCGCAGGGCGGCCCGCCGGTCTACACGCTGCCCGAGGCCGCCGAGTTCGCCAAGGAGCGCGACGTCCGGCTCTACGGCATCGGCTCCGCCGACCTCAGCTTCCAGGAGGACAAGCGCGCCACCTTCGAGAAGGCGATGACCGACACCGGCGGCACCTTCTCGCTCCTCGGTGACGACGGCTCCATCGAGTCCATCCTGGCCGGCATCGACCGGCTCTCCGCCGATGAGGTCGTCGAGCCGCCGAAGTACCAGGTCCGCGACGCCCCCGGCTGGCCGATCGCGACGATCGTCCTCGGCGTGCTCATGCTGATCGCCGGGTGGGTCTATGCCCTGGTCCGCTCCGGGAGGCTGTTCCGATGAGCGCCATGGGATGGCAGATCCTCACCCTCGTACGCCGCGGGCTGATCGTCCTGCTCACCGTCGTCGTCCTGGTGCGGCCGACCTGGGGCGCGGCGCCGACTGAGATGCGTACGGCCGATCTCGACATCCTCGTCGTGGTCGACCGGACCCGGTCGATGGTCGCCGAGGACGGCCCCGGAGGCGAGGCCCGGATGACCCAGCTCAAGAGGGACCTCAAGGCGCTCTCGGCTGCGCTGCCCTCGGTGCGGTTCGGGGCGATCACCTTCGGCGGCGAGGTCGTACGCACCGAGATGCCGTTCACCTACGACACCACGGCGTTCAACGCCTGGGTCGACGGGCTCTACGCCGAACGTGCCTTCGACGGCTCCGGCTCCATGGTCGACGCCCCGCGCGACCAGGTCATCGAGGCCCTGGAGCGCGACCAGGAGCGTTTCCCCGAACGGCGCCGGATCGTGGTGTTCGCCTCCGACGGGGAGAACACCCGCGAGGGCGTCGACCAGGAGTCGTTCGCCGAGGTCGACGACCTCTCGGCCGGCGGTGTCGTGCTCGGCTACGGCACCGAGGAGGGCGGCAGGATGCCGTGGGACGACGAGCGCCCCCAGGACGGCTACCTCAAGGACAGCGACGGCCAGGACGCCCGCTCCCGGATCGACCTGGCCAACCTGCGCGGGATCGCAGGTCAGATGGGCCTTCAGACGATTCGCCGCACGACGAAGGACCCCAAGGAGGTCGTCACCGAGGCCTCCACCTGGGACTCCGAGATGCTGACCGAGAAGACCTCCGCCGGCGGCGAGGTGTCCCGGGCCTGGATCTTCGGCTTCCCCCTGCTGGCACTCTTGCTGTGGGAGCTGTGGGGCCATCGCCGTCGCGCGCACGAGGCCGAGGAGGTGCTGTCGTGACCGTCACCGAGACACCTGTCGAGGCGACCGAGCCGCAGGGCCCCGTACGCACCGCCCGCGAGCAGGTGCGCCGCGCTTTCCTGCTGGCCGGGATCGTCCCGGTGGTCATCGGGCTGGCCTTCCTGATGAAGGTGGTCCTGATGGGTCACCACGACCGGGCCGGCCGCGACGCCTGGGACGTACGCGACGCCGCGACCGCGATGGAGCACTACTCCGCCAACCGCGAGCTCAACATCCTGCAGCCGTGGATCGCCCACTTCGACGCCGGCAACGCCGCCTTCCTCCTCGGCGAGAACGCCCGCGCGATCGCCTACTACGGCGAGGCGCTGGAGCGGGTGCCCGAGGACCACGAGTGCACCGTACGCATCAACATGTCGCTGACCCAGGAGGCGATCGGAGACCGCGCCCGCGACGCCGGAGACCAGCGCGGCGCGAAGGCGGCCTACGAGGAGGCGCTGGCCACGCTGAAGGAGGGCGACTGCCCCACCGACGCCGGCCAGGGCAAGGAGCAGTCCCAGCAGGGCGAGTCCGTCGAGGAGCGCCTGCAGGAGAAGCTGACCCCGAAGACGCCGATCAGACCCAACGAGCAGGACGACCCACCCGATCAGCCGCAGAACGAGGACAAGAAGGAGGACAAGCTCGACCAGCGCAACGGTGACGGCGAGAGCTACCGCCGCGACGACGCCGACCTCGACGACTACGGCGGGTTCAGCGACGAGCCGCAGTGGTGAGGCGTTGGCCGCCCGACACCAGGGCGGTCAGCGGAATCGGACGTACGTCCACGGGCCGGTCCCGGCGGCGTTTGTCGAGTCACCTGCGAATCGAGCCGCGATGCGGAATCGCGAGCCGCTGGGGTGGTAGCGCGTGAGCGTCCACCGGGCCTTGCCGTAGGCGTTGGTGGTCCGGCAGGTCGAGGTCGCGACCGTTCTCCAGGCCGCGTCCTTGTACTTCTGGACCGTCATCCGGACGCAGAGGCCGGAGCGGACCGGGCGAACCGACGTGACGAGGGTGGGGTCCGCGGACGGCCGGTACACGGCGTACGCCCCGACTCGACGCAGCGGGTTCAGTGCCTTCGTCGCGAGCCCGAGGCGTACGGATCGCTTGAGCGTGGCCTTGGCGGCCGTGCTCCGTGAGTCGGCAGGGTGACTCGCCACGATCGTGGTGTTCCGCCACATCGTGCGGTTGAGGGTCAGTCCGGTCGACGGGACGTTGCCGTCGTAGAGGACCTTGATGGTGCCGCCGGCCTCTTGAGCCGTGACCCGCACCCTTCGGCTGTCGGTCTTGGTGAGGTTGACCCGGAACGTGGCGGTCTCGCCAGCGGCGTACGACGTCTTGTTGGCTGTCAGCGTCACAGCGGGCGTCTGCGGCTGCACCGTCACCGTCTGGGCCGGGTGGGAGGCCGCGACATAGCGGTTGTCACCGGGAACGGTGACGTAATAGGTGACCGGTCTGGCAACGTTCGGCATGTCGACGAACTCGAACGTGCCGTCCGAACCCGTCGTCGTCTCATGATCACGCAGGAAACCCGACTCGTCGGCGACGCTGAGTCTCACCGTCGCCCCGCCGTTCCGACCGTCCGCACGGACGAGGCTCCCTCGAACGGTGACGGGATTGCCGACGAGGACAGACGACACCATCGGCGAGACGCTGAGATCGGTCGCAACCTGGGACACGGGAACCGTCACCCACCGGCTCGCCGCCATGGTGTCGTCGGTGGCGTCCATGCTCGCTTCGATGTGCCAGCTTCCGGGCTCGGTCACCTTGATCGGGATCGAGGCGACACCATCAGGCCCAGAAACGACGTCGATCTGGGACCACGTCGACGTGCTTGGCGCATACCGAACATGGACGGTGCGGTTCGGGGCTGGCACGCCGTCGACGAGCACGGTGACGCTGGTGCCGAGGTCGTCGTTGACATAGGCGGAATCCGGAGCGTGGATCTGCAGGTCGGATCGGCGCCACGCCGTGGGCTCCGTCGCCCAGTCCTTGGCTGCTTGATAGTCCGCGTCGCCATCCCACCAGGCGATGAGCGCGTATTCAGGACACGGGAACTGCTGGTCGTACGTCACGGTGAACGTGCCGGCGGCTGAGGTGGTGCTGTCCGTGATGCGGCCGACCGAGACCGGGCTGGTCTCGGAATACCAACACTGAAGATCCCAGTGCACGACCCGGTCGGCCAGACCCGCACCATCGCCGGACAGGAGCACGTCGAACGAGATCTGCTCGTCGGTCTGACGGAGGCCGTTGTCGGAGAAGGTGAACGTCGACGGGTGCCGAGCGACGTCGAAGTTGGTCCAGTCCTCGTAGGTGCCGTCGGCGCCGGCGTAGCTCGCGTGCAGGGTGTAGCGGCTCGCGACGGGCGGGGTGAACCGGTAGGTCCAACGCCCGCTTGCATCGGTGACGACAGTGGCGTGCCACGCCGCGCTCGGATCAATCTGCGCAAGCTCGACGTTCGCGCCGGCAACCGGCGCACCGTTCTCGGTCACCGTGCCTTCGAGGTCCATCGGCTCGCCCCACATGAACGGCCCGTCCGCCGACGGGAAGATGGTCACGCCGTCGGGCTCGGCGGCCTCAGCAACCGCAGAGGCGAAGGTGAGAAGTGGTGCGATGAGCAGGATGGCGATCGCGCATGCGAGCCGAGCCATGATGACCTCCGATTGCGCAGCCTCGGGCGAGGTGCGCAGACAAGATAGACGAAGGTCGGCTCACCCCGCCATCGAACTCAGCGCATGAGCGTCTGCGACGGGAGCTCCTGGAACTGCGCCCGGTACGCCTGGGAGAACCGACCTAGGTGGAAGAAGCCCCACTGGGCGGCGATGGCGGTGACCGAGGTGGCGGTCGCGTCGGCGGCGAGCAGGTCGGCGTGGGCGCGGTCGAGCCGGGTCCGCCGCCAGTACTCCAGGGGCGTCGTGTCGAGGTCGCGCTGGAACGCCTCCTGCAGCGTACGGGTCGAGACGCCGACTGATCGGGCCAGCTCGGCGACCTTCCAGGGGCGCTCGGGGTGGGCCTCGAGGAGGTCGACGGCCATGCGTACGGCCCGGGACATCGAGGGCGTGGCGTTCTCGGAGGCGATCTCCAACGACGTGTTGGCCTGGATCGTCAGCAGGCCGCCGATGAGCGCCTGCTCGTAGGGCGCGGCCACCAGCGGGGAGCTCATCAGCGAGCCACCCGCCTCGACGTTGTCGTAGGCCAGGCGCACCATCTTAAGCCAGTCGCGCACCTCGGGCCGGGCCAGGTCGAGCGTGGGGTCGAAGACCACCGGGCCCGCGCCACCGATGCCGGCAGCCGCCTCCTCGACCGCGCTGCGGCGGATGTAGACCTGCAGCTTCTCGCAGCCGTCGGACCAGAGCATGTCGACCGCCTCGGTGGGCGAGCCGATCGAGGCGCGGGTGCGGTCGGCGAGGACGACGTGCTCACCCACCTTGACCTTGGCGCTGCCGGCCAGCGGGAGCTGGATCAGGTAGAAGTCGTCGAAGGTGCCGGGCGTGATCCGCACCTCGTCGCCGTAGCGCATGTAGTTGAGCATCACGTCCTCGCCCAGCGGCGCGGCGTTGTGCACCATGTCCAGCTGCGAGCCGGCCTGCGTCAGCGCCAGATAATGGGCGCAGAAACGCTCCGCTACGGCCTCTCGGGCCTGGTCCACGTCAGTGGTGGCGACAACGGTGTGGCGGCTCAGCAGGGGACGGGGCAAGGGAGGCTCCTGGACCGTGGCTCGATTGACCGAAGAGCGTAGCGGAGCCGGCGCCGTGTGAACGCGAACACTGCGCAATCACTGTCCAAGGTCCCGGCTGGAGTCCACCCGAACCCGAAACGAGATGCCGGTCCCACCCAGGAACACCGGCATCTCGCGTCGTACTAGCTCCTCCCGGCCAGCTTCTCCACGAGTCTGGGCGTGACGGAGGCGTACGCCTTCGGGTTGATCGGCAGCAGCCACTGCATCGCCTTGACCCGCTTGCTGACGTCGATGCCGACGTCGCCGAGGACCTCGTCGATGTTGTGCATCGAGAACGGGATGATGTTGGTGCCGCGGGCGTGGTGGCCGTCGGTGCGCTCCCGCATCCAGGCCAGCCGCGCGGTGACGTGGGCCTCCATCTCCTCCACCGGCGGGACCTGGTGGCCGCCACCGAGGTGGGAGCCGATCCAGACCGCGCTCATCTCGGCCGAGAGCGGCGAGAAGAACGAGGAGTTGTAGCCCGCGAAGGTCAGGTCCTTCACGGTGAGCGGGAGGATCTGGCGATAGAGCTGGTAGTCGCCGTTGTCGTCGGTGAGCTGGTCCTGGATCTCCTCGGAGAAGAACGGGAGCTCCTGCTTGAAGCCGGTCGCCGTCACCACGACGTCGGCCGGCACCGCGCGACCGTTGGCGAGCTCGGCGTACGGCTTGCCGTCCTTGGTCACGAAGGCGGCGATCTCGGTGTCGCGCTCGACGGCGATGTCGCCGGCCTCGACGCCCTCGAAGAAGCCCTCGGTGGCCAGCGAGACCGTCGAGCGGGCGATGTCGGTGAACTGGCCCTTGGGGATCAGCCCGAGCTTCTTCAGCTTGAGCTGGCTGGTGGTGACCGACTCGACGCTGCCGACCATCGAGCCGGCCATCTTCGAGCCGCCGGCGTGCAGCATCTTCTCGGCTCCGCGGATGTTCTGGTAGGGGAAGAGCCCCTCCCCCATGCGCGTGAGCAGCAGCATCTTGTAGTTGAGGACGCCCTTGATCTTGCGGGGCATCTTCCACAGCAGCTGGCGCGCGACCACGGTGGTCGAGGCCGCCTCCTTGGCGATCTCGACGGCCACGTCGCAGGCGGACTTCCCGTAGCCGACGACCACGACGTCCTTGCCCTTGACGGTGTCCAGGTCGTGCAGCTCGCTCGCGGCAAGGATCGTGCCGCCGGCGGCCTTCAGGTCGTCGACCCCGTCGTACGCAGGGGCGAACGGCTCCGAGAAGACGCCACTGGCCACGACCAGGTGGTCGTAGTGCTCGGTCGTCTCGCCGTCAGCCCCCGCTGCGGAAATGTCCCAGCCGCCCCCTCCAGCCGGCTGGGCACTCCGCACCTCGGTGGAGAGCCTGATCATCGGGGCGAGGTCGAACTTCTCGACGTACATCTCGAGGTAGCTCTGCACCTGCTCGCCGCTGAGCCACTCGGGGAACACCTTCGGCATCCTCAGGTCCGAGAGCGTGTAGGAGTCCTTGTTGTTCTGCGTCGTCAGCCCTGGGTAGCGACGGGTGCGGCTCCATACACCACCGACATCGGGCGTCTTCTCGAAGACGGTGATGTCGTGCCCGAGCTGGGTGAGCACCTTGGCCGAGGCGATGCCTGCGAACCCGGCGCCGATGACCGCGATCTTCACTTTTCTGTTTCCTCTCGCAGCGGGGTCTGCGTAGGCAAAACGCTAGAGAGGTCGAACAGCGCTCCGCTATCCAGGTTGCGCGAGAGGTATCCGGATTGCGCGACGGGTTCGTCGCGCGATCCGGCCTCAGCCCCGCAGGAGCTTGTAGACGATCACCACCGCGGCGATGACCGCCACCCCCACGGCGATCTTCTTGCCGTAGTTCTTGATCAGCACCGGTACGACGGTGGCGCCCAGGTCGAGGGCCTCGGGCTCCTTCGGCGCCGCGTGCTTCGGCGCACCGCTGGTCGAGCCGCCGGAGCCGCTGGGCGGAGGCCCCGCCGAACCGGTCTCAGTGAGACCAACACGGTCCCCTCCGGCGCTCGACGGGACTGTGTTGGTCTCGACACCGCTCGCTTCGCTCGCGGGCTCGACCGACGGTGGGGCGGACTTCGACTCCAGGCACGCGACGAACTGACCGAGCAGCTTGTCGGAGACGTCCTGCATGACCCCGCGTCCGAACTGGGCGGGCTTTCCGGTGACCGCGAGGTCGGTGACGATCTCGACCCGGGTGCCAGTGCCCTCCGGAGCCATCGTCAGGGTCGCGTTGGCGCCGGCGGTGCCGTTGCCACGCTTGTCGCGCCCCTTCGCCTCGACGACGAGCCGGCGGGCGGACTCGTCCTTCTCGACGAACGTGCCGGAGCCGGCGTAGACCATGGCGATCGGACCGAGCTTCACCTTCACCGTGCCGGTGAAGGTGTCGCCCTCGGCCGAGGTGACCTGGGCTCCCGGGAAGCATTCGGCGAGCGAGCCGATGTCCAGGAAGCTGTCCCAGGTCTCCTCGACCGAGGTCGGGACCGTGAACTGGTGCGTCAGATCCACGCGTCAGCCCCCGAGCGCCTTCGTGATGGCCCGCCGGGTGAGCACCGTGACCAGGTGACGCCGGTAGTCGGCGTCGCCGTTGAGGTCGGAGGGCGGCTCGGCGCCGTCGGCGGCCAGGGCCGCGGCGTTGCGTACGACCTCCTCGGTGGCCTGCTGGCCGACCAGCGCCTGCTCGACGCCGGCCGCGCGCAACGGGGTGGCGCCCATGTTGGTGAGACCGATCGCCGCGCCCTCGATCACGCCGCCGGAGACCTTGAGGGTCGCGCCGACCGCGCAGATCGGCCACTGGTGGGCGACCCGGACGAACTTCTCGTAGTGGGCCGTCCATCCGGTGTGCTTCGGGATGCGTACGCCGACGAGCAGCTCGTCCTCGGAGACGGCCGTCTCGAAGAGCCCCTGGAAGAACTCCGAGCCCGGGACGACCCGCTCCCCGCCCGGCCCGGCGATGACGAACTCGGCGTCCAGGGCCAGGGCCGGGGCTCCGAGATCGCCCGCCGGGTCGGCGTGAGCGAGCGCGCCACCGAAGGTGCCGCGGTGGCGTACCTGCTCGTCGGCGACCGTCGCCGTGGCACGAGCGACCAGGGCCGCGTGCTCGGCGACCAGAGGATCGGTCGCGACGTCGCAGTGGCGGGTCATGGCGCCGATGAGGATCGAGTCACCCTCGTCGCGTACGCCCTTGAGGGAGTCGATGCGGCCGAGGTCGATGACCCACTCGGGAGCGTTGAGACGCATCCTCAGCACCGGCAGCAGGCTCTGCCCGCCGGCGATGATCTTGGCCTCGTCGCCGTACTGCGCGAGGGCGGCCAGGGCCTCCTCGACCGTGGTCGGGGCGACGTAGTCGAACGATGCGGGAATCACTGGACGTCTCCTTCCGTGCGGTCGACGTTCCCGGACATGCCCGTCGACGGATCGAAGTGTGCTGCGGCCGCGCCGGTGGTCTCGCCACCGGCCGAGCTCTCGTTGATCGCCCGCCACACGCGTTCCGGCGTACAGGGCATGGTCACGTCGTTGACCCCCAGCGGGCGCAGCGCGTCGACGACCGCGTTGACCACCGCCGGGGTGGAGGCGATCGTGCCGGCCTCGCCGACGCCCTTGGTGCCGAGCGTGTTGGTGGTCGAGGGCGAGGTGGTGTGGTCGATCTCGAAGCTGATCGTGTCGGCGGCGGTCGGGAGCAGGTAGTCGACGAAGGAGCCGGCGACCAGCGTGCCGGCGTCGTCGTAGACGGCGTCCTCCCACAGCGCCTGGGCGATGCCCTGGACCAGGCCACCGTGCACCTGACCCGCGACGATGAGCGGGTTGATGATGTTGCCGATGTCGTCGCAGCAGACGTACTTCCGCATCTTCACCTGCCCGGTCTCGGTGTCGACCTCCATCGCGCACAGGTGGGTGCCGTGCGGGAAGCTGAACGCCTCGGGGTCGAAGGTGGCCTCGGAGTCGAGGTTGGCCTCGACCCCGTCGGGCAGGTTGTGGGCCGCGAAGACCGCCGTGGCGAGCTCGCCGATGGCCAGCCCCTGGTCGGTGCCCCTGACCGTCCACCTGCCGCCGGTGAACTCCAGGTCCTCGACGCTCGCCTCGAGCAGGTGGGCCGCGATCGGCTTGGCCTTCTCGAGCACCTTGTCGGCGGCCCTGACCAGCGCCTCACCGCCCACGACCAGGCTTCTGGAGCCGTAGGTGTCGTAGCCCTTGGCCGCGATCTGGGTGTCGCCGTGGAGCACCTCGACGTCCTCGAACGGTACGCCGAGACGGTCCGCCACGATCTGGCTGAACGCGGTCTCGTGCCCCTGCCCGTGCGCGCTGGCGCCGGTGATGACCTCGACCTTGCCGGTCGGCGTCATCCGCACCTGCGCGTGCTCCCAACCACCGGCGCCGTAGTCGAGGCTGCCGAGCACTCGCGACGGGGCCAGGCCGCACATCTCGGTGAAGGTCGAGACCCCGATGCCGAGCTGGACCGGGTCGTTGCTGGCCCGGCGCTGCTGCTGCTCGGCACGGAGCTCGTCGTAGCCGAAGAGCTCCTTCGCCTTGGCCGTCGCCGCCTCGTAGTTGCCGCTGTCGTAGGTGAGCCCCGCGACGGTCGTGAACGGGAACTCCTCGTGCTTGATCCAGTTCTTCTCCCGGATCTCGAGCGGGTCGACCCCGACCTCGGCGGCCAGCTCGTCCATCAGCCGCTCGACGGCGTACGTCGCCTCCGGCCGCCCCGCGCCGCGGTAGGCGTCGGTCCAGGTGGTGTTGGTGAACACCGTCTGGCAGTTGAACTGGTAGGCCGGGAACTTGTAGATCGCGTTGAACATGAAGGCGCCGAGCACCGGGACCCCGCCGCCGACGATGGCGACGTAGGCGCCCAGGTTGGCGTCGAGCTCGACCTTGAGGCCGGTGACCTGCCCGTCCTTCGTGGCCGAGAGGGTCAGCTTCTGGATCTGGTCGCGGCCGTGGTGGGCGGAGAGCAGCGACTCGGAGCGGGTCTCGGTGTACTTCACCGGCTTACCGAGCCGGCGAGCCATCGCGAAGACGATCATCTCCTCGGGCGTCTGCTGGAGCTTGCCGCCGAAGCCGCCGCCGACGTCGGGAGCGATCACCCGGATCTTCGACTCGGGCACCCCGGTGGTCGCGGCGAACGCGAACCGCAGGATGTGCGGGATCTGGGTGGCGCTCCACACCGTGATCTGCTCACCGGTCGGGTCGCACACGACGCTGCGCGGCTCCATGAACGCCGGGATCAGGCGCTGCTGGCGGTAGGTCCGCTCGATCACGATCCCGTCGTTGCGGGCGGTCGCGATGGCCTCGTCGACGTTACCGCCGGTGCCGGCCTGCGCGCTGTCGAAGACCCACAGCGCGGACTTGTTGGTGCCGAGGTCGGGATGGGCGAGCACCTCGTCCTTGACCGCCTCCTCGAGGGAGACGACGGCGGGAAGCTCCTCGTAGTCGACCTCGACCATCTCGGCCGCATCGCGGGCGGCAGCCGCGGACCGGGCAGCGACGACGGCGACGATCTCACCGGCGAAGGTGACCCGGTCGGTCGCGATCGGCGGATGGGCCGGCGCCTTCTGGTTGGGCGTGATCGGCCAGGCGTTGATGCAGACCCCGAGCGTCTCGTCGAAGTCCTTGGCGGCCAGCACGGTCACCACGCCCTCGGCATCCGCCGCGGCGCTGGTGTCGATGTTGGTGATCCGCGCGTGGGCGAACGGGCTGCGCACCATCGCCAGGTGCAGCATCCCGGGCAGGTTGATGTTGTCGGTCCAGCGGGTCCGGCCCGTGATCAGGCGGGCGTCCTCCTTGCGGCGCCGGTCGCGGCCGATCTCGTTGGTCTGCTCCGGACGAGCCTCGACGGCGGTCACAGCGCGTCCACCTCCTCGGTCGCGCCGCGCGGGTTGGCGGCGGTGGCCAGGTGGCCGCTGGCGTACTGCACCGCGCGGACGATGTTGTGGTAGCCCGTGCAGCGGCACAGGTTGCCCTCGATGCCCTCG
The DNA here is from genome assembly GCF_011045035.1 of Nocardioides turkmenicus. Lineage (GTDB taxonomy): Bacteria > Actinomycetota > Actinomycetes > Propionibacteriales > Nocardioidaceae > Nocardioides > Nocardioides turkmenicus. The sequence goes on from NZ_JAALAA010000009.1 coordinate 28,690, forward strand.
CGGATCTCGTCCTCGCTGGGCTGCGGGTTGCGCTTGAGCAGGTCGACGGACTGCATGATCATGCCGGGCGTACAGAACCCGCACTGCAGGCCGTGACACTCACGGAACGCCTCCTGGACCGGGTGGAGGTCGCCCTCGACCGTGTCGGCGAGGCCCTCGATCGTGGTCACCTCGCACCCGTCGGCCTGCACCGCGAGCACGTTGCACGACTTCACCGAGTCGCCGTCGAGATGGACCGTGCAGGCGCCGCAGTTGCTGGTGTCGCAACCGATCACCGTGCCGGTCTTGCCGAGTCCTTCGCGGAGATACTGCACGAGCAGTGTCCGCGGTTCGACGTCGTCGGTGACCTTCATACCGTCGACGCGCATGCTGATCCGGGCCATGTTGTCTCCCTGCCAGACGTCACTGTGTGGGCCAGATCACAGTAGGACGCGCAGGGTTGGGCCCCGGTTGGCTGACTACCTGCTGGCCGCCAAACGAGCCCTGAGCAGGGGCAACGCCGGGTGGGCGCTGCCGCCGAGGCGGCGCAGGCAGACGTCGACGACCTCGGTGTCGTACGGAGCGAGCTCGCTGTAGCGCAGCACCGCATCGGGCTGTGGGTCGGCGATCAGCGCCTCGCGCAGCGCGACCGCGACGTACTCGGCCATCTCGGCCAGCGCCGGGCTGTTGGTGCCGGGCAGGAGATCGCCGCCGTACGCCTCGACCGCGGCCGCCACCCGGCCGTGCCGGATCAGGGCGAGGACCTGGTCGACGTCGGTCGCGACCGGCATCAGCAGACGGTAGGGGCGGGAGGCGACCTGGCCGCCGAGCGCGTGGCGCAGGTGGGAGACCTCGGCCTTGAGCGTGGAGAAGGTGACCGCCTGGTCGCCGTAGACCATCGCGTGCAGCCGCTCCAGCGAGAGGCCCTCGGGGTGGAGGGCGAGCAGGGCGAGGATCTCGGTCTGGCGGCGGTTGAGCAGCAGCCGCTGTCCGTCGAGCCAGGTCTCCGCGGTGCCGAGGAGGGTCAGCACGAGACCGGGCTCGGCGATCGCCTCGTCCTGCCGCGGGGTCGGGATCTTCGGCAGCGCCCCCTCGATGAGGCGCGCCATCACCCGGGCCGTCGCCATCCCGATCGGGTGGGTGCGGTCCCAGGTCGTGGAGAGGTCGAGGACACCGAGGTGCTTGCCGGTGACCGGGTCGTGGAGCGGCGCCGCCCAGCAGACCCAGTTGTGCACGACCTCGGCGTAGTGCTCCGGGCCGAAGACCATCGAGGGCGCGTTGGTCCGGTTGGCGAGGTCGAGCGCGTTGGTGCCGGCGCTCTCGTCGTCCCAGCGCCCGCCCGGCACGAAGTTGACCGACTCCGCCTTGTGGCGCATCACCCGTCCGCCGTACGTCCACAGCACCCGGGTGTCCGGGTCGGTCACCGCGATGACGAGATCGCCGTCGTCGGCGGTGCAGCGCAGCTCCTCCTCGACCCGTTCGACGGCCACCTGGAGCGGGGACCCGCGCCACATCTCCCGGGTCTCGTCCTCGTCGGCCAGCGGCGCCTCGCGCACGTCCGGCTTCACGGCCGTCGCCGAGCGCGTCCAGCTCGACAGGATCTCGGGCCGGACGAAGTCCTCGGCGGCATCGCCGCTCTCCACGAAGGCGGTCCACGCCCGCGCCGCGCTGATGCGGCGCTCCTGCAGATCGCTACGAACCATCACTCCCCCTTTGGAGCTCGGCCCTGAGGCTCGGTCCTGCCAAGGTAGCACCCTGTGACCTGCCTCACGATCCCCTCAGCGGTACTCGACGTCCTGGTGGATCCGGCCCTCGGTGGTGGCCAGGCGCTCGCCGGAGCCGCCCCAGCGGCCGGCGATGATCTCGGCGGCGATTGAGATGGCGGTCTCCTCCGGCGTACGGGCGCCGAGGTCGAGGCCGATCGGGCTGCTCAGGCGGGCGATCTCGGCGTCGGTGAGACCTGCTTCGCGGAGCCGGGCGAGGCGGTCGTCGTGGGTGCGGCGTGAGCCCATCGCGCCGACGTAGGCGATGTCGGGGAGGCGGAGGGCGACCTCGAGGAGAGGTACGTCGAACTTCGGGTCGTGGGTGAGGACGGCGATCACGGTGCGCCGGTCGATGCGGCCGGCCTCGACCTCGGCGCCGAGGTAGCGGTGGGGCCAGTCGACGACGACCTCGTCGGCCTCGGGGAAGCGGGAGTTGGTGGCGAAGACCGGACGGGCGTCGCAGACGGTCACGTGGTAGCCGAGGAAGGCGCCGACCCGGGCCACCGCGGCGGCGAAGTCGATCGCGCCGAAGACGAGCATCCGAGGCTTGGGCGCGAACGACCAGACGAAGACCCGCATCCCCTCGCCGCGGCGCTCGCCGTCGATGCCGTAGGAGAGGGTCTGGTTGGTGCCGTGAGCGAGCAGACCGAGGGCGTCGTCGTGGACGGCGTCGTCCATCCTTGCGCTCCCGAGAGAGCCCTTGACCCCTTCCGGGCGGATGAGGACGCGGCGCCCGAGGATCTCGGGGTCGGGGTGCTCGATGACGGTCGCGAGGGCGACCGGGTTGCCGCTGCGTACGTCCTCGGCGAGCTCGCCGAGCTCCGGGAAGGTCTCCTTCGACATCTTCTCGACGAAGACGTCGAGGATGCCGCCGCAGGTCAGGCCGACCGCGAACGCGTCGTCGTCGGAGACGCCGTAGCGGTGGAGCTCGGGCACGCCGGACTCGGCCACCTCACGAGCGACCTCGTAGACCGCGCCCTCGACGCAACCGCCGGAGACCGAGCCGACCGCGGTCTCGTCGGGGCCGACCAGCATCGAGGCCCCCGGCGGCCTGGGCGCCGACTGGAACGTCGCCACCACCGTGGCCACCGCCACCGTCTCGCCGGACTCCCACCACGTCATCAGATCGTCGAGTACGTCACGCACGCGCGATCACCTCCACCAGATCCTCGTACGTCGCCAGCGAATGCCCGGCGACGAAGTCGTCCACGTGCGGAAGCACCGCGACGATGCCTCGCTGCAGCGGCTCATATCCAACCTTGCCACGGTGTGGGTTGACCCACACCGTGCGATGGGCGAGGCGGTGCAGCCTCGCCGTCTGCTCTTGGAGGAGCGCGGTGTCGCCGCGCTCCCAGCCGTCGCTCGCGATGACCATCACCGCTCCTCGGGCCAGTCCTTGGTGGCGCCGCAGGAATGCCTGCAGGTTGTCGCCGAGCCGAGTGCCGCCCGACCAGTCGGGCACCGTCTCACCCGCCGCGACCAGCGCACGGTCGGGGTCGCGGTGGCGCAGCGCGCGGGTGACGTTGGTGAGCCTGGTGCCCATCGTGAAGACCGCGTTGGCCGGCCCCGCCGAGCTCACCCGATGGGCGACCCGCAGCAGCACGTCGGCGTAGGCGCTCATCGACCCGGACACGTCGATCAGCCAGACGACGCGTCGCGGCCGCTCGCCGCGTCGGCGGTAGTGGATCCCGGCCGGCTCGCCGAGGTGTCGCAGGCTGGCCCGCAGGGTGCGGTGCGCGTCGACGCGTCCGCGCCGCCAGTGGTCCTGTCGCGGTGTCCTTCGTCGCGGGGCCCTCGGGCTGAGGCGCGCGATCAGCGTCGCCAGGCGCTCCTGCTCGGCCGGGTCGAGGTCGGCGACGTCGCGGTGGCGCAGGGTCTCGATCTCGCTCGCGCGCGCCCGGATCACATCGCCGTCCCCCTCCCCCGTGTCGTCGCCGTCCTGCGGCTCGGTCTCGGGAAGGGTCGAGGTGACCGAGACCGTACGCGGCGGCCCCTGCGGCCCCGGCAGCGCCGCCGTCGACCCGAACCACGCCTCGAAGACCTGGTCGTAGCGGCGCAGGTCGTCAGGACCGGCGCACAGCGTCGCCCGGCCGGCCGTGTAGGTCGCGACCGGCTCGTCGGCGCCGACGATCGCGGTCGCCTGCAGGAAGCCTTGGGCGCGGTCCTGGGTCACCTGCACCCCGGCCGCGCGGAGGGCTCGGGTGAAGCCGAGCAGGATCTCGGGCCCGTCGTGTCCTACGGTCACGTCAGCAGCCGATCCAGCGCCGCGCGGACGCGGTCGGCGTCCTCGCGGTGCTTGACGAGCGCGCCGAGCGTGGCGGCTGCGCTCTCCAGGTTCATCTCGGTCGTGCCGAGGTGGTGCAGGGCGCGGGCCCAGTCGAGGGTCTCCGCGACGCCGGGCGGCTTGAGCAGGGCGTTCGCGCCCTCGGCACCGCGCAGCTGCTGGACCACACTGACCACCTGGCGGGCGAGCTCCTCGGCGACCTCGGGGGCTCGGCTGCGTACGATCTCGATCTCGCGGTCCAGCCCCGGGTGGTCGATCCAGTGGTAGAGGCAGCGGCGCTTGAGGGCGTCGTGGAGCTCGCGGGTGCGGTTGGAGGTGAGCACGACGACCGGAGGGACCGTGGCGGCGACCGTCCCGAACTCCGGGATCGTGACCCGATAGGTGGACAGCACCTCGAGCAGGAACGCCTCGAACTCGTCGTCGGCCCGGTCGACCTCGTCGACGAGCAGCACCGACGGCGCCTGCCGCAGCGCGGCCAGCACCGGCCGGGCGAGCAGGAACCGCTCGTCGTAGAGGGACTTCTCGGCCTCCTCCACCTCGCCCGCACCACCAGCCGCCTCGAGGGCGCGCAGGTGCAGGATCTGGCGGGCGAAGTCCCAGTCGTAGAGCGCCTGGGTGGCGTCGATCCCCTCGTAGCACTGCAGCCGTACGAGCGGCAGGTCGAGCGCCTCGGCGACGGCCTCCGCGAGCGCCGTCTTGCCGGTCCCGGGCTCGCCCTCGAGCAGCAGCGGCCGCTGCATCCGCAGCCCGAGGAACGTCACCGTCGCCAGCTCCGGGTCAGCCAGATATCCCGTCCCCGCGAGGCGGTCGGCGATCTCCCGGGGCGTCAGGTCCATGGTCTGAGCCTAGAACGCGAAGCGTTGGCTGAGGGTTGGACAACCTCTTACGAGGGTAGGCGCGAGTCGCCGGTCAGCGACGGTCGACGTCGTCTCCGCCGGCCAGGTCGCCGCACTCCACCAGGCGTACGTCGTGGGCCTTGAGATAACCCCGGGCGCCCTGGTCCCCGACGGCTGCCTCGATCACGCCTTCCCAGTGGTCGCGCCCGATCAGCACCGGATGCCCCGGAACCCCGTGGTACGCCGCCCGGGCCAGCCCGGTCTCCGCGGCCGTCGAGACCACTCGGGCGACCACATCCCCGCCGACATCCGGAAGGTCGACCAGATGGACCACCGCAGCCTCGACCTCCGGCCCGAGAGCCTCCAGGCCGACCCGTAGCGAGGCCCCCATGCCCTCGTCCCAGTCGTCGGCGACGACGACCCGCTGGTCGGCCGGGAGCAGCGTCCGAGCCTCCTCGGCGGAGGCGCCGAGCACGACGAGTACGTCGTCGCAGCCGCCCGCGCGCAGGACCTCGACCGACCGGACCAGCCAGTCGTCGACGAGCGCCTTCGGCCTGCCCATCCGGCGCCCGGCTCCGGCAGCCAGGAGGAGCCCGGAGATCACTTGAACGCGTCGGTGTAGAGCTTCTGGAGCTTCGGGCTCTTGGCGTCGCTGTAGCCGCAGCCGATGACCTCGGCGTCGCCCTTGGCCGCGACCAGGTAGCTCTTGCCCTTCTCGAACTCGGGCATCGGGATCGTGCTCGGCGCGGGCAAGGTGATCCGGACGGTGTCGGTGCCGCCGAAGCCGTCGGCGTACATCCACGTCTTCACCCGCAGCACGGCCTCGCTCTTGGTCACGCTCTCGGCGGTGCCCTCGAAGGCGAGCGCGGCGTTCTGGGAGAGCCACTTCGAGGTCGGCGGGAGGCAGCGGGCGGCGTCGGCGACGACGGTCAGCTCGGTCGCTCCTGCGCCCTCTGCGGGGGCGGAGGCCGACGGGGGCGCCGCGGTCTCGGTGACCGTCGCGGTCGGCGAAGGCGGCCCGGCATCGGGGTCCTCGGCGGTGTCGTCGGAGCCGAGCAGGCCGAAGGAGGCGACGACGGCGACGAGCACGACCGCGGCGGCGATGACGGCCGCGAGCCAGCGCCACGGCGACCGCGGCCGCTGCGTCCCTGTCTTCGGTCCGAGGTCGACACTCATGCCCACATCATGCCTCACCACTGGTGGTCATCCGTGGACCCGGTTGACACACCCTCCCGGACACACGCAAGCGGGGCCCTGGCTTCGAAGAGCCCTGACCCCGCTCGCCGCTGCAGAACTTCACCCGGATACTCCCTTGGGCTTCAAGCCCCCCAGATCCAGACGCTTCCCCGCAGTCGGCCACTGTGTGTGGAGCACCCATGCTGCGTTACCGGACTGTTGTCGAGACAGTGTCGAAAGTCCTCAAACGGATGGACCTCTTGTCCCATTCTCGGCGTCCGGCCCGGTCACGCCAGGTTGCGGTCGAGGAACCCGATTACCCGCCGGATCGAGAGGTCCCACTGCGGCCCGAACGCATGCTGCTCGCCCTGGTAGACCCACAGCCGCTGCTGCACGCCCGCGCTCTCCATCAGGTCCCGGGTGGTGTAGGCCCACCGGATCGGGCAGGACTCGTCGTCGGTGCCGTGATGCATCTGGACCGGGACCTCGATGCGGTCGAAGTACGTCCGGGCCGACAGCCCCTCCCAGAACTCCGGCTCCCGCTCAGGATCTCCGTACTGCCGGTAGAGCCGGGCCACCTCCTCGGGCCGCGACGGCACCGCCCACCGGTTGATGTTGTCGACGATGTCCGAGGAGACCGACGCGTACGTCACCCCAGCACGCACCAGGTCCGGCTGAGCCACGAGCGCGTTCATCACCACGGCCCCGCCCATGGAGCGGCCCAGCAGCGCGGTGCGGTCGGGGTCGACGTAGGGAAGTCGCTTCATCGCCTGGACGGCGTTGATCGTGTCGCGGGTGTAGCCGAGGCGGCTCTCGTCCTCCTCGGTGCCCTCGGGGATACCTGAGGAGCCGGCGTGGCCGCGGTAGTCGGTGTGCAGGACGACATAGCCCTCACGCGCCAGCCGGTCCTGCTCGCGTCTGAGGCCCTGTCCGGTGACGTAGATGTCGGTGTCGATGTGGCCGTGGGCGAAGACCACGCCAGGGAACGGCCCCGGCCCGCGCGGCCGGAAGAGCACCCCGGTGATCGTCAGCCGCCCGCTCGGGTAGCTGACCTCGAAGCGCCGGTAGGCGTCCGTGCTCCCCGCCTCCCGCAGCACCGTCACCTCGCCGCCCGGGAACTCCTCGCGCATCAGCTGCGGGAGCGAGACCTTGTCGGTCACCGGCGGCAGCGTCTCCGACGGGCTCGGGGACGGCGCGGCCGCAGAGGCCGAGGCCGACGGCTCCGCGGTCCGGGACGGCGGCGCGGCGGCCGGCTCACCGCCGCAACCGGCGAGGAGCACGGCCGAAACCACCAGCGCCGGGATCGCCTTCAGGCCCATGCCGTCGAGCGTAGCCCGGCGTCCGCGACCACGGGTCTGTAACGTCGGGAGCGCCAGGGTCCAAGAGGAGACATGAGCACACCAGAGACCGACGTCGGACGGATCGGCGAGGATCCCGATGCGTTCGAGACCTTCTACCGCGAGCACCTCGATCTCGTGCAACGGTTCGTGGCCAGGCGGGTCACCGACCCGCACCTGGCCGCCGACCTGACCGCCGAGGTGTTCCTCGCCGCGATCGACGCAGCCGCCTCCTACCGAGCCGACCGCGGCACGCCCGCCGCCTGGCTCACCGGCGTCGCCCGCAACGTGGTCGCCGCCGAGTTCCGCCGCCAGAAGAAGGACAAGGACGCCGTTCGCCGTATCGCCGGCCGCCGGCTTCTCGACCCGGACTCGTTGGCGGCGATCGAGTCCCGGATCGACTCGGCGCGCGAGTCGCGCCGGCTCTACGACGCCTTGGCGTCCCTGCCGCGCCGCGACCGGGCGCTGATGGAGCTGGTCGCCGTCGACGGGCTCTCCGTGACCGAGGCCGCCGCCGTGCTGGGGGTGAAGCCGGGCACCGCGCGGGTCCGGCTGCACCGCAGCCGTGCCCGGGTCCAGTCACATCTCACTCCCCTGGAGGTCCAGCCATGAACACCTTCGAGCAGTCCCTGCTCACCGAGCTGCGCGAGCACGTCGCCACGCGCACACCTGGTCCCGTCCGACCCACCCGATCCCGCCGGTGGCGCTGGGCGGCCCTGCCGGCTGCCGCCGCCGCTGCCGCCACCGCGGTCGCCGTCGCGATGTGGGGCCCGTCCGCGGCGTACGCCGTCGACGAGTCCGGCGACGATGTCGTCGTCACCGTCTACCGCCTCGACGACGCCGAAGGTCTCGAGCAGGCCCTGCGAGATCACGGGGTCGCCGCTGAGGTCGACTACGACCCCGACGTGTCCGCCGACCCTGCCGACTCCGACGGCGGGACCCTCGACACCGGTACCGGCCCCGAGAAGGGCACCGAGGTGCACGGGCCGACCGGTGACGACCCGGGCACGGGATCGGCCCCGAAGATCGAGACCTCGCTAAGCGAGGACGCCTTCACGCTCCGCCTCGACCGCGACGCGATCCCGGAGGACCAGATCCTCCACCTGACCACGATGGGCTCGGTCGAGGACGGCCTGTCCGGTCTGCGGATCATGTGGGTGCCGGCCTCCTGAGCGGGGCCTGCCGAGATAGTCCAGGGCGGAAACGCGAAAGAGGGCCCCTCCCGAAGGAGGGGCCCTCTTGCGTAGAGCTAGCGGGGCTCGATCAGAAGCCCATGCCGCCCATGTCACCCATGCCACCGGTCGGGTCGCCAGCGGCGGCCTTCTCCGGCTTGTCGGCCACGACGGCCTCGGTGGTGAGGAACAGCGCGGCGATCGACGCGGCGTTCTGCAGAGCCGAACGGGTCACCTTGGCGGGGTCGATGATGCCGGCCTGGAGCAGGTCGACGTACTCGCCCGTGGCCGCGTTGAGGCCCTGGCCGACCGGAAGACCGGCGACCTTCTCCGCCACGACGCCGCCCTCGAGGCCGGCGTTGATGGCGATCTGCTTCAGCGGCGCCGAGATGGCGGCCTTGACGATCGCGGCGCCGGTCGCCTCGTCGCCCTCGAGCTCGAGCTTCTCGAACGCGGTGGTCGCGGCCTGGATCAGCGCGACACCACCACCGGGCAGGATGCCCTCCTCGACAGCAGCCTTCGCGTTGCGGACGGCGTCCTCGATGCGGTGCTTGCGCTCCTTGAGCTCGACCTCGGTGGCCGCGCCGACCTTGATGACGGCCACGCCGCCGGCCAGCTTGGCGAGGCGCTCCTGCAGCTTCTCGCGGTCGTAGTCGGAGTCCGACTTCTCGATCTCGGCGCGGATCTGGTTGACCCGGCCCTCGATCTGACCCTGGTCGCCCGAACCCTCGACGATGGTGGTCTCGTCCTTGGTGATGACGACCTTGCGGGCCTGGCCGAGCAGCTCGATGCCGGCGGTCTCCAGGGAGAGGCCGACCTCCTCGGAGATGACCTGACCACCGGTGAGGATGGCGATGTCCTGCAGCATGGCCTTGCGGCGGTCACCGAAGCCCGGAGCCTTGACGGCGACGGACTTGAAGGTGCCCTTGATCTTGTTGACGACCAGCGTCGAGAGAGCCTCGCCGTCGACGTCCTCGGCCAGGATGACCAGCGGCTTGCCGGTCTGCATGACCTTCTCCAGGACCGGGATCAGGTCCTTGACGCTGGAGATCTTCGAGTTGACGATCAGGATGTACGGGTCGTCGAGGACGGTCTCCATACGCTCCGGGTCGGTCACGAAGTAGGCCGAGATGTAGCCCTTGTCGAAGCGCATACCCTCGGTGAGCTCGAGGTCGAGCCCGAAGGTGTTCGACTCCTCGACGGTGATGACGCCTTCCTTGCCGACCTTGTCCATCGCCTCGGCGATGATCTCGCCGACGGTGGTGTCAGCGGCCGAGATCGAGGCGGTAGCAGCGATCTGCTCCTTGGTCTCGATGTCCTTTGCCTGGGCGAGCAGCTGCTCGGAGACGGCGTCGACGGCCGCCTCGATGCCGCGCTTCAGGCCGGCCGGGTTGGCACCCGCGGCGACGTTGCGCAGGCCCTCGCGGACCAGCGCCTGGGCGAGAACGGTCGCGGTCGTCGTGCCGTCACCGGCGACGTCGTCGGTCTTCTTCGCGACCTCCTTGACCAGCTCGGCACCGATCTTCTCGTAGGGGTCCTCGAGCTCGATCTCCTTGGCGATGGAGACACCATCGTTGGTGATCGTGGGGGCGCCCCACTTCTTCTCGAGCACGACGTTGCGGCCCTTGGGACCGAGGGTGACCTTGACGGCGTCGGCGAGGGTGTTGAGACCCTTCTCCAGACCCCGACGGGCCTCCTCGTTGAAAGCGATGAGCTTCGGCATTGCTCCTGCGATCCTTCACTTGGGAAGTTCGTTGGATCCGGTCCGATGGGTTGCCCGCGACGGACGACGCCACTCCCGGCAGAACCCTTCCCTGCCGCTCGCGACGCCTCAACGTCACCGGTCCGGTTGTTGTCACTCTCATGGTAAGAGTGCCAGCCTCATGTTTAGCACTCGACCCCTGCGAGTGCAAGAAATTCGAGCGGATGACGGCGGTCAGAGAGCCTTCGCGAGCTCCGCGAACTCGAGGTCGTCGCGCAGCGGCAGGCCGAAGCGCTCGTCGCCGTAGGGGAAGGGCTCGAACCGCCCCGTACGCCGGAACCCCCGCCGCTCGTAGAACGCGATCAGGTCCTCGCGCTGGCGGATCACGGTCATCCGGATCTCCTCAGCACCCCACTCGCGCGCGATCCGCTCGGCCTCGGCCATCACGGCCTTGCCGACACCGGCGCCCTGGAGCGTCGGCGAGACGGAGAACATGCCGAAATAGACGTACGCCTCCCGCTTCTGCAGCTGGCAGCAGGCGACGATCTCCCCCGGCCGCGCGGCCGGCTGCTCGGCGACCAGGAGCCGGGAGCCCGGCGCGGTGATCACCTCGCGTACGCCCTCGGGGTCGGTGCGCTGGCCGGCCAGCAGGTCGGCCTCGGTGGTCCAGCCGGCTCGGGAGGCATCGCCGCGGTAGGCCGACTCGATCAGGGCCACCAGCGTGTCCACGTCGGAGAAGGTGGCGTCACGGAAGGTCAGATCGGGCACGTCGCCGAGATTAGCCGGAGGCAACACGCACCCGCTGGTCGAGCCGCGAGGCCGCCTGCGGCCGAGCGTGTCGAGACCAACACAGTCCCATCGGAGCGCGACAGGGGACCGTGTTGGTCTCGACACGGATTCGTTCGTCCTCACGAATCCGGCTCGACCAGCGGCGGGATTGTTCAGGCGGGCAGGTCCGGCAGCGACGGCCGGCGCAGCCAGGCGTCGAAGAGCGGGGTGAGGTCGCGGCCGCAGACCTCGGCCGCGAGCGCCTCGAAGTCGCCGGTGGTGACGGTGCCGCCGCTGTGCCGAGAGACCCAGGTGTGCAGCAGCCGGAAGAAGGACTCGTCCCCGACCGTACGCCGCAGCGCGTGCAGCGTGAGCGCTCCGCGCTTGTAGACCCGGTCGTCGAACATGTCCGCGGGCCCGGGGTCGGCGAGGACCAGGTCCTGCGGCAGCCCGGCGAGCCGACGGTGGTGGTGGCGGGCGTGCTCACCGCAGGCGCGGCCGCCGGAGGCGTCCGACCACAGCCACTCGCTATAGCAGGCGAAGCCCTCGTGCAGCCAGATGTCGCGCCACTCGCGCAGCGTCACCGCGTTGCCGAACCACTGGTGGGCGAGCTCGTGGGCGACGAGGCGTACCTCCGACCACTCGCCGGTGAGGTGGTTGCGCCCGAAGGTCGACAGCGACTGCGACTCGAGCGGGATCTCGAGCTCGTCGTCGGTGACCACGACGGAGTAGGAGGCGAACGGGTAGGGCCCGAAGACCGAGGTGAAGTAGGCCATCATCTCCCGCTGCCGCCCGAAGGAGGCCTCGAAGCCCGCGGTGGCGTCGACCGGGTACGCAGCCCGGATCGGCACCCGGCCGCCCGGCCCTTCGCCGGGCGGGAGATCGACGACCCGGTAGCGCCCGACCTGCACCGTGGCCAGGTAGGTCGCCATCGGCTCGGCCTGCCAGTAGCGCCAGGTCTCCCCGCTGCCGCGGCGTACGCGGGAGGTCAGCTCGCCGTTGGAGACGACCGCGTAGCCGGGTGCGGTGGTCACGCTGATCGCGTAGCGGGCCTTGTCGGAGGGCCGGTCGTTGCAGGGGAACCAGGTCGGCGCGCCGTGCGGCTGACCGGCGACGATGACACCGTCGTCGAGCTCCTCCCAGCCGGCGTCGCCGTGGTGCGGCAGCACCACGGGGCGGGGCTTGCCGGAGTACCTGACCGTGATCACGAACTCCTCGCCGGCCGCGATCCGCGAGCGGAGGTTGAGGACCAGGCGGTGGTCGTGGTGGGCCCACTTGGCCGGCGGACGGCCGTTGACCGCCACCTTCTGCACCCGCAGGTGGGCGAGGTCGAGGACGACCCGGTTGATGTCGTCGACCGCGACCGCGCGGATCGTCGCGGTGCCCGCGAGCCGATTGCCGACCAGGTCGTAGGTCAGCTCGAGGTCGTAGTGGGTCGCGCTCCACGACGCGTCCCCGTGACCCGGCAGATAGGGGTCGGCGGTCGGGGGCTTCGGCACGGCGGTCATGTTAGGGGCCTTCCTGGTCCCACGGGCCGATCGGGTTGCCGATCCAGAGCGTCTTGTCGGGCAGGCTCTCGCCGCGCATCACCAGCGACACCGGGCCGACGACCGCATGCCGGCCGATGGCTGCGGCGGGCAGGATGACGGAGTTGGGACCGAGCGTCGCGCCGCGCCGGAGGACGACCTCGTCGAGGGCCAGCACCCGGTCGTGGAACAGATGGGTCTGCACGACGGTGCCGGCGTTGACCGTGGCGCCGTCGCCGAGCTCGACCAGGTCGGTCTCGGGGAGCCAGTGGGTGTCGATCCACACGCCGCGGCCGATCCTCGCACCGAGCGCACGGAACCAGAGGTTGAGCACCGGGGTGCCCGACACGGCGCCGGTGAACCAGGGCGCGGCGAGCACCTCGACGAAGGTGTCGGCCAGCTCGTTGGCCCACACGAACCAGCTCCACAGCGGGTGCGAGCCCGCCCGGATCCGGCCGACGAGCAGCCATTTCGCCGCGACCGTGACACCGGCCGCGACGGCTCCCGCGGCCGCGAGCACCGGCCCGGCGACCAGGACCACGACGAGCAGGTCGGTCGCCTCCCAGATCCTGACGAGCACGTAGGCCACCCCGGCGTAGAGCAGCACGGCGAGCGTCTGCGGCACCAGCCGGGCCACCTCGACGAGCGCACGGGCGATCTTGAGGCGTGCCGGCGGGTCATAGGTACGTCCCGAGTCGGCCTCTCCGGCCGCCCGGCGCAACGGCGCCGGCGGCGAGCCGAGCCAGCTCTCGCCCTTCTGCGCCCGCTTGCGCCGAGGCGCCGCGCTGAGCACCGCGACCAGCGACGCCTTCGGCACCTTGCGGCCGGGCGCGGCCATGCCCGAGTTGCCGACGAAGGCGCGCTTGCCGATCTTGACCCGCTCGACCCGCAGCCAGCCGCCGCCGAGCTCGTAGCCGCCGATCAGGGTGTCGTCGGCGAGGAAGCTCTGGTCGTTGACCTGGGTGAGGCCGGGGATCATCAGCACCGTGGAGGCCTCGACGTGGCGACCGATCCTGGCGCCGAGCGACCGCAGCCACAGCGGCGTCAGCGTCGAGGAGTAGAGCGGGAAGAGCCAGGTGCGGGCCTCGTCGAGCACCTGCATCGTCGACCAGACCGCGACACCGGCCAGGCTGCGTACGGGATGGACGCCTGGGCGGATCGCCAGCCCGGCGAGCCGCACCACCACCCAGATCAGCACAGCCAGCGTCGCGAAGCCGGCCGCCACCGCGACCGGGCTCCAGGCGAGCAGCGGCCCGATGTCGGCGTAGGAGCCGGGCACGCCGGCGAGAGCGACCGCGACGAGCGTCCCGACGCCGATGGCGGCGGCCGGGAGCAGGGCGAGGACGGCGGCCGCGATGCCGTAGAGGAGCATCCAGACCCGGGCGCGCGCCTGCGGTGGCTGCCACGGGCCGCGCGCCTCCCGGGCGGCACGGACGGCCGGCGAACCCGACCAGAACTCGCCCGCCGGCACCGTCCCGAAGACCGCGGACCCCGGCCCCACCTCGGCGTCGTCGCCCACCGTTGCGCCCGGCAGCAGCGTCGACCGCGCCCCCACGCGAGCACGGTCGCCCACCGAGACCTCGCCGAGATGGAGCACGTCGCCCTCGATCCAGTGGCCGGAGAGGTCGACCTCCGGCTCGATCGAGCAGCCCTTGCCGAGGGTGAGCATGCCGGTGACCGGCGGCAGGCTGTGCAGGTCGACGTTCTTGCCCATCCGCACGCCGAGCAGCCGGGCGTACCAGAGCATCCACGGCGCCCCCGCGAGCCCGTGCGCGCCGAGCTCGTCGACAGCGTGCGTCGCCAGCCACAGCCGCAGATGGACCTTGCCGCCGCGCGGGTGCTGCCCCGGTCGTACGCCGCGAAGGATCAGCCGCGCAGCCCCGGCGGCGAGTAGCATCCGCCCGGGCGGCGTCAGGAAGAGCACGATCGCGGGCACCAGCACCCACCAGCTGACCGAGGGCAGCCAGGGTGCCCACGGCTGCGCGAGCGTCGTCCCGAGCGCGATCCAGGTCAGCCAGCGCGGCGCCGCGAGGCAGCGCAGCAGGATCGTCGCGACCACCTGCGCGGCCTGGGTCTCGAGACGTACCGCCGGCACCTCGCGCTCGGAGACCGCGGCCGAGCTGCCCAGCTCGTCGATGTACGCCGCCAGCGCCCCGAGCGCCGGCCGGTCGTAGACGTCGCCGAGCGCGACCTCCGGGAAGCGCTCGCGGATCAGGCTGACGATCTGGGCCGCGGTCAGGCTGCCCCCGCCGAGGTCGAAGAAGTCCGCCTTCGGCCCGTCGACCTCGGCACCGAGCACGTCGTTCCACAGCCCGGCCAGCCAGGCCTCGGTGTCGCTGAGCCCCTCCCCCGCACCTGCCGCGGAGGCGAGCGGCCACGGCAGCACGTCGCGGTCGACCTTCCCGCTGGTACGCGTCGGGAGGCTGTCGACGACAGCCAGCCGCGGCACCAGGGCCGCCGGCATGTCGGCCCGGAGCCGGGCGACGGAGGCCGCCTGGTCGAAGGTGTCGTCGACGGTGACGTAGCCGACCAGGAGGCTGTTGCCGGCAGCGCTCTTCCGCACGGCCGCCGCGGCCCCGACGACACCGGGGAGCTGCAGCAGGGCGCTGTCGATCTCGCCGAGCTCGATCCGCCGTCCGCCGAGCTTGATCTGGTCGTCGGCGCGGCCGCCGAAGAGCAGACCGGCGGGGTCGTTGACGACGAGATCGCCCGAGCGGTAGGCCCGTGACCAGCCGAGGGTGGGCATCGGGGCGTACTTCTCGGCGTCCTTGGCCGCGTCCAGGTAGCGCGCCAGGCCGACGCCGCCGATGATCAGCTCGCCGGTCTCGCCCTCGGGGACGGGGATGCCGGTCGCGGGGTCCACGACGGCGAGGTCCCAGCCGTCGAGCGGGAGACCGATCCGCACAGGTCCCTCGGCAGTGAGCCGGGCACCACAGGCCACCACCGTCGCCTCGGTCGGGCCGTAGGTGTTCCACACCTCCCGGTCGGGCGTAACCAGTCGGGCCGCGAGCTCGGGCGGGATCGCCTCACCACCGGTGATCAGCAGCCGGACGCGGTCGAGCGACGAGGGCGGCCACAGCGCGACCAGCGTCGGCACCGTGGAGACGATGGTGATCTGGTTGGCGACCAACCACGGGCCGACGTCGACCCCGGAGCGCACCAGCGCGCGCGGCGCCGGGACCAGGCAGGCGCCGTAGCGCCAGGCCAGCCAGATCTCCTCGCAGCTCGCGTCGAAGGCGACCGAGAGGCCGGCCATCACCCGGTCACCGACCCCGATGGGGGCGTCCTGGAGGAAGAGGCGCGACTCGGCGTCGACGAACGCGGCGGCGTTGCGGTGGGTGACCGCGACCCCCTTCGGGGTGCCGGTCGACCCCGACGTGAAGATCACCCAGGCGTCGTCCTCCGTCGACGGCTCCTCCGGCTCGCGCGCCTCGCGCGGCTCAGCCAGGGTGGTGACCCGCAGGTCGTTGGTCACGACCGCCGCGACGTGTGCCTCGCCGAAGACCAGCCGGGCCCGCTCCTCGGGGTCGTCCGCATCGACCGGCACGTAGGCGGCGCCGGCGCAGAGGATGCCGAGGATCGCGACGTACAGGTCGTTGGTGCCGCTCGCGATCCGCAGCCCGACCTTGTCCCCCGGCCCGATCCCCGCGGCGTTGAGCTCGGCGGCCAGCCCGTCGGCGGCTTCCTCGAGCTCGGCGTACGTCAGCAGGCCGTTGCCCGCCTCCACGGCCGGCTCGTCGGGCACCTGGGCGGCGGTCGCCCGGAAGATGTCGACGAGAGTCCGGGGCTCAGGCGCGAGCTGGCCACGCAGCAATGGGTCGGTCACGCGACCACGTCCGTAGCGCAAGCGCCATCGTACGGACGCGGTCGCGTGAAGCTTGGATGGTTCACTCGCTTACGCTCGCTCACACGCGGAGCCTTCCGGGAACAGTTGAACGGATGCCGTACATCTTCCTTCCTTCTCGGTGTCGATTTGTCCTTGTCCCACCCGTCATCCCCGGTGACAGACTCATTCGAGGCGAGAAGGGGAACCCACGATGACCAGATACATGGTGCTGCTGCCGACGAACGAGGCCTTCTGGGCCGAGTCGACGCCGGAGGAGAAGGCCGCCGGCTACGAGGTGCACGGCAAGTTCGCCAAGCTGCTCGCCGAGCGCGGCCACAAGGTCACCGGCGGCGCCGAGCTCCACCACTCCAGCAAGGCCAAGACGCTGCGCAAGCAGGGCGGCGAGGTGGTGATCACCGACGGCCCGTACGCCGAGACCGTCGAGCACGTCACCGGCTTCTACACGATCGAGACCGACGACGTCGACGACATGCTCGAGTGCTGCAAGGTGCTCGCCGAGCTGGAGACGGCGCTCGAGGTCCGCGAGATCGTCGACCACGAGGGGATGTCATGAACTTCCTCCTTCTCCTGGGCGGCGCTGACCACCACGATCGCTGGGACGCGCTGTCCGACGAGGAACGCGACCAGGCGCACGCCGACTTCATCGCCTTCGAGAAGGCGCTCATCGAGCGCGGCACCCGTCTCGCCGGCGACGCGGTCGGCCGCCCGGAGACCGCGCGAACCATCCACCCGGACGGCACCGTCACCGACGGGCCGTTCGCGGAGTCGGTCGAGCAGCTGGGCGGTTTCATCCTCATCGATGTGCCCACGATCGACGACGCGGCGGAGCTCGCCGACCTGCTGCCGAAGCGCTTCGCGACCGAGATCCGTCCGTGCCTCGGGGTGAAGCTCAGCTGATGTCTCTGGCCGAGAGGCTGCTGCGTGACGAGTGGGGCCGGTTGCTGGCCCTGCTCGTCGCGCAGTTCCGGCGTCTCGACCTGGCCGAGGAGGGGCTGGCCGACGCCTTCGAGACGGCCGCCCGGCGCTGGCCGGTCGAGGGCGATCCCGACAACGGCGCCGCCTGGCTGCTCACCGCCGCCCGCCGCCGGATCGTGGACCGGATGCGCTCGGAGGAGGTGCTGGCCCGCAAGATGCCGCTGCTCGCGGTGGACGCGGCGCTGACCCAGGAGGCGCAGCAGGTCATGGTCACGGTGCCGGCCGCGGCCGGTGGCGAGGCGGTCACCGACGAGCGGCTCCGGCTGGTCCTGCTCTGCGCCCATCCGTCGCTCTCCCGGGAGGCCGCTGCGGCGCTGACCCTCCGGCTGGTCCTCGGCGTCTCCACCGACGACATCGGCCGACTGTTCCTGCAGTCGAAGGCCACCATGGCCGCCCGCCTCACCCGGGCGCGAAAGCGGCTCGCGGGCGCGTCCTTCGAGGTGCCGACCGACCTCGCCGAGCTAGCCGGCCGGGTCGGCATCGTCGCCGAGGTCGCCTACCTCGCGTTCACGGCGGGCTACGCCCCCGGCACCGGCCCCGACGTCGTACGCAGCGACCTCGCCGGCGAGGCGATCCGGCTGGTCCGCGTGCTCCGGACGGTGCTCCCGGCCCCGGACCCGGAGGTCGACGCGCTGCTCGCCCTGATGCTCCTGCAGCACTCCCACCGAGAGGCGCGCATCGGTCCCGACGGGAGCCTGGTCCTGCTCCCCGACCAGGACCGCAGCGCATGGAATCTCGCGGAGATCACCGAAGCCCTCGCCATCCTCACCCCGCTGGCCCACTCAGCGCCGGCGCCCTACCTCCTCCAGGCCCTGATCGCCGCCGAGCACGCCGTCGCGCCGAGCGCCGGGGCGACCGCCTGGGACCGGATCATCGAGCGCTACGACGAGCTCCTCGCGCTGCGCGACACCCCGGTCGTACGTCTCAACCGAGCCGTCGCGGTGGCCGAGGCCCACGGCGCCGAAGCCGGGCTCGAGGCGCTGGAGTCGGTCGCTCTGCCGGGACACCGGCTGCCCGCCGTACGAGCCCAGCTGCTGGAGCGGGCCGGGCGTCACCGCGACGCGGCCGAGGCCTACGCGGAGGCCATCGCGCTGTGCACGCACGGACCGGAGCGGACCGACCTGACCCGGCGCCGGAACGCCCTGGAAGGTTTTGCGAACCGATCGCTAGACGAGAACACGTTCTAGTTGCCACACTCGGGGATGTGACCCCGATCACCCTTCCGGACATCATCGAGGCGATGGCCGACGCCGTCCCCGACCGCACCGCCGTGTTCACGATGCAGCACGCCTACAGCTTCGCCGAGATCGACGAGCGCGCCAGCAGGCTGGCCAACCACCTGATCAGCCAGGGCATCAAGCCGGGCGACCACGTCGCCGTCCACTCCCGCAACCGGATCGAGTGGGTCGACGCCTTCTACGGGTGCATGAAGGCGCGGGCGGTGCCGATCAACATCAACCACAAGTACCTCCACGACGAGCTCGACCACCTCTACCGCAACTCCGACGCGGTGATGGCGATCATCGGGCCCGAGCACGTCGAGGCCGTCGCCGCGCTCGGGCTCGGGATCCCGACGCTGGTGATGGGCGATGAGTACGACGCCGCGGTCGCCGCCGCACCCAAGGAGCGCCCCGACATCGAGCGCAGCCCCGACGACCGCTACGTCATCTACACCGGCGGTACGACCGGGATGCCGAAGGGCGTCGTGTGGCGCCAGGAGGACATCATCCGGGGCGCGATGAACGCGAGCCGGTTCGGGGCGCCGTTCGAGACCGTCGAGCAGCTCGCCGAGGAGGCCGCGGCGCAGGAGACGCCGATGGTGCTGCTGGCCTGCGGCCCGATGATGCACGGTGGCAGCCAATGGATCATGGGCAACGGCCACGTCGCGGGCTGCACGGTCTCGCTCTACACCGAGCCGACCTGGACGGCCGAGACGATCCTCGACCTCGTCCAAGCCGCCGGCGTCAACTCGCTCACCTTCCTCGGCGACGCGATGGGCCGCCCGGTCGCCGAGGCGATCCTGCGCGAGCCGGATCGCTGGGACCTGAGCTCCTTGTTCGCCGTCTCGAACGGCGCCGCGCCACTCTCCGCCGGGGTCCGCGCCCAGCTCCGCGAGGCGCTGCCGGGCCGCTACATCCTCGACTCCTACGGCGCCTCCGAGTCCGGGGCGACCGGCATGCAGGTCGACGAGGGCGACGAGGGCGCACAGGCCGCACCGAAGTTCCAGGTCGGGATCGACGTACAGGTCTTCGACACCGAGCTGAAGCCGTGCGCTCCCGGCGAGACCGGGATGCTCGCGCGCACCGGCTCGATCCCGCTCGGCTACTACAACGACCCGGTGAAGACCGCGGCGACGTTCAAGGAGGTCGACGGGCAGCGCTGGTCGATCCCCGGCGACTTCGCCCGGCGCGAGGAGGACGGCTCGATCACCGTCCTGGGCCGCGGCTCCGGCTGCATCAACACCGGCGGCGAGAAGGTCTTCCCCGAGGAGGTCGAGGCGGTCCTGCTCCGGCACGCGGACGTCTTCGACACCGCGGTCGTCGGCACACCGCACGAGCGCTGGGGCCAGCAGGTCACCGCGCTGGTGCAGCTCCGCGAGGGCGCCACCACCTCGATCGACGGGCTCCGGGAGCACTGTCGCAGCCTGATCTCCGCCTACAAGGTGCCCAAGGACATCCTGCTCGTGGAGCGAGTCCCTCGCACACCGGTCAGCAAGGTGGACTATCGTGCGAGCGCTACGGTCGCTGCCGAGCTGCTCGAGGCGCGTCGGTGACGGCCGGCTGATCAGACGTACGGCCCGGTGCCGTACGCCCCACCTCTGGCCCTAACCAAGGAAGGCGCAGACGTCCCTGTGTCCGCCGTGATCCCCCTCACACTGCCCGACATCCTGGAAGCGATGGCCGATGCGATCCCCGACCGCACGGCAGTCGTCACCACCGAGCGCGCCTACACGTACGCCGAGATCGACGAGCGTGCCACGCGCCTGGCCAACCACCTGCTGAGCGTCGGCCTCGAGCCGGGTGCCCAGGTCGCCGTCCACGCGACCAACCGGATCGAGTGGGTCGACGCCCTCTACGGGTGCCTCAAGGCCCGCACGATCCCGGTCAACATCAACCACGCCTACCGGCGTGACGAGCTGGCCAGGACGTACGCCGCCACCGACTGTGTCGCCGCCATCGTCTCCCCCGAGTTCACCGACGACCTCGACGAGCTCGACCTGAAGCTCGACCACCGGGTCGTCCTCGGCCCTGACTACGACGCCAAGGTCGCCGCCGCGTCCAAGGAGCGGCCGACGGTCGGACGTACGCCGGGCGACTGGCACATCATCTTCACCACCGGCACCACCGGCACCCCGAAGGGTGCGGTCTGGCGCCAGGAGGACCTGATCTGGGCGGCGCTCAACACCGTCCGCCGCAACGCCCCGATCCCGTCGGTCGAGGGGCTCGCCGCCGAGGCGGCCGCCCGCGACTCAGGCGTCGTCCTGCTCGCCGGCGGACCGCTGCTGCACGGCCAGAGCCAGCTGCTGCTCCTGCGGGCGCTGGTCGCCGGCGGCACCGCGGTGCTCTACACGTCCGAGTCGTTCTCGGCGGAGTCCTTCCTCGACCTGGCCGAGAGGTCCGGCGCCACCGCGATCACCCTCCTCGGCGACGCCCAGGCGCGGCCGGTGGCCGCGGCGCGGCTGGTCGGGAAGAAGCGCTGGCCGCTGCACTCGCTCGCGGGTGTCTCCAACACCGCGGCTCCCCTCTCCGACGGCGTCCTCTCGGTGCTCCGCAACGCGTTCGCCCGCCGGGTCATCGTCGACTCCTACGGCACCCTGGAGACCGGCGTCACCGGGTCTCGCGCCGACGACGGCACTCCCCTCGTCCCCGGCGAGGCGCGCTTCATGGTGGGTCCGGAGGTGGAGGTCTTCAACCCGGACCTCACCCCGGCGGCACCCGGCGTCGAGGGCCTGCTGGCCCGCTCCGGCCCGGCAGCGCTCGGCTACTACAAGGACAACGCCCGCTCGGCCACCGCGATCAAGCTGATCGACAACCGGCGCTGGACCTTCCCCGGCGACCTCGCCCGCCGTGAGGAGGACGGCTCGATCACGCTGCTCGGCCGGGCCGCGACCCTGGTACGGACCGGCGATCTCGAGATCCACCCCGAGACGATCGAGGGCGTGCTCCTCGCCCACGACGACGTCGTTGACGCCGCCGTCTTCGGCATGCCCCACCCGCGTTGGGGCCAGCAGGTCGCGGCCCTGGTGCAGCTGACCCCGGACTCCGAGACCGCCGCCGCCGACCTGCGCAAGCACGCCCGATCGGTGCTCGGCGACTCTCACGAGCCCAAGCTTGTCCTGCTGGTCGAGTCGGTGCCGCGTACGCCGGCGGGGACCGTCGACTACCGCGCCGCCGCCGGACTCACGGCCGACCTGCTCAGCACCGGCGGCAAGCGTACGGACGAGGCGGACGCCGAGACCGCCCAGTAGGCCGCGCGGGCTGATATCCACCCATACCCCCTATGGGCTGATATCCTCACATCCATCGCATGAGTTGATATCAGCCCATAGGAGCCGGTTGTGTCGGACTATCACCTCACCGCAAGGTCACCGGAAGCACTCGGCCAGGCCCTCGCACGCCTTCGAGCGAAGCGCGGCGTCACTCAGGACGAGCTCGCGGAGGCACTCGGCATCTCACGGCGATACATCTACGAGGTCGAGTCCGGGAAGCCCAACCTGTACGCCACACGCATCTTCGAGCTGCTCCGAGAGCTTGGTGCCCATATCGAGATCCATGCCCGGGTCGACGACGAGGGTCAGCACTGATGCGCGATCCGCTCGACATCTGGCTCTACGGCACACGCATCGCCATCGTGTCCGAGGCGCACGACGGCCGCATCACCCTGTCGTGGACCGTTGAGTCGCAAGAACGTTGGCCCGAAGGGACGCGCCTGCTGTCGGCAAAACTGACTGTCGGCGACGTGCCGGTTCCCGCACTGGTGAAGAACTATCTGGACGGACTTCTCCCCGAAGGAAACGCCCGAACCAACCACGCCATGAGCGCAGGCGTCCCGCCGGATGACTCGTTCGCGATGATCCGGTCGTACGGTCGCGATACGACCGGCGCGGCCATCTTCGTCCCCGAAGGGACGGATGACCCCACCGCCAACGGGCGATACGTGCCACTGACGCAGGACCAGCTCGCTGAACGGATTCGACGCGCTGACGAGCACTCCCCGGCGGGCACGCTCGGGACGACGGTGGAGTCGATCAGTCTTCCGGGAATGGTCCCGAAGATAGCCGTCCACCACGAGGACGGCGACTGGTTCGCGTGCAAGGACGGGGCGCCATCGACCTGGATCGTCAAACGAGGCAGCTCAGCGGAATCCGGCATCGCTGATGTCATCGACACCGAGGTCGCCTCTCTGACACTCGCTCGTATGGTCGGCCTGACCAGCATCGACGCGAAGATCCTGGAGTTCGAGGACGTACGCGCCATTGCGGTCTCCCGCTATGACAGGGATCTCGGTGGCCCGCATCCCCGGATCCACCAGGAGGATCTCGCTCAGGCGATCGGTCTGAACACGTTGGATCCCAACCGGAAGTTCCAGTGGGGTTCGAAGATGCCCTCACTGCGACACGCTGCCGACGTACTCCGCCTCGACGGCGGCAACCCGGACGACCTCCTGCGACTGGTCACCTTCTCCCACCTCGTCGGTAACACCGATATGCACGCGAAGAACATCTCGTTCATCCGACGGGCCGACGGGAGCGTGACCCTGAGCCCGGCCTACGACATCTCGATGCATCTCCACCATCGCCGCGACAACAGGCGGTTCGCCTTGGACGTCAACGGGAAGTTCCTCGTCGACGAGGTCACCATCGACGACGTGGTCGCAGAAGGCCGCTCGTGGGGCCTACCGGAGCGGCGCGCCATCCGCGTCGTGAACCGCACTCTCTCCCAAGTCGCCGATGCCCTCGACACCATCGACCGCTCCGCTCACCCCGGCGTGAGCGCCGAGGCCTGGGACCTGGTCGAGAAGCGCATCCTCGACGCCAAGAGCGCTCGCCGAGTCGGCGCGTCATGACGAACCGACTCGACCGGTATTCGTGTCAGGATCCGGCGGCTCTTCCGCCTCGGGCGGGAGCTCGGGCAGGTGGTGGCCGAACGGGACCTGATGCACCTGTCCGAGGGCGGCCAGGACGGAGGGCAGCATCGCCTTGGCGGTGCGCTTGTAGCCCATCGCGCTGGGGTGGAAGTGGTCGATGGCGAACATCTCGTCGGGGTTCGTGATGAAGAACGGCCCGACGACGTCGGAGAGCGAGACGACGTGGGCACCCTTGGCCAGCGCGATCTCCCGCTGGCCGTCGGCCAGCTGCTTGGCGATCCTGCGTCCGAGCGATCGCAGCGGCTGCGGCAGCGGCCGCACCGCGCCGACGTCCGGGCAGGTGCCGACGACCACCTCGGCGCCACGCTCGCGCAGGGCGTCGATGACCTCGCCCAGCACCCGGATGGAGTCCTTCTGCGGCACCCGGTGGGTGACGTCGTTGCCGCCCACGATCACGACCGCGACGTCGGGCCGGTAGCCGTCCGGGAGCGACTCGAGCTGAGCCGGGACCATCGAGGTCTCGGCGCCGACCACGGCCGCCGTACGCAGCCGCACCGGTCGCTGCAGCGCCTTGGCCGTGCCCTTGGCCAGCCGTGCGCCGAGGGTGCCGCCCCTGGTCTCCGCGCCCAGCCCGGCGGCGATCGAGTCGCCGAGGACGAGGAGCTCGACCGGCGTACCTCCGAAGGTCTTCTTGTAGACCTTGTCGGCGTCGATCGCCTCCTCGCCCAGAGGCTTCCCGATCACGTCGCGCGCGTGGGCCGCCTGTCTCTTCAGCAACGTCACGAACCCGGCGCCGGCCGCCGCCCCCACCACCCCGATCGCACCGGCGACTCCGGCGGTGGCGGCGACCATACCGAGCCACCTGGCCTCTTCACTCGTCTTCGCGCTGCTCACATTCCTTATCTGTAGCGCACGAGTGTGAACGCGAGGCCAACCTACGCCCGGGAGAGCCCGGCTTCCTCGAAGGAGTCGTAGTTGGGGGCGATGGTGGCGCGGGGGCCGACGATGCCGCTGACCGCGTCAAGGGTCTTGAGGCCGTGGCCGGTGTTGATGATCACCGTCTCCAGGCTCGGGTCGAGCGCGCCGGTCTCGACGAGCTTCTTGGTGACCGCGAGGGTCGTGCCGCCGGCGGTCTCGGTGAAGATGCCCTCGGTGCGGGCCAGGAGCACGATCGCGGCGCGGATCTCGTCGTCGGTGACCTCCTCGACGGCGCCGCCGGAGGAGCGGGTGGCGTCGAGGACGTAGATGCCGTCGGCCGGGTTTCCGATCGCCAGCGACTTCGCGATGGTGTCGGGCTTGACCGGGCGGATGGCGTCGACGCCGGCCTTGAAGGCGGTCGCGACCGGGTTGCATCCGGTGGCCTGTGCGCCGAAGATCCGGTAGGGCTTCTCCTCGACCAGGCCGAGCTTGATCAGCTCCTTGAAGGCCTTGTCGACCTTGGTCAGCTGGGACCCGGAGGCGACCGGGATGACGATCTGGTCGGGCAGGCGCCAGCCGAGCTGCTCGGCGATCTCGAAGCCGAGCGTCTTGGAGCCCTCGGCGTAGAAGGGACGTACGTTGACGTTCACAAACGCCCAGCCGTCCTCCTCCGCCGCGATCTCCTGGGCCAGCTTGTTGACGTCGTCGTAGTTGCCGTCGACCGCGATCAGGTTGTCGGTGAAGACGGCCGAGTTGACCTGCTTCGGCTGCTCGAGGTTGCTCGGGATGAAGACCGCGGTGGGGATCCCGGCGCGGGCGCCGGCGGCGGCCACGGCGTTGGCCAGGTTGCCGGTCGAGGGGCAGGCGAAGACCTTGGCGCCGAGCTCGCGGGCGGCGCTCAGGGCGCACGCGACCACGCGGTCCTTGAAGGAGTTGGTCGGGTTGGTCGAGTCGTCCTTCACCCAGATCTTCTCGACGCCGAGCTCCTTGGCGAGGTTCTTCGCGTCCAGGAGGCGGGTGAAGCCGGGCTCGGTGTTGGGGCTCTGCTCGATGTCGGCAGGCACCGGCAGCAGCGCCTTGTAGCGCCAGATGTTGCGGGGTCCGGCCTCGATCTCCTCGCGGGTCACGGCCGGGAAGTCATAGGCCACCTCCAGTGGCCCGAAACACTCCGGACAGGCGTAGTGCGGACCGAGGTCGATCTGGTTGCCGCACTCGCGGCACGATAGTGCCGAGGCGTTGCCGAAGGCGCCCTCGCGAAGGCCGGCGGTCGTGGTCTCCGTGGTTGCAGCGCTCATGAGAAACCTCCTCCTCATCTTCCCCGATCACGTCTCTCGCGCCGGGCCGGAATTAGCACCTGCTCCGCTACCCGCCCAGGCTTGGGAGGAGGCTCGCGGTCGGTTGCCGGGACTTCACTGGGCCGTTCCCTCAGTCCCTCTCGATGAGCAGTAGCGATCGTACGGCAGGTATCCGGCGCCCCACACACCCGGGTTCCACTCCGCGGACCGCTCGTCCACTATTTGGACCGACCTCAGCGCGCGCGGAGCCGGCGCAGCATCCGGGCGTCGTCGAAGCCAACCGCCCGGGCCGCCGACTCCATGGTCGTGCCCGCGGCGATCAGGTGGTCGGCGCGCTCGCGGCGAAGGGCCTGCTGATACCGGAGCGGCGTGAGGCCGGTCGCGCGCACGAAGGCGCGGGTCAGGGTGCGCTCGCTCACTCCCACGCCGTCGGCCAGACCGGCGAGCGGCAGCGACTCGGCGAACCGGGCGTCGATGACGTCCTGCACGTGGTGGACGGTGTCGTCGAGATGGTTCCGGTGGCGCAGCAGGACGCTCTCCTGCGGTTGGTCGCCGTTACGGCGGGCGTAGACGACCATGTCACGGGCCACCCGCGCAGCCAGCGCCGGGCCGTGGCGCATCGCGAGGAGGTGGAGGCTCAGGTCGATACCGCTGGCGATGCCGGCCGACGTCACGATCCGGTCATCGGTGGTGAAGAGGACGTCCCGCACCACCCGGGCCTTCGGGTAGCGCCTGGACAGCGCGTCCTGGAGGTCGTGGTGGGTGGTGCAGAGACGGCCGTCGAGGAGCCCGGCCTGACCGAGGGCGTCGGCGCCCGCGCAGACGCTCGCCACCTCGCCCCCGGCCGCATGATGTGCCCGCAGCCGCTCGGCGGTCTCCCGGGTGAGCCGGGGACCGCCGACAAGGTCGTACGCAGCCCGCCAGCCCGGCACGACGAGGAGGTCGCCGGGGTCGAGGTCGGGCCACTCCGCCGCGGCCGCCAGCGGCAGCCCCTGCGCCGAGAGCACCTCCCCCGGCGCGGTGCCGGCGACGTACACGAGCTCGTAGGGGTGGCCGAGGTTGCCGGCGGTGTGGAACGCCTGTGCCGGCCCGGCGAGATCGAGCAGATGTACGCCGGGCAGCAGCACGAACACGACCTTGCTCACGCTGCAGATGCTGCCACAGCCTCCAGCTCGGCGATGGTCGCGATCTCGGCGAACCGGCCGCTGAGCACGAGCTTCGTACGCTCCACGACCTCCTCCGCGGACAGTCCGCCCAGCGGCTCGGTGGTGACGGCGTCGGCCACGTAGGTGACCTGGTAGCCGAGGTCGAAGCCGACCCGCGCGGTGGTCTCGACACACTGCTCGGCGCGGATCCCGCACACCACGAGCTCGGTGACCCCGTGCTGGGTCAGCACCTGCTGCAGGTTGGTGGTGGTGAAGGGGTTGTGGGAGGTCTTGCGGACCGCGACCTCACCTTCCCGGGGACCGCTGAGGCCGTCGAGATAACGCACGTGGCCCGAGGCCGGGTCGAAGGCGCCGCCGCTGCCGGGCTCGGTGTGCAGCACCCACACGACCAGGTCGCCGGCGGCCCGCGCAAGGCTCACCAGCCGTTCGGCGCGCTCGGCGATGTCGGGGTGAAGAGTCTGCGGCCAGGCCTCGAGCTGGCGGAAGGACTCCTGGATGTCGATGACGATGAGGGCTCGGTTGCTCATGCCTCCAGTGTGCGAGCTGCCCGCTCGACGCACGAGGCATCAAGCGGGCAGCATCCGGAACGATCCGGTCAGGCAGCGGCAACCGTGCTCTCCGCGGTGGCCTCTCCCTCGGCGGGCGCCAGGGCGCCGCGTACGACATCCCTGACATCGCTCACCAGGTTGATCGTCAGCGCCTCCTTCACGTCGTCCGGGACCTCGTCCAGGTCGGGTTCGTTGCGCTGGGGCACGAAGACCTCGGTCAGGCCGGCCCGCTGGGCGGCGAGCAGCTTCTGCTTCAGGCCACCGATGGGCAGCACCCGGCCGGAGAGGGATACCTCGCCGGTCATGCCGACCTCGCTGCGCACCGGGCGACCGGTCGCGAGCGAGGTGAGCGCGGTGACCATCGTGATGCCGGCCGACGGCCCGTCCTTCGGGACCGCTCCCGCAGGCACGTGGACGTGCAGCGAACGGTCGAGCACCGCCGGGTCGACGCCCAGCTCAGCCGCGTGCGAGCGGACGAAGGAGAGCGCGATCTGCGCGGACTCCTTCATCACCTCGCCGAGCTGACCGGTGATGTTCAGCCCGGTCTGCCCGTCGGCCGCGGACGCCTCGATGAAGAGCACGTCCCCACCGAGCCCGGTGACGGCCAGCCCGGTGGCGACGCCCGGGACCGACGTACGCTCCGCCGACTCCGGCGTGAACCGGGGCCGTCCGACCAGGTCCTTGAGGTTGTCCAGGTCGACCTCGACGTGCTCCGTGCCGGTGGCGAGCTTCGTCGCCGCCTTGCGCAGCGCCTTGGCGATGAGCCGCTCGAGCTGGCGTACACCCGCCTCGCGGGTGTAGTTCGCCGCCAGCTCACGAAGGGCGTCGTCGGAGACTGTGACCTCCTCGGCGGTCACCGCGGCGCGCTCGAGCTGCCGGGGCAGCAGGAAGTCGCGGGCGATGGCGACCTTGTCGTCCTCGGTGTAGCCGTCGATCGTGACCAGCTCCATCCGGTCCAGCAGCGCGCTCGGGATCTGCTCCACGACGTTGGCCGTGGCGATGAAGAGCACGTCGGAGAGGTCCAGGTCGAGCTCGAGGTAGTGGTCGCGGAAGGTGTGGTTCTGCGCCGGGTCGAGCACCTCGAGCAGCGCCGCCGCCGGGTCGCCCCGGTAGTCGGAGCCGACCTTGTCGACCTCGTCGAGGAGCACGACCGGGTTCATCGAGCCGGCCTCCTTGATGGCCCGCACGATCCGGCCCGGCAGCGCGCCGACGTAGGTGCGCCGGTGACCGCGGATCTCGGCCTCGTCGCGGACGCCACCCAGCGCGACCCGGACGAACTTCCGTCCGAGCGAGCGCGCGACCGACTCACCGAGCGAGGTCTTGCCGACTCCTGGCGGTCCGGCGAGCAGCACGACGGCGCCGGAGCCACGGCCGCCGATGACCTGCAGGCCCCGCTCTGCGCGGCGAGCGCGGACGGCGAGATACTCGACGATCCGGTCCTTGACCTCCTCGAGGCCGTGGTGGTCGGCGTCGAGCACCTCGCGGGCGGCAGTCACGTCGGTCGAGTCCTCCGTGACCACACCCCAGGGCAGCTCCAGCACCGTGTCG
This sequence comes from Nocardioides turkmenicus, assembly GCF_011045035.1. Classification (GTDB taxonomy): domain Bacteria; phylum Actinomycetota; class Actinomycetes; order Propionibacteriales; family Nocardioidaceae; genus Nocardioides; species Nocardioides turkmenicus. Next base: position 57,617 of record NZ_JAALAA010000009.1, read on the forward strand.
AGCCAGGTGCGGATCCAGGCGGTCTCGGGGTTCTGCTCGGAGCCACGCTCGAGCTTGTCGACCTCGCGGAGCGCGGCCTCGCGTACGGCCTCGGGGAGGTCGGCGGCCTCGACCCGGGCCCGGTAGTCGTCGGAGCCCTCGGGCTCGCCCTCGCCGAGCTCCTTGCGGATCGCGGCGAGCTGCTGGCGCAGCAGGAACTCCCGCTGCGTCTTCTCCATGCCCTCGCGTACGTCCTCGGCGATCTTGTCGCTGACCTCGGACTCGGCGATGTGGTCCTTGGCCCAGGCGATCACCTTCTCGAGCCGCTCGGTGACGTCCGGCGTCTCCAGCAGCTCGCGCTTGGCCTCGTCGTCGAGGTAGGGCGCGTAGCCGGCGGTGTCGGCGATCTCGGACGGATCGGTCAGCCGGTTGACCTGGTCGATGACCGGCCAGGCCTCGCGACGCTGCAGAACGGCGACGACCAGCCGCTTGTACTCCTCGGCCAGCTCCTTCGCGTGCTCGGTGGTCGTCTCGGTGGCGGGCTCGACCTCGACCCAGAGCGCGGCACCGGGCCCGGTCACGCCGGAGCCGATCTTCGCCCGGCCGACGGCCCGCAGCACCGCCGCGGGCTCACCACCGCGGAAGCGGCCGACCCGCTCGATCGTGGCGACGGCACCGTACGTGGCGTACCGGTCCCCCAGCCGCGGCGCGACCAGCAGCCGGCTGTCCGAGCCGGCCCGGGCGGCGTCGATCGCCGCCTGCGAGGCCTCGTCGAGCTCGATCGGCACGACCATCCCCGGCAGGACCACGGCGTCCGAGACGAACAGCACAGGAAGCTTGTCCATGCGGACCCTCCTAGAAAGTTGAGTGATACTGGCTCAACTTCCGAGAGCAACCGGATGTTCCCTCCGGTTAGCGTGTTCGCTGTGAGCGGACGGCGCGAGCTGTAACACGCTGTTACACCGACTATCCGGTCGTTCAGAACGACCGGATAGTGCAACGAACGACGTGTTACACGCGCGCCGCCTACACCGCAGCCGCGTCGGCCGCCAGGCGGCCCAGCAGCTCCAGGACACCCTCCGGCCCATCCACCTCGAGGTCGGCCAGCCCGGCGAGCGGGCCGCGGTCGGAACCGGCGTGGGAGTAGACGAGCAGCGTGGGCGACCCGGTGGTCTTGCCCCACGCCTTGACGGCCTCGAAGGCCTCGATGTCCCCCAGGTCGTCGCCGCCGAACAGGATCGCGCCGGGGTCGACCTCATCGATCAACGTGGAGATCGCGTGTCCCTTGTGCATGCCCGGGGCGCGTACCTCGATGACCTGCTTGCCGGGCTCGATCATCAGCCCGTGCTCGGCCGCCAGGGACGTCAGCGGCGGGAGCAGGCGCGCGGCGAGACCGTCGGGGTCGGAGAACTTGCGGGTGTGCACCCCGACGGCGAGGCCCTTCTCCTCGATGTAGGCGTCCTGGGCCCCGTGCTCCGCGAGCACAGCGGGCAACGCCGCCTCGAAGGCGCCGAGGCCCTCGGGCGGCGGCGGTCCGGCGACGACGCGGTCCGAGCCGCTCCAGCGCTCGTTGCCGTACTGCCCGAAGACGTACAGCTCCTTGCCCATCTCGGCGAGGGCATCGGCGATCGCGGAGAGCCCGCCGAGCTCGACGACCTGTCCGGCCGGGCGTCCGGTGACGACGGCCAGCGCCTTCACCCGGGACGCGAGTGCGATCAGGACCGAGGCGGCGTCCGGATGGATCCTGGCTGCGGCAGGGTCCTCGACGATCGGCGAGAGCGTCCCGTCGAAGTCGAGACCGACGAGGGTGTCGGCGGCAGCGGCGGCCACCTCGGCGTACTTCTGCTCACCGGCGACGGCATCGGGCTGGAGTTCGGCCATGCCTCAACTGTGACACGGCAACCACCTCCGGGCCGACCGAGAATCCCGGGCCGTGCGCCAGATCACACACCGCCGGTAGCGGCCGGAGATCCTCAGAGGGCGCCGGTCAGCACGACCGTCAGCCGGTCGCCCTTCATCGAGCCCTCCACCGACAGATGGGTGCGTTTGATGCCGAGGTCGTCGGCCAGCTGCTGGCCCTCGCGCTTCATCCCCTGCGGGAAGTAGACGGTGTTCTCCGGCACGGAGCCCATCCAGTTGTCCTCACCGACGACGTTCCAGCCGACCGTGGTCGCCTTCGCCGCGACGTCGCCGGCGAGGCCGGCGATGTTGGACTGGTTGTAGACCTCGACGCTGACCTTGGCACGGTCGACGGGCGAGGGCTCGGCCTTGGCCGGCTTCTTCGCCTCCGTCTTGGCCGGTTTCGGCTTCACCGACGCCGAGGCCGAGGGACTTGCCCCGGCCTGGGCGATCTTCTCGTCCCCGTCATCGGAACCGCCGGTGGCCCAGAAGACGATCACCGCGGCGACGACGGCCACCACGCTCAGCGCGATGACGGGTGTCGGGAGCGCGACGCCACGCTCCCCCTTCGAAGGACGTACGCTGCCGGTCATTCAGACCTCGAAACCGAGCCGTCTCGCCGAGCGCTGACGCTGCCGGGCCGCGCGGAGCCGTCGGAGGCGGCGTACGAGCAGCGGGTCAGCCTCGAGGGCCTCCGGCTTGTCGATCAGCGCGTTGAGCACCTGGTAGTAGCGGGTGGCGGACATGTTGAACGCCTCACGCACGGCGGCCTCCTTGGCCCCGGCGTACTTCCACCACTGGCGCTCGAAGTCAAGAATCTGCTTGTCGCGTTCGCTGAGGCTCGCGGGGTCCTCGCCTGGGCCTGTGACCTGCACGTTTACAGCGCTCATTCCTCGTCCCCCGGTGTCGTCTGCATCTGACGACACCCTAACGCGCCGAACTACACGGCTGTGGTTCACCCTTCGGCGTGTTACTCGACAGGTATTCATGATCGGGCCCCGGAATCACGAGTGGAACGACACCGCCCAGAACTTGGCCCCGGTCCATTAGAGTCGGGGATGTGCAGGCTGACCTGGTAATCGTGGCCAATCGGCTCCCCGTCGACCGCGTGGAGATGCCGGACGGCACGAAGGCGTGGCGACGCTCTCCAGGAGGCCTGGTCAGCGCCCTCGAACCGGTCCTGCGGGCCAACGACGGCGTCTGGATCGGCTGGCCGGGCGGCACCGACGAGGACCTCGAGCCGTTCGAGGACGACGGGCTCCATCTGCTGCCGATGACCATGAGTGCCCAGGACATCGAGGAGCACTACGAAGGCTTCTCCAACGGCACCCTGTGGCCGCTCTACCACGACGTCGTGGCCAAGCCTGAGTTCCACCGCGAGTGGTGGGACGGCTACCAGCGCGTCAACAAGAGATTCGCCGAGAAGTGCGCCGAGGTGGCCGCCAAGGGCGCCACCGTCTGGGTCCAGGACTACCAGCTCCAGCTGGTCCCGCAGATGCTGCGCGAGCTCCGCCCCGACCTGCGCATCGGCTTCTACCTGCACATCCCGTTCCCGCCGGCCGAGCTCTTCCAGCAGGTCCCGTGGCGACGACAGCTGCTGGAAGGCCTGCTCGGCGCCGACCTGGTCGGCTTCCAGCTTCCCCAGGCGGCCCAGAACTTCGTACGTCTGGTGCGCCAGCGCGTCGGCCACAAGACCCACCGTGACCTGGTCTATCTCCCCGACGGACGCACCGTGCACGCGGCCGCGTTCCCGATCTCGATCGACTTCGTCGGCTTCGACGAGATGGCCCACGACGAGAGCATCAACCAGCGCGCCAAGGAGATTCGCCAGCAGCTCGGCGACCCGAAGAAGATCATGCTCGGCGTCGACCGGCTCGACTACACCAAGGGCATCTACGCCAGGCTGCGCGCCTTCGGCGAGCTGCTGCGCGACACCAAGCTCGACGTGGAGGACGTGATCTTCGTCCAGGTCGCGGTGCCGTCCCGCGAGCGGGTCGAGCAGTACCGCAAGCTCCGCGACGACATCGACCGCCTCGTCGGCAGGCTCAACGGCGACCTGGGCCGCATCGGCCGCCCGGCGATCTCCTACCTCCACACGAGCCTCCCCCGCGCCGAGATGGCCGCGCTCTACCGTGCCGCCGACATCATGGTCGTGACCCCCTACCGCGACGGCATGAACCTCGTCGCGAAGGAGTACGTCGCCTGCCGCTACGAGGACGACGGAGCCCTGGTGCTCTCCGAGTTCGCCGGCGCCGCCGAGGAACTGCGCCAGGCCTGGCTGGTCAACCCCTACGACATCAACGGCATGAAGGCGGCGCTGCTGGAGGCCTACGAGGCCGAGCCGAAGGAGCGCACCCGCCGGATGAAGGCGATGCGCAAGCAGGTCGCGACCAGGGACGTACGCCACTGGGCCGACACGTTCCTCGAGGAGCTCGCGGCCGTCCCCGGCAAGCACAAGAAGAGCGTGCTTCCGCCCAACAGCCACTAGGGGTCACCCAGGTGGCTAGAGTCGACGCGTGACCACCAACTCTGACCCGATCAGGTGGGGAATTCTCGGCACCGGCCGGATCGCCCACTCCCTTGCCACCGATCTGATGCTCGTCCCCGACGGGCAGCTCGTCGCGGTGGGCTCGCGGAGCAAGGAGTCCGCAGAGACGTTCGCGAAGGTGTACGCCGCCGAAGGCCCGGTCCGCGCGCACGGCTCCTATGAGGAGCTGGCCGCCGACCCCGAGGTCGACGTCGTCTACATCGCCTCCCCCCACTCCCACCACCTCGAGCACGCGACCCTCGTGCTCGAGGCCGGCAAGCACGTGCTGTGCGAGAAGGCGCTGACGCTCAACGCCCCCGACTCGCAGACCATGGTCGACCTGGCCACCTCCAAGAAGCTGTTCCTCATGGAGGCCATGTGGATGGCGACCAACCCGATCATCCGGCGCCTCGTCGCCGACGTGAAGTCGGGCCGCTTCGGGGTCCCCCGCCACGTACACGCCGAGCTAGGCTTCGTCGCCGACCCGGAGAAGCACCAGCGCCTCCTCGACCCCGCCCTCGGCGCGAGCGCGCTGCTCGACATGGGCATCTACCCGCTCACCTTCGCCCACCTGCTCTCCGGTGAGGCCCGCTCGCTGACCGCTCAGGCCAACATCGGCACGGGCGCCGACGGCGGCACCTTCGACCTCGACCTGGTGATGACCGGGAAGTACGCCGGCAACGAGCTCTCCACGATGGTCTGCTCGGTCACCTCCTACTCCTCCCGCGCGGCCGCGATCGCCACCGACCAGGGCCGCATCGAGCTGACCGACTTCCACCACCCGTCCTCGGCGGTCTTCAAGCCCGCCGACGGGAGCGAGCCCGTCGAGATCGTCGGCGACGAGCCCGTCATCGGCGCTGCGTACGGCAACGAGATCGTGGAGGTGCAGCGGTGCCTGCGCGACGGGCTGCTGGAGTCCCCGCTGGTCCCCCACAGCCAGACGCTCAGCCTGATGCGCCAGATGGACATGATCCGCGAGTCCATCGGCGCCCGCTTCGCCGGCGAGTCCTGAGGCTCAGGCGGTCGTCGGCTTCTCGTTGAAGGTGCGGTGGGGGTGCACGACGTCGAGCAGCTCGCGGGTGATGTCGGCTCCCAGGGCACCCCAGGGGTCCTTGTAGCCGTAGACGCCGGCGAGGGTGCGTGACTCGTAGTCGCCGTTCATGACCTCGATGTCGTGGGGCGTGATCAGGCCGGGGTGGGCGACGCCGACGGCGGCGGACACCTTGGTCAGCTCGCGGCGCAGGGTACGGAGGTAGTTGGCGCAGCGCTCGCCCTTGTCCTGCGGGTCGAGGCCGCCGGCGAGCCACTTGCTCTGGGTCGCGACGCCCGTCGGGCAGGTGTCCTCGTGGCACTTCTGCGCCTGGATGCAGCCGATCGACATCATCGCCTCGCGGCCGACGTTGATCATGTCGGCGCCGAGCGCGAAGGCGACCGCGGCGTTCTCCGGCAGACCGAGCTTGGCCGACCCGATGAAGGTGACCGAGTCGGTCAGGCCGAGCTCGGCGAAGGTGCCGTAGACCCGCGAGAAGCCGATCCGGTAGGGCATCGCGACCGCGTCGGAGAAGATCAGCGGCGCGGCGCCGGTGCCGCCCTCGGCGCCGTCGATGGTGATGAAGTCGACGCCCCGCTCCCCCGACCGCATCTTGCCGGCGAGCTCCTGCCAGAACCCCATCTGCCCGACCGCCGACTTGATGCCGACCGGCAGCCCGGTCTCGGCGGCGATCATCTCGACGAAGTCGAGCATCGAGTCGACGTCGGTGAAGGCGGAGTGCCGAGACGGCGAGGCACAGTCCTTGCCGACCTCGATGCCGCGGATCTCGGCGATCTCCGGGGTCACCTTGGCTGCGGGCAGCAGACCGCCGAGGCCCGGCTTGGCGCCCTGGGAGAGCTTGATCTCGATCGCCTTGACCGGGGCGGTGGCCACCCGCTCCTTCAGCCGCTCGAGCGAGAAGCTGCCGTCGGCGTTCCGGCAGCCGAAGTACGCCGTGCCGATCTGCATCACCAGGTCGGCGCCACCCTCGAGGTGGTAGGACGAGATGCCGCCCTCGCCGGTGTTGTGCATCGCGCCGGCCTTGAACGCGCCCTGGTTGAGCGCCGTGATCGCCGGCCCGGACAGCGACCCGAACGACATCGCGGAGACGTTGACGACCGACTCCGGACGGAACGCCTTCGCCCGCCCGCGCGGGCCCCCGAGCACCTTCGCCGACGGCAGCTTGGCGGCTGGGTCGTGGTCGTCGGGGAGACTGTCGGCGAACGTACGGTGCTTGATGTGGATGTGGCCCTGGGTGTGCTCGATGTCGTTGTCGGTGCCGAAGCCGAAGTAGTTGTTCTCCTCCTTGGCCGAGGCGTACACCCAACGCCGCTGGTCGCGGCTGAACGGCCGCTCCTCGTCGTTTCCGGTGACGATGTACTGCCGCAGCTCCGGCCCGATCTTCTCCATCAGGTAGCGCGCGTGCCCGATCACCGGGAAGTTCCGCAGGATCGCGTGCTTGCGCTGGGTCAGGTCGCGCGCGGCGACCACGCCGGCAGCGACCGCCGCGCCCCCGAGGAGGGTCGTCATCTTCATGTACGTCTTCCTACCGGCCCGCCACGGCGTTGTAAACGTCCGTGGCGGTGTCGGCAGGCGTCGTTCAGGCGAACTCGGGAATGACCTGCGACTCGAAGAGCTCGATCGAGGAGCGGTCGTAGGCGGCGTCGGAGAAGTAGGTGATGGCGTACGTCATCCCGACCGCCTCGAACGCCTTCAGGTTCTCCACGACCTGGGCAGGGGTGCCGACGAGCGGGCCGTTGCGGAGGTCTGCGGCCTGCTTCTCGACGCCCTCCTTTCCGAGGTGAGGCGTCATCCGCGTGATGTGGTCGGTGAGCTTGGCCTCGACCTCGGCGTCGGTCTCCCCGATGAAGACGTTGAAGTTGGCCGACCGGGTGATCTCGCCGAAGTCACGCCCGACGGTCTCGCAGTGGCCGCGCAGGATCTCGGACTTGCGCGTGAACTCGTCGACGTCGCCGAAGTAGTTGGTGTAGTCGGCGTACTGCGCGGCGATCTTCAGGGTCACCTTCTCGCCGCCGCCGGCGATCCACAGCGGGATGCCGGAGCGGCCCTTCTGGATCGGCAGCGGCTGACAGATGGCGCCGTCGACCTGGTAGTACTTCCCGTCCAGCGACGAGACCCCCTTGGTCCAGGCCTGCTGGAAGATCTGGACGCCCTCACGGAGCATGCCGAGCCGGTCACGCGCCTCGGGGAAGCCGTAGCCGTAGGCCCGCCACTCGTGCTCGTACCAGCCCGCGCCGATGCCCATCTCGATCCGGCCGCCGCTGATGTGGTCGGCCGTCGCGGCCACCTTCGCCAGGTAGGCGGGGTTGCGGTAGGACATGCACGAGCACATCTGGCCGAGGCGCACCCGGGACGTCACCGCGCCCAGGCCGGCCATCAGGCTCCAGGCCTCGTGGGTGGCCTCCTCGGACGGGACCGGGGTGGTGTGGAAGTGGTCGTAGACCCAGACCGACTCCCACGCGTTCCCCGAATCCGCGTGGAGCGCCAGGTCCTTCATCGTGGTCCAGTGGTCGGCCGGGTCGATTCCGGCGAGGTCAAAGCGCCATCCCTGCGGGATGAAGAGTCCGAACTTCATACACGACAACCTATCCAGCGTCCCTGACCGTGGCGAACGATATGTTGAGGGACCATGAGCGCACTGGCAGGACTCGTGGACAAGGGCCTGATGGCTGCCGACTGGGCCGAGGCGCTGGCGCCGGCCGAGCCGCAGATCGAGCAGATGGGCCGCTTCCTGCGCGAGGAGCTGGCCGCCAGGCGCCCCTACCTCCCCGACGGCGACCGGATCTTCAACGCCTTCCGGCGCCCGCTGCGCGACGTACGCGTCCTGATCGTCGGCCAGGACCCCTACCCGACCATCGGGCACCCGATCGGGCTCAGCTTCGCGGTCGAGAAGGACGTACGTCCCCTGCCCGCGTCGCTGCGGAACATCTACGCGGAGCTGGCCACCGACCTCGATCTGAAGATGCCCGAGCACGGCGACCTGTCGGCCTGGGCCGACCGCGGGGTGATGCTGCTCAACACCTCGCTGACGGTGCGCCCCGGTGCTCCCGCCTCACACTCGAAGAAGGGCTGGGAGGAGGTCACCGGACGGGCGATCGACGTCCTCGGCCGCCGCGGCGGGCCGCTGGTCGCGATCCTGTGGGGCCGGCACGCGCAGAACCTCGAGCCCCGGCTCAACGGTGTCCCCGCGATCAAGTCCGTGCACCCCTCGCCGCTCTCCGCGCGCCGCGGCTTCTTCGGCTCCCGGCCGTTCTCCCGCGCCAACGCCCTCTTGGTCGAACAAGGCGGTTCCCCGATCGACTGGTCGCTTCCCGACTAGGATCTGGGCAGCGGTCCATCGGCGCGGTGAACGGGGGTCACGTGGGCGAGAACACGACCGAACCGACACTCTCCGTGCCGCGTCCGCTCAAGATCGCCGGCACCATCGTCGTCGTCCTGCTGGCCGTCTGGGGGGCGCTCGTCGGCGTCCGGGTCCTGCTCGAGCGGACCGGCCCTCCGGAATACCCCGCGACCGACGTACGCGACTGGTCGACCTTCGCCGACCATCTGGTCCTCGGCACAGCCGGGGAGGAGGACCGGCTCGAGGTCACGACCGTCCTGTGGAGCCGGCAGGGAGCCCATCCGATCGGCCGCCGGATCGCGGTCGAGGCCGAAATGACCGACGGCGAGTCGTACGCCGTTCCGGTCGCCTGGCTAGACGGCGGCGGTGACGACCGCGGTGACGACGGGCGTTGGGTCGCGCTCGCACCCGAGGCGGTGCTCCCGCTCGACGGCGGGCGGATCACCGACGGCGGTGGCACCTGGGCCGAGGACCACACCGGGGAGCCGGCCCGCGCCCTGGCGACCGTGCTCTACGAGACCGGGCCCTACCCGGCCGCCGTCCCCCACCTCTACGAGAGCCTCGAGCAGCGGCTCGCCGCTGTGGACCGGTAGGTAGGATTTCGATCGTGAGCCAGGACTCCCCCACGCGGCCCCAGCGCGCCAACTGGCTTCGGGCCGGCATCTGGTCGCTCTGCTTCGTCGCCCTGCTGTGGGTGCTCGAGGCCACCGACTACATCAGCGGCCACCAGCTCGACACGCTCGGAATCCAGCCGCGCACCGACGCCGGCCTGCTCGGCATCGTGTTCGCCCCGGTGCTCCACTTCGGCTGGGCCCACCTCTACGGCAACACCCTGCCCGCGCTCGTCCTCGGCTTCCTGGTGCTCGCCTCGGGCATCGGTCGCGGGATCGTCGCCACCCTCATCATCTGGGTGGTCGGGGGCGTCGGCGTCTGGCTGATGTCGCCCCCGGGCAGCATCACCGCCGGCACCTCGATGCTGATCTTCGGCTGGCTGGTCTACGTCATCATGCGCGGGCTGTTCAGCCACAGCGCGGTGCAGATCGTCATCGGCATCCTCGCGTTCCTCGCCTACGGCGGGCTCCTCCTCGGCGTACTCCCCGGGCAGACCGGCGTCTCCTGGCAGGGCCACCTCTTCGGCGCCATCGGTGGCGCGCTGGCGGCCTGGCTGCTCAACGACCCGCCCAAGAAGCAGGCGCCGAACAAGGCCCAGAAGAAGGCCGCCTGAGCCGACTGTTGGAGACTGGGCCCATGCAGATCCTCTCCATCCAGTCGCACGTGGCGTTCGGCTACGTCGGCAACTCGGCGGCCGTCTTCCCGATCCAGCGCCTCGGTCACGAGGTCTGGCCGGTCCTCACGGTCAACTTCTCCAACCACACCGGCTACGGCGAGTGGCGCGGTCCGGTCGTGGCTGCCGACCAGGTGGCCGAGGTCATCGAGGGGATCTCCGAGCGCGACGGGCTCTCCACCGTCTCCGCGGTGCTGTCCGGCTACCAGGGCGACCCGGCGGTCGGCGCGATCATCCTGGACTCCGTACGCCGCGTGAAGGCGCTCAACCCGCGGGCCCTCTACTGCTGTGACCCGGTGATGGGCGACGTCGGGCGCGGGATGTTCGTCCGTGAGGGCATCCCGGAGTTCATGCGCGACGAGGTCGTGCCCGCCGCCGACGTGATCACGCCCAACCACTTCGAGCTCAACTTCCTCGCCGGCCTCGAGTCGACCGACACGCTGCAGGAGGTGCTCGCAGCGGTCGACATCGTCCGCGAGTCCGGCCCCTCGAACGTGCTGGTGACCTCGGTGATCACCAAGGACCCGACCCACCTCGACCTGGTCGCGGTCTCCGACGAGGGCGCCTGGTCGGTCACCACTCCCCTGCTCCCGATCTCCCCCAACGGTGGCGGCGACGTCACCGCGGCGGTCTACCTCTCCCACCTGCTCTCGACCGGCTCCACCCCGGCCGCCCTCGGCCGCACCGCGAACACCCTCTTCGCCATCCTCGACCGGACGCTGAAGTCCGGCCGACGCGAGCTCGAGCTCGTCGCCTCCCAGGACGACATCGCCGACCCGCCGACGACTTTCGAGGTCACTCAGCTCCGCTGAGGCACGTAGTGGATGGAGCCGGTGACAGGAGTCGAACCCGCGACATTTCGCTTACAAGGCGAACGCTCTACCAACTGAGCTACACCGGCATGCCGTACGTCTCCGCAGCGGCGGGACAATCGTAGCCAGTCACCGGCCCGAGCGCGCATCCGGCGTGTCGCCCTGCCCGCGAAGCCCTGAAGCAACCCCTCGAAAACACGCGAGTGACGAGAATCTGAGAGGGTTCCCCTCATCCGAATGACGGATAGATGAAGGGAAGAAGGATGACGGACTTCTTGAGCGCAGTCAGCGCCGTGGTGTGGAGCAACTGGCTCGTGTACCTGTGTCTTGCTGCGGGGGTGTACTTCTCCGTGCGGTCACGGTTCCTCCAGGTGCGGCACTTCCCGGAGATGATCCGGCTCCTCGTCCGCGGCGAGAAGTCGTCCTCCGGGGTCTCCTCGTTCCAAGCGCTGGCGATGTCGCTGGCGGGACGGGTCGGGACCGGCAACATCGCGGGTGTCGCCACGGCGATCGCCTTCGGCGGTCCGGGGGCGATGTTCTGGATGTGGGCGGTGGCGTTCCTCGGCGCCTCGACCTCGTTCGTGGAGAGCACGCTCGGTCAGGTCTACAAGACCCGGGACCCGCTCACCGGTGAGTACCGCGGCGGTCCGGCCTACTACTTCAGCCGAGCCTTCGCGCACACGCGTGCCAACAAGTTCTTCACGGTCTACGGGTTCGTCTTCGCGGCCGTGACCGTGCTCGCGTGCGGCGTACTCCTTCCGGGTGTGCAGGCGAACTCGATGACATCCGGCATGACCAACGCGTGGGGTGTTCCGGCCTGGGTCGTCGCGATCGCGACGGTCATCGTCTTCGCATTCGTCGTGGTCGGCGGCGTCAAGCGCATCGCTTCCTTCGCGACGCTGGTGGTGCCGTTCATGGCGGTCGCGTACGTCCTCGTCGCCATGGTCGTCGTCGTGGTGAACGCGGACCAGATCCCCGGCGTGATCAGCGACGTGGTCTCGAGCGCCTTCGGTCTCCACTCAACGTTCGGTGCCGTACTCGGCCTGGCCGTGATGTGGGGCGTCAAGCGCGGTGTCTACTCCAACGAGGCCGGCCAGGGCACCGGCCCGCACGCCGCAGCGGCCGCTGAGGTCTCGCACCCGGCCAAGCAGGGCCTCGTCCAGGCGTTCGCCGTGTACGTCGACACCCTGTTCGTCTGCTCGGCGACGGGTTTCCTGATCCTGTCCACCGGCGCCTACCGCGTCTTCGAGGGCGGCAGCGAGAGCGGCGACGTGATCGCCGACGGTGGTGTGCTCGCTGCGGGCACCGAGGTCGGTCCGGCCTACACGCAGTCGGCCTTCGACACCGTGTTCCCCGGGGTGGGCGCGTCCTTCATCGCCATCTCGCTCGCCTTCTTCTGCTTCACGACGATGGTCGCCTACTACTACATGGCCGAGACCAACCTGCGCTTCATCGTCGGCCGCTTCGCGACCGTCCGGATCGGCGGGCAGCGCGGCGTCTCGATCGGGCGGGTCACCACGCTGGTCCTGCAGGCCGTCATCTTGGTCGCTTCGGCGTACGGGTGCGTGTCGACCGCCAGCGACGCCTGGACGCTCGGTGACATCGGCGTCGGCCTGATGGCGTGGATCAACATCCTCGGGATCCTCGTCCTCCAGCAGCCGGCGTTCGCGGCGCTGCGGGACTACGAGCGACAGAAGAAGCAGGGCCTCGACCCGGTCTTCGACCCGCGGGCGCTCGGCATCACCGGGGCCACGTACTGGGAGACCTACGAGCCGGAGCGCGAGCGGGTCTAGGGATCACTCGCTGCTGGCCGGGGCGTCCAGCGGGACGTACTCGTGGGCGGTGAGAGCCCCGTTGGTCTCCAGCTCGACCGACTGGAGGCCGACGGGCTCGCCGTCGGCGTAGGTGATCAGGGTGACCTCGGCGGTGCGGCGGATCTTCCCCATCGCGAAGGCGTACGCAGCACCACCCGTGGTGCCGTTGGTGTAGGTCCAGCCCACGTTGCCGTTCTCGCCGGTCACCGCGCTCGGTCCCAGGTGTACGTGGCGGTGGCCTCCGACGACGAGGGTGGCGCAGCCGCGGCGCAGGGTCTCGCGCCCGAGAGAGGGGTCGTGGACGAGGAGGGTGGCGACCGGCTTGCCCTCCTCCATCGAGTCGCAGGCGATGTCGGCCAGCTTCGAACCGGCCTCGGCGAAGCTGACCTCCTTCTCGTCGACCCAGTTGCCGAGGCCGCTGGTGCGCGGGTCGGGGACGCCGAGGAGCGTGGAGCCGCCGGGACCGTCGACGACCTCGCCGTCGAGGACGGTCCAGCCCTTCTTGGCCAGGTAGCTTCCGACCGTCGGACCGTGGTCGTGGTTACCGGTGACCGCCCACTTGTCCAGGCCGTCGCTCGCGTCGGTGAGCGAGTCGAGGGAGAAGGTCTCCCAGTCCGACCCGGTCGAGGTGTCGTCGCCGCCGTCGAGGATGCCGGTCGCACCACCCTCGTCGGCGATCGCGCGGACCACCGCGTCCATGCCGACGTTGTCGTGGCGGTCGGAGACGAGGGCTGCGACGGTCTCGTCCTCCGCCGGCTCCCGCAGCTCCAGGTCCGGCACCTTCTCCACCACCTTCTCGTAGAAGGTGCGGCTGGAGTTGTAGGTGTCGACGGCGCTGGCCACCAGCCGCCGGGTCTGGTTCGCGTAGGCGTCGCCGCGCACCTCGACCCCGCTCAGCTCGTCGGGCACGGGGATCTCCGGGCCGAGGAAGTCCGCCAGCGGGGTCCAGTCTCCGGCGACCGGTCCGGCCTCCTTGTCGGCCGCGGGCGCTCCGGGCTCGCCCCATGGCTGCCAGATCGCGACGGCGAGCACCGCGACCGTGACCACACCGACGCCCGCGGTGGTGAGCCCGTGCCGGGTGCGGACCGCGTCTGCCGTACGTCTCCTCAGGTCGGCACGGCGTTCGGGGCCGGGCAGCCACCACATCAGCACTCCCCCGGCGACGATCGCCAACGAGACCGCGGCGCCGCGGAGCACCGCCGCGCCGAGCATCGACTCGACCTGCTCCACCACGACGGCACGCTGCCCGTCGGGTGCCGAGCCCAGGACCGCGTAGCGCTCGAAGAGCTCGTCCATCGACCTCAGCTCGGTCTTGCCGAGAGTGACGTCGACGCCGACCGGGCCACCGACATCCAGACGTACGTCAGGAAGCACCGGCCCGGTGTGGATGATCGCCTTCCCCGACAGCGTCGGGCGCAGGACGGAGTCGTGACCGGCCAGGACCACCTGGCGTTCGCTGGACAGGAAGAGCCACGCGCTCACCGCCACGGCGAGCACGAGCCACAGCACTCCCAGCCCCGCCCAGACGGCGAGGCCACGAAGCAGACTGCGGCGGGAGGTCAGCGGCGCGCCTCCGCGACGGCGTAGAGCACGACCGACGCGGCGACGCCGGCGTTGAGGGACTCCACCGAGTTGGCCATCGGGATCGACACTATCTGGTCGCAGGTCTCCTGGACCAGGCGCGAGAGCCCGTCACCCTCGGCACCGACGACGATCACCAGCGGACCGTCGGCGAGCCCGTCGGGAGCGCCCAGCTCGGGCAGCGTGATGTCGCCCTCCATGTCGAGCCCGACGACCATGCAGCCGGCGTCCTGGTAGGCCTTGAGCTGCCGGGTCAGGTTGACCGTCTGGGCGACCGGGATCCGGGCCGCGGCGCCGGCGCTGGTCTTCCAGGCGGCGGCGGTCATGCCGGCCGCGCGCCGCTCCGGGATCACCACGCCGTGGGCCCCGAAGGCTGCGGCCGAGCGCACGATGGCGCCGAGGTTGCGCGGGTCGGTGACCTGGTCGAGGGCCACGATCAGCGGCTTCTCGCCGGTCTCGGCGGCGCGGTCGAGCAGGTCGTCGGCGTGGGCGTACTCGTAGGCGGGGATGCGCGCCGCCAGACCCTGGTGGCCGTTGAAACCGGTCAGCCGATCGAGCTCGACCTTGGTCACCTCGAGCAGCGAGATGCCCTTCTCGGAGGCGAGGAGGAACGCCTCGCGCAGCCGCCCGTCGCGCTCGGCGCCCTCGGCGACGTAGATGCCGTTGACCGGTACGTCCTCGCGCAGCGCCTCGACCACCGAGTTGCGTCCGATGATCCACTCGGCGTCACCGGCGGCCCGCTTGCGCGGACCCTTGTTGGCCCGCTGCTCGGCGACCTGGGCCGCCTTGTGGGCCTTGTGGTAGGGCCGGTCCTTCGCCTTCGGCGTCGGGCCCTTGCCCTCGAGCCCGCGGCGGCGGTTGCCGCCGGACCCGACCTGGGCACCCTTCTTGCGTCCCTTCGCGATCGCGCCGCGACGCTGGGAGTTGCCTGCCATCAGTTAACGCTCCATTTCGGACCCTCAGGGGTGTCCTCGATCTCGATCCCGGCGTCCTTGAGCCGGTCTCGCAGGGAATCTGCCCGGGCCCAGTCCTTGGCGGCACGCGCCTCCGCGCGCTCGTCCAGGACCGCTCGGACCAGTACGTCGAGTGCTTCGGTCAGCGCCGTGTCGTCGCCCTTCGTCGACCCCCATGCCGGGTCGGCGGGGTCGAGGCCGAGCACGTCCAGCATCCCGCGGACGGCGGCCGCCTCGGCGGCCGCGGACTCCCCGGCGGAGAGCCGGCGGTTGCCCTCGCGCACGGTGTCGTGCAGGACCGCGACAGCCCCCGGGGTGCCGAGGTCGTCGTCCATCGCCTCGCGGAACGCGTCCGGGACCTCGCCGGCCTCGGCCGAGCCCGCACGCTCGAGGAACGACTCGATCCGCTGGAACGCCGACGCCGCCTCGTCCAGGGCGGAGAAGGAGAACTCGACGTGGGACCGGTAGTGGGCCGCGACCAGGTAGTAGCGCAGCTCGATGCCGCGTACCTTCTTCAGGACCTCGGGGATCACCAGCGAGTTGCCCAGCGACTTCGACATCTTCTCGCCCGAGGTGGTGATCCAGGCGTTGTGGAGCCAGTAGCTCGCGAACGGCCGGCCGGCGGCGCGCGACTGCGCCTGCTCGTTCTCGTGGTGCGGGAAGCGCAGGTCGAGGCCACCACCGTGGAAGTCGAAGGCGGGGCCGAGGTATTTGCCGGCCATCGCCGAGCACTCGATGTGCCACCCGGGACGTCCCAGGCCCCAGGGCGAGGGCCAGGAGGCGGTCTCCGGCTCGGAGACCTTCCGCCCCTTCCACAGCGCGAAGTCGCGCGGGTCGCGCTTGCCCCGCGGGTCGGCGTCGGCGGCGGCCTCCATGTCGTCGACCTTCTGCCCCGACAGCTCGCCGTAGGCGGGCCAGGAGCGCACGTCGAAGTACACGTCGGCCGAGCCGTCCTCCGCGGCGTAGGCGTGGCCCTTCGCGATCAGCTCCTCGATCAGCGCGATGATCTCGGGGATGTGGCCGGTGGCCAGTGGCTCGTAGGTCGGCCGGGCGACGTTGAGCGAGGCGTAGGCGGCGTCGAGCTCGCGGTGCATGTCGTAGGCCAGGTTGTACCAGGGGCGTCCCTGGTCGGCCGACTTCGCCAGGATCTTGTCGTCGATGTCGGTGACGTTGCGGATGAACGTGGTCTCGTAGCCGGACGCGCGCAGCCAGCGCTGCAGCACGTCGAAGTTCACTCCGCTCCGCACGTGCCCCACGTGCGGCTCGCTCTGCACGGTCAGACCACAGACGTAGAGCGACGCCTTGCCGGGCTGCAAGGGGGTGAAGTCACGTACTTCACGGGTCGCCGAGTCGTAGAGCCTGAGTGCCATGCCCCAAGTCTAGGGACGTAGCCGGTGAGTTCAGGATTCGCGACGCACGACGAGAGCGGTCGCGATGGCGGCGACACCTTCACCTCGCCCGGTGAGCCCGAGACCGTCAGAGGTCGTGGCGGTCACCGTGACCGGCGCACCGGCAGCCGCGGACAGCGTCTGGTTGGCCTCGTCGCGCCGCGGACCGATCTTGGGCCGGTTGCCGATCACCTGGACCGCGACGTTCCCGATCTCGAAACCGGCCTCGCGGACCCGGCGTGCGGCCTCGGCCAGCAGCACCACTCCAGCGGCCCCGGCCCACTCGGGCTCGGAGGTGCCGAAGTTCGATCCGAGGTCGCCGAGCCCGGCGGCGGAGAAGAGCGCGTCGCAGCACGCGTGGGCGGCCACGTCGCCGTCGGAGTGCCCGGCGAGACCCTGCTTCTCGTCAGGGAAGGCGAGGCCGGCGACATGCATCGGGACACCGTCGGCAAGGCTGTGTACGTCGGTGCCGATGCCGACCAGAGGAAGCTGCACGCTCCGCAGTCTCCCAGACAGGGCTCAGAGCAGCTTGCGGTGCCCGACGTGGATGATCCCGTCGACGACCCGCACCTCGTAGGCGGGGATGGACACGTGCGGGTCGTCCAGGCACTGCCCGGTACGCAGGTCGAACCCGTGGCGGTGCGCGGGCGAGGCCACGAACGGCACCCCGTCGCGGACCCCGACGATGCCCTTGGCGATCACCGACGCCTTCGCGAACGGGTCGTGGTTGCCGAGCGCGTAGACGACGTCCTCGGGCATCCGGAAGATCGCGAGGGCCTGCCCGTGGACCAGTGCCGTGGCGCCGCGCTTCACCTCGAGCGCGTCGACCGGGCAGACGGGCTGCCACTCTCGGTGGTCGTCCCGCTGCGTCGCTGCACTCATGACGTCGCCGGCCCGAGCCGCTTCGTCGACATTCGTCGGGTCCTCCCTTCGGTGGATTTGAACGCTAGGGGGCGTCGTGGTCGGCTCCTGTTTCGCTGTGTTACGGGTGCGTAAACACCCGCGCCCGGCCGCTCGGCCGTCGCCTCCGGCGAACAGATAGCCTCCAGGGGTGCCCGCTGCTCTCGTACTCCTGGCCGCCGGATCCGGCACCCGTGTCGGAGCCGCCACCAACAAGGTGCTGCTCCCGCTCGACGGGTCCGAGGACCCGGCCTCCTCAGCTCTAGGCCTCTCGCTCCGGACCGCCCTCGAGGTGCCCGACGTCCACCGCCTCGTCCTGGTCGTACGCAGCGGCGACGAGGAGGCGGTCGCGGCCGTGGCACAGCCCCTGCTGGGCGAGCGCGAGGTCGCGATGGTCACCGGCGGGGCCACCCGGCACGCCTCCGAGCAGGCCGCGCTCGGGGTGCTCCGCGCCGACATCGAGGCCGGCGAGGTCGACGTGGTCGCGATCCACGACACCGCCCGGCCGCTGGCCGCGCCCGAGCTCTACACCGCGGTCATCGGCGTCGCCCGCGAGCACGGGGGCGCCATCCCGGCCGCGCCGCTCACCCACCTCTCGGCGCGCGACCTCCAGCCGGTGGGTGGTGCTCTCGTCGGCGTACAGACACCGCAGGCGTTCCGGGCCGCCGAGCTCCTCGCGGCCTATGCCCAGGCCGCGGCCGACGGCTTCGACGGCACCGACACCGGCGCGACGCTGGAACGCTATGCCTCCGACGTACGCATCGTCGCCGTGCCCAGCTCGCCGCTGAACCTCAAGGTGACCTTCGCCGACGACCTGCGGGCGGCTTCGGCGCTGCTCGGCTGACGGGTCAGCTGCGCGACAGCGCCTCGAGCAGACGTACGTCGTCCTGCGACGTCACCCGGCGGCCGACCGGCGGCGCCTCGACCGAGACGACCGGGAACCGGCGCGCCAGGTCACCCGCGATCCGGGCGAAGTCGCCGGAGGGCCAGGCGTCGAGCGAGTCGACCACGGCGGGCGGGAGGACGATCGGCGAGGCGACCGAGACGAGCCCGGAACGGTCGACGGTCTCGCCGAGCACCGGCACTCCGTCCTGGGCGGTGAGCTTCTTGACCGTGTCCGTGACCGGGCGTACGCCGACGACGACCGCCCCGCGGGCGACCGCGGTCCTGACGCAGTGGGCGATGAAGGCCGGCGGGGTCATCGGGCACAGCGAGTCGTGCAGGACCAGGGGCTCCTCGGCCGCCACGATCCCCTCCCAGGACGTGGTGAAGTCGACGGGGGTCACCCCGGACTCACCGAGGGACCAGGTGGCCGCGGCGACCAGCGCCTCACCGTGGATCAGCGCGAACGGCAGCGAGCCGCGCTCGTCGTCGGCGACGGCGCCGAGTGCCGGCGGAACCTCGGCGGTCTCGTCGATCTCGTCGTAGTCGGCGTAGGGGTCCTCCATGGGAGCCACCGTAGCCACCCCAGAACGCGAAACAGGCCCCGGGATCACCCGGAGCCTGTAACGCAGACCGAAACCAGCGTCAGCTGGCCAGCACCTCGTCGAGGAGGACTTCAGCCTTGTCTTCGTTGGTGTGCTCGCACAGCGCGAGCTCCGAGACGAGGATCTGGCGTGCCTTCGCAAGCATGCGCTTCTCCCCGGCGGAGAGGCCACGGTCACGCTCACGACGCCACAGGTCACGCACGACCTCCGCGACCTTCATGACGTCGCCGCTGTGCAGCTTCTCCAGGTTTGCCTTGTAACGACGCGACCAGTTGGTCGGCTCTTCGACGTGCTCCGCACGAAGCACCTCGAAGACTCGATCAAGCCCGTCCTTGTCTACGACGTCTCGAACTCCGACGAGCTCGAGGTTGTTGGCCGGAACACGCACTACGAGGTCCTGCTGAGCGATGATGCGGAGGACCAGATACTGCCGCTCCTCGCCCTTGATGGTGCGCATCTCGATGTCTTCGATGACGGCCGCGCCATGGTTCGGGTATACGACGGTCTCGCCGACGGTGAAAGTCATATTTTTAGGTACCCCTTCCTAGGACCATAAGTCTACCACGGATCTTAGAATTCGGATTCCGCGTTTCTGCAGGTCAGGGCATTAATCTGGGGTTGACAGATCGACAAGTTGTGTGGTTCCGCGCGCGCAGGCCGGTGAAGAGTGGCAGCATGGCTGATTTCGAAACGGGGCCGAAATCTCGTCGTAGCCAGCCTGTTGTCCTGCGCGTGTCGGCGCAGTGCCCGATACTGCCGCCATGGCGAATGCATCGCAGAGCGCCCCCAAGACCATCTTCACCGTGTCGCCGCCTGCCCAGGATCAGGACCAGCAAGAGACGCAGCCCAGCGCGTCTGCCGTTCCTGACGCCCCGGCGGGCCGCCAGAGCGTCATGGACAGGATCGGCAACTGGGCCCCGTTCCTCCTCGTCCGCTCCGCCCACCCCCGTCAGGCGGTGCTGACCGCCATCGGCCTCTCGGTCGCCGCGGTCCTCGCCGGGCTGACGACCCGTGAGGTCACGCTGATCGCGGTCACCGTGCTCGTCGGCCAGGCTGTCCTCGGGTGGCACAACGACCTCGTCGACCAGGCCGTCGACCGTCGTCACGAGCGCGAGGGCAAGCCGATCTCCGACGGCCGCCTCGAGGCCGGCGGCGTCTGGTTCGCGCTGTGCTGCGGCGTACTCCTGGTCATTCCGCTCTCGGTCACCTCGGGCACCGTCGCGGGCCTGTTCTACCTGGGTTCCCTGGTGATCGGGATGCTCGCCAACGTACTGCTGCGCAAGGGCCTCTTCTCCTGGGTCCTGTGGGCGGCCGCCTTCGCCTGCTACCCCGGATACATCTCGTACGCCGGCTGGGCCGGCGAGTCCGCCGGCGGCCCTCCCCACTGGGCGATGGTCGCGCTCGCCGCGGCGCTCGGTGTCGGGGTGCACTTCCTGACCGCGCTATGGGGCCTGGTCGCCGACAACCAGGACGGCTGGACGTACCTGCCGCTCAAGGCCGGGCTGAAGCTCGGCGCCGGGAAGCTCCTCCTCGTCACGCTCGTCTACATCGCGCTCGTGGTCGGCGGGATGCTGTACGTCGCGAGCGCTGTCGGACTGCGTGCGTGACCCTTTTCCGAGATCAGGGGATCGGGCGGCTAGAGTGTCGCGCGTGACGACCAAGGTTATGCAGAAGCGGCTCGCGGTGACGGGCGCCCTCGTGGCCCTCGCCCTGCCCGCACTCACCGCCTGCAGCAGCTTCGACTACGCGACCGACCGGCCCAACGAGATCACCCACGGCGGCTCGACGCTCGACGGTGCCATCCGGATCAACGCAGCTCGCATCGTGACCGCACAGGAAGGCTCCGGCGTCCTGGTCGGCACCTTCTCGCTCGACCCGGCGATCAACCCGGCCGTCGCCGGCGAGGCGCTGCCGTCGGTCACCTCGATCGCCACGGGCCCCGAGGCCAGCAAGACGGTCACGCCCGAGTCGTTCACCCCGATCGAGCTGCCCACCGCGGGCATCATCAACCTGGCCGACCCCGCCACCGGCGGCATCGCGGTCACCGGCGACTTCAAGCCCGGCGACAGCATCCCGATGACCTTCACCTTCTCCGACGGTGACGAGCGGACCATCTCGGTCCCGGTCGTGACCCAGTGCGGTCCGTACGCCGAGGTCGTCGCCGCCGACGACGAGGCCGCCACCAAGCCCGCGAAGAAGGGCAAGAACGCCGAGGACCAGGCGTCCGAGGGTGCTGCTGCCACCGGTGAGGAGGCCTCGACCCTGCCGGCCGAGACCGCGACCGAGGACGAGCACGCGACCGAGGAGGAGCACGCCACCGAGGGCGAGCACGCCACGGAGACAGAGTCCGCCGCCGAGGGCGAGACCGAGGCGCACGGCGAGTCCACGGGCACCATCTCCGAGGACCCCTACTCGTGCGAGTTCCCGCCGGCCGCCCTCCCCGGCGCCGAGGAAGCTCACTGATGACCTACAAGCTCGTCCTTCTGCGTCACGGCGAGAGCGAGTGGAACGCGCTCAACCTCTCCACCGGCTGGGTCGACGTCGACCTGACCGACAAGGGCCGGGCCGAGGCCGTCAACGGCGGCCGGCTGCTGGCCGAGGCGGGAATCCTTCCCGACCTGGTCCACACCAGCCTGCTGCGTCGTGCGATCAACACCGCCAACATCGCTCTCGACACCGCTGAGCGTCACTGGATCCCGGTGCGCCGCGACTGGCGTCTCAACGAGCGCCACTACGGCGCGCTGCAGGGCAAGAACAAGTCCGAGACGCTGAAGAAGTTCGGCGAGGAGCAGTTCCAGCTGTGGCGTCGTTCCTACGACGTCCCGCCGCCGCCGATCGAGGCCGACTCCGAGTTCTCCCAGGCCGGCGACGCTCGCTACGCCGACATCGAGGTGCCGGCGACCGAGTGCCTCAAGGACGTCGTCGCCCGGATGATCCCCTACTGGGAGTCGGCGATCGTGCCGGACCTCCAGGCCGGCAAGACCGTCCTGGTCACCGCCCACGGCAACAGCCTGCGTGCGCTGGTCAAGCACCTCGACAACATCTCCGACACCGACATCGCCAAGCTCAACATCCCCACGGCCCAGCCGCTGGTCTACGAGCTCGACGAGTCGCTGAAGCCGGTCGTCACCGGTGGCACCTACCTCGACCCCGAGGCCGCGGCCGCCGCGGCTGAGGCTGTCGCCAACCAGGGCAAGCAGTAAGCAGCAATCCCGCCGAGTCGGCTCGTCTTGACGGGCCGACTCGGCGGGTTTTTGCGTCAGAAGGAGCCGACTCGGCGGCTCAGGAGTCGGCCGGGGTCTCCCCGGTCACCACGAAGACGACCCGGTTGGCCACGGTGACGGCGTGGTCGGCGATGCGCTCGTAGTAGCGACCCAGGAGAGCCACGTCGACGGCCGGCTCGACGCCGGCGGTCCACTCCTGGCCCAGCAGCTCGGCGAACGACTTGCGTCGCAGCTGGTCCATCTCGTCGTCGTCGGCGACCAGGTCCTGAGCCGCGGAGACATCGCGGTCACGGAGGATCTGGCAGGTGCGCCCGACCATCTGCTCGGCCACCTCCGCCATCCTCTGGATGGTCGGCTCGGCGATCTCGGGAACAGCCTTGTTCGGCGTACGCAGCCGGGCGATCTTGGCGATGTGGACGGAGAGGTCGCCCATCCGCTCGAGGTCGGAGATCATCCGCAACGCGGCGACGACGACGCGGAGGTCGCCGGCCACCGGGGACTGCAGACCGAGCAGCTCGAGGGCGTTCTCCTCGATGCGCTCGCGGGCGTCGTCGATCTCGACATCCTTGTCGATCACCTGCTCGGCGAGGTCGTTGCGGGCCTCGAGCAGAGCGATGGTGGCGTCGCGTACGGCCACCGATACCAGCTCACAGACATTGGTGAGATCGGTGAAGATGGCATCGAGGTCGTCATGGAAAGCAGCACGCATGTCCCGATCCTAGACACCCGACATGTACTGATCTTCATCGCGAGTGAACCGATGGTGAACGTTCGGCGCGGAGGCGTCCAGTGGTGAAGAAAGGGTGTTTGATGGGATTACCCTGATCGTGTGGACTCGACGACGCAGGCCTTTCTTGCTGCGCTCCTCGGCGCTGTCGTCGCCGGAGCGGCGGTGCTTGCGTGGGCGATGAGCGAGCGTTCGCGGCAGCGGATCCCGGAGGTGGAGCCACCGAAGGTTCCCTCCGAGGTGGCCGCCGTCCTCTCGGTCCTGCGCAGCAGCGCGGTCGTCGTGGACGAGGACGACACGGTCCTCAAGGCCAGCGCCCCGGCGTACGCCCTGGGGCTGGTGCGTGGCACCTCGCTGGTCTCCCCCGAGCTCTCCGACCTCGTCCACGGCGTGCGCCGTGATGGCCAGATCCGCGAGACCGAGCTGGTGATCTCGCGCGCCAACGGGGCCTCCCGCCACGTCACCGCCCGGGTCGCCCCGCTCGGCACCCACCTCACCCTCGCCCTGGTCGAGGACCGCACCCGCGAGCGCCGCGTCGAGGCCGTACGCCGCGACTTCGTCGCCAACGTCAGCCACGAGCTCAAGACACCGGTCGGCGCGATCCGGGTGCTCGCCGACGCGGTCACCGAGGCCTCCGACGACCCCGAGGCCGTACGCCGCTTCTCCAACCGGATGATCACCGAGTCCGAGCGTCTGACCGAGCTCGTCCAGCAGATCATCGAGCTCTCCCGCCTCCAGGGCGACGAGCCGCTGGAGGCCCCGGTCGCGGTCGACGTCGACAAGGTCATCGCGTCCGCCATCGACAGCTCGACCGTCGATGCCGACGCCAAGAGCATCAACGTGGTCAGCGCCGGCACCGCCGGGCTGCACGTCTTCGGCAACGAGGAGCAGGTCTCGACGGCGGTGACCAACCTGGTCTCCAACGCGGTCGCCTACTCCGACCCGGGCTCGACCGTGACCGTCTCCACGCGCGCGACCGACGGCTCGGTCGAGATCTCCGTCGTGGACCAGGGCATCGGCATCCCGTCCACGGAGATCGACCGGATCTTCGAGCGCTTCTACCGGGTCGACCCCGCCCGCCACCGCTCCACCGGCGGCACCGGGCTCGGCCTGTCGATCGTCAAGCACGTCGCCGCCACGCATGGTGGCGAGGTCAAGGTCTGGTCGCAGGAGGGTCAGGGTTCCACCTTCACCCTCACGCTGCCCCAGCACCTACCAACTGCCGGGCAGTCCGGCACAAGCAAGGAGGAACGCCCGTGACCCGGGTACTCGTCGTCGAAGATGAAGCCAGCTACAGCGAGGCGCTGTCCTACATGCTCCGCAAGGAGGGCTTCGAGGTCGCCGTCGCCGAGGACGGCACCGACGCTCTGAAGGAGTTCGACCGCAACGGGGCAGACATCGTGCTGCTCGACCTGATGCTTCCCGGTCTCTCCGGCACCGAGGTGTGCCGGCAGATCCGGGCCACCTCGTCCGTCCCGGTCATCATGGTGACCGCCAAGGACGACGAGGTCGACAAGGTCGTCGGTCTCGAGCTCGGTGCCGACGACTACGTCACCAAGCCCTACTCCCCGCGCGAGCTCGTTGCCCGCATCCGCGCCGTTCTCCGCCGCGGCACCGAGCCCGACGCCGCGCCCGCGACGTTGGAGGCCGGGCCGGTCCGGATGGACGTGGAGCGCCACGTCGTCACCGTCGACGGCAACGAGCAGCGCCTGCCCCTCAAGGAGTTCGAGCTCCTCGAGATGTTCCTGCGCAACCCCGGCCGGGTCCTGACCCGCGGCCAGCTCATCGACCGCGTCTGGGGCTCCGACTACGTCGGCGACACCAAGACCCTCGACGTACACGTCAAGCGCCTGCGGGCCAAGCTCGAGCCGGACCCGTCCGAGCCGAAGTTCCTGGTCACCGTGCGGGGGCTGGGCTACAAGCTCGACCTCTGAGGTGCGCCTGCGCCCGCTGACCGAGTTATCTCGGTGAGCGGGCGCTTCCTTCGTGGAGTTCCACGAAGTCAGTGAGCCTCCACCGAGTTACCTCGGTCAGCATCCAACGCGCCTCGCGGCATCACCAGCGACATCAGCGCGGCAGCCGCGCACAGGGCGCCGGCGGCGTACCAGACCAGGTCGTAGGAGCCGGTGGTGTCGCGTACGACGCCACCGACCCACGCGACCAGACCCGCGCCGACCTGGTGGGAGGCGAGGACCCAGCCGAAGACGATCGGGGCGTCCTCGGGCCAGACCTCGCGGCACAGCGCGAGCGTGGGCGGCACGGTGGCAACCCAGTCGAGGCCGTAGAAGACGATGAAGAACACCATCGGGATGTGCACCTCGGGCGCCAGCAGCATCGGCAGGAAGATCAGCGAGATCCCGCGCAGCGAGTAGTAGACGCCGAGCAGCACGACCGGGTTGAAGCGGTCGGTGAGCCAGCCGGAGAAGATCGTGCCGGCGACGTCGAAGATGCCGATCACGGCGAGCAGCGACGCGGCCGCGACCGTGGCCATCCCATGGTCGTGCGCGGCGGGCACGAAGTGGGTCCTGATCAGCCCGTTCGTGGTGATGCCGCAGATCGCGAAGGCACCGGCGAGGAGCCAGAACGCCTTCGTACGCATCGCCATCCCGAGCACCCGCACGGTCCGTAGCGCGGCGCCGGTCGCGGGCGCGGGACGCGGCACGATCTGGGAGGAGCCGTAGGGCGCGAGACCGACGTCGGCCGGGTAGTCGCGAAGGAGCAGCAGCACGAACGGGATCACCGCGGCGGCGACCAGTGCGATCGTCACCGAGGCGGCCCGCCAGCCGAACTCCCCGATCAGGATCGCCAGCACCGGCAGGAAGATCAGCTGTCCCGAGGCGCCGCCGGCGGTCAGCAGGCCGCTGACCAGGCCCTGGCGCTTGTCGAACCAGCGGGTGGTGATCGTGGCGCCGAAAGCGAGTGCCATGCAGCCGCTGCCGCCGCCGACGAGGACGCCCCAGCCGAGGACGAACTGCCACGACTGGCTCATCCAGACGGTGCCGAGCGAGCCGAGGGTGATCATGGTGAGCGCGACGGCCACCACCGGCCGGATGCCGAAGCGGTCCATCAGGGCGGCCGCGAACGGGGCGGTCAGGCCGTAGAGCGCGAGCTGCAGCGTGATCCCAGCCCCGATCGTGCCGCGCGACCAGCCGAACTCCTCGTGCAGCGGGCCGACCAGCAGGCCCGGTGCCGCGGTGAACGCGGCGGCTCCGACGATGGTCACGAAGGCGATGCCGGCCACCCACCAGGCGGGGTGGATGCGGGGTCGGCGGGCGGAGGTGCGGCCGGCAGGCGGCGGGGTCGTCGTCTGGGCGGTGTCCTGAGCCTGTCGAAGGGTCATGAGACGCATCCTTCCCGTTGCTCGCCCGGACGGACAGTGGCCTGATTGACATCTATCGATAAGATCCAGCCATGGGTGACGTACGGGTTCCTTCTCCGCACCGGGTCGCGGTGCTGATCCAGGACGGGTTCATCCCGTTCGAGATCGGCATCCCGCACCGGATCTTCGGCAAGGCCCGCGACAGCCAGGACCGGCTGCTCTACGAGGTCGTCACCTGCACCACCGGCGGCCCCGGACCGGTGCAGTCGGACTCCGACGTGGTCGTCCTCGCGCCGCACGGGCCCGAGGCGCTCGCGAAGGCCGACACCGTGGTGATCCCGAAGTTCGGCCGCGACTACCCGACGGTCTCCGACGGTGTGCTGACGGCGCCGCTCAAGGAGGCGCTCGACATGATCCGGCCCGGCACCCGGATCATGTCGATCTGCACCGGCGCCTTCGCCCTCGCTGCCGCCGGCCTCCTCGACGGCCGTCCGGCGACCACCCACTGGGCGCACACCGACGACTTCCGGACGCTGTTTCCGCAGGTCAGGCTGGACCCGGACGTACTCTTCGTCGACGACGGCGACATCCTCACCTCCGCCGGCGTGGCCTCCGGCGTGGACCTCTGCCTGCATGTCGTACGCCGCGACCACGGCGCCGCGGTCGCCAACCGCGTCGCCCGGGTGACGGTCGTCCCGCCCCACCGCGACGGCGGCCAGGCCCAGTTCATCCGGCACCAGGCACCTGCCCCGGGCGACGCCGGCATCTCGGCGGCGACCGCGTGGGCCCTCGCCCATCTCGACCAGCCTCTCACCCTGGAGGCGATGGCGGCCCAGGTCTCGATGTCGGTGCGTACCTTCACCCGCCGGTTCCGCGACGAGACCGGCGACTCCCCCGGCCGTTGGCTGCAGCGCCAGCGCATCGAGCTCGCCCGCACCCTCCTCGAGACCACCGACCTGAGCATGGAGCAGGTGGCCGCCCGCTGCGGCTTCAACACTGCTCAGTCCCTCCGCCTCCACTTCCAGGGCGCCCTCGGCATCACCCCCACCGCGTACCGCCGCACCTTCCGCGGTGGTTCCTGAGCCTCGAGGCCGAGTCGGTAGTTGTGGGCGACGAAAGTAGACTTTCGTCGCCCACAACTACCGACTCGCGCGACAGAACTACAGATTCGGCGGGGGCGAGATGGCGGGATGTCCAACATGGTTGACCGTTATCCGCTCGCCCGATCGCGTACTGGTCCCTAGCCTTTTACTGTGACGACGACCATCGACCCCACCCCCACCACGACCACGCCGCTCTGGAAGCCACTCGTCGCCTGTGGGGTCACGCTGGTGCTGTGGGCGTCGGCGTTCGTCGGGATCCGCTACCTGGGCGACACCGTCCCTCCGGGGAGCCTGTCGCTGGGCCGGCTGATCGTGATGGTCGCGGCACTCGGTGCGTACCTCGCGCTGAAGGGCGGGTTCCGGCTGCCGACCAAGAAGGAGTGGCCGTTGATCGCGCTCGGCGGCGCATCGTGGCTGGGCATCTACAACCTTGCGCTCAACGAGTCGGAGCGGCGTATCGACGCCGCCACCGCCGCCCTGATCATCCAGGTCGGACCGATCGTGGTCGCGCTCTTGGCCGGGCTGGTCCTCAAGGAGCGGATCCACCGCTGGATCCTGATCGGCACCGGCGTCGGGTTCGCGGGCGTCGTGCTGATCGGGCGCGCCTCGGCCAACGGCGACACCGGCGACTGGATCGGCGTCGTCCTCTCCCTGGTCGCGGCGCTGACCTTCGCTGTCGGAGTGCTCTCCCAGAAGAAGCTGCTGCCGACGATGAGCGCGCTGCTGCTGACGTTCTGGTACGCCGTCGCCGGCCTCGTCGTCTGCCTGCCCTGGTCGGGCGAGCTGGTCGCCACGATCCCCGACATCAGCGTCGCCAACCTCGGCTGGATCGTCTACCTCGGCCTCTTCCCGAGCGCCCTGGCCTTCGTGACCTGGGCCTACGCGCTCTCCCACTCCGATGCCGGCAAGTTCGCGCAGTCGACGTTCCTGGTGCCGTTCATCACCGCGCTGATGGCGTGGCTGGTGCTCGGCGAGGTGCCGCCCGCGCTCGCCTTCGTCGGTGGCGCGATGTGCATCGCGGGTGTGCTGATCACCCGTCGCCAGCCGCGCTAGCCCTTCGGCTCGTCTTCCCTCTCGAGCCAACCGCGAAACGCCTCGAGGTTCGCCGTCGACTCACCGCGCAGCTTGCGCCACTCCCACTCCTTGCGGATCGAGGAGGCGAAGCCGAGCTCGAGGATGGTGTTGAAGGACTCGTCCGCGTACGTCAGGACCGAGCCGAGCAGGCGATCGAGCTCGTCAGGCGTGACCATCGCCAGCGGCAGCCGGCCGTCGAGATAGATGTCGCCGAGCCGGTCGAGCCCGAAGGCCACGCCGTAGAGCCGCAGGTTGCGCTCGAGCAGCCAGCGGTAGACGGTCTCGAAGTTCTCGTCGGGGCGGCGGCAGACGAAGGCGTGCACACCCAACGCGTGCTGCCCGAGGTCGAGGCGGACCGGCGTCTGCAGCTTGCGCTCCCCCGGGAGCGAGAACGAGAACGCCAGGTCGCCCGACGGCAGTGACGCCTCGTCCCAGGTCAGGTCGTTGGACTTCAGCCAGCCGCGTACGACCTCGTCCTGATCGGCCCGCGAATCGACATCACTCATGCCGTCAGCTCCTCACGCATCAGCATCTTGGCCTCCTCATAGACCTCGAGCGTATTGCGTGCGGTGAGATCCCAGGAGAAGTCCTGGGCGTGTTCGCGGGCGCCTTCGGCCAGCGCGGACCAGCGCGGGTGGGAGGCGACGGCGTTGGTGAGCGCGTCGGCCCACTGGGCCGGGTCGTGCCCGTCGACCAGGAGCCCGCTGCGGCCGTGGCGCACCGCGGTGGTCAGGCCGCCGACCGCGGCCGCGACGACCGGGGTGCCACAGGCCTGCGCCTCGACGGCGACCAGGCCGAAGGACTCGTTGTAGGAGGGGA
Organism: Nocardioides turkmenicus; assembly: GCF_011045035.1. GTDB lineage: Bacteria > Actinomycetota > Actinomycetes > Propionibacteriales > Nocardioidaceae > Nocardioides > Nocardioides turkmenicus. The sequence continues at coordinate 86,899 of NZ_JAALAA010000009.1, forward strand.
CGGCGACGACGGAGGCAGCGGAGTACCAGAGCGCGAGCTCGTCCTGGCGCACCGGCGGGACGAACCGGACCACGTCGGAGATCCCCAGCTCGTGCGCGAGGTCGGCGAGCCCGGTCGGGTGCTCCAGGCCGGAGCCGGAGGGGCCACCGACGATCGGCACCACCAACGACCGGCGCAGCGACGGGTCGCGGGCGAGCATGACGGCGGCCGCCCGCAGGAGTACGTCAGGAGCCTTGAGCGGCTGGATCCGGCCGGCGAAGAGGAGCACGTGGGCGCGGGCCGGCAGTCCGAGCGCGGCCCGCGCGGCGGCCCGCCCGCGCGGACGGAAGACCCGCAGATCGACCCCGGGATGCACGACGGCGACGCGACCGGGCTCCGCGTCGTACATGTTGATCAGCTGCTTGGCCTCGAGGTCGGTGTTGGCGATCAGCATGTCGGCCGCCTCGACGACCTGCTCCTCGCCGATCACGCGGGCCTCGGGCTCGGGGGTGTCGCCCTCGGCGAGCGCCTCGTTCTTCACCTTGGCCATGGTGTGCATGGAGTGGACCAGCGGCACGCCCCAGCGGTCGCGGGAGAGCGCGCCGACCTGGCCGGAGAGCCAGTAGTGGGAATGCACGGCGTCGAAGTAGCCCGGCGGGTTGGACGCCTCGGCGCGGAGCACCTCGCGCGCGAACGTGCACAGCTGCCCGGGAAGATCACCCTTGGACAGGCCCTCGAACGGACCGGCGTGGACGTGGTGGACCGCCACCCCGTCGTACGCCTCGACGACCTGCGGCAGGCGCGAGGAGGTCGCGCGGGTGAAGATGTCCACCGCGATGCCCTGGGTGGCCAGCCGCCGGGAGAGCTCGAGGACGTAGACGTTCATGCCGCCGGCGTCGCCGGTGCCGGGCTGGTCGAGCGGAGAGGTGTGCAGACTGACCATCGCCACGCGGTGGATCATGCCTGCCCCTTTGTGTGTGTACGCCTGTGGTCCCGTCTCTCAACAAGCGGATGTCGGCCATCATTCCCGGCGGCACGAATCATCTTCGATCGTGGGACCCGGTACCCAATGTCGAGCGGACAACGAGAGAATGGATCCATGTCGTCCAAGAACGCTGTCGTGACCGGCGCCTCGAGCGGGATCGGGGCCGCCACCGCCCGCCGACTCGCCAAGGAGGGCTACCACGTCTTCCTGGCCGCCCGCCGGGCCGACCGGATCGAGGCGCTGGCCGCGGAGATCGGCGGCACCGCGGTCGCGACCGACGTCACCTCCGACGACTCCGTCGCCGCGCTCGCCGAGGCGGTCGGAGACCGTCTCGATCTGCTGGTCAACAACGCCGGCGGCGCGTTCGGCGTCGACCAGGTGGCCGAGGCCGACCTGACGAAGTGGCAGGCCATGTTCGAGGCCAACGTGATCGGCCTGACCCGGGTGACCCAGGCGCTGCTCCCGGCCCTGATCGCCTCCGGCGCGGGCGCCGTCGTCAACGTCGGCTCGATCGCCGGCCGCCGCGCCTACGAGGGCGGCGCCGGCTACAACGCCGCCAAGTTCGGCACCCGCGCGGTCACCGAGGCGCTGCGCCTGGAGATCGTCGACAAGCCGGTGCGGATCATGGAGATCGCACCCGGCATGGTCCACACCGAGGAGTTCTCGCTGGTCCGCCTCGGCGGCGACCAGGCGGCGGCCGACAAGGTCTACCAGGGCGTCGCGGACCCGCTCGTGGCCGAGGACATCGCCGACGCGATCGTCTGGATGGCCACCCGCCCGGCTCACGTCAACATCGACGAGCTGGTCATCAAGCCGCGCGCCCAGGCCGCACCGCACAAGGTGCACCGCGAGAGCTGACCGCGCTTTCCGGCCTCTGACCTGGTCTGGTCCGGCTCGGAGGGGTGCCGAGGATTCAGTACGCAGCAGCCGACGGTGTCACACTCGATGACGTGCAGACGATCGGACTCATCGGCGGCATGAGCTGGGAAAGCACAGCCGCTTACTACGAGGGACTCAACAAGGGTGTCCAGGAGCGGCTCGGCGGTCTTCACTCCGCCAAGATCGTGCTGGCCTCCGTCGACCTGGCCGAGCTGACGGAGCTGCAGGAGAAGGAGGCCTGGGACCAGGTCGCCGAGATCCTGGTCGCTGCTGCGCGCAGCGTCGTGGCCGGCGGTGCCGACTTCATCCTGCTGTGCACCACGACCTTCCACAAGGTCTACGACGAGGTGGCGGCCGCCGTCGACGTGCCGGTGCTGCACCTGGCCGACGTGCTCGCCGAGAAGTCCAAGGAGCTCGGCATCACCAAGGCCGGCTTCCTCGCCACCCGCTACACCGTGGAGAACGACTTCTTCGCCCAGCGGATCTCCGACCACGGCGTCGACGTGAACCTGCCCGACACCCTCCACGTGGAGCTCCTCGACTCGATCATCTACGAGGAGCTCGTCCACCGGACCGTCGTGCCCGGCTCGCGCAAGCGGGTCCTCGAGGTCGTCCACGAGCTGTGGGACGCCGGCTCCGACGGCGTCATCCTCGGTGCCTCCGAGCTCAGTCTCCTGGTGCGGCCGAGCGACGTCGACGTACCCATCCTCGACGCCATCACCGTGCACGTCGAAGCGGCCCTCAACCTAGCCCTCAGCTGACGCTGGTCGAGCCGCGAGCGCCAGCGAGCGTGTCGAGACCAACACAATCCTCTCGGCGCTCGATAGGACTGTGTTGGTCTCGACACGCCTCCGCCTAGCGGCTCCGGCGGCTCGACCAGCGGCGGTCTGCTACTGCTCGAGCATCCGGTTCGCGAGCTCGCGCAGCTCGGGGCTCAGGTCGCCCTCGTGCACGACCGTCCGCTGCCCGTCCACCTCGAACTCGTAGATGTAGCGGTCGGCGCCCTTCGGCTTCGACGGGCCCGCGTTGGCCAGCAGGTCACGCACCGTGGCCGCCTGCGAGTCGCCGGGCGCGAGCTCGACGGACCCTTCCGACGTACGTCCCAGGAACCCGCCGCTGCGGCGCACCCTCACCACGGTCGGCGACTCACCGTCGGGCCCGGGCGCTCCAGGCGCACCGGAGGCCGGGGTGACGCCGACCTCGGACCAGGCCGTGGTGACCGCGTCGACGTGCTCGCCGGCCTCGGCGATGGTGGCCGCCGCGAACCCGGCGAAGTCGGTGTCGGTGGTGACCGCGCCGTTGGTCAGCGCGGCGTACCAGATCTTGCCGGCGCCGTCCCAGGAGTTGCCGCCGATCGCCTTGGCGGCGAGGGCGAAGGCGCGGTTGGGGATGCCGGAGTTGATGTGGACGCCGCCGTTGTCGTCGGGACCTTCGTAGATGTCGTCCATGTGGGCCGGCTGCGGGTCCTTGCCCAGGTTGGGGTCGTCGTAGGCGGTCCCGGGCTCGAGCATGTGGCGCAGCCCGACGCCCTGGACCGACTCGGTGAAGAGGCCGGCGCCGATGATCCAGTCGGCCTCGTCGGCGCTCTGGCCGAGAAGGCGCTGCTTGATGCAGGAGCCGTAGACGTCGGAGATGTGCTCGTTGAGCGCGCCGGGCTGACCCTGGTAGACGAGCCCGGCGGTGTGCTCGGTGACCGCATGGGAGAGCTCGTGGCCGATCACGTCGACGGCCTTGGTGAAGCGCTGGAAGACCTCGCCGTCACCGTCGCCGAAGACCAGCTGGGTGCCGTCCCAGAAGGCGTTGGCGTAGTTGCGGTCGTAGTGGACGGTCATCACGACCTCGATGCCCTGACCGTCGTAGGAGTCGCGGCCGTAGACCTCCTCGAAGAGTGCGAGCGAGCCGGTGATGCCGGCCGCGGCCTCGTCGACGGTCTCGTCGCCCGACTCCGGCTCCCCCGCGGCGCGGACCTTCTCGCCGGGGAGGTCGGTGCCGTTGCCGGCGGTGTAGACGGTCCAGTCGCCCGCCTCGGCGGCGGTGCTGCCCGCCTCGGGGGCAGGGCGCTGGGTGAGCACCCTGGTCAGGTGCTCCGACCGAGCGGCACGGAAACCTTGGTCCTGGTCGAGGCGACCGGGATCGAGCCGCTGCATCAGGTAGGGGGGAACGATGTGGCAGACGTGTTTCCGAGAGGTCATGGGTTCAGCCAACCGTCATCTCCGGATGCGGGTCAAGGAGGTCGCGGCGGATAAGATCAGTCGTCCCGTCCCGCGCCAGAAATCGAGCCGCTTCGCACATGTCCGAGACCCTCAAGGCCAATCTCCGCAACGTCGCCATCGTTGCGCACGTCGACCACGGCAAGACCACGCTGGTCGACGCCATGCTGAAGCAGGCCGGTGCCTTCTCCGAGCACGCCATGGAGTCGGTCGAGGACCGCGTCATGGACTCCGGCGACCTGGAGCGCGAGAAGGGCATCACCATCCTCGCGAAGAACACCGCCATCCACTACACCGGGCCGAGCGCGCCCGAGGGGATGACGATCAACATCATCGACACCCCCGGCCACGCCGACTTCGGTGGCGAGGTCGAGCGCGGCCTGTCGATGGTCGACGGCATCGTGCTGCTGGTGGACGCCTCCGAGGGCCCGCTCCCGCAGACCCGGTTCGTGCTGCGCAAGGCGCTCAACGCCGACATGCCGGTCGTGCTGGTGGTCAACAAGGTCGACCGCCCCGACGCCCGCATCGAGGAGGTCGTCGACGAGACGTACGAGCTCTTCATGGATCTGCTCGACGACTCCCACAGCCAGGACGCACTCGACTTCCCGGTGATCTACGCCTCCGGCAAGGCCGGTGTCGCCTCGCTGGAGCAGCCGGCCAACGGTGAGCTGCCCGACTCCAAGGACCTCGAGCCGCTCTTCTCCACCATCCTGGAGACCATCCCGGCCCCGACCTACGAGGCCGGCGCGCCGCTGCAGGCCCACGTCACCAACCTCGACGCCTCCCCGTTCCTCGGCCGCCTCGCGCTGGTCCGCATCCACCAGGGCACCCTGAAGAAGGGCCAGAACGTCGCCTGGATGCAGCGCAACGGCGAGACCAAGAACGTACGCATCACCGAGCTGCTCATCACCGACGGCCTCGAGCGCAAGCCCGGCGAGGAGGCCGGCCCCGGTGACATCGTCGCCGTCGCGGGCATCCCCGACATCATGATCGGCGAGACCCTGGCCGACCCGGAGAACCCGGTCGCGCTGCCGCTGATCCACGTCGACGACCCGGCCATCTCGATGACCATCGGCACCAACACCTCCCCGCTGGTGGGCAAGGTCAAGGGGTCCAAGGTGACCGCGCGGATGGTCAAGGACCGCCTCGACCAGGAGCTGATCGGCAACGTGTCGCTGCGCGTGCTGCCGACCGACCGTCCCGACGCGTGGGAGGTCCAGGGCCGCGGTGAGCTGGCGCTGGCGATCCTGGTCGAGCAGATGCGTCGCGAGGGCTACGAGCTGACCGTCGGCAAGCCGCAGGTGGTCACCCGCGAGGTCGACGGCAAGCTCCACGAGCCGTTCGAGCGCCTCACCATCGACGCCCCGGAGGAGTTCCTCGGCACGATCACCGAGCTGCTCGCCAACCGCAAGGGCCGCATGGAGGGCATGACCAACCACGGCACCGGCTGGGTCCGGATGGAGTTCATCGTCCCCTCCCGCGGCCTGATCGGCTTCCGCACCGACTTCCTCACCGAGACCCGCGGCACCGGCATCGCCCACCACATCTCGGAGGGCTACTTCCCGTGGGCCGGCGAGATCCGTTCGCGCAACAACGGCTCGCTGGTCGCCGACCGCGCCGGCGCTGCCTCGGCCTACGCGATGACCTCGCTCCAGGAGCGCGGCGTCCTCTTCGTCGAGCCCAGCACCGAGGTCTACGAGGGCATGATCGTCGGCGAGAACTCCCGCCAGGACGACATGGACGTCAACATCACCAAGGAGAAGCAGCAGACCAACATCCGGTCCGCCACCTCCGACAACTTCGAGAAGCTCATCCCGCCGAAGAAGCTCTCCCTCGAGCAGTGCCTGGAGTTCTGCCGCGAGGACGAGTGCGTCGAGATCACCCCGGACCAGATCCGCATCCGCAAGGTCATCCTCGACCAGAACGAGCGGGCGAAGATCGCGTCACGGGCTCGTAAGGCCAACAAGTAACGAAGCTCTACGACGGCCGCCGATCCCTTGGGTCGGCGGCCGTTTCGTTGCGTTCAGCCTGAGACACTTCCACCATGACGCGTACGCCTGTGGAGGCCGCGATCGCGACCCCGTCACCGTCCAAGGAGAGCTGAGTGACCCTCACGACCACCGCCGCCCTCGTCAACGCGGCCTACCAGGAGGGCCGCGGGGTCGCCGCCTTCAACGCGATCAACCTGGAGACCGTCGAGGCGATCACCGCCGGGGCGGAGGCGGCGAACCTGCCGGTCATCGTGCAGATCAGCGAGAACGCGGTGCGCTATCACGGCGGGCTGGCGCCGCTGGCCCAGGCCGCGATCGCCGTCGCGTCCAGCTCCACGATCCCGATCTCGCTCCACCTGGACCACGCGACCGACGAGCGCCTGGTCGGGATCGCGGTCGACCTCGGCTTCTCGTCGGTGATGTACGACGCCTCCCAGCTGTCCTACTCGGAGAACCTCACCCGCACCGCCGCCGTCACCCACCGCTGCCACGACCGTGGCGCCCACGTCGAGGCCGAGCTGGGCGAGGTCGGCGGGAAGGCGATGGATCGAGCTTGTCGAGATCAGGGCGCCCACGCGCCCGGCGTACGCACCGACCCTCAGCAGGCGGCCGCCTTCGTCGCCAGCACCGGGGTCGACGCCCTCGCCGTCGCCGTGGGCTCGAGCCACAAGATGACCACCCGCGACGCGGCCCTCGACGAGGTGCTGATCGCGGAGATCCGGCGCGCCGTCGACGTACCGCTGGTCCTGCACGGCTCCTCCGGGGTCAGCGACGAGGGGCTCCGGGCCGCCATCGCGGCCGGGATGACGAAGATCAACGTCGCCACCCAGCTCAACAAGGCGTTCACTGCCGCAGTGCGCGAGACCCTCGGCGCCGACCCCGATCTGGTCGACCAGCGCCGCTATCTCGGCGCCGGCCGGGACGCGATGGCGGCGGAGACAGCACGCCTCCTGACGGTGATTTCTCACCAATAGAGTGGAAGCGCTCCCACCACAACAAAATCGTTACTCACGCTCCTCTTGACACGGCCTTGTGAGCACACTCACACTCTCCCTAGTCCCGAGAGTGGAAGCGCTCTCACTCCCCACACAGACGTGCAGGAGCACCCCCGTGTCCAAGATCTCCAAGTCATGGCGCCGTACGCCACGGACCGCCCTCGCCGCGTGCGCGGTCGCCTCCCTCGTCGCCGGCCTGACCGCCTGCGGCGGCGGTGGTGACGGCGACGACGAGCAGGCCAAGCTCGGCAAGGACGACACTCTGACCATCACGACGTTCAGCGAATTCGGCTACGGCGACCTCATCGAGGAATGGAACGCCGACCCTGAGCGCCCCTTCAAGGTGAAGCAGACCGTGGTCGCCGAGTGGGACACCTGGAAGCAGAGCCTCACCACCGGCCTGCAGTCGGGCGAGGGTCTCACCGACATCGTCGCCATCGAGGGCGACATGATGCCCGCGCTCGTCGCCGAGGGCGCCTCCGAGCAGTTCGTCGACCTCACCGACAAGGAGCTCGACAGCCGCTGGATGGAGTCGAAGTACCTCGAGGGCCAGACCGCCGACGGCAAGCAGATCGGCTACCCGACCGACGCCGGCCCCGAGGCGTTCTGCTACCGCGCCGACCTCTTCGAGAAGGCCGGTCTCCCCTCCGACCGCGAGTCCGTGAAGGCCCTCTTCAAGGACTGGGACACCTACTTCGCCACCGGCGAGAAGTTCGTCGCGAAGGTGCCCGAGACCAAGTGGTACGACTCCAGCGGCTCGATCGCTCAGGCGATGCTCAACCAGGTCGAGTTCCCGTTCCAGACCAAGGACCAGAAGATCGACGTCGACAACCCGGAGCTCCGGGCGGTCTACGACTCGGTCGCGAAGTACGCCCCCACCCTCTCCACCCAGGTCGAGCAGTGGAAGGAGGACTGGCAGGCCGGCTTCACCAACAACGGCTTCGCCACCATGCCGTGCCCCGGCTGGATGTTCGCCAACATCAAGGACTCCGCCCCTGACGTGAAGGGCTGGGACATCGTCGACGCCTTCCCGGGCGGTGGCGGCAACTGGGGTGGCTCCTACCTGGCCGTCCCGACGCAGTCGCAGCACCAGGAGGAGGCCAAGGAGTTCGCCAACTACCTGACCAACGCGGAGTCGCAGGTGGCCGCGTCCAAGGTGGCCGGCAACTTCCCGGCCAACCTGGAGGCCCAGTCGGTCCTGGCCGAGGAGAACGCCACGGACCCGTACTTCAACAACGCCCCGACCTCGCAGATCCTCGCCAACCGTGCGGAGGCCGTGCCGGCGGGCGTCCCGTTCAAGGGTGACAAGTACTCCGACATCCTCGGCCTCTTCCAGCAGGCGATCCGTCGCGTCGACGAGGGCACCGACCCCGAGAAGTCGTGGGCGACGTTCACCGAGGGCGTCGAAGGAATGTCCTGATCCATGCCGACGACCACATCCGCCCCGGTCGAGAACGCCACCACGGCGACCTCGACCGGGGCGTCCCCCCGCCGCCAGACCTGGCGTGACCGGCTCTCCCGGTGGGACCTGAAGCTCTCGCCGTACCTCTACGTCGCGCCGTTCTTCCTGGTGTTCATCCTCATCGGGCTCTACCCGATGCTCTACACCGGCTACCTGTCCTTCTTCTCCTGGCCCGCCTACGGCGCCGACCGTGGTCCGTGGGTCGGCTGGGAGAACTACGCCCACGTCCTCGGCGACTCGGTCTTCCGGAAGGCCTTCTGGAACACCATCGGGATGTTCCTGCTCTCCTCGGTGCCGCAGATCATCGTGGCGACGATCCTCGCCGCGCTGCTCGACACCCAGCTCAAGGGCCGGACCTGGTGGCGGATGAGCATCCTGCTCCCGTTCGTGGTCGCGCCCGCGGCCTCCGCGCTGATCTTCGGCGCGATCTTCGCCGACAAGACCGGGCTGCTCAACCAGACCCTCGCCGGCATCGGTCTTCCGACGGTGCCCTGGCACGCCGACCGCTTCGCCTCCTGGTCGGCCATCGCGACGATGGTCAACTGGCGCTGGACCGGCTACAACGCGCTGATCGTCCTCGCCGCGATGCAGGCGATCCCGCGGGACCTCTACGAGGCCGCCGAGATCGACGGTGCCTCGAAGGTGAAGCAGTTCTTCCACGTCACGCTGCCCTCGATCCGCCCGACCATGATCTTCGTCATCGTCACCTCGACGATCGGCGGCCTGCAGATCTTCACCGAGCCGCGACTCTTCGACACCAACCTGCGCCACCAGGGCGGCTCCGACTTCCAGTACCAGACCCTGACGATGTACGTCTTCAACACCGCCCAGACCTCGACCAACCCGTACCCGCGGGCGGCTGCCGCCGCCTGGATCCTGTTCCTGATCATCGTCGGGATCGCGCTGGTCAACTTCCTGGTCACCCGGGCCGTCCAGCGAAGGAGCCTGCGATGAGCAGACGACCTGGATTCCTCGTCTACGGGCTGCTCACGGCCTTCCTGCTGGGCTCGGCGTTCCCGCTCTACTGGTCCTTCGTCATCGGGTCCGTCACCCGGCAACGGGCGATCCAGTCGCCTCCGCCGCTGGTCCCCGGCGGGCACTTCTTCGAGAACGCCGCGCGGGTCTTCGACCGGATCGACTTCTGGTCGGCACTGCTCAACTCGGTCATCATCTCCGGGATCTCGGCAGCCTCGGTCGTGCTCTTCTCGACCCTGGCGGGCTACTCCTTCGCCAAGCTCCGCTTCCGCGGCGCCAACGCGGGGATGGTCTTCGTCGTCGCGACCCTGGCGGTGCCGACCCAGCTGGCCCTGGTGCCGATGCTCAAGCAGTTCTCCAACCTCGGCCTGACCGGCACCCACGCGGCCGTGATCCTGCCGTGGGTGGTGACCGCGTTCGGCGTCTTCTTCATGAGGCAGTACCTCGTCGACGCGATCCCCGACGAGCTCATCGACGCGGCCCGCGTCGACGGCGCGTCCATGATCCGTACGTTCTGGACCGTCGCGATCCCCGCCGCGCGACCGGCGATGGCGATCCTCGGACTGTTCACCTTCATGCAGGTGTGGACCGACTTCATGTGGCCGCTGATCGTGCTGCAGGGATCCGACGTGCAGACGCTGCAGACCGCGCTCGACGCGCTCAAGGTCGCCCCGGGTCAGGGACAGTCCGACATGGCGCTGGTCCAGGCCGGAACGATCCTCGCGACCGTACCCCTACTTCTGTTGTTCATCGCCACCGGGCGCCACCTCGTGTCCGGCATCATGCAAGGAGCCGTCAAAGGATGACCACCTCGACCCAGCAGAGCCGCACCTTCCCCGAGAACTTCCTCTGGGGCGCGGCCACCGCGTCCTACCAGATCGAGGGAGCGGTCGACGAGGACGGACGTACGCCGAGCAACTGGGACACCTTCTCCAGGGTCCCCGGTGCGATCCTCAACGGCGACAACGGCGACGTGGCCTGCGACCACTACCACCGCATGCCCGAGGACGTCGCGCTGATGAAGCGGCTCAACCTGGCCTCGTACCGCTTCTCGACGGCCTGGCCGCGGATCCGGCCCGACGGCGGGAAGGTCAACCAGGCGGGGCTCGACTTCTACAGCCGGCTCGTCGACGAGCTGCTCGAGGCCGAGATCGCGCCGTGGATCACGCTCTACCACTGGGATCTGCCGCAGGCGCTGGAGGAGCAGGGCGGTTGGACCAGCCGCGACACCGCCTACCGGTTCGTGGAGTACGCCACGACCGTATACGACGCGCTCTCCGACCGGGTCGACAACTGGACGACGCTGAACGAGCCGTGGTGCTCGGCGTTCCTCGGCTACTCCGGCGGGCAGCACGCGCCGGGCCGCCAGGAGGGCGTGGCCGGCATCGTCGCGGCCCACCACCTGATGCTCGGGCACGGCCTCGTGGTCAACGAGCTGCGCAGCCGCGGCGCGACGCCGGAGAACGGGAAATCGCTCGGCATCACCCTCAACCCGACGGTCGTCGACCCCTACGACGCCGACCGCCCCGAGGACGTCGACATGACCCGGCGGATCGACGGTCTGCACAACCGGGTGTTCTTCGAGCCCCTGTTCCGAGGCAAGTACGCCGACGACCTGACCACCGACACCGAGGGGCTGACCTTCCAGAGCCGACCCTGGCAGGACTGGGTGCTCGAGGGCGACCTGGAGGTCATCTCGGCGCCGCTCGACGTGCTCGGGATCAACTTCTACTTCGGCAACGCCATCGCCGCGAAGCCGTTCGAGATCGAGCCCGACCAGGTGCTGGGCAGCCGGCTCGTGCACTCCGACCTGCCGCGCGGCAACCCCTACCCCGGTGCCGGGTTCGTGACCCCGCGCACCGGTCGCGCCACGACCGCACGCGACTGGGAGATCGACCCGGTCTGGCTGACCCGGCTGCTGACCCGGCTCAGGGACGAATACGGTGCCCCGCCGATCTACATCACCGAGAACGGCGCCTACTATGACGACGTGGTCGAGGACGGGGCAGTGCACGACACCGCGCGCCTCGACTACATCGACCAGCACCTGCGCGCGACGCTCGACGCGATCGAGCAGGGCGTCGACGTGCGCGGCTACTTCGCGTGGTCCCTGCTCGACAACTTCGAGTGGAGCTACGGCTACGCGCACCGGTTCGGGATCGTGCACGTGGACTTCGAGACCCAGGAGCGCACCCTGAAGGACAGCGGCCTCTGGTTCGCCGACGTCGCCGCCAACAACCGGGTGCCGGCCCGCCCGTGAACATGCCCACGCTCGACGAGGTCGCCCGGCTGGCTGGTGTCAGCCGGGCGACCGCGTCGCGTGCCATCAACGGCGGCTCACGCGTCTCGGCGAAGGCCGCGGAGGCCGTCGCCGAGGCCGTACGGACGCTGGGCTACGTCCCCAACCCGGCCGCCCGCTCCCTGGTGACGCGCAAGACCGAGACCGTCGCGATGGTCGTGCCGGAGTCGGACGAGCGCGTCTTCGCCGACCCGTTCTTCGCCCGCACGCTGCACGTCGTCACCCAGGCCCTCGCCCAGCGCGACCTGCAGGTCGTGCTGCTGATCGCCCAGCCGGGCGACGAGATGCAACGTACGCTGCGCTACCTGCGCGGCGGGCACGTCGACGGCGCGATCGTCGTCTCCCATCACCGCAACGACGCCCTCGCCGACCACCTCGCGGCCATCGGGCTGCCGGCCGCGTTCATCGGCCGGCCGTTGACCGGCGCGGAGAAGGTCTTCTACACCGACCCCGACAACATCGCCGGGGCCCGCGAGGTCACCAACATCCTGATCGAGCGCGGCTGCCGCCGCATCGGCACCATCACCGGTCCCGTCGACATGAGCGCCGGCACCGACCGCGCCGCCGGATGGCGGTCCGCTCTCGACGCTGCCGGGCTCGCCACCGACGCGGTCGTCGAGGGCGACTTCACCGAGGACGGTGGCGAGGCAGCCTGCGAGATCCTGCTGCGCGACCACCCCGACATCGACGGCCTGATGGTCGCCTCCGACCTGATGGCCGCCGGCGCCCTCCGTGTGCTCGACCGGGCCGGCCGCCGGGTGCCCGACGACATCGCCGTCGTCGGCTACGACGACCTCGGCATCGCCGAGCGCACCACTCCCCCGCTCACCACCGTCAAGAACCCGATAGGAGACATGGCGAGGGAGGCCGTCCGTCTCCTCCTCGCCCAGCTCGACGGTGGCACCACCATCCCGCGGCGGGTCGTCTTCGCGCCCGAGCTGGTGCGGCGTACGTCTGCCTGACCGGCGGCTACCTCTAGTCTGAGCCCATGACACGCATCCGCGCCTTCTCGGGCGCCATGACCGGCGCGGCTCTGCTGGCGATGCCGCTCGCCCTGACGGCCTGCGGCAGCTCGGACAAGGACTTCGTGCAGGAACGGACGGTCGAGCGGATCGCCACCGAGCAGCTCACCAACGCCATCGGCGTCACGCCCGAGGACCTCGACTGCCCCGGCGACCTCGAGGGCAAGGTCGGCACCGAGATGACCTGCGTCCTCACCTCCGAGGGTGAGAAGTACGACGCGATCATCACCGTCGACGAGGTCGACGGTGGCCGGGTCCACTTCCAGATCGACGTGCCGCCCAACGCCACGGAGTGAGCGCGAAGAGTCCCCGGAACCGATAACCTGTTGAGTCGTGTCCCCTCATACGAGGCCCTTCTTCGACCACGTCGCGCGCGTGTGCGACGGCACCCCCTACAAGGCGACCGAGACAGCGCGCGGGTTCGATGTGGAGCTCGACCTGGCCGATGAGCGCTGGCACCCGACGCTGATGGCCGCCAAGCTCCACTGGGTCTTCACCTACCACGTGTCGATGCCGACCCGGAACTCCTACGCGATCATCGAGGACACCCGCAGCCTGGTCTGGTTCGGTGACGTGCCCCACACCCAGAAGACCGGCGTACGCCGCATCGAGGCCGACGACGACCAGACCGACCAGGGCGTGTGGCACGTGCACGACCCCGCCTCCGTGCCCGACCTCGACCAGTACCGTTTCGACGCCGAGGAGGGCCGCACGCTGATCACCAGCGTCGCCCGGCTCTACGCGCTGCAGCAGCGCGGCGCGCGGCACGAAGGGCCCGGCTTCTCCGTCGCGGTGGGCCTGGTCGTGACGCTCTCGGTGATCGCGACCGCCATCGGCGTGGCCGTGATCCTCAACCTGATGGGCACCTTCGGCTCGCCGTCGTGATCACGTCGTAAAAAATCTGTGTGATGCTGGCCCGCATGGATCCGATCCGTGAGGCGCAACGGCAGTGGGTCGCGCACGGCTGGGCCGACGCCGCCGACGGGATGGCGCTGGTGACCTCGCTCGTGCGCGTGCACCAGCTCGTCATGGAACGCGTCGACGCCGCGCTGCGGCCCCACGACCTCTCCTTCGCCCGCTACGAGGTGCTCCGGCTCCTCTCCTTCACCCAGGACGGCCAGCTCCCGATGGCCAAGCTCGGCTCCCGCCTCCAGGTCCATCCCGCCTCGGTGACCAGCGCCGTCGCCCGGCTGGAGAAGCAGGGCTTCGTACGCCGCAGCCGCTCCGACGCCGACGGGCGCGTGGTCCTCGCCGCCATCACCGACGCCGGGCGCGAGGTGGTCGAGGCGGCCACTGTCTCGCTCAACACCGAGGTCTTCGAGAAGCCGGGGATCGAGGACGTACCCGGTCTGACCGCGCTGCTCAGCCAGCTCCGGGCGGCTGCCGGGGACACCGTCGGCTGAGACGTCGGCATCGCGTACTGGCGAGTATGGGTTCCACGACCTATCCTGGAAATACTTGGACGTCCAACTATTCCCTGGGAGCACCGCCCATGTCCGACCTCCACATCCCCCAGCACCACGTGCGGATCGTGACCGCGAGCAGCCTCTTCGACGGCCACGACGCGGCGATCAACATCATGCGCCGGATCTTCCAGGCGCAGGGGTGCGAGGTGATCCACCTCGGTCACAACCGCTCGGTGACCGAGATCGCCGACGCCGCCGTCCAGGAGGACGCCCACTGCGTCGCGGTCTCGTCCTACCAGGGCGGCCACGTGGAGTTCTTCGAATACCTGGTCAGCGCGCTCAAGGAGCGCGGCGCCGGCCACGTGAAGGTCGTGGGCGGTGGCGGCGGCGTCATCGTTCCCTACGAGATCGAGCGGCTGGCCAACTCCGGCGTCAAGATCTTCTCCCCCGAGGACGGTCAGCGGCTGGGCCTGCCGGGGATGATCAACTCGGTCGTACGCGACATCGACCGCGACCTGTGGCCCACCTTCAACATCACCCCCTGCGGCGTGATCGAGGGCTACGGACTCTCCATCGGGCGCGCCATCACCGGCGCTGAGCAGGGCCGGCTGCCCGACGACTTCCTGGCGCAACTGGGTGAGGCCGACCAGGCAGTCGTCCTCGGCATCACCGGCACCGGCGGCTCCGGCAAGTCCTCGCTCACCGACGAGCTGGTCCGGCGGCTGCGTACCGACCAGGAGGACAAGATCCGCATCGGCGTGCTCGCCATCGACCCGACCAGGCGTCGCGGTGGCGGCGCGCTGCTGGGCGACCGGATCCGGATGAACTCGCTGGCCGCGATGCACGACGGCGGCTCGACGACCTTCTACCGCTCGCTGGCCACGCGCGGCGGCCACGAGGTGCCCGAGCACTTCGCCGAGGTGCTCGCCGTGATGAAGGCCGCCGTCGACCTCGTCATCGTCGAGACGCCCGGCATCGGCCAGGGTGACACCGGCATCAGCGACTTCGTCGACGTGTCGCTCTACGTCATGACGCCCGAGTTCGGCGCCGCGAGCCAGCTCGAGAAGATCGACATGCTCGACTTCGCCGACGTCGTGGCGATCAACAAGTTCGAGCGGCGCGGGGCCGAGGACGCGCTGCGCGACGTCTCCCGCCAGCTCGTCCGCAACCGGGAGGCGTTCACCTCCTCCCCCGATGACATGCCGGTCTTCGGCACCTCGGCCGCGGCCTTCGACGACGACGGCGTCACCGCGCTCTACCAGCACATCAAGGGCCTCCTCGTCGAGGCCGGCCTGCCGCTGAGCGAGGGCACACTCCGTCGCGTCGACACCCGCCACTCCACCGGTCTGCACCCGATCATCCCCGAGAAGCGGGTGCGCTACCTGGCCGAGATCGCCGGCGACGTACGCGACTACCACGCGCACACGAGCGAGCTCGTCGCCGCGGCGCGCAAGGAGCAGGCGTACGAGATCGTCGCTGCCGACCACCCCGAGCTCGAGGTCCCTGCCTCCGAGCTCCCCGAGGACCTGCGCAAGCAGCTGGACTCGTGGCAGGAGACCAAGGAGACGTACGCCGCCGACGACCGCGGCCGCACCTCGCTGTCGGGCAACTACATCCCGCGCGTGGCGACCCCGGGCTACACCGACCGCGGCGAGCTGACCCGGTTCCTGCGCAACGAGAACCTGCCCGGCTTCTTCCCGTTCACCGCGGGCGTCTTCCCCTACAAGCGGCAGGGAGAGGACCCCGCCCGGATGTTCGCCGGCGAGGGCGACCCGTTCCGCACCAACCGCCGCTTCAAGCTGCTCTCCGAGGGCCAGCCGGCGACGCGGCTCTCGACCGCGTTCGACTCGGTGACGCTCTATGGCCGTGACCCCGACGTACGTCCCGACATCTACGGCAAGGTCGGCACCTCGGGTGTCTCGGTGGCCACGCTGGACGACATGAAGGCGCTCTACGACGGCTTCGACCTGCTGGCGCCGACGACGAGCGTCTCGATGACGATCAACGGACCGGCGCCGACGATCCTGGCGTTCTTCCTCAACACCGTGATCGACCAGGCGCGCGAGCGCGGCGTCGACCCGGCGAAGGCGCTGCAGACGGTCCGCGGCACGGTGCAGGCCGACATCCTCAAGGAGGACCAGGGCCAGAACACCTGCCTGTTCTCCACCGAGTTCTCTCTGCGCTGCATGGCCGACATCCAGGAGTGGTTCATCGAGAAGGGGGTGCGCAACTTCTACTCGGTGAGCATCTCCGGCTACCACATCGCCGAGGCCGGGGCGAACCCCATCTCCCAGCTCGCCTTCACGCTGGCCAACGGGTTCACCTACGTCGAGTCCTACCTGGCACGCGGCATGGACATCGACGACTTCGCGCCCAACCTGTCGTTCTTCTTCTCCAACGGCATGGACCCGGAGTACTCGGTGATCGGGCGCGTCGCCCGACGGATCTGGGCGATCGCGATGCGGGAGCGCTACGGCGCCTCGGAGCGCTCGCAGAAGCTCAAGTACCACATCCAGACGAGCGGTCGGTCCCTGCACGCGCAGGAGATGGACTTCAACGACATCCGCACCACACTGCAGGCCCTGATCGCGATCTACGACAACGCCCAGTCGCTGCACACCAACGCCTTCGACGAGGCCGTCACCACCCCGTCGGAGGAGTCGGTGCGACGCGCGCTGGCGATCCAGCTGATCATCAACCGCGAGTGGGGCATGGCCTTCAACGAGAACCCGCTGCAGGGCTCCTTCATCATCGACGAGCTCACCGACCTGGTCGAGGAGGCCGTGCTCAAGGAGTTCGACCGGATCTCCGAGCGCGGCGGCGTGCTCGGCGCGATGGAGACCGGCTACCAGCGCGGCAAGATCCAGGACGAGTCGATGCTCTACGAGCACCGCAAGCACGACGGCACCCTGCCGATCGTCGGCGTCAACACGTTCGTACGCGACACCAACGGCACCCCCGCCGGCCCCGTCGAGCTCGCCCGGGCGACCGAGGCCGAGAAGAAGTCCCAGCTCGACCGCGTCCACGCCTTCCAGGACGCCCATCGAGCAGAGGCAGAAGCCGCGATCGTACGTCTCAAGCAGGCCGCCACCTCCGACGAGAACATCTTCGCGGCGCTCATGGACGCCGCTCGGGTCTGCTCGCTCGGTCAGGTCACCGAGGCGTTCTTCGAGGTGGGGGGCCAGTACCGCAGGAATGTATGACCTGCACCGCTGATCGAGCCGCCGGAGGGCTGATGGACGATCTCGGAACCACCTACGACGGCCCGAGGCCCGCGACGCGGGTGGTCTCGCTGGTTCCCTCGCTGACCGAGGCGCTCGCTTCGGTCGCGGCGGACCGGCTGGTGGGTGCCACCGACTGGTGCACACATCCGGCGGAACTGGACGTGCCACGCGTACGCGGCACCAAGAACCCGGACCTCGCCGCGATCGCGGAGCTGGCCCCTGATGTGGTGGTCGCCAACAAGGAGGAGAACCGGGAGCTGGACGTCCGCCGCCTGCGGGAGCGTGGCATCCGGGTCTGGGTGACCGACATCGAGACCGTCCCTCAGGCAGTCTCCTCGATGGAGAGCCTCCTCGACGGTCTCGGCTGGGACCGTCCCGACTGGCTCACCGAGGCGCGTCGGCTGTGGTGCGGGCCGCTCCCCCGGGTCAGCCGCCGGGTCGCGGTGCCGATCTGGCGCGACCCGTGGATGGTGGTGGGCTCACGGACGTTCACCGGCGACCTGCTGCGGCGGCTGGGGTGGGAGAACGTCTACGGCGCTCATGCGGAGCGCTACCCCCACGTCGACCTAGCAGAGATCGACGACTCCGGAGCCGATGCCGTGCTGCTCCCCGACGAGCCGTACGTCTTCACCGCCGAGGACGGCCCGGAGGCCTTCGCGCGGACTCCGACCGAGCTGGTCAGCGGTCGGCTGATCACCTGGTACGGCCCGAGTCTCCTCGAGGCTCACCGACTCCATCGCTCGGTCTGAGTGAGGCGGAACAGCAGAGCGAGCGGGGGCACGACCACGACGCCCGCGATCGCGACGGCGACGAGCAGGGCCTGCAAGGTCGCCTCGGCACCGCCTGCGTCGGCGAGACGGACCTCGTCGACGAGGAGCCACGGATACTGCCCGACGCCCCAACCGGAGATCACGGTGGCCACCGCGATCAGGGCCGGCAGCCGGGCGAGGGCGAAGCGCTCCTTCCAGAGCAGCCACAAGGTGGCCAGCCCGGCCAGGAACGAGCAGACGATCAGCGGCGCCGCCTGTCGCTCCAGGCCGTCGGCCAGCGTGGGGGCGTCGATCTCGATCGGGATCAGCGCGATGAAGACGACCAGTCCGGTGGCCAGCCCAACGCCGATGGTCCGGACCCGGAGAGCCGAGGCCAGGGCGGGCTTTCCGCCACGTACGGCGTCGGCGCAGAGGAACACACCGGCCAGAAAGGCGCAGGTGCCGACCGCGATGATCCCGCCGAAGACCGAGGTCGGGTTCAGCCAGGACGACCAGCGGTCGCCGTAGCCCCCGGCAGGCACCCGGCCGGAGGCGATCGCCCCGGCGACGGTCCCCAGGAAGAACGGCGTGATGATCGAGGACGTCGCGAAGACGACACCGAACGTACGAGCCTGGGACAGCGTCGCGGAGTACTTCCGGAAGGCGAAGGAGGCACCACGGAGCACGATGCCGAGCAGTGCCAGCAGCAACGGCACGATCAAGGTCGTCATCACGGCGGCGAACGACTCCGGGAACGCCGTCCACCACACCACCAGGCAGTAGATCAGCCATACATGGTTGACCTCCCACACCGGCCCGATGCTGTGGTCGATGAGCGTCCGGAGCTCCGCACCCCGACGTGCCCCGCCGGCCGTGAGGTCGAAGAAGCCGGACCCGAAGTCGGCTCCGCCGAACAGCGCGTACGCCAGGACACCGACGAACAGCGCCGCCGCGACGGCCACCTCCAGGCTCATCACCGGGCCTCTTCCGAGATCGCCGCCGGGCCGTACGGGCTGGGCAGGTCCTCGCCGCCCTCGCGCCACCGGCGCGCCATCGAGCGCAGCACCAGGACGGCACCGATCGTCAACAGCGTGTAGACCACCAGCATCGTGCCGAAGACCCACCACAGACCCGGGTTGTCCCCGGCGGCGTCGACGGTGCGCATCACGTCGTAGACCACCCAGGGCTGGCGCCCGACCTCGGTGGCGACCCAGCCGGCCTCGAGCGCGACCACGGCCAGCGGACCGGCGGCGACCGCGAACCAGCAGAACCATCGGGTCTCGAGCAGGTCGCGACCGCGCCAGCGCAACAGCCAGTAGCCGATGACGGCCAGCATCAGCAGCGATCCGATGCCGATCATCGTCTGGAACGCGAGATGGGTGATGTTGACCGGCGGGACGTCGGAGGCAGGGAAGGTGTCGAGCCCGCGCACGGGCAGGTCGAAGCTGCCCCGGGCGATGAAGGAACCCCAGTTGGGGATCTCGACGAAGTAGCGGGGTTCGCCGTCGATCATCAGCCCGCCCAGGCGTAGCGGCGCCGGCTGCTCGGTGGTCTCGGCCAGCTCGAACGCAGCCAATTTCGCCGGCTGGGTCTCGCCGAGCCGGATGCCGAGGACGTGACCGACGACCGGCTGGAGCACAGCCGCCACCGACGCGAAGACGAACGGCACCGTGAAGCCGAGCCGGTGATGGCGGTCGCGCCGTCCTCGCAGGGCACCGGCGGCGTACACCGCCGACACCACGAAGCCCGCGACCATGAACGCGGCCAGCCACATGTGCAGGAACTGCAGCAGCGCGCCCTGGTTGAACATCGCCTGCCACGGTTCGACGTCGACCACCTCACCTGCGGCGTCGATCCGGAAGCCGGTGGGCATGTTCATCCAGGCGTTGACCGAGATGACGCAGAAGGTCCCGAAGATCCCGGCGGCGGCCATCGGCACCAGGCAGAGCAGGTGCAGGCGCGGTGACATCCGGCCCCAGCCGTAGAGGTACAGGCCCAGGAAGATCGCCTCGGTGAAGAACGACAGCCCCTCGAACGCGAACGGCAGACCGAGGACGTCACCGAACTTCTCCATCAGCCCCGGCCAGAGCAGCCCCATCTCGAAGCTGAGCACGGTGCCGGAGACCGCGCCGATCGCGAAGAGCACCGCAGAGACCTTCGCCCACCGTTTCGCCAGGACGAGCGCCACCTCGTTGCCACGGAGGCCGAGGAGGTGGACGACGAAGATCATGCTCGGGAAGGCGACGCCGAAGCAGGCCAGGATGATGTGCCACCCGAGCGAGAAGGCCATCTGCTGTCGCGCCGGCAGGAGCCCGGCCGGCTCCTCGGCAGCAAGCGCAAGCGCTTCGGCGATCACGGTCCGAGCCTAAGCACACCGGACCAAACAGTCACCAACCGTGTGTCCGGCAGGTTGGGCGCCGCGCAGTGCGACGGTCTCAGTCGCGCGACGCGAGAACCGCCAGGTCACGCACGGCATAGCGGTGGTGCTCGGCCTCCTCGTCGAGGACGACCTTGAGGCAGCGGCGTACGGAGAACTCGGCGTCGGTGTAGCCGCCGACCGGGCGCCGCTCGCAGAGCCGGTCGAGGTCCTCGTCGGTGAGGCCCGCGACGTAGCCACGGATCGTCGCCATCCGTGCGAGCCGGGCCTCCAGCACCTCGTCGAGGCCCGCCTCGACGCTGGTGTCGATCCCGGTGCCTTCGTCAGACCCCGCGGGCCCGTAGCCGAGCGGGTGGTAGGGCGAGTCCTCCTCGAGCACACAGTTGCCGAACCACTTGTCACTGGCGAAGAGCAGGTGTCGAAGCGTCTCCACGAACGACCACTCGCCGTCGACGCGCTCGTGCTGCTTCTCCTCCGGCATCGCCCGGACCCGCTCGACCGTTGCCGCCCATTCCTTCTCGAGCAGATTCCAGACCGAGCGGATCTCGTCGGCGGTCTCCGCCTCACGCGCGAGGCGGCGCGACGGGTGGATGCGGTCGAGCTCGGACTGGACGTACGCCGTCACGTCGACGTCGTTGACCACCACCCGGCCGAAGTCACCGGCGAGATAGACGTCTCGGCCCCAGCAGTCGACGATCTTCAGCCGCTCCTCGAACCAGCAGTCGCGGATCTCCAGGCCGCTGAGGTCGCTCTGATGGATCAACGCGTCGCGGAACCGGTCGGTCTCGGCGTACGTCCTGGTCGGCTCGGAAGGCATACGCCATCGTCGGCCGACCGGGCCGACCCGTCAACGGACTAAAACGGGCCTACCGGAAGGCGGGCTTCTCCTTGGCCAGGAAGGCGCGGACGCCCTCCTTGAAGTCGGCGCCGGTGTAGACCTCGCGCAGCAGGTCCTCGTCACCGTCCGGCGAGGCCTCGGTGCGGGCGGCGTACGTCGCGAGCTGGCTCTTGGTGGCGCGCACGGTGACGCCGGACAGCGGCAGGATGCCCTCGACCAGGGCGTCGACCTCGTCACTCAGCGAGTCGGTGACGGCGGTCAGGGCACCGGTGGCGTAGGCGCGGTCGGCGGTGATCAGGCGGGCGGCGAGGAGCATCTCCCGCACGACCGGTTCGCCGAAGACGGCGGCCGCGCGGTAGACGATGGAGGCCGCGAGCGCGTTGCCGAGCGTCTTCGCGATCGGGTAGCCGAAGCGGGAATGGGGCGTCGCGACCCGCAGGTCGCAGTGGGTGGCGACCGCGAGCCCGCCCCCGACGCAGACCCCGTCGACCGCGGCGATGGTGACCTGCGGGAGGGCGAAGAGCTTCTCGAGCAGCGAGCGGATCCAGTCCTCGTAGTCCACCGCGTCGCGGGAGAGGAAGTCGGAGATCTCGTTGCCGGCCGCGAACGCCCGCCCGCCGGTCCCGGTCAGCACCAGTACCTTCACCGACTCGTCAGTCGCGAGCTCGTCGCACAGATCGTGCAGCGCGCCGTACATCTCTGCGGTGAAGGCGTTGTGCTTCTGGGGGCGGTTGAAGGTCACCTGCACGACGCCGGGGCGCCGCTCCACTACCAAGTCCTCGCTCACGGGAACCGAGCGTAGGGCACCCCCACGGGTGCCCTACGGTGGCGTTCGTCACACGTGCGGCTTCACCTGGTCGGTGTAGATCTTCTCCAGAGCCGTCTTCAAGCTGTCCATCTCGGTCTGGACGTCCTTGTTCTCGGTGAGGATCGAGGCCATGTGGTTGGCCATCTCCAGGTCGCCGCCGGGCAGGAAGACGCGGGCGTAGTCCTGCGAGCGGGTGTTGGGGAGCTGGTCGATCGCGACCTGGGCCTGGGGCGTCTTCTTCAGGATCGCCGCCGGATCCGCCGACTTGCGGATCGGCACGTAGCCGGTCGCCTCGGAGAACTTGATGGCCTGCTCGGGCTCGGTGAGGAACTTGATGAAGGTGCCGGCCGCGAGCTGCCGCTCGGGACTGATGTCCTTCGGGATCCCGACTCCCGAGCCACCGGTCGGGCAGATCTTCTCGGTCTCCACCGGCCCGGCGGGCAGCGGAGCGACGCCGACGTCGAACTTCGCCGAGGTGATCGCGGTGATCAGGTCACCGGTGGAGCCCACGGTGGCGCTGGCGACGCCCGCCGCGAAGTCCTGGATCTGGTCGACGCCCGCGACCCCGGCGACCTTGTCCTTGTAGACCCAGTCCTTGAGGAAGGAGAGCGCCTCGACCGACTCGGCCGAGTTGCAGGTGATGTCGAAGGACTCCTCCTTCGACCAGCCGCCACCCCAGCCCCACAGGTTGTTCTGCAGGGTCCACCCGGCGTAGCCCGCCAGGGCCGGGAACTGGAAGGCGAACTTCGCGCCGCTGGCCTGGGCGAGCTTGGTCTTCCACTCGCCGAACTCCTCCCAGGACTCCGGACCCTGCTCGGGAAGTCCGGCCTTCTTCCAGTGGTCCTTGTTGTAGTAGAAGAGCGGCGTCGAGCGGGCCCACGGCACCGCCCAGTGGGCGTCGTCGTAGAGGTAGTCGCCCAGCAGCGAGTCGACGTAGTCGTCGGTGTCGAACTCGAGCGCCTCGAAGAGGGAGTCGAGCGGGATGATCTGGTCGTTCATCTTGTAGCGGAACCACCACACGTCCGACAGGTTGATGATGTCGGGCAGGTCTCCGCCGGTCTGCGCGGTCTGGAACTTCTGCGCGATCTCCTCGTAGTCGGCGCCGGCCGTGACGAGCTTGACGGTGATGTCGGGCTGCGAGGCGTTGAAGGCGTTGACGATCTCCGTGCTGACCTTGATCGAGTCACCGGGGTTGGAGGTCCAGAAGGTGATCTCCTTGGCCGGCTTCACCCCGGTGAAGTCGATCTGCTCGACGGCGCTCGCGCCGCCTCCGCCGCCGCTGGTCGAGGGGCCGCCGCCGCAGGCGGAGAGCGCCGCCGCGGAGATGCCCAGGGCGCTGAGGCCGAGGAACCGCCGTCGGTCCAGGATCAGGCCCGAGCGATGCAGGTTGGACGAGGTGTTCATGGAGCATCCCTTCCCTGTCGTGGCAAGACGTCAGCCTTTGACGCCGCCTTGGGTGAAGCCGTTGACGATGTGGCGCTGAAGGAGCGCGAAGACGACGAGGATCGGCAGCAGCACCATCACCGTGCCGGCCATCAGGACTCCGAACGAGCTGGCCGCGGACTCGCTGTTCTGCAGCAGCGTCAGACCGCGCGGCAGGGTCATCATCTCGGGGTCGGTGATGATGATCAGCGGCCACAGGTAGTCGTTCCACTCGTAGACCACGTTGACCAGCGCCACGGTCGCGATGCTCGGCAGGGCCATCGGGACCACGCAGTGCCACAGCCGCCGCCAGTGGCCGGCGCCGTCGAGGTGGGCCGCCTCGATCACCTCGTAGGGCAGCTGCAGGAATGCCTGGCGGAGGAGGAACGTACCGAAGCCGGTGCCGAGGCCGGGCAGGATGAGGCCCCAGTAGGTGTTCTCGCCGCCGAGGCTGCTGATGAAGACGTAGTTGGGCAGCGCGGTCACCTGGGGAGGCACCATCATCGTGGCGAGCACGCCCCAGAAGACGTACTTCTTGCCGGGGAACTCGCAGAAGACCAGCCCGTACGCCGTCAGGATCGCGAGCAGCACCTTCAGTCCGGCGCCGACGACCGTGACGATGCCGGAGTTGAGGAAGAGCCGCCCGAAGGGGACCTTCTGCGCGGCCTCGGAGTAGTTCTCCGGCTGCCAGACCTCGGGGAAGACGACGAGGTCGGTGGTCGCCAGATCCCCCGGGCCCTTGAAGGAGGCCAGGATCATGTAGCCGAGCGGCAGCACGACGACGAGCACCGCGAGCAGCAGCACCAGGTAGTCACGTACGGTCAGCGGCGTCAGCCGCACTCTGCGGGAGGGAGCAGTGGCGCTCATCGGTAGTGGACCCGCCTCTCCACGACGATCAGCTGGACGAGCGTGAGGACCACGAGGATCGCGAAGAGCACCGTGGAGAGCATCGCGGAGTAGCCGGCCTGGCTCTGCTCCTTGAAGCCCGTCAGGTAGGCGTCGAAGATCAGCGTGCGGGCGCCGCGGCCGAGCTTGTCCATCGCGATCAGCAGGTCGAAGGCCTGCAGGCTGTTGAGGATCGTGGTGACCATCAGGAAGAACGTGGTCGGCGACAGCAGCGGCAGCGTCACCGTGAAGAACCGCCGCACCGGCCCGGCGCCGTCGAGGTCGGCGGCCTCCAGCAGGTCGCCTGGCACGGCCTGCAGACCGGCGAGGTAGACGACCGCGGCGTAGCCGAGGTTCTTCCAGACGTAGACGATGATCACCATCGTCAGCGTCCATGGTGGCGAGTTGATCCACTCCGGGCTGTTCAGCCCGATGTCGCGCAGGATCGCGGAGAGCGCGCCGATGTTGGGGTCGAAGATGTAGAGCCAGGCGAGCCCGACGCCGTAGCCGGAGAGGATGTAGGGCGCGAAGACCGTGGCCTGCGCGAAACCGGCGCCCGGGAGCCTGCGGTTGAGCGCCAGCGCGACGCCGAGGCCGAGCGCGAGGGTGAGCCCGACGGTGGCGACCGTGAAGATGCCGGTGGTCGTCAGGACCTTGCCGGCCTCACCGGAGGTGAAGAAGTCGCGGTAGTTGCCCAGCCCGACCGGGGTCGCGAACTTCGAGCCCAGCGTCCAGTTGAGCGTCGAGTAGTAGATGTTCTGGAAGAGCGGCCGGTAGATGAAGACCGCGATCAGCGCGACGTTGGGGAGGACGAACGCCAGAAAGATCAGCCACTCCCGTACGCGTCTTCCCGAGAGTGCCTGACGTGGTCGCTTGGTGGTGACTGCCGTCATACCTGGCACGACCGGTGAGTCAAGCGGCTGGGTCGGACCCCGTCAAGAGTAAAACTCTTGGTCTCAAGATTTCGTTACCGGAAACTGACCGTGAACATCAGGTGCTGACGAGCCAACGCCCGAGCAACGTGCCGTCGTGCTCGATGAGCGACGCCAGAGACACCGGTACGTCGATGGGCGGCCCGGTCACGATCCGCCGGCCGTCGCCGGCGAGGAGCTTGGGCGTGATCGTGTGGCAGAGCTCGTCGACGACGCCGGCCTCGAGCAGCGACCCGAGGAGGCTCGGCCCGCCCTCGCAGAGAACGTGGCGCATGCCCTCGTCGTGCAGCTCCTTCATCAACGCGGGCAGATCGACCTCGGAGTCGCCGACGACGTAGACGTTCTGCTCGCCGATCTCGTCGCGCGCGGCGGCCAGGCCGGGAGCCTCCGCCACGGTGGCGAGCCGGACCGCGCCAGGCTCGCAGCCCCGCAGGTCGTCGGGGACCCGGCCGCGACGGGAGACGATGACGATCGGCGTGCCCTTGGCCGAGTACGTCTCGGCGACGGCGGTCCCGGCACCGACCAGCACCACGTCGGCGAGGTCGCGCAGAATGTGGAAGACGTCGACGTCGACCGCGTTGTTGACCGTGCCGGAGAGGCCGTCCGAGCCGGTCGCCGCACCGTCCAGAGAGCTGACCATGTTGGCGCGCAGCCAGGGCAGCCGGGGAGGTGTGTAGATGGCGCGCAGGCCTTCGCGAGTCGTCGGGTCACCGTCACCGTGCATGAGGATCACCCTGCCAACGTTAGGCGCTGGCGCCTGCCGCTATCTTCTTCGCATGAGTTGGTTGGTTACCGGAGGCGCGGGCTACATCGGATCGCACGTCGTGCAGGCGCTGCTCGACGCAGGCCTCGAGCCGGTCGTCATCGACGACCTCTCGTCCGGGTTCGCGAAGTTCGTGCCCGACAACGTCACGTTCGTCGAGGCGACGCTGCTGGACAAGGCGGCGATCGAGCAGGCGATCACCGACAACGGCGTCGAGGGAGTCATCCACCTCGCCGGCTTCAAGTACGCCGGTGTGTCGGTGCAGCGGCCACTGCACACGTACGCGCAGAACGTCACCGGCACCGCCAACCTTCTCGAGGCGATGGTGGCCACCGGTGTCGACAAGCTGGTCTTCTCCTCCTCCGCGGCGACCTTCGGCACCCCCGACGTCGACCTGGTCACCGAGACCACGCCGACCAACCCGGAGAGCCCCTACGGCGAGTCGAAGCTGATCGGCGAGTGGCTGATCGCCGACGTGGCGCGTGCCGAGGGCCTCGCGCACACATCGCTGCGCTACTTCAACGTCGTCGGCTCCGGCAGCAAGGACCTCTACGACACCAGCCCCCACAACCTGTTCCCGCTCGTCTTCGACGCGCTGGCCAAGGGCAAGACGCCGCAGATCAACGGCGACGACTACCCGACCCCCGACGGCACCTGCGTACGCGACTACGTGCACGTTGCCGACCTCGCCCACTCCCACGTCGTCGCCGCCAAGCGGCTCGCCGAGGGCAAGGACCTCGAGCCGGTCTACAACCTCGGCTCCGGCGACGGCTCCTCGGTGCGGCAGATCATGGACGCCATCCGCGAGGTGACCGGCATCGACTTCGAGCCGGTCATCAAGCCGCGGCGCCCCGGCGACCCCGCCCGCATCGTCGCCACCGGCGAGCTCGCCCGGCGCGACCTCGAGTGGGAGATGCGCCACGACCTGCGCTCCATGGTCGCCACCGCCTGGGAGGCTCGTCAGGCTGCGGGGGCGGACTACCCGAGCTGACTTCGGGCGGGATGCTCACCGAGGCAACTCGGTCAGCGCACACTCCCCTCGTGGAACTCCACGAAATCAGCGACGGCTCACCGAGTTACCTCGGTGAGCCGTCGGGCATGAAGGGCCAGGATCAGGCCTTCTTGGCAGCCGTCTTCTTGGCCGGAGCCTTCTTGGCGGGAGCCGGCTTCTCGGCCGGAGCGGCCTCGGCCTTCGGAGCCTCGGCCTTAGGGGCCTCAGCCTTGGGAGCCTCGGCGGGGGTCTCGGCGGTCTCGGACTTCTTGAACTTCGCGACGAAGGTCTCACCACGGGTGGCGAGCTTGTCGTAGGTGCCGGTGGCGGAGCCGGTGGTCTCGTCGAGCTTGGCCTTGACGGTGGTCTTCAGCTTCTCGGGCAGGACGGTGTACTGCTCCTTGGCGAGCGCCGGGAGGGTCTTCGGGTCGAAGCCGGTCACGGTCGCCTTGGCGGCGGTGGCCTTCTCGGTCGCCTGGGTGCGGTAGGAGGTCAGCTTGGTGGTCGCCTCGGAGCGGTAGCCGTCGACCCGCTTCTGCAGGTCGGTGGCGAGGTCCTTGACGGTCTCGTAGGCGAGGTCAGCGACGCCGGCGACGGCGTTGAGGGGCTTGGTGGTCTCAATCTTGGGCAGCGTGGGCATCTGGGTTCTCCTCGTGATGGGGTTCTTCGTCGGTTTCATCGGCGGCCGGCGCATCGTCGGTGACACGACTGTTGAGAGCAAGGAACGAGTGGTAGACGTCGAGCAGCGAGTGCTTCTGCCGCTCGGTCAGGTTGGGATCGGCGAGCACCGCTAGCTCCACAGACCCTCCGACGTTGGAGTCAGGGCTGAGGATCCCGGCACGGACGTAGACCTGCTCCGCCGAGATGCGCAGCGCCTTGGCGATCTGCTGGAGGACCT
Source organism: Nocardioides turkmenicus (assembly GCF_011045035.1). GTDB lineage: Bacteria > Actinomycetota > Actinomycetes > Propionibacteriales > Nocardioidaceae > Nocardioides > Nocardioides turkmenicus. The sequence continues at coordinate 114,989 of NZ_JAALAA010000009.1, forward strand.
CAGCCGATGGCTTGCGCAGACCACGCTCGATCTGGCTGAGGTAGGGGTTGGACACACCTGCTTGGTCGGCGAGCTGGCGCAGAGACATCTCGGCCGAGATCCTCTGCTCCTTCAGATACTCGCCGAGCGAGCCAACCGCACTCGTGACCTTGCTCTTGACCATGACTCCAGTGTGCTAACAATTGCTAGCAATCACAAGTCCTCGGCAACCGAAGTGACACACATCACCCACTAGTTGCTTGGTCAACCGGCGGAAACATGGGTTAACACGACGTCACGACGTCGCTAACAGACCGCTAGCAGATCAGAGCAGAGCACGGATCTCCCCGACCCGGACGCCGCCCCCGAGGATCGGCGCCTCCCCCGTCGCCCGCACCGCATCGGCGTCGACCCCGTCCAGGTCACCGACCCCGTCGCGCAGCAGCGCGGCGGCCATCACGACCGCACGCGCCCGGTCGCCGCCGTCGTCGGCCTTCAGCGCCCACGCGCGGCCGTCGGGCAGAGCCACCGCATAGACGGCCTCCGCACCCAGCTTGCCGATCAGGCCGGGTACGGCGCGGTGCAGTGCGACCTCGTCGCGCGTCGTGCCCGAGACGTACTCGGGGTGGAGGCGCATCGCCTCGGCGACCCGGGCCCCCGGCCCGTCGACCGCCGAGGCGATCGTCGAGAAGGCCCGGGCGAGCCCGGTCAGCGAGGTCGACAGCGCCGGTGCGCCGCAACCGTCGACCGTGACGTACGCAGCCTCGCCGGTGCACGCCTCGAACACCTCCTGTATCCCCTCCTGGAGCGGGTGCTTGGGGTCCAGATAGCCCTCCAGCGGCCAGCCGGCGGCGACGCAGGTGGCGAGCATCGCGGCGTGCTTGCCGGAGCAGTTCATCGCCAGCCGGCTCTTCGCCTCCCCGCGGCGGAGCGCCTCCTCGCGCGCCTCCACGCCGAGCGGGTAGTCCTCGATGTTGCCGAGCGCGGACTCGTCCAGGCCGACGGTGGCGAGGATGCGGCGTACGCCTTCCTGGTGGAACTCCTCGCCCGAGTGGGAGGCGCAGGCGAGGGCGAGCAGGTCGGGCGGCAGGTCGAGGCCGAGGAGCACCATGGCGAGCGCCTGAACCGGCTTGTTCGAGGAACGCGGGAGGATCGGCGAGTCAACGTCGCCGAGCGACCACCCCACGGTGCCGTCGGCCTCCAGGCAGAGGGCTGATCCGTAGTGGTGTCCCTCGACGAAGTCGGAGCGGACGATCTCGGCGAACGGCACGGGTGCTGGCATGGGGGCGAGACTATGTGAGAGTTGCCCCGTGTTCGCCGACCTCCTCACCCAAGACGCGCTCAGCGTGCTCGTGGTCAGCTTCGGCATCGGCATCGTCGTCGGGCTGACCGGCATGGGCGGTGGCGCCCTGATGACGCCGGCGCTGATCTTCCTCGGGGTGCCGCCGACGACCGCGGTCGCCAACGACCTCGTCGCCGCCTCGGTCAACAAGTCGGTCGGGGCCGCGGTGCACTGGCGCCACGGCTCGCCCAACATCCGGCTGGCGACCTACCTGATCATCGGCTCGGTGCCGTTCGCGTTCCTGGGCACGTTCGTGCACAAGCTGGCGCCGGGCGACACCGACCACTTCCTGAAGATGATCCTCGGCGGTGCGCTGCTGTTCGCGGCGGCGTCCTACATGTTCCGGATGTATCTCCAGCTTCGCCTGGTCACCGGCGGCAACGAGGCTCCCCAGGACGATCCCGACCTGAAGCCGCTGCTCACCATCGTCATCGGCGCGCTCGGTGGCCTCCTGGTCGGCATCACCTCGGTCGGCTCCGGATCGGTCATCATGATCGCGCTGCTGCTGGTCTACCCGACGCTCTCGGCGGTCAAGCTCGTCGGCACCGACCTGCTCCAGGCGGTGCCGCTCGTGCTCGCCGCCGCCATCGGCCAGGTGATCAACCACGGTGTCGACTGGGCGGTGCTGATCCCGCTCATCCTCGGCGGCACCCCCGGCACCTTCCTCGGCTCCCGGATGGCGCGCTGGGTCTCCCAGTCGGTCATCCGGCGCGGCATCGTCATCATGCTGACGCTCTCGGGCGCCAAGATGCTCGGCGCCGACGCCACCTTCCTGCTGCTCCTCGGCGGCGCGATGCTGCTCCTGGGCCCGCTGCTGTGGGGCTTCATCCGGCAGTCGCGCGGCCTGGAGCCCTTCGACAACAACGCCGCCGCCTGGCGGCTGCCAGAGCGCTCTCAGAAGTAGCCGACCGCCGAGTCGGCCCGTCTTGACGGGCCGACTCGGCAGGGGGTCAGGCTTTGAGGTAGCGGCGCAGCGCGTCGAGGTGGTCCTCGGGCTCGAAGCCGGTGGCGGTGAGCTTCTCGAGGGACATCACCGAGTTGAGCGGCCGCGGGGCGACGCCCTCCTTGCCGGCGAAGTAGGCCTCGGTCGAGGTGGCGCCCACGTCGGCCCCGTCACGCCCGGACAGCGAGAACACCTCGGCGGCGATGTCGCGCCACGAGCACGGCTCGCCGGCGTTGGTGCAGTTGTAGACCCCGTACGCAGCCCCGGACCGCAGCAGATGAGCGGTGGCCGCCGCGAGCGTGTCGGTGAAGGTGAGCCGGCCGATCTGGTCGTCGACCACGGTGGGTGAGACGCCCTTCTCGGCGAGAGCCGCCATGGTGCGTACGAAGTTCTTGCCCTCACCCACGACCCACGAGGTGCGCAGGATGTAGTGGCGGGGCGTGCCCGCGACGGCGATGTCGCCGGCGGCCTTGGACTGGGCGTAGACGCCGAGCGGCGAGACCGGCTCGTCCTCGGTGTGCTCCGTGGCGGTGCCGTCGAAGACGTACTCGGTCGAGTAGTGCACCAGGGTCAGCCGGTGCTCGGACGCGACCCGGGCGAGCAGCGCCGGGGCCGTCGCGTTGGCGGCCCAGGCGGTGCGTCGGCCGTCGGGAGTCTCGGCGGCGTCGACGGCGGTGTAGGCCGCGGCGTTGAGGATGAGCTGATAGTCGGCCCACGGCCAGGCCGCGACCGCCTTCTCGTCGGAGATGTCCAGCTCGTCGAGATCGACCGCGTCCGCCTCCGGGAAGACCGACACGAGAGCCCGTCCGAGCTGGCCGTTGGAGCCGATGATCAGCGTCTTCTTCGGCTTCATCGGGGTGACCTCGGCCAGCCGGGGGTTGGCCTTGTCCTTCTCGGAGATCTCGGCGGACTCCAGCGGGATCGGCCACGGGATCGCAGCCGTCTCGTCGGCCAGGTTGAGCGCCGGGTAGGCGAACCCGGGACGCCAGTGGTCGTTGACCAGGTAGGAGTAGACCGTGAGGTCCTCCAGCGCCTGGTAGGAGTTGCCGACCCCACGCGGCACGAAGACCGCGGTCTCCGGGCCGATCTCGACCGAGAACGTCGTCCCGAACGAGTCACCTTCGCGCATGTCGACCCAGGCCGCGAAGACCCGGCCGCACGCCACCGACACGAACTTGTCCCACGGCTCGGTGTGGATGCCTCGGGTCGCACCGCGGGAGGCGTTGAAGGACGTGTTGTTCTGCACCGGCCCGAAGTCGGGGAGCCCGAGCGCGATCATCTTCTCGCGCTGCCAGTTCTCCTTGAACCAGCCACGGGCGTCACCGTGCACGGGCAGGTGGACGACCAGCAGACCGGGGATCGGTGTCTGCTCGACGGAGAGGTCGGACATTCACTGCCCCTTCGCGGCGTACTTGGCTTCGGTCTCGTGCTTGAGCGGCGACCACCAGGCCTCGTTCTCCTGGTACCAGGCGATCGTCGCGGCCAGGCCCTTGTCGAAGTCCTGGTATTTCGGCTCCCAGCCGAGCTCGTTGCGCAGCTTGCCGGACTCGATGGCGTAGCGGCGGTCGTGGCCGGCGCGGTCGGTGACCCACTCGATGTCGTCCTCGGGCCTGCCGAAGTGGCGCAGGATCGCACGGACGACCTCGACGTTGGACTTCTCACCGTCGGCGCCGATCAGGTAGGTCTGCCCGATCCGGCCCTTCTCCAGGATCGTCCAGACCGCCGAGGAGTGGTCGTCGGTGTGGATCCAGTCGCGGACGTTGAGCCCGTCGCCGTAGACGCGCGGCCGGCGGCCCTCGATCACCTCGGTGATCTGGCGCGGGATGAACTTCTCGACGTGCTGCCAGGGGCCGTAGTTGTTGGAGCAGTTGGAGATCGTCGCGCGCACGCCGAACGAGCGCACCCAGGCGCGGACGAGGTGGTCGGAGCCGGCCTTGGAGGCCGAGTAGGGCGAGGAGGGCTGGTAGGGGGTATCTTCGGTGAATCGCTTGGGGTCGGAGCCCACCTCGTCGAGCAGAGGGAGGTCGCCGTAGACCTCGTCGGTGGAGACATGGTGGAAACGTACGTCGTGCTTGCGGACCGCCTCGAGCAGCACGAAGGTGCCGACGATGTTGGTCTGGACGAACGGCGCCGGGTCGGAGAGCGAGTTGTCGTTGTGGGACTCGGCCGCGTAGTGCACCACCGCGTCCGACTCCGCGACCAGCGGCTCGACGACCGCGGCGTCGGCGATGTCGCCGACCACCAGCTTCACCCGGTCGTCCGGGAGCCCGGCCAGCGACGCCTCCGAGGAGGCATAGGTCAGCTTGTCGAGCACCGTCACGTACGCGTCGGTGTTGGCCACGAGGTGGTGCACGAAGTTGGAGCCGATGAACCCGGCCCCGCCAGTCACAAGAATCCGTCTCACCGGTTCATCGTAGGCAGAATTAACCACGCAGTGGTCGCCTCGCCCCGGTGGGTTCCCTAGAACGTGGGGTGAACATCCGTAGGATCAACTGACCATGAAGGGCATCATCCTCGCCGGAGGCACCGGCTCACGTCTGCACCCGATCACTCTCGCGATCAGCAAGCAGCTGATGCCGATCTACGACAAACCGATGATCTACTACCCGCTGACCACGCTGATGCTGGCCGGCATCCGGGACATCCTGGTCATCACCACGCCCCACGAGGCCTCCGGCTTCCACCGCCTCCTCGGCGACGGCAGCCACCTCGGCGTCAACATCAGCTACGCCGAGCAGCCGTCCCCCGACGGTCTCGCCCAGGCGTTCACGATCGGTGCCGACGTCGGCTTCCTCGACGAGTCCGAGGACGGCGTCGGCCTCGTGCTCGGCGACAACATCTTCTACGGTCCCGGCCTCGGCACCCAGCTCGCCCGCTTCAAGACCATCCACGGCGGCGCCGTCTTCGGCTACCGCGTCGCCGACCCGCGGGCCTACGGCGTGGTCGAGTTCGACGAGTCCTTCAAGGCCATCTCGCTCGAGGAGAAGCCGGAGAAGCCGAAGAGCCCGTACGCCGTCCCCGGCCTCTACTTCTACGACAGCTCGGTCATCGAGCACGCCCGCAACCTGCGGCCCTCCGCTCGCGGCGAGCTCGAGATCACCGACCTCAACCGGATCTACCTCGAGGCCGGCACCCTCTCGGTCGAGGTGCTCCCCCGCGGCACCGCCTGGCTCGACACCGGCACCCTCGAGGACCTCAACGAGGCCGCCAACTTCATCCGCGCCATCGAGCACCGCCAGGGCACCAAGATCGGTGCCCCCGAGGAGGTCGCCTGGCGCCAGGGCTGGCTCTCCGACGACGAGCTCCGGGAGCTCGCCCAGCCGCTGCTGAAGAGCGGCTACGGGAAGTACCTGCTCGGCCTGCTGGCCTGATCACAGACGAAAAAGACGTACGTGGCGGGGCAGTGCCCCGCCGCGTACGTCTTGTGTGGTCTCAGGCCGACGCGGTCTTCTCCGCCTCGGCCCGGCCGAAGTCGTCCTCGAGCCGGACGATGTCGTCCTCGCCGGTGTAGCCACCGCGCTGGACCTCGATGATCGAGAGCGGCTCGTCGGTCTCGTTGCAGATGCGGTGGGCCTGACCGACGCCGACGTCGACGGACTCACCCGGACCGGCGACGGTGGTCACGCCGTCGATGATGCAGGTCGCCTTGCCGTAGATGACCACCCAGTGCTCGGAGCGGTGGGTGTGGGTCTGGTAGGAGAGGCGGCTGTGGGGCAGCACCTCGATCCGCTTCACCTTGTATCCCGGACCGATGTCGATGACGTGCCACGAACCCCAGGGGCGGGTCTCGGAGTCACCAGCCATGATGTTGCCTCATTCCTAGAACTGAACACAGAAGACGCGACAATAACTGTACGCATCCGCGCACGGTTCATTGCGAACCGATGTTCACCGGTCCGTTACCCGCAGGTCGCCAGCGGGAGCAGATCTCCCCGCCGGACCGACTCAGTCGCGCCCGTAGATGTCGCGCGTGTAGACCTTGTCGGCGACGTCGGCGAGCACGTCGGTACGCCGGTTGGCGATGATCACGTCGGCCCGCCTCTTGAACTCGTCGAGGTCCTTGATGATCTCGGAGTGGAAGAACTCGGCTTCGTCGAGCTCGGGCTCGTAGATGACCACCTCGACGCCCTTGGCCTTGATCCGCTTCATCACGCCCTGGATCGAGGACTCCCGGAAGTTGTCCGAGCCCGACTTCATGATCAGCCGGTAGACGCCGACCACCTTCGGCTCGCGACGCAGGATGTCGGTGGCGACGAAGTCCTTGCGGGTGGTGTTGGCCTCGACGATCGCCGAGATGAGGTTCTGCGGGACGTCCTGGTAGTTGGCCTGCAGCTGCTTGGTGTCCTTGGGCAGGCAGTAGCCGCCGTAGCCGAAGCTCGGGTTGTTGTAGTGCGAGCCGATCCGCGGGTCGAGGCCGACGCCCTCGATGATCTGGGTCGTGTTGAGGCCGTGGGTGGCGGCGTACGTGTCGAGCTCGTTGAAGTAGGCGACCCGCAGCGCCAGGTAGGTGTTGGCGAAGAGCTTGATCGCCTCGGCCTCGGTGGCGCCGGTCATCAGCACCGGTACGTCGGGCTCGAGAGAGCCCTCGAGGAGCAGCTCGGCGAAGCCCTTCGCGGCCGCGGAGTCGTCGCCGACGACGATGCGGGAGGGGTGCAGGTTGTCGTGGAGCGCCTTCCCCTCGCGGAGGAACTCGGGACTGAAGAAGAGCGTCGCGTCGGGGTGCTGCTCGCGCTTGGCCGCGATGTAGCCGACCGGGATGGTCGACTTCACCACGATCGCGGCGTCGGGCGCGTAGCTGACCGCGTCGGCGATCACGCCGTCGACGGTGGAGGTGTCGAAGTAGTTGGTGGCCTCGTCGTAGTTGGTCGGGGTGGCCACGATGACGTAGGCGGCACCCGCGTAGGCGTCCTCCTTGTCGAGGGTCGCGCGCAGATCGAGCTCCTTGGTGGCCAGGAAGCTGGTGATCTCGGCGTCCTCGATCGGCGTCTTGGCCGCGTTGACCAGGTCGACCCGCTCCTGGGAGATGTCCAGGACGACGACCTCGTGCTTCTGCGCGAGCAGGACGGCGAGGGACATCCCGACGTAGCCCACGCCGACAACGGTGATCTTCATGGTCGGACTGTAAGCAGCGGTTCGAGCGAGGTCACAGCGACTTCCGCATTCGAAGTTCCCGTACGGGAACATCACGTAGAGTGTTCACCGTGCCGTCGCCGTACCTGACCTCACCGGCCGCCTTCGGAGTGGCCGTGCGCTCGGCTCGCCGACGGGCCGGGCTCACCCAGGGCGAGCTGGCACATCGCGCCGGGGTGGGCAGGCGGTTCGTGGTCGACGTCGAGTCCGGCCACCCGCGGGCCGAGCTCGGCAAGGCCCTCGCGCTGCTGGAGGTCCTCGACGTCTACCTCGCCCCCACGCAGCTCTCCCCGATCGCCCCGCCGTTGGAGGACGTCGACCTCGACGCCGTCCTCGCGCACTGCCTCGTGAACCCCTGATGCGAGAGCTGTACGCCTTCGCCGGCCGTCGCCGGATCGGCACCTTCCGCCAGGCCGGCGACCGGATCGACTTCGTCTACGCCGAGACCGCCGGCCCCACGCCCATCTCGCTCTCCCTCCCCCGCACCGGCCCGGCCCTCTCCACGGGGGCCGCGCGCGCCTGGCTCGAGAACCTGCTCCCCACCCGCGACGACGTACGCCGCCGATGGGCGCGCGAGCGAGGACTCCCGGACACCGAGCCGATGACGCTGCTCGCCTCCTACGGCGACGATCTCGCCGGAGCGATCTCGCTCTCGACCGACCCCGACCTGCCCTGGCGCCGCGCGCCGCACCCCGTCGAGGCGCCGCTGTCCGAGATCGCGACCCGGCTCGCCGCGCTGCGCAACCAGCCCACCTCATGGCTCGACCAGCGGGCCCGGCCGCGGTTCTCCCTCGGCGGTCACCGTGGCAAGTTCGCGCTGCGGCGGGCTTCGGGGAAGTGGCTCTGGCCGACGTACGAGCATCCGTCGACGCACATCCTGCGACCGACGACGTCCGAGGAGGCCGCCGCGCTGATCGCCGACCTGGACCGGGCACGCGCCGACGGGATCCCCGCCACGCGCACCGAGCTGGTCGGCTTCGGCGCGCAGCCCGCGCTCGTCGCGGAGCGCTGGGACCGGGTCGGCGGCCGGCGTATCCACGCCGAGACGATCCGGCAGGCGCTGGGTCTGCGGCCGGACGAGGCCGTCGAGCCCGGGGACGTATGCGATCTGTTCCTGCGCCTCGGGCTGGGCCGACCGCCGGCCGACCTCGACCGGATCGCCTTCCTGCTGGCCGGCGAGCGGGTCGTGGTGGCGCCGCGGCGCTGACGGATCTCACCGGCGACATCTCACCGTGCGGGTGGGGCTACCGAGGGGCCGGCCGCTCCTGCGTACACTCGGAGTCCAGCCCAGGCGGGGATGGGACATTTCGCCGTGCCGTGGAAGCCGCCACTAGCATGGGCGCCTCAACCTGACGGAGAGGTCCTCTGGTTCCGTAATGACTGCAACACACGCCGACTACCGGCTCAGCCAGCTCGACCAGCTGGAAGCCGAGTCGATCCACATCTTCCGCGAGGCCGCGGCAGAGTTCGAGAAGCCTGTTCTGATGTTCTCGGGCGGCAAGGACAGCATCGTGATGCTGCGACTTGCGGAGAAGGCATTCTTCCCGGCCAAGATCCCCTTCCCGGTCCTCCAGATCGACAACGGCCTCGACTTCCCCGAGGTCGCCGAGACCCGTGACCGCTGGGTGCAGCGGCTCGGTGTGCGCCTGGTGATCGCGAGCATCGATGACGCCATCGAGCGCGGCATCGTCGTCGACGACGGCAAGACCTCGCGCAACCGGCTGCAGACGCCGACCCTGCTGAACGCGATCGAGGAGAACGGCTTCACCGCCGCCTTCGGTGGCGGTCGCCGTGACGAGGAGAAGGCCCGCGCCAAGGAGCGCGTCTACTCCCACCGCGACGAGTTCGGCCAGTGGGACCCGAAGAACCAGCGCCCCGAGCTCTGGTCGCTCTACAACGGCCGCCTCCACGAGGGCGAGCACATGCGGGTCTTCCCGATCTCCAACTGGACCGAGCTGGACATCTGGGACTACATCGGCCGCGAGGGCATCGAGATCCCGTCGGTCTACTTCGCCCACAAGCGCCGGGTCTTCGAGCGCGACGGCATGCTGCTGACCGAGACGCCGCTCAACCCGCTGCGCGAGGGCGAGGTCGTCACCGAGCGCACCGTCCGCTACCGCACCTGCGGCGACATGACTCTGACCGGCTGCGTCGAGTCGACCGCCTCCACCATCCCCGAGATCATCGAGGAGGTCGCCGCCGCCCGGGTCACCGAGCGTGGCGCGACCCGCGGTGACGACCGGTTCTCCGAGGCCGCCATGGAGGACCGCAAGAAGGAAGGTTACTTCTGATGGCCATGGACCTTCTGCGGTTCGCCACCGCCGGCTCGGTCGACGACGGCAAGTCCACCCTCATCGGGCGGCTGCTGTTCGACTCGAAGTCGATCTTCACCGACCAGCTCGAGTCGGTCGAGAAGACCTCGCAGGACAAGGGCCACGGCTACGTGGACCTCTCGCTGCTGACCGACGGGCTTCGCTCCGAGCGCGAGCAGGGCATCACCATCGACGTGGCCTACCGCTACTTCGCGACGCCCAACCGCAAGTTCATCATCGCCGACACCCCCGGCCACGTGCAGTACACGCGCAACATGGTCACCGGTGCCTCCACCGCCGACCTGGGCCTGGTGCTGGTCGACGCCCGTCACGGGCTGACCGAGCAGTCGCGTCGCCACGCGGTGCTCCTGTCCCTGCTGCGCGTGCCCCACCTGGTGCTGTGCATCAACAAGATGGACCTCGTCGACTACTCCGAGGAGGTCTACAAGAAGATCTCCGCCGAGTTCACCGCGTTCGCGACCAAGCTCAACATCCCGGACCTCGAGGTCATCCCGATCTCGGCGCTCCAGGGCGACAACGTGGTGCAGCGCTCGGAGAACATGACGTGGTACTCCGGCCCGACCCTGATCCACCACCTGGAGCACGTCCACGTCGCCTCCGACCGCGACCTGGTCGACGTGCGACTCCCGGTGCAGTACGTCATCCGGCCGAAGTCCGACGACCACCACGACTACCGCGGCTACGCGGGTCAGGTCGCCGGTGGCGTGCTCAAGCCGGGCGACGAGGTCATGGTGCTTCCGTCCGGCATGACGTCGAAGATCGCCGGGATCGACCTCTTCGACAAGGAGATCCCCGAGGCCTTCCCGCCGATGTCGGTGACGGTCCGTCTCGAGGACGACGTCGACGTGAGCCGCGGCGACATGATCTCGCGGGTCAAGAACGCCCCCGAGCCGAGCCAGGACATCGACGCGATGATCTGCTGGATGACCACCGCTCCGCTGCGTCCGCGGCAGAAGCTGGCCATCAAGCACACCTCCAACTCGGCGCGGGCGCTGGTCAAGGACATCCAGTACCGCCTCGACGTCAACTCGCTCCACCGCGACCTGGAGACCAAGGAGCTCGGCCTCAACGAGATCGGCCGCGTCCAGCTGCGCACCACCAAGCCGCTGCTGTGCGACCCCTACTCGAAGAACCGCACCACCGGCTCCTTCATCCTCATCGACGAGGCGACCGGCGTCACCGTCGGCGCGGGCATGATCAACGACTAGCGAGCGTTCAGCGAGACACGAGTCGGCGCGTTTGCATCGCCGTCTTTCGAGCGAAGCGAGAAAGCAAGGTGCGAACGCGCCGACTCGTGGTGAGCCCCATAAGGTTGCCCCGTGCCAGTGCCGCAGTTCTCCCCGTCCCCGCGCGAGCTCGACGACATCGAGCTGATCGTCTCCGGCGTCCTCCCGGGCCCGCTGAACGCCCCGGGCTCTCCGCTGACCCTCGATCTTCCGTCGTCGGTCGCGTCGGCCGCGGCCGAGGACGGCTCGGTGGAGATCGTCGACCCCGAGGGTCTCCCCCTGGCACGCGTCACCTGGCCCGCCGGCGAGGTCACCGGCCTCTCCTCCCCCGCCTACGGGCCCTTCCGACGGCTCTACCTCACCCCGGAGCAGACCCGGAAGACGTACGCCGGGCGGACGGTGGTCCCGGTCACCGACGCGCTCACCACCGCCGAGATCGCCGAGATCGCGGAGCTCGGGCCGGTGCTGCTGCTCGCTCTGGTCGGGCACGGCACCCCGGCACTCTCCCCCGTCGCGCTGCTGCGCGCCTCGTTGCTGGCTGCGGATTCCCTGCCCGACGCTGCCGTCGTGGCCGTGCCGCTGGCCGCCCACGACGACCCGGAGGCCGACCATGCGCTCGGGGTGGCGGTCGTGGAGGCGTACGCGGGCGGGGATCCGGTTCATGCGCTGACATCCGCTTCGTCGGACGACTACCCCGACGCCATCGCGGCGATCATCGACGCCGACCAGCCCGCCCCCGAGGACCAGGGCCTGGTCATCTTCTTCACCGGTCTGTCCGGCTCCGGCAAGTCCACCCTCGCCCGCGCCCTGATGGACCGGATCCTCGAGCAGGGCGTCCGCACGGTCACCTCCCTCGACGGCGACGTCGTGCGCCGCAACCTCTCGGCCGGGCTGACCTTCTCCAAGGAGGACCGGGAGACCAACATCCGCCGGATCGGGTGGGTGGCCGCCGAGATCTCCCGTCACGGCGGGCTCGCCGTCTGCTCCCCCATCGCGCCCTTCGACTCGACCCGCCAGGACGTACGCGGCTTCGTCGCCGACGCCGGTGGCGCCTTCTTCCTGGTGCACGTGGCCACGCCGCTGGAGGAGTGCGAGCGGCGCGACCGCAAGGGCCTCTACGCCAAGGCCCGACGCGGCGAGATCCCGGAGTTCACCGGGATCTCTTCTCCTTACGAGGAGCCGGCCGACGCCGACGTACGTGTCGACACCACCGGCCGCTCGATCGACGAGGCGCTCGAGGACGTCATCGCCGGCCTGCGCTCGGCGGGCTATCTCGACCTCGCCTGAGCCCCACGCTCAGCGGTCGCGGTAGACCAGCCCGGACAGGCGCCAGGCGAGCATCGTGCGGAAGCGCGGGAGCCGCGCGAGCGTGGACAGCACCAGGTTGCGTACGCTGCGCCGGACCCCGTGCGCGATGCCGAACCGGGTCAGGCGGTCGGAGAGCTCGATGACCTCCTGGGCGACCGGGCGGCGGCGGGAGGCGTAGTCGTCGAGCGTGGCCTCGTCGCCGCCGGTGATCGTGGCGACGAGCGCGTCGGCGAGCACGACCGCGTCCTGGAGACCGGTGTTCATGCCCTGGCCGCCGGCCGGGCTGTGCACGTGGGCGGCGTCGCCCGCGATCAGCACTCGGCCAGCGCGGTAGGCGACGGCGACCCGGTGGTGGACCCGGAAGCGCGAGCCCCACACGACCTCGGTGACCCTGACGGGGCTCTTGAGGCTGCCACGCCGGTCGAGGAGCCCCTGGACGTAGGCGACGTCGGGCTCCTCGGGAGCCTCGGGGACCGGGGCCACGAACCGGAACGAGCCGTCGGGCAGCGGCGCGGAGACCAGGGTGCCCTCGGGCGAGAAGTAGAGGATGACCTCGTCGTGCGGGAGGTCGCCCTCGATGCGTACGTCGGCGAGGCTGAACGACTCGGCGTACTTGCCTCCCGGGAAGCCGATTCCGGCCCTGTCGCGCACGGTGGAGTGCATCCCGTCGGCGCCGACGAGGTAGCGGGCGCGGATCTCGGTGCCGTCCTCGGTGGTGGCGGTGACGCCGGTGCCGTCCTGGACGAGGTCGACGAGGGTGAGCGGCCGGCGTACGTGGCCGCCGAGCTCGGTCAGGCGCTCGAGGAGAACGCGCTCGGTGACCGCCTGGGAGACCATCAGCGCGTAGGGGTAATCGGTGGGCAGGCCGTCGAAGCGGATCGGCACCAGGACCTTGTCGCGGTCGCGGATGGTGAAGCGCGGCGCCTCGATGCCCTCCGCGACCAGGCGCTCGGAGACGCCCAGGTCGGCCAGGACCTCCAGGGTGCGGGCGTGGACGACGGCGGCGCGCGAGGTGTTGTCGCCGGAGGCCTGGTTGTCGATGACGGTGACGTCGACGCCTGCCGCAGCCAGCGTGGCCGCGACGGCGAGCCCGGTGGGGCCGGCGCCGGCGACGAGGACATCAGTGGTGATGGTGGACATGATGCTCTCCTTGGGTCGTGGGTTGTTGGTCAACGTTTGTTGGCCAACCGGTGTTGACCAAGGTAGCGCTGCTTCGGGATTGACGTCAACAGATGTTGGCCTACAATCGTTGGCATGACCGAGACCCGCCGATCCGGAGCCGAGACCCGCGAGCGCATCCTCGCCGTCGCGCGCGAGCACTTCGCGCGTCAGGGATACGACCGCACCACCATCCGTGCGATCGCCTCAGAGGCGCAGATCGACCCCTCGATGGTGATGCGCTACTTCGGCAGCAAGGAGGAGCTCTTCACCGCCGCGGCGTCGATCGACCTGGCACTGCCGGACCTCACCGCGGTCGCGGCGGGCGAGGCGGGCCGCGTGATGGCCGCCCACTTCGTACGCACCTGGGACTCCGAGGGCACGCTGATGGCCCTCCTCCGCCGGGCCGCCTCCGACCCCCAGGCGGCAGAGCAGATGCGGAGCATCTTCGCCACCCAGGTCGCCGCAGCCATCGCTCCGCTGTGCCCCGACCCCGCCCAAGCCGGACGCCGGGCAGCCCTCGCGGCCACCCAGCTCCTCGGCATCGCACTGGGCCGCTACGTACTCCACCTCCCGCCCATCGTCGAGATGGACGCCGAGGAGATCGTGGAGTGGGTCGCCCCGACGATCACCCGCTACCTCACCGCCGAGTCGGCCTGAACTGACCAAGATCCCCGCCGAGTCGGCGCAGATGTCCCGCAAATGCCCGTCGAGTCGGCGCAAATGTCCCAGCGAGACCGGGACAGATGCGCCGACTCGGCTGTCCGAAACGAGACAGACGCGCCGACTCGGCGGGATGGTTAGCGCGAGAGGCCGAGGAGGGCCCAGGCCTCGTCGGTGCTCATCGGCTCGCGCTGGGCGACCGCGGCGGCCTGGACGGCGCGCTCGACGAGCTGGCGGTTGGCGTCGACCGGGACGCCCTTGGCGAGGGTGAGGACGTCCTCCATCCCGACCCGCAGGTGCCCGCCCATGGCGAGCGAGGTGAGCATGACCGGGAGGGTCGAGCGGCCGATGCCGGTCGCCGACCACGAGGTCACCTCTGCCGGCAGGGCGGCGACAGCCGCGACCAGGGCCGCGGAGGTGCCGGGCATGCCGCCGGGGACTCCCATGACGAAGTCGACGTGGACCTTGCCGCCGGCCGGCAGCCCGTACTTCCCCAGCAGCCGCTGCAGCGCGGCGACGTGCCCGAGGTCGAAGAGCTCGAACTCCGGCACCACGCCGCGCTCCTGGGTGAGCTGGTAGAGCTCGGTGATGAACGGCCACGGGTTGGAGAAGACGTCGTCACCGAAGTTGGTGGTGCCCATGGTCAGCGAGCACGAGTCCGGGCCGGCGTCGAGCACCTTCAGCCGCTTGTCGAGAGGGTCATGCACCGAGCCGCCGGTGGAGAGCTGCACGATCAGCTCGGTCTTCTCGTGGAGCGCGTCGACCGTCTCGGTGAGCCTGCCGAGGTCGAGCGTCGGTGCGTGGTCGTCGTCGCGGATGTGGACGTGGATCATCCGCGCTCCGGCCTCCTCACACTCGACGGCCGTCGCGACGAGCTCCTCCAGCGTCGTCGGCAGCTGCGGGCAGTCTTCCTTCGCGGTCTCCGCCCCGGTCGGCGCCACGGTCACAAGCAGTCCAGTCACCCGAACAATCTAGCGCCATTCAAGCGATTCACCGCAATATCTCCACCACAGAACGGCAAAACGACGCGGGAGCCCCGGTGTCAGCCAGTGACACCGGGGCTCCCACGTCAGGGATCGTCAGCCTCAGCCGATCGGGATCGTCACCTCGGCGACGTTGCCGACCGCGGCGTGGACCTTCTTGTCCACCGGCTCCGCCTTCGGCGCGAGCGTACGCAGGGTCCACTCGCCGTCGCCGGCGAAGAACCGGAAGTGGCCGGTGGCCGAGGTGGGCACCTCGGCGGTGAACTCGCCGGTGCGGTCGAGCAGCCGGACGTACGCGCCGTGGACCGGCTCGCCGTCACGGGTCACCTGACCCTGGATGACTGCTTCCTTGGCGACGTCGACGCCGGCGAGCGAGAGCCCACCCTCAGTTGCTCCGCACATGCTCAGGCCTCCCCGGGCTCGTCGCCGGTGACGACCGGGACGCCGACGAGCGACCCGTACTCGGTCCACGAGCCGTCGTAGTTCTTCACGTTCTCCTGGCCGAGGAGCTCCTTGAGCACGAACCAGGTGTGCGAGGAGCGCTCGCCGATGCGGCAGTAGGCGATGGTGTCCTTGCTCCAGTCGACGCCGGCCTCGGTGTAGATCTCCTTGAGCTCCTCGTCGGAGCGGAAGGTGCCGTCGTCGTTGGCCGCCTTGGACCACGGGACGTTGGCCGCGGTCGGGATGTGGCCGGCACGCTGGGCCTGCTCCTGCGGGAGGTGGGCCGGGGCGAGGAGGCGGCCGGCGAACTCGTCGGGCGAACGCACGTCGACGAGGTTCTGGGTGCCGATGGCCTCGACGACCTCGTCGCGGAAGGCGCGGATCGAGTGGTCCTGCTCCTGCGCGGTGTAGGTGGTCGCCTCGCGGGTGACGGCCTCGTCGGTCAGCTCGCGGGAGTCGAGCTCCCACTTCTTGCGACCGCCGTCGAGCAGCTTGACGTCCTGGTGGCCGTAGAGCTTGAAGTACCAGAAGGCGTACGCGGCGAACCAGTTGTTGTTGCCGCCGTAGAGCACCACGGTGTCGTCGTTGGCGACGCCGCGCTCGGAGAGCAGAGCGGAGAACTGGTCCTTGTTGACGAAGTCGCGACGGACCTGGTCCTGCAGGTCGGTGGTCCAGTCGAGCTTGATGGCACCCTTGATGTGGCCCTTGTCGTAGGCGGTGGTGTCTTCGTCGACCTCGATCAGCACCACCTTCGGGTCATCGAGGTGCTCCTCCACCCACTGGGCGGAGACGAGGGAGTTCTCGCGGGTCATCTAGGTACCTTTCGTTGTGTTTCTTGCGTTCAGGGGACTAGGCGAAACGCCTGATCAGCAGGTAGATCTCGCAGCCGAGGCAGAACCGGAAGACGGCATTGAGCACGGCCGCGACGAGCGCGAGGCCGAGGGCGATCTGCGCCACGAGGGTGGCGCCGACGAGGTAGCCCACGAGCGCGACCACGAGGAAGGCGAGGCCGACCCCCTGGGCGAATCGGGGCGGTGCCGGGTCCTCGAGCTCGTCCGGCGCACCTAGGCGGGGACGTACGAACTTCTTGAAGAGCCAGGCGTGAGGGGTCCGCTGAACGCCGAGACCAGCCCCGATCGCGAAGAGCACGGTCTGGATGACCGTCACCACGAGAGCCCATGGCTGCGGAAGCAGCAGAGCCAGGATGAGGACGACAACGGTCAGCGCCGCAGCGAACTGCGGGCCACGCGGGTCGATTCCGGTCTGCGTCGCCGTCTGGCCAGAGGTCTCGGACATAGGTGTGCTCCTGCGAGAGTGGAGGGGAGGTCGTCAGGAAGAGCCTGACAGGCGAAAGCGATCCCCGGGGTCGACTGAGTCGACAAATCTCAGGGAATCAGCGGCAGGAACGACACAGCGCCGAGCGAACGCGGCAGTGATCCACTGCGCGGCGCTTGGTCAGCATGGTCGAGAACATGCGATGACAGTAGCGTGATGCGTGACAGGCACGAAACGAATGTCTCGGAATACGGACCAGCGTGTCAGGATTCGAGATCGTAGGTCGGGATCGCGCTCAGGACCTGCTCCTTGCGCGGGGCGCCGGAGGCGCGGGCGACCTCGTTGCCGGCGCCGTCCAGCACCAGCGTCGTGGGAGTCCGCAGGATGTCGAGGCGGCGGACCAGGTCGAGGTGGTGCTCAGCGTCGATCTCGAGGTGGACGACGCCCGGGACGATCTCGGCGACCTCGCCCAGGATCCTCCGGGTCGCGCGGCAGGGCGCGCAGAAGGCGCTGGAGAACTGCACGAGCGTCGCGCGCGCACCGAGCTCGGACTCACCCAGCGCGTCGGTGACCGCATCCCACGCGTGCGGCTCGGGTGCGTGATCCTCGTGGGCCACGTGGAGCTCCTTCGTGCCTCGGAAGCGGCCGTCGGTGAGCAGCCGGAACAGCCCGAAGGCGAGCGCGACGGCTATCGCGATGACGGCGATCCAGGCTCCGGTGCTCATATGACTATTGAACCGGTAACCCGCCCCGCTCATTCCCCCGAGGCGCGCCGAAGCCTCTCGTTGGCAGCTTTCAGGCGGCGTACGTCCTCCTCCAGGGACAGCACACGGGCGATGCCGGCGAGGTTGAGACCGTCGGCGAGCAGGTCACGGATGCGGATGAGGCGCTCGATGTCGGCGATGGAGTAGAGCCGGGTGCCGCCCGCGGTGCGCGCAGGGTCGACCAGACCCCTGCGCTCGTAGACGCGGAGGTTCTGGATCTGCATGTCGGCCATCTCGGCGGCCACCGAGATGGCGTAGACGGCCCTGGTTCGCTCCTTCACACGATCGATTCTGACATGTGGACTTGAAATTCCCTAGACCCTGGCATATATAAAAGGTGTATCCGCTGATATAGATCCCGTGAGGAGGGAAATCATGCTGATCCGAAGCACCGATCCGTTCCGCGAGTTCGACCGCATCACCCAGCAGCTCTTGGGCGGGGGCACGACCAACCGCCCGGCCGTGATGCCGATGGACGCCTGGCGCGAGGGCGACCGGTTCGTCATCGAGTTCGATCTTCCCGGCGTCAGCCCGGACACCATCGACCTCGACGTCGAGCGCAACGTCCTCACCGTCAAGGCCGAGCGCGTCGCCAAGAACGGCGACTGGCAGATGCTGGCCAACGAGCGCATGCGCGGCACCTTCAGCCGTCAGCTCGTGCTCGGCGACAACCTCGACCTCGACCATATCGAGGCGGCGTACGACGCCGGCGTGCTGCGCCTGGTCGTGCCGGTCGCGGAGAAGGCCAAGCCGCGCAAGATCCAGATCGCGACGAGCCCCAAGTCGGAGCCAGCAGCGATCGAAAGCTGAGTGAGGACCTGCCCGCCCCGGCAGGCCCTTACGCAGGTGAGCCGCCGGGTGCGGGCCTTCCCAACCTCCAGCGATCTAGTCCGTGTCTCCCAAATCCACGCCCGCTACGCGACGTTTCGCATCCGATCTGGCTGCGTTGCCGCCACTCGACAGCCCCCAGGATGCCTTCGCGGCGGACGCCTTGCCAGATCGGCCCGAAACGCCGCTCGCGGCCGCCGTGTCTTTGGGAGACACGGCCTAGCCCCCCGCGAACGGCGGGAGGAACTCAACCGTCGACCCCGGTGGGACCTCGATCCCACCGGGGTCGCCCGTACCTGCCGGACGGTCGCCGATGAGCACCGAGCAGACCTTCAGCACCTCGGGGAGACGGGTGTCGGCGTGCAGGGCGGCGGCGCGGCGTACGACTTCCGCCAGCGTCAGCGGACCGTCGACCTCGAACCGGTCCGACACGGTGCCGGCTGCCGACTTGGCTGCGGCCCAGTAGCGGACCTCTATAACGTTCGTCACTTTCTCGTGGACAACCTTCCTATGTCACCGCGAGGTTTCGTTAATATGGTCCAACGATCACCTCACCGAGGCTCAATGTTGCGTTTCGGTGCTCCTCTTTCTCTGACCGAGAGGCACCCCTCATGAGCTCGCTTCTGTTGTTGACCAGTTCGCTCCAGCCTTCGGCAGAGGTCCTTCCCGGGCTCTCGCTCCTCGGCCACCAGGTGAAGATCCTTCCTGCTGAAGGTAGCGCGCTTCTCGAGGCTCCCGACTCCGACCTGCTGATGGTGGACGGTCGGCAGGACCTCGCCCAGGCCCGCGACCTGTGTCGTCTGATCCGTACGACCGGCACCGACATCCCGGTGCTGCTGATCGCCACCGAGGGTGGCCTCGCGGTCGTCTCCCACGACTGGGGCATGGACGACGTCGTGCTGCACACCTGCGGTCCGGCCGAGCTCGAGGCCCGGATCAAGCTCGCGATCGGCCGCAACTCGGCGGCCCGCGAGGCCTCCGACCCCGAGGCCCACGTCATCCGCTCCGGCGAGGTCGTCGTCGACGACGCCACCTACACCGCCAAGATCGGCGGCCGCCCGCTCGACCTGACCTTCAAGGAGTTCGAGCTCCTGAAGTTCCTCGCCCAGCACCCGGGCCGCGTCTTCTCCCGCCAGCAGCTGCTGCAGGAGGTGTGGGGCTACGACTACTTCGGTGGCACCCGCACCGTCGACGTCCACGTACGTCGCCTCCGCGCCAAGCTCGGCCCCGAGAACGAGACCCTCATCGGCACCGTCCGCAACGTCGGCTACCGCTTCGTGCTGCCCGCGAAGAACAACGAGGCCGCTGCCGACGGCGCGCGGCTGGCCCCGTCTCCTCGCCTGGGGGCCGACGCCTAGGCTGCTCCCATGGCACTCAGCGTCGAGCAGGTCCTGGACATCGCGAAGGCGACCGAGGCGTACGACGGGGTGGCGCCGCTCGACGAGGCGACCCTGCTGACGCTGCGTAACCGTCCGGAGGACGCCACGATCTGGGGTGACGTACGCGGCTTCGGGCTGTTGATCGGCACCGAGCTGTCGATCGTGGTGCTGACCCAGCACCGCGGCGTGGGGCTAGGACGCCAGCTGCTGCTCCGGGCGCCGGCGCTGGAGCCGGGCACCACCGCCTGGTCCCACGGGGACAACCCGGCCGCCGCGCGCCTGGCCGCGAAGCAGGGGTGGGAGCGTACGCGTGAGCTGTGGGTGATGCGGCGCCCCGCCGCCGGCCTGCCGGCTGCACCCGAGGCCCCGGAAGGGGTCGTCGTGCGCGGCTTCGAGCCCGGTGACGAGGCCGAGCTGCTCCGGGTCAACGCCGCCGCCTTCGCGCACCACCCCGAGCAGGGATCGCTCGACGAGGCCGGTCTGCGAGAGCGGATGTCGGAGCCCTGGTTCGACGCATCGGGGCTGGTCACGGCGTGGGAGGGCGAGAAGCTGCTCGCGTTCCACTGGACCAAGCGCCACAGCGAGACCGAGGGCGAGGTCTATGTCGTCGGCGTCGATCCCGCAGCCCAGGGCCGTGGCCTCGGCAAGCTGGTCACCCTCCTCGGGCTGGACCATCTGGCCGCCGCCGGTGTCGAGCGGATCCACCTCTACGTCGAGGGCGACAACACCCCGGCCGTACGTCTCTACGAGGGGCTCGGTTTCACCCGGGCCGCGGCGGACACCCACGTCCAGTACACCCGCGGATAGGGTCGGGCGCGTGGAGCTGACCCAATCCCAGAACGACCGGGCCGTCGGGGCCATCGTCGGGACCGCTGTCGCGGACGCGCTCGGGGCTCACTACGAGTTCGACCGACCTCGGCTGGGCGCCGACGAGAAGGCACAGATGCTCGGCGGCGGGCTCGGCCCGTTCGCGCCCGGAGAGTGGACCGACGACACGACGATGGCGTGGTGCATCCTCGACGCCGCGGCCGGCGGGCTCGACCTGCGCACCGAGGAGGGGCTGACCGCGGTCGGCCGCAACTTCCGGACGTGGGCCGAGTCGGATCCGAAGGACATCGGCAACCAGACCGCGCAGGTGCTCAACATGGCCGGCCCCGCGCCGACCGCTGCCGACCTGCGGCAGGTCTCGGAGAAGCTGCACGAGACGACCGGTCACACCGGCGGCAACGGCTCCCTGATGCGTACCGCCCCGGTCGCGCTCCCCTATCTGGGCGACCGCCCGGCCGTCGCCGAGGCCGCCGCGGCGGTGAGCGCCCTCACCCACTGGGACGAGCACGCGCAGTCCGGCTGCGCGCTGTGGTCGCTGGGGATCGAGCACGCGGTGATGCACGGCGAGCTCGACGCACGCTCCGGCCTCCCCCTCCTCTCCCCCGCCGAGGCGGCCTTCTGGGCCGAGAAGCTCGACGAGGCGGAGACCGAGCCGCCGGGCACCTTCAACCCCAACGGCTGGGTCGTCACCGCCCTGCAGGCCGCATGGTCAGCCATCGCCCAGACCCCGGCCACCGGGCCCGACCACTACGTCGAGGCGCTCAACACCGCCATCCGGATCGGCAACGACACCGACACCGTCGCCGCCATCGCCGGCGGTCTCCTCGGCGCCCGCTGGGGCGCCTCCGCCGTCCCCTCCGAGTGGCGCGCCCTCAGCCACGGCTACCCCGGCATCCGCGGCGACCTGCTCGCCACCCTCGCGCTCGACGCCGTCGCGGCGCGCCGCTCCTGACGGGTGACCGACCCGGAGCCGGTCAGCGGAGCGGGCGGATGTGCAGACCGATCTCGGGGTCGACGAGGACCTCCTGCGCGACCGGCATGCCGTCGACGACGAGCTGAGCATCCACCGGTACGTTGCGCTTGACCAGCCCCAACGCGATCGGGCCGAGCTCGTGGTGCCGAGCGGACGAGCCGAGGAAACCGACCGTCTTCTCGCCGAAGACCAGCTCCGACCCTGCGGCCGGCAGCCGGTTCTCGGAGCCGTCGAGGTGGAGCAGGACGAGGCGACGCGGCGGACGGCCCAGCGTGTGGACGCGGGCGACGGTCTCCTGGCCGCGGTAGCAGCCCTTGTCGAGGTGGACGGCGTACTCCGGGCCGACCACATCCGCGGCACCCGGCACCCAGCCGACCTCGTTGGGGATGGTTCGCGCGTCGGTGTCCACGCCGAAACGCGGCTCGCCGCGCTCGATCCGGAGAGCCTCGAAGGCCCAGAACCCGCAGGCGGGGCCCGCGGCAGCGGCGTACGTCTCCAAGGACTCGCGCGGGACGAACGAGTAGCCCTGGGAGGGACGCCAGACGGAGGCCTGCGACGGCTCGAGCGTCACCGTCACGTCGGACCAGAACTTCATCCGCTCCAGGTAGCCGACCAGAGCCTCACCCGCGCCGGGCTCGGTCCACGCCAGAAAACTGGACCCGTCGTCGACGCCGGAGAAGAAGTGCTCGACATGTCCTTGCGGGGACAGGATCAGGGCGGAGGTCCAGGCACCCGGGGCCAGACCCTCGAAGGCCTGCGACGTCAGCGAGTGGAGCCAGGTCAGCCGGTCGGGCCCGGCGATCCGCAGCACGTCACGGTGGGAGAGGTCCACGAAGCCCTCACCGGAGGCCAGCGTGCGCTGCTCCAGATTGAACGAGCCGTAGTGGGCGGCGACGGCGGCATCCGCACCGTCACCAGCAACCGCACCGGGCAGGGACAACAACGGACTGGTCAAGATGGCTCCTCGGATGAACACTCCACGCACGCCCCGAAGACGGTCAGATGAGCGACATCCACCTCGAAGGCGTACTCCTCACGCAGCCGCTCGCAGATTCCGTCGGCCACTGAGGGGTCAACGCTGGTGACCTTCTGACACTTCCTGCACACCGCATGAAAATGCGGACGACCTGAGACCGAGTGGTAGGTCGAGGCCCGCTCGCCCAAGTGTGCGTGCCGCACCAGGCCGAGCTCCTCGAGCACCTCGAGGTTGCGATAGACGGTGGAGAGGTTGATCGCGGAGGACGACTCGCGCACGACCGCGAGCACCTCCTCCGGGGTGGCGTGGCGCAGCCGCTCGACGGCACCGAGGACCAGCTCGCGCTGGGGCGTGAGGCGATAGCCCTTCGCCCGAAGGGCCTCTCGCCAGTCCTCAGCGGCCTCGGTCATCGCACCTACTACTTGGTGACTCGCTTGAGCCGCGCCCACAGGTGCGGCTGCAGCGCCTGACCCATCGCCGCCATGTCGAAGGCGTAGAGCAGGTCGCCCTCGACGTTGCCGTAGAGCCGCTTGCCGGCGGTGTATTCCTTGGCGGTCTCGGTGCGTCCGACCGCGTCGGTGGTGACGTCGAGCTTGCCGCCCTCGGCCTTGCCGTACCACACCTCGACGATGCCGGTGCTGTGCGTCATGACCCACTCGACCTCGCCCTCGGGGCGGAAGCGGAGGAAGCCGGTCTCGAGCGCGGCGTCGCGCACCTTCTCGCCCGTTTCCGGGTCGATGATCCAGGAGCGCGCGAAGTAGTGGAAGAACGGGCGGCCGTCGTGGGTGAAGATCAGCTCCTGCCCGAACTCGAACTTGTCGATCGTCGGATAGTCACCGTGCCCGTTGCCCTGCCAGGTGCCGAGCATCCACGCGCAGGGACCGGCGTCGGGGTGAAGGTTCTCCGGAAGTTCGAAAGCCACACGCCGAGTTTAGGCCGTACGTCGCCTACGACCCGAAACGCAGGCGCTAATGTGCTCGGCATGCAAGAACTCGTGGTGAAGGTGACCGTCGGCGCCGAGGCGCCCGAGCGTACGAACCAGGCCTTCACGGTCGCCTCGGCGGCCGCGACCGCCGGTGCCAAGGTGTCGCTGTGGCTCACGGGCGAGGCGACGTGGTTCGCGGTGCCCGGGCGCGCGGAGGAGTTCACGCTGGAGAACGCGGCGCCGCTCCAGGACCTGATCGCGCTGATCATCGAGTCCGGTGAGGTGACCGTGTGCAGCCAGTGCGCATCGCGGCGCGACCTGACCGAGGACGACCTGATCAAGGGCATCACGATCAAGGGCGCGGTGGTGTTCACCGAGGAGATCCTGCGCGACGGTGTGCAGGCGCTCGTCTACTGACGTCGGCACCCCTTCGAACTACATTCATGTAGTTCCAGGTAGCAGGCTTGTTAATCCTCTCGGAGACTCCACACGCTGCCTACTTCGCCGTTAGCATTCACCCTCGTGAGCACGCAGACCCCCAGTGGCAAGTGGTGGAGCCGGGATTCGGCCGCCCAGCCGGGTGACGACGAGGACCTGACGGCGCGCGCTGCGGAGCTGGCCCGCGCGGCCGCAGCAGCCGAGTCGCTTCGCATCTCCGCCGAGCAGGCGGCCGCCGAGCAGGCAGCCGAGCGCCTGGTGGCAGAGGAGTCCGCTGCCAAGCACGCCGCCGCCCGCGCGAAGGCCGACGAGACCGCCAAGCTCCACGCCGAGCTGGCCGCCGACGCCCACCAGGCCCGCGAGGCCGCCGAGAAGGCCGCGGAAGAGTACGCCCGCGCCCGCGTCGAGGCCGAGAAGCTCGCCGACACCCGCGCCAAGGAGCGCGCCGAGGCCGAAGAGGCCGCGGTCGCGAGGGCCAAGGAGCTGGAGGAGGCCCAGCGCCGCCACCTGGAGGCGTCCCAGGCCGCCGAGGAGCAGACCCGTGCCCGCGCCGAGGCCGAGGAGGCCGCCCGGATCAGGGCCGAGGAGGCCGCCGCCGCGGCCGCCTCCGCCGCCGAGGCCCACCAGAAGGCCGCCGAGCACGCCGAGCTGGCCAAGGCCGCCTACGCCGCCCGCAGCGTCGCCGAGGCTGCTGCCGAGGACCGCCTCGAGGAGATGGACGAGCTCCGCGACGCGCTGGCGGCAGCCGAGAAGGCTGCCCGCAAGGCCGCCGACGAGGCGCGTGCGGCCTACGAGGCACGCAGCGAGGCCGAGGCCGCCGCCGAGGCCGCCTACACCGCTCGCACCGCGGCCGACGCCCGCTCCGAGGAGCTCGCACGGTTGCGTGAGGAGGCCGACGCGGCCGCAGCCGGCCGGGCCGACGAGGCACTGGCGGCCTTCACCGCGCGCCAGGCCGCCGAGCAGGCCGCCAACGACCGCGCGGCCGAGGCCGAGAAGGCAGCCGCCGCACGCATCACGGCCGAGGAGTCCGCGGTCGCGATGGCGACCCAGGCCGAGCAGGCCGAGCAGGCTCGCAAGGCCGCCGAGGAGGCGGCAGAGGCCGCCTACGCCGCCGCCGAGGAGGCGGCGACCGCGCGTGCCAAGGCCGAGGAAGCGGCCAAGGAGGCCTACGAGGAGCGCAAGGCCGCCGACGCCAACGCCGAGGACCACGCGATGACCCGGGCAGCCGCCGAGGCCGCGGCCGCCGACCAGTACGCCGTGGCTGCCGAGGCGCTCGCCGCCCGCACGGAGGCGGAGGAGGCCGCGCTGCGCGCCTTCAAGGCCGCCGATGCGGCCAACGACGCCCGCCTCGAGGCCGAGAAGAGCGCGAAGCAGTACGCCGAGTTCGCTGCTGCCGCCGCGCACGAGGCCAACGAGAACGAGGAACGTTACCGGCAGCTCACCGAGCTCGCCTCGCAGGCCGAGCAGGCGGCCGAGGCCGCCAACCTCGCCCGGATCGCGGCCGACCAGCGCGCCTCCGAGCACGCCGACCTCGCCGTTCAGGCGCTGGAGGGCCGGCGCGCCGCGGAGCGCGCTGCGACCGAGGCCAACGAGGGTCGTCGCGCGGCGGAGGCCGCGCTGCGTACCGCCCACGAGTCGATGACCGAGGTCATCACCGCGCAGGCGCGCGAGCGCGAAGAGGCCGAGCGCCGGATGACGGAGATGATGAACCGTCTCGCCGAGGTCCAGGAGCAGGCCGCCGAGGCCGTCCGCCTGCGGGCCGAGGCCGAGGAGGTCGCCGGCCAGAAGGCGATCGACCGTCAGGCCGTGGAGGCCTCGATCCTGCACAACACCCAGCTGGTCGAGCAGGCCATCGTGGACCGGCAGATCGCCGAGCGCCGCAGCGCCCAGCTCGCCAAGCAGCTCGCCGACCTGCGCGAGGCCGTCATGCTCGCGGTCAAGGGCGGCAGCACCAACAAGCGTGCGATGCAGGCTCTCGAGCTCACCCTCGCTGCGACGCCCACCCCACCGGAGGCGAGCCTCCCCATCCCGGACGCGCCCGCCGAGCCGCTGGTGGTCGAGCCGCTCAAGCCGGCCGAGAGCCAGGAGGCGCCCGCGCCGGTCGCCTCACCGGCCCCGCCCACGGCTGGTCCCCCGACCGCGCCTGTGAACCTGCCCGAGCGGCCTGCTGGCAAGAAACAGGGTCCCAAGAGCTCGGCGCCGGCCAAGGACGCGCTCTCGGACCCGACGGATCTGCCCGACACCCCGAGCGACTCGCTCCCCCAGCGCTCGAGCGGCTGGCTGGCTGCGGTCAAGCTCGCCGAGTCCGGCAAGTTCCCCGGCGCCAAGATCCCCGGCGCCGACTCCGTGCCCGAGCCCGCCAAGCCCGCCGACGACGCGCCTGCCGCCGAGTCCGAGAGCGAGCCGGCCCCCGCCAAGAAGCTCACCGTCCGCACCTTCAAGCCCGAGGACGGCTCGCTCATGACCGAGAGCACCGTCACGGTCACCGAGGAGGGTGTGCTCGACGTACGCAAGAACGAGCAGACCCACACCTACGACCTCTACGACACCCACACCGACATCACCATCAAGGGTGAGCCGGCTGCCGAGGAGTGGGTCGTCGAGTTCAACACGGACGAGGCCGGCGCGGTCCAGGTCGACAGGTCGATGGTCGACCCCGAGGCGTTCCAGCGGGAGGTTCTCCGCTGGCGGCCTGACATGGCCGGCTGAGTCAGAGGTTGTCGCGCAGGACCTGCGCGATCTCGAGCACGGCAGCGCGTGACGTACGCCCGGCGCCGACCACGTTCAGGAACCCGTGGATCTGGTCGGCGAAGCGCTTGTGGGCGACCTTGACCCCGGCCTCCTCGAGCTTGGCGGCGTACGCCTCGCCCTCGTCGCGCAGCGGGTCGAAACCTGCGGTCGCGACGTACGCCGGGGCGACCCCGCTCGTCGGGATCTCCGCGTGCAGCGGGGCGTGGCGCGGGTCGCGGCGGTCGGTGCCCTCGGGCAGGTAGTTGCTGGTGGCCGCGGCGATGAAGTCGGCGGTCAGGTAGAAGCCCTCGCTCAGGTCCTCACGGCTGCGAGTGGCCGCCTCCGACTGCGTCACCGGGTAGATGAGCAGCTGGAACGCGCAGGCCTCACCGACCGCGAGCGCGACGCCGGCCGCCAGGTTGCCGCCCGCGGAGTCGCCGCCGACCCCGATCCGGGCCGGGTCCGCACCGAGCTCGGCCGCATGCTCGACCGCCCATCGGAAGGCCGCGACCGAGTCGTCGTACGCCGCCGGGAACGGCGACTCCGGCGCCAGCCGATAGTCGACCGAGAGGATCTTGACCCCCGACTCGCTGGCCAGCAGCCGGCAGGGAGCATCGTGGGAGTCGAGGTCGCCGAAGATGAAGCCGCCGCCGTGCAGGAAGACGAGCAGCGGCGCGTTGCCCGAGGCACCCTCCGGGACGTAGAGCCGCGCCTTCAGCCCGGCGACCCAGAGCTCACGGACCGACCCGATCTCCTGGCGTCCGCCGCCGAGCTGCGACTGCCGCAGCAGCGCCACCCGCCCCTTCGGGATAGGGAGCGTCGACGGGTCCGGCTCCCCCGACACCTTCATCAGCGCGAGCATGAGCTGCGTATCGACCGCGAGCGTCTGCCCGTCGTACGTCACCGGCTTGCCGACGAGCCGGCGCTGCAGCGCGGCCGGCAGGTTCAACGCCCCTGCGAAGGCCAGCCCCTTGATCGGGGTCACCACCGGCGCCACCAGCGGATCGATCACGGACGACGCACGCTCAAGAATCGACATGCGCCAAAACTACCCCGTTACCGGGACATCGTGTAACAGGTAGTTCACCAGGCGACCTCGTCGGCGGCCAGATTTCGGATCGTGTCTCCCGTCCGGACACGCAGATGAGTAACACTGGCCCCATGAGTCTCGACCCGCAGGCCCCCACCCGCTCGGCCGAGGACACCGTGAGCCTGACCGCGGTGCCCGACCAGCCGTTCGACGTCGAGCCCGAATACATCCCCGACCACGAGGCGCTGGCCGAGGTCGAGAAGTACGAGGACCGGTTCCTCGACCGGGAGCTGTCCTGGCTGCGGTTCAACGAGCGGGTGCTGGAGCTGGCAGAGGACGACACGCTGCCGCTGCTGGAGCGCGTACGTTTCCTGGCGATCTTCACCTCCAACCTGGACGAGTTCTTCATGGTCCGCGTCGCCGGGCTCAAGAGAAGGATCGCGGCAGGGGTGGCGGTCAGAGCGGCGTCCGGGCTGATGCCGCGCGAGGTCCTGGAGCTGATCTGGAAGAAGACGCGGGAGCTCTCCGAGCGCCACGCCCAGGTCTTCCGCGACCAGGTCAAGCCGGCGCTGCTGGACCAGGGCATCCAGCTGCTGCACTGGGAGGATCTCACCCCGGAGGAGGTCAAGGCCTGCAAGAAGCTGTTCAAGGAGCGGGTCTACCCGGTGCTCACCCCGCTGGCGGTCGACCCGGCCCACCCGTTCCCCTACATCTCCGGCCTCTCGCTCAACCTCGCCGTCCGGCTGCGGGACCCGAAGACGAAGAAGAAGCACTTCGCCCGGGTGAAGGTGCCGCCGATCTTCACGCGCTTCGTGCCGCTGGGCGACGACCGCTTCGTGCCCCTCGAGGAGGTCATGCGGGAGCGGCTGCACAAGCTCTTCCCGGGCATGGAGATCATCGAGGTGCACACCTTCCGGGTGACCCGCAACGAGGATCTCGAGGTCGAGGAGGACGACGCCGAGAACCTTCTCACCGCGCTGGAGAAGGAGCTGCTCAGGCGGCGCTTCGGCCCTCCCGTACGCCTCGAGGTGCAGGAGTCGATGACCGCCTCGACGCTCGACCTGCTGGTCTCCGAGCTCGGCATCTCCGACAAGGAGGTCTTCCGGCTGCCCGGTCCGCTCGACCTGCGCGGCCTGCACGGCATCGCCGACATCGACCGCGAGCAGCTGAAGTACCCGGCCTTCGTGCCGACGACCCACCCGGCCCTGGCGCCGGTCGAGAGCGCCGCGCCGGTCGACGTCTTCAAGGCGGCGCGGCGTGGAGACGTACTCCTCCAGCACCCCTACGACTCGTTCGCGACCAGCGTGCAGCGCTTCATCGAGCAGGCGGCGGCGGACCCGCGGGTGCTGGCGATCAAGCAGACCCTCTACCGCACCTCCGGCGACTCCCCCATCATCGACGCCCTGATCGACGCCGCCGAGGCGGGCAAGCAGGTGCTGGTGCTGGTCGAGATCAAGGCGCGGTTCGACGAGGTGGCCAACATCCGCTGGGCGCGCAAGCTCGAGCAGGCCGGCTGCCACGTCGTCTACGGCCTGGTCGGCCTGAAGACCCACTGCAAGCTGGCGATGGTGGTGCGCGAGGAGCCCGACGGCACCATCCGCCGCTACACCCACATCGGCACCGGCAACTACAACCCCAAGACCTCCCGCATCTACGAGGACATGGGACTGATCACCACCAACGAGGACATCGGCGAGGACGTCGCCCACCTGTTCAACAACCTCTCCGGCTGGAGCCGGGAGGCGACGTACGGGCAGCTCCTGGTCGCGCCCGGCAACGTACGCAGCGGGCTGATCGAGCAGATCCACAACGAGATCGCCCATCACCTGGCCGGCAACCCCGCGCGGATCCGGCTCAAGGCCAACTCCGTGGTCGACGAGGCGATCATCGACGCGCTCTACCTCGCCTCGCAGGCGGGTGTACCGGTGCAGATCTTCGTCCGCGGCATCTGCGCCCTCCGCCCGGGGGTGCCCGGGCTCAGCGACAACATCGAGGTCCGCTCGATCCTGGGCCGCTTCCTCGAGCACTCCCGGATCTTCTGGTTCGAGAACGGCGGTGAGCCGAGCGCCTGGATCGGCTCGGCCGACATGATGCACCGCAACCTCGACCGCCGGGTCGAGGCCCTCGTACGTCTCCCCACCCCGGAGCTCGTGGCCGAGGTCGGCGCACTGTTCGACCTGGCATTCGAACCGTCGACGGACTGCTGGATCCTCGGTTCCGACGGGACGTGGACCCGCAACCACGCTCCCGACCATCTCCAGGCGATGTTGATCACACGACAGCGTCAGCGCAGGCGCGCCTCGGCGGGCTGAACACGCCCCTGGCTTTCGTCGTGTCAAGCGGACTCGCCTAACATGAGCCCGCAGGTCTGCCTCATCCAGCCAGGAGCCCCCCGTGCGTTTCCGAATCCGCCCGGTCGACACGTCGTTCTACGACCTGTTCACCGAGTCCGCCAACCACCTCGTCGGCGGCGTCTCGCTGCTCGCCGAGATGCTCAGCGACAATGCCGACCGTGAGGACGTCGCCCAGCGCATGCGCGACGCGGAGCATGCCGCCGACGAGACCACCCACGAGCTGATCAAGAAGGTCAACTCCACCTTCGTCACGCCGTTCGACCGCGAGGACATCTACGCTCTCGGCTCCGGTCTCGACGACGTGATGGACTCGATGGACGAGGTCGTCGACCAGATCTACGTCTACGGCGTCAACATCCTGCCGCCGGAGCTCTCCGACCAGGTGACCGTGCTCCAGCGCTGCGCCGAGCTGACCGCCTCCGCGATGCCCAACCTGCGCTCGATGAAGGAGCTCTCGGAGTACTGGATCGAGATCAACCGTCTCGAGAACCAGGGCGACAAGAACCACCGCCGCATCCTCGCCAAGCTCTTCTCCGGTGAGTACGACGCACTCGAGGTCCTCAAGCTGAAGGACATCGTCGAGTCCCTCGAGGACGCGATCGACGGATTCGAGAAGGTCGCGAACACCGTCGAGCAGATCGCCGTCAAGGAATCCTGAGCCTGCTCAATGGAACTCGCCATTGTCATCGCGGTGGTCGTCGTCGCCCTGGTCTTCGACTACACCAACGGCTTCCACGACGCCGCCAACGCCATCGCGACCTCCGTGTCCACGCGCGCGCTCACGCCGCGCATCGCCCTCCTGCTCGCAGCGGTGATGAACTTCGTCGGCGCCTTCCTGGGCCAGAAGGTCGCCCACACCGTCTCCGACACCATCACCCCACCATCGGGTGCACATGGTCTGACCGTCGTGATGGCCGGCCTGCTCGGCGCCATCGCCTGGAACATGATCACCTGGTACTTCGGCCTGCCCTCCTCCTCGTCGCACGCGCTCATCGGCGGCCTGGCCGGTTCGGCGATCGCCGCCGGCGCGTTCGTCAACTGGTGGACGGTGCTGGAGAAGGTCGTCATCCCGATGTTCGTCTCCCCCTTCGTCGCCTTCGGCCTCGGCTTCGGCGTGATGCTCGCGATCATGTGGATCTTCCGGCGCGCCAACCCGCACAAGGCGCAGAAGGGCTTCCGGATCGCGCAGACGATCTCGGCGGCCGCCATGGCGCTCGGTCACGGGCTCCAGGACGCCCAGAAGACGATGGGCGTCATCTTCCTCGCCCTGGTCACCGGCGGTTTCCTCTCCGAGGGTGACGGTCTCCCGTTCTGGGTCATCGCCGCGGCCGCCACGGCGATCTCGCTCGGCACCATGTCCGGTGGCTGGCGCATCATGCGCACCCTCGGCCGTCGCATCATCCACCTGGACCCGTCTCGCGGCTTCGCCGCCGAGTCGGTCGCCGCCTCGGTGCTCTACACCACGGCGTACGTCTGGGAGGCTCCGATCTCGACCACCCACACGATCACCTCGGCGATCATGGGTGTCGGCGCGACCAAGCGGTTCTCCGCGGTCCGCTGGGGTGTCGCGAAGTCGATCCTCGCGGCCTGGGTCTTCACCTTCCCCGCCGCCGGCGGCGTCGCAGCGCTGACCTACCTGCTCTGCCACTTCGTCTTCCAGCTCCCGTAGAACCAAGCCGAGTCGGCGCATCTGACCCCGTGTCTCGCGAAGCGAAGCGAGCGAGAGGGGTCGGATGCGCCGACTCGGCGTTGTGATCCGGTTTACCCGAAGCGACCCGAGATGTACGCCTCGGTGTCCGGGTTGTCCGGGTTGGTGAACATCTGCTTGGTGGGGTTGAACTCCACCAGGTGACCCGGCTGGCCGGCGGCCTTCAGGTTGAAGAAGCCGGTGTCGTCGGAGACACGGGCGGCCTGCTGCATGTTGTGGGTGACGATCACGATCGTGTAGTCGGACTTCAGCTCGTGGATGAGGTCCTCGATCGCGGCGGTCGAGATCGGGTCGAGCGCCGAGCACGGCTCGTCCATGAGCAGCACCTCGGGCTGGACCGCGATCGCGCGAGCGATGCAGAGCCGCTGCTGCTGACCGCCCGAGAGGCCCATGCCGGGCTTGCCGAGACGGTCCTTGACCTCGTTCCACAGGTTCGCGCCGCGCAACGCCTTCTCCACGATCGCGTCGGCCTCGGGCTTCTTGATCCGCTTGGAGTTGAGCTTGTTGCCGGCGAGCACGTTGTCGTAGATCGACATCGTCGGGAACGGGTTGGGCCGCTGGAACACCATGCCGACCTTGCGGCGCACGGCCACCGGGTCGACGTTCGGACCGTAGATGTCCTGGCCGGCGATCTGGATCTTGCCCTCGACGTACGCGCCGGGGATGACCTCGTGCATCCGGTTGAGGGTGCGCAGGAAGGTCGACTTGCCGCAGCCGGACGGGCCGATGAAGGCCGTCACCGACTTCGGCTTGATGGACATGGAGACGTCCTCGACGGCCTTGAAGTCGCCGTAGAAGATGCTGGCGTCCTTGACTTGAATGGACATGTGTTTCTCCTAGCGCCCGGTCTTGGGGGCGAAGATCGTGCCGACGATACGGGCGATGAGGTTGAGGACCATGACGAGGATGAAGAGCACCAGTGCTCCACCCCAGGCGTACTCGACACCCTTCTGCGTGGCCTCGGACAGCTGGGTGTAGATGAAGACCGGCACGGTCATCATCGGGCTGTCGTCGAATGCGCTGGTGTTCATGTTCGGGTTGAACCCCGAGGCGACCAGCAGCGGAGCGGTCTCGCCGATCACGCGCGAGATGGCGAGCACGACACCGGTGACGATGCCGCCGATCGCGGTCGGGAGCACCATCCGGGTGATGGTGCGCCACTTCGGCACACCGAGGGCGTACGCCGCCTCCCGCAGGTCGTCGGGGACCAGCTTGAGCATCTCCTCGGTCGAGCGGACGACGGTCGGGATCATCAGCAGCGAGAGCGCGACACCGCCGCCGAAGCCGAAGCGCGTGCCCGGCCCGACGAGCAGGGTGAAGAGCGCGAACGCGAACAGACCCGCGACGATCGACGGGATGCCGGTCATGACGTCGACCAGGAAGGTGATCGCCTTGGCGAGGCGGTTGCCCTTGCCGTACTCGATCAGGTAGATCGCGGTCATGATGCCGATCGGGATCGAGATCAGCGCGGCGATGCCGGTGACGATCAGGGTGCCCATCAGCGCGTGGTAGAGACCGCCCTGCTCGTCGCCCGTGACCGAGCGCATCGAGTAGGTCAGGAACTCCGGGTTGATGGTGGCGGCACCGCGGGCGAAGACCATGTAGACCAGCCAGATCAGCGGGATGACCGCGACCCCGAAGGCCGTCCACACGAGCCCGGTGACGAGCTTGTCGGTCGCCGAGCGCTTGTTCTCCACCAGCAGCGCCCAGACCGGGTAGCCGATGAGGAACGCGAGCACGCCGATGACGACGGCACCGACGATGCTCACGCCGAGCACCAGCGCCAGGCCGCCGAGAGCGATCGCGGCGATGCCGACCAGCCACTGGGCGCCGCGCGGGAGCGTGGCGTGGGACAGCTTGGTCTCTTCGTTCGAGAGCTCGGTGTTGCTCACTTGGCCCTCCCTCGGGCGACGATCCAGCGGGCGAGCGCGTTGACCAGGAAGGTGAAGGCGAACAGCACGAGGCCGGTCGCGATCAGCACCGACAGCCGGTCGGGCGTGCTCTCCTTGTAGCCCTGGGCGATGTGTGCCGCGATGGTCTGCGGGTTGTTGGTGCCGACGATGAACAGCGAGATGAGGACCTTCGGCGAGGCGATCATCGCGATCGCCATGGTCTCGCCGAGCGCCCGGCCCAGGCCGAGCATGACCGCGGAGACCATGCCGGAGCGGGCGTAGGGGAAGACCGCGTAGCGGATCATCTCCCAGCGGGTGGCGCCGAGCGCCAGCGCCGCCTCCTCGTGCAGTCGCGGCGTCTGCGCGAAGACCTCGCGGCAGATCGAGGTGATGATCGGCAGGATCATCACGGCCAGCACGATCGAGGCGGTGAACAGCGTACGGCCGTTGCCGGAGGGCTGGCCGTCGAAGAACGGCAGCCAGGCGAGGTTCTTCGCGAGCCAGGCGTGGGCCGGCACCAGATAGGGGCCGAGCGCGACCGCGCCCCACAGGCCGAAGACGACCGACGGCACGGCGGCGAGCAGATCGATGACGTACGCCACCGGGACCGCGATCCGACGCGGCGCGTAGTGGCTGATGAACAGGGCGATCGCCACGGAGAACGGCACCGCGATGATCAGGGCCAGGACGGCCGCGTACATGGTGGCGAACAGCAGCGGCACCACCAGGCCCATGAACGAGCCCTGGCCGGCGTAGTGCTGCTCATCCACGTTGAAGCCCGGGATGCCCTCGATCCCCAGGAAGATGAAGACGGCTGCCAGCGCCACCAGGATCAGCGACGCGGCGGTGACGGCAAGGCCTCGGAAGACGACATCACCCACCGAGCCACGGCCGGACAGCTCCGACTTCGGGTCAACGCCAGGGTCGGCGCCGGGGTCAGCGGCGACAGTCACAAGGCATTCCTCGACTTTCTTGTTTCGGTTCTCAAGACAGCCGTACGGGCGGCGGCCGTAGCCACCGCCCGAACGGCGATCACGTCAGACTGGTCGGCACTTACTTGATCGCACCGACGAGCTCGAGCGCCTTGTCGGCGGTCTCGCGGTCGAGCGGCGCGGTGCCGGCCTCCTCGGCGGAGACCTCCTGGCCCTCCTCGGAGAGGACGTACTCCAGGTAGCCCTTCACGTTGGCCGCGTCCTCGGCGTTCTCGTAGGTCGGGCAGGCCAGCAGGTAGGAGACCAGCACGACCGGGTAGACGCCGGCCTCGGTGGTGTCGCGAGCCAGCTCCACGGCCATGTCGTTGTCGTTCAGGCCAGCCGGCTTCGAGGCGCCCAGGATCTTCGCGGCCGCCTCGGCGGACGGCTCGACGAACTCCTCGCCGACCTTGATCTTGGCGGTGGTGAGGTCGTTCTCCGCCGCGGCGGAAGCGTCGACGAAGCCGATGTAGCCGGAGCCCTGCATGGCGGTCACGACACCGGAGGTGCCGTCGCCGCCCTCGCCGCCCTTGATGGAGGCGGGCCACTCACCCGAGGGCTCCTCGGCCCAGCCACCGGCGGCGGCGAGGTACTCGGTGAAGTTCTCCTGGGTGCCGGAGTCGTCGGCACGGTGGACCGGGGTGATCGCGGAGTCCGGCAGCGTGGCGTCCGGGTTGGTCGCAGCGATGGCCGGGTCGTTCCACTTGGTGATCTTGCCGGAGAAGATGCCGGTCAGCGTCTTGGCGTCGAGGTTGAGCTCGTCCACGCCCTCGACGTTGAAGACGACAGCGATCGGCGAGACGTACGCGGGGACCTGGATCGGGTCGCCGCCGCACTTCTCCTTCGCGCCGGTCAGCTCGCCCTCGTCGTCGTTGAGCGCGGAGTCGGTGCCCGCGAAGAGGTAACCGCCGGAGATGAAGCCCTCACGGCCGGAGCCGGAACCGACCGGCTCGTAGACGACACTGAGGTCCGGGTTCGCGTCCTGGATGCCGGCGACCCAGGCCGCCTGGCCCTTCTCCTGCGAGGTAGCGCCGCCACCCTTGATGGTGCCCGAGAGGGTGCCTTCTTCGCCGCCGTCACCCTTCGGCTCGTTGCCAGCGCCGCAGGCGCTGATCGCGAGAGCAAGGGCTGCAGCGGTGATGCCCGGGACAAGTGCCCGGCGCAGCGAGGTGGTGTTCACGCAAGTCTCCTGATGATGATGCAGTCGATTCGGAGTTGTCGCGATGACGGTAGGGACCGGAGGTGGACGGGAAACTCGGTGAAGGTGAACGCAGGCTTAACGAGGGACACAAAGTCGGTGGCAAATCAGTGTCAGTTCCGGGCACAGGAGATGAACAGGCAGGCCTCAAGCCTCTGTTAGACCTGAAATGCCTCAACAGCCCGCACTTCACCTGCCTGCACGTGCAGCACCATCAGCTCGCCCTTCTCCAGCTTCGGGTCGCGCACACCCAAGCCACCGAAGACCCACGGCAGCACCGGTCGGTGCGTGCAGATCACCGTCGGGACCGCCAGGTCACGCAGGAGGTCCGCAGCCAGGGCCGACACGCTACCTCCGTCCGCACCCTCCTCGCTCAGCAGTCTCATCTGCTCAGACGCGACGCCGGCGAGCCCGGCGTACGGCGCGACCGACTGCGTGCAGCGGGCGCTCGTCGAGGTGATCACCCGGCGGATGTCGTAGGCCATCAGCACACCGGCCAACGTGACCGCCTGGGCGCGGCCGGTGTCGTCGAGCGGCCGCTCCCGGTCGTCCCGGGACCAGGTCGAGCGGCCGACGGCCGAGGCGTGGCGGAGGATCACGAGGGGCGTGGTGGGGTGGCATACGTCCTCGGCCTGCTGCAACGTCTCCCGGTCGTGGGGGTAGGTGAGGCGGTCGCGCGCCTTCTCCACCGACATCCACTCGACGTCGTCGATCTCGTCGTTGATCTGGTAGCTGTCCACGTCGTCGTCGGCCCCGGACGCGATGCGGCCCACCCAGTAGTGGACCACCTTCTGCCCCGCCTCGACCGGGTAGCGCTGCTGCCGGAGCGGGCGACCGAGGGCGACCCGCAGGCCGGTCTCCTCGCGCACCTCGCGGATCGCGGCGACCGGCACCGGCTCGCCGGGATCGACCTTCCCCTTGGGGAAGGACCAGTCGTCGTACTTGGGTCTGTGGACCAACGCCACCTCGGGCAGGTCATGGTGCTCGCGAAAAACCACTACGCCGGCGGCCGGGATCTCGGGCATGGGCACAGGGTATGTCGTACGGGCCAGCGGTTCGTCTAAGGTTCGTCGGGATGCTCCGCACCCCCCAGCTTCTCGACCGGCCCCGGATGTGGGCCGGTCGTTCGTCCCGAGTCGTACGCGCCCACCCCCTGTTGACCATCGCGGTGGGCGTTGTCGTCGTCGCGCTCGTCATCTTCCTGGCCCGGGCGTGGGCGACCCGCGGGAGCGACCTGGACGAGGCGCTGCGGCTGGCTCCCGCCGAGGCGACCCGGGTCTCGTTCACCGACTGGGCCGCCATCCGCGAGAGCGTGGGTGCCGACCTCGATGCCGACTCCACCCCGGCGGAGGTCCACGAGATGATCGACGAGGCCTACACGAAGGACCTCACCTCGACCTCGGTGCTTCCCGACGCCTCGGGCCTGCTGCAGCAGCACTTCGGCTGGTCGCCGGCGACGCTCGACTGGGAGCTCTACACCCAGTCGACCGAGGGCGCGCTGATGATCGGACACCTCGAGGACATGGACGCCGACCATCTGGTCGACCAGCTCACCTCGATGGGTTTCGCCGCTCCGGAGGACGATCCCGCCGACGGCGGCGTCTGGGACGGCACCCTGGTCCCGTTCTCCACGTTCACCGACTCGGGCATCGACTCCACGATCACCCCGCAGGTCACCTACATCGCCTTCCTGCCCGAGCACGACCTCATCCTGGCCTCGGACGGCCGGCGCTACCTCAGCGACCAGGTCGAGAGCCTCGGCGACGGTGACCTGCACGAGCCGATGACGGCCGCGGCCGACCGTCTCGACAACCCGCTGTCGGCGTTCGTCTACGACGGCGACTTCACCTGCACCGAGATCGGTCTGGGCGGCGCGTCGGCCGCAGATCAGGACCAGGCGGACGGGCTCGTCGACGCCGCCGGCGACATCAACCCGATCGCGGGCTTCGCGATGGCGGCCGAGCGGAACGGTGACGTACGGGTCGCGATGTCGTTCGAGGACGACGACCAGGCGCGTACGAACGCCGACACCCGCGCCAAGCTCGCCGTCGGGCCGGCACCGGGTCAGGGCGGCACGTTCGAGGAGCGGTTCGAGCTCGGGAAGGTCGCCGCCGAGGACGAGGTCGTCACCATGCAGCTGAAACCGAAGGACGGTTCGGCCGTGCTCTCCGACCTGGCGAACGGGCCGCTGCTCTTCGCGACCTGCTGAGGACCTACGGGATGATCCCCAGGATGCGGTCGATCTCCTCCTGGGAGAGGTGATCCTCGGACTCGCTCGCGGCGACGATGAGGTTGGTGGTGAGCTCGACCTCGAGGAGCAGTTCGGGGTCTTCCAACGTCACATCGAACTGGTCAGCCACGCTCGCCGCCTCCTCACGCCACCTGGAAAAGCTCGTCTTCACATCATCGCCCAGTCTTGGTGGATCTGCGCGCTGATCCACCAAGAACCACCAAAAGTTGTCACATCAAGCGTGACACAGAAGCCTGAGAGGGCTCCAATCAGACCACGAGGCCCCAGCCACAGGCTGGGGCCTCGTTGCAGATGATCAGTGTCGGCTCACGCCGAACCCGAGATCGTCTTGCTGATCAGAGAGGACGAACGTTCTCCGCCTGCGGACCCTTCGGGCCCTGGGTGACGTCGAACTCGACCTTCTGGTTCTCGTCCAGGGTCTTGTAGCCCTGCGTCTGGATCGCCGAGTAGTGCACGAAGACGTCGTCGCCGCCGTCCTCCTGCGCGATGAAGCCGAAACCCTTCTCGGCGTTGAACCACTTAACGGTGCCCTGAGCCATCTGCTCGTTACTCCTTAGTCGGGGCGAGAGGCCACCAGGTTCGGTAGCCCCGCATCAGGGGCGGGTGACACGTCGCTCCGACCTGTGTTCCCGAACCGAGGCCCGGGCGAGCACAGAGCAGAAACGCCGTTGGATCACAAACTCCGCAGGCGTCAGACCTTCTGGAACTTGCACCCTGTTGCGGGAGTGACACTAGCAACTCGTGAGCCGGTGCGAACCCCCCTTCGCCGATCGTTTTACGCGCGAAGGGGTGAAGGTTGTGCAACAGAGCCATGAAACCGGCGCTCTCCGGGGTGCGTCGCGACCGGTATCCGGACATTCGAAGACCCCCGCCCGAGGTCCGGGCGAGGGTCTGTCCTGGTAGGCCGTGTCGGTCTCGAACCGACGACCCATGGATTAAAAGTCCACTGCTCTACCAACTGAGCTAACGGCCCGCCGGGAGTCTACCGGAGCAGCGGCCGTGGCCTATTCGTGGATGTCCCGCGACGGGCTCCGTCGCTCGCTGATGATCCGGGCGCACCGCTCGGCCGCGTCCGCACCCGTCAGCGCATGCTCCAGCAGGAGCTGTGTCCAGCGTTCGTAGCGGGCGACCTCGACCGGGTCGGCGATCTCGAGGTCGCCGACGCTGGTCTCGACGGTGACGATCCGGTCGCGCTGGTCCCAGCCGTGCTGGACCAGGACCGGGAAGCTCTCCAAGGGGACGATCCCGATGGTCGCCTGGGTCGTGGTCGCGAGCCGGGCGATGTGGTCGATCTGAGCGCGCATGATGTCGGGCGAACCCACCAGGTGGTGAAGGGCCGCCTCGCCGACCAGGAGGGTGATCGACCGGCCTTCCTCATAGAGGATCGCCGAGCGCCGCAGCCGCGCGGCGACGACCGCGGAGATCTCTGCTTGGTCCGCGTCATCACGCGAAGCACCCGCCAGGGCGAGCAGCGCGCGGGCGTAGTCGGGGGTCTGCAGCAGGTCGGGGACGCTGTGGGGCTGGAAACTGGCCAGGAGCTTCGCGGCACCCTCTGCAGCGGCGTAGGCCTCCTGATGCTGCTCGGCGGCTCCGTCGGCCGGACGGGCGTCGCGGAATGCCGCCTGCTCCTGGTCGGCACGGGCCCGCAGCGCGAGCAGCATCTCCTTGTCGGCCCCCACGGCTGCCGCCCAGGCACGGACCTCGGCCTCGGAGACGGCCTGTCGACCCGACTCGATCTTCGACACCTTCGGCTGCGACCAGCCCGAACCCAGGGCGTCCGCCAGTCCGGCCCCGGTCAGGCCGGCGGCGCGGCGGGCATCGCGGAGAGCATCGGTGAGCGCTTCACGGGCTCGACGGTCGGGGCGAGGCACGGCGCATCCTCCTTCAACGGGCTCGTCAGGGACCCATCCTGCCCGATGGGCATAGCGTACGTCCAGATGCTCATCATGCTTGGCAAGATCGAAATATTATGCTCCAATGTGTTCGGGGTCGACGCCGACAGGAAGGCAGTGCCGCGATGAGCATCCGACGGACCCAACCAGGGCGACCACGCCTGATCCCCTCCGATGCCACCTCCCCGCCGCGGGAGCAGATCCTCCATGCCGCGGCACAGCTGTTCGTCACCCAAGGCTTCGCAGCCACCTCGACCCGGGAGATCGCCGACGAGGTCGGGATCCGACAGGCCTCGCTCTACTACCACTTCACCGGCAAGGACGAGATCCTCGCCGAGCTCCTGGAGCGATCCGTACGGCCCACGGTCGACCGCATCGAGCGGATCGAGCAGCTCGCCCCGTCCGAGAGCCCCGAGACCGCGCTCTACGCGCTCGCGCTCGTCGACGTCCACACTCTCGCCGAGGCGCCGGACAACATCGGGCTGCTGGCCACCCATCCCGACGTGACCAGCAGCGAGGCGTTCGATGCCTTCCGGAGCACCCGCGCAGAGCTCGCCGACGCCTACGGACGGCTCGCCGCGCGGGCCGCGGTGCCCGCGGCCACCCACACCGCCGAGCCGCGCCACCTCGGCGAGATGCTCATCCATCTGGTCGAGGTCACCACCACGCTTCGCAGCATCGGCGTGACCATCGATGCGGAGACCGCCGATGCCATCGCCTCGACCTGCCTTCGCGCCTGCGGGATCCCCGACAGCCGCATCGTCACGGCGGCCTCAGCCGCGGCCACCATCGTCGACCGACTGTCGACGGCCGCTGACCACCATTAGCATTGAGCCATGTCAGAGAAAGCGCTTTCCGCAGCCGTGCGCATCGACAGCTCCCGTCCCGCCCGCTCGATCCTGCGCATCCTCGCCCGGCGTCCGGGACGGATGGCCCTGGCGGTCGGGGCCTTCGCGGTCAAGGAGATCCCGCTGTGGTTCCTGCCCGTGATCACTGCTGCCGTGATCGACATCGTGGCCACGGGTGGCAGCGTGCGCGACGTGCTGCTCTGGTTCGCGCTGGGCGCTCTCCTGCTGCTGCAGAACTTCCCCCACCACCTCGTCTACACCCACCAGTTCATGACGGTCGTGCGCGACACCGGAGCGCTGTTGCGCAACGCGCTCGCCGCCCGGCTGCAGAGCCTCTCGATCGGCTACCACTCGCGAGCGAGCTCGTCGGTGGTGCAGTCCAAGGTCGTGCGCGACGTCGAGAACATCGAGGTGATGCTCCAGCAGGTCACCCATCCCCTGCTCTCCTCGGCGATGGTGCTCGTCGGCGCGGTGGCGATGACCGCCGTCAAGGTCCCGGAGTTCCTGCCGGTCTACCTGCTGGCGATCCCGCTCGCCCTCGGCATGCGCTGGGCCTCCTCCCGCGGTTCCCGTGACCGCAACGAACACTTCCGCCGCGAGGTCGAGGGCTTCTCGGCGCGGGTCGGCGAGATGGCCACCCTCATCCCGATCACCCGCGCCCATGGCCTCGAGCAGACCGCGGTCACCAAGCTGGCGGCTGGAGCCGATGACGTACGTCGGGCCGGGCTGCACCTCGACATGCTCAACGGCCGGGTCGCCTCGCTCTCCTGGGTGTCGATGCAGCTGCTCGGCATCGCCTGCCTCGCCCTGGCCGCGGTCGTCTCGCTGACCGGGTTCCTGCCGATCACCGCCGGCGAGGTGGTGCTGCTGTCGAGCTACTTCGCGCTGCTCACCCAGGGTCTGACCCAGGTGCTCATGCTCATCCCGGTCGCCGCCCGCGGCATGGAGTCGGTGCGGTCGGTCGCGGAGGTGCTGGAGGAGCCCGACCTCGAGGACAACGAGGGCCGACGACGCGTGGACACCGTGCGTGGCGAGCTGGTCCTCGACCACGTGCGCCACCGCTACCCCGACGCCGAGGACGACGCCCTCCACGACCTGAACCTGACCATCCCGGCCGGCGAGACCGTGGCCTTCGTCGGCTCCTCCGGGTCCGGGAAGTCGACGCTGCTCAACCTGGTGCTCGGGTTCGTCCGGCCGACCTCCGGTCGGCTGCTGATCGACGGGGTCGACGCCCAGGAGCTCGACCTGCGTACCGTGCGCCGGCACGTCTCGGTGGTCCCGCAGGAGTCGGTGCTCTTCGAGGGCACCATCCGCGACAACGTCACCTACGGGATCCCCGACGCACCCGACGACGTCGTCCGCGCCGCTCTGCGCGACGCCAACGCGCTCGACTTCGTCGAGGCGCTGCCCGACGGCTGGGACACCGTCGTCGGCGAGCGCGGGGCCAGGCTGTCGGGCGGGCAGCGGCAGCGGATCGCCATCTCCCGGGCGCTCGTACGCAACCCACGCATCCTGCTGCTCGACGAGGCCACCAGCGCGCTGGACCCGGAGTCGGAGACCCTGGTCAAGGAGGCCCTCGGCCGGCTCATGCGCGGCCGGACGACGCTCGTCGTCGCCCACCGGCTGTCCACCATCCGGCAGGCCGACCGGATCGTCGTGCTGGAGCACGGCCGCATCGTCGAGCAGGGCTCTCACGACGACCTGGTCGCCCGGGCCGGCCGCTACGCCGCTCTCAACGAGTCCCAGGCGGGCTGAGGACACGACAGCGGCCCCCGACCGGCTCAATGCTGGTCGGGGGCCGCTGCGTACGAAAGAAGTGCTCTTTCAGTGGGTGCCGGTGATGCGGTCGAGCGGACCCGGCGTGTAGGGCGAGTTGGCCTCCAGGTAGGCGGAGAAGGCGTCGATGTCGAGGCCGCCGTAGTAGGGGTCGGTGCCCTTGGTGAAGGCCGCGAAGGCGTCACCGCCGCCCTGCAGGAAGTTGTTGGTCACGACCCGGTAGGACGCGGCCTTGTCGATCGGCTGACCGTTCAGCATGACGGAGCCGTCGACCGGACCCGAGGGGCTGATCTGGTAGGTGAAGCCCTTCGAGACCTGCAGGATCTTGTGGGAGCTGGCGTTGGCGCCGGCGACCTGCTGGGTGAGCAGGTCATAGATGTCCTGGCCGGTCATGGTCAGCGAGACCAGGTAGTTGTTGAACGGCTGGACGGTGAACGCCTCGTCGTAGGTGACGTCGCCGACGGCCTCGCCGTAGGGCGAGTTGGCCGCGGTCAGGTCGGCCCGGATGCCACCCGGGTTCATGAACGCGATCACCGGCACCTGGCCGTCGACCACCGTCGACTGGTCGGCGAGCTGGGCGTCGGCGATCAGGTCACCGAGCGCGGACTCCCCGGCGGGGCTCTGGTCACGCTTCACGTCGGTCGTGATCGAGCCGAGCACCCGGGAGGCGATCGGCTTGACCAGCTCCTTGTAGGTGTTGATGAGCGTGGTCTGCTCGGGGGCCTTGGCGATGTCCCGGGTGACGAGGAGGTTGGAGCCCTTGACCGAGGAGCGGACGATGTCGCGCGACTTGAGGTCGTACTTCAGGTTGGTCTCCGTGTAGAGCCGGCCGAAGGACGAGGCCGAGGTGATCAGACGGGACTTGCCGTCGGGGTCGGGCACGTCGCAGACGTAGGGGTTGTGGGTGTGGCCGGTGACCACCATGTCGATCTCGGGGTGGAGGTTCTGCGCGATCGGCACGATCGGCGAACCGGCGACCAGCTCGCCGCCGCCCTCGCAGGTGTAGTCGTACCTGGCGTTGACCTCGTAGACCTTGCCGGTGGCCGGGTCGGTCCACTTCTCCTTCGGCAGGTTCGCGCCCTCGTGGATGAGGGTCACGATCGCCTTGACGCCCTTCTTCTTCAGGACGGGCACGAGCGCGTTGGCGGTCTCGACCTCGTCCTTGAAGGTGAGGCCCTTGACGCCCTCGGCGGTGACGATGTCGGGGGTGGCCTCGAGGGTCATGCCGATGAAGCCGATCTTGACGCCGTCCAGCTCCTTGATGGAGTACGCCGGCAGGATCGTCTTGCCGCTCGCGTCCTCGATCACGTTGGAGGCGAGGATGTCGAAGTCGGCGCCCTGGTATTCGTGGGCGGCGCAGGAGTTCTGGTTGTCCTTGCCGTCGCCGTCGTCGATGCAGCCGCCGGCGTCGATGCGCTGGAGCTCCTTGTAGCCCTCGTCGAACTCGTGG
Source organism: Nocardioides turkmenicus (assembly GCF_011045035.1). GTDB lineage: Bacteria > Actinomycetota > Actinomycetes > Propionibacteriales > Nocardioidaceae > Nocardioides > Nocardioides turkmenicus. The sequence goes on from NZ_JAALAA010000009.1 coordinate 158,981, forward strand.
TTGCCGACCGCGGTCACGTCCAGGCCGAGCTTGTTGAGCGCCTCGATGGAGGGCTCGTCGTGGAACGCGGCCGAGAGCAGCGGCGAGGCACCGATCAGGTCGCCCGCGGCCACGGTCAGGGAACGGTCGTGACCCTTGCGGGCCTCGGCCAGGTGAGAGGCGAGGTATTCCACGCCGCCCACGTTGACGGTGTCGTCGACCGGCTTGCCGGTGGCCGGGTCGATGTGGTGACCGGTGATCAGACGTCCGCTCGAACCCGACGGCGCCTCGAGATTGCCGTGGAAGTCGTTGAACGAGAGCAGCTGGACGTCGACCAGGTGCTTCCTGGCGCTGTCGGGCTGCGCCGAGGCAGAGGTCGCGACCGGAGTGGCGACTGCGGCGGCCGCGAGCGCGACGGCGGCAACGGCCACAGCGGGGCGAAGCTTTCGGGTGTTACGAGGCATTGCGGGGCTCCCCATCTCAGTGTTAGACGAAGGGAACAATGCCCCTTCGGGTTCTGATTGTGAAGAGGTAACAGGATTACCGCCGCCGAATCGTCATCAACCGTTAATCAGCCGAAAAATTCGGTAGCGTCCACCGCTCCGCCGGCCTCCTCGAACTCGTCGCGGACCGCCTCGCGCAGGATCGCGTCGGAGAGGTAGTCGGCAGCCACCCCGGCGAGACCGTAGGCGGCATCGACGAGCACCTCGTCGGCGTACGGGGTGACCGCGGCAGCGGCGAACTCGCGGCTGTGCAGGGACACGTCGGGCTCGGCGATCTTGACCATCGCGTGCAGCCCGGGGACCCGGAAGGAGACGTTGCCGAAGTCGGTGGAGCCGGCGAGCAGGTCCGGGACGACGCCGGGCGCGAGGACGGTGTGGTTGCGCTCCTGGTAGCGGCGGTTCCACGCCTGCGCGAGCCCGGAGTTGTTGCGGATCGGCAGGTAGACCGGCGACTCGTCCCAGCTGAACTCGACCCCGCACCCGGTCATCAGCGCCGCTCCCATGGCCATCTCCTCCAGCCGCTGGGAGAGGATCTTGAGCGTCTCGGGGTAGGCGGAGCGTACGTAGAACTCGACCGAGGCGTGCTCCGGGATCACGTTGGGGCGCAGGCCGCCCTCGGTGATGATCGCGTGCACCCGGTCGGTCGGCGGCATCTGCTGTCGGTTGAGCGCGACACCGGTGTAGAGCAGGTTGGCCGCATCCAGGGCGTTGCGCCCCATGAACGGCTGGATCGAGGCGTGCGCCGGCACCCCGACGTACGTCACCTTGAGCTGCCTCCGGCCGAGGAAAACCGGCTCGGAGCTGTCATACGTGAACGGGTGGACCATGATCGCCGCGTCGACGCCGTCGAAGGCGCCCTTCTGCGCCATCAGCTCCTTGCCTCCGCCGCCCTCCTCGGCCGGCGTGCCGAGCCAGATCACGCGACCGCCGAGCTTGTCGATCACGCTCGCGATGGCCAGGAACGCGCCCACGCCGACGGTCGCGATCAGGTTGTGGCCGCAGCCGTGGCCGATGCCGGGGAGCGCGTCGTACTCGGAGAGCACCGCGACCGTCGGGCCCTCCTTCGTCCCGCCGACCGACGCGTAGAGCGCCGTCGGCAGACCGTAGGCGCCACGGGCCACCTCGATGCCGTGCGCCTCGACGAACTCCGCGAGCCCGGCCGAGCTCCGGTGCTCCTCGAAGCCGGTCTCGGGGTGCTCGGCGAGGTCGTGGGAGACGGCGACCAGCTCGGGCCCGAGGTCCGTGAGCCGGTCGCGGATCGCGTCCAGGATCCCCCTCGGCGCGCCCGGCGAGCTCGACTCGACCGCCTTCATGGCGAGCGCCTTGGCATCCGCCTCGTCGCGAAGCTGGTTGACCAGGAACGAGTTCGGCCGCTGCGGCATCGTCATGGCGCCAGAGGTTATCGGTGACACATCACCTGTCGCTGAGAGCCCAGCCGTCGGCGACGATGCGCGCCTCGTCGGCGGGCCGTGAGGAGTCGAACAACGTACGCCACCCCTGGCTGACCACGATGCCGTCGACGTGGATCCCGCGCCCCTGCGAGGACGAGTCGGTCTCGTAGGTCCACCTGACCGCGACGGTGCCCGCCGGGAGGTCGGCCCGGCCGCGCAGCCAGCGCCTACCGCCGTAGCCGTTGACCGCCTCGCTGGTCTCCCAGCTCCAGTCGCCGCCCTCGAGCGTCCAGGGCAGCGCGCTGAAGCTGGTGCCGTCGGTGGAGTACTGCAGCCGGCCGAAGTCGAAGCGTGGCTCGGTGTCGAACCGATAGTCGAAGCTGAGCTTCGCGCCGTCGGTGGCCGCGAGCGGCACGTCGAGCGTCGCCTTCCTGGAGTTGACCCGACCCGAGAACCACGACGCCCGCCCCCTCGCCGGCCGGACCGCCGACGCCATCCCGAGCGCGTCGGAGACCGCGCGACGGGAGGGGTTGTTGCTCCCCCAGTCGCGGCTCGGGTGGACGCGGTTGGTCATGAGCACGACGAGCTGGTGGCCGATCGGGTCCATCACGATGCTGGTGCCGGTGTAACCGGTGTGTCCGAAGGAGACCGGGGACCAGATCGGGCCGTGATACCAGGTCGTGGCGAGCTCCCAGCCGAGGCCGCGGGAGCTGGTGAACCGGCTGCCGGTGTAGTCACGCAGGCTCAGCCTGACCGTCTCCTCCTTCAGGATCCTGGTGCCGTTGTAGACCCCACCGTTGAGGAACATCTGGCCGAACCTCGCCATGTCCGCGGCGGTCGAGAAGACTCCCGCGTGGCCGGCCACGCCGCCCAGCGCCCAGGCGTTCTCGTCGTGCACCTCGCCGCGGATCATCGGCCGGCCGGCCCACGGCTGGTACTCGGTGGCGGCGACCCGGTCGAGGCGGTCGGCGGGCGGGTTGTACATGGTGTCCCGCATGCCCAGCGGCTCGGTGATGTGGTCGCGGACGTAGGCGTCCACCTTCTTCCCCGACAGCCGCTCGATCAGCAGGCCGAGGGTGATCAGGTTGATGTCGGAGTAGCGGTAGATCTGCTCGGGCGCGTGCGTCGGCTTGGTGTTCATGATCGCCGCGACCCGCTCCTCGTACGTGTCGTAGCCCGCCCACAGCGACGGCGACGGGCCGGCGAGCAGCCCGGAGACATGGGTGAGCAGGTGGCGCACCAGGATCGCTTCCTTGCCGTTCGGCGCGAACTCCGGCAGGTAGGTGACCACCGGGGCCTCGAGGTCGAGGCTGCCCTGCTCCATCAGCTGGAGGATCGCGGTCGCGGTGAAGAGCTTCGACATCGAGGCGATGTCCCACATCGTCTCCGTCGTCGCCGCGACCTGCTGGGCGGCCGGGAGCTCGACGACGGTGGTGCCGTCCATGCCGTAGCGGACCGCCTTGCCCGCGCTCTCGTGGGCCACGACGACGCCGTCCTTGACCGCGATCGCGGTGGCCCCCGCGTACAGGGGGTGGGCGGGGTTCTCCGTCGTCGGCTCGAGGAACCGGGTCAGCTCGGAGCGGATCGTCGCGATCTGCGTCGGGTCGAGGCCGACCTGGCGGGCATGGCCCGGACGCAGGACGGTGCGCGGGGTGAAGGTGAGCTCGTCGGGCGTGATCGTCGGCGGCCGGCCCGCCAGCGAGGCGAGCGTCCGGGACGCCCTGGTCGGGTCCTCCGGGGTCGAGGCCACCGCGGCGCCGCCGAGGAGAGTCATCGCGACTCCACCCAGGGAGCCGCCGAGAAGAGCGCGCCGCGAGGTCATGAGCATGTCCGGAGACGGAGTCATACCCCGATAGTGCCGCGCCGGGACCGGCTTCGTGGGCGAAAGGAAATTTTCTTTCATGAGCCGGTCTCACGACGCCCGCGTCAGAGCTTCGGCCAGTGCTCCGCCCATGGCTTCGACTCCTCCAGCTGGGTGGCGACCTGCAGCAGCAGCCCGTCGTCACCGAGCTGCCCGGAGAGCTGGATCCCCAGCGGCAGCCCGGCCGCGGTCCGGTAGGTCGGCACCGAGATCGCCGGACGCCCGGTGAGGTTGGCGAGCTGGGTGTAGGGCACCCAGCCGAGGTTCTCGGCGACCAGCTGGTCGACCATCCCGGTCGCCCGCATCACCCGCCCGCCGTGCACCTTGTGCAGCAGCCGCGCCGCGGTCTGGAGAGCCTTGGGCGTGTCCAGCTGCCCGACCTTCAGCGGCGGCTTCGCCAGCGTCGGCGTGAGCAGCAGATCGTACGTCTCGTGGAACTCGCTCAGGCGGCGGACATGGTTGCGGCGGTTGATGTGCGCGAGCTCGACGGCGACCACTCCCCCGGCCCGGCCGAGCTCGGCCACGGCGAGGGTGTCGGCCTCGAAGTCGGCGTCCCTGGCACCGACGCGGAGCTTGGCCTCGGCGACCTCGGCGGCGGCCGAGGCGAACCAGATGGTGAGGAAGTCGCGCCCGAGCTCGGCGGCGTCGTAGGGCGCCTCGACCTCCTCGACCTGGTGACCGAGCGCTTCGAGAGCCTTGGCGGCGTCCTCGACCGCCGCGATCGCCTCCGGGTCGGGATCGGAGATCGAGGAGGTCGAGGTGAACCCGATCCGCAGCCGTCGGGGCTGGGTCGCGATCGCCTCGGTGAACGACGCGCCGGGGCGCGGCGCGTGGATCATCGCCATCGGCCGGTCACCGGCGAGCGCATCGTAGAGACCGGCCGCGTCGCGTACGGTGCGGGTCACCACTCCCTGGACCACGAAGCCGTTGGAGGCGTCCAGGCTCTGCGGGCCCAGGGGCAGCAGCCCGCGCGTGGTCTTCAGCCCGACCAGGCCGTTGCAGGCGGCCGGGATCCGGATCGAGCCACCGCCGTCGTTGGCACCGGCGGCCGGGACGATCCCGGCAGCCACCGCGGCACCGGACCCGCCCGAGGAGCCGCCGGGCGTGTGGTCGGTGTTCCACGGGTTGCGCGAGGGCCCGAACAGCTCCGGCTCGGTGATCCCCTTCGACCCGAACTCCGGGGTGTTGGTCTTCCCGAAGATCACCAGGCCGGCGTCCAGGGCACTCCGGGTGAAGTAGGAGTGCTCCTCGGCGACGTCGCCGACGAGCGAGCGGGAGCCGTAGGTCGTCGGGTGTCCCTGGTACTCCTGGGCCAGGTCCTTGACCAGGAACGGCACCCCGGCGAACGGGCCGGTGGGCCCGTCGCCGGCGACCTGGTCGTCGGCCTCCGGGATGTCGGCGACGATCGCGTTGATCCGCGGGTTCACCGCCTCGGCCCGCTCCCGCGCCGCGGCCAGCACCTCAGCCGCGGTCACCTCCTTGGCAGCGACCAGCGCGGCCAGCCCGGTGGCGTCGTACGTCAGATACTCATCGACCCGCATGAGCGCAGGCTAGCGGTCATCGCACCCGTGCGGAGGTCTCAGTTGAAGATCTCCCGGTAGTCGCCCTCGACCCGCTCGCGCTTCCACAGGTCGATGCCGGTGGCCGTGGCGTACTCGTCGATCCTGGCGAGCTCCTCGGTGGTGAACTCGGGACCGGAGAGCGCGCCGATGCAGTCGGTCACCTGCTCGGGGCGCGAGGCACCGATGACGACCGAGGTCATCCGCGGGTCGCGCAGCGCCCAGGCGAGCGCCATCTGGGCCAGGGTCTGGCCACGGTCGGCGGCGAGGGCGTTGAGCGACTCGATGCCGGCGAGCGTCTCGGGGGTGAGCGCCTCCGGCGTCAGGAATCGTGCCTTGACGGCGCGGGAGTCCTCGGGGACGCTGCCACCGAGGTACTTGTTGGTCAGCATCCCCTGGGCCAGCGGCGAGAAGGAGATCGCACCGGCGCCGACCTCGTCGAGCGTGTCCAGCAGCCCGTCGGTCTCGAGCCAGCGGTTGAGCATGGAGTAGGACGGCTGGTGGATGAGCAGCGGGGTGCCGAGGTCGCGCAGGATCGCCGCCGCCTCACGGGTCAGCGCCGAGGAGTAGGAGCTGAGCCCGACGTAGAGGGCCTTCCCGGAACGCACGATCTGGTCGAGCGCGCCCATCGTCTCCTCCAGCGGAGTGCTGGGGTCGGGGCGGTGGTGGTAGAAGATGTCGACGTAGTCGAGCCCCATCCGCTTCAGGGACTGGTCGAGGCTGGAGATCAGGTACTTCCGCGAGCCGCCGATCTTCCCGTACGGCCCCGGCCACATGTCCCAGCCGGCCTTGGTCGAGATCACCAGCTCGTCGCGCAGCCCGGCGAAGTCGCCGCGCAGGTGGCGGCCGAAGTTCTCCTCCGCCGAGCCGTAGGGCGGGCCGTAGTTGTTGGCCAGGTCGAAGTGGGTGATGCCCGCGTCGAAGGCCGTACGCAGGATCGCCCGCTGCCGCTCGAACGCCAGGTCGTCACCGAAGTTGTGCCACAGCCCGAGGCTGACCGCCGGCAGGTCCAGGCCGCTGTGGCCGGTCCGCCGGTACTGCATCGTGTCGTAACGGGACTCCGAAGGAACGTACGTCATGCGCCGGTCCCCTTTCCGGCGCGCAGCGCCACCTTGATCATCGGCCACTGCATCGGCAGCCGGGCCAGCGTACCGGCGAAGAATCCGGCCGACGCGGCGGTCCGCTTCCGGTTGGCCCGCCTCCCCGCGTCGACGCTCATCTGCACGTTGGCCGGGAACACCCCCACCAGCAGCGCCGCGCTCGCCAGCCCCGCGAGCCGCCGTGTCCTCGGGTGCAGCAACCCCAGCCCGCAGACGATCTCCGCGACCCCCGAGACCTCGACCACCGTGCGCGGCTCCGGCAGCTGCGGCGGCACGATCGCCTCGAAGACCTGCGGCCTCACCAGGTGCAGGGTGCCGGACCCGAGGAACAGCGCTGCCAGACCCAGGAGCGGGAGATCGAGAGAAGATTCAGTTCGCACAGGACGACTCTTCCACAGCCGCACAAGGCTCACTCCGGACGTCACTGCTCTGCGCGGGCTCCGCTCAGCTCTGCCCCGGCGGAACGCCCGGCCCTCAGATTGCTTGGTTGAAGTCCTCCTGATGCATTCGACTCGGGACGCCGTCGACCTCGTGGCCGCGGTCGTACCGCTCGATCACCAGCGCCGGCGTCCCGGCGAACTCCTCGATGAACGTCTCGTACGTCGTCAGCCCCAGAGCCTGCGCGATCCGGGCGCCGTACTCCTCGTCATAGATCATCGACGGGAAGTCCGGGGTGACCGGCTTGAGGATGTGGGTGGACGGATATCCGTCGAGCGCCCGATGCCAGCCGTTGTCGTTGCGTGCCAGGACGAGTCCTGGACCCCGGCGAGCGACGTCTTGCCGCCGACCGGTTTGTTGGCGAGCGGGAACGAGCCGACCTCCGCGAGCAGATCCGCCACATCTTGCTCGCCGACCTGTTCGAGCTTCGGCGTCCGCGGCTCGCCTGCGACATCGGGGTCCCAGATCTGCAACGCCCCGGCGACGTCTCGCCCATAGACCCGCAGCAGACCGATCACATCACGCTCGCTGACATCAGCCATCGCCGCGAGTCGCGACAGCATGCGTCCTTCGGGGAGCATCTCCGCGAAGAAGTTCTGCCTCCGCGGCTTGCGCCCGCGTGGTGCGACCGGGGCCAGCGGAACGGCCAGCGAGAGGACCGTACTGTCCAGACCGTACGTCTCCACCGCCTCCGCAGAGGCGACGAAGTCGTACGTCGCCCTCGACCCGACCAGCCGCCCGATCGGACCACCGTAGAGCTCGACGACGAGGTCACTCATCGTCGTTCCGAGGATTGACGGTCGCGGTCAGCTCGGTCCCGGTCTCCCGCATCAGCGCGAAGAGCCGCTCGACGAAGATCGACGGCTTACCCGCCTCGATCTCCCAGATGTAGCGCTGCGTCGTCCCGATCCTCGCCGCGAGCTCCCGCTGGCTCCACCCGTTGAGCAGCCGCGCCTGCTGCAGGATCCGCCCCAGCGACTCCGGACTGGTGACCTTCCCTGAGTACGCCATGAACCCACCTCCACTACTACGATATCGTATTCATCGCCATTGACTACTATTTCGTAGTCGCGAGCGATGACTCCTTTTCTGTAGTCACGGTGAAATCACGCCGACGACGTCTCCCATAACCGTTCGCTTCGTCACCGTCTGCTGCCGCACCATCACAGACATGGGTGTGCGGAACTATCTGATCGAAGGCGTCTCAGGCGCGGGGAAGACGACTGTCTGCGACGAGCTGATCCGCCGCGGATTCCAGGCGATCCACGGCGACCGGACGCTCGCCTATCGGGGTGATCCGGAGACTGGCGACCCGGTCGACGACAGTGCGCCCGAGCATCACATCTGGGACATCGCCCTGGTGCGCGCGCTGGCCGCTGACCGCACCGTGCCCGTGACCTTCTTCTGCGGTGGCAGTCGCAACCACGCGAAGTTCATCGACCTCTTCGACGCGGTCTTCATCCTCGACGTCGACCGCGACACGATGCTGCGGCGGATCGACGAGCGCGTACGCGTCGACCCGACCGACTGGGGCGGCCGGCCCGAGGAGCGCGAGATCTGCATCCGGATGCACGAGACCAAGGAGCAGGTGCCGCCCGGCCAACTCATCGACGCCACCCCGCCGCTCACCGAGGTCGTCGACGAGATCCTCCGCCGCGTCAGCATTCGTCGAGGCGGGTGAGCAACAAGGTCGAAGATCGCAGCCACCTGGTGGCTGCGATCTTCGAGCTAGCGGCCGATCAGGCGTCGGCGGCCTCGCGCTCGGCGAGCTTGGTGAGGCAGATGTCGACGATCATGTCCTCCTGGCCACCGACGAGGCCGCGGCGGCCGCACTCCATCAGGATGTCGCGGGTGTCGACGCCGTAGCGGGCGGAGGCGTTCTCGGCGTGGCGGAGGAACGACGAGTAGACACCCGCGTAGCCCATCGTCAACGTCTCGCGGTCGACGCGGACGGGGCGGTCCTGGAGGGGGCGGACGATGTCGTCGGCGGCGTCCTGGAGCTTGAACAGGTCGCAGTTGTGCTTGAAGTCGGACAGGTTCGCGACGGCGATGAACGCCTCGATCGGGCAGTTGCCGGCGCCGGCACCGTGACCGGCCAAGGAGGCATCGACCCGGTAGACGCCGTTCTCGACCGCGACGACCGAGTTGGCCACCGACAGCGACAGGTTCTCGTGGGCGTGGATGCCGATCTCGGTCTCGTCGTTCAGTACGTCGCGGTAGGCCCGGGCGCGGTCGCGGACGTCGTTCATCGTCAGCCGGCCGCCGGAGTCGGTGATGTAGACGCAGTGGGCGCCGTAGGACTCCATCAGCTTGGCCTGCTGCGCGACCACCTCGGTCGGCGCCATGTGGTTGAGCATCAGGAAGCCGGAGACGTCCATCCCCATCTCGCGGGCGGCGGCGATGTGCTGGGCGCTCACGTCCGCCTCGGTGCAGTGGGTCGCGACCCGCACCGACCGGACGCCCAGGTCGTAGGCACGGCGCAGGTCCTCGATGGTGCCGACACCGGGGAGCAGCAGCGTCGTCAGCCGGGCGTTCTTGATGACCGACGCGGCCGCCTCGATCCACTCCCAGTCGGAGTTGGACCCGGGGCCGTAGTTGACCGAGCCGCCGGTCAGGCCGTCGCCGTGAGCAACCTCGATGGCGTCGACGCCGGCCTCGTCGGCGGCGATCACGATCCGCTTGACGTCCTCGGGCGTGATCCGGTGGCGTACGGCGTGCATGCCGTCACGCAGCGAGACTTCCTGGACATAGATGGGCGTGCTCATCGTCAGTTCTCCTTCGCCGCGGCGATCCGTTCAGCCATCTGCAGCGCGGCCGAGGTCATGATGTCGAGGTTCCCCGCGTACGCGGGGAGGTAGTGCGCGGCGCCCTCGACCTCGAGGAACACCGACACCTGATGCGTGGGCCGGGCCTCGTCGGGCGAGGCCAGCAGGGTCTCCACCGGCTGGTCCGCAGGGATCGGGTGGACCTGGACCTTCTGCTTGAGGCGGTAGCCGGGGACGTACGCAGCGACGTCGCCGACCATCTTCTCGACCGACTCGGTGATCTCCGCGGCCAGCTCCTCGAGAGTCCGAGAGCCCCCGTCCACCAGCGCGAACACCGTGTCGCGCATGATCAGCGGCGGCTCGGCCGGGTTGAGGATGATGATCGCCTTGCCGCGCCTGGCGCCACCGACGGTGACGATCGCGCCCGAGGTGGTCTCGGTGAACTCGTCGATGTTGGCACGGGTCCCAGGTCCGGCGGACTTCGAGGAGATCGACGCGACGATCTCGCCGTAGGCGACCGGGACCACCCGTGCGATGGCCGCGACGATCGGGATCGTCGCCTGCCCACCGCAGGTCACCATGTTCACGTTGGGGGCATCGATGTGCTCGTCGATGTTGACGGCCGGGATGACGTACGGCCCGATCGCGGCCGGAGTGAGGTCGATCAGCCGCTTGCCGTAGGGCTCCAGGGCGGCCGCGTTGGCGACGTGCGCCTTGGCCGAGGTCGCGTCGAAGACGATCTCGATGTCGTCGAACTCCGGCAGCCCGATCAGCCCCTCGACACCGTCCGAGGTCGTCGCGAAGCCGAACTTCGCCGCGCGAGCCAGACCGTCGGAGTCCGGGTCGATGCCGACCATCGCGCCCATCTCCAGGTGCTGGGACGTACGCATCACCTTGATCATCAGGTCGGTGCCGATGTTGCCCGACCCGATGATCGCCACTTGTGTCTTGGCCATGTTGGTCACTTCCCTACGCTGAAGGTCACCGTGCCGAGACCGGACACGGTGGAACGAACGGTGTTGCCGGCGGCGATGGGCCGCATCGGGCCGAGGGCGCCGGAGAGGATGAGCTGGCCGGCGCGCAGCGGCTCGCCGAAGTCACGGGCGTAGCGGGCCAGCCACTGGACCGCGTTGACCGGGTCGCCCAGGCAGGCGGCGCCGGTGCCGGTCGAGACCTCCTCGTCGTCGATCGACATCGACATGGTGACCTCGCGCGGCTCGAACTCGTCGAGCGTCTTCCGCTCGGCGCCGAGGACGTAGGCGCCCGCGGAGGCGTTGTCCGCGACGGTGTCGCCGAAGGCGATCTTCCAGTCCGCGATCCGGCTGCCGCAGATCTCGATCGCCGCGACGGCGTAGTCGATCGCCTCGCGCACCTGGTCGTAGGAGAGGTCGCCGTCGGCCAGGTCGGACGCGAGCACGAAGGCGATCTCGGCCTCGGCCCGCGGCTGCAGGATCGCGTCGGCCGGGAGCACGTCCCCGTCCGCGTACGCCATGTCGTCGAAGAGCACGCCGAAGTCCGGGGTGTCCACGCCGATCTGCTCCTGGACCGCCTTGGAGGTGAGCCCGATCTTGCGGCCGACGATGGTGGCGCCGCCGGCGACCCGGGCGGCGGTGAGCCGCTCCTGGATCGCGTACGCGGTCGCCAGATCGGTCGCGTCGAGCAGGTCCCGCATCGGCGGCACGGGGATGCCCGTGGCGGCGGCGGTCAGCAGCCGGTCGGCGGCGGCCGCGACGGCAGCATCAGGCGGGGAGGTCACTTCGTTCATGGCTCCACGGTCTCAGCAGACGGGCCGATCCAGCGGACCCGGCGTCCCGCTGACCGGTACGGTGATCCCATGCCCCACGAGCCTGCCGACCTCGACACCGTGCTCGGCAAGGCCGTGACCATCCTGCGCGCGTTCACCGTCGACGACCAGGTGCTCTCCCTGGCCGAGCTCGTCCGCCGCACCGGGCTCCCGAAGGCGACCGTCCACCGGGTCGCCGGCGACCTGGTCACCAACCGTCTGCTCGACCGCACCAACCTCGGCTACCGCCTCTCCGGCGGTCTCTTCGAGCTCGGCATGCGGGCCTCCGTCGAGCGAAGCCTCCTGGAGCTCGCGATGCCGTTCCTCCAGGACCTCTACGAGCGCACCCACGAGACCGTTCACCTGGGCGTACGCGAGGGCCACGACGTCGTTTACGTCGCCAAGATCGGCGGCCACCGCCAGGCCAAGTCACCCTCCCGGCCGGGCGGGCGGATGCCCGTCCACTGCACCGCGATCGGCAAGGTCCTGCTCGCCTTCTCCGACCCGGAGGTGCAGCAGGAGGTCCTCAGCAGTCCCCTCGAGCGGCGTACGCCGCACACCATCGTCGCCCCCGGCCTGCTGGAGCGGCAGCTCGCCGCCGCGCTCGAGCACGGCGTCGCGTTCGAGCGCGAGGAGTCGGCCGCCGGCCTGCAGTGCGTGGCCGCCCCGGTGCTCGCCGAGGGCGGCGACCGCGCCCTGGCCGCGATCAGCATCACCGGCCCCGTGGGCCGCTTCCGGCCCGAGGCTCACGTCACCCTCGTCCGCGCCGCTGCGCAGGGCCTCACCAGCCTGGCGAGCCGCCGACGCTCGCTCTCGAGCTGAGTTCAGTCGGTGCGTGCCGGCGGCAGGTCGGCCAACCGGGCGTCCGGGTGCGCCCGGACCGCGTCGAGGAGCTCCAGCCAGCCCCGCCCGACCTCGTCCAGCCTGTCCTCGGAGACCAGCCGGAACGCGGCGGCCCGCAGCACGTCGACACCCACCTCCGGCGTACGTCCGGTGGCGCGCAGCGCCGTCAGCACCTCCTCGACCTGCTCGTCGGGCGCGGCGACGTCACCGGCCAGCGCCCACTCCAGCTCGACCTCGGTCGCGACTCCGTCCTGACTCACAGCTTGATCCAGTAGCGCCGGGTGAGCCCGTAGCCGTACGCAGCCGCGTCGATGACGTCCTGGAGCTCGCCGCCCTGGGACTCGATGGTGCGTGCCGAGGCCGCGTTGTCCTCGTCGCAGGTGATCAGGACGCGCTCCAGACCCAGCGCTCTGGCCTCGTCGAGCACGAGGCCCAGGGCTCGCCGAGCGTGGCCCTGGCGACGGGCCGAGGGCCGCACCGAGTAGCCGATGTGACCGCCCACGTTCTCGAGGAACTCGTTGAGCGCGTGCCGCAGCTGGATGAACCCGACGACCTCACCGTCGTCGGTGATCCAGAAGGCCGAGGCGTGGACCCGCCCGGCGGGCGGCGGCACCGTGAGGTCGCGGTCCAGTGCGGCCTTGGCGACCAGCCGCTCGCACGCCTCCCGGCTGACGTCGGCGGCCTCCTCGTCGGGGATGCCGGCGCCGTCCACATGCGCCCCGCCGAACTCGGCGACGGACGCCGCCCAGGAGTCGTAGAGGTCGAGCGCGGGAAGGGCGAGAGCAGTCATGTCGCACAGGACATCAGCCCGCAGGCCGCCGAGCAAACCCTTATCGCGGCGTCAGCCGTCGATCACCACGGTGCCCTTCGCCCGCGAGACGCAGAGGATCATGTGGCCGTCGCGCTCGTAGTCGGCGAGCGCGTGGTCGCGATGCTCCACCTCCCCCTCGAGCACCCGCACCCGGCAGGTGCCGCAGAACCCCTGCTGGCACGAGTACGCCTGGGCCGGCCGCACCCGGCGGACCGCGGTCAGCGCCGACTCCTCCGCGCCCACCTCGACCTCGACGTCGGAGTCCTCCAGCCGCACCCGGAACGGCCTGCCGCCGAGCACCGGCGGCGGCGAGAACCGCTCGTAGTGCAGCGTGTCGATCAGCGGGTCGGGGATCTGGGCGCGGATCGCCTCGATCATCGGCATCGGACCGCAGCAGTAGAGCGCCGCCCCCTCGGGCGCCAGCGAGATGATCTTGGCCGCGTCGGGCGTACCCATCTCGTCGTCGGGCCACAGCTGGATCTCGTGGTCGCCGACGATCTCCCGGATCTCCGCCAGGAACGGCATGGTCTCGCGCGAGCGACCGGTGTAGACGAACTCGTACGGCACGCCCCGCCGCACCACGTCGCGCAGCATCGGCAGGATCGGGGTGATCCCGATGCCACCGGCGACGAAGAGGTAGCCCGCGGGCGAGTCGACGAACGGGAACGCGTTGCGCGGTCCCTTCAGGACCAGCCGGTCACCCTCTGAGAGGAAGTGCGCCTCGACCGACCCACCGCCACCGCCGGCGGTCGGGTCGATCCGCCGCACGCTGATCCGGTAGGCGGAGAGGTCGTCGGGGTCGGAGTTGAGCGAGTACTGCCGCAGCCGGCCGCTGGGCAGCACCACGTCGACGTGGGCGCCCGGGTCCCAGGCCGGCAGGTCGAGGCCGTCCTCCCGCTCGAACCAGATCGCCTTGACGTCGAGCCCCTCCTCGTCGATCCGGCTGACGCGTACGTGCAGGTCTCGGTCGATCCGGCCGAGCGGCTTGCGACGCTTCCAGGAGCGGTAGGCGGCCTTGGTCCAGTAGCCCCCGACGATCGCCTCGAAGCCCCGGTAGAGCTTCGAGTCGGGGATGTCGGGGACGGTGTAGTGCGCAGGCATCGCTAGCCCTCCGCGATGGCGTCGGCGCGCAGCGCGGCGGGCGACTTGGCCAGGTAGCTCACCGCCTGAGCGGTCGAGCCCTCCTTGGACGGGTCGTAGTCGGGCAGGAAGAACTTCCAGGTCGCCCACCCGATGCGTACGATCCCGGGCGCCAGGCCACGACGCTCGGCGTCGATCAGCTTGAGCAGTCCGGCCTTCGGCCGCTTCTCCGGATCCGGCTCGGTCGGGTCGTGGTCCATCAGGTAGCGGGCGCCGCGCCACCACAGGATCAGCAGCGCCGTGCCCCCGAGCAGGTACGAACGGACCCGGCGGAGGTAGCGCCCGTCGACATGCTGGAAGACGTCGTACGCCACGTTGCGGTGCTCCACCTCCTCGGCGCCGTGCCAGCGCAGCAGGTCGAGCATCGTCTCGTCGGCGCCGGCCTCGTCGAGGGCGGGCGAGTTGAGCACCCAGTTGCCGAGCACCGCGGTGAGGTGCTCCAGGCCGGCGATGATCGCGGCGCGCTCGATCAGCCACTCCTCCTTGGCCCGGCCGGTCAGGTCGCGGTCGCCCAGGATCTTGCGGAACAGCGCCTCGATCTCAGCCGCGAAGGGACGTACGTCGAGGCCGTTGTCGGTGAAGTAGTCCTGCACCTCCTGGTGGGCGGCGGCGTGCACGCCCTCCTGGCCGATGAAGCCGATCACGTCCTCGCGCAGCTGGTCGTCCTCGATCAGCGGCAGGATCTCGGAGAACACCTTGACGAACCACCGCTCGCCCTCGGGTAGGAGCAGGTGGAGCACGTTGATGTAGTGGGACGCGAAGGCCTCGCCCGGGATCCACACCAGCGGCAGCCGGCTCCAGTCGAACTTCACGTTCCGCGGGTGGAGGGCCACCTTGGCCGGCTCGTGCCCCCGCTTGGCTTCCTTCGTCTCCTTGCTCATCGGCCTGCCTCCTTCTCGATGAAGGCCACGATCTCGCCCGCGACCAGCTCAGGGTCCGCGGCCACCACCCAGTGTCCGCCTTCGATGACCTGTGTGACCAGGGACGACGCGTACGCCCGAGGTGCCTCGGTCTGCAGCGGCACCGTCACGTAGGCGTCGCCGCGCGGTGCGATCACCAGCACCGGTACGTCGGTAGGCCGCGGCTCCGGCCGCAGCAGCTTGCCGAGGAAGTTGGCGCGGTAGAGCTCGACGCCGTTGACCTGGTCCTTGGTCGGTCGCGGTCCACCACCGACGAACCGTGCGAGCAGCCCCGAGCGCACCATCGCCTCGGGCAGCAGCGGCAGCTGGAACGCGAACACGTACCAGGAATGGGCCAGCTGGCGCAGCGAGCTCCCCAGATGGGTCCGCTCGCGCAGCCACGTGGTCGCCATCCCGAGGTCGGGCCCCGAGATCGAGACGTACGTCGCGAGCCGATGCCGCAGGTCGGGCGAGGTCACCGACTCCCAGGTCTGGATCGAGCCCCAGTCGTGGGCGGCGACGTGCACCGGCGCATCGGGCGAGACGGCGTCGATGACCGCCTTGAAGTCCGCGGAGAGCTGCGCCAGGCGGTAGCCGGAGGTCGAGTCGGGGACCCCGGACTCCCCCGTGCCGCGTACGTCATAGGCGACGACGTGGAAGCGCTCGGCGAGCACCTCGGCGACGCCGTCCCAGACGGAGTGGTTGTCGGGGTAGCCGTGGACGAGCACGACGGTGGCGGCGTCGGCCGGCCCGCGCTCGTAGACCGCGAGCTGCAGCCCGTCGGTCGTCTCGACCAGCCGTTTGGTCACCTCGGTCACGTCTCTCCTCCTCCGATCAGACGTCTCACCACAGATTAATGAGACACCGTGTCCGCAAACAATAGCAAGCACGAATCAGAGGACCCGGAAATGACCCGGCCCGCCGCAGACATGGTCTGCGGCGGGCCGGTCAGAAGCGGTGGGGACCTACGAGGTGTGGGAGTCGGCGAAGCGCGACTCCTCGGCGGCCTGGTCCTCGAGCTCCTTGCGGCGACGCTCGACCTGCAGGGCGACCTCGGCCGGATCGTCGATGAGAGCAGCCATGCCCCCAGGCACGCGTTCGAGCGCCTCGCGGGCGAAGATCTGCTGCATCGTGGTGGTGCGCTCGGAGCGGTCCTTGCCGATGAACGACATCATCCAGTGGAGGGTCGCGGTGAGCCGGTTGCGGAACCCGGTCATGTAGGCCAGGTGGACCAGCAGCCAGCCGAACCAGGCGAGGATGCCGGAGAGCTTGAAGCTGCCCATCATCAGGACCGCGTTGAAGCGGGAGATGGTGGCCATCGAGCCCTTGTCGAAGTACTTGAAGTCGCCCGGCTCCGGCTTGTTCTTCAGGCGAGCCTTGATCGTCTTGGCCGAGTGCTTGCCACCCTGGATCGCGACCTGCGCGACACCAGGCAGGTGGTCGAGGCTGATCATGTCGCCGACCACGAAGATCTCCGGGTGGCCCGGCAGGGTCAGGTCGGGGTTGACCGCGATCCGGCCGGCACGGTCGAGCTCGGCGCCGGTCTGCTCGGCGAGGGTCTTGCCCAGCGGCGAGGCCTGCACGCCCGCGGCCCAGATCTTCGCGATCGACCCGATCCGCTCGGTCCGGCCGTCCTTGAACTTCATCTCGATGCCGAACTCGTCGACGTGGGTGACCATCGCACCGAGGACAACCTCGACACCGGCCTTCTCCAGGGCCTTCTCGGCCTTGGCGCCGAGCTTCTCGCCGAACGGCGGGAGCACCTGCGGCGCCGCGTCCACGAGGACCACGCGGGCCTTCTCGGACTGGATGTGGGTGAAGTCCTTCTTCAGCACGCGACGGGACAGCTCGGCGATCTGGCCGGCCATCTCCACACCGGTCGGACCGGCACCGACGACGACGAAGGTGAGCAGGTCGCCGATCGGCTCACCGCGGGAGGCGGTCAGCTCGGCGATCTCGAACGCACCGAAGATCCGGCCACGCAGCTCG
Source organism: Nocardioides turkmenicus (assembly GCF_011045035.1). GTDB lineage: Bacteria > Actinomycetota > Actinomycetes > Propionibacteriales > Nocardioidaceae > Nocardioides > Nocardioides turkmenicus. The sequence continues at coordinate 176,042 of NZ_JAALAA010000009.1, forward strand.
AGGGCGTCGTCGATGGACTTCATGCCGGGGGCGAACTCGGCGAAGTGGTCGTTGCCGAAGTAGGACTGACCGGCACCGGCGGCGACGATCAGCGAGTCGTAGGGAACGTTGATCTCCTGGTTGAGGACGCTTGCCTTGACCGACTTGGCCTCGGTGTCGATCTCGGTGACCTCGCCGAGCAGCACGCTGGCGTTCTTCTGCCGGTGCAGGATGTCCCGGGTCGGCGGAGCGATCTCGCCCTGCGAGAGGATTCCGGTCGCCACCTGGTAGAGCAGCGGCTGGAACAGGTGATGGGTCGTCTTCGCGATCAAGGTCACCTCGACGTCGTCGCGGCCCTTGAACGCCTTCGCGGAGAAGAGACCCCCGAAGCCGGAACCGATGATGACGACCCGGTGCTTTGCCTGGTCCGCTGACATTGCCTAATCCCCTACCTCAATACGAGACCTTTTTGAACGTTCCACCCATATTCTGAACCATCCAGGCGGATCTGTTCATTCCCGGGCGCGACTACTTCGTCACAGTTGCCGCACCGCCGGTGCGCATGCGTTTTCGCCGCGTGTCCGTTACCGAGTCGAAACCGGCTCACTTTAATCTGTGAGGGCGACCGGGACCTTGTGCCCTAGTCGTCCAGGGCCCAGATCGGACACCTTCAAGTGCGGAAAATTCTTGCAACGAACAGCACACAGACGATCGCGTGCGTTCCGAGCCGCGAGACAGGAGGAGACCATGCCGTTGAGCCGGCCAGCTCTCCTGCTCCGCACCGGCTCTCGAGCTGTTCAGGACGCCCGCGCCTGGGTCCGCGCGGCCTGTGAGGAGATCGAGCGCACCGACCTCGTCGAATGTGCCGAGTTCGGCGTCTCCGAGCTGGTCTCCAACGCGCTCTTCCATGGCACCGCCCCGGTGACGATCCGGATGCGCGGCACCGTCGACCACCCTCGGGTCGAGATCCGGGACGCCTCGACCGAGCCGCCGCTGCTGCCGGTCCCGCTCGCCCTCGACGACGAGGAGGAGGTCCTGCTGACGGTCGGCCGCGGCCTCTCGATCGTGGCCAGCGTCTCCGACGCCTGGGGCGCCGACATCGACGCGTCCGGCAAGACCGTCTGGTTCACCCCCGCGTCCGAGATCGACGAGGGCGACGGCGTCGAGGGCGTGATCACCGGCCCTGTCGGCGCACCACCGAAGCCCGAGCGCCTCGGCTCCGACACCGTCGACGTGAGCATCCTCGGCGTACCCCTCGCCCTCTACAAGGGCTTCCAGCACCACTTCCGCGAGCTGAGGCGAGAGGTACGCCTCCTCTCGCTCGCCCACGCCGACGACTACCCGCTCGCAGCCAGCCTCTCGGCTCTGTTCGGTTCGCTGGAGCGCCAGCTCCTCGACGGGCTCGGCCACGGCCAGCTCTCCGGCGTGATCGGCCACGGCCCCGGCAGCGACCGGGAGACGGCCGACCTGCACGTACGCATGCCGCGATCCGCCGCCGAGACGATGCGCCGCTTCCTCGACATGCTCGACCTCATCGACGAGTTCTGCCGCCAGGAGCGGCTGCTCGTGCTGGCCCGCTCTCCCGAGCAGGTCGCCTTCCAGCGCTGGTTCCTCGGCGAATACCTCACCCAGGCCGCCGGCGGCCGCCCCACCCGGTGGAGTGCGGCCCAGATGGCCGGTCCCCGCTTCTAGAACCCGTACGCTGTTCCGCGTGCTGCGTGAGCATGGCGACCTGCTCGCCCCCATCGCCGCCGGCGGAGCGCTCGGCTCGCTCGCCCGCTGGGGGCTCGCGACGGCTCTCCCCCACGGTGATGGCGCCTGGCCGTGGGCGACCTTCCTCGCCAACGTCTCCGGTTGCCTGCTGTTGGGTGTGCTGATGGCGTTCGTGCTGGGCCCGTGGTCTGCGGTCCCGTTCTGGGGCCGCTACCTGCGCCCGTTCCTGGGCGTCGGCGTCCTCGGCGGCTACACCACGTTCTCGACCTACGAGCTCGAGACCTTCGACCTGGCCGGGCCCGCACCCGTGCTTGCGATGCTCTACCTGCTCGTCTCGGTCGTCGCCGGGGTCGGCGCCGCCTGGCTCGGGCTCACGCTCGGCCGGGTCGTCGTGCTCGACAGCGGCCGGGAGGTCGTGGTCGGCGGGGTCGATCCCGACCTCGACCCCGACCCCGCCCAGGAGGAGGGTCGATGACCGCCCTGCTCGTCCTGCTCGGCGGCGCGATCGGCGCACCGGCCCGCTACCTGACCGACCTCTACGTCCGCGAGCGGACCGGCACGGACTTCCCTTGGGGGACGATGGCGGTCAACGCCGTCGGCTCCCTGCTGCTCGGGCTGCTGGCCGGCGCGGCCGCGGGCGGCGTACTTCCCGGGTGGGTGCTCACCCTGGTCGGCACCGGGTTCTGCGGAGCGCTGACGACGTTCTCGACCTTCTCCTACGAGACCGTCCGGCTGGCCGAGAACGGCCAGTGGCGGTCGGCCGCCCTGAACGTCCTCGGCTCCCTCGCGATCGGGACCGCCGCGGTCAGCCTCGGTTACCTCCTGATGCATCACTGAGCTCCAGCGTTGGAGCGCCCCTCGTCTGGACGCAGCGGAGCGAGGAGCGAAGCGACGAGCGCAGCGGAGGAAGACGAGGGTCAAGCGGAAGCGCTGCGCGAATTGCGAAGCAATCGCAAATAGTCAAGCCCAGCCGAGCTCGTGGAGCTTCTCGTCGTCGATGCCGAAGTGGTGGGCGATCTCGTGGATCACGGTGATGCGGATCTCGGCAGCCAGGTCGTCCTCGTCCACGCACATCTGCTGGAGCGGCTGGCGGAAGATGAAGACGCGATCCGGCAGGGTGAGCCCGTAGAGGTCGTTGCGGTCGGTCAGCGCCACGCCGTCGTAGAGCCCGAGGGTGTCCTGCGGCTCGCTCTCCGGCGGCCACTCCTCGACGAGGACGACGAGGTTGTGCACCTGGGCGGCCAGCTCGTCCGGGATCGCGTCGAGCGCCTGATCCACGAGTGCGTCGAAGCGCTCTGGACTTATCTCAATCCCCACAGGAGCTATTCTGCCGGGTGACAGATACAGCTACGCAACTGCTTCCGACGTATTTTTCCGCAGGTTTGCGCGAGCCTGGCGTTCCAGGTCCCGCTGGTGGAGCTCTCCGTTGCGCGGACGGCCGCGAGTGCGCTTGCGAGCGACCACGATCCCCTCGTAGAAGACCTCGCCTCCCCACACCCCGTGCGGCTCCTGGCGGGCGATCGCACCCTGCAGGCAGGAACGCTGCAGCGGACACGTACGACACAGCTCTTTGGCCCGGTCAGCGTCGGCGCTGGTCGCAGCGAACCACAGATCACCGTCCTCGATCGCGCACGGCAGCTCGCTCCAGTGCACGCCGGACGTCTCCCTCTCCGTCGCCACAGGCGAAACAGTCATCTCAATCCCATCCCCTCGCTGATCCCCGTCGTCAGGGATACCCACAGAAGAGGGTGGCCGGATGGCCTGTCAGTTTTCTGTCAATAGGCAGGTGCTTGGAGCGGTCACGCAGAGTTGAGGTGTCATCTACATCAGGGGATTCCACAAGTTCGCGACCCTGCTGGTACAAACTGTCCACACTAGAGGGAGGAAGGGCTAGGGTTTGCGACCATGCGCTCAATGAGAAGGGCCTCGGCGTCCATCACCGTGGGCCACCGACCCGTGGAGGACTTCCACCGACGGATGGCGCATGATCCCAACAGCCGAGCCATCGCCTCGGAGAGCCGCGACTGGCTGCTGGTGAAGTCGCTCCTTCAGCCGGGTGAGGTCCAGTGGGCTCGGGTCGCGGTCAAGTTCCCCCACGAGGGGAATGCGTCGGGCCACGCGTTCCTGACCGACCGCCGGGTGATGTTCGAGTTCCACGAGCGCGTCTTCTCGGTCAACCTCGCCGTGGTCACCTTCATCGGTGTCCCGCCGCCGCCCAGCCTGGGCGACTTCATCATCGAGGCCCTGGTGCCCGGGTCGTCCTACTCGACGACGATGAAGATCCGGGACAAGGACGCCTTCCACGACTTCTTCCCGACGCTCGACTACGCCGCCCGGGCCGCCGGCGCGCAGCTCAACGTCGATGCCAGCTGGGGTGGCGAGTACGGCGGCGGCAACGCCTACGGTCAGCCCGTCCCCACCAACAGCTACGGCGTGGCTCCCGCTCCGGGTTCCTACCCGCCCCCGGGATCCGCCTACCCGAACACCGGCTCCTACTACCCCAACCAGGGCCAGTACGGCACCAACACCGGCGCCTACGGCCAGGCACCGAACACCGGCGCCCAGCGCGCCGTCGGCAGCGCCTACGGTGGCCAGCAGCGCGCCCGCGAGGAGGCCGCGCTGGTCGAGGCCAACCTCGCCCACGCGCTCCCCGCCTTCCTGCACGAGGGCGAGTCGATCGTGGCCGGCGCCGACATGATCCAGAACATGACCGACGTCGAGATGAAGGTGATGGCCACCGATTCACGCCTGATCGTCGTCGAGGGCAACATCCTCTGGGCCTCCCCGCTCGAGCACACCCACGTCATCTACGCCGGCGGCGAGCGCAGCCACCTGCGCCTGCTGACCGACCGGGTCACCGAGACCATGGCCCTCACGCCGGGACCGCCCAGTGCCAATCCCTCCGACGGCCGCCGTCTCGTGCTGCGTACGCTGCGCGACGCCGCTGCCGGCGAGCAGCTGCACAACCACCTGACCACCAACGGTGGCCAGGTCTTCGACGCCTGGCCTGAGTAATTTGCGATTGCTCCGCAATTCGCGCAGCGCTTCCGCTTGACCCTCGTCTTCCTCCGCTCCGTTCGTCGCTGCGCTCCTCACTGCGCTGCGTCCAGACGAGGGGCGCTCCAGCGCTGGGTTCAGATGTAGCGGTCGCAAATGAGCGAGAGCCCCAGCCGTTTCGGCTGGGGCTCTCGTCTATGTGCTGTGGATCAGTCCTGCGGGTTGAAGAACAGGCCGAGGGCGACCGCCCAGACGACGTGCCACAGGTAGACACCCAGGACGGTGCCCCACCCGAGGTTGATCGAGAAGAAGCCCGGGTCGATGCCGATGACATCCTCCGGGTGGAGGGCCGGGATCCACCAACCGCAGGAGGCGGTGGCGAGGAACATGCCCATGCCGAGCGAACGCGCGAGGTTGCTCGAGGTGGTGTGGGTCTTGCCGAGCCACGGGAAGATCACCAGGGCGTAGGCGAGCGCGAAGACCATGCCGTTGAAGTAGTGGAAGCCCATACCAGCGAACCACTGCGAGACGGCGAAGCCGGCCTCGTTGGCGGTGGCGTTCGGCGTGAGGATGACGCCGTTGAAGAACGCGAAGTCCAGCGGGCCCTCCATGATGCCGAGGCCGTAGATCCAGTAGCCGAACATCGTGGCGAGCTGGGTGGCACCGAAGCCGGCGACGAGCGCACCGATGAGACGGTTGTTGTTGACGAACTGAGGCCAGTGCGTGCCGGTGGTCTGCGCCATCACGGCCGGCTGCTGGATCGCCGGCTCCTGGTACTGCGGCTGGGCCTGAGACTGCTGCGGACGCTGGTCCCACCCGAGGGCGGAGGGCTGCTGCTGCGCCGGCGCGGCCGGGGTGCGGTAGGCACCGTTCGTCTGCATCCGTGACGCAAGCTCGTCCGCACTCGCCGCATGGGGCGGCCGATGCGGGTAGTACGACGACATGGTGGTGTTGCCTCCTGAATACCGAACGTCTTAGTCGTTCCCCCGTGCCATGCCGAGCTGCGACGTCGACACAAGCGGCTGAATACTCTCACGAGAGGACAGCAGCCCGCACGTTACCGCCAAATCGGCTTATATCCCACAGGGTCGAACGGCCCGAGCCGGGGGGTGAGATCGGGGGATCTCTGGCCCGAGACTCCTGCCGAAGCAGGACGACCACCCTCCCACGCTCGACGGCCCTCGCGCTCGCCACGGCCCGGCGTGTCACGCCGTCCCGAAACAACACCCGACTCACAAGTCACACCAACGGAAACAAGACCCTCCAGCCACACCAAACAGGGGCAAACGGCGAGCCCCTCGCACACGCCAAGGACCGTGTTGGTCTCGACACGCCTCCGCCTAGCGGCTCCGGCGGCTCGACCAGCGGATGACCGCGCACCCCCGCGCGACACACCCGGTGGGCCGGAGCCCCCATGCGACACATCACCCCGCGTAACTAAGGGGTGCGGGGATATCCCCGCCGCGGCCGGAGGCCGCCATGAAATGCAAGAGGCGACGTGGACTTTCCCTTTGGAAGTCACACGCCGCCTTCGACTCTTGCGACCCTGACGAGACTTGAACTCGCGACCTCCGCCGTGACAGGGCGGCGCGCTAACCAACTGCGCTACAGGGCCTTGTTTGTTTCCGCTCTCTGCGGCAACGGGAAAAACATAGCCCATGGGTGCGGAGGATTCACAATCGGGGACGCCTCCTACTCCTCGAAGGCCTCTTCGCCCTTCGGTTCCTCGTCGGTGAGGCCCTCCACGAGACGGTTCTTGACCATGTACGCCATGGCTCGCTCGGCCGCACGAGCCTTGCGTCGCAGGGCCTCGACACCGGGAGCCTTCTCGTCGCTGTAGGCAGCGAGCCGGGCGACCTCGCGGCCGGTCTGGCGCTGGATCTCCGACATCGCGAGCCAGACCCCTAGGTCCTGCTCGAGGCCCTCGCGCGAGCGCAGGATGGCGGCGGTGAGGAGCTGGATGACGGTGACCTCGACGTCCTCGGCGCTGGACGAGCTGGAGACGAGGGTGGCGGCGATGGTGCCGGCGCCGGTGGTGGTGATCGCGCCGGCGGTGACGAGCCCGCCGACCATCCCGCCGGGGCCGAAGGCGGAGAGCGCGCCGATGATCGCCGCTCCCCCGGCCAGCCCGGCCGGGGCGGCGAGGGCGAGCCCGATGGGGCCGGCGACCAGCACGGCGGCGCCGATGCCGATGCCGACCCAGAGCTTCCACTGGTCGACCGGGTAGACCGCCTTCGACGCCGACTGCATCGCGATGTGCAGGTTCTCGCCGAGCCCGCCACCGAGCCCCATCCAGACCGTCAGGTCGTGGAATGCCTGGCGGCGTACGTCATCGGGGACGTCGATCTCATAGGGCCGCACCGGGTTGGCGGTCGCCAGCGCCACCAGGGCGAGGACCGCTTCCTCCTTGGAGAGCTGGGTCAGCGGCTTGGGCCGGGGCAGGTCACCTGGGGCGTCCGGGGCGACGCGCAGGTCGAGGAGCTGTTGGGGGATGCGTACGTCATCGGCCTGGTAGTTCTCGATGAGGCGCTCCAGGACCTCGTGCTGGACGACGCGGAGGGCGGCGCCGAAGCGCTCCTGGGTAGCGCCCTTGAGGTGGTCGCGGAGGAACTGGGCGTAGGCGAGCCAGAGCGCGAGGCGCACCTCGAGGGAGTTGAGCGCGACGTCGGGGGTGCCCTCGACGACCGCGATCTCCTTGGAGAGGGAGCCGAACAGGCCGCGGCCGATCGCGGTGGCGACCGGCTTGGAGCGCAGGTAGGTGGTGGTGCGGTGGTCGAGGCCGAGCCCGACCTGGAGGTCGAGCGCCCACGGGAAGTGGCGCCAGATGCCGCGGAGCCCGGTCACCGCGTCGCCGTTGCTCCAGACGTTGACCCACCAGCCGACGTGGTCGACCGGGGCCTTCATCTCCAGCCGGTCGGAGTCCTCGTGGAGGTTCGGGTGGGCGGCCGGGCTCCCGATCGTCACCAGCCCGGTGACCGTCAGCTTCGGCGGGAGCCGTCGGAGCAGGTCGATCGCGATGATCGAGCCGAGGCTGTGCCCGACGATGACGATCTCCCCGTCCTCGGGAAGCTCGTCGAGGACCATGCGGAGCGTACGCGCCCGGATCCCGGGCTTGGTCACGTAGTTGTGGGCCTGGCGGAGCACCCGGAGCACGATCGGCGCCAGCGAGTCGGTGACGCCGACCGGAGACGCGGGCACGGGCTCACCGAGGATCGACTCCAGCTCCGCGGTCGCGCGCTCGACCCGCCGGCGTACGGCCCGCTGCTCCTCGGCGCTCAGCCGCAGCGCGGTGATCGGCGGGATCTTGATGGTCTTGTCGCCGTCGTCGGTGCGGAGCACGTCGGGATACTTCGGCGCGATCACCTCGACCTCGTCGAGCCCCGGATAGCCGACGTCCTGCAGCGACCTGTCCAGCGCACGGCGCCAGGCGTCGCGCGGGTCACCGTTGCCGACGCCGTGAAGGTAGAGAAGCGAGACCACCCTTGGATTCTCCCCCATGGCGGGCGGTGGACACGTCAGTCGTCGCCGTCGAGGCCCTGCTCGATGACGTAGCGGGTGAGCTCGACCCGGTTGTGCATCTGGAGCTTGCGCAGCGTGTTCTGTACGTGGTTCTGGACCGTGCGGTGGGAGAGGACCAGCCGGTCCGCGATCTGGCGATAGCTCAGTCCCTTGGCGACCAGCTTGAGGATCTCGGTCTCACGGTCGGTGAGGGTGGGCTTGTCGCCGCGTACCTCGGTGGCGGCACTCTGCTGGAACTCGCCCAGGACCAGCCCGGCGAGGCCGGGGGTGAAGACCGGTTCGCCGGCGGCGACACACTCCACAGCCTCCAGGAGCTCCTCGCGCGAGGCCGACTTGACCAGGTAGCCCGTCGCGCCGGCCTTGACCGCGGCGAGCACGTCGTTCTGCTCGCCCGAGGCGGACAGGATGAGCACTTTGGTCGACGGGTGCAGCGCGACGACCTCGGTGGTGACCTGGACGCCGTCGGGCTCGGGGATCTGCAGGTCCAGGACCACGACCCCCGGTCTGGTCGCGGCGAACCGGGTGATCGCCTCGCGGCCGGTGCTGGCGGTCGCGACGACCTCGAACCCGGCGCCGGCGAGGTCGCGCTCGACCGCGTCACGCCACATCGGGTGGTCGTCGACGACCATCACCCTCGCGGAACTGTCAGTTCCCATTCCGTTCCCGTCCCTCCCGTGATGAGTTCGGCCGTGCCCCCGAGATCGAGGATCCGGCCACGGATCGACCCGGCGATGCCGAGCCTGCCGTCCTGCTCCGCCTCCGCGACGCGACCGTCGGGGATTCCCGGGCCCTCGTCGCGCACCGAGACCTCGACATGATCGGGGAAGGCCTGCAGGAGCACCCAGGCGCGCGCATCCTCGCCGACATGGCGGCGTACGTTGTCCAGGGCCGCGCGGGTCGCCGCCACGATCTCCCCTGCCCGGTCGGCAGGCATCTCGACGGCGGTCGCCGGCCCGGAGACGGTCACGGTGCCGGTCTCGAGCTCGGTGAGGGCGGCGGCCAGATCGACCATCCCATGAGCCAGTCCGGCCGCCGGGCCGCGACCGGGCTGCTCCCCACGGATCAGGGCGCGCAGCTCCCGCTCCTGCTCCCCCGCGAGCCTGCCCAGCTCGGCGGCGTCACCGCCGAGCTCGCCGCCGCGGCGCTGGACGAGCGCGAGCACCTGGAGAACACCGTCGTGGACCGCTCGCGCGAGCCGCGCCCGCTCCTCGGCCCGCGCGGCAGCACGCTCGGCCTGGTCGCGCTCCATCGCCATCCGCTGCACCGACTCGCACATGTAACCGACCACCGGGCCCCCGATGACCAGCAAGAACGCGTTGCCGTAGATCGACTGGTCGTTCTGCTGCCGCAGCCCGAGGTCGGCCGCCGCCAGCGCGACACCGGCCAGCAGGCCACCGATCCAGCGGTAGTGGATCGCGCACGCGAGCAGCGCGCCGCTCACCCAGAACCCCGGCACGCTCGCCTGGAACGCCGGGCTCTTCACCAGCGGGGTCACGAGCAGGAGTCCGAGCGCGATCGCCAGGTCGGCGCCGACGAGCGCGGCCGTGCGGCGGCTCGGGGCTGCGTACGCCCAGACGACGAAGGCCGTCCACCCGACCATGACGAGCGCGCAGACGAGCGCGGCTGCGGGCGAGACGAAGTTACCGGCCCGGTAGATCGTCAGCCCGACGGCGTTGATCAGCACGACCACCCGCAGGACCGCGAGAGCACGGAAGAGCCGGCTCTCGACCTCGATCGCCGCCGGCGACGTCCACGCACTCACAGACCGAAGTGTGGCACCAACCCGGCGGCGTACGCCTCGGATATGAGTATCCGTGCGGATGCCGGGGTGCTGCGCGGCGACGAGACTCGGGACATGAAGAGACTGTGTACCCCCTACCGGATTCGAACCGGCGCTACCGCCGTGAAAGGGCGGGGTCCTGGGCCGCTAGACGAAGGGGGCCTGCCGGGACATCCTAGAGGCCCGCGTCCAGGGCCGCCAAAGCGAGGCCGTACGTCCGCCTGGGGGTCCCGATTCGGAACGTCGCGGTCGTTTCCGGTAATGTTTCACCTCGCTTGGGCAGGTAGCTCAGTTGGTACGAGCGATCGCCTGAAAAGTGATAGGTCGGCGGTTCGACCCCGCCCCTGCCCACAAGCACCAACCGGCTCCGACCAGCAGTTATCGGTCGGAGCCGGTCGGCATTTCGCGGCGCTGTTCCGTTGCTCTGCGTTTCCCGCACCCGCATCGGCGGAACTACGCAAGGATGGTTGGCTGTGAAGTACGCCGATCCTGGTCGCTGCCCCGACTGCCGGGAGGCCTTCGAGCCCGGCACCAGCCCGTGCCCGCACTGCGGGCTGCCGCTGGAGAACGCCGTCGCCCAAGAGCTCTACGGGACGCTGCTGCGGGCCGACGTACTCATGACCCGGCTGCGCTCGATCCGGGAGGAGGCGAGCCGCGCGGCACGTCCGACCACGCCGCCCCCGCCCGCTCCGCTGCCGGTCGCCGCACCGCCCTCGGCGCCGCCTCCGCAGATCCAGCCCGAGCCCGCCCAGCCCGAGCCGGTCATTGCTCCGCTGGCCGCGCCCGCCGCGAGCGCACCCGCCGGGCCGGCGCCGTTCCCGGGCGCGCCCGCGGCGCGGCGTGCGCCGATCACGGTGCCGCTGATCCTGGTCGGGGTCGGCGTGCTCTTCCTGCTGGTCGCGGGCGTCATCTTCCTCGCGGTCGCCTGGGCCGCGATGGGCGTCGGTGGCCGCACCACGATGCTGCTCGTCTTCACCGCGCTCTTCACGATCGGTGGCGCACTGCTGCTGCATCTCGAGCTGCGTGCCGGCACCGAAGGCGTCTGGACCCTGGCGCTGGGACTGCTCGCCCTGGACATAGCCGGGATGAAGTACGCCGGTTGGCTCGGTGGCGCCGACTGGGACCGTGGCTTCCTGGTGATCGTCGGCGTCGCCGTCTTCCTGGCCGGCACCGCGATGTCCTTGGTGGGCGCGCGCACCGAGAAGCTCACCTCGGTGATCGGGCCACAGGTGGCGGCCGCGGCCGGCGTGCTCACCGCCCTGATCGGCCTCGAGCTCATCTCCGACCTGATCTGGTTCCCGCTGGTCGCCGCAGTCATCGCGCTCGTCGTGGTGATCGTGGCGAGCAAGACCGACCTGCAGGCGCTGACGATCGGTGCCATGGTCGTGATGGCCGGCTTCTGGCTGATGCTGCTCGTACGCGGCCTGACCGACCCGGCGCTGACCGGCTCCGAGCTGCTGCGTGGCGGCACGCTGCCCCTGCTGCTCGGCGCCGCCGCGGTGCTGGCGGTCGTCGCGCTGCTGTTCCCGCTGCCCAAGGACGCCAAGGTCGCGATGGTCGGCGTCTCGCTCCTGATCGCGGCCTACACCTTCACCCAGCCCGCCCTCGACGACGGCGCGGTCACGCTGACGGTCGTGGGCATCGTGGTCACCCTGGTCGCCGCCGGCGCGCTGATGGCGATGCCGCGTCCCTGGCGCTGGTCGGCCGCCGCGCTGACTCCGTACGCCATCGCTCTCGGCCTCGCCGTGCTGGTCCTGGCGGTCTCCGCCTCGATCCGCCTCGCGGCGGTGCCCTGGACCGAGTCCGCGTTCTCCCGGGTCACCGGGCCGGAGCCGCTGCTGCCCGGTTGGCTGACCCTGCCCGCGATGGCCGCGATCATGGCCTTCGGGACCGCCTGGTTCTACCGGCTGAACCCGCCCGCGTTCCGCAGCTACCGGGAGACGGTCAGCTGGATCCTCATCGCCGGCGGCGTCACCGGGCTGGCGATCACCGCCGCCTGCTACGGCATGCCGCTGCTGGTGCCCGCCCTGCTGCTGCTCGGCGTCGCGGTCGCGCTGGCCTGGTGGGCCGAGCGGTGGCCACGGCTCCTCGCGGCCGGCATCTTCGGTCTGATCGCCCTCGCCGCGGCGCTGCCCAGCGACCTGCTCACCGTGGTGGTCGCGCTGGCACTGGCGGGCGCGGCTGCGTACGCGGGTCAGGGTCTGCTCGGCCCCGACCGCGAGGTCGCCGCCAGCTACTCGGTCGCGACCCTCACCCTCGGCCTGTGGTCGCTGGCGCCGCTGATCGACGTGGAGCGGCAGTGGGCCGCGTGCGCGATCGTCACGGTCCTCGGCCTGATCACGCTCTTCCGCTTCCGGGCCTCGGGCTGGTGGGCCGCCGCGGCCTGCGGGGCGATCTCGATCGGGATCGGCGCCGTCGACGTCACCTGGGCGGCGGTCATGCTGACCATCGCCACCGTCCTGGCTGCGGCCATCGGCCTGCACCACCGCCAGCCTCCCGCGCTGGCCGTGGCCGGCACCGTCGGGATCGGCGCGGCTTCAGCGGCCGTCCTCTCCGGCGACGTGCTGGCGCTGGCCGTGACCATCATCCTCACCGTCCTCGCCGTCATCGTCGACCGGGTGCAGTCGGGCGCGACCAAGGAGGTCGCGACGGCCTACTGGATCCTCGCCCTGACAGCCGCCGTGTGGCAGGCGGCCCGGCTGGCCGACGTGGAGCGCCCCTACACCGCGGTCGTGATCGTGGTCGCGATGGGCGCCGTCGTGCTCGTACGCCGCAGCCCCTCCACCGAGGCCGCGGCCGCGACCGGTGCCCTGGTGTCGGTCGTCCTGGGTACCTTCACCGACGGCTGGCGGCTGGACACCGACTGGCTGGCGATCCTGCTGCTGATCGCCGGCGTCATGTGCATCGCGACGATCCTGCGTCACGAGGCGCAGCAGTCGGGCCCGAGGCTCACCGTCGCGGGCCTGCTCGGCCTCGGCTCCCTCGGCGCCGCCTTCGGCAACGAGCTGCTCGCGCTGATCGTGGCGGGTGTGCTCACCGCGGCGGCGGTCGCCGTCGACCGGCTCACTCGGGAGCTGCAGACCAAGGCCGTCACCGCCCCCTACTGGGTCGTCACGCTGACCGCGTTCTGCTGGATGTTCGCCGACCTCAACGACATCGCGAAGCCGTACGCCGCGGCCGGGATCATCGTCATCCTGACCCTCGTCACGATCTTCCGCCTGCTGCCCTCGGCCGAGATCGCCGCCGCGGTGGCCGCGGTCGTCACGATCGTCGTCGGCACCGTCAGCCTCGGCCCGACGATCGTGCTGACCCCGGACGGACCGACCGCGGTCGGCGAGCGCGGCGTCGACCTCCCCTGGCTGAGCATCCTGCTGATCCTGGCCGGAGCCGCCGTCTCGGCGCACGCGATCGCCCATCACGAGCGCCGCTGGCTCGGCTGGGTCGGCGCCTCGCTGGCCACCATCGCGCTGTGGATCCGACTGGTCGACACCTCGGTCGCGACCTGGGAGTCCTACACCCTACCGCCCGCGATCGCGCTGATCGTCTTCGGTGTGGTCAAGCTGCGCCTCGACCGGGAGGTCGCCTCGCTGCCGGTCCTCGGGCCTGGCGTCTTCCTGGCGCTCATCCCGTCCGTCCCGGCAGCCCTCCAGGACCCGGTCTCGATGCGAACCGCGGTGCTCGGCATCGCGTGCCTCGCCTTCATCATCGGCGGCGCCTGGCTGCGCTGGGCGGCGCCGCTGGTCGGCGGCGCCCTGGTCGCCTCGGTCCTGGCCCTGGCGCAGATGCCGTCGGCGGAGTCTCTGCGGCAGTGGTGGGTGCTCGGCGCCGCCGGACTGCTGCTGCTCTTCCTCGGCATCACCTGGGAGGCGCGTCTCCACGATCTGCGGCGGGCGACCGCCTATGTCCGGGGGCTGCGTTAGATCAAAGGCCAGGTGCCCGGAAGACTGGAGCCGATGTTCCCCGAATTCGAGATCGTACGTCGCCAGCGCCCCATCACGATCGCGGTCGAGTCCACCAGCCCGTCCCGGCCCGCGGCCAACGCCGCGATCGAGGCGGCCTGTGCCGGCCCGGTGACACTGACCTTCACCTCGGGCGAGGATGTGCTCACCGGCGTCTTCGACGGGCGACGGGTGTCGCTGGCGGTGACGACCGGGGCGCGGCGTACGTCTCACGCGAGCCGACGCCACGGCCGGACCGGCCGCGGGGTCGAGCGGTTCGCGCTGACGCTGACGGGGACGATGCTGACCGCGCTGACCCAGGAAGGTGGCGAATGGGTGGCGAGGGCACGGGTCGACCTCTCCGAGCTCGGGATCGAGCCACGTGACGAGTCCTGGCTCGCCCGCCTCTCGACGGGCCACGAGGGTGCTGCCGAGAACGTGCGCACCGGCGCCTTCGGGCAACTCGGCCTGCGCGACATCCGGGTCGTGACGTACGCCGACGGCTCGCCGTTCCTCGACGACGACGGCAGCGTCCTGCTCACCGCCACGAGCGCCGGGCCGGGCTTCTTCCCCACCGCGCACACCTCGGTGTGGGCGCTGGACCCGGCGACGTACGACATGGTCCATCGGGGCGCGCTCTACTTCCGCCGGGACGGGCTGGTCTACGGCGACCACGCGACCCATCTCGTCCGTGACGGGGACGAGTGGCTGGTCACGACCAGCACCTGGGGCGGGTTCAAGGCGCCCGACAAGACGGATCCGAGCAAGCCCTGGAGCCCCGTCGGGGTCGCGATCGCCCGCTCGCGCGCGGACCTGACGCGTGGCGAGCACGTCCTCGACGCGGCACCGCTGGCGCTGCCCACCGACGGGGTCGCGTCGGTCGGGGTCTGGGACCCCCACCTGGTGCGCCACGACGGCGAGTGGCTGGTCGGCTACGTGAGCGCGAGGAAGTACTTCGACTTCCATCCCATGCTCGCCACCGGGCCGAGCCTGGACGCGCTCAGCCTGCGGGCAGCACGAACCGACCGGACGGCCACCGAGGGCACCACGCTTGTCCCGCTGGGCGGCACAGTCGTGGTAGGCGCCAGCGACGGACGCGACAACCCGCGTCGCGTCCGCGCTCGCTACCCGATCTTCGACCTGGACCTCAACGAGGTCGCAGAGCTCCGATCGGAGTACGTCACGAACCTTCCGTGGCCCACCCTGATCCCGCTCGGGGAGGAGTGGTTGCACGTCGCCTTCGACGGCACGCCTCACGGCGGTCGCCTACCCGGTTACGGCACTCACGGGGAGGTTGTCCTGAGCCGATCGACACGAGGTCGATCGGACTGAGGATGCTGTCGACCAAGGCGTCACCGCTTTGGTCGACCGATCCTAGTCGCGCGAGGATCCCGCGTCGTAGTCCGACCAGTCGTCATAGTCGTCCGGCTGCTGACCGGACTTCTGACTGGTGTCGTCATCACCGTGAAGTTCGCGCGCAAGGGCCCCGAAGTCCGTCTCATAGGTCCGGTACTTCAGGTCGCGTGCGACCTTCGTCTGCTTGGCTTTCGCTCGGCCGCGCCCCATAGGGTCCAGCCCCCTCGTCGCACTTGGCCGGGATAGTCCCGGGCTGTTCACAGGTTTCTCGTAAGGACAACGCTACCGGTTACTCCCAAGAATCCGCACGCCGGGGTGTCGAAAATGCGTTCGCTAGCAGCGAATGTTACCGACGTCACACGATTCCCCGCCTGATGACCGGCCCCGTGACTCGTCATCCCCCGTTCACTTCGACGACAGATTGCGGGGCCGGTCGGTTGTCTCGCCGCGCATAGCCTCCCTTCCGATTCTTGGGAGACCTGACAAAACGCGTCTTGAACGGAAATGCAGTGACCGAACTGAGCGACATCCAGACCGACACCGCCTGTCCCTCGTGCAGCAGCGACCAGGCTGCGCCCGCCGTCACGAACGGCCGCCGCACCATGCTGTCCCTCCTGCCCATGGCCGGCCACACGCGCGGCAAGCGCAGCGCCGTGACCTGTGCCCTCAAGTGCGACAGCGCGTGCGCCAAGCCCGCGCCGAACACCTCCGACAACGGCTACTTCCGTGACATCGCCGGCAAGGCGCTCAGCCGCCGCCACGCGCTCGGGCTCGCCGGTGCGGGCGCCGTCGCCCTCGCCGTCGGCGGCAGCGGTCTGGCGGCCGCCGCCAGCCCCGTCCAGGCGGGTCTCGCCGCCGGTCGCGGCTCGGCCGGACGTACGAACCTGCCGTTCAAGGCGATCACCCCGGTCGCGTCGACCGAGGACACCTTCGTGGTCCCGCAGGGCTACACGTGGGACCCGATCATCCGCTGGGGCGACCCGATCCTGCCGGGCGGCGTTCCGTTCGACGTCAACAACCAGACCGCCGAGAAGCAGGCGCTCGCCTGGGGCTACAACAACGACTACACCGACGTCATCGTGACCAACAAGGCCGGCACCAAGGCCCTGCTGTGCTGCAACCACGAGTACGTCAACGCCGGCATCATGTTCCCGCCCGGCCTCGACGCCACCGAGCAGCTCAAGATCGCGATGGCAGCCCACGGCTTCGGCATCGTCGAGCTCGAGCGCTCCGCGCCGGGCGAGAAGTGGACGTACGTCCCCTCGGCTCCGAAGAACCGCCGCATCACCGCCTCCACCCCGTTCAAGATCACGGGTCCCGCGGCCGGCAGCGACCTGCTCAAGACCGCCGCCGACCCGACCGGCACCGTGGCGCTGGGTACGATCGGCAACTGCGCCGGCGGCACCACGCCGTGGGGCACGATCCTGTCGGGCGAGGAGAACTTCAACGGCTACTTCCGCGCCACCGGCACCTCCGCAGAGGAGAAGCGCTACGGCCTGGCCGACAAGGCCTCGACCTACGGCTGGGAGGCCATCGAGCCGCGCTTCGACGCGCGCTCGGCCGACTACGCCAACGAGCCGAACCGGTTCGGCTACATCGTCGAGATCGACCCGACCGACCCGACCTCGACGCCGCGCAAGCACACCATGCTGGGCCGCCTCAAGCACGAGGGCGCGAACGTCGTCATCGCCGAGAACGGCAAGGTCGTGGCCTACACCGGCGACGACGAGCGCTTCGACTATCTCTACAAGTTCGTCTCCAAGCGGACGTACGACCCCAACAACCGGGCGAAGAACCTCGATCTGCTGACCGAGGGCAGCCTCTACGTCGCCCGCTTCCACGGCGACTCCCCCGCCGCCGAGATCGACGGCACCGGCACGCTGCCGAGCGACGGCAAGTTCGACGGCTACGGCCAGTGGATCCCGCTCGTCGTCAACGGCCGCAGCAAGGTCGCCGGGATGAGCGTCGAGGAGGTCCTGGTCTACACGCGCCTCGCCGCCGACAAGGCCGGCGCCACCAAGATGGACCGCTGCGAGGACGTCCAGCCCTCGCCGAAGACCGGCAAGGTGTACGTCGCGTGCACCAACAACTCCCAGCGCGGCACCACCGGCAAGGCCGCCGCCGACGAGGCCAACCCGCGCAACACCAACCGCGACGGCCACGTCATCGAGATCACCGAGGACGACGGCGACCACACCTCGCGCGTCTTCCGCTGGAACCTCGTGATCGTCGCCGGTGACCCGGCGGTGAACGGGTCGACCTACTTCGCGGGCTACCCGCAGGACAAGGTCTCCCCGGTCTCCTGCCCGGACAACCTGGCCTTCGACTCCGAGGGCAACCTGTGGATCTCCACCGACGGTGCGCCGAGCTCGATCCAGAAGAACGACGGTCTCTTCAAGGTTCCGCTGGAGGGCCCCGAGCGCGGCCACGTCCAGCAGTTCCTCTCGGTGCCGCGCGACGCCGAGACCTGTGGTCCGGTCATCCACGACCGTGACGGCTCCGTCTTCGTCGCCGTCCAGCACCCGGGCGAGGAGGGGACCTGGGAGGCTCCGAACTCGCGCTTCCCCGACTACGTCGAGGGCACCGCCGGTGAGGGCGAGTTCGCCGGTCCGCGGCCGTCGGTCGTGCAGGTGCGTAAGGCCTGATCGGCTGAACGGGATACCCGGTTAACCGGTGAAACCTGCACTTCTCAGGTGTTGCAATGCCAGAGAAGTGCAGGAATACCCGGTTAACCGGGTATTCCTACGAGCTCACCAGCCCGCGTACGCCCCGGTGAGCTCGACCTTGCCGCCCGGGGTCGCGGTGACCTCACCGGCGGCCCAGGCGCGGATGTCGTAGCCGGCGAGGATGCGGACGGCCTCGTCGACGTCCTCGGGGGCGATCAGGGCGACCATGCCGACGCCGCAGTTGAGGGTCATCTCCAGGTCCTCCAGGGCGATGGAGCCGGTGCGGCGGACGAGGTCGAAGACCGGGGCGGGGGTCCAGGTGGTGCGGTCGATGCGCGCGGAGAGCTCCGCGGGCATGACCCGCTCCAGGTTGGCCGCGAGGCCGCCGCCGGTGACGTGAGACATGGCGTGGGTGCGGGTGCCGCGGGCCAGGTCCAGGCAGGCCTTGGCGTAGACGCGGGTCGGGGTGAGGAGCTCCTCCCCGAGCGTACGGCCGAACTCGGCGACCTGCTGGTCGAGCGTGTAGGCGCCGGAGTTGAGCAGCACGTGGCGGACCAGGGAGTAGCCGTTGGAGTGCAGACCGGAGGCCTCCATGGCGAGGACGACGTCGCCCGCCTCGACCCGGTCGGCACCGAGCAGCTTGTCGGCCTCGACGACCCCGGTGGCCGCGCCGGCCACGTCGTACTCGTCGGCGGCCAGCAGGCCCGGGTGCTCGGCGGTCTCGCCGCCGACCAGCGCGCAGCCGGCCTCGACGCAGGCCTCCGCGATGCCCTTGACGATCGCCGCGACCCGCTCCGGGACGACCTTGCCGGTGGCGATGTAGTCGGTCATGAACAGCGGCTCGGCGCCGCAGACGACCAGGTCGTCGACGACCATGCCGACCAGGTCGAACCCGATCGTGTCGTGCTTGTCGATCGCCTGCGCGATCGCGACCTTGGTGCCGACACCGTCGGTGGAGGTGGCCAGCAGCGGCCGCTCGTACGCCTTCAGGGCCGAGGCGTCGAAGAGACCGGCGAAGCCGCCGACCCCGCCGAGCACCTCGGGGCGCCGGGACTTCTCGATCCAGACCTTCATCAGATCCACGGCGCGGTCACCGGCGTGGATGTCGACACCTGCTGCGGCGTACGCGTTGGTCGGCTCGGTCTGGCTCACTGATGGATCTCCGATCACGGGTTGTTCAGGACCGGCAGGGCCTTGCCCGCGGTCGGGGACTGCAGCGACACCTCGAGGAGGTGCTTGCCGAGCATGCTCTGGTCGGGCAGCTCCACGGGGTACTCACCGGTGAAGCAGGCGGTGCACAGCGACGAGCGCTCCTGACGGGTCGCCGAGATCATCCCGTCGAGCGAGATGTAGCCCAGCGAGTCGGCACCGACGGAGGCGGCGATCTCCTCGACGGAGAGGCCGTTGGCGATCAGCTCGGCGCGGGTGGCGAAGTCGATGCCGTAGAAGCAGGGCCACTTGACGGGCGGCGACGAGATCCGCACGTGCACCTCGAGCGCACCGGCCTCGCGCAGCATCCGGACCTGGGCGCGCTGGGTGTTGCCGCGCACGATCGAGTCGTCGACGACGACGACCTTCTTGCCGCGCACCATGTGCTCGAGCACGTTGAGCTTGAGCCGGATGCCGAGCTGGCGCAGGGTCTGCGACGGCTGGATGAACGTACGTCCCACATAGCCGTTCTTCACGAACGCCTGCCCGAACGGCAGACCGCTCTCGAGGGCGTAGCCGGTGGCTGCCGGGATGCCGGACTCGGGCACGGGGATGACCAGGTCGGCGTCGACCGGGTACTCGCGAGCCAGCTCGCGGCCCATCTCGACGCGGGACTCGTGGACGTTGCGGCCGGCGATGTTGGCGTCGGGGCGGGCCAGGTAGACGTACTCGAAGACGCAGCCCTTGCGGTCGGCCTCGGCGAAGCGCACCGAGCGCAGGCCGGACTCGTCGATGATGATCATCTCGCCGGGCTCGACCTCGCGCACCACGCTCGCGCCGACGGTGGCCAGGGCGGCGTCCTCGGAGGCGATCACCCAGCCGCGGTCGAGACGCCCGAGCACCAGCGGGCGGATTCCCTGCGGGTCACGCGCGGCGAACAGGGTGTCCTCGTTCATCCACACCAGCGAGAAGGCGCCGCGGATGGTCGGCAGCACCTCCAGCGCACGCGCCTCCAGCGAGGAGTCGGGGTGGAAGGCGAGCAGCTCGGTGAGCAGCGAGGTGTCGTTGGTGGACACCGGGGCGTGGCGTCCCTCGGAGTGCTCGGGCAGCGCCTCCACGGCCGTACGCATCTCGGCGACGTTGATCAGGTTGCCGTTGTGGCCCAGCGCGACGGAGCCGTCCGGGGTCGGCTTGAAGATCGGCTGCGCGTTCTCCCACACCGAGGCGCCGGTGGTGGAGTAACGTGCGTGGCCGATGGCGACGTGGCCCTTGAGCGACTCGAGGGTCGGCTCGTCGAAGACCTGGCTGACCAGGCCCATGTCCTTGTAGACCAGGATCTGGCGTCCGTTGCTGACGGCGATGCCGGCCGACTCCTGGCCACGGTGCTGCAGCGCGTACAGGCCGAAGTACGTCAGCTTCGCGACGTCCTCGCCCGGCGCCCACACACCGAAGACTCCGCAGTGGTCCTGGGGACCCTGGTCGTGGGGGTCGAGAGCGGCGGTGAGCCGGCCGTCGCCACCCTTGCGTCGGGACACGTGCCTACCTGAGCTGGTGAGGTTGACCACGGCATCGAGTGTAAGGCCGCACTCTGGCGATCCACGAACCCTTGACCGTCCTGTAAGAGTGGTCACATGAACGTCTGGGGATCATGAATGCAAAGAACTATCCACGTCTGCCCTACCGCCCGGGACGGTCTTCCCGGATAATCGACCCGATGACATCTCCTGCGCCCAAGCCCGCCGGCGGTCACCGTCTGACGGTGCCGCCGGGATTCGCCCCACCACCGTTGGGCGGGAAGAGCGCCAGGAGCGACCTCACCACGACGATGACGACGATCACCACCGATCTGGCAGAGATCGGTGGTCTTCTCACCCCGGGCGAAGACCTCTCCGACCTTCAGCTGATCGCCGACAGCCTGACCGCGCTGGCCGGGTTCGAGATGGCCACGATCAGCGTCGCCCGGGCCGACGGCCACCTCCACATGGTGGTGGTCTCCGGCCAGGAGTCCGCCCGCGCCGACCTGCTCGGCACCGTCACCCCGATCGAGCAACTGGAGGCGGATCTCGCCCGGGCCGACGACTGGGGCACCTTCAAGTTCGTGCCGGCGGAGCGGCTGGAGTCGCCCGCCGATGCGTACGGCTGGGTTCCTGCCATGGCGCCCAGCGGTGCCGCCGGCGCGTGGAACCCCCTCGACCTCCTGGTCGCGCCGCTGCGCGACGACACCGGCAGGCTTCGCGGCACGCTGATGGTCGACATCCCGACCGACGGCCTGCGCCCCGACCGGGAGAAGCGCGCCGTGCTCAGTCGCCACGCGGTGCAGGCCCAGCGCGCGATCCTGCTCGCCCTGGAGCGCGAGGAGCTCTCCGAGCAGGTACGCCTGGCGGAGGCCGCCCGCGACGTGATCCGCCGCGCCGGGCGTGAGCTGGACCCCGACGAGATCCTCAACTCGCTGAGCACCGGGCTGGTCGACGTCCTCGACCTGACCGACTTCTGGCTCCACATGTCCAAGCCGGGTGGCCGGGGCATCCGCACCAAGGTCTACCGGGAGGACTTCAAGCTCCCGATCGGCGACCTGACCAGCCCGTTCATGGTCGAGTACGGGCAATACCTGTGGGACCAGCGCAGCATCACCGTCCAGACCCCCGACGGCGCCGAGCGACTGCCCCACCCCGACCCGGAGGCGCAGCAGCGGATCACGGAGTGGATCCGCCACTACAAGGTCGGCTCGATCGTCGGGGTCCCGATCGGCTCCGGCCAGACCTGGTACGGCGCGATGCTCCTCGGCCGTGGTCCCGACAAGCCCCACTGGAGCGAGCTCGAGCTGATCACCGCCGCCGACCTCGGCCGCGACTTCGGCCGCGTCGTCCACAACTCCCGGGCCTACCTTCGCCAGAAGGCGGCGGTCGACTCCCTGCGCGAGCTCGAGGCCCACAAGAGCCGGCTGATCGCGACGGTCGCCCACGAGCTGAAGAACCCCTTGTCCGCGTTCCGGTGGAACATCGAGTCGCTGCCCTACGCGGAGTCCGAGGAGGAGTACGCCGAGGTCCTGACCGCGCTCACCCGCAACCGTGACCGCACGGAGAAGATCGTGGCCGACCTGGCGATGCTGTCGAAGGTCTCCGACCCCGACCACCTGCCGACCACCGTGCCGATCCAGGTCGCGCGCGTGCTCGAGGAGGTCTACAGCCAGCTCAGCGCCGAGATGCCGACCAGCGACGCCCACGAGCTCGTCTTCGAGATGCCGCCCGACGACGTCCATGTGACCCTCGCTCCGGGCGACCTGGACCGGGTCGTGATCAACCTGGTGACCAACGCGATCAAATACAGTCCCGACGGCGGCCAGGTCATCGTGAGCACTCGCACCAGCCCGGGCTGGTTCGAGCTCCGGGTGACCGACCACGGCCTCGGCATCTCGCCGGAGGACCAGGAGCGGCTCTTCACCGAGTTCTTCCGCTCGACCAACCCGACCGCCCTCAAGCAACCGGGCACCGGCCTCGGTCTGACGATCGTGTCACGCATCGTCAGCCGCCGTGGGGGGCTGATATCGGTCGACTCGACCCCTGGCGTGGGAAGCACATTCCGTGTGACGCTGCCCATTGTTTAACCTGACGCCCCGGGAACGGGTTGCATTTTCATCTCGGCGGAGAGCTCATGACCAGTACGCCCTCAGAGGGTCCGGACGTGCCAGACGGCGCCTCCGAGGCGTACCCGACCCCGGATCCCGGCCTGCAGCTGATCGCCGAGGGCGTGACCGAGCTCGTCGGTTTCGGCGCCGCCGTCATCAACATCCGGCGAGGTGACGAGTTCGAGATAGTCGCCGCGTACGGTGACGAGACCGGTCACACGACCGACGGCGAGATGACCGTCGCCGAGATGCTCGGCACCCGGTTCCCGGTCTCGGTCGTCACCGACCTGCTCGACATGTCCGAGGACTGGGGCGACATCAAGTTCGTCCCGCACGAGAAGAACACCATCGGCGAGGCGGAGGGCTACTGGGTCCCCGACACCGACGAGGACATCCTCAAGGACCCGCAGGACTGGCACCGGCTCGACGAGCTGCTGGCGCCGTTCTACGACGAGAACGGCGAGCTCGTCGGCGTACTCTCCATCGACCGTCCCACCAACGGCCGCCGCCCCGGGAGGCGGCAGCAGCGGATCCTCAACCGGTTCGCGCGCCAGGCGAAACGGGCGGTGCTGCTCACGCTGCAACGCGAATACCTCGAGGAGCGGGCCAACAACCTGCTCGAGGCCCAGAGCTTCCTGCGCGAGGCCAACTCCCAGCTCGGCCTCAAGGGGGTTCTCGAGGCCACCCAGGAGGCGATGAGCCGAGGTCTCGACGCCGACGGTCTCTACGTGCAGGCTCAGGCCGGTGACGGCGGGTCCGTGGTCTATGCCTCGCCGGGCCTCCGGTGGAACGCCAACGACAGCGGCAACATCGCCGCGGGCCAGGCCTACCAGACCACCCGGCTCTGGAACGAGGGCCAGCACGCGATCGTCAACCGCGAGCTCCTCCGCCACCGGCTGCACCAGAGCGACCCGGAGCAGCGGATGTTCGCCAAGATCGGGCTCGAGTTCCTCGACGCGGTCGAGGCCGACTCGCTCCTGGTCGTGCCGATCGGCGTGGAGACCACCGCGCTCGGCCACCTCGTGCTGCTGCGCGGCTCGGGCCGGCCACGCTGGACCGACGCCGAGGGACGTCTCGCCATGGAGTTCGGGCGCGACTTCGGCCGCATCGTCCTCACCTCCAACGCCTACACCCAGGAGCGCGACCTCGCGCAGCGGCTCGCCACCGCGGACAAGGTGCACAGCCAGCTCATCGAGTCGGTGGCGCAGGAGCTGCACAACCCGCTCTCCGCCCTCACCACCGGCATCGACGCGTTGCGTCACGAGGAGCGCGGTTCGACCGCCTGGTTCCAGCAGGTCGGCAACCTGATCAGCCGGTCCGACCAGCTGGTCGCGATGGTCGACGACCTGCTGCTGTTCTCCCGCTTCTCCGACCCCTCGTCCCGGCCGACCCTGGCCTACGTCGACCTGGTGCCTCTCCTCCGCGAGATCTTCGAGCAGAGGACGTACGAGTCGGAGAAGCGTGGCATCGAGGTGACCATCGACGTGCCTTCCCACAGCGTGCAGGTCTTGGGCGACCGCAGCGAGATCAAGGCGGCGATCCTGCGGCTGGTCGACAACGCGCTGGTCTACACCCACCGTGGTGGTCACGTACGTCTCTACATCGTGGAGAGCGCGAACGAGGCCGCGATCTCGGTGACCGACAACGGGGTCGGCATCCCCGCAGCCGAGCAGATGCAGGTCTTCACCGAGTTCTACCGCGGCAGCAGCCAGGCGATCGGTGGCCGGAAGGGCGTCGGCCTCGGGCTCAGCATCGTCGACCGGGTCGCGCGCCGCCACGACGGCCGGGTCACGCTGCGCTCGGAGCCCGGCACCGGCACCCGCGTCTCGCTCGTCCTTCCGCTGGCCAACGACATGATCTCGTTCGGTTAACCGAACGTCACAATCTGGTCGAGACGGCGCCCGACGCCTGCACAGGTTGGGTGTTTCGTGCAACACTCCGTGGTGCCCAGGTCCTCAGGACTGCCACGCCGTTGCAACACCGCCCTGACCGACCTACCTGAGAGCAAGGATGCCCCCACAACAGTCAGTCGATGCCCTCGACGTGCCGCGGAGCACGCCGAGCAGGACGTCGCTGCCGGTGGCCGATCCCGCTCTGCAGATGATCGCCGAGGGGATCTGCGAGCTGCTCGGTTTCGGGATCGCCGCGATCAACGTGGTCCGCGGCGACGAGGTCGAGATGGTCGCGATCCACGGCTTCACGAGCGGCCTGAACGCCGCCCACGGGCGGCGCGAGACCGCGGAGGAGGTCCTCGGCGCCCGGTGGCCGCTCGCGGACGTGCAGATCAACCTCTCCCGCGGCGAGAACTGGGGCGCCTGGCGGTTCATCCCCCATGACCGGGTGAACCTCCACGAGGGCAGCTGGGTCTCCACGACCAACATGATCGACGCCCCCGACGCCTGGCACCCCCACGACATGCTGCTCGCGCCCATCTACGGCGACGACGGCTCCCTCCAGGGATGCCTCTCGATCGACATGCCGGTCAGCGGCCGCCGGCCGGACTTCACGCAGCGTCGGGTGCTCAACCGGTTCGCGAAACGTGCCCGGCGGGTCGTGCTCGGCTACATCGAGCGCGAGCGGCTCTACGAGCGTGCCGCGAACCTGGAGACCGCCAAGGAGTTCCTGCGCGACGCCAGCTCCAAGCTCAGCCTGGCCGACGTGCTCGACGCCAGCCACGACGCGCTGATCCGCGGCCTGGGTGCCGACGGGATCTGGATGGCGACCAAGGGCCCCCGCCGGGCGATGGTGGTGCACGCGACGCCGGGCCTCGACTGGGAGCCCGACCCCGGCCTGGCGGCGCTCACCGCGCGGAACACGACCCGCTACTGGGCCGAGGGCACCTACGCGATCCTGTGCCGCGATCGGATCACCGACTCCGCGGAGTGGAACGAGCAGGCCGCCGTCGTCGACAGGTTCTTCGAGACCCTCGGGGCGGAGAGCGCGCTGGTGGTTCCGGTCGGCGCCGACCACGAGTGGCTCGGCCACATCGTCCTGCTCCGCTCCCCCGGCCGGCCCACCTGGACCGATGCCGAGGGCAGGCTGGCGATGGAGCTGGGCCGCGACTTCGGCCGCATCGTGCTCACCGCCAACGCCTACACCCAGGAGCGCGACCTCGCCCAGCAGCTCGCCGACGCCGACCGCGAGCGCAACCAGCTGATCGAGGCCGTCGCCCGCGAGCTCCGGATCCCGGTGAACGCGCTCGGCACGTCGCTGGCCGCGTTGAGCGACGAGCAGCCCAACACCCTGCCGTGGATCGTCCAGGTGGAGACGCTGACCGTACGCAGCGCCCAGATCGAGGGCATCGTCAGCGACCTGCTGCTGCTCTCCCGGATCAGCGACCCGGCCAACGCGCCCGGCCAGACCACCATCGAGGTCTCCGAGATGCTCGACGACGTGCTCGACGAGCTCGATCCCGACGCCGCTCAGAAGGACATCGAGTGCGTCCTGACGACGCCGACCGGTCCGGCGTACGTCGTCGGTGACCCGCGCGAGCTGCGGGCCGCCTTCCTCCACCTGGTGAAGAACGCGCTCACCTACAGCTACCGCGGGTCACGGGTGCAGGTGATGCTCTACAGCGCCGGCAGCGAGGTCACGATCATCGTGGCCGACGCCGGTGTCGGCATCGCCTACGAGGAGCAGTCCGAGGTCTACAAGCCGTTCTACCGAGGCACCAACTCCGCGCTCGGTGGTTCGCGCGGAGCTGGGCTCGGGCTGACATTGGTCGACCAGATCACCAGCCGCCACCACGGGTTGGTCGAGCTCGACTCCCGCCCCGGTGAGGGCACCCGGGTGGCGCTGACGCTGCCCGGTGTCTCCTAGACGCCCAGCTTCTGGAGAAGCAGCGCCTCGGCGACGACGACCCGGCGGAACTCGGCGAGGTGGAGACCCTCGTTGGCGCCGTGGGCGCGGGTGTCGGGGTCCTCGACGCCGGTGACCAGCACGCTGGCCTGCGGGAACGCCTCCAGGAACTCCGCGATGAACGGGATCGAGCCGCCGACACCCATGTCGATCGGGGCGGTGCCGTCCCAGGCCTCGGTGAACGCGGCACGGGCGGCGTCGTAGGCCGGGCCGGTCGCGTCCAGGGCGATCGGCTCACCGGTGTCGACGACCTTGGTGGTCAGCTCGGCGCCCCACGGGACGTGCTTCTCGAGGTGCTTGGTGAGCGCGGCGACGGCGTTCTCGCCGGAGTCGCCCGGGGCGATCCGGATGGTGACCTTGGCGCGGGCGCTCGGGGACAGCGTGTTGGAGGCGCCGTCGACCTTGGGAGCGTCCAGCCCGGTGATCGTGATCGCCGGCTGCGTCCACATCCGCTCGACCGCGCTGCCCTTGCCGACCCACTGCAGGCCGGCGATGGCGCCCGACTCGGCGCGGAGCCGCTCCTCGGGGTATTCGACGTCGGCCGCAGGGCCGGAGACGAGCCCCTCGACCGCCGGAGCGCCGTCCTCGTCCCAGAGGGTGTTGAGAAGACGTACGAGAGCCATGATCGCGTCGGGGGCCAGACCGCCCCACATGCCGGAGTGGACGGCGTGGCCGAGGGTGCGGAGCTCGACGTCGACGCGGATGAGGCCGCGCAGCGACGTGGTCAGCGCCGGGACGCCGATGTCCCAGTTGCCGGAGTCGGCGATGACGATGACGTCGGCCTTCAGCTTGTCCTGGTACTTCTCGAGGAGCTGCGGAAGCGTCGCGGACGCCACCTCCTCCTCGCCCTCGATGAAGAGCCGAACGGTGACCGGCAGGTCGTCGCCGAGGGCGCGGATCGCGCCGATGTGGGCCGCGATGCCGGCCTTGTCGTCGGCCGCGCCGCGTCCGTAGAGGCGGTCGCCCACCTCGGTCGGCTCGAACGGCGGGGTGTCCCAGTCGGCGTGGTCGTTCTCGGGTTGGACGTCGTGGTGGGCGTAGAGCAGCACCGTCGGAGCGCCCTCGGGGCCCTTCTTCTCACCGACGATCGCCGGCGGGGCGCCGTCGAAGGCACGCACGATCTCCACCTCGAAGCCCTCGGCCGCGAAGAGGTCGCGGGTCTTCTCCGCGCTCTTCTCCACCTCGCTCAGGCGCTCGGGATCGGCGCTCACGGACTCGATCCGCACCAGGTCCTCGAGGTCCTTGCGGATCCCCGGGAAGAGCTCGTCTACACGGGTCTTGATGTCTTCGGTGGAGAGGGTCATAGGGTGAGATTACAAGGGCAGGTACGCCGACAGGTCGGTGCGCTCTCCCGAGGCCCTGACCCGGGCCTGGTCGACGGCTTCGGACCAGGTCATCGCGCCGGTGGCGAGGGCGATCCAGGTGGCCGCGTCGGTCTCGATCACCGCCGGCGGGGTGCCGCGCGTGTGCCTGACCCCTTCGATGCACTGCACCGCGGCGTACGGCGGGACGCGCACCTCGACGCTCTTCCCCGGCGCGCGCTCCTCGAGCAGGGCGAGATAGTGCTTGGTGAGGAGTCGTAGGTCGGCCTTGGCGGGCTCCTCGGCGCGGACGCGATCGAGAGCCTCGGCCACGTCGGCGGCGGCCGCGGGCTTGAGTCGGGCTGGCACGTCGCCAGCCTATCGGTGGCAGTTTCCCACGACGGCGACGCGCGAGCACTACGCTCCGGTGACGTGGGACTGGAGAGACTCGAGTCGGAGATGGTCCTGAGGACCGCGGAGACGCTGCGCGGACGGATCGCGGCACGCTTCCCCGACCGCGGCCTGGTGAAGGTCGCGGAGCAGCTGATCGGCCTGATCCGGGGCTCCTCCGGCGTCGGGGAACGGCTCCGCCGGCGGCTGGTGTGGACGCGTGCGGTCTCGCGGACGCTGATCGTCGCGGTCCTCGTGCTGACGCTGGTCGCCATCGTCTGGGGCCTCGCGACGGCGTTCGGCGACGAGACCCTCACCGGCGTGCAGTGGCTGCCGCTGATGGAGAGCACGGTCAACGACCTCGTCTTCGCCGCAGTCGCGATCTTCTTCCTCTACACGATCCCGGAGCGGCTGCTGCGGTCGCGCGCACTGCGGCTGCTGCACCGGCTGCGGTCGCTGGCCCACATCATCGACATGCACCAGCTCGCCAAGGACCCCGAGCGGCTGCGTACGGGGTTCACGGCGACCTCGGCCAGCGGCGAGCTCACCCTCGACGCCGACGAGCTGATCCACTACCTGGAGTACTGCTCGGAGCTGCTCAGCCTCGTCGGCAAGACGGCCGCGCTCTGCGCCGAGGACTCCCAGGACAACGTCGTCCTCGACACGGTCAGCACCGTCGAGCGCCTCACCGTCGATCTCTCCCGCAAGATCTGGCAGAAGATCCAGGTCGTGGGCGAGCTGCGCGAAGACCAGTCGTCTTCTTCTGTTTAGGCTCACCCGCATGAGTTCACGGAGTGGTCGATCCTCGCGGTCGACACCGGCTCCGGCAAGACCCTCGTCGAGTCCACCCCGGACCGTCTCCTGCCGACCGCCAGCGTCGGCAAGATCTTCCTGCTCCACCACCTCGCCGAGCTGCTCGAGGACGACCCGTCGCTCGGCCACCTGCTGCTGCGCAAGGACAGCGTCGCGCCGGTGGCAGACAGCGGGTTGTGGCAGTACCTCGACGTCCCCGCGCTGACCCTGAACGACTGTGCCCGACTGGTCGGCTCGGTCTCGGACAACCTGGCCACCAACGTGCTCCTCGACCACGTCGGTCTCACCCCGGTCCAGGCCGTCGCCGCTCGGCTCGCCCCGGGCGGGTCGATGCTGCACGACTCCGTCCGGGACGTACGGACGCCGGAGGACCCGCCGATGCTCTCCATCGGCTGTGCCGCCGACTGGGTCTCCTACTTCCGTACGCCGCACCCGACCGTGATGTCCTGGCTGGCGGCGTCCACGGACCTGTCGATGGTCTCCTCGGCCTTCGGCCTGGACCCGCTGGCCCACACCGAGCCGGACCACGAGCTCCAGGTGTGGAGCAAGACCGGAACCGACGACGGCGTCCGAGCCGAGGTCGGGCTGCTCGACGTGGGCGGCCGGCGGGCGGCGTACGCGGTCATCTGCCGTTTCGAGGGGGAGGTCGTCCCGGTGCTGGGACAGATGCGCGCCTACGGCACGCTGCTCCTGGATGCGCTGCAGGACGGCTACGCTGCAGGTCCCGGTCCGGCCCAGTAGGAGCACAGTTTGTTCAGCATCGACCTCGGGAGCGGCGCGGAGATGGTCCTGCGCGACCGATCGACCGACTTCGCCGTCCACCGGCTCATCAACGCCAACCTCGACCATCTGCGCGAGTGGGAGCCGTGGGCGCACGGCGACCAGTCCATGATCAGCATCTCCAGCTTCGGCACCTACCTGCTCACCCAGTGGGTCAAGGGCGAGGCGATCCCGTGCGTCATCCGCCAGGACGGCGAGGTCGCCGGCGCGACGACCGCGCGGATCAACCTCTACGAGAAGTCCGCGACCATCGGCTACTGGCTCGGCGAGGCCTACGAGGGCCGTGGCCTGGTCACCCGGGCCGTCTCGGCGCTGCTCGACGTGCTCTTCAACGAGTACGACATCGCCCGGGCGATCATCGACACCTCGGTCATGAACAAGCGCAGCAGGGCGGTCGCCGAGCGGCTCGGGTTCACCCACGAGGGCACCATGCGCGGGGCGCAGGCCTACCCGGGCGAGCGCCGCGACCTGGTGGTCTACGGGCTGCTGCGCGAGGAATGGCTAGGTCGCTCCGCCGATTCAGGGGCTTGAGCGGACGAACCGCTCCCCCGCCTGCCGGACCATCTCGGCCAGCTCGGCGGGCTGCTCGACCGTGAACTCGGCCTCGACCCCGGCGAGGATCATCATCGGCCAGCCCAGGTCGTCGGCCTGCATCCGCAGCCGGCAGCCACCCTCGGCGGGCTCGACCTCACCCCAGCGCCCCACCCGCCGCGCGACCACCTCGGGCTCGACGTGGATCAGGACGCAGATGTCGTGGACCGCGGACCGGGAGCGGATCCCGGCCTGCACGTAGCTCGCGGCGTCGCCGCCGGGGATCTCCCGCGGACGGAAGATCTGGCCGGTGGTCGTCGACTCGCTGATCCGGTCGACCCGGAAGGAGCGCCAGTCGTGGCGAACCCGGTCGTAGGCGAGGAGGTACCAGCGGTTGCCGATGGTGACCAGCCGGTGCGGCTCGACGCGACGCCGGGTCGGCTCGGCCTCGGGCGCCTGATAGGTGAAGGTGAGGGCCTCGTCGTCGCGGCAGGCCTGGGCCAGGACGCCGAGCACGCCGGCGTCCAACGGCACCCGGCCGCCCCAGGGGAGCGAGTCGGTCTGCGAGGCGACCGCGTCCATCCGCCGACGCAGCCGCGGCGGCATCAGCGCGACCACCTTCCCCAGCGCCTGGGCGGACGTGTCGCCCATCCCGGCGACCAGGCCGGCCGCGGCGGTGCGCAGCCCCACCGCGATCGCGACGGCCTCCTCGTCGTCGAGCAGCAGCGGCGGCAGCGCGTTGCCGGCCCGGAGCTGGTAGCCGCCGGCCACCCCGCGGGTGGCATCGACGTCGTAGCCGAGATCGCGCAGCCGCTCGATGTCGCGACGCAGCGTACGCTCACTGACCTCGAGGCGTACGGACAGCTCCGTGCCGGGCCAGAAACGGTGGGTCTGCAGCAGCGAGAGCAGCTGCAGCATCCGGGCGCTCGTGCTCATGCCGTCGACTCTAGGCGTCATTGCGGCCAGGTCGTGACCTGATTCGCGCAGACCGGTCCGAGATCGCGCGACGGTCGGCTCGCCCCCTCCTCGAGCCGACCGTGTCGCGCTACCCCCTCTTACCCGCTGCTCGGACTTCTAAACCGGATCGCGCAAAGATTTTTCGAAAGCGGACAGAAACTGGCCGGATGAGGTCAGAGGCTGGAGGCATGACGAACCACACCAACCAGCGGCCGGTGATCCGCACCGAGGCCCTGACCAGGCACTTCACCCGCGGAAAGAAGACCGTCGAGGCCGTTCGCGGGCTCGACCTCGAGATCCATCAGGGCGAGCTCGTCGCCTTCCTCGGCCCCAACGGAGCCGGCAAGTCGACGACCCTGCGGATGCTGACCACGCTCATCCCGCCCACCTCCGGCACCGCAGAGGTGGCCGGCCACGACGTCGTCCGCTCCCGTGCAGCGGTCCGGCGCTCGATCGGCTATGTCGGCCAGGGCAACGCCGCGGCCTTCGTGCAGCGCGGCCGCGACGAGCTGATGTCCCAGGCGCGCGCCCACGGCATCCCGCGGGCGGCCGCGAAGGCCCGCATCGACGAGTTGCTCTCCGCCTTCGACCTGCAGGAGTACGCCGACCGCCCGGTCCAGACGCTCAGCGGCGGCCAGCGGAGGCGTCTCGACATCGCGATCGGGCTGCTCAACCACCCCGAGGTGCTCTTCCTCGACGAGCCGTCGACCGGCCTCGACCCGCAGAACCGCGCCAACCTGCAGGAGCAGATCCGCCGGCTCCACGAGGACGGCACCACGATCGTGCTCACCACCCACTACCTCGAGGAGGCGGACGCGCTCGCCGGGCGGGTCATCGTCGTCGACCACGGCGTGGTGATCGCCGACGACACCGCCTCGCGGCTCAAGGAGAAGCTCGGCGACCTGGTCCTCCTCGGCTTCGGCACCGAGGCCGACGCCACGACAGCGGCCACCCGAGCCGAGTCGGTGCTGTCCGGCCCGACCCTCATCGAGCGCGCCGGCACGCAGGTCTCGATCCGCACCCCGCGCGGCGCCGACAGCGCTCCCGCGCTGGCCATCGACCTGGCCGCCCACGGCACGCCGGCGATCCGGATGGAGGTCCACAGCCCCACCCTCGACGACGTCTTCCTCGACCTCACCGGCCGCAGCCTGCGCGAGTCGGCCGACTCCACCACCCAGACCGAAGGAGCAGCAGCATGACCACCCTCACCGTCCCCGCCACCCGGGTCCGACGTACGACCCAGCCACTGAGCAAGCCGACCGGGTTCCTCACCGACACCTGGACCGTGCTGGTCCGCGAGCTCACGCCCAAGCTGCGCCAGCCCGCGTCGATGCTCTTCGCGATGGTGCAGCCGTTGGTCTTCCTGGGCCTGTTCGCACCGCTCCTGCCCGCCGTCGAGAACGGCAGCGCACTGCAGTGGTTCGTGCCCGGCATCGTCGTCATGACGGCGCTGATGGGTGCCTCGATGACCGGCGCCGACCTGACCGCGGAGATCCGCTCGGGCTCCCACGAGCGGCTCCTGGTCTCGCCCCTCTCCCGGCCGTCGCTGCTGGTCGGACGGGCCCTGAAGGAGGTCGTGCCGGTCCTGTTCCAGGCCGCGGTCATCCTCGTCGTGGTGACGCCGTTCAGCTTCGACCTCCACCTCGGCGGGGTCCTGGTCGGAGCGGTCATCGTCTCGCTCTTCGCGATCGGGCTCGGCGCGTTCAGCTTCGCCCTGGCGACGGCCGCGAAGGAGCAGGACTGGATCTTCTGGACGGTGCAGCAGATGCTGATCTTCCCGCTGCTGCTCCTCTCCGGCGTCCTCCTCCCGCTCGACGGCGCACCCGGCTGGCTGACGTTCCTCAGCGACATCAACCCGATGACGTACGTCGTGGAGGCGGAGCGCGCGCTCTTCGCCGGTGAGTTCCCGGCCGATGTCGTCATCAGCGGTTTCGTGGCGGCGGCAGTCGTCGCGGCGGCCGGGGTGCTCGTCGGCGTACGCACCATGGAGCGATCGAGCTGAACGGTCGGGCCGAACCCCCTTGACCTCAAGTTCACTTTAGCTTCCAGACTGGACGCATGACACCCGGACCCCGCACCTCCCCGAGCCCGACCACGATCGTGCTCACCGTCATCGCCGGCACGGTGATGATCCCGATCGACATCACGATCGTCGCGGTGGCGATCGCCCGTCTCTCCCAGGAGACGGGCGCTTCGCTACCCGTGATCCAATGGGTCGCCACCGGCTACACGCTCGCCCTCGCGACGGTCATCCCGGCCGCGGCGTGGGCGATCAGCCGGTTCAGCGCCCGCCAGGTCTTCCTGACCGCCATCGGCGTCTTCACGATCGGCTCCGGCCTCGTCGCAGCCTCCTGGAACGTGGAGTCGCTGATCGCGTTCCGGGTGCTGCAGGGGCTCGGCGGCGGCTTCGTGATGCCGGCCGCGATGACCCTGACGCTACGCTCGGCGCCGCCCGAGCAGCGCGGCCGGCTGATGGCCCTGATGGGCCTGCCGGTGCTGGTCGGCCCGGTCTTCGGGCCGGTTCTGGGCGGCTGGCTGCTCGACACCATGTCGTGGCGGTGGATGTTCCTCATCAACCTGCCCCTCGGCGTGCTCGGCGTCGTCCTCGGGCTGCGCAACCTGCCGCGCCTGGAGGCCGGGCCGAGCGCCCGTCTGGACGTACGCGGCCTGCTCCTGCTCCCGCCCGCGATGGCGCTCCTCGTCCTCGGCACCTCGTTCGCCGAGGGCACCCTGATCGCCCCCGAGGTGCTGGTCCCGATCGGGGCCGGGGTCGTCCTGGTGGCGCTCTTCGTCCGGCACGCGCTCCGCGCCGCTGCCCCTCTCCTGGACATCCGGCTCCTCCGCCGGCGGCTGACCGGTGGCAGCGCAGCCCTGCTGGTCTGCTTCGCCGGCGGCTACTTCGGCTCGATGATCCTGGTTCCGCTCTACTGGCAGGTCGTACGCGGCGAGTCCGCGACCACCGCGGGCCTGCTGATGGCTCCGGCCGGCATCGCGGCCGGAATCATGATCCAGATCTCCGGCCGCCTCATCGACCGCTTCCCACCGCTGCCGGTGATCGGCTCCGGCATCGTGGTCGCCACCCTGGGCTTCGGCGCCCTGGCGCTCCAGCTCAGCGCCGACGCGTCCATGGCGGCGATCGTCGTGACCCAGGCGATCGCGACCGCGGGTGCCGGGTTCGTGCTGCTGCCGACGATGACCATCGCCACTCGCTACCTCGAGGACAGCGCCATCCCGGCCGGGTCGACGATGATCAACGTGATGAACCAGGTCGCCACCGCGCTGTGCACCGCCGGCGTCTCCGTGCTCCTGGCCTCCGCACTCTCCTCCCGACTTCCCGGGCTGGGCGACGACGGCGTCGGGGCGCTCAGCTCCGTCCCGCCCGCCGAGCTCGCGGCCGTCGCTCCGCTCGCCGCCGAGGCCCTGCAGGTCGCGTTCTGGCTGCCGGTCACGATGATGGCGGCGTCAGCCGTGATCGCGGTCATCGCCTTCCGGCGTACGCCGTCGGCTCGGCCGGCTCCTGCTGACAACCGTCAGCCGGTGGCCGCGATCGTCGACTAGGCGATTACCACGGGCGGCCGTCGCCGGGGAACGGGCGGGGACGGCCCGGGCCGGGGTGCGGGCCGGGGTGCGGCCGGGCGGGATGGACCTGGCCACGGTGGACCGGGCCACCGCCCGGGTAGGGCCCGGCGGGTCGGACATGCCGAGCGGGGTAGGCCTCGAGGTCGCGCCGGTGCTGCTCGCGGCGCCGGCGCCGGGCCAGCAGGAAGGCGATGAGCAGCCCGAGGCCGGACAGCGCGAGGATCGCGACGGCCATCTCGACGTACCCGATTCCGAACAGCCCGCTCGAGGCCGGGCTCGGCGAGTCCGAGGCGTCGGTGAACGTCACCGGGCCGGCCGTCTCCGAGTCGCCGGCCAAGGCCGAGGTCGACTCCGACGGGGATGCGGACGGCGGCGCCGAGGGCGCCTTCGATGGCGACGCCGAAGCAGATGGCGTACGCGACGGGGTCGGTGAGGCCGTCGCCGACTTCTCGGGCTTCGGGGTCTGCCGAGGAGTCGGCGCCCTGGTCGAGGCCGGAGCGGTCGGCGCCGGCGCCTCGGCCTTCGGCTCCGCGGTCGGCCGAACACCGGGCGGGTACTTCGCGAAGACCTGGACGCCCCAGCTCGTGCCATCGCCCACGACGAACGCGATCCCGATGTGGGTGTAGTCGCCCAGGATGTTGGCCCGGTGGCCGTCGGAGTTCATCCAGCCGCGGTGCATCTCGGCACCGGTCGGGTAGCCCATGGCGACGTTCTCCCCGACTCCCTGCCAGCCCTCCGGCACCTGCTCGGCGAGGTCGGGGTTGTGGGAGAGCTCGCCGTCGGCGGCGATCTTGTAGGCCCACGTCCGCGCCAGCTCGTCGAGGTCGGAGTCGCGGGTGAGCGGGTCCAGGCCCGCCTCGGCCCGCGCCGCGTTGGCCAGCCGCTTGATCGCGCCGCCCTCCCCCGCGGACGCGGGGGCGGCACCGACGAGCAGCGCGGCGGCCGCCAGCAACAGGGCGAGGACACAGGACGCGAGGCGATGCATGTGGGGGAACATCCCCGCCAGGGTATCGACCTTTACTCTGGGGCGCCGCGCTCGATGTGGCGCTCGATGTGCGCCTCGATCCCGGCCATCAGCAGGCTCTGCCCGAAGGCGGACGGGTCGTCCGAGTCCGACGCCGCGCCGGGGGCGGCGGGCTGCCAGGTGGCCATCGAGGCCATCAGGTTCGGGAAACGCTCCGGATCCGCGTACGTCACGAGCATCTCCTCGAACGAGGCATAGGGGTTCTCGCGGTCGGAGAGAGCCCCCTCGACCTCGATCTTCGCCTCGCCCAGGGCGTACTGCGCGATGATCCCGACGATCGCCAGCTTCTCCTCGGCGGGCAGCGCCACGTCGCGCAGGTAGTAGAAGCCCAGGTCGATCCAGGCGAGGCGGTTCGGCCCGGGAAGGGTGGAGGCGACCGGCAGGTCGAGGAACCACGGCTTGCGCACCGCGAGGTCGACCTGGGCACGCATCCAGGCCGCCAGCCCCTCGCGCCAGCCCAGGTCGCGGTCGGGCGCGGGCAGGTCGGCACAGAGCCGGTCGGCGAGCAGGATGAGCAGCTCGTCCTTGTTCTTCACGTGCCGGTAGAGCGCCATCGGCGAGCAGCCCACCGCCTCGGCGACCCGGCCCATCGAGACGGCGGCCAGGCCCTGCTCGTCGGCGATGTCGTAGGCGGCCTCGACGATCTGAGCGAGGCTCAACGCCGGCTTGGGGCCGCGCCGGCCGGCCGGAGGCTTGCCCCACAGACGCGGGATCAGGTCAGAACTCATCGCGTCCATCATGCCCTGCTCCTTCCCGAAACCGGTTGACCGCCCGGCTTATCTGCGTAATCTATAAACAGTTAACGTCATACGCTATTAGATCGGACGGCTCATGAGCACACCTCCACGACCTCTGGCGCGCCAATGGTGGGTCTTCCCGCTGGCCGCCGCGACGGTGATCTTCCTGGTGACCGCGCTGCCGCGATACGTCGGGCTGGACCCGTCGCAGTCGCTCTCCCCCGCCGACCGAGGCCGGCCTTCTACCCCGCGCTGGTGACCCACATCTTCTTCGGGTCGGTGATGCTCTGCTGCGGCGTGCTCCAGCTCTGGCCGTGGCTGCGCAACAACCATCCGCGGGTGCACCGCTGGACCGGACGCACCTACGTCGTCACCGCGATCCCGACCGGTGTGGCTGCGCTGGTGACCAGCCAGTTCCCGATGGCCGGGCCGTCCCAGCAGGTGGCGAACACCTTCCTGGCCACCCTGTTCCTGCTGTTCACCGTTCTCGGCTTCCGCGCTGCCCGGCAACGACGCTTCAAGGACCACCGCGAGTGGATGTACCGCAGCTACGCGATGGCGTTCTCGATCATCACCAACCGCTTCTGGGGCGTGGTGCTGATCATGATCTTCGTGCCGGACGTCATGACCGGCGCCGACATCGGCCCCGAGGACGCGACCTTCGCCAGCGCCGCCGCAGCCTCAGCATGGGTCAGCTGGATCGTGAACCTGCTGATCGCCGAGTGGATCATCCACCGCAGGCCGCGCCGGCGCGCGGACCGCGCCGGCGCGGCCCGCCGGCGCGCGGACCGCGCCGAGCGTCAGGCCAGCGCGTCCCGCAGCGTCGAGCGCCAGACACCGGTGAGCTCCTCGAGCGGGATCGCGACGGTGCCGCCGTCGAAGGCGACCTCGTAGGTCGACCCGCCGGTCACACCGAGCTTCGTCGCCGCGACGCCGTGGCGCTCGGCCAGCGAGGTGAGCCGCTCGAGGTCGTCGGCCCTCACGGTGACGACCGCGCGGGCGACCGACTCCGAGAAGAGCGCCACGAAGGGGTCGCCGGCGAGCGTCACCGAGACGCCGATGCCCGACGACATCGCGGGCTCGGCCAGCGCCTGCATCAGGCCGCCGTCGGAGAGGTCGTGGGCGGAGGTCACGAAGCGGGCCTCGAGCAGCAGCTCGGCCAAGGCCTTCTCGGCCGCCAGGTTCACCTTCGGCGGCAGACCACCGAGGTGACCGTGCACGACGTGGGCCCACTCCGAGCCGGAGAGCTCCTCGTGGGTCTCGCCGAGCAGCACGACGACCTCGTCGGCGGCCTGGAACTGCGACGGCGTACGCGTGGTGACGTCCTCGATCACACCGAGCGTCGCGACCACCGGCGTGGGGTGGATGGCGACGTCGCCGGTCTGGTTGTAGAGGGAGACGTTGCCGCCGGTGACCGGGATGCCCAGCTCGAGGCAGGCGTCCTTCAGGCCGCGGGTGGCCTCGGCGAACTGCCACATCACGTCGGGGTCCTCGGGGGAGCCGAAGTTGAGGCAGTCGGAGATCGCCAGCGGCTTGGCACCAACCGAGGCGACGTTGCGGTAGGACTCCGACAGCGCCAGCTGGGCACCGGCGTAGGGGTCCAGCTTGGCGAAGCGACCGTTGGCGTCGGTGGCGAGCGCGACACCGAGGTTGGTCGACTCGTCGACGCGGATCATGCCGCCGTCGGAGGGCTGGGAGAGGACGGTGTTGCCGCGTACGTAGCGGTCGTACTGCTCGGTGATCCAGGACTTGTCGCAGAGGTTCTCCGAGGCGACCAGCTTCAGGATGGTCTCGCGGAGCTCGTCGGCGGAGGCCGCGCGCGGGAGCTTCTCGGCCACGTCGGCCTGCAGCGCGTCCTGCCACGACGGGCGGGCGTAGGGGCGCTCGTAGACCGGACCGTCGTGGGCCACGGTGGTCGGGTCGACGTCGACGATGGTCTCGCCGTGCCAGTCCACGCGCAGCCGGCCCTCGCCGGTCACGGTGCCGATGACGGCCGCCTCGACGTCCCACTTGGCGCAGATGTCCATGAAGGTCGCCTCGTCCTCGGGCGCGATGACCGCCATCATCCGCTCCTGCGACTCGCTCATCAAGATCTCTTCCGGAGCGAGCGTGGAGTCGCGCAGCGGCACCCGCTCGAGGTGTACGTGCATGCCACCGTCACCGGCGGCGGCAAGCTCGGAGGTGGCGCAGGAGATGCCGGCCGCACCGAAGTCCTGGATGCCGCGGACGATGCCGGCGGCGAAGAGCTCGAGGGTGCACTCGATCAGCAGCTTCTCCATGAACGGGTCGCCGACCTGGACGCTGGGCCGCTTCGCCGGACCGTCCTCGTCGAACTCCACCGAGGCCAGGATGGAGGCGCCGCCGATGCCGTCGCCGCCGGTGCGCGCGCCGTACATGATCACCAGGTTGCCGGCGCCGGACGCCTTGGCGAGGTGGAGATCCTCGTGGCGGAGCACGCCGACGCAGAGCGCGTTGACCAGCGGGTTGCCGAGGTAGGAGGCGTCGAAGACGGCCTCACCGCCGATGTTGGGCAGGCCCAGGCAGTTGCCGTAGTGGCCGATGCCGGACACGATCCCGGGCAGGACCCGGTGGGTGTCCTCCTCGGCCAGCGGCCCGAACCGGAGCGGGTCCATGACGGCGACCGGCCGAGCGCCCATCGCGAGGATGTCGCGGACGATGCCGCCGACTCCGGTCGCGGCGCCCTGGTGGGGCTCCACGTAGGAGGGGTGGTT
Source organism: Nocardioides turkmenicus (assembly GCF_011045035.1). Classification (GTDB taxonomy): domain Bacteria; phylum Actinomycetota; class Actinomycetes; order Propionibacteriales; family Nocardioidaceae; genus Nocardioides; species Nocardioides turkmenicus. The sequence goes on from NZ_JAALAA010000009.1 coordinate 215,466, forward strand.
GTGGGACTCGACCTTGAAGGTCACCGCGTAGCCCTGACCGACGTCGAGCACGCCGGCGTTCTCGCCGATGCCCGCGAGCATCTTGCCGGCGGGGGTCTCCTGCGGGATCTCGCCGAACTGCTTCAGGTGGACCTTGGAGGACTTGTAGGAGCAGTGCTCCGACCACATCACCGAGTACATCGCCAGCTCCGCGCCGGTCGGCCGGCGGCCGAGGATGCGCTTGATCTCGGCGTACTCGTCCTCCTTGAGGCCGAGCTCGGCCCAAGGCTGCTCACGGTCGGGGTCACCGGCAGCGTGGTGCACGGTGTCCAGGAGCGGAAGATCGGACGCAACGGCAGCGGACGAAGTCTCGGTCACGGGCAGAAATCTACGTCAGAAGTGCCCGAACCCCCGAGTCGTCAGCGGTCGCCAGCGGTCGTCAGCGGGGTAGGCCGCGCCACTCCCGCAGGTCGCGGATCTCACCGAACTCCTCGAGCACCTGCCGGGCGGCCTCGCCGTCGCCGGCGTACGCGGCGACACTCCAGCCGTGGCCCTCGACCATCTCGGCGGTGATCCAGGAGGCCTCGCCGTGCGGGGTGGGCAGCCGGCGCGGGCGCCAGGAGAGCGACATGGCTCCGTCGGGGCGCTGCTCGATCCTCGGGGTCGACCCGGTGGCGGCGTACTTCCGCTCGCCGGTCCGCCACTCGCTCCAGTAGGCGTAGTGGAGGTGGACCTGACCGCCTCGCCACGACATCGAGCACTCCACGAACAGGTCGCGCGGGCCGGCGTCGGCGTGGGCGCAGTCGCCGGCCCGGGCGGCGTCGGCGTAGCCGGGGAAGACCCACTTCATGCCGTCCTCGCCGCGCGGGTCCGGGCACCGGGTCAGCGATCCGGAGCCGTTGCCGTCCCAGCAGACGTAGGGCGTGTTGACCCGCTTCGTGGTGGAGCTGACCGGGCCGGCGGCCGCGAACGGCGCGACGACCTCGCCGCCGTGGGCGACATGGATGATCCCGGCGACCGTAAGCGCGAGCAGAACGGTGATCGCGAAGAGGACCGGCGTCACCCGGTCACGTCGCTTCTGCACAGGCCCCCACCCCCTTGCATCCGTTCCTTTACCAAGTTAACGCCACTCTGTGGCTTTGGTTAGGGCAAATCGACCAGGACCAATGTCCTGGAAACGTCCGCCGGCCGAGACCTTCGCCCGCCGGGCAGGCCACCCCTTAGTCTTCTATTTGCAGTTATTCACTAAAGAAAGGCCATACGGTGCCCTCCCCCAGCACGCTCAGCCGACGCAGCCTCCTGGCCACCGGGGCCGGTGCGATCGCCGCCACCGGCCTCGCCACCCCCGCCAACGCCGCCACCGAAGTGCCGTTCAAGGCCCGCAAGGTGAGCCGTCCCCAGCGAAAGCCCAACCTGCTGGTCATCCTGGGCGACGACCTCGGCTGGGCCGACCTGTCCGCCTACGGCTCCCCGGACATCCACACGCCCCACCTGGACCGGCTCGCCGCCTCGGGCGTGCGGTTCACCGACGCGTACTCGGCCTCCTCGGTCTGCTCCCCCACCCGCTTCGGCCTCTACACCGGGCGCTACCCGGGTCGGCTCGCGGGAGGGCTGCCCGAGCCCATCTCGTCGCCGAACGAGCTGCACGGCATCCCGCTCGACCACCCGACGCTGGCCTCGCTGCTCAAGGAGCAGGGCTACCGGACGGCGCTGTTCGGCAAGTGGCACTGCGGCTATCTGCCCTGGTACAGCCCGACGCGGGTCGGCTGGGACGAGTTCTTCGGCAACTTCTCCGGGGGCCTCGACTACTTCTCGAAGGTCAACCACAACGGCGACCACGACCTCTACGAGGACGAGGTGGAGGTCGAGGACCTGCGCTACTACACCGAGATCGTGACCGAGAAGGCGGCCGGCTTCATCGAGCGCGACCACGACACCCCGTGGCTCCTGAACCTCAACTTCACCACGCCGCACTGGCCCTGGGAGGGCCCGGACGACAAGGCGGTGAGCGACGAGCTGACCGCCCGGATCGAGGGCGGCGAGAAGGGTGTCCTCTTCCACAACGACGGCGGCTCGCTGGCGACGTACAAGACGATGGTCGAGGACCTGGACCAGTCGATCGGCCAGGTCGTCCGGGCCCTCGAGCGCACCGGACAGCTCCGCGACACCGTCGTCTTCTTCGCCAGCGACAACGGCGGCGAGCGGTTCTCCAACGTATGGCCGTTCACCGGCGCCAAGTCGGGGCTCAACGAGGGCGGCATCCGGGTGCCAACGATCCTGAGCTGGCCCGGCACCCTGCCCGGCCGCCAGGTCAGCGACGAGCCCGTGGCCACGACCGACTGGACCGCGACGTTCCTGGAGCTCGCCGGCGCCACCCCGGCGGACGACTACCCGTTGGACGGCACCAGCCTGGTCCCGTTCCTCCTCGGCGGCCGGCCGCGCGAGACCCAGGACCTCTTCTGGCGCATGCGCGGACAGCGGGCGCTGCGCCGCGGCCCGCTCAAGTACCTGCGGCTCGACGGTGTGGACCATCTCTACGACCTGAGCGAGGACGTACGCGAGCAGGCCGACCTGGCTCGGAAGCGACCTGAGGACCTGGCAGAGCTCCGGGCGGCCTGGGAGAAGATCGACGAGACGCTGCTGCCGTACTCCTAGTGTCACGTCAACCAAACGGCGTCGCCTGCGCGAGTCCACTGGTAACTGAGTGACGGTTGTGACTACCGTGACGAAATTATGGGGGACTTCACCAGGTTCAAGTACGTCAGACGGGCTCTCGGCGCCGGCTTGATCTCCGGCGTCGTCGGCGTCGCGGGGCTGGCCATTCCCAGCCCCGCGGCCGCCGCGAACCCGGTCACACCGGGCAACTTCACCGGCTTCGGCTTCGACCAGTGCCAGGCACCGTCGCAGACCGCGATGGACCGCTGGTGGAAGCACTCCAACTTCGGCGCCGTCGGCATCTACATCGCCGGCAACTCGCGCGGCTGCCGCAACCAGACCAACCTCAGCGCGACCTGGGTGCGCAACCAGCAGGCCCGGGGCTGGCGGCTGCTGCCGATCACACTCGGTCCGCAGGCGTCGTGCAACCCGCACTTCCCGCGCTACCGCGACGACCCGCGGATCAGCGCGAACCCGACGAACCAGTACGCGACGGCCAAGCGCCAGGGCATCAACCAGGCCAACGCCACCGTCGAGGCCGCCAAGCGCTACGGCATCGCCGCCGGCAGCACGATGTTCTACGACCTCGAGGGCTTCGACATCGGCAACAAGCGCTGCCGCGAGTCGGCGATGTGGTTCGTCTCCGCCTGGAGCCACCGGATCAAGGTGCTCGGCTACCGCCCGGGCATGTACTCGAGCGCAGCGTCCGGGATCAAGGCGATGTACGCCGTCTGGCACGCCCAGCCGCGCGGGTTCGTCTACCCCGCGGACCTGTGGATCGCCGACTGGGACGGCCGCGCCGGCACCTCGACCCGCTACATCCCCGACACCCCCTGGAACCCGCACCGCCGCGTCAAGCAGTACCGCGGGCCCCACAAGGAGACCCACGGCGGCACCACCATCGAGATCGACTCCAACTACGTCGACCTCGGCCGCGGCTCCTACGCCCGGCCGGTCACCCACTGCGGCGGCGTGCCGGTCAGCTTCACCTACTACCCCGACCTGAAGCCGCGCAGCGGCTCCTACACCCCCTCGCCGATCTACACGAAGGCGCTCGAGTGCATGCTCCGCGAGCGCGGGAACTTCGGCGGTCCCATCGACGGGACGTACGACGCGGGGCTGGTGCGGTCGATCAACGCCTGGCAGCGCGCGCACGGGCTGGCCGTGCGGGCCACCTGGACCAAGGGCGCCTGGAAGACGCTGTGGGCGGCCAACAGCCGTCCGCTCCTGAAGCGTGGCTCCGCCGGCGAGAGCGTCCGCGACCTCCAGCGTGCGCTCAGCGCCACCTCCGCGCCCCAGCGCCCGAAGATCACCGGCGTCCTCGACTGGAACACCCACGTCGCCCTCGTCGCCTACCAGAAGCGCCTCGGCCGCACCGCGACCGGCATGGCCACCGAGGTGACCTGGTACGACCTGGCCCACGGCCGCTGAGTCGCGCGACCCGAGGCCGAGTCGGCCCGTCTTGACGGGCCGACTCGGCCTCGATCGACGTCAGAACGAGCCGACTCGGCGCGGCGTCAGGAGAACGGGTTGGGGAGGGCACCCGGAAGGTCGGCGAGGAGCTCGCGGGCGCGGGCGGCGACCTTGTGCTCGACCAGGACCTCGTACTTGGTCGGGACGATCATCTTGACGCTCGAGAAGTCGCGGGTGCCGCGGGTGGCGGCGTAGCCGATCAGCGACCAGACGAGGCCAAAGACGACACCGAGGAGCACCGTCGAGAGCAGGATGAAGAGGAAGTTCTCGCCGCCGAAGAGCGACATGATCAGACCGACGAAGACACCGAGCCAGGCGCCGGAGAGGACGCCCGCCAGCGCGACCTTGCTCCAGGTCAGGCGGCCGGTGATCCGCTCGATCTGCTTCAGCTCGGTGCCGACGATCATGCAGTTCTCGACCGGGAACTCCTTGTCGGAGAGGAAGTCGACCGACTTCTGCGCTGCCGCGTAGTCGTCATAGGTCGCGAGCGACTGGGGGAACTCCAGCTTCAGCGGGCTCTGCGGGCCGCCGACCGGCGAGGTGAAGGACATACCTCCAGTCTGCCTCAGCCCAGGTCAGTTCTTGAGGATGCCGTTCGCGATGACGTCGAGCATGGGACGTACGTCCTTGGGGTCGAGCGAGGACTGGTCGGCCATGGTCGCGACGCCGCCGAGGAGACGGCAGACGTCGAGGTTGTCGACGCCCTCGCGCAGCACTCCGTGGTCGGCCATCGCCGTCAGGACGCTCTCGTTGGCGTCGGCGTAGGTCTGGCACTTGGTGCGCAGCGGGGAGTCCTGACACCCCAGTGAGGCCGTGATCTTGGCGGCGGCGCCCTGGTGGCGGGTCAGCAGGGCGACGTACTCCTCGAACCAGGCGAGCAGCTTCTCGCGACACCCGCCCTCGGTGGCCATCGCCTTCTCGACGTGGGCGGAGACCTCCTCGATCCAGGTCGCCATGATCGCCTCGTGGAGCGCCTCGCGCGTGGGGAAGTGGCGGTAGAGGGTGCCGGGACCGACGCCCGCCCGCCGGGCGACCTCGTCCAGGGGCGCGTCGAGACCACGCTCCTTGAAGACCGCATGGGCGACCTCGATCAGCCGCTCGCGATTGCGCTGCGCGTCGGCTCTCATCAGGACCTCCTCAGTGGCTCCCGCGGCACTGCGGGGGCCTCACGTTAACAGCAGCCACCGCCCGGCCAGCTAAATACGTTGCTAACCGGAGACACTCTCCGGTAGTGTCTAGACCAAGCGGAGACTTCCTCCGCTTCACTGTACTCCTCTTCCGACTCCAACAGGAGCTCTCGAATGACATCCACCGTGGCACCACCCACGCCACCCGCGGCCACCAAGGCCGCCGGCGCCGGGATCGCCCTGGTCCTGGTCGCCCAGCTGATGATCGTGCTCGACTCGGCGGTCGTGAACGTCGCGCTCCCCCGGATCGCCGACGACCTCGAGTTCACCCCGGCGGCGCTCACCTGGGTGCTCAACGGCTACACCCTCGCCTTCGGCGGCCTGCTGCTGCTCGGCGGCCGCCTCGGCGACGTCTTCGGCAGGCGGCGTACGTTCGTCGCCGGCCTGTCCGTCTTCACCCTCTTCTCCCTGGCCGGCGGGCTCGCACCGACCGACGACCTGCTGGTCATCGCCCGCGCCCTGCAGGGCTTCGGTGCCGCGATCGCCGCACCTCAGGTGCTCGCGCTGCTGACCACGTCCGCGAAGGACGAGGCCGGCCGGGCCCGGGCGATCGCGCTCTTCGCCGCGGTCTCCTCCAGCGGCGCCTCGATCGGGCTGATCCTCGGCGGCATCCTGACCGACATCGCGTCCTGGCGCTGGACGCTGTTCATCAACGTACCCATCGGGCTCGTCGTGCTCGCCCTCGTCGGCCGTCTCGTCTCCGAGACCGCCCGGCGGCCGGGACGCTTCGACATCGTCGGCGCGGTGACCGCCACCGGTGGTGCGGCCGCGATCGTGTGGTCGCTGATCGGCGCCCCGGAGCACGGCTGGACCTCGGCGCGCACCATCGGCGGCATCGCCGTCGGCCTGCTCCTGCTGGTCGCCCTCGTGCTCACCGAGCGCCGGGTCGCCCACCCGCTGCTGCAGCTCCACCTCTTCAACAGCCACCGCCGCGTCGCCGCGTTCATCGCCGCGGTGGGGCTGGTCGGAGCGCAGTTCGCGACGTTCTACCTGACCGTGATCTACCTGCAGGGCGTGCTCGGCATGGGTCCGTTCGCCTCCGGGCTGGCGTTCCTGCCGCTCACCCTGATGATCTTCGCGATGTCCCGGGTCGCGCCTCGCATCGCAGCCCGGATCGGGATGTCGCGGGTGCTCGTCTTGGGCGCCACCGGTCTGACGGTGTCGTTCCTGTGGCTGAGCACGCTGTCGGAGACGAGCACGTACGCCGGCGCCGTCCTGGCTCCGTTCCTCCTCAACGGCGCCTTCGCCTCGCTGGTCTTCACCTCCACCACGGCCCTCGGCCTGGAGGGCGTCGACGCCGCCCACGCCGGGTCCGCGTCGGGTCTGGTGCAGACGATGCAGCAGCTCGGCGGCTCGATCGGCCTGGCCGTGATCGCCTCGGTCTACGTCGCCAACGGCACCCCCGGCGAGGTCGTACCGGGCATGCGCGAGGCCTTCTACGCCGCGGCCGCGCTCGGTGCGCTCGGCATCATCGCCTCGCTGAGCGTCGTGCTCCGGCGCCCGTCGGGAGCGCCCTCGTACGTCGCCGGGCGAGCCGCGGTCGAGGTCGACTGAGGCGTCGCCGACCGGGTGGCCCACGGGATGAGCCGCTCGGGCTATGGCGCGTGGCGAGTCCTGGTGCTATGCCGTGAACCATGGGGGGTATCAGTTCCAGGCATGCCCGGCGCGCACTCTGCGCCGGCGTCCTCGCAGGCGTCATGACCGTCGCGGGGCTGGCTTCGGCCGGCCCCGCGACGGCTGCCAACCCGGTCACTCCGGGCAACTTCACCGGCTTCGGCTTCGACCAGTGCCAGGCGCCGTCGCAGACCGCGATGGACCGCTGGTGGGCGGACTCGAACTTCACCGGCGTTGGCATCTACATCGCGGGCAGGTCGCGCGCCTGCCGCACCCAGACGTACCTCTCGGCGACCTGGGTACGCAACCAGCTCGCGCGCGGCTGGCGGCTGCTGCCGATCACGCTCGGCCCGCAGGCTTCGTGCAACCCCCGCTATCCGCGCTACGGCGACGACCCGAAGATCGACCCGGACCCGGCCGACGGCTATGCGGCCGCGAGGCGCCAGGCGATCAACGAGGCCAACACGGCGGTCACCGCCGCCAAGGGCTACGGGATCGCCGCGGGCAGCACGATGTTCTACGACCTGGAGGCCTTCGACATCGCCAACCGGACCTGCCGGGAGTCGGCGATGTGGTTCATCTCCGCCTGGAGCCACCGGATCAAGGTGCTCGGCTACCGCCCGGCGATGTACTCCAGCGCAGCGTCAGGGATCAAGGCGATCTACGACGTCCGGCGCGCCCAGCCGAGCGGCTTCACCTACCCCGCCGACCTGTGGATCGCCGACTGGGACGGCAAGGCGAACACCTCGACGACCTACATCCCGGACTCGGTCTGGAGCGACCACGACCGGGTCAAGCAGTATCGCGGCGGCCACGACGAGACCCACGGCGGCGTCACGATCAACATCGACTCCGACTATCTCGACGTCGGCCGCGGGTCCTACGCCCCGCCGGTGGTCAGGTGCGGTGGCGTACGCGTCGACTTCGACTACTACCCCGATCTGCGCCCGGCCACGTCGACCTACACCCCGCCGGCCGCGTACGTGAAGGCGCTCAAGTGCATGCTCAGCACCCGCGGGACCTTCGACGGCGTGATGAGCGGCTACTACGGCTCGGCGCTCCGCGCCGCCGTCCACAGCTGGCAGCGTACGCACGGCCTGGCCGTCCGCGACCTGTGGACCCGGGGCGCCTGGAAGACGCTCTGGGCCGCCAACCGGCACCCGATCCTGAAGCGCGGCTCCGCCGGCGACCAGGTGCGTGACCTCCAGCGAGCCCTCAACTCCACCACCCGCACCGAGGAGCGGGTCAAGGTCACCGGGGTCCTCGACTGGACCACCCACGTCGGCCTGGTCGCCTACCAGCGCCGCCTCGGGCGCTCCGTCAACGGCTTCGCGACGGCGGTCACCTGGTACGACCTGTCGCGGGCGCGCTGAGGCGGCTCCTCCAGCGAGGAGGAACAGCCTCAGGCGAAGGCCTTCTCGGCCAGCGAGGTGAAGAAGCCCAGCCCGTCAAGACCCGAGCCGGTGAGGGTTTCCACGGCGTGCTCGGGGTGGGGCATCAGACCGACGACGTTGCCGGCCTCGTTGGTGATGCCGGCGATGTCGTTGACCGAGCCGTTGGGGTTGACGTCGAGGTAGCGCGCGACGACGCGGCCCTCGTCCTCGAGCCGCTTGATGGTGTCGGCGTCGGCGACGTACTGCCCCTCGCCGTTCTTCAGCGGCACGACGATCTCCTGGTTCTGGGTGAACGCGGAGGTCCAGGCGGTCGAGTTGTTCTCGATGCGCAGCTTCTGGTCGCGGCAGATGAACTTGAGGTGGTCGTTGCGCAGCAGGCCGCCGGGGAGCAGGTGGGACTCCACCAGCATCTGGAAGCCGTTGCAGATGCCGAGGACCGGGAGGCCCTTCTGGGCACCCTCGATGACCTCGGTCATGATCGGGGCGAAGCGCGAGATGGCGCCGCAGCGCAGGTAGTCGCCGTAGGAGAAGCCGCCCGGCAGGATCACCGCGTCGACGCCCTGGAGGTCGTGGTCGCCGTGCCAGAGCGCGACGGCCTCGTTGCCACCGACGCGTACGGCGCGCTGCGCGTCGACGTCGTCGAGGGTGCCCGGGAAGGTGATGACGCCGATCTTCACTTGGCCTTCTCCTGGGCCGGCTCTTCCACGCGGACGACGTAGTTCTCGATCACCGTGTTGGCCAGGAAGGTCTCGGCCAGCTTCTCGATCTGGGCGAGCGCGTCGTCGGTGATCTCGGGGATCTCCAGCTCGAACCGCTTGCCCTGACGGACCTCGGTGACCCCGGTGAACCCGAGCCGCGGCAGGGCGCCGAGCACGGCCTTCCCCTGCGGGTCGAGAATCTCGGGCTTGGGCATGACGTCGACGACAACGCGAGGCATGGCTGCAGTCTAGGTGGGCCATACGCCGCTCACCTAAACCGTTCGCGACCGCCACGTCCGGTCTTTACGATCGCTCCTCGTGCGCCACCTGCTGATCGACATCACGCCGTTGCGTACATCACCCGCCTTCCGACGCTTCTTCCTCGGTCGGGCGGTCTCTGGGCTCGGTGGGCAGATCACCGGCGTCGCGGTGATGTACCAGGTCTGGGAGGCGACTCACAGCCCGTTCTGGTCCGGCAGCGTGGCTCTCGCCCAGCTGGTCCCGTTGCTCACCATCGGACTCTGGGGCGGCTCCGTGGCGGACCGGGCCGACCGCCGCTCGATCCTGATGGCCACGACCGTCGTCCAGCTCGTGCTGGCGCTGCTGCTGGTCGCCCAGTCCGCCTGGCTCGGCACCTCACCCGCATCGGTCGGGTTCGTCCTGGCGCTGGTCGCGCTCCTCGCCGCGGTCGCCTCCATCGCCGCGCCCGCGAGCATGGGCGTGATCCCGCGCCTGCTCCCCACAGACCAGGTCGCCGCCGGCCTCGCCCTCAACCGGCTGAGCTTCCAGGGCTCGATGCTGCTGGGTCCGGCGCTGGGCGGCCTGATCATCGGCTACGCCGGCCTCGAGATCGCGTACGCCGTCGATGCCGCCTCCTTCGCCGCCGGCTTCCTCGGGGTCGTTGGTCTCCCGGCCCTGGCTCCCGCTACCAGGACGAGCGGCGGCGGGGCCCTCGAAGGCCTGCGCTTCGCCGTCACCCAACCGGTCGTACGCGGCGTGCTCCTCGTCGACCTGGCGGCGACCCTCCTGGCCATGCCGGTGAGCCTGTTCCCGCTGGTCAACGAGGAGAGGTTCGGCGGCGATCCGCGTACGCTCGGGCTGTTCCTCACCGCGATCGCGGTCGGCGGTGTCGCGGCGTCTCTCGTCTCGGGCTCGTTCACCCGCCGCAGCCGGCCGGGCGTGATCACGATCGCCGCCGCCGCGGTGTGGGGCGTCAGCATCGGTGCCGTCGGGCTGGTCACCTCGCCGTGGCTCTGTCTCGCCCTCCTCGCCGTCGCTGGCGCGGCCGACTCGGTCAGCGTCGTCACCCGCGGCACGCTCATCCAGCTGGCGGTGCCCGACGACCTACGCGGCCGCACCGCCGCGATCGAGATGATCGTCGGCACCGGCGGACCCGAGCTCGGCAACCTCCGCGGCGGCGCCGTCGCCCAGCTCACCTCGGGCTCGTTCGCCCTGGTCAGCGGCGGCATCACCTGCCTGCTCGCACTCGCGGCCGTCGGCGCCACCTCCCGCCCGATGCTCACCTTCCGGACGAGCTAGGTCGAAGTTCGCAGCCACCAGGGGACTGCGATCTTCGACCTCATGCATCCGCACACGCCGCGCACGAGCGAATCCGGCCCTCCCAACCGCCGAGCCTCAGCAGGTCGCCGATACGGGCGGCAGTCCGACACGGATCAGCGAGCACCTGCCCGTAGGTGATCCGGACGGTCCGCAGACGCCGCACAGCCGCCGCGTCCAGGTCGCGAGCGTGATCGGCGTCGCGCGACGCAGCATTGCCATGGAAGGCGCGACCGTCGAGCTCGACGACCAGACCGTACGCGGCATAGGTGACGTCGCGCTCGACAGCGGATCCCGCGACCGAGTCGGCGACCTGGCGCTCGCCCGCCGGCAACCCATGGGCACGCTCGACGCGCCTGAGGTACTCGCGCTCGAGCACCGAGCACGCGCCGGCCTTGAGATCCTCGAGCAGCTCGCCGAGGAGACGCCGATCGCGCAACCGTCGGCGATGCCCGAGAGCCTCGACCAACGCCGCCGCCCGCAGCGCGTTGGTCTGCACCAGGTCGGCGAGCATCGCAAATGCCTCGTTGACGTCGGCCGCCTCCGCGGCCGCATCGATCGCCGCTTCCGCGATCTCCTGTCGCGGCGGGTAGGCCGCCCAGTCGATGTATCCGTCGAAACGAGCACGACGCCGGACGATCACCCCCTCAGGTGCACGTACGGTGCGACTCGTCGGGACCATCACCTCGATCGGGCCTCGCTCCGGAGGCTTCGGCAGCGCCGACCGCCCCGTCAGAGCCGCCGGCCAGCAGGCCAGCACCGCCGCCCAGGCACGCTGGCCCCACGTCGGGTTGCCGGTGTGACTGACGAAGACGCCAGGGTGGATAGCGGTGAGCTCACGGTTGCGTACGAGGCGACGGATGTCGTGGTCCTGGGCGTGCAGCTCGCGCAGCTGTCTCCTCGAGATGACCCCGCCCTGGACGTCATCGCGCAGCCGCACCATCCCTTCGTGATCGAACAGCTGCTTCGCGTCCCCCGAGTCGGCCATAGGACAGTCCTATCCCGAGAACGACCGGCCAACCCCACAAACTCGAAGATCGCAGCCACCACGTGACTGCGATCTTCGAGCTACAGCGCCTGCCGGCGTACGGGATGTCCTACTTGAGCTCGCGCTTGAGGATCTTGCCGGTGGCGGTCATGGGGAGGGCGTCGACGATCTCGACGATGCGCGGATACTTGTAGGCCGCCATCTGGTTCTTGCTCCACTCGACGATCTCCTCGGGCGTGGCGGAGGCGCCGGGCTTGAGCACGAGGACGGCCTTGATCTCCTCGCCGTGGGAGTCGTGCGGGACGCCGATGACGGCGGCCAGCGAGACCGCCGGGTGGGTGAGCAGGACCTCTTCGATCTCGCGCGGGTAGACGTTGAAGCCGCCGCGGATGATGAGCTCCTTGGCGCGGTCGACGATGTAGTACCAGCCGTCCTCGTCGCGCTTGGCGAGGTCGCCGGAGCGGAACCAGCCGTCCTCGGTGAGCACCTCGGCGGTCGCCTCGGGGCGGTTGTAGTAGCCCTTGAAGATGTTGTGGCCCTTGATCGCGATCTCGCCGATCGCGTCGGGGGTCCACTCGATCTCGTCCCAGGAGGCGGGCTCGATGAGCTTCATCTCGACACCGGGGATCGGGATGCCGATCGAGCCGGGGCGTACGGGCTGGCCGTACTCCGAGAAGGAGGCGACCGGGGAGGTCTCGGAGAGGCCGTAGCCCTCCAGGATGGTCACGCCGAAACGCTTCTCGAACTCCTTGTGGATCTCGACCGGGAGGGCCGAGCCACCGGCGGCGGCGACGCGCAGGTTCTTGGCGAGGGTGGCGACGTCGGTGTCCTCGGAGAGGGCGCCGAGGAGGCCCCAGTACATCGTCGGCACGCCGGCGAAGAATGTCACGCTCTCCTTGAGCATCGTCGCCAGCGCGGCCGCCGCGTCGAAGCGGGGCAGCAGCACGACGGTGCCGCCGAAGGCGATCGCGCCGTTCTGCACGACGGTCTGACCGAAGGCATGGAAGAGCGGCAGCACGGCCAGGTAGGTGTCGGGCCGGTCGGCGGAGGCACCGAAGAGGTCGGCACCGGCCAGCGCGTTGTCGCGCATGTTGCGGTGACGCAGCTCGGCGCCCTTGGGCTGCCCGGTGGTGCCGGAGGTGTAGAGGATGACCGCGGTGTCGTCCTCGTCGGTGGCCACGGTGTCGAAGGTCGGCGGCTGGGTGCCGATCCCCTGGCCCAGCGTGGTGACACCCTCGATCGGCGAGGCCGCGGTCGGGTCGGCGGTGATCAGGAAGAAGTGCTCGATCCCGGCCTCCTGCGCACCCGCGTGCGCCTCGGCGCCGATGGCGAGCTCCGGCGTGCCCTCGAAGGCGAAGAGGGCCTTCGCGTCGGAGTCCTGGAGGTGGTAGGCCACCTCGCGGCCCTTGAGCAGCACGTTGAGCGGCACCACGGTGGCCCCGGCCTTGAGGATGCCGAAGTAGACCATCGTGAAGTAGGGCAGGTTCGGGCTCATCAGGGCGACCCGGTCGCCCGCGCCGATGCCCTTGCTCGCCAGCAGGTTCGCGACCTGGTTGGCGGCTCCGTTGACTTGGGCGTAGTTCAGACGGATGTCCCCCAGCACGATCGCGGTGCGCTCGGGATAGTTCGCCGCGGAGTCTTCGAGCAGCGAAGCGAGGTTGTACGTGGACACTTGGCCTCCAGTGGTGTGCGTGTTACGCGTCACAACCTACCCGCAAGTAGGACCCCAGGAAACAGAGTCTCGACTTTAGTGCGACACGCGTCCCTGAAACTTTGCCTGCGGTTCGTCAGAAGCGGTGGCCGGTGAGCTTCTCGTACGCCTCGACGTACTTCGCCCGCGTGCGCGCGACGATCTCCTCGGGCAGCTCCGGCGGCGGACCACCGGCGGCCCGGTCCCAGCCGGACTCGGGCGAGAGCAGCCAGCGGCGGATCACGTCCTTGTCGAAGCTGGGGATCGCGGAACCCGGGTGCCACTGCGCCGCGTCCCAGTAGCGGGAGGAGTCCGGAGTGAGGACCTCGTCGGCGAGCACGATCGTGCGGATGCCGAGATCGTCCTGGCGTACGCCGAACTCGAACTTCGTGTCGGCCAGGATCAGGCCGCTGCCGCGGGCGATCTCGTCGGCGCGCTGGTAGACGGCAAGGGTCAGCCGGCGCACCGCGGCGGCGTCGTCCTCGCCGATCAGCCGGGAGATGTATTCGTAGGTGACGTTCTCGTCGTGGTCGCCGAGCTCGGCCTTGGTGGCCGGGGTGAAGATCGGCGGGGTGAGCCGGGAACCGTCGACCAGGCCCGCGGGCAGGCGGATGCCGCAGACCTCACCGGTGGCCTCGTACTCACGCAGGCCGGAGCCGGTCAGGTAGCCGCGGGCGACGCACTCGACGGGCAGCATGTGGAGCTTCTGGGCGATCACCGCACGCCCTTCGACGGACGCCGGGACGTCGGTCGAGATGACGTGGGTCGGCACCAGGTCCTCGAACTGCTCGAACCACCACAGCGACAGCTTCGTGAGGATCTCGCCCTTGTCCGGGATGACCGTGTCGAAGACGTGGTCGAAGGCCGAGATGCGGTCGCTGGCGACCATCAGGAGCTGGCCGGCGTACGGACCCTCCTCCAGCTCGTAGAGGTCGCGCACCTTGCCGGAGTGGAGGTGCTTCGCGCCCGGGATCGCCGGCGCCGGAGGGATGTTGAGTTCAGCCACGGGATCAGCCTAAGAGATTCTTCTCCCGAACCGTTTCTCGCTTAAGTAGACTGTTTCGAGCAACTTAAGCGGGAGGGCCGCCCATGGAGCGACGACCACAGCCAGACTTCTTGATCATCGGGGCACCGAAGGCCGGGACCACGGCGCTGCACTCGGCGCTCGCGACGCACCCACAGGTGTTCGCCACGACACCGAAGGAACCGAAGTACTGGCTCTGCGACGACGCGCCCCCGCCGCACTGGCGCGGGCCGGGCGACAAGCACTCCCAGCAGGAGTGGGTGTGGCGGCGTACGGACTACGACCGGCTCTTCGCTGCCGCGCCCGAGCACGCGGTGCGGGGCGAGAGCACGCCGTTCTACCTCTGGTCCACCAGCGCGCAGCGGCGGATCGCGAAGGAGCTCCCGGAGGTGAGGCTGATCGCGGTCGTGCGCGACCCGATCGACCGTGCCTACTCCAACTGGATGCACCTGTGGTGCGACGGTCTCGAGCCCGTCGCCGACTTCCCCACCGCGTTCCGACTCCAGGACCAGCGCGCCCACGACGGCTGGGCGCCGTTCTGGCGCTACCGCGAGCTCGGCCTCTACGGCCGGCAGCTCGACCACCTCTACGGGCTGGTCGGCGAGGACCGGGTCCTGGTGGTCCGCTACCGCGACATCGTCGACGAGCCGGCCGCGACCGTCGACCGCGCCTGCCGTTTCCTCGGCATCGAGCAGGGTCACGTCGACCACATCCCGAAGGACAACAGCAGGACGTACGTCGAACCGGGCTGGCGCCCGAAGGTGCTCGGTCCTGTGGTCAGGGGCGGTGCCTGGCTCGCCCAGTTCGCGCCGCCGGAGGTCTGGCGGCGGACCTATCCGCCGCTGCTGCGCCAGCTCGCCGGACCGGGCGACCACCACCGACCCCGGCTGACGCCGGAGCAGCGCGAGCAGCTCCTGCCGGCGTTCGCCGAGGACATCGAGCTGCTGACCAAGGTGAGCGGCCAGGACTTCTCCGACTGGCTCTCCACCGCGAGCCGCGGGTCGTTCCAGGAACGGACCGAGAGGATCAGCGGACCAGCGTGATCAGGTCGTGGGCGCCGTCCTCGCGGGCCGCCTCCACGTAGTAGCGGATCCGGCCGTCGGGCAGCGGCACCGCGCTGGCGTAGCGGAACGCACCGTCGGAGTGGGGGCTGGTGACCGGGGCGGCGTCGGGGTCGGCGACCAGGCGGGTGCCGTCCCAGCGGGCGATGCCGGTGGTCTCGTACCAGTTCGACTCGGCGTCGGCACGGCCGTCGTAGAGGACGACGAGCGGGTCGTGAGAGACGACCGTGGTCACCCGGGCGCCGCGGGCGTCCCAGCGGCCCGGTCGACCGGCGAGGACCTCACCGTCGTCGTGCCACTCCAGGCCGTCGGTCGACGTGAGGTAGCGGGTCGTCATCCGGTCCTCGTGGCCCGGCTCGGTGAGCGGGTGGCAGCACAGCCACATCTGCCAGGTCTGGGTCACCGGGTCGATCGCGATCACCGGGTCCTTGACCGCGACGGTGTCGCTGCCGGGATGGACGACCTGGCGCCGGCCCTCCGGGAGCCCGTCGACCGTCTCGGCGGTGAGGCTGTCGACCCACCAGTGCTTGGAGTCCCAGGTGGCGCAGGAGAGGTAGAGCCGCCAGCCGCCCTCGGGCAGCGGCACCAGCACCGGCCGCTCCAGCGACTCGCAGCCGAACTGGTCGCGGTGCACCTCGGTCACCGTCTCGAACCGCACCCCGTCGGTCGACCGGGCGACGGTGACCGTCACGCCGCGACCGTCGGAGAGCGGGCGCCGATTGCGCCAGGTCAGCCAGAACACGCCGTCGACCAGGACCGCGCTCGCGGCGCCGGCCCAGTTGCCCGGGCCCTCGCCGGGCGCCGGGATCACGAGCTCGGCACCGTCGTAGGACGGGAGGGACGGAAGCACACCGGTGGTCATGGACACATCTTAGTCAAGTCACTCACTCGACTATGTATATCCGCGCCGCGGCGGTTCGGCGCTGTAACACGTCGTTCGTGGAACTACTCGCCCTATCGGAACGACCGGATAGTCCCACGAACAGCGTGTTACAGCGCCGCTCGCTATGGCATGGTGTCGAGCCATGGCCGAGACAGCTGATCAGATCTACGCCCGCGTCCAGGCCGGCGGTGACCTGCCCGCGCCGAGCATCACCGAGTGGGACGTCTTCCCGTGGGTCGTACGTGACGGCGCGATCGCCCCCAAGCCACTCGCGCCGCCCTCCCCCGAGGAGCCGCGCGCGGGCGAGGACGGTGTCGACTGCAGCCTGTGCGGCGCCGATCTGCCCGGCGTGATCTGGCAGGACGAGCGCTGGCGGGTGAAGCACCTGAAGCAGTCCGGGCTCCCGCTGGTGCTGGTGCTCGAGCCGATCGAGCACTACGACCTGCCCGACCTCGACGAGCACCAGGCGGCGGAGTTCGGGGTCCTCACCGTGCGGATCGCCCGGATCGTGGAGAGCCTGCCCAACATCGCCCGCTGCCACGCGATGCGTATCGGCGACGGCGCCGAGCACCTGCACATGTGGTTCCTGGCCCGGCCGAAGGACCTGCTCTCCCTCCGCGGCAGCTTCTCCCCCGACTGGGACGACATCCTCCCGCCCGGCCCCGCGGACGTCTGGCGCGCCGATCTCGCCGAGGTCGCCCGCAAGCTCGCCACCCACGGCGGCGAGGCCCTGATCTGATGCCGCCGGAGGTCCGGTTCGACGAGACGGACGTACGCCGCCTGCTGGACGTCATCGAGCAGGAGATCGTCCCGCTGACCCGTGCCGGCGTGGCCGCAGGCAACAAGATCTTCGGGGCCGCGATCCTGCGCCGCGCGGACCTGTCCGTGGTGGTGGCCGAGACCAACAACGAGACCGAGAACCCGCTGTGGCACGGCGAGATCCATGCCATCAAGCGCTTCTTCGAGCTGCCGGCCGACGACCGGCCGGCCCCCGCCGACTCGCTGCTGCTGGCGACCCACGAGCCGTGCTCGCTGTGCCTGTCGGGGGTGGCCTGGTCCGGGATCCCCGAGTTCGCCTACCTCTTCAGCCACCAGGACTCGGCCGACTCCTTCGCGATCCCCTACGACCTGGCGATCCTGCGCGGCGTCTACGCCGTCCCGGACCCCGACCGCGACGAGGTCGACCCGGGGCGCGACCTCTACAACCGCACCAACGCCTACTTCACCAGCACCGCTCTCGCCCCGCTGGCCGATCCCGAGCAGCTCGCCCGGATCAGCCGGACCTACGACGAGCTCTCGGCGGCGTACCAGGATCGGAAGGGCGGCGGGGCGATCGCCCACCCCTGACGGGGGTGCCCGGATCAGTGGCTGCTGCGCCAGCGCAGCAGCCCGGCGGTCGCGGAGAGCAGCACCACGACGGCGCCGTAGATGTAGGTCGTGGCCGCGAGACCGATCTCCGGCGTCAGCAGCCCGGCGACGACGGCGGGGACACCGAAGGCCAGATAGGACACGATGAAGATCACCGCGAAGACCTCGGCCCTCTCGTGGGCGGGAAGGAGCGGCATGATCGAGCGCAGGATGCCGAAGAAGGCGGTGCCGAAGCCGGTGCCCGCCACGACCACGGCGACGAGGTAGGCCGTCGACGAGCCGGACAGCAGGGCGAGCAGGCTGAGCACGGTGCCGACGGCGAGCGCGGCCGTGCCGTAGAGGGTCGTCGCCCGCGCGGAGCGGTTCCGGAAGACGTACGCAGCCACCGCCCCGGCTCCGGCGAGGGCTCCGATCGCGAGCCCCTGGAGGACGTGGCTGTCGGCACCCAGCTCCGTGCGTACGATCGCGGCGCCGAGAGAGAGGAAGAGCCCGCCGGTGGCCCAGCCGGCGAAGATCGCCGGGGCGCTGCTGGCGAGCAGGCCCCTGATCGCGGGCGGCACGGCGACCCGCGGACGCAGCGAGGCGAGCAGGCCGTCGTGGCGAGGGGCCGTCTCCGGAGCGAGCCACACGCCCGTCGCGAGCATGAGGGACAGCACGACGAGGGCGTCGAACACGATGACCTGTGCGTCGCCGCTCAGCTGCAGGACCACACCGGCGACGACGGCGCCGACGGCCAGGCCGACCATCGGCGCGACCGCGTTGACCACCGCCGCCGAACCGGGCCGCGACGGCCGCTCGAAGTCAGCCACCGCAGCGGACAGGGTGGAGAGCAGCAGGCCGCTGGCGACGCCCTGCAGGATGCGCGCCTCGAAGAGGGCGGCGGCCGCATCGGCACTTCGGAAAAGCGCGAAGCTCGCCGCCAGCAGCACGAACCCGACCGTCACCACCGGGCGACGACCGACATGGTCGGAGACCGAGCCGAACACCAGGAGCGTGCCGAGCAGCGCCACCGCGTAGACCGCGAAGACCGCCGTCATCACCCAGGGCTGCAGGCCGAGGCCGACCTGGAGGTCGGGATAGAAGGGCGAGGGCGCACTGGCTCCGGCCATCATCAGCACGACCGCCCCGAGCGCCACTCCGGCACCGAGCCGCCGCTTCGAGACGACGTCCGTCGTCGTCCCGCTCATCACCTCTGCCGACATCACCACTCCATCCATCGTTCGAATTATTTCGAACCTTTTGGGAGCGTACGCGCCTTCCGACGACTGTGCAACTATTATCGAACTATGAGTTCTTCCCCGGACCTTCCGCATCCCGATCGGTCGGAGATCTCACTGACGTCCGTGCTCTTCGCGCTCAGCGACCCCGAGCGTCTGGCGATCGCCCGCCAGCTGGTCGACGGCCCCCTCGACATGGCGGAGTGCCACCTGAGCAACCCGGACGTGCCGAAGTCGACCAAGTCGCACCTGATGAAGGTGCTGCGTACGTCCGGGGTGGTCCGCAACGAGGCCAACGGCCGGGCCCGGCGCCTCTCGCTGCGCCGCGAGGATCTCGACGCGCGGTTCCCGGGCCTCCTCGACGCCGTCCTCTCCGCCGAGGACGGCAACGCGAAGGTCTAGCGGCGCCAGGGCGCCGGGCGCCCGTGCAGGAACCACTCCATGTTGCGGGTGATCCACGGCAGCCCGAAGTACGTCATGAACGGCAGCGTCACGGCCATCACGCCGAGCACCTTGAGCGGCAGCGCCCAGCCGTCGACGAGCGGCCCGAGCAGCCAGTTGGCGAGCAGGCTGACCGGGTAGAACATCAGGAAGATCGTGATCGTCTGCTTCCACCGCGGCGGAGCGGTCGCGACCCCGGAGACCTGCTCGACGTCGTAGGTGCTGGGCGGGTCGAACCAGCCCTCGATGCCGGTGCGCCGCTCGATCCGGGTCTCCTCCACGAACGGCTCGCCGGCACCCAGCCACCAGCCGCGCTGGCGGCTGTTGTCCCAGCGGCCGAGGGTCTCGTGGGAGTCGAAGCGGTAGAGCAGGTGCCACTGGTCGGAGTCGGGTGCCGGCCGCACCCAGCCGGCGCCGAGGAAGCCGGGGAACTCGCTGGCCAGCCGAATCCCGGCCTGCATCCAGGCGACCATCTCGTCGCGGCGCTCCACGGAGACTCGACGGGCGATGGTCACGGTTACCGGATCGGACATGCCGTCCATCGTCGCAGGCACGTACGCCGCGTCCCCAGCCCTCGCATAGGTTTGCGGCATGTCTGTGGTGAAGATCAATGCAATCCAGGTTCCGGAGGGCGCCGGCGCGGAGCTCGAGAAGCGGTTCGCGGCGCGTGCCGGGGCGGTCGAGAAGTCCCCGGGCTTCCTCGGCTTCCAGCTGCTCCGCCCGGTCGCCGGCGACGACCGTTACTTCGTGGTCACCCACTGGGACTCCGAGGAGTCCTTCGCGGCCTGGCGCGACGGAGATGCCCGCGCCGCCCACGCGACCCCGCCGGGCGAGGCGCCGCGCAAGCCGGTCTCCACCGGCGCCGACCTGCTGGAGTTCGAGGTCGTGCTGGACGTCAAGCCGGCCTGACGCCGACCTCAGGCCGAGGTGACGTCGGAGACGCCGGGGATGCTGACGCCGCCCCGGCGCACCAAGGACTGCTCACCCCGCTGGACGACCTTGTAGAAGTGCTCGCTCCGCCCGCGCAGCAGCGGCGTGGACCCGAGGAGCGAGAGACGGCCGTGGGCGAGGCGGCTGGCCGTGCGTACGGCCCGCCATCGCGTCTCGTCCGCGGCCGACCACGGGATGCCGTAGTGCTCGCGGACGATCGGCGGGAGGCTGCCCTGGACCACGGTGCGGAGCGTCTCGTTGGCCGGCGGCCCGCCGGGTAGGTGGTAGCCCGCGGTGCCGGCGATGTGGCGGCCGACCAGCCGCGCCTCGTCGACGAGATACGGCTCGTCCGAAGAGAGCCAGGCGTCGAAGCGGCGGCGGAAGTCGGGGTACGACGCCGGTGCGGCCGAGGCGGGCATGCCGAAGAGGCCGGCCCAGGTCACGAACCCGTCGAAGAGCTCCTCACGCTCAGGCGGGCGCAGCGGGCGAACCAGGGCGTCGTACATGAACTCGACCGAGTCCAGCGCGAACGCCGCCGTCCACCACATCAGCCCGGGGTCGGTGGCCGAGTAGTGCGAGCCGGCGGGGTGAGCGGGGCCGCCGTCGACCTCCATGGTCCCGTCGACGGGAGCATGACGACGCGCGGTGAACGCCAGCGCCCGGTCGGCCTCCTCGCGGGAGCCGAGGAAGACCGTCTCCATCAGCCTGGCGGTCAGCGCGAGCCGGGTGTAGGGGGTCGACCGGTGCACGGTGTGCTGTGCGGTGCCGACGAAGAGCCGCGGGTGCAGACCGCCGAGCACCAGCGCCCGCTGCCCCCAGGTCAGCCCGACGGCGCGCTGGCGCATCGCACGGACGACCATCGAGTCGGCGGCGAAGTACCCGGGCATACCGACAGTCTGACACCGCTCGGTCGCCCGGCGCCGAGGATCAGGCGGGCTGGAGAGCCGGGACGACGTACTCCCTGGTCAGCGGGGCGAAGTGGACGCCCTCGGCGATCTCCGCGAGCGTCGCCCAGCGCAGCTCCGCGATCTCCGCGGCCGCGTCCGGCGTCACCTCACCGGCCCAGGTGAAGACCGTCGAGCGGACCACGTGGCCCGGCTCGTTGGCCGCGTCGGCCTCGAACTCCCCGAGGGGGGTGAGGTCCTCGACCCGAAGACGTACGCCGAGCTCCTCCGCGACCTCGCGGACGGCCGCCTGCGCGGCCGACTCTCCCGGCTCCAGCTTCCCGCCGGGGAGCATGAAGCTCGCGGTGCCCTTCTTGCGGACGGTCAGCATCCGGCCTTCACCGTCGCGGAAGACGACCGCCGCGACGGTGATGACGGGGCTCAGAGGATCTCCCCCGGCGTGTAGGCCGCGGCCTCGGGGTGGCGGGCGGTCACGGCCTCCACGCGGCGTACGACCTCCTGGACCTGCGCGACCGCGGCACCGGTGAACTCGATCGGCTCGGCCACGAGCGACTGGATCTGCTCCTCGGTCAGGCCGAGGCGCGGGTCGGCGCCGAGCTTGGCGAAGACGTCGTTCTCGGCCTGGCCCTTGCGCATCGACAGCGCGGTGCCGACGGCGGCCTCCTTGATCGCCTCGTGGGCCTCCTCGCGGCCGACGCCGTTGCGGACGGCCGCCATCAGGACCTTGGTGGTCGCCAGGAACGGCAGGTAGCGGTCGAGCTCACGCTGGATCACCGCGGGGAAGGCACCGAACTCGTCGAGCACGGTGAGGAAGGTCTGGAAGAGCCCGTCGGCGGCGAAGAAGGCGTCCGGGAGCGCGACGCGGCGCACGACCGAGTCGGAGACGTCGCCCTCGTTCCACTGGTCGCCGGCCAGCTCGGAGATCATCGAGAGGTAGCCGCGGAGCACGACGGAGAGGCCGTTGACCCGCTCGGTGGAGCGCGAGTTCATCTTGTGGGGCATCGCGCTCGAGCCGACCTGGCCCTCCTTGAAGCCCTCGGTGACCAGCTCGTTGCCGGCCATCAGCCGGATCGTGGTCGACAGGTTGGAGGGGCCGGAGACCAGCTGGACCAGCGCCGAGACGGCGTCGAAGTCGAGCGAGCGCGGGTAGACCTGGCCCACGCTGGTGAAGACGTTGTCGAAGCCGAGGTGGGCCGCCACCCGCTCCTCCAGCACGGCGAGCTTGCCGGCGTCGCCGTCGAGCAGGTCGAGCATGTCCTGGGCGGTGCCCATCGGACCCTTGATCCCGCGCAGCGGGTAGCGGTCGATGAGCTCCTCGACCCGCTGGAGGCCGACGAGCATCTCGTCGGCGACGGTCGCGAACCGCTTGCCCAGCGTCGTCGCCTGGGCGGCGACGTTGTGGCTACGACCGGCCATGACGGTGGTCTCGTGCTCGGTCGCGAGCCGCGCCAGGCGGGCCAGGGTGGCGACGGCACGGTCACGGATCACCTTCAGCGAGGAGAGCACCTGGAGCTGCTCGACGTTCTCGGTGAGGTCGCGGCTGGTCATGCCCTTGTGGATGTGCTCGTGGCCGGCGAGCGCGGCGAACTCCTCGATCCGCGCCTTCACGTCGTGGCGGGTCACCCGCTCCCGGGCCGCGATCGAGTCGAGGTCGACGTCCTCCACGACCTTCTCGTACGCCTCCACGACCCCGTCGGGGACGTCGATGCCGAGATCCTTCTGAGCCTTGAGCACCGCGATCCAGAGCTGGCGCTCCAGCACGATCTTGTGCTCGGGACTCCAGATCCCGGCGAGGTCGGCCGCGGCATAGCGGTTGGCGAGGACGTTGGGCACCACAGTCACGGCGGACATTCTCCCATGTTCGACGAGTTCCCCACTAACGTGGCGGTATGGCCTTGCAGATCCTCGCCAGCCGGCCGGACCCGGCGATCTACACCCTGCCCTGGTCCCGGGCCCTGGAGGACTGGCCGGACGACGTCGTGGTGCCGCTGACCCGTGGCCTGAGCCGACACGTCGTACGCATCGTGCGCGTGCGCAACCACGTCTACGCGGTCAAGGAGACCCAGGCCGACATCGCCCGGCGGGAGTACAACATGCTGCGCGAGTTGCAGCGTCTCGGCCTGCCGACGGTGGTCGCCAAGAGCGTCGTCACCGGCCGCAAGGACCACGACGGCAACGATCTCAACGCGGCGCTGATGACCGAGCACCTCACCTACTCGCTCCCCTACCGCGCCCTGTTCGAGCGGGGCCTGGCCGCGGACCGGCTCCCCAGCCTGATCGACGCCCTCGTCGTCCTGCTCGTACGCCTCCACCTGGCCGGCTTCTACTGGGGCGACGTCTCCTTGTCGAACGTCCTCTTCGTCCGCGACGCGAACGGGTTCGCCGCCTACCTGGTCGACGCCGAGACCGGGGAGCTGAAGCCCGAGCTCTCCGACCGGCTCCGCGAGTACGACCTCGACGTCGCCTACCAGAACATCTACGGCGAGCTGCTCGACCTGCAGGCGAGCGACTCGCTGCCGGAGGCCTTCCCGATCGACGCGATCGTCGAGCGGCTGCAGACCCGCTACGACGCGCTGTGGCGCGAGCTCACCGAGGAGCAGGTCTTCTCCGCCGAGGAGATGTGGCACATCGAGCAGCGCATCGAGCGCCTCCACGACCTCGGCTTCGACGTGGAGGAGCTCGACATCACCACCAGCGAGGACGGCGACACGGTGGCGTTGCGCCCGCGGGTGGTCGAGCTCGGCCACCACCGTCGCGAGCTGCGCGCGCTGACCGGGCTCGACGTCCAGGACGCCCAGGCACGACGGATCCTCAACGACATCTCCGCCTACCGCGCCACCCGCGAGCTCGGCGACCAGCCGATCGAGGTCGCCGCCGGCCGCTGGCTGCGCGAGATCTACGAGCCCATCGTCGCGATGCGCCCTCCCGGCGCCGCCGCCAAGCTCACCCCGGCGCAGATGTTCCACGAGATCCTGGAGCACCGCTGGGTGCTCTCCCAGTTCGCCGGAGAGTGGGTCAAGCTCATCAACGCCGCCGAGTCCTACTACGAGGACGTCATCCAGCACCGCCCTGACGAGGCGGTCACACCACCCGCGGAGGACTGAGCAGGATAGTGCTCATTTGAGCACTATCCTGCCTTGGGTCACGCCCGCCGGATGGACGCGCCCGGCCTTCAGGTCGACCCCGTGAGGCGGGTCGTCGCCGTCGGGCGACGGGATGACGTGGCCGACGTTGTCCTGCTCCTTCAGGTCGCGCGCGGCGCGGGCGTTGCCCGGGTCGAAGACGTCGATGAAGTTGCCGAGGCCGTCGCCGATCCCGGCGGAGACGCCACGGCGCGAGGAGCGCAGGGCCTTGTTGCAGGCTGCGATCAGCAGGCCGAGCACGACAACGACGGCGACGCCGAACACGACCCAGGTCATGCTCGGCAGACTACGCCGACGCTCAAAGCAGCGAGGCGCCCTCGACGACACCGAGCGGCTCGGCCGCGATGTCGGAGCGCCGCTGGAGACCGTCGAAGGTGATCAGGTCGGCGGCTGCGTACGCCCGCGAGCGCGCGTCGTCGATGTCGTAGCCCGTCGCGCGGACCGCCAGGACGCGGCCGCCCGCGGTGACCAGGTGGCGGTGGTCGGGCTCCTCCGGCGTGGAGGCGTCGACGATGGCGGTGCCGGCGTGGATCACGTCCACGTCGTTGATCGAGTTGGCGTTGCCGACGCCGGTGATGACGTCGCCCTTCGAGGAGGACTCCGGGTAGCCGGCCGAGGCCAGCACGACCGTCACCGAGGCGCCGTCGGAGAAGGTCGGCGCCTCGACCGTGTCGAGCGCGCCGGTGGCGGCCGCGAACAGCAGGTCGCCCAGCGAGGACTCCAGGAGCGCGAGCACCGGCTGCGAGTCGGGGTCGCCGAAGCGGCAGTTGAACTCGATCACCTTCGGGCCCTTGGCGGTCAGCGAGAGCCCGACGTAGAGGCACCCGACGAACGGGGCGCCGCGCTTCTCCATCTCGGCCAGGGTCGGCTGGACGACGGTCTCCAGCACGACCTCGGCCAGGTCCGGCTGCGCCCACGGCAGCGGCGAGTAGGCACCCATCCCGCCGGTGTTGCCGCCCTTGCCGCCGTCGAAGATCCGCTTGAAGTCCTGCGCCGGCTGCAGGGCGTACGCGCGGGTGCCGTCGCAGATCGCGAACAGGGAGACCTCGGGGCCGTCGAGGAACTCCTCGATGACGACCCGCTCGCAGGCGGCCGCGTGAGCCAGCGCCTCCTCGCGGTCACGCGTCACGACGACGCCCTTGCCCGCGGCGAGCGCGTCGTCCTTGACGACGTACGGAGCGCCGAACTCGTCCAGCGCGGCGGCCGCCTCCTCGGGCGTGGTCGCCACGCGCGAGCCCGCGGTCGGCACACCGGCGGCGGACATCACGTCCTTGGAGAACGCCTTCGACCCCTCGAGCTGCGCGGCAGCCTCCGACGGGCCGAAGACCGCGATCCCCGCCTCACGGACCGTGTCGGCGACGCCGGCCACCAGCGGCGCCTCGGGCCCGACGACGACCAGGTCGACGCCCAGCTCACCGGCCAGGGCGGCGATCGCGGGGCCGGACATGATGTCCACGTCCCGCAGCGTGGCGAACGCAGCGATCCCGGGGTTGCCGGGCGCGGCGTACACCTCGTTCCCCTCCTGGGAGAGCTTCAGCGCGAGCGCGTGCTCGCGGCCACCGGTGCCGACGACGAGGATCTTGCGAGTAGTCACACCGGAACTCTAGATGGTCGGCGTCAGACCCGATCAGACCGGAGCGAACACGGGCGCCGCCCCGGAGGACGACGCCCGTGTTCGTGTGGCAGCTGGATCAGCCTCAGTTCTCGCGCAGCGGACGGCCCTGGCCGTCCACACCACCCTTGACCAGGATGATGATGCCGTCGATGAAGCCCCAGAGGCCGCCGGCACCGCAGGTGAGGACGGAGACGACGAGCTGGAGCACACCGATCTTGGTGTGGCCCATGTAGAAGCGACCGGCACCGAACGAGCCGAGGAAGATCCCGAGCAGCCCGGCGACCAGCTTGCTCTTGTCAGAGAGCTCGGCCGACGGGATAGGGGTGGGGGTAGGGTTTGTCATGGCGCGGACCATATCGGGCCCCGCCGCCCGTCGAGATCCGGGTCCGCCTCAGCCCGCGAGCGGGTTGATGATGACCGTCTCGTCGCGCGCCGGGCCGACGCCGATGACCGACATCGGAGCGCCGGAGATCTCCTCGACGTACTTCACGTACGCCTGGGCGTTGGCCGGCAGGTCGCTGAACGTCCGCGCCCCGGAGATGTCCTCCTTCCAGCCGGGCAGCATCTCGAAGATGGGCTTGGCGTGGTGGAAGTCGGACTGGTTGACGGGCATCTCGTCGTGGCGGACACCGTCGACGTCGTACGCCACGCACACCGGGATCTCGTCGAGACCGCCGAGCACGTCGAGCTTGGTGAGGACGAAGTCGGTGACGCCGTTGACGCGGGCGGCGTAGCGGGCGATGACGGCGTCGTACCAGCCACAGCGGCGCGGGCGCCCCGTGGTGGTGCCGAACTCGTGGCCGTTGTCGCGCAGGTAGTCGCCGGAGGCGTCGAAGAGCTCGGTCGGGAACGGACCCTCGCCCACGCGTGTGGTGTAGGCCTTCACGATCGCGACGACCCGGTCGATCCGGTTCGGCGGGATGCCGGAGCCGGTGCAGGCGCCGCCCGAGGTGGCGTTGGAGGAGGTCACGAACGGGTAGGTGCCGTGGTCGACGTCGAGCAGCGTCGCCTGCCCGCCCTCGAGCAGCACGGTCTCGCCCCTGTCGAGCGCCTGGTTGAGCAGCAGGCCGGTGTCGCAGACCATCGGCGCGATCCGGTCGGCGTAGGACAGCAGGTCCTCGACGACGGCCTCGACGGTGAAGCCGCGACGGTTGTAGACCTTCGAGAGCAGCTGGTTCTTCAGCTCCAGCGCACCCTCGACCTTGCCGCGCAGGATCGACTCGTCGAAGAGGTCCTGGACGCGGATGCCGATGCGGTTGACCTTGTCGGCGTACGTCGGCCCGATGCCGCGGCCGGTGGTGCCGATCTTGCGCGAGCCGAGGAACCGCTCGGTGACCTTGTCGAGCTGACGGTTGTAGTCGGCGATGACGTGGGCGCTGGCCGACAGCTTCAGCTTGGAGATGTCGACGCCGCGCTCCTCCAGGCCGGTCAGCTCCTCGAAGAGGACGGCGAGGTCGACGACAACACCGTTGCCGATCACCGGCGTGACGCCGGCGGTGAGGATGCCGCTGGGCAGCAGGTGGAGGGCGTACTTCTCCTTGCCGATCACCACGGTGTGGCCGGCGTTGTTGCCGCCGTTGAACTTCACGACGTAGTCGACGTGCTCACCGAGAAGGTCGGTCGCCTTGCCCTTGCCTTCGTCGCCCCACTGGGCGCCGATGATCGTGATCGCGGGCATGTGTTGCTCCTTCGCTCCGGACGGAGTCCCTCCGCCCGGAGGCGGCTGCTCAACGCACCAATATCTAGTGTGTGCTCGATCCATCTACAGAAAGCAAAAAACCCTGGCAAGACCAGGGCTCTTGCGACCACACGCTAGCAAATACCGGCCCGTACGTCACAGCCAGGCTCGCCGGGCGGCCTCGACTCCCGCCTCGAACCGGGAGGTCGCGCCGAGCTCCTCGAGCAGCTCGGCGACCCGTCGCCGGACCGTACGCAGCGAGACTCCGAGCCTCCGGGCGATCTGCTCGTCCTGGGCTCCGCTGGCCAGCTCGGCGAGCAGCAGCCGGCGCTCGGCGTTCGGCAGGTCCTCCAGCTCGGCCGCCGGGAGGGCCCGGTGCCACAGCTCCTCGAAGTAGCAGGTGACCACCTCGACGATGCCCCGCTGGCGTACGTTGATCATCGGCTGCTCCACCGGGCCGAGCGGGTCCGGGAACATCGCGTGGGTGCTGCCGACGACCATCAGATGGGTGGCGACGCGGGGCAGGATCCGGATCTCCTCGCCGATCTCGACGCGCATCCGCAGCACGTCGGGCGAGTGCTTCAGGGCCGCCACCGGGTAGATGCCGCGACACCTGCGGCCCGACTTGATCGTCGCCTCGATGACCGAGATGAACCGCATCTCGGAGGGGTGCACGGTGACTGCCGGGCGCAGCCACATCATGTCGCCCGAGGTCGCCGAGACCAGCCGCTCGAAGGTCTCCGGCGTGAACTCGGTGGTGATCACCTCGCCCTCGATGGGATGCTCCTCGCCGATCGGGGCCGGGAGTCGTGCGGCGGTGCCGGCGACGTACGGGACCGACTGGGAGATCTTGAGCAGGTGGTCGTGGGCATCCTGCGCCCTGGTCGCGGCCCGCTCCAGCATGTGGGCGACCACTGCTGTCGGGCTGAGCACCGTCAGGGTCTCACTGACGCAGATCACGCCGCTCTCGATCAGCGGCGCGGCCTCCTCCTTCAGCTCGTCCTCCGAGGTCGACAGCGTCGCCGCGACGACCACCACCGGCCACCCGTTGAGCGGGAGGAGGCGACTGTAGAGCTGCGCCGCGCCCGGGTCGAACCCGAGCGCGGTCATCAGCGTCTGTGACCGGCCGTTCTCCATGTCTGGCACTCTAGTGCCAGATAGTTGTCATGCCTCCGGCTTGAGCAGCGGGAAGAGGATCGTTTCGCGGATCCCGGCACCGGTGAAGAGCATGATCGCCCGGTCCAGGCCGAGCCCGAGGCCGCCCATCGGCGGGGCACCGTACTCCAGCGCGCGCAGAAAGTCCTCGTCGAGCTGCATCGCCTCGGGGTCGCCGCCGGCGGCGAGGAGCGACTGCTGGGTGAGCACCTCGCGCTGCACGACCGGGTCGATCAGCTCGGTGAAGCCGGTGCCGCGCTCGACGCCGCCGATGATCAGGTCCCAGGCCAGGACCTTGCCCGGCTCCTCGTCGTTGATCCGCGCCAGCGGCTGGGCGATCGCCGGGAAGTCGCACAGGAAGGTCGGCTGGATCAGGTGGGGCTCGACCAGCTCGCCGCACAGCTCCATGACGATCTTGCCGGCGTCCCAGGCCGGGTCGAGCTCGACGTCGTGCTTGTCGGCCAGCGCCCTGAGCGTCTCCACGTCGGTGTCGGGGGTGACCTCGACGCCGACGGCCTCGGAGACACCCTCGTAGACCGGCAGCCACTTCCACTCGCCGTCGAGGTCGATGACGCCCGCCTCCGTCTCCACCTGGCGGGAGCCGACCGCGTCGGCGGCGGCGAGGTACATCTTCCGGATCTGCTCGGCGATCGTGAACTGGTCGCCGTAGGCCTGGTAGGCCTCGATCATCGTGAACTCGGGGCTGTGCGTGGAGTCGACGCCCTCGTTGCGGAAGATCCGGCCGATCTCGTAGACCTTGTCGACGCCGCCGACGACCGCCTTCTTGAGGTTGAGCTCGAGCGCGATGCGCAGCGTCATCGGCTGGTCGAACGCGTTCATGTGGGTGTTGAACGGCCGCGCGTGGGCGCCACCGTGGATGAGCTGCAGCACCGGGGTCTCGACCTCGAGGTAACCCTCGTCCTCCAGGCAGCGGCGGATCGCCTGGGTGATCTTCGCGCGCGTACGCACCATGTCGCGCGCCTCCTGGCGCACGATCAGGTCGGCGTAGCGCTGGCGGACCCGCGACTCCTCGGAGAGCTCCTTGTGGAGCACCGGCAGCGGTCGCAGCGCCTTGGAGGCCATCTGCCACTCGCTCGCCATGATGGAGAGCTCGCCGCGGCGCGAGGAGATCACCCGGCCGGTGACGGCGACGTGGTCGCCGAGGTCGACCAGGCTCTTCCACTCCGCGAGCGACTCCTCACCCACCTCGGCCAGCGAGAGCATCACCTGGAGCCGGGTGCCGACCCCCTCCTGGAGCGTCGCGAAGGCCAGCTTGCCGGTGTTGCGGACGAACATGACCCGACCGGCGACGGTGACCACGTCCTGGGTCTCCTCGCCGGCCTCGAGCTTGTCCTCGTAGGCCTCCCGCACCTCGGCGAGCGTGTGCGTGCGGCCGACCTCGATGGCGTACGCCTTCTTGCCCTCGGCCAGCAGGCGCTCGCGCTTCTCGCGCCGGACCAGCATCTGCTCGTTGAGGCTCTGCTGAACCTCGGGGGCATCTGGCGCGTTGGTGGTCTGCTCAGTCACAGGGCAAGGCTAGGCGAAATCGCTGGTCCGACGCGATTCGGTAATCAGCCCAGGAGAGTGTCGTACGCCGTGGGGCTGCTGTCGCGGAGGAACTCGCTGCAGCGCTCCCACTCGTCGGTCTCGCCGATCGCCTTGGCCTGTTCGGCCAGGAGAGCCAGCGAGGTGAGGAAGCCGCGGTTGGGCTCGTGCTCCCACGGCACCGGGCCGTGGCCCTTCCAGCCGTTGCGGCGCAGCATGTCGAGCGAGCGGTGGTAGCCGACACGGGCGTAGGCGTAGACCGTCACGTCCTCGGCGCCGGCCTCCTTGGCGGCCGTGGCGAGCGCTGCCCAGGCGGCGGGCGAGGCGGGGTGGCGGCGTACGACCTCGGCGGGCTCGGTGCCGGCGGCCAGCTCGTCGGTGGCGGGGTCGGCGGGGAGG